>NZ_FMHW01000002.1:4844166-6153333 GCF_900090325.1 Micromonospora pallida | reverse complement strand
CCACCCCTCCCCCTGCGGCGCCAGTTAGGTTAGCCTTAGCTCATAGGGCAGGCCGGTCGACGGGGGGAGCACGACAGTGACAGCGGTGATCCCACCCCGTACCGCCGCCGCCCCGCTCGCCCCGGTCGTCACGACGCTGCGGGCCATGTTCGGCACCGACGACCTGCCGGAGTTCGCGCCCGGCCTGGTGGTCGCCGACGAGTACGGCTGGTCCCCGGCCACCACCCTGGTGGACGGCACCCGCCTGCCCGAACTCCTGGCCGCCGCCGCCCAGCGCTGGGGCGGTACGCCGCACGCCTGCGCCGCCCTGGCCTGGAAGTCGTACAGCTACTGGCTGGCCCTGCCGGCGGTGCTCGGCTGGGCGTCCGCGCGGCGGGTGCCCCTGCTCGATCCGGCCGACGTGCTGATCCACTTCGAGGACCACCGCCCACTGATCACACTCGGGCTGCGCCGGTCGACCACCGTGGCGGTGCTGCCGAGCGACCCACTGGCCGTGGCCGTTCCGCCCGGGGTGCGGGTGGTCGCCGACGAGGCCGAACTGCTCGGCCTGCTCCGCGCGTCGCTGCTCGACGCGCACCTCACCCCGCTGGTCGCGGCGATCCAGGCCGAGGTCCGCATCGGTGCCCGTACGCTGCTCGGCTCGGTCGCCTCCGGCGTCGCCCACGGAATCCTGCGGGCCGCCGACGCGCTCCCCGGCTCGGCGGTGGAGTCGGTCGACACCCTGCTCGGCGCGCTCGGCGTCCAGGACCTGGTCGAGTTGGTCCCCGGGCCGTCCGGTCAGCCCACCGTCCAGCGCCGGACCTGCTGCCTGGCGTTCACCCTGCCGAAGCCGAAGTACTGCCGGGGCTGCTGCGTCCGCCCCTGACCCCGCCAGTCGGTCCACTGACCCCGCCAGTCAGTCCACTGCCCCAGCCGGTCAGTCCACCAGGGGGCGGACGTCCCAGAGCCACACCCCACCGGCCCGTACCGGGTCGACGCCGGTGAGTTCGGTCATCCCCCGACGCAGGGCGTCCTCGTGCCGCTGCGGGGCGAGCACCACCGCCCCGGCCCGCCAGTACCGCAGGTCGTCGACGGCTGCCACCCGGTCCTGCGGGGTGATCGGCGGCACCGCTCCGGTGCGCCCGATGGTGGTGAAGAAGCTGCTGGTCGGACGGGGAGTGGCGCCGAACAGCGCGATTCGCCCCTCGGGCGCGTCCGGCCGTCGGTCCGGGCCGAGGAAGTAGCCCCGCGCGATCGGCATCTCCAGGCCGGTTACCGCCGACCAGCGCAGCGGGTCGGCGTAGTCGGTGTCGGGCAGCGGAAGGGCGACCAGGCTCCGCCCACCGGCCAGGTACGGTCGCCACGCCCCGGACGTGACGAACTCGGGTACCGGTTCCAGCCGGGCCGTGGACAGCGGGGTGGGTAGCAGGGGCAGCAGCGCCATCGCCAGCACGGTGCCCGCGCCGAGACGGATCTGCCGGCGGGCGGTCGGGTGCCGGCGGGTCAGCTCACCGACCCGTGCCACGCCGTACGCCAGGAGCAGCCCGACCACCGGCGTCAGTGCCAACGCCCACCGGGTGGGCACCACCGAGTGCAGGATCGGCAGGTTCTCCAGGGCGCCCCAGGGCGCGGGGACGCCGGTGTCCCGGCCGTTGTAGCGAATCTCCCGGCCGAGGGAGAGCACGGCGAACAGCAGCCCCACGGCGGCCAGGCCGAGCACCTCGGCGCGGTCCCGAAGCCACCAGACCAGGACGGGTACCAGCAGCGCCAGCGGCCAGCCGAAGAAGGCGTTCTCCTCGGTCGGGTTCTTGGCCAGCCGCTCGGTGTCGCGGGGATCACCGGCCAGCGACTCACCAGGCCAGGCGAAGAAGGAGGCGAGGTCGCTGCGGTAGCCCCGGATCAGCCGGGAGAGGCCCTCGTACGCGCCGGGACCGAAGAACTGGACGTACAGCGGGTACGCCAGCACGACGAGCGCGCAGCCGGCGGCGACGCCGAGTCCGGCGAGGAAGGGCCGGGCGTCCCGCCACAGGTCGGGCCGACGGACGACCAGGACGGCGATCACCACGCCGAGCCCCACCGCGGCCATCAGCAGGATCTCCAGGTTGAGGAACGCCTGCCAGACGACGAGGAGCCCGAGGATCAGGCCGTTGCGCCGCCACCGGCCCGGTTCGCGCAGGGCGAGGGTTCGCCAGACGATCAGCGGGACGACGTACTGGGCGACGATGTTGGGGTGGGCGTTGGCGTGGGACACCATCGCCGGGGAGAAGGCGCAGAACGCCGCCCCCACCCAGGCCGCCGGTCGGGAGCGGATCAGCACCCGGGAGAGGACGAGGTACCAGGCGACGCCGGTGGCGACCATCGCGCCGGTGAGAAAGAGCAGAAAGGCGGCTCGCGGACCGAACAACACGGTGACCGGCGTCATTGGCAATGAAACGGATAATACGGACGTATTCGCCATGAGGTTGACGCCCTCCGGCACGTTCATCCGGTCCGAACCGAAGGGGTAGGCAAAATCGGTCAACACCCGCGCGCCGTGCGCCAGCATCCACTCGAACTGGGCCTGGTCGGTAGGATTGACCCCGCTCTCGTGGTCGGGGTTCACCCAGAATCGGGCGGTCACCCAGAGCGCCAGCAGCACGAATCCCGCCGACGCCGCCGCGTCCGGAAGCCACCGGCCAGCAAGGCGTACACCGCCGTCCGGCCCGCCCGGATCGCCTCGCCGCGCCGCACTGGAGGACCCCGGACGGAGCAACCACTCCCGACCGACCTCCGACTCCGGAGTAGTCATGACAATTCAGAGCGTAGTCACGCCCAGACGGCGAGGTGTGCGTTTCGGAGTTCCGGCGTAGTATGTGCCAGGTTCGCCCAGTAGAAGATCTCCGCACCCCCGATCGAACGTTTTCCGGCCACCCCCCGGTGGCCGATTTCCCCACCGCCAACGCCAGGTGGTTGACTCTGTCGGGTCCGGATGCGGGTCGAGTCATATGGTGAGGAATCGACGCATGGCAGAAATCACCGGGGACCAGCGCGTGCAGTCCGAGGTGCTGGAGGGCCTCGCGACAGCCGTCAACCACCGCCGATGGTTCGTCGAGCTCGCCATCCCGTACCTCGGCGACAACCCGATCGAGATCGGCAGCGGGCTCGGGGACTACGCGCTGGAGTGGGCACCGCACCTGCCCCGCTTCACCGCCACCGAGGCGGACCCGGACCGACTGGTCGCGCTGAAGGAGCGCCTGGCCGACCACCCCACCATCGAGGTACGGCAGATGCTGCTGCCGCACGACGAGGCGGGCGCTGAGTACAGCGCGGCGGTCTCGTACAACGTCCTCGAGCACATCGAGGAGGACGTCGCCGCCCTGCGCAGCATGCGGGACCTGGTCCGGCCGGGCGGAGCGGTGATCATCATCGTGCCGGCGTTCCAGTTCGCGATGAGCCCGGCGGACATCGCCACCGGCCACGTCCGCCGCTACACCAAGCGGACCCTCGGGGCTGCGATGACCGAGGCCGGCCTGCGGGTGGAACGGATCCACTACGCGAACGCGCTCGGTCTGATCGGCTACTTCATGGCCACCAAGGTCTTCCGACTGATGCCGAAGGAGGGCCCGATGGTCAAGGTCTACGACACCACCGTCCTGCCGGTGACCAAGGCCGCCGAGCAGGTCGTCCGACCACCGTTCGGCCAGTCGGTGTTCGCCGTCGCCCGCGTCCCCGGCTGACCGGCGCCCACGGAGAAGGGCCGCGCCCGTTGCCCGGGCACGGCCCTTCGGCTCACCGGTGGTTACTCCTTGACCTGGTACGTCGGGCGGATGACCGCCCGCGCCAGGGTGTGGAACGCCAGGTTGAAGCCGACGTACGCGGGCGTGGCGTCCGGCGAGAGATCCAGCCGCTCCACGTCCAGCGCGTGCACGGCAAAGAGGTACCGGTGCGGCCGGTCCCCGGCGGGCGGAGCGGCCCCGCCGTACCCCTGCTGGCCGTAGTCGTTGCGGACGCTGAACGCCCCGCCGAGGGCGCCCTCGACGACTGCCCGGGGCAGTTCGGTCACCGAGGCCGGCAGGTTGACCAGCACCCAGTGCCAGAAGCCGCTGCCCGTGGGCGCGTCCGGGTCGAAGCAGGTGACCACGAACCCCTTCGTCTCCGCCGGGAAGCCGGACCAGGCGAGCTGCGGCGACACGTTGTCGCCACCCACGCTGCCGTGCGCGTACGCGGCGTCCATCGGCTCGCCGTTGTGTACGTCGTCACTGGTCAGGGTGAACGACCCAACGGTCGGCAGCAGCTCGTACGGATCCGGGGCGATCGGTCGTTCCAGGGTCATCGGTGATCCCTCTCACTGAAGGTGGTTTCCACCATTCTTCCTACCCTGCTGGGGGCGGGTGGCGAACGTCCGCCCCGGTGCGCGGCGTGGCTCAAGCCGCCGAGGCGGGAACCAGTACGGACGCTGGCCAGTGGGGAACATGACGCATGTATGCGACATGTCCCTCACTCCGGTCGCAAGGGAAAACGTGACCTACGCTCTTTGCAGCAACGCCAGGCCCCGTACGCGGCGTGGGGCTGGTGACGGCCAGGGAGGCGGGGGCATGTCCAGCGGGCAGTTGTACGACACCATCGGAGCCACCTACACCGTGACGCGGCGCACCGAGCTGCGGATCGCCGCAAGGGTCTGGGCTGCGCTCGGCGATGCGCGGACGGTATTGAACGTCGGGGCTGGTACCGGCTCCTACGAGCCCACCGACCGTGACGTCACCGCAGTGGAACCGTCGGCGCTCATGCGTGCACAGCGTCCCGCAGGCGCAGCGCCGTGCGTGGCTGCCAGTGCGGACAGGCTTCCGTTCGAGGACCAGTCCTTCGACGCGGCGATGGCTTTTGCCACCATCCATCACTGGCCGGACCCGATCGCGGGCCTGCGCGAAATGCGGCGTGTTGCTCGCCGCGTGGTGGTGTTCACGCACGACACCAGTGATACCGGGTGGCTTCATCGGTTCTGGCTTACTCGCGACTACCTTCCCGAAGCCGCTGACCTCGTTGCCGCCCGGCCTTCTGTGACCGAGCTGGCCGACGCGATCGGCGCCCGCCTGGAGCCGGTGCCCATCCCCTGGGACTGCGTCGACGGCTTCTTCGAGGCCTACTGGCGCCGGCCCGAGGCATACCTGGACGAGAACGTCCGTCGCGGGGTGTCGGTCTGGGCCAGGGTCGGGCCGGACGTCGAGCAGAGGGTGGTACGCAGCCTCCGTGACGACCTCGCCTCAGGCCGGTGGGCAGAGCGCAACCACGACCTCGTCGGTCTCGACGCGGCAGAGCTCGGCCTTCGCCTGCTCATCGCCTGAACCCGCCTCATCCAGGTACGACTTCGCCGCCTCGACGCGACGCGCCCCGAACTGCGCCACACCCTGCGGGCAACCGGCCCTGCTGGCGGCCAAGACCAGGACTCGCGCAAGCGCGCAATTGTCACATTGACGTGGGTCGAAGACGGTTGCAAGCCATCCGAGATATCGAGTAACCATTGACAGCAACCCCGATGATCGGCGAACATCACTACGTTCAGGGTCATCGACCCTGTAACGCAAGCCAACGGGGGAGGACAAGTGAATCTCAGAAGGAAAGTACTGTCGCTTGCGCTTACGGCGATAAGTGTGGGCGTCTCCTGCCTGGTTGCCGCAACACCGGCTCAGGCTGCCGCCAGTTGTCGCGCTTGGTACGACGTAAAACCCTGGCATACCTCGACGTGCATCGACGACCAAACCGGCTATTTCGTGGGCACAGGACTTATCAGCGTGGACGGTCATCCGTCGAACTGCCACAGGTACCGGGTGTACCTGGTCGATATTTACGGTGCAGAGCGATTTTCCACTGGCGCCTGGGCATGCAGTACAACCAGCATTACCGTAAGCCAGCCGGTGAGCTATTTTTCCGACAGCTTCGCCTTCAGCAGGCTCAAGGCGTTCGACACTGCCGGAAACGTCATTCTCATCATCGACAGTCCGGTTCGCCAGCTGTAGGCCGCCACCGCACGCAGCCAAGCCGCCCTTCGGTGTCCAGCGATGCGCCCCCTGGCCAGCGTTCGCGCCGGCCAGGGGCGTTCTTGCTACTCACGGGCGGAGGGTGTGGGATTCGAACCCACGAAGACATCGCTGCCTTACCGGTTTTCAAGACCACGAAGCTCACGGCGCTGACCTGCTGGTCTGCGAGCCGTGACCCACCTTGCGACACAGATACGGCACGAGAACTACGAGGTGAGGTCTCTACCGCCTCGGCGAGCTAGACCTAAGTGCCGCAGGCCCGGAACAGTCGATCTTACCCTGATACACCATCGCTATAGCTTCTCGATATCACCGATAAGCCGATCGAGTTTCCTGGCCGTACGCATGGTCATCTTCCTTACAATGGCGAAGAGATCATCGACGTCATGATTGATTCTCATGTATCTGGGATCGGCAGAGGTCACAATCCCTCCGGCGAGGTAATCGAGCACCTCGTTGCCCTCTTCATCTACTATCCGAATCTCCGGAGCACCTATTCTATCCGATCGGCGGAGGTGTACGGTGAAGTTCGGAGTCGAGAGACTGAATACCGGCTCAGAGTCTAGAGGCGTCTTCCTTATCCGCCACTGAGCCGCCCCCTTGGAGGTTCGATCAACTAGCAGCGCAACTAGTCGCTCAAGCCGATCTAGCGTGGGGCCATCCACTTCCAGGCTCACTGACTTCCTCCCGCCTGAATGCCCTGCATGCTAGCAACGGCGCTCAGTTCGTTCGTCACTCTTGCTATAGCTTCGCGCACAGGTTTGGTCAGCTCGGCCAAGTCAACATCAATCGAACCAACGAGCTCACTAGCGATCTCCGACGCTCCGGAAACTGAGATCTGAATGTCGGTGAGCAGATCATCTCCAGCGAGCCCGCCGAACTTCAGCAACCCCCGCATCTGCCCTGCCTGCCAACGCCAGCTTTGCAGATGAGAGCGAATAAGCGGCTTCGACTTTGCAAGCACCGCTCGCTCCAGTTCCTCTTCAGTGCGCTGCAACTGAGGAATCAAGACGAGCACATTGCTCCTCGATATAGCCGCTTGTGCCGTTTTTGCGGCATCTCTGGCAGCTTCCGCCGCTTTACGCGTTTTGCGAAGCTGCCAGAGCGTCAATCCAAATCCAGTTGCTGCTACTGGTATCGCGGAGACATCTGCGGCGTGGCCAGCCAAGTCAAGGAACGCCAACCCGTGACTCCGATCCAGTAGAGAGCGCCACTCAGGATGATAGGGGACGACCACCATGCTGGCTAAGAGCTCGCCTCCACTTGCGATCACCAGATCCGTCCGGGCAGCCTGGAACGTCTCGACCTTCGCGCGCCGACGACCGGACTCAATGCAGCTCCGCGCCACCACGCCGACTCACAGCCCACCACGAAGGCTGTAGGCGCCGCGATACCGACAGGAGCTGTGGCAGCGCGCGGCGCGCCCCCTGTTCGGCCCCGCGACCGCCCATGCCGAGCGCCCCACAGGAGGGCGGCGGACCCACGGCTGTCGCCCCCATCACGTAGGATCACCTGGACGCAGGCCCGGAATAATATTCCTGACCCGCCCTGAACAGGAGGTTCATGTGCTCAGTGAAGCCGAGGCGCGTAAGATCGTGGGGGTCGCGGGGGCCGAAAGGCTGATCGAGGTCGTCGAGGGGGCATGGCAAGATCACCTCGACGAAGGTCGACGGCGGGGGTTTCGGGCGCGCGCCTCGATCGTCTGGGAGTACATGATCCGAAGGGCCGACGAAGCGTTGGTCGAGGGGATGGAGGGCGTACGACGCACTGAGCTTCAGGGCTCGGCCGGGTACGTCCTGCGCGAACGGATGCTTCTCCGGTTCAAGAAGCACAGCCGCGCTCTGGCACCGAGGAACTACCCCACCCGGACGCAGGTCCGCCTGGCCGGGCAGGGCTTCCTCGACGGCATGCCGCAGCTTGCACATGTGACCTGCGGCTACGTCCTCGACAAGGTGGAGGCAGGGGTCGACAAGATCGTGTTGGTCCGCAAGGTGGCGGGTCAGGTTGAGTGGTTTATCGATCTTCGCGAACTGGCGGCGGGGGTCCTTGCGCCTGTTACGCCGATCCTGCCTTCGCTCCCCGGTTCAGGCTCGGCCGAGATCGCTGCGCTTCCCAGCATTGCCCGTGTAGCACGCAAGGAGGATGGTGATGGCCGATGAGTTTAATGCTCGCATGGTTACATTGGCGCGAGAATCAGAAGGCCTGACGCAAAGCGCCCTTGCGCATCTTGCTGGCATTTCTCAAAGCCAGATTTCGAAGATTGAAAACGGATTCGAAAAACCTCAACGCGATGTTTTGGAACAACTCGCCAAGGCATGCGGGGTTCCTATCGAATTTTTCTCTCAAAGAGAAGAGGTGCTTGGTGAAGGCTTCGTCGATTTCTACCATAAGAAGCGTCTAACGCTTCCAGTAAAGCCGCTCAAGAAGGCTAACGCACTGGCGAACGTCCGACGACTTGAGGCCGTTCGCCTACTTCGTACGCTGGAATTTGACTCGGCCGCGCCATTCCCGTTCTGCCCAACCGACGAGTCGTGGGACCCGCAAAGTGCGGCACAGTTCGTTCGTGCTACATGGCGCATTCCACCCGGCCCTTTGCCGAATCTCGTTGCATTGATTGAGGCGACCGGGATACCTGTCTTCGTGACAGACCTTGGCCATGAGAAACTGTCCGCAGTTTCGATGCCTGGCATGGCAGGGCGACATGTCATTGTTCTGAACGGAATGCTTCCGGCATCCGCACGTCGCTTCGCTTTGGCACATGAACTGGGCCATCTGGTAATGCACAACGGGTCAGCGTCCGACGACATGGAGCGTGACGCCGATGCTTTCGCATCAGCGCTGCTCATGCCTACACAGGACATCCGACCTGACTTGCGAGGGCTCCGATTCCGCGAACTCGGAGCCCTCAAGGCAAAATGGCGCGTATCGCTCGCCGCCCTGGTCAAGCGCGCGAACGACCTGGGGACCATCACCGAACGCCAGTACCGAACATTCTACATTCAACTGTCGAAGCTGCCAGGCGGAAGAAAGAATGAGCCAGGCGAATTCGATTCGGAAGAACCCAGACTGATGCGGTACCTCATTGAGCACTACTTAAGCAATCTCAAATATTCGCGAGAAGAAGTAGCAAAGCTCATGGTATTGAATGAGCACAAGCTCGCAGAAGTCTACTTCGGAGAAGCGCCAAGCAAGCTACGCACCGTGGAGCCGAAGCGGCATCTACATGCCGTTTCAATGCCTCCAGCGGATGCCCGGCTCTGGTAATTCCAGCGGCGGGGGCAGGATTGATCCTGCCCCCGCTGTTCCTGTTTTGCGAACGCCATCCATATAAGGTCAGGGGCGTTCCATTAACGCCTCGGCCACCATTCCCATGCATGTGATTACGGCGTCCGCCCCGGCCATACGGAAGGCATCTTCCTTGGACGGCCGATTTGCATATCCGATCACGCTGGCTCCTGCCGCCCGCGCCCCCTCGATATCCGAGAGTGAGTCGCCGATCAAAACGCAGTCACTCGGAATCGCACCAAGCGCGCGGACGGCATCCAGAACAGGTTCCGGATGAGGTTTCATGCGAGCTGGCTTGGCGTACACGCGCCCAACGACTGGCGACACGTATCCGGCCAGCCGATGCGCTGTTAAATAGGCGGTCACCGCGTCGGCGGAGTTGTTACTGACCACCGCCACCGGCACGCCAGCCTGCCGGGCCGCGACGATGACCTCACGGCCGTACGGCGTGGGTTCGGCAGTCTCGACGGCGCGGCGCTCGGCTGCGCAGAGTGCGTCCTCTACGGCCCGCGTGGCGTCCTGGTCGCCGGTCGCACCGGTGCGCCGGAGCACCTCTAGCGGGTCCGGCTCGCTGGCCAGGTCGGGCGGCACGTCGACACCGCGCCGCCGGAGCACGTCGACCAGTTCGGCGGCAACCTTCGGCGCTGGGTAGTTGGCGAAGATGCTGCACACCGGCCCGTCGAAGTCGAGCAGGATCGCACCGATACCGGCCATGAGCCGGTGAAGGTCGGCGCTCATCCGTCGTATCGGTAGGCGATGGTCGACCACACCGAGTCGAACCACTGGCGGGACGCTTCCACGAACTGTGTGCCGTGGGAGGTGTCGTCGTCAGTCACCGCGTAGTGGAACAGCGGTACGTCCTTGCCCATCAGGTCGTAAATAGCCATGGGCTCGCCCTTAACCGAGACGGTGCGCTCAACGACCGGGTAGAAGCCGTAGAACACCTCTTCGCCGTTGAGGATGTAGAGCTTGAATAGCGGAGATGCCCGGTGCATCCGTACCTCGACGGTGGTCGACCGGATAAGGCCGAGGTCGCCCAGCTCGGTGACCTGGTCGATGATGCCGTCTGCCGCACGGCGGGTGATGCGCTCGGCGCGTTCGCGTACGGCCGGGTCGTCGGCTTGCGTCTCGGCCCGTGCAGGTAGCGCCATCGGGACGGTCATGTCGGAGATCAGAACCCGCACGGCGATCGTCTCCGGCGCCAGCCGTCCGACACGGACCTTGTCGAGTGCTTCGGCGAGCGCGTCTCGCAGCGTCTCGCCGGAGAAGCCGGCGAAATCGATGGTGACGTGGGGCCGCTCAAACGTGGCTTCGATGTGCGGACGCAGCTCAACGGCCCGTTGCGTCTGCGCGCGGACGAACGCGCCGCTCCCCTGCCGGGACACGATCAGTCGCTCTGCCCTGAGTAGGTCTAGGGCACGCTTGACGGTCTCCCGTGCCACGCCGTAGCGGGCTGCTAGTTCGGGCTGTGACGGCAGCTTGTCGCCGGGAGCGAGTCGGCGCGTGAGGATGGCGGCCCGCAGCTTGTTGGCGATTTGCTGCGATGCCTGTTTCGGGTCGTCGGGGTCTAGCTGACCGAGGAAGTCAAGGTCTTGGCTCACTCGTCCACGGTAGCTCTGACTAGCCAAGTTGGGAAAGTTTGCCGCGCAGGCTTGACCTGACTAGCCAAGCACCCCTACCGTCATCTCATCGAACCTGGCTAGCCAGGAACGACAAGCCGGTTGGTTGTCGGCGTCGGCGTTGCGGCTTCGGCTGCGGCGTTCGCGTACGGGCTGCCGCGCACTCGTTCATTGAGAACTTCACAGCAGAAGCGCCGCGTAGATCCGTCTGCGGTATGCCCGCATTGAGCCACATGGTGGTCGACCCCGGTATGTCCCGGGCGAGCGGGCCGAGTGGACGGGTCCGGCGCGCGGTTTCGCTTCTGCCACCGATCCAGCAGCCACGGCTACCCGCCGACCCGGCGGGCTTCCTGCCCTGGCTATCCACCTGATCTGACCTGGGGAGAGGTGATCCCGCTATGACCGTGCTCGCCGCGTGTGTGCGTGTCACGACGAAGTCCAGCGCCGTATGGCGCACCTGCAACGGGTGCGGACACCCTGCCCCGCTGGCTACCGATGAGCGCCGCTGCCGGTCCTGCCGGCAGCCGGCCCGCTCTCGCCGTACCGGAAGGAACCGAGCGAAGTGAACCACGACCAGGGACCGTCGGCCGCTGACCTGGACGCGATCGACGTCGAGTGGCCGCTGATCGCCGCCGAACTCGACGTGCTCGACGCTGCGATCAGCCTGATCTACGCCGAGGACCACGGTGGCCCGTCCGCGATGGACTGGCGACGGGTACGCCGCGCCGAGGCCCGAGTGACCCGGACCGCCGCCGAGTTGACCGCTCGCCAGCACGGGCACGTCTGCCGGCTGGTCGAGGTGGCCCTGACGACGGACTGCGCGTACGGCTGCAAGGTCCTGCGCTGCCGGGACTGCGGTGGTGAGCAGGTGTCGCACCGGGCCGTCTACGGCTGCCCCGTCGGCTCGTCCCGCGCGGCCTGATGGGCCGCATCCGCGCCGCCTACTGGGACCCGGACGGGTCGCGGTACGGCATCCCCACCTACTGGTGGAGAGGTGCCCCGCCCGGCTACGCCACCCGCCGCCAACTGCGTGCCGCCGGCCTACGGCCCGCCGGTCAGCCGGTGGCCGCTCAGGTTCTCTGGCGCGGCATTGGCGGCACCCGTGCCGCCTACCTGTACCGGCTGGACCTGGCCCGACCGAAGCGCACCGCCACCCCCGCGCAGATGCGCGCCGTCCGGGCCGCGCTGATCGCCCGGCGGACGTGTCCGACGTGCCGCGATGTGCGGCCGTACTACATCCCGCGCTCGCTCGGTGAGTGCACCGACTGTGCCTACGGAGGTACCTCGTGATCCTGCTGTTGATCCTGCTCGGCGGCCCCGCCGTGATGCTCGCCCCGTTCGCCCTCGCCCACGCCCTGAACACGCCTGCCCCGACGATGAAGGAGACGCTTCGATGACTGCCCGCAGGAGCCACCGCGCGGTGATGGCTGAGCTGCTGTTGCTCGCCGCCCCGACCGGCATCCGCGTTCATGGCGACCACGCGTCCATGGCCATCACGTTCGCCACGGTCGCGGAACTGCGCACTTGGCTCGACGCCGCCGGGCTGAACGCTCCGGACTTGCTGACCGCCGAGCGGGAGCGCACCGACAGCGAGGGTCGCCCGGTCCGGTCGATGTACGCCTACCCGACGTGGCACGGCTGGGAGATCTACGCCGACGCCACCGAGGCCGTCGACGTGTCGCCTCTGGACGCGTCCACGGTGGCCGCGCTGACCGATGTGGCGGTGGCCTGATGACCGCTCCCGCCATCAACGGCACCCGTTACCCGCAGCCGGTGGAAGACCTGCTTCCGGCGGCCCGGAAGCTCGCTCACGAGTTGGGTGGTCTGCCGTCGCGGAATCGGCTGATGAAGCGGTTCCGGATCGGGTCGGAGAAGGCCAACGAACTGCTGACCCTGTTGCGCGACGAGCGTGACCAGCAGGCCCGGACCGACCGCATGCACGCCGCGATGGTGGTACGCGGCAGCCTGGCAGAGCGGCCCACGCTGTTCCCGATCGACCCCGCCCCGGACACCGACACCACCGAGACGGACCCGGCCACGCCCGACCGGACCGACCCGCCCACGCCGGACCCGGAACCCGCCCTGCCGGTGGTGGCCGTCGAGCCGACCGAGCAGATCAGCACGGTCGAAAGCCCGGACACGAAGATCAGTCCCGCCCGGTCGCGGCGGGCGGTGGTGTGGCCCGTGATCCTCCTCGCGCTCCCCGCGTTCGTCGCGATCTGGGGCGGGTGGGTTGGGCTGGGGAAGCTCACCGGGTTCGGGAAGGTCAACCTGCTGCCCGGTATCGGGTCCGGGTGGGTCATCGACACCGCCATCACCCTCCCCATCGGGGTGGAGACGTACGGGGCGTACGCGCTCTATGTGTGGCTGTCCGGCCGGGTGCCGGTCCGGGCGGCCCGGTTCGCGAAGTGGTCCGCCCTCGGTTCCCTCGGCATCGGCGCTCTCGGCCAGGTGGCCTACCACCTGCTCATCGCCGCCGGGGTCACGTCCGCCCCGTGGTGGATCACCACCCTCGTGGCCTGCCTGCCCGTGGCCGTGCTCGGCATGGGCGCGGCCCTGGCGCACCTGATGCACGCGGACCAGTAGCTACGCCCGGCGGCACAGCACTCGGCCTAGACAACCCGCTGTGCCGCCGGCCTTGCACCCAACCCTGCGATGAGAGGAGGGCACCTCTGATGGTGCCAGTACCCGATCCGGAATGGTTCACCGCCCGACAGACGGAGGTACGGGCCGAACTGGTCCGCGTCGACAGCAAGGCATCCACCCTGATGGCCGTCGCCGGAGCGGCCGTCACCGTCGGCGTAGCCGTCCTGGCCCGCGCTGACCTGCCCGCATTGGCGATGGCCGCCGGGGTGGTCACGGTCGCCCTGGTCGGCACCGCCGTCGCGCTGCTGGCCTGCGCCGTCCGGCCGTCCCTCGGCGGCAGTCACGGCCTGGTCCACTACGCCACCGCCGTGCCGGGGGACCTCATGACCGAGGCCACCGCCCCGCCCCTGGTCACCACCGCCGAGCAGGCCCGCCATCTGGTGTGGCTGTCCCGCACGGCGATGCGCAAGTACCGGCGGGTTCGCCTCGCCGTGGATCTGCTGGTGGCCGGGCTGGTCGGCACCGCCGTCACGGCCCTGCTCGCCCTCATCCTGCGCTGACCGCCGGTTTCCCGGCCGTGCCCACCGACCCGCGCTGCCGGGTGGGTGGGTGCGGGGGCCAACCGGCCCACCCCTGTTCGCGCCGGGCGCGGTGCACGCCTCGACAACGACCCGCGCCCGGCCCTCCCCGGAAGGGAACCATCAGCATGGCAGGCATCAACGATCAGCGCGGCATCTTCACCGGTGCCGACGCCCTCACCGACAACGTCTCCCTCTCGCACTGGTTCAACGAGACCCGCCGCGTCCTGCACGCCGCCGCCCTGGAACTCGGCGTGACCGCCTCCGAGCTCGACGCGCGCCTCCGTGCCGTGTCCGGTGGGGTGGTCATTGGTGGTTTGACCGCGCGGGCGCGGGCGCGGCAGGTGGCTAAGCCCATCACCCACGCCTCCGATGCGCTGGTGGTGGCGTCGCAGTACATCGTGACCGCGTCGACCCGCTTCGAGGCCGTCTACCTCCCCGAACTGGAGGCCGTCGGCCACCGACCGAGGAAGTCTGACTTCCGGTTTACCAACGGCGGGGGTGGTGGTCGATGAAGCGGCCACGATCGTCCCGCATGCCCCGCAACGGCGGGCTCTCCCCGATGTCGTACTCCGTCGACCTGCGCTCGGCTGCTCTGCCGTACCTGGTGTGCCCGGCTGGGTGTCTGCTGGCGTGGCCGGCGGCTGCCGCGTCGCACCACTGGTGGGGCACCAACCCGTGGGCCGCCGCCGGCATCACCGCCGCCGGAGGAGGCTTGACCGCGCTCACCTGGGCCGCCGGCCGTGCCCGTGGCGTCATCCGGCAGCGGGTGGCGACCCTGCTCACCGCGTCGGGGTCGGTGTGGGCATTGGGCGCCACGATCGGCGCGCCGTGGGAGCGGCCGTGGCTGGACCTGTGGGCCGGCGGCACCGTCGTCGCGTCCGTCGCGGTCGCGGTCATGCGGCTGATGGCGAAGGCCAACCCCGACGAGCAGGCCACCCACACCACCGGTGGTGGCCTGGCCGAAGCGGTTGCCGCGTTGAAGGACGCGCGGATCGGCCGCCCGAAAATCGACGGGGCGAAGGTCAAAGCGTCGATCACCATGCCGCACGGCGAGACGCTGTCGGAGGTGGAGGGCTCGCGCGATTCCATCGCGTCGGCTCTCGACGTCGCGCCGTCGGCGGTGCGGGTGCACCGCGACCCCGACAGCGTCCGTACCGGGCGGATCGAGGTGGTGCCGGTCGACCAGCTCCGCGACACCATCCCCTGGGCCGGCCCCTCCGCGCCCGGCCGCTCCGTGGGTGACGCGCCACTGCGGTTCGGCATCGCCGAAGACGGCGAAGCGGTCGCGCTGTGGCTGACCGGCCGTCCCGGTGTCCGCCCGGCCACCCACGTCCGCGCCACCGGCATGACCGGCTCCGGCAAGACCGAATGGGCACTGGTCGTAATGACGGACTACCTGACCCGCGCGGATGGTGCGCTGGTGGTGGTGGACACGGTCAAACGTGACCAGACCGTCAAGCCGGTCAAGGACGGGCTCACCCTGCTCATCACCGAGGACGAACACGCGGAGGCGTTCTTCGACATCCTCGCCGAGAAGGTCATCCCCGCCCGCACCGAGGCGTTGGGGCGGGAAGACCTGACGGAGTGGATGCCGGGCTGTTCGCTCTCGCATCTGATGGTGTGGGTGGAGGAATCCGCAGCGTGGTCCGGTCACCCCGCGCTGGTGCAGGTGGCCGAACGCGCCCGATCGGCCGGGATCTCGCTGGTGCTGTCCCAGCAGCGGTGGACGCACGACCGGGCACCCACCTCGCTGCGGTCGCAGTTCGCCACGAACGTGTGTTTCGGCATCGACAGCCGCGACGATCCGACCCTCGCCCTGTCCGGCGAAACCGTCGACGCCGGAGCGTCGCCGGAGACGTGGGGAAGCAGCAAGCCTGGCTACCTGTACATCGAGTCGCCCGGCATCCCCACCAGCCGGTGGCCGATCCCCTGCCGCAGCGAACTGGCCCAACGCTCGGACCTGGCCGCCGCCGTGGCCGGGTGGGCAACCGTGCGGCAGCCCCTCGACCCGGTCACCGCTCGCGCTCTCGCCCCCGTCATGCCCACCGACACCGTCAAGCCGTCACCCGGCCCCCGCCCCACCACCGCCGGTGGTGGTGAGGCTGAGCAGGAGGTACCCGCTATGGCCGCACGCCCCGGCGTCAACCCCAACGACCCGCCCGACGACGTCGACCCCTCCAAGGAGTTGGACACCACCCCGACCCCGCGCCGGTTCTCCCTCGCCCTGCCGAAGCCGACCAGCCCCGAGCAGGCCCGCACGATCCTGCGCGACCACATCACCGCCCTCGCCGGACAGGGCCACACGGAGGTACGGCCGGCTGACCTGGGTGACGTGCTCGCGGCCACCGGCTACGGCGCGCCGTGGCTCACCAAGGCTCTCAAGGAACTCACCGTCGGTGACCAGCCGCTGCTGATGGCCGTCAACCGCAACGGCCGCTACCGCATCCTGCGCACCGCCTGACCGAGCGCACCACGGGCCGTGTAATCGCCGTGAAGTTCACGCCGATTACACGGCCCCTGACCTAGAGAAACCGGCCGTGAAGTACACGTGTAATTCACGGCCGGCCTACCCTGCCCCACAACAGGAGTCGACCCATGAACCTGGCCGCCGTAGCGCTCATCGCGCTCGCCCTCGGCACCATCCTCGGCATCACTCTCGGTATACCGCTCGGCCGTCGCGTCGAGCGCGTCGCGTGGCACGCCGACGCCGCCGTGGCCCGTGCCCGCGTCACCGGATGGCTCATCCGCGACCTCACCGGACTCGCCGGCACCGCCGCCCTCGTGATCGCCGTCGCGGGGTTCGTGATCTGGGCTCTGCTCACCCACCGCCGCTAACCCAACCCCGCTGCTGTCGCTCGCTCTGGGAAGGACACCCGATGCGGACCACGCTCGCCGCGACCGCCCTCGGCACCGCCACCATCGGACTCGCCGCCGGATGGCTCACCGCCCACCACCGGCTACGCGCCCAGCTCGACGCCGCCCGCCACGACGCCACCCACGACCCGCTCACCGGAGCCCACAACCGCGCCGGCCTCACCGCCACCGCCGACCCGCTCATCACCACCGCCCACCACGCCGGCCGCCCCGTCGTCGTCGCCCTCATCGACCTCGTCGGCTTCAAGCAGGTGAACGACACCCACGGCCACGACGCCGGAGACCACATCCTCACCACCGTTGCCGCCCGACTCGCCACCATCGCCGGCCCGGTCGGCATCGCCGCCCGCCTCGGCGGCGACGAATTCGCCCTCATCACCACCGGCCCCGCGCCCCGCCACCACGACGCCGACGTATGGCTGAACGGATGGCTGCCCCACATCCACGCCCGACTCACCACCCCCGTCAACCACCACAGCCGAACCCTGGCCGTCGGCGCGACCATCGGAGCCACCCTCGCCCACCCCGACCAGCCCATCAACGTGTGGCTCACCACCGCCGACCAAGCCATGTACGCCGCACGCGCCCGGCGCACCACCACCGCCACCGCGACCGGCCCCGCGCCCACCACCGCCCGTGCCATCAGCCGGCCCCGTGACCGCGCCCGCCCTACTAGCCGACTCGGCACCGTCCCTCTCGCCGCCTGACAACCCCACAACTGGCGCGCTGCGCGCCCTCACCACCAGATGGCCAGTGCCCGCCCGGCGCTGGCCATCTGTACGCCACACCGGGAAGGAGCGGCACCGGCTGATGAACCCGCCCACCGTCCGGTGCGGGCACTGGATCGGCGTTGACCGGCGCTACTGCCACAGCCCGAACGGTGTCCGCGCCTACCTGCAAGGCCCCCGCTGCCCCGACCACACGCCGTCGGCTCTCGCCGGCCGACCGGAACCCGACTCGACACCCGTCCACCCGTACGGAAGGAGTCTCATGCCCGACCCGTCTCCGCTGCTCGCCGCCGCCCTGGACTACGCCGCCCGTGGCTGGCCGGTGTTCATGCTCGCCCGGTCGAAACGGCCCGTTGCCAACTGCCCGTCCTGCGCCGACCCCGATCCCGGCCACGACCGGGAAGCCTGCCCGTGCCTGACCTGTCACGGGTTCTACGCCGCCACCACCGACCCCGACCGGGTCGCCGCCATCGTTGACGCCGTGCCCGCCGGGCAACTTGCCCTGCGGACTGGTGCCGCGTCCGGCACCGTCGTGGTCGACGTCGACCCCGCCCACGGTGGCCGGGACACCATGAACGCGCTCATCGAGCGCGGGTTGCTGCCGCCCACCGCGTACGTGGCGACCGGGTCCAATGGCCTGCACCTCTACTACCGCCACCCCGGCGGCCCGGTGCCATGCAGTCAGGGCAAGCCAGGACAGGGACTCGGTCCCGGCATCGACGTGAAAGCCGACGGCGGGTACGTGGTACTTCCGCCCAGCGTGCACCCGCGCACGGGCCGCCCGTACCGGTGGGCACCGGACAAGGCGATGGAGGAGATGCCCTCCGCGCTGGTGACGGCCTGCCGACCGGCCGCGCCGACACCACCGCCGACCCTGCCGCACTCACCGACCAGCACTCGCCCGGCGGGGGCATCTCCTTCCCTGACCGGCTGTTGGCCGCGCACCTGCAAGCGGTCGCTGACGCCCCGGAGGGAAGCCGCCGCACCACCCTCTACGGCGCGGTACGCGGCGTAGCCCGCATGGTCGCCGCCGACGCGATCAGCCGCGCCGACGCGATCACCGCCCTCACCACCGCCGGCCGCGCCGCCGAGCAGACCGACCGGGACATCCGCGCCGCCATCCGTGGTGGCTTCCGCGCCGAAGGACTCGCCGCATGAACCAGCCCATCAGCACCACCGACCAGCCCAACGACGGCGCAGCGATCCTCGACGCCCTACACGCCTGCCTCACGAAGTACGTGATCCTGCCCTGCGCGGAGGCGGTCGACGCCGTGGCGCTGTGGGTGGCCGCGACCCACGCCCAACCCGCGTGGGCACACGCGCCCCGACTGGTCATCCGCGCACCCGAGAAACGGTGCGGGAAGTCCCGACTGCTCGACGTGGTCGAGGCAACCTGCTACGCGCCGCTGATCACCGTCAACGCCAGTCCCGCCGCTGTATACCGGGCGATCGGGACCGACGATCCGCCGACCCTGCTCGTGGACGAAGCGGACACCATCTTCGGTGCCGCCGCCGACACGAACGAAGACCTACGCGGCCTGCTCAACGCCGGTCACCAGCGCAACCGGCCCGCGATCCGGTGGGACGCCGCCGCGCAGAAGGTCGAGAAGATCCCCACCTTCTCCATGGCCGCACTCGCCGGTATCGGCGCGATGCCCGACACCATCGAAGACCGCGCCGTCGTCATCCGCATGCGCCGCCGTGCACCCGGCGAAACCGTGGCCCCCTACCGGCACCGCCGTGACAGCCCCGCCCTACGCGAACTCGCCCGACAGCTCACCGGGTGGCTACGGGCGAACATGCGTGACCTGGAAACCGCGGAACCGACCATGCCGGTAGAGGACCGGGCCGCCGACACCTGGGAACCCCTCGTGGCCGTGGCCGACCTCGCCGGGGGAACCTGGCCCGACCGGGCACGCCGTGCCTGCGAAACCCTCACGGCCGAACGCGACGGAACCGCCGTGCCCTCCGACCGGATTCGCCTGCTGGCCGACTGCCACACGGCGTTCCGGACGGCCGGGGTGGTGGACAACCAGGGACGCCGGGCGATCCCCAGCACCATCCTGCTCGACAAGCTGCGGGCCGACCCCGAAGCGCCATGGGCCGAGTACGGCAAGAACGGTGCCGGACTCACCGCGATGAAACTCGGTCAACTACTGGCCGAATACGAGATCCGCTCCACCAACATCCGCTTCGGCACGCCATACGGGCAGGTCAAGGGCTACTACCAAGCCGATTTCACCGACGCGTGGCGACGCTACTGCCCCGGCCCGGAGATGGTGCCCGAGGAGGACCCGTCCCAGCCGTCCCAGCCGTCCCCGCCCAGCTCAGCCCCGGGACGGGTCATCCCCCTGGGACGGCTCAAGCCGTCCCACCCGGCCGAGCACACCACCACCGCCGGGACGGCTTAAGCCGTCCCACCCGCCAAGCCGTCCCGGCCCTGACCTGCATAGGGACGGCTGGGACGGCTGGGACGGCTACCCCCGCCCCCTCGCCACTACCCGACCGCCGCCCGGAGGAAGGACAGCCGCCCGTGACCACCCGCCCGAAGCGCACCACCCCCACCGGCAACCTTCTCACCCTCGCCGAAGTCCTGGACGAACTCCGTGTACCCCGGTCGACCTTCTTCCGCTGGAAGGCCACCGGCCGCGCACCCCGAACCATCAAGTACCCGAACGGCAGCCTGTACGTCCGCCGCCGCGACCTCGACACCTGGCTGAACGATCACGAGGAGGCCGCTTGAGCAGTTACAGCGTCCGGATTCACGCGATCCTGACCAACGAACTGTCCGGCAAGAAGAAGTCATACACGGTCCGGTGGAAGGTCGCTGACAAGCCCTTCCGGAACACGTTCGCAACCCGGGCACTCGCGGAAAGCTTCCGGTCAAAACTGGTCGTGGCGCAGCGGGAAGGTACGGCGTTCGACGAAAAGACCGGGCTGCCCGAACCGATGGCCCGGGAACTGAACAGCCGGAGTTGGTACGACCTGGCCGTGGCGTTCGTGGACATGAAGTGGCCACGTGCCGCCGCGACTCAGCGCAAGAGCATTGCCGACGCGCTCACCACCGTCACGCCCGCACTGCTCGCCACGTCGCGTGGGGTACCCGACGAAGCGGAGATACGCCACGCTCTCTACACCTGGGTCTTCAACAAGCAGCAGCGAGACCGGGACAAGGGCGTACCGCCGAGCGAGCTTGCGCCGGCTGTGCGGTGGCTCGCCGCGAACACGCTGCCACTGACGGACGTAGCAAATCCGGCGACCATCCGGAAGGCGCTCGACCTGCTGACCACCAGGATTGACGGTGGTCCGGCCGCCGCTAACACGGTGGCAAGAAAGCGTGCAGTCTTCTACAGCGCGTTGAAATACGCCGTCGAACTGCGCTATCTCGACGCACACCCGATGGACTTCATTCAGTGGCGAGCACCGAAGAACACCGACCAGGTCGACCGGAAGGTGGTGGTTAATCCCGAGCAGGCCCGGTCACTGCTCGCAGCGGTTCGGGAGCGGGACCCGCGCTTGGAAGGGTTCTTCGCCTGCATGTACTTCGCCGCCCTGCGCCCTTCCGAGGTGATCCACCTACGGGCCGACGAATGCGACCTACCCGAAGAGGGATGGGGGTGGCTTCACCTCAGCGGATCGACGCAGCAGGTTGGCGAGGATTGGAGCGATGGCGGCACGTCGCTCGAAGACCGCGAACTGAAGCACCGAGCAAAGAAGGCGACCCGCGACGTACCGGCCTGCCCCGAGTTGGTTCGCATCCTGCGGCACCACCTACGGGAGCACTGCCGGAACGCCAACGGCCGGATGTTCAATGCCGCTGGTGCCAGGGTGGCCCCGGTGTCGAAGAGCACCTACCTGCGCGCCTGGCGGCAAGCGCGCGAGGCAGCGCTGACACCCGCGCAGCAGCGGTCACCGCTGGCGCACCGGCCGTACGACCTGCGGCACGCCGCTGTGTCGCTCTGGCTCAACGCTGGCGTACCGGCGACGCAGGTAGCGCAGTGGGCCGGGCACAGCGTGCACGTGCTGTTGAAGGTCTACGCCTCGTGCATCGACGGACAGGATGAGGCAGCCCGGAAGCGCATCGAGGGGGCGTTGGGCACCGAGGAAGCCGAGTAGCGCCGACACGGATACGACACGACCAGTGAGACGCGACGGCTACCAGCGGGACGAAGTGAGACCGGTTCGCGAACCGTGAAACGCCCCCTGACTGGCGTTCGCGCTGGTTAGGGGGCGTTCCTGCTGTTCAGGAAGCGGAGGGTGTGGGATTCGAACCCACGAAGACATCGCTGCCTTACCGGTTTTCAAGACCAGCGCCATCGGCCACTAGGCGAACCCTCCCGGCGCGCCCCCGAGAGGTACGCGTCCCTGCCTAGTTTGCCATGACCGGCCGTCGCCGCGAGTCGGCGTCCCGGGTCGACGTGGGATCATCACGGCGTGTGGGACACCCCGTCGGTGGTGCTGATCACCGGAATCATGGCGGCCGGTAAGTCCACAGTGGCCGAGCTGCTGGCCCGTCGGCTGCCGCGCGCGGTGCACCTGCGCGGGGACGTCTTCCGCCGGATGGTGGTCAGCGGGCGGGCGGAGATGACCGCCACCCCGTCCGACGAGGCGTGGCGGCAGCTCCGGCTCCGCTACGACCTCGCCGCGTCGACCGCCGACCGGTACGCCGCCGCCGGGTTCACCGTGGTCTGCCAGGACGTGATCCTCGGTGCGGACCTGGCGGCCATGGTCGAGCGGATCCGGCATCGGCCGCTGGCCGTCGTGGTGCTCGTGCCCTGTCCAGAGGTGGTCGCCGCCCGCGAGCGGGATCGGCCCAAGAAGGGGTACGGCGACTGGCCGGTCGCCGACCTGGACGCCGAGTTCCGGGCTGACACGCCTCGCATCGGGCTCTGGCTGGACACCTCCGAGCAGACACCGGAGCAGACGGTTACGGAGATCCTGACCGGGGCGTGGGCCGAGGGGCGGATCGGGTAAGACAGGATCATGCGTGCGATCACGATCCCGGAGCCCGGTGGACCCGATGCCCTGCGCTGGACCGAGGTGCCCGACCCGGAGCCCGGCCCCGGCGAGGTGGTCGTCGAGGTACGGGCCAGCGCGGTGAACCGGGCGGACCTGCTGCAACGGCAGGGGCACTACCCACCGCCGCCGGACGCGTCGGCGTACCCGGGTCTGGAGTGCTCCGGGGTGGTCGCCGCGACCGCTCCGGACGTGACCGACTGGCGGGTGGGCCAGGAGGTCTGTGCGCTGCTGGCCGGCGGCGGGTACGCCGAGCGGGTCGCCGTACCGGCCGGGCAGCTCCTGCCGGTGCCGGCCGGCGTCGACCCGGTCGACGCCGCGGCGCTGCCCGAGGTGGCCTGCACGGTCTGGTCGAACGTCGTCCAGCTCGCCCGGCTGGCGGCCGGCGAGACGCTGCTGGTGCACGGCGGCGGCAGTGGCATCGGTACCTTCGCCATCCAGCTCGGTGCGGCGCTCGGCGCGACGGTGGTGGTGACCGCCCGCGCCGCCAAGCACGGGCGGCTGCGCGAGCTGGGGGCGGCGCACACCATCGACTACCGGGAGCAGGACTTCGTCGAGGAGGTGCGTCGGATCACCGACGGCCGGGGCGCGGACGTCATCCTCGACATCATGGGCGCGGCCTACCTCGGGCGGAATGTAACGGCGCTGGCGACCGGCGGCCGGCTGGCGGTGATCGGTATGCAGGGCGGGCGGAAGGCCGAACTCGACCTGGGCATGCTGCTGGCCAAGCGGGCCTCGGTGACCGCGACGGCGCTGCGTTCCCGGCCGGTCGCGGAGAAGGCGGCGATCGTCCGGGGCGTACGGGAGCAGGTCTGGCCGCTGGTGGAGTCGGGCCGGATCCGACCGGTGGTGGACCGG
The DNA here is from genome assembly GCF_900090325.1 of Micromonospora pallida. NCBI lineage: Bacteria > Bacillati > Actinomycetota > Actinomycetes > Micromonosporales > Micromonosporaceae > Micromonospora > Micromonospora pallida. Next base: position 6,129,793 of record NZ_FMHW01000002.1, on the reverse strand, counting down.
CGGATGTCGATGTCCGACGCGGCCGGGGCACACCGGCTGGTGGAGTCCAGCGACCACCTGGGCAAGGTGCTGCTGGTCACCGGCTGACCGGTCAGCGTTGCCAGGTGGTAGCAGGGGTCCCCTATTACCGCTTTCTGCCGAGCAAGGGTCCCCTGCAACCACCGCAAGCAAGCACCTCGGCAACCCACCGCAAGCAAGCGCCTCAGGGGCGGGGCAGCAGCAGACGTGCGCCCGACCCCTCGCCGGCCAGCCGGTCCGACGGGTTGTTCAGAGTGCAGCGCTGCAACGACAGGCAGCCGCAGCCGATGCAGCCGGTGAGGTCGTCCCGCAGCTTGCTGATCAGTCGGATCTTCTCGTCCAGCCGGTTGCGCCAGGTGGCGGAGATCCGGGCCCAGTCCTGCGCGCTCGGGGTACGCCCGTCGGGCAGCGAGTCCAGTGCCTCGCGGATCTCGTCGAGGGAGACGCCGACCTGCTGGGCGATCCGGATGAACGCCACCCGGCGAAGTTCGGCACGGGGGTAGCGGCGCTGGTTGCCGCCGGTGCGTTCGGCGTGGATGAGGCCGAGCCGCTCGTAGTAGCGCAGGGCTGAGGCGGCCACCCCGCTCCGGGCGGAGAGCTGGCCGATGGTGAGGGACTCCTGCATCACGTCACCCTTGAGTTGAAGTGAGCTTTAGGTTGCAGGCTAGCGGCATGACCGTCACCGTCGCCAGTGCCCCCGTCGTCCCGGGCCCGGTCGCGCCGCTGCTGCGCCGGATCGCCGCCGCGCAGGAGGGCGACCTCGGCCCGAAGACGTACTCCACCATCGATGTCCTCTGGGTGCTCTACGACCGGATCCTACAAATCTCCCCGGAGCGGCTGGACGACCCGGACCGGGACCGCTTCCTCCTCTCCAAGGGGCACGCTGTCGCCGGCTACTACGCGGTGCTGGCCGCTAAGGGGTTCGTCCCGCCGGACTGGCTGGACGACGCCTACGGTCCGGGAAGCCGCCTCGGCGGCCACCCGGACCGGGTCCTGGTACCGGGTGTCGAGATCGGGTCCGGGTCGCTCGGCCACGGGCTCGGCCTGGGCGTGGGCACTGCGCTCGGCCTGCGCGCGCAGGGCCTGCTCACCCCGAGGGTGTACGTGCTGCTCGGCGACGCCGAACTCGACGAGGGCGCCAACCACGAGGCGATCGCGTACGCGGGGGCGACGGGGCTGGCCGGGCTGACCGCGATCGTGGTGGACAACCGGTCCGCCACGCACGGCTGGCCCGGCGGGATCGCCGCCCGGTTCACCGTCAACGGCTGGCAGGCGACCACCGTCGACGGCCGGGACCACGACGCCCTGTACGCCGCCCTGACCGGGCACGACCACCACCGGCCGCACGTCGTCGTCGCGGTCATCGACGAGAAGGAGTAGGACGTGGCAGCAGTGGCCGAGGCGGAGACCGTGATGCGGGACAGCTTCGTCGACACCGCGTACGAGTTGCTGGCCGACGATCCACGGACCGCCGTGGTGCTCGCCGACATCTCGGCGGAGAGCTTCCGCGAGGCGGCGCGCCGGCACCCCGACCGGGTGATCAACGTGGGCATCCGGGAGCAGTTGATGGTCGGGGTGGCCGGTGGACTGGCGCTGGCCGGGCTCCGTCCGGTGGTGCACACCTACGCCCCGTTCCTGGTCGAGCGGGCGTACGAGCAGATCAAGCTGGACCTCGACCACCAGGACGTGACCGCGGTGCTGGTCAGCGTCGGGGCCTCCTACGACCGGCCGGAGGCCGGGCGCACCCACCTCTCCCCGGCGGACGTGGCGCTGATCGACACCCTGCACGGCTGGACGGTGCACGTGCCGGGGCACCCCGACGAGGTGCCATCCCTGCTGCGCGCGGCGGTGGCCGGCGACGGAGCGTTCTACCTGCGGCTGTCGACCATGGCGAACCGCCGGCCGTACGGCGGGGACGGCGCGCTACAGGTGGTCCGGGACGCCGGGCCGGGCGCACCCCTGCTGGTGGCGGTCGGGCCGATGCTGGACGAGAGCCTGGCGGCGGTGGCCGGGCTGGACGTGACGGTGGCGTACACGCACCGGCCGCGCCCCTTCGACACCGCCGGATTGCGGACGCTCGCCGGCACCGAGGTGATCCTGGTGGAGCCGTACCTGGCCGGCACGTCGAGCCGGGTGGTCGGCGAGGCGCTCGCGGACCGGCCGCACCGGTTGCTGGCCCTGGGTATCGGCCGGCGTGACCTGCGCCGCTACGGGACGGCGGCCGACCACAGCCGCTGGCACGGACTGGACGCGGCCGGGCTGCGCCGGTCGATCGAGGCGTTCCTGGGCTGACGCCCGAGGCGGTGGGAAACGGGAAGGCGGAACCAGGTCGGTACGGTCAGGGCTGGGGGCGGCGGCGGGTCCGCTCCCGGCCGAGGATCCAGAGCGCCTCCACCCCGTCCCGCCAGGTGATCTTCTTGCCCTCCTCGCGGCCCCGGGCCCGGTAGCTGATCGGCACCTCGTACGGACGGATCCGGCGGCGCAGCAGCTTGCCGGTCACCTCGGCCTCCATGCCGAACCCCCGGGACCGTACGTCGAGCGAGCGGTAGAGGTCGACCGGCATCAGCTTGAAGCAGGTCTCCAGGTCGCCGATGTAGGAGTTGAACAGCACGTTCGCCAGCGTGGTAACGCCCTTGTTGCCCATCACGTACCAGAAGCTGTAGGCGCTGTGGCTGCCGAAGGTGCGATTGCCGTAGACCACCGTGGCGCGGCCCTCGAGCACCGGGGCGAGCAGTTTCGGGATGTCCTGCGGGTCGTACTCCAGGTCCGCGTCGAGGATGACCAGGTAGTCGCCCTCGGCGCGGGCCACCGCCGTCCGGATCGCCGCGCCCTTGCCCAGGTTGCGCGGGTGGGTGATCGTTCGCAGCCGCGCGTCGTCCACCCGACCGAGGATCTCCGCCGTCCCGTCCCGGCTGCCGTCATCGACGACGAGGAGTTCGATGTCGCACGGGTACTCGACCGCCAACGCCTGCTTGACGGCGTCCGCGATGCGTTCCTCCTCGTTGTATACCGGCATGAGGATCGAAAGCTTCACGGGATTCTCCACGGTGGCGACGGTGTGTCGGGCCTAGCCTAGCCTGACAGGTCAGCGCGGCGGCGGTCGCCGCCGACACGCTCCATCCCGCATTGACAGGCTGGTCAAGCAGGCCCGACACCGGTTCGCCGGTCTCCCGCCCGCCGGCGGGAGACCGTGCCGGGCGGGAGAACCGTGATCACTTCGCCCGGGGTACGACGACCAGGCGGGCAACGCCCGCGTCGCCGTCCTTCGTCCCGGCGACGCCGACCTTGCTGCCGACCTTCACCTGCTCCGGCTGCACCGTGCTGCGCCGCTCCACCACCCGCAGGTCGTCGCCGAACCGCCAGGTCATGGTGAAGCCGTCGGTGGACTTCACGGTCATCGAGTCGCCGTCGATCGCGGTGACCTCGCCACGCTGGACGAGCACGGTCTTCGTACCGCCGTCCTTGGTCCGCACGACCGCCTCGCCGTGCAGGGTGCCCTTGCGCAGCAGCACCCGGGCAGGCCGCTTCTTCCGCCACTGCTCGGCCCGTTCGCGGCGTGGCCGGTCCCCGGCCCGCTCCGGGGCGGTGGAACCCTCGGGCGCGGCCGACGGGGACGGGGCGGGTGCGGCCATCGGCTCGACGTCGACGTCCAGGTCATCGGTATCCAGGCCCAGCGCGGCGAGCGCCTGCCCCTCGGGGCCGAGTCCGGCGATCACGTCGATCGTGTCGGTGACCGTGCCGCCCGCCGTCCCGCCGTCGGCGGTCCGGGCGTCGGTCGGGCCGCAACCGGTCAGCCCGAGCGCGGCCGCCGTCAGCAGCGTGGCGGTGGTGATTCCCCAGCGTGGCATCGACCTTCCTCTCGTTCGTGGGAGCCCAGGCTCCCCGGGCCGACTCGTTCGTGGGAGCTCAGCATCTCCCGGGCCGACTCGTTCGTGGAAGCCCAGCGTCCCCCGGCCCGGCGAGCGGACCGTCAGGCCGATGTTCGGGTCCGGTAAGGATCCGGCGGCAGCAGGACGGTGAAGACCGCCCCGCCCTCCGGGGCGTGCCCGGGGGTGATCGTCCCGCCGAGTCGCCGGACCAGCCCGGCGGCGAGCGCCAGCCCCAGCCCGCTGCCGACCTTCCGGATACCCCGGTAACGCTGGTGCAGGGCCCCGCGCTCGAACGCCACCGCCAGGTCGTCGTCGGTGAAGCCGGGCCCGCCGTCCCGGACCTCCACGATCCCGCCGGCCGCCGGGCCCGGTCCGGCCGGCCGGACCGCGAGCACCACCGGCGCCCCCGGCGGTACGACCCGCAGCGCGTTCTCCAGCAGCCCGTCGACCACCTGTCGGATCCGGCCCGGGTCGGTGTACGCGGGCACCGGCTGCTCCGGCACCTCGGCGCGGAACTCCAGCCCCGCCGCCGCGCACCGGCCCGACCAGGTACGGGCCGCCGCGGTGACGAGTTCGGCGAGGTCGACCGGTACCGGGTCGAGGGCGAAGTCGGCGGCCTCCAGGCGGGCCAGCGCGAGCAGGTCACTGACCAGCCGGTCGAGATGTTCGGCCTCGGCGAGCACGGTCCGCCCGGTCTGGGCCGCCTCGGCCGGGCCGAGGACGCCGTCGGCGAGTGCCTCGGCGTACCCCCGGACGGCGGTCAGCGGCGTGCGCAGCTCGTGCGAGACGGACAGCAGGAACTCCCGCTGTCGGCCTTCGCTGGTGGCGAGCGCGGCGGCCAGCCCGTTCAGCGCGGATGCCAGCTCGGCGACCTCGTTCGGCGGTTCGACCGGCACCCGGACCGCCCGGTCCCCGGCGCTGAGCCGGGTGGCGGCGGTGGCCGCCTGCCGGATCGGCCGGGCCAGCCGCCGGGCGAGCAGCGATCCGGCAGCCACCCCGGCGGCGAGCCCGGCGAGCAGCGGCAGCCAGATGCTCGGGACCACCTGCCGCCAGAGCCCGGTGGTCCGGGGCCGGGTCAGCACCACACCGTTCCCGCCGGGCAGGGCGCGCCCCTCGACCAGCACCGGCCGGCCGTCCACCAACCGTCGACCGGAGACGTTGCGACCGGTGGCGATTCGCTCGACCACCTGCGGCGGCAGGCCCGGCCGGTCGACCGTCCCGCCCTCCACCAGGTACGCCTCGATGTCCTGGTTGCGCAGCAGCCGGAGCAGGCGGTCCTCGTCGGCGGGGCGTCCCCGGTTCAGCCGGACCCGGAGCATCTCGGCAGTGAGCCGGGCCTGGGCGGCCAACGCGTCCTGTGCCTGCCGCTCGGCTGTGCGGATCGCCAGCGGCACCGCCACGACCGTCGTGCCGAGCACCGAGACCAACGCCACCGCGCAGGTCACCAGCACCGCGCGGGCGGTCAGCGTACGGCCGAAACGGGACCGTACGGGTGTGACCGGCCGCGTCCCCACCAGCGGCAACGCCATTGTCGGCTGCTCAAGTCGCGCCGCCCCGGACGGCGGGACACCGACGGCCGGGTTCGGCTGGTCGGCGGATTGGTCAGCCATCGGCGGCGTACCCGACGCCCCGGTGGGTACGGATCACGCTGGCGGCGCCGAGCTTGGCCCGTACCTGCGCCACGTGCACGTCGACCGTCCGGGTGCCGGCGTGCGCCGCGTAACCCCAGACCCCGGCGAGCAGTTCCTCGCGGGTGAAGACCCGGCCGGGGCGGGCCATCAGATGGGCGAGCAGGTCGAACTCGGTCGAGGTGAGCTGGACCGGCGCACCGGAGACGGTGACCGTGCGCCGGGCCGGGTCGAGGGTGACCGTGCCGACCCGGCGGGGCCGGTCCGCCCCGTCCGGGACCCCGGCCGCCCGGCGCAGTACCGCCCGTACCCGGGCGACCAGCTCGCGCGGGCTGAACGGTTTGGTCACGTAGTCGTCGGCCCCCAGCTCGAGGCCGAGAATCCGGTCCACCTCGTCGTCGCGGGCGGTGAGGAAGATGACCGGGGTCCAGTCGCCGGCCTCCCGCAGCCGACGGCAGACCTCGGTGCCGGCCATGCCGGGCAACGCGATGTCCAGCACGCAGGCGACCGGCCGGAGCCGGCGGGCGGCGGCCAGCCCGGTCGGGCCGTCCCGTTCGACGTGGACACCGAACCCGTCGCGGGCCAGGTAGAGCCGGACCAGGTCGGCGATGGCCGGTTCGTCCTCGACCACGAGGACGAGTCCACGATGGTGCGCTCCGTCTACGCTCACCGGGTCATGATTCCTGACTGGCCGGTGTGGAACACGGCAGGTCCGTGTTTGGGTTCGGTAAGGACTCACCGACCGGTGGCAGAGCCGGACCCGGGGGTCAGCTCCTTCCGGTGGAACGCCGGAGGGGGCTGACGGGTCTACCGGTGTCGGTGACCGCTCGGGGCAGCCGCAATCGGGACCGGAAGGCGTGGTCGATCAGGGTGTCGACCTGCCATACCTGCTTCGGCGACTCCGTCCGGATCAGGAAGCGTTCCCGCACCCCGTCGATCACGGTGACGGCCAGCTCCACCCGCTGAAGGCGGGGGTCGGGATTCCAGGTGACGTTGCTCAGGTATCGCAGTTCGGTGTTCAGGTGCAGGTGGAGCCGGTGCAACAGTGGGCTCTGCCGGGTGACCACCAGCCGCTGGTAGGTCATCAGGAGCAGGTGCTCCCCGGAGACCGGGCGGTCCGGGCGGGTGCAGCGGGTGACCAGGATCGTCGGGTCGTCGGCCCGGACGCAACGGCGGAAGACCGGCATGTGCCGGCTGATTGTCTGTACGGCGAGCCCGGTCTCGGCGGCGGCGGGTAGGAACGTTCGGTCGAAGACGTCCATGCCCTGCCCAACGACGCACCGGCGGCTCCGGAAATTCCACGGAGCCCGCCGGCGCACCGGCTGTCCGACACCGGGCCCGCCACCTGGGCCGACGTCTCGCCTACCGCGACTCGGCTGCCTCTCTACAGCAACTCGACGATGGTGGCGTTGGCCATGCCGCCGCCCTCGCACATGGTCTGGAGGCCGTAACGGATGCCGTTGTCCCGCATGTGCTGGAGCATCGTGGTCATGATCCGGGCACCGGACCCGCCGAGCGGGTGCCCGAGAGCGATCGCCCCGCCGCGCGGGTTCAGCCGCTCCGGGTCGGCCTCGGTCTCCGCCAGCCAGGCCAGGGGCACCGGGGCGAACGCCTCGTTCACCTCGTACACCCCGATCTCCTCGATGCCCAGCCCCGCGCGGCGCAGCGCCTTCGCGGTGGCCGGTATGGGGGCGGTGAGCATGGTGACCGGGTCGTCCGCGGCGACGACAGCGGTGTGCACGCGGGCCAGCGGGCGCAGGCCGTGCCGGCTGGCCCACTCGGAGGTGGTGACGGCGAGCGCCGCCGCGCCGTCGGAGATCTGCGAGGCGGACCCAGCGGTCACCACGCCGTCGGCACGGAACGGGGTCTTCAGCTCGCCGAGCTTCTCCAGCGTGGTGTCCCGTCGGATGCCCTCGTCGGCGGTGAACTTGCCACCGTCGGCGAGCGCCACCGGGGCCAGTTCCGCGTCGAACGCCCCGGCGTCCTGGGCGGCAGCGGCCTTCTCGTGGCTGGCCAACGCGAACTCGTCGAGCTGCGTACGGGAGAAGCGCCACCGTGCGGCGATCAACTCGGCGCCGACGCCCTGGTTGAACGGGAGGGGCTCGTCGTCGGCGAATCCCTCGACCCCCCGGTAGCGCTCGCGGACCTGGTCGCTGACGGGCATGCCCCCGGCCGCGCTGGAGCCCATCGGCACCCGGGTCATCGACTCGACTCCGCCGGCGACGACCAGGTCGGCCTGGCCGGAGATGACGGTGGCGGCGGCGAAGTGCAGCGCCTGCTGGCTCGACCCGCACTGCCGGTCGAGGGTGGTGCCGGGCACCGACTCGGGCCAGCCGGCAGCGAGGACGGCGTTGCGGGCGATGTTCCAGGACTGGTCGCCGACCTGGGAGACGCAGCCCCAGACCACGTCGTCGACATGGGCCGGGTCGATGCCGGTCCGCTCGGCGAGGGCCCGCAGCACGTGGGCCGAGAGGTCGACCGGGTGGACGCCGGCCAGGCTGCCCTTACGTCGGCCGACAGGGGTCCGCACCGCGCCGACGATAACCGCGTCACTCATATCTACTCCCCGGTAACCTGAGATGCCTCGATCCTACGTCCCCCACCCCGACCCCGTCCGCCCCTGCCCCACCCGCGCCCCTGCCCGCCTCCGCCGGCCCGCCCGCGCTGCCGCCCCCGTCGGTCTGCCCGCGCCGCTGCCCCGCCGGCCGGCCCGCGTTGATCAAGAGGTTTGCGTCATCGGGGAGTCGGATCCTGACCTGAATCTCTTGATCGACCAGCCGCGGGGAACGGTGGGAGGAGGGGTTGCAGGAGCCTGGCCACCTCGGCGGGGTCGGCTCCGAGGTCGTGCCGGCTGAGCAGGTGGAGCGACTCGCCGGTATCGATCTCCAGGAACTGGTTACGCAGGCCGAAGCGGGGACGGTCGTCCACCGAGATGGACTCCACCACCGACCAGTCGAGCCTGCGGCGACCGGCGAAGCCGGTCACCACGGTCAGCCCGGCCGGGTCCACTGCGAGCCGTACCGGGGCCAACAGGTCACGTGCCGCCCAGAGGGCCAACGCGGCCGCGCCGAGCCCGGCGAGGGCCACCCGCACCGGATCGCCCTCGGCGAAGAGCAGGCCGAGCGCCACCAGGAACGCCGCCCCGGCCAGTTTGACCAGCGGCAGCGTCACCGGTACCCGCCACTGCCGGGTGGTCGACTCAGGGTGCATCCGTCCAGCATGCCCCAGCGCCTGCGGGAAGGGGTACGGGCCGGTGGCACCGCCCCGGGCGGTGACCCGGCGAGGGAGCAGGGCCCGCTGACCTGGCAGGCAGGTCAGCGGAGCGGCCCGGCTACGGGACGGGTCAGCCGAGCAGGGTGGCGGTACGGAGGATGACGAGGGCGAGCAGCGCCACCAGGATGACCGCGCCACCGGCGACCTGGAAGGTCGAGCGACGCATGCGCGGGGCGTAGGCCAGGACCAGGGCCATCAGCGCCCCGGCGACCAGGCCGCCCAGGTGGCCGGCGATGGAAATGCCGGGCACCGCGAAGGTGAAGACCAGGTTGATCACCAGGATGGGCACCACGGCCGAGGTGTCCCGTCCAAGCCGACGCATGATCACGAAGAGCGCGGCGAAAAGACCGAAGATGGCGGTGGAGGCGCCGGCCGTGGCGGCGTTGGGCGCACTGAACAGGTACGCCGCGACGTTGCCGCCGAAGCCGGCGATCAGGTAGAGCGCCAGGAAGCGCAGCGGCCCGAGGACGGCCTCCAGCGACCGGCCGAGCACCCACAGTGCCCACATGTTCAGCAGCAGGTGCACCACGCCGTAGTGCAGGAACATCGCGGTGAGGAAGCGATACCACTCGCCCTCGGCGACCCCGTGGACGGCCCCGTCCGCGAAGAGCGCCCGGCCGAGCACCGCCCCCACTCGGTCAGCGGGGTGCTGCCGCCCAACAGCCCGCCGAAGCCGGAGCCGCCGGCCGAGTCACCGCCCCGGTCGGAGGCGATGGAGAGCAGCATCATGACCAGGTTCAGCCCGATCAGGGCCTTGGTCACGTAACCCTGGCGACCGGCGGCACCGCCACCGAAGGCGGTGCGCGCCGGTCGTACCGAACGTCGGCCCTCGTTCACGCACTCCGGGCACTGGTGGCCCACGGAGGCGTCCCGCATGCACTCCGGGCAGATCGGACGGTCACAGCGGGTGCACCGGATGTAGGTCTCCCGACCGGGGTGCCGGTAGCAGGCGGGGATGGTCGGCGGGGACTCGCTCACGGTCTCGCCCTTTCGTCCGCGCACCTGCCGCGCTCAGTCGTCCGAGCGTCCGTGCGCCTCCGGCGCTCAGTCATGCGAGCAAAGGTACCCCGTACGGGGGGTCAGGCCGGGGAACGCTCGATCTGGACCCGCTCGATCACGACGTCGGAGAGAGGACGGTCGCTCGGGCCGGTCGGCGTGTTGGCGATCGAGTCGACGACCTTCGCCGAGTCCTCGTCCGCCACCTGGCCGAAGATGGTGTGCCGGTTGGTCAGGTGCGGCGTCGGGCCCACGGTGATGAAGAACTGCGAGCCGTTGGTGCCGGGGCCGGCGTTCGCCATCGCCAGCAGGTACGGCCGGTCGAAGCGCAGGTCCGGGTGGAACTCGTCGGCGAACTTGTAGCCCGGACCGCCGCGACCGGTGCCGGTCGGGTCGCCCATCTGGATCATGAAGCCGCTGATCACCCGGTGCGAGATGGTGCCGTCGTAGTACGGCCCGCTGCCCGGCTGGCCGGTGCGCGGGTCGGTGTACTCCTGGGTGCCCTCGGCCAGCTCCACGAAGTTGCGGACGGTCTTCGGGGCGTGGTTGGAGAAGAGCTCCAGCCGGATCGGGCCATGGTTGGTGTGCAAGGTGGCGTAGACAGCCTCGGCCACGGGTACTCCTCACTTGTCGGTCACTTCCATGCGGATCCTCCCATGTGCCCGATCTGGCAGTGCGGAGGCATCCGAAGGTGGAGGATGACGAAGGAACAACTCCCAGGAGGTGGGACCGTGTTTGGAATCGGGCGACGCAAGTCCCAGGGACAGCTGGCCAGGGCCGAGCTCGACCGGGGCGTCGGTCACCTGATGCAGGCGGCCACGTACGCGTCCCGGGGCGTCGGCCAGTCCGTCGGCCCTCGCGTACAGACGGCCCGGGCTGCGGTGGCACCACGCGTGGTGCTGGTCCGTGACTCCGCCGCCCGCGGCTGGGGCTCGACGGTCGCCACTCTCGCCCCGCTGGCCGTGGCCGCCCGTGGCGGTGCGGCACAGGCCGGCACCATGGCCCGGAAGGCGAAGGCGAAGAACATGCGGATGGCCAAGCAGAAGAAGAAGGCCCGTCGGCGCGGCGGGATAATGACCGGTTTACTCGCGGCGGGGGCGGTGGCCGGGTTGGCCGGCGCGATGGCGATGCGGCGCCGCCGGGACCGGCAGGAGTGGGCCGAGTACGACCCGAGCGGCAACCTGGAGCCGATGCGCGACGAGGTGGAGACCTTCGAGGTGCGTACGGCTACGGCCAACGGTTCGACCACGGCCAACGGCCGGACGTCGAGCGGCGGGATGACCGGGGCTGGCAGCTCGGCGGTGTCCGGTGCCGGCGGTACCCCGGCCGCGAAGCCGGTCACCCCGACCGACAGGGTGCCGTCGGTGGCCGAGGGCGCCCGGGACGTCTCCGGTCGTCCGGCCGACGACGTCAGCCGGGCGATGGGGGCACCACCAGCCCCAGCGGCGGTCGTCACTGACGCCGCGCGGACGGCGGCGCCACGGCGCGTCCGTCGGGAGGAGGCGCCGGCGAGGCGGGGGACGACCCCGCACCGCCGGCGCTCCCGTCTCCCGCGAGGACTGCCGTCGCCGTCGCCCGGGGCGCAGGGGCGGTCAGAGCCAGCCGTTGCGGCGGAACCAGCGGTACAGAGCGACCGAGGCGGTGAGCATCAGCGCGAACACCCCCGGATAGCCGTACGTCCATTTCAGCTCGGGCATGTTCTCGAAGTTCATGCCGTAGACCCCGGCGATCGCGGTCCACACGGCGGCGATGGCGGCCCAGGCCGCGATCTTGCGCATGTCGTTGTTCTGGTCGACGGTCACCTGGGCCAGCCGCGCTTGGAGGATCGAGTTCAGCAGGTCGTCGTAGGAGTTGACCTGCTCGACGGTACGGCTGAGGTGGTCCTGCACGTCCCGGAAGTAGCGCCGGATCTCCTTCGGCACCTCCCGGTTGACCTGCGCGGTGAGCGTCAGCAGCGGACGCTGCAACGGCACCACCGCCCGCTTGAACTCCACCAATTCCCGCTTCATCTGGTAGATCGACTGAATCCGGCCGTGGCTCTGCCGGTCGAAGACCTCGGCCTCCAGCGCGTCCAGGTCGTCCTCGATCTGGTCGGCGACCTCCAGGTAGAGGTCCACCACCCGGTCGGTGACCGCGTACGCCACCGCCCAGGGTCCGTGCACCAGCAGGTCGCGGGTGTTCTCCAGGTCGGCGCGGACGGGAGCGAGCCGGCAGGCGTCCCCGTGCCGGACGCTGATCACGAAGTCGGGGCCGATGAAGAGCATCACCTGACCGGTCTCGACCACCTCGGAGGTCTCGGTCAGCTCGGTGTGCTCGCAGTACCGCGCGGTACGCAGCACCAGGAAGCTGACCTCGCCGAAAAGCTCCAGCTTGGGCCGCTGCTGGGCCTTGACCGCGTCCTCGACGGCGAGTTCGTGCAGCCCGTACGTGGTCGCGATGCCGCTCATCTCCCGCAGGCCCGGCTCGTGCAGTCCCAGCCAGACGAAGGCGTGCGGCTGCCGGCGGGCCGCCGCGAGCGCGTCGGCGTAGTTCCAGTCGCCGGGCTGCCGGACGCCCTCGACGTAGAGGGCGCAGTCGACCACAGCGCTGCGGGCCGGGCCGGTCTCACTGGGCGGGCGGGGACTGTCCTCGGTGTTCAGGATGCGGCTCATCGCCCGGACCGGCGCTGTCCACGATCGGGGCCGGAGGACCCGGCCGGCGCCGAGCGGTGTGTTCCGGGCCCGATCGATCCGGTCAGACATGACGGTGCCCCCTCCCACCCACGGCTGCTGCGGCTTGCAGGGTACGCCGCCGGCCTGCGCCAGGCTGGGTACGAGTGCTCAGGGGGCGCGGGCGGGCCGGCCACGTGCGGTATCGGGGGCATCGGCAGGCCGGTTACGTGCGGTATCGGGAAGGCGTCGGGCGGGCCGAGCCGCGTCGAAGGGGGTGAGGTGCGACACGGCCCACCCGACGCCCATGGGGGCGGGGGTTGATGCTCAGGACGCCCGTCCCGTCGGGTCCGGCAGGGCCGGCAGCGGCCCTCACCAGGGCCGTTCGACGTGAAAGGCGCTCGCAGCATTGTGGGCCGTGGGCCGGCCCGAGGGGAGCCCCGAGCCGGCCGACAATGACCTACTGTCGGATATCTGACAGTAGGTCTGGCACAGATGGCGATCGTCACCCTCGGACGGAGGCCATGGCCTCCGCCAACCGGCGCACGCCCTCGTCGATCCGGTCCGCGGTGACTGCGGAGAAGGCCAGCCGAAGCGCGTGCCGACCGCCGCCCAGCACGAAGTCGCTCCCCTTCACCACGGCGACACCACGGTCGGCCGCCGCCGGGGCGAGCCGGTCCACCTCGACGTCCTCCGGCAGCTCCACCCAGAGGAAGTAGCCACCGTCCGGCTCGACGAAGCGGGCCTCCGGGATGTGCCGGCGCAGCGACTCGGCGAGCACCCCGGCCCGCTCCCCGAGCGCGGTGCTGACCGTCTCGATCGACCGCTTGATGTCGCCGGAGACGCAGAACTGGTGCACGATCGCCTCGGAGACCATGCCGGGCGAGATGTAGAGGTTCGTCGCCTTCTTCGCGATGTCGCCGATCAGGTCGGCCGGCCCGATCAGGTAGCCGACCCGCACCCCGGGGCAGACCGTCTTGGTGAAGCTCGAGGCGTGCACCACCACGCCGTGCTTGTCCAGCGAGAGCATCGACGGCAGCGGCTCGCCCCGGAACCGGATGTCGGCGTACGGGTCGTCCTCGAAGATCGTGAAGTCGTACTCGACCGCCAGATCGAGCAGCTCACGCCGCTTCTCCAGGGAGAGCGTCACACCGGCCGGGTTCTGGTAGTTCGGGATCACGTGGGCCAGCCGGGGACGTACCCCGGACTCCAGCAGCTTGCGCAGCTCGGCGGTATCCAGGCCGTCCGGCTGGATGGTGATCGCGTGCAGTTCGCTGCCCTGACGCTGGAGGTTCAGCAGCGTCCGGTCGTACGTCGGCCGCTCCACCACGACGGCGTCGCCGGGGCGTACCAGGTGGTCGAAGAGGAACGCGTCGGCCTGGAGCGACCCGTTGGTGATCAGGACCTGGTCCGCCGCCACCCCGTGCTTCTCGGCGATCCAGTTCCGCAGGGGCGGGTAACCGACGGAGGTGCCGTACGCCGTCACCCCGGCGGGGTCGGCGTCGAAGGCGCGGACGGCGGCGGCCTTGAGCCCCTCGACATCGACGATGTCCAGCGAGGGAGCGCCACGGGCGAAGGAGATCAGCTGCTCGGCGGTCATGGCTACTGAGCGTACGGGCGGCCGGCTGCCGATCGTCGACGGCACGACGATGTCCGCATCCTGAGCCACCGGGACGGGTGATCCGAACCCACGTTCCGGCGGTCAGGCGGCGAGCGGGGTGTCGGCCACCGGTTCGGGCCGCCAGCCCAGGTCGGCCAGGAGCAGTCCCCGGTCCAGGTAGGAGTGCCAGGAGGCGATCAGACCGTGTCGGGCCCGGACCACGTCGACCACGTCCCAGCTCACCGCCCGGCCGGTCGGGGCGACCGCACCGATCGGGGTGTGCAACGCACCGGTGTGCGTACCCGTCATCCGCTGCTCGACCACCACCCCGCCGGCAGTCTCGACCAGCCCGGTCAGCTCGGTGCGCAGGTCGGGGAAGGCCGCCGACCAGGCCCGCAGGAGCGCGGGCACCTCGCTCGGCCGGGCCGTCAACCCCGGCATCGAGTAGTGGGCGTCAGCGGCGTACAGCTCCGGCAGGCGGGCGAGATCCCGCTGTCGGAGCATGGTGTACTGCGACTCGACGAGTTCCCGTGCGCTGCGCATCGCGTACCTCCTGGCGGCGCGGGTACCGGTCCCGCATCCACACTCAATCTCTACCCGTCGATCCGCGGTCCACACCCGATGCCGGGACGAGAAGTCGGGCATCGCCGGAACGCCGATCCCTCGCTAGGGTCAAGGCGTGTCCACCGAGCCCCTACGCTGCGCAGGCGCCCTCATCATCGACGACGCGGGCCGCCTCTTCATCCAGCGCCGGTCCCCGGAACGACGGCTTTTCCCCGACACCTGGGACATCGTGGGTGGTCATCTGGAGCCGGGTGAGGAAATCGAGGACGCGCTGCGTCGCGAGGTCCTCGAGGAGACCGGCTGGACCGTCTCGCAGGTGCTCGGGCTCGTCGGCGAGTACCGCTACACCGGCGACGACGGGATCGAGCGGGTGGAGACCGACTTCCTCGTACGGGTCGACGGCGACCTCGACCGTCCCCAGCTCGAGGCCGGCAAGCACACCGAGTTCCGCTGGATCACGGAGCAGGAGGTGGCGGTGCTGGACGAGCACCGCGACGTCAACGACGGGCTGATCCGGCGGATGGCGGAGAACGCGTTCGCCGCCGTACGTTCGATCGGTCTGTGACCGACGGAGTCGAGCTCCCGCCGCACCGGTTCGCGGGGCTGGTCGCCCCGGCGATGGACCGGGTCTTCGTCGCCGGCATGCTCGCCGGCCGCGAGGGTGGCGGCACCGAGCTGAGCCAGCGGTACGGCGGGCCGGCCGCCACCGGTTTCCTGGTGGAGTTCCGCACCCGGCTCGCCGCGCCCGGCGGGACGGTCACCGCCGCCGGGTTCACCGCGGTGACCCGGTACCGGGACCCGGCCCAGTGCCAGCGCGCCCTGGACAAACAGGTGGCGCACGGCATGATCCACCGGCGGGCCGACGGCTCCTGCGCGGCGACCGACCGAGGGGCCGCCTTCCTCGCCGAGATCCACCGGCTGCACGGAGAGGTCACCGGGGAGCTGTGGGCCGGGCACGACGACCGGGTGCTCCGACTGGTGGAGACGCTCGGCCGGCTGCTGGCGTACGCACTGGTGGTGGTCGAGGAGAACGACGACACCGCGCCGAGCGAAGCGTTCCGCGCGATGGCCCCGCCGTACGAGCCGGACGGCACCCCGCCGGGTGTGCTGCTGCTCAACCGGCTGGGCACGCTGCGCTACCACCGGGCCGACGCGCACGCGGCGGCGTGGACCGCGGCGGGGCACACCGCGGCGAGCGTGAGCACCCTGCCGGACGGACCGGAGCGGCTGGCCATCGAACAGGAGACCGACCGCCGGGCGGCCGGCCCGTACACCGTCCTGTCCCCCGACGAGCGGCTCGCCATGCTCGCCGACCTGGCCGCCCTGCCCGGCTGAGGCAGTACGGCGCGGCGCGCTTGGGCGGTTGCCGCGCGGCGGGCTTGGATGGTTGCCGCGCGGCGGGCTTGGATGGTTGCCGCGCGGCGGGCTTGGATGGTTGCAGGGGTCCCCTGTTCGGCAAAAAGCGGTAACAGGGGACCCCTGCTACCACCCGAGGGGCGCGACTATCCTCCAGCGGGGGACGCCACGTCGTACGAGGGAGGATGTCACCGATGATCGGGATGGTGCTCGCGGCCGGGGCGGGACGTCGGCTGCGTCCGTACACCGACACGCTGCCGAAGGCGCTGGTGCCGGTGGACGGGGAGACGACCATCCTCGACATCGCGCTGCGCAACCTCGCCGAGGTGGGGCTGACCGAGATCGTGATCGTGGTCGGCTACGCCGCCGACGCGGTCGTCACCCGGCAGCGGGCCCTAGAGGAGAAGTACGGCGTCACGATCACCCTCGTGCACAACGACAAGGCCGAGGAGTGGAACAACGCGTACTCGCTCTGGCTGGCCCGGGAGCACTTCGCCCGGGGCGTCCTGTTGGTGAATGGGGACACCGTGCACCCGGTGAGCGTGGAGCGGACCCTGCTCGCCGAGCGTGGTCCGGGCATCCTGCTCGCCGTCGACACGGTCAAGAAGCTCGCCGCCGAGGAGATGAAGGCCACCTTCGACTCCGCCGGCCAGCTCACCCGGATCACCAAGCTGATGGACCCGGCCGAGGCGTACGGGGAGTACATCGGCGCGACGCTGATCGAGCCGGCGGTGGCCGACGCGCTCGCCGACGCCCTGGAAACGACCTGGCGGCGCGACCCGAACCTCTACTACGAGGACGGCTACCAGGAGTTCGCCGACCGTGGGGGCGAGGTCCGGGCCGCTTCGATCGGCGACGTCGCCTGGGTGGAGGTCGACAACCACGACGACCTGGCCCGGGCGCGGGAGATCGCGTGCCATTACTAGCCCGGACCGTCAACACGCCGCTGGTGATCGAGGTCCGACGCGGCGCGGTGGCCGACCTGGGCCCGCTCCTGGCCGACCGGCGGATCTCCGCCGGGGGTGACGTGGCGGTGGTGGTCGGACCGGGTCAGGGCGAGAAGATCGCCAACCTGTGCCAACCCAACCTGGGCTCTGCCGACGTGTTCATGGTCGCCGGCGGTTCCATCGACTCGGCGAACGAACTGGGCGACCAGCTCCGCCGCCGCTCCTACGACGCGGTGGTCGGCATCGGCGGCGGCAAGACCATCGACACCGCCAAGTACGCCGCCACCCGGTACGGCATTCCGATGGTGACCGTGGCGACCAGCCTCGCCAACGACGGCATCGCCTCGCCGACCGCCTCCCTGGACCACGAGGGCGGCAAGGGCTCGTACGGCGTGCACATGCCGATCGCGGTCATTGTCGACCTGGACTTCGTGGAGAACGGGCCGGACCGGCAGACCCAGGCCGGCATCGGAGACGCGGTGAGCAACCTGAGCGCCTGCGCCGACTGGGAACTGGCCCACCAGGTACGCGACGAGCCGATCGACGGGCTGGCCGTGACCCTGGCCCGGACCGGGGCGGAGGCGCTGGTCAACCACCCCGGGACGATCACCGACGACGGCTTCCTCACCACCCTCGCCGAGGCGCTGATCCTGGGCGGCATCGCCAGTTCGGTGGCCGGGTCGACCCGCCCGGCCAGCGGCGGCGACCACGAGATCTCGCACGCCATCGACCGGCTCTACCCGGGCACCGCCTCGCACGGTGAGCAGGTCGGGCTCGGTGCCCTGTTCTGCACCTTCCTGCGCGACGAACCGGAACGCTTCGCCCAACTCGCCGGCTGCCTGCGCCGACACGGTCTGGCCGTGGACCCGGCCGGGATCGGGCTGACCGACGAGCAGTTCGTCGAGGCCGTGCAGTACGCCCCCCGCACCCGGCCGGACCGGTACACCATCCTCGAACACCTGACGATGTCGCCTACCGAGACGCGGAGGCGGCTGGCAGACTACGCCGGTGCACTCCGCGACCACCTTGACTGAATCGTCCCGTCCCACCGTCGCCGACTTCCACCGGGTCAACCGGGGCGGCGGGCTGTTCAGCGAGTCGATCAGCCAATGGCTGGGGGCGGTGTTCGCGCTGGTCGCCCAGCGGCTGGGCCTGCGCCCCACCGCGTTGACCATCATGAACCTGGTGCTCGGGCTGGCCGCCTCGGTGACCGTGGTGGCGCTCGCCGACCGGGTCGCCGCCGGGTCCGTGCCGGCCTGGGTGGTCGGGCTGGTCGCGCTGGTCGGCTGGCAGGTGGCGTACGCCCTGGACTGTGCCGACGGTCAGCTCGCCCGGGTGACCGGGCAGGGCAGCGCGGCCGGCGCCCGGGTGGACGTGCTCTGCGACGTGGCGGCCCAGATCGCCCTGGTCACCGCGCTGGGGACGGTGGCGGTGGCACAGCGCCCGTCGACGCCGGTCTGGCTGGTGGCGGCCTTCGCCGGCACCTGGATGGTCAACCTGGTGACCTCGGTGATGCAGGCCGGCCCGAACGCCGCCAGCATGGTCACCTCGACCAGCCTCCCGGTACGCCTGGCGAAGCTGGTCCGCGACTACGGTGCGGTGATCTTCGTAGCCGGCCTGGTCCTCACCTTCGTACCCACGCTGACGTTCTGGGTGGTGGCCGCGTTCACCGTCGTCAACGGCGGATTCCTCCTGGCCAGCATCGCCTTCTCCGCCCGCGCATCCCTGCGCTGAACGGCAGAAAGCTGTCCCGGCACGGACGGCTACCGGAACTTCGGTTACTCGAAACGAAACGTGCCCCGGCTCCGGAACGGAAGTCGGGGCACGTCACTGTCTCAGTAGCGTCAGTTGCTCTTGAGGAGCAGTGTGGGGTTCGTGATTCAGAGGTTGAATCACGAACCCCACACCCGGCACCTCTTACAAACTAGAACCAGACCGTCAACGCGGTTCCGCGACCGCCTCTCCGCACAGGGAACCCGACGACTCCGCCCTAGTGGATTCGGAAGCTCAACCCGGTGTAGTTGTTCCCGTCAGAGAAGAAGAAGAAAAGACCTGGCCCCAAGGTGGGGCCACACACCGTGCCGCCAGCGCTCCAGCAGAAGCTGACCGAGTAATTGCCCGCCCTACCCCCACTGCGGGATGGCCAACTTCCGGTTTTCGTACCAGCGGTGCCATAAAAGCCCTGGTCCGCGTAAGGCACTTGCCCGGAGTAGTAGCAGGCATAGCTTGAATTCACACAGCTACTGGTCTGCGTAATCAGGGGTCGAACCATGCCCTCCTCGTACACCGCGACGATCTCACCCGTCTTGGGGTCGATAGCAACGGCCGCTCCTGGCGGCAGGGTGGCCTGTGCCGGCGACGCCCCGAAGATGCTGGCCATCACGGCCACGACGAGGCCAAGTAGCGCCGCCCCGAATCGTCCACTCAACCTCTTCCTACCCAACGTAACCCCTCCACAACTCTGGGTGATCAATTGGTCTGAGCTTAGGCGGGCTTCGATGCCCGGTCAACCGAGACAATGGATCCCCAATTTTTGTGCAATTGGCCATCTTCTATTGACATTTAGATCCACCCCCATGGCGGGAGACGATAACGATCAACCCGCGCCACCCCGCATCAACGGCATGCATACACAGAGGGTAGGGGTTGCGTCACCCAGCGAAGGGTGCAAGTATTGACCGTCGCCACATCGCCGCAGTAAACGGGGAAACGGCCAAGGCGACAGGTCGGGCTCCCCGTGTCTGCGGCCCGTCTGCATGGAGAATTGATGAGCCTGTCACTCAGTGATCGACGCGGGGACGACCAGAGAGGTGGTATCGGCTCTTCCAATCGACGCAGGGCAAGCCTGTGGCTGGGCGCTGCGCTGGTCGGGGCCATCGTGGCCGCCCCGACCCCGGCCCTTGCCGAGGGGAGTTGGAGCAGCAGTCTGAGCGGCGCGCGTAGCGGTTTCACCTCTCGGATCTGGGACGACAACAACTCGGACGGCGTCATCACCAAGACGACGCTCTCCGGCTGCTCGCGGTCGGACGGGGCCACCTTCAACCTGGACGTCGAACTCATTCGGGAGCTCTCCCTCCAGCCGGATGTCTCGTACGGCCTGCGGGATGTTTCCGCCTGCAAGGGTGGGACGGGCACCGGAAGTTGGGGCGACCAGACGGCTGGTGACTACTTCCTCCAGTTCTGGCACTACGATTTCGGCACGGTTTCCGCGTCCAGCGTGAGCGCCGTATACTAATTGGGGCTGGCCGTGAGTGCTTCGACGCTCACGGCCACTCAAATTGACGGGTCGCAGAAGTCGCCAAGAGAAAGTGTGACGTCATCATTAGTGAGTCATTTGGCTTACGGGCCGACAACGTCTCTTTCCGGTATCGGGGACGCGGGTCCGGGGACGTGTTCAGCAATTTCTCACTCGTGTTGGACAGTCGCCCGACCGTGCTCATCGGCCCGAACGGTGCGGGCAAGTCGACGCTGATGCGGTTGCTGACCGGGCAGCTGAAGCCGAGCACCGGAACGGTCACCCGGGTCGGACGCGTGGGCTGGGCAGCCCAGCACACGGTCGCCCTGCCCGGCTTCACTGTCACCGAGCAGGTGCAGTACGCCAGCTGGCTGGCGGGAATCTCCCGGTCCGGCGCCGTCGAAGCGGCTGCCCGGTCGCTCGACCAGGCGCACCTGACGGAGCTGGCTGGCCGGCCGGCGACGCAGCTCAGTGGCGGCGAGCTGGCTCGCATGGGCATCGCGTGTGCGCTGGCCTCCGCGCCCGACTTCCTGGTGCTCGACGAGCCGACGGCCGCGTTGGACCCGCTGGCTCGCCGTTCGGTCACCGCGGTCCTGCAGGGGCTCGCGGCCCAGGGCATCGGCATCCTCGTCTCGTCGCACACCGCAACGGACATCGGTCCGCCGTTCAACCGGTTGTTGGTGCTCCACCGTGGCCGACTGGAGTTTGACGGTTCGGTGCACGACTTCTTCCACCTGCGACACCGAAGCGGAGTCGTGGCAGACCTTGCGCAGGCCCTCCGTGACCACTAGTACGACGTCTCCCGCCCACACGTTCCGCGGTCTGACGCGTCGGCGAGCGGACCGCTCCCTCCTACGGACACCGGCGGTGCTGCTTGCCGTGCCGTGCGCCGTGCTCGCCCACCTGTTCGTCACGATGAACCCGCCCGTGGCGGAGTACGCTCCCGCTCGTGCGGCAGCGGTCTCGTTGACGATGAGCGTCGTCGCGCCGACGCTGTCGTTCTGCGCCGCGTGGGAGGCGCTGACCGTTCGCGCCCTCTGGGGGCTGCTCACGGTCGACCGCCCCTGGTGGCGGGTCCTGCTGGGCCGGCTGGCCCCGGTTCTCGCTGCCGGGCTGCTGGTTCAACTGGTGCTGTACGCCGGCACGCTGCTGACCTCGTCCCCGATCGGATGGCCGGGTTGGCAGTTTCCCTTCCTCTTCCTCTTCGCCATGGTGACCTGGGCGTTCTTCGGCGCGGCTGTCGCTCTGGTGCTGGGGCGGCTGCTTGCCATCACGGTGGCTCTGCTCGTGCCGTACCTGTTGACGTCCCTTCCCGCAGCGTGGGAACCACTCTGGTTGCGGCATCTCAACGGCAACCCGTTCGACTGCTGCGCGACGGATCAGGTCCTCGACCCGCGCGTCACGATCGGTTCGGTGGCCGTCCTGGGCGCGATCCTGGTGGTGTCGCTCTGCGTCGTCCGGGTGCGGCTGGCTCCGAGCCAGGACCGCCCGTTGATTCCGCTGCTGACCGCACTCGGCGCGCTGATCGCCGGTGTGGCCGGTGCCAGCGTGGTGACCGACCTCGGAGCCTCACCCGCCCGTCCGCGCTCCGCCAGTGAACTCGTCTGTCGAAGCGAGGTCTGCCTGTACCCGGAGGATTCGGCGGCTTTCGACGCCAACGCCGCCGCCTGGGTGGCGGTACGCGCCTCGTGGTCCGGGCTCGGCCTGCCAGCACCGATGCTCGAACGGGTCGGCCCGATTCCGGCCGAGGGGATGCTGGCGATCACCACGACCTCCTCCGACGTGACGGCCGCCAAGGCCACCATGGCGCAACTGCTGCCCCGTGCGCTGGCCGGCTGCCTCACCGACTTCGGCGACACCGGCCGCAACGAACGCCTCGATGCGTTGAGCGTCCTGCTCATGCGAGATCTCGGTGTCGAGGAGTACCTCGGCTCTCCGCCTGCCGTGGGTTCGCCGGAGCCGACGCCGGCCCGGGCCCAGCAGCTGTGGCGCGAGACGGGGAGGTGCGTCGGATGAGGCTCTTTCTCCGGGCCCATCATGCGGCCTTCCTCCTAGGAGGAAGCGCTCTGCTGGCGATCGCTGCGTGGGGCTGGAGAGGCACGACCCTGCCCGTGCCACAGCTGTTGCAGGGCCGGACCGTGCCGGTCGCGATCGAGATGCTGCTCGGTGCCCTCTACGCCCCGCTTGTCGCCCACAGCTTCGGCGGGGTTGCTCTCCGCATGGAGAACGGCGCCCGGCGCCGGCTGCTCAGTCCGGACCTGCTGCTGGTCGGGATCGCGCTCATCCCGGTGGTTCTCGTGTGCCTGACGGCTACCGCCCTGGGCGACGGCGCCCTCGGTGCGAGCCTCGTTCGAAATGCCACGTTCTTCGTCGGTGCGGCGCTGTTGCTGCTCAGCGCGTTCGGACAGTCAGCAGCGGTTGCGGTGCCGATCGCCTACTTCTTCATCGCCAGCCTGCTGGGGGGCAGCCCAGGTGGGTCCGCCGAATGGTGGGCGGTGGTCCGTGGGCCGGCCGATCCGGCTTCGGTGATCGCCGCCGTGTTCCTGATGGTCCTCGGGTCGGTGATCTTCCATCTCCGTGCCCGACAGGCAGCCGCGCTGCGTCCTGCCTGACCGCGACCGAAGGTTTGCCGCTGGTCACCCACGACACGTCGATCATGCGGTACGACGTGGATGTCCTCAAGGTGTGAGAGGGCTTTGGGAGATGGTCAGGCGAGCGAGGCGTACACGTCGATGAGGCGCTTGGTGACCACGTCGGGGTGGAAGGTGCGCTCGTAGCGGAGGCGGGCGGGGGCCGACAGGGCGGCGGCGCCGGCCGCTGCCGTCGGCAGGGCGGCGGCCATGGCGGCCGGGTCGGCGGGCACCACCCAGCCGACCGCCCCGGCCGGGTCGTCCATCCCCACCAGGTACGGGATGCCGCCCAGGTCGGTGCCGAGCACCGGCCGACCGCTCGCCATCGCCTCGATCACCACGGTCGGCAGCACGTCGTGCCAGAGCGAGGCGGCGATCACCACGGCGCTCTGCGCCATCACCGCCCGGACGCCGTCCCGGTCCAGCGACCCGAGGTAGGTAACGTCGGACCGTTCGGCGGCGGCCTGCTCGGCGAGGTGCCGCAGTTCGCCGTCACCGGCGATGCGGAGCGGACCGAGCGCGCCGTCCGGATGCCGCCGCCAGGCGTCGAGCAGCAGGCCGAGCCCCTTCTCAGGGGAGAGCCGACCCAGGTAGAAGAAGCCCTCGCCGAGCGACGCGGGGCGGCCCGGGTCGGGAATGCCGTTCGGCTTCACCACGATCCGATCGGCCGGGATGCCGTAGTCGCGCAGGTGGGTGGCGATCTGCGAGGTCAGCGCGATGAACCGGTCGACCGAGCGCCAGGTGCCCCGGTGCACGGCCAGGGTGGTCGCCATCAGGGCGCTCTGCACGGTCGAGCCCCGGTAGCAGCGGTTCGTGATCGCCGGCACGCCGAGCGCCTTGCCCTTGCAGTCCTGGCAGATCGCGCCGTCGCGGAAGTAGACGCCGGAGGAGCAGACCTGCCGGTAGTTGTGCACCGTCTGCACCACCGGCACCCCGTGCTTGTGCGCGGTCCGCACCACCCAGGGCGAGAGCAGCGGGTACGGGTTGTGCAGGTGCAGCGCGTCCGGTTTGTGTTCGGTCAGCAGCCGGCTCAGCTCCTGCTGGGCGCGGGGAGCGTAGATCGGTGAGATCGGCAGCAGCGCCTTGGCCGTCTTCGGCATCGTGGGGATCTCGTCGGAGCTGCGGAGGAAGGGCAGCACCTCCACCCCCGCCGCCCTGAGCTGGGCGATCTCCGCGTCGACGATGGTGTTCTCACCAGAGGGCTGGGCCTGGCGGTACCGGTTGTGCGCCACCACGATTTTCACTGGGCCAGCCTCTTGTTCGCGATTGCGGGACTCGCAAGCTCATTCCTCACGCTCACGGGTGCCAGCCTCTTGTTCGCGATTGCGGGACTCGCAAGCTCATTCCTCACGCTCACGGGTATGAAGGCTACCGTTGGAGCGTGCCGGAGCTACCCGAGGTGGAAGCGCTCGCCGATCACCTGCGCCGACGTGCCGTCGGGCACCGGGTCGAGCGGGTGGAGGTCGCCGCGATCAGCGCCCTGAAGACGTACGACCCCGCGCCGGACGCGCTGACCGGGCGGCAGGTCCTGGACGCCGGCCGGCACGGCAAGTTCCTCGACGTCCGGTTCGAGGGTGACCTGCACCTGGTGATCCATCTGGCCCGTGCCGGCTGGCTGCACTACCGGGAGTCGTTCCCGTCCGCCGTCCCGTTGCGGCCCGGGAAGGGGCCGATCGCGCTGCGGGTACGCCTTGACGACGGTTCCGGTTTCGACCTGACCGAGGCGGGTACGCAGAAGAGTCTCGCCGGGTACCTGGTGACCGATCCGGGGCAGGTGCCCGGGGTGGCTCGGCTCGGCCCGGATGCACTCGACGCCGACCTGGCCACCTTCAGCGCACGGTTGCGCAGTCGACGGGGCCAGGTCAAGGGGGTGCTGACCGACCAGCAGGTGCTGGCCGGGGTCGGCAACGCGTACTCCGACGAGATCCTGCACGCGGCGCGGCTGTCACCGTTCGCGCTGACCAACCGGCTGACCGACGAGCAGCTCGGCACGCTGCACGACGCGACCCGGCGGGTGCTCGGCGACGCGGTGGCCCGCTCGGTCGGGCAGCGGGCGGCGGAGCTGAAGGGGGAGAAGCGGTCCGGATTGAAGGTGCATGCCCGGACTGGGCTGCCCTGTCCGGTGTGCGGGGACACCATCCGGGAGGTCTCTTTTGCCGACTCCAGCCTCCAGTACTGCCCAGGCTGCCAGACCGGCGGCAAGCCGCTCGCTGACCGAAGGTTGTCCAGACTTGTACGGTGAGTGACTATCACTCGGGCGCACCTCCAAGATCACCCACCCGGGTCAGCATCCCGGCTGCGCGGCTCTTCCGGTGCCCCGATCCATCGGTATAGTGGCTCGGTCCCCGGCTTCCGCTTATCGGAGCCGGCCGGATCCCGGCCACAACATCGACGCCATCTCCGTAGGGTCGACGGCGGTGTCGTGGCTCGCGTGGGAGACTGGTAACGGTGGGCGACCGCGCCCTCACGATGTGAGCGGCGCGTGTCATGCGGGAGGACACAGGTTGAGGTGACGACAAGCCTCCAGCGCCCGGTAACCAACGAAGGCCGGAGCAAACTCGTGCGGCACGTCGACAGCTTCGAGATCCAGCCGCCGACACCGCCGTCACACAACGGCGTACCCCGGTCGGCGTGGGCGCGGTCCAGCCGCCGGGTCTCTCGGTGGCACCGTCCCTACATCTTCCTCCTCCTGCTGCTGGACTTCGGCGCGGCGGCCCTGGCCAGTTGGACCGCCATCCAGCTCTTCGACCAGGCAGCCTCCGGTTTCACCGAGGCCGAACACGACCCGACCTGGTTCTACACCGTGTCGTACCTCCTGCTCCCGCTCGGCTGGGTGGTCACCCTGTGGAGCAACCGGGCCTACGACCGCCGCTACCTGGGCCTGGGCCCGGAGGAGTTCAAGCGGGTGATGCGGGCTGCCGTCACGGTGGCAGCCAGCGTGTCGTTCCTGGCCTTCTCCACCGTGACCCAGCTCTCCCGGTTTACGGTGGGCACCGCGCTGCTCGGCGCGGCCATCCTGATCCTCCTCGGCCGGATGTTGGGCCGGTTCACCCTGCACATGGTGCGGCGACGCAACGGGCACGCGGCGCACCGGATGGTCCTGGTGGGCACGCTCCCGGAGTGCCTGGAGGTGTACGCGGCGGTCACCCGTAACCCGGCCGCCGGGCTGGTGCCGGTCGCCATCCACATCACCGACGGCTACGCCGCGGCGCGGGGCATCGAGACCCCGGTGCCGGTCTACGCCGGCCAGGACGTGCTCGCCCTGGTCCGCGAGGTCGGCGGGGACACCATCGCGGTCTGCGGATCGGCCAGCTCGGAGCCGGGTGAGTTGCGCCGGCTGGCCTGGCAGCTGGAGGGTTCCGGGGTCGACCTGGTGGTCGCGCCGCAGCTCACCGACATCGCCGGCCCTCGGGTGCACATCCGGCCGATCGAGGGCCTGCCGCTGCTGCACGTCGAGGAGCCGACCCTCTCCGGCCCGGCACTCCTGATGAAGAACCTGATGGACCGGGTGGCGGCGGGGCTGGGCCTGCTGGTGCTCGTGCCGGCCTTCCTGGCCATCGCGGTGGCCATCCGGATCTCGGACCCGGGACCGGTCTTCTTCCGGCAGCCCCGGGTGGGGCACGAGGGGCGTACCTTCCGGGTCTGGAAGTTCCGCACCATGTACGTCGACGCGGAGGATCGGCTCGCCAGTCTGGTGGACCAGAACGAGACCGACGGCATGCTCTTCAAGATGAAGCAGGATCCCCGAGTCTTCCCGGTCGGCCGGTTCCTGCGTGCCTCGTCGATGGACGAGCTGCCCCAGTTGATCAACGTACTCTGGGGCGAGATGTCGCTGGTGGGGCCGCGTCCGCTCCCCGCCGACGACGGTGACTTCCTGGGCGACGTGCGCCGCCGGCTGCTGGTCCGTCCCGGGATAACCGGTCTGTGGCAGGTCTCCGGCCGCTCCGACCTCTCCTGGGACGAGGCGGTCCGACTCGACCTGTACTACGTCGACAACTGGTCGCTGGCGTACGACCTGAGCATCCTCTGGCGGACGGTCGGGGTGGTGCTCGCCCGCAAGGGCGCGTACTGACTCACCTTCCCCACGGTCGGGGCTTGGCGGGCGGTGCCCCGACCGGTCAGGATCGTCGGATGAGCGGCAACGTCTCGGCGGTGCTCGCGGTCGTCGTGCTGGTGACCGCGCTGGTGGCCGCCCTGTTCGGGGTGGGCCGGCTGCGCGCCCGCCGGGGCATCGCCACGGCCAGCCAGCGGGCCACGTACGAGGTGCTGCACACCGCCGGGCTGGCCGCCGCGCCACTGCGCGCCGGGTTGGACGAGGTCAACGCGGCCAAGGCCGTCCGGCACCTGCGGACCCTGGTGGGTGCGGCCGGGCTGGCGCTGACCGACCGGGACGACCTGCTCGCCCTCGACGGGCGCGGTGCGCACCACACGGCCCAGTTGCGCGCGGCGGCGCAGAAGGCGGTGGCCGCCGGCCGCTCGACCGTGCTCGGCGAGGTGGAACTGCACTGCGACCGGGTCGACTGCCCGGTACGCGGTGCCATCGTCGCCCCGCTCAGCGGCCCGGACGGGCGGGTGGTCGGGGCGCTGGTGGCGGTCGCCGACGACGCTCCCCCGCCGGGGCTGGTGCAGGCCACCCTGGAGACCGCCGACTGGGCCGGCGACCAGCTCGCCCTGGCCGAGCTGGACTCGTCCCGGGAACGGCTGGCCCGGGCCGAGGTCCGCGCGCTGCGGGCGCAGATCAGCCCGCACTTCATCTACAACGCGCTCACCGCCATCGCCTCGTTCGTCCGCACCGACCCGGAGCGGGCCCGCGAGCTGATCATGGAGTTTGCCGAGTTCACCCGGTACTCCTTCCGAGCGCACGGCGAGTTCACCACGTTGGCCGAGGAGCTGCGCTCGATCGACCGCTACCTGACCATCGAACGGGCCCGGTTCGGCGACCGGCTCCAGGTGCGGCTCCAGGTCGCCCCGGAGGTACTGCCGGTGGCGCTGCCCTTCCTCTGCCTCCAACCGCTGGTGGAGAACGCCGTCCGGCACGGGTTGTCCCGCAAGCCCGGCACGGGCATGGTGAGCATCGAGGCCCGGGACGCGGGCGCCGAGTGCCACATCACGGTGGAGGACGACGGCGTGGGGATGGATCCGGCGACCCTGACCGCCGGGATCGCCGAGCTGGCCGGGCCGGGCGGGAAGCCGGGCAGCGCCACGCACTCCGGGGCCGGGCACTCCGGCGGGGCCGGGCACTCCGGCGGGCCGGGGGACGACTCCGGGCAGCACGTCGGGCTCTCGAACGTCGACGAGCGGCTCCGGTCAGCCTTCGGCGACCAGTTCGGCCTGGTCGTGGAGACCGGCCTCGGATCGGGTACGAAGGTGAGCATGCGAATCCCGAAGTTCCACCCCGGCGTCCGGGCGGGCTCGTGACCGGCGGATTCCTGCGGGTGCTGGCGGTCGACGACGAGCCTCCGGCGCTGGACGAACTGGCGTACCACCTGCGCGCCGACCCCCGGGTGGCCCGGCTGCACACCGCCTCGGACGCCACCGAGGCGCTTCGGGTGCTCCGCGACGACGACGTGGACGTGGTGTTCCTGGACATCCGGATGCCCGGCCTGGACGGCATGGAGCTGGCCCGGGTGCTGCGTCGCTTCGCCCGCCCGCCGTCGATCGTCTTCGTCACCGCGTACGACGACGGCGCGGCGGACGCCTTCGACCTGGGCGCGACCGACTACGTGCGCAAGCCGGTCCGCGCGGACCGGTTGGCCGAGTCCCTGCGCCGGGTGATCGGGTCGCGGGTGGTGCCGAGTCATCCCGCCGCGCACGCCCGGGCCGAGGAGGACCCGACCATCCCGATCGAGCTGGCCGGGACGACCCGGATGTTGCCCCGGTCGGCGGTGCGCTGGGTGGAGGCGCAGGGCGACTACGCACGCCTGCACACCGCCGACGGGTCACACCTGGTCCGGGTGTCGTTGTCGACTCTCGCCGAACGTTGGGCGGATGCCGGATTCGTACGGATCCACCGCTCGTACCTGGTGCAGTTGCGGCTGATCGCCGAACTGCGGCTGGTCAACTCGGGCTACGTGGTGGTCATCGACGCCGCCGAACTGCCGGTGAGCCGCCGGCACACCCGGGAGCTGAAGGACCGCCTGGTCCGCGCCGCCAAACAGGACTGGAGCCGCTGAACCGGCCAGGGGACGGTTCCCCGGGTCAACAGCCCTGTCGCCCGCTGCTGATCTGGTACCGGGTGCCCTGCCAGTCGATGTAGCCGACCGCGGCGACGCAGTAGTTCGCGGTGCCGGTGACGCCACGCGGGCCCGCGTAGTAGGCGTAGTTGCCGAGGTCCGCACTGGAGGCAGAATCGGCGAAGATAGCCGTTAGCCTATACTCTCGGTGCCGATCCGGTTACGGGGCGCGGGGTCGGTGCGGCGTCGTGCTGCGCGGACGCCCCACCACCCTCGCGTTTGGAGACACATGCGACTGTCCCTCCTGCGACGTGCCGGCCTGGTCGGCCTCGTCGTCGCGTCCCTCGTCGCGCCGGGGGCGATCCCGGCGCAGGCGGCCGAAACCGGCACGGTCAGTGGACGGCTG
This sequence comes from Micromonospora pallida, assembly GCF_900090325.1. Taxonomy (NCBI): domain Bacteria; kingdom Bacillati; phylum Actinomycetota; class Actinomycetes; order Micromonosporales; family Micromonosporaceae; genus Micromonospora; species Micromonospora pallida. The sequence goes on along the minus strand of NZ_FMHW01000002.1, from coordinate 6,100,450 downwards.
ACCACCAGCACCGGAGCCGGGGCCGCCGACGCCACGGTCTATGTCTACGAGCCGAAGAACTTCTTCGTCGTCGACCGGACCGACACCGACGCGGACGGCAACTGGTCCGTCCCGGGGCTGGCCGCCGGCAGCTACGCCGTGGGCTTCTTCCGAGCCGAGGGCGGCCCGGAGCAGTTCTACCGGCAGCAGACCTCACGGTGGGACGCCGAACGGATCACCGTCACCGCGAACGAGACCACCACGGTCGACGAGCAACTCATCGCCACCGGCACCATCAGGGGTCAGATCCGGGACACCGCCGGCAACCCGGTGGTAGAGCTCATGGTGGAGGCGACCAGGCTCGACACCTACGAGGTGACGTACGCCCGGACCGAACCCGACGGGCGCTACCAGATGCCGACGTGGGCCGGCACCTATCAGATCTCGTTCCGTCCGGTCGAGGGGCTGTGGCAGAGCCAGTACGTCCCCGGCAAGCTCGACAAGGCGGAGGCCGGTCAGTACACCGTCACCGCCGGTTCGGAGACCGTCGTCGACGAGACCGTGCTCCCCACCGGCAGCCTCTCCGGCACGCTGACCAGCGCCACGGGCAAACCGATCGCGAACGCGTACGTGGGGGTGAACACCGTGAACATGCACGGCGGGGTGGACACACGCACCGGCGCCGACGGCACCTTCACCGTCCCGACACTGCTCGCCGGGTCCTACAAGATCATGTTCGACACGGGCAGCCGGCAGCAGTTCTACGACGGCAAGCTCACCCACGAGGAGGCCGACGTGGTCACCGTGCAGGGCGGGCAGACCACCACGGTGACCGAGAGCCTCCTCGGTACCGGGTCGGTGCAGGTCTCCGCCGTCGACTCGGTGACCGGAGCCCCGATCGCCGACTTCTGCGCCCACACCGGGTGCAGCAACGGCACCGGCAGGGTGACCATCACCGGCCTGCCGGAGGGCCGGCACGACCTCTACCTCTACACCAACACCGGTCGGTACTTCGCACGTGACCTGCTCGGCGTCCAGGTCCAGGCTAACCAGACCACCCGGGTCTCTCCGGCGATGCGCCCGGGTGCGGTGATCACCACTACCGTCGTCGACGCGCAGACCGGCGCGGCGCTGCCGAACGTCTGCCTCGCCGCCTTCCTGCCCAAGCGGGCGGCCCTGCTGGACGGGTACAACCGCTGCTCCAACAGCGCCGGCCAGATCAGCGTCGGCCCGCTCGACACCGGCACCTACAAGCTCTTCGCCAACCCACAGCAAACGACGTACGGGCGGCAGTGGGTCGGGGCGAACGGTGGCACCGGCGACGAACAGCAGGCCGTTTCGATCTCGGCGACGGCCGGCACGGTGGTGACCGGTCCGCAGGTCCGGATGGACCGGGCGGGCACGATCAGCGGTACGGTCACCGACGCGGCGACCGGTGCCCCGCTGCGCGACGTCTTCGTCTCGGTGCTCACCGGTCACCCGGGCCTCGGGGCGGAGGACGCGACCACCGACGAGGACGGCCGCTACACGCTGACGAAGCTCGGCCCGTACGACTGGCCGGTGGTCTTCGGCTCCCGCCCGTACGGCTACCAGTGGTCGGGGAACGCAGCCAGCCGGTTCACCGCCACGCCAGTGACCGTCACCACCGGCGGCACCGCCACGTACGACATGGCGATGCGGGCCGCCAGCCGGGCCACCGGTGCGGTCACCACCCCGGACGGCACCCCGTTCACCGGGGGTTTCGTGATCGCCCGCAGCGCTGACACCGGTGACATCGCGGCGGCCGACTCGGTCGAGAACGGCCGGTTCGACGTGCCGGTCCTCGGCCAACAGCAGGTCTACTTCACCTACGAGGTGACGCTCGGGGAGGAGTCCTACTCCGGCACTTACCAGCTTCCCGACGCGGACGGCGTGCCCCGGGCGGCGCTGTTCACCGTGCCGGCCAGCGGCACCCTCACCGCCGACCTCGTCATATCCACAAGCTGACCGGGTTATCCACAGGGGCCGGGCCGGTTGTCCACAGGTTGTGCACAACCGGCCCGGCGGCCCCCTTGACAATCCAGCCCGGGCGGCGAGACTGCGTCAGTGGCCGCCCCCACCGACCCCGTGCCCGCACCCCGGCGCCCGGAACCGTCCCGCCGGACGCGGATCGTGCTCGCCGAGGTGTCGCGGCGGGGTGTCGACCGGACCCGCAGCGAGCTGACCGAGCAGACCCGGGTCGGCGAGGCCCTGGTCCGGGGCCTGGTCCGGGCCCAGCTCGCACTGGCCCTGCGGCTCACCGTGGTGGTGCTGGTCGGGCTCGGCGGGCTGCCCTGGCTCTTCGCCATCGCGCCCACGGTCAGCCGGGTCACCGTCCTCGGGATCAACCTGCCGTGGCTGCTGCTCGGGGTGGCCGCCTTCCCGTTCCTGGTCGCGGTTGGCTGGGCGTACGTACGACTGGCCGAACGCAACGAGCAGGACTTCACCGACCTCGTCCAGCGGCCGGGGCGCTGAGGTGGACAACGGGTACGTGATCCCGGCGATCGTGGCGGTCACCCTGGCCACGTTCGGCATCGGCTTCTACGGGCTGCGGGTGGCCCGCACCACCTCCGACTTCCTGGTCGCGTCCCGCGCGGTCAGCCCGAACTGGAACGCCGCCGCCATCGGCGGGGAGTACCTCTCGGCCGCGTCCTTCCTGGGCATCGCCGGCCTGATCCTCAAGTACGGCGTCGACGTGCTCTGGTACCCGGTCGGCTTCGCCGCCGGCTACCTGGCGCTGCTGCTGTTCGTGGCCGCCCCATTGCGCCGCTCCGGGGCGTTCACCCTGCCGGACTTCTGCGAGCTGCGGCTGCACTCCCGCCGGCTCCGCGCGCTCGCCACCGTCTTCGTGATCTTCATCGGCTGGCTCTACCTGATGCCGCAGCTCCAGGGGGCGGGGCTCACGCTGACCACCCTGACCGGCTCGCCGTACCCGGTCGGGGCGCTAATCGTCGCCGTGGTGGTCACCGCGAACGTGGCGCTCGGCGGGATGCGGGCGATCACCTTCGTCCAGGCGTTCCAGTACTGGCTGAAGCTCACCGCGCTCGCCGTACCGGTGATCTTCCTGGTGTTGCAGTGGCAGGCCGACGGCCGCCCCGCGGTGACCCCGCCCGACGGGCCGGCGTTCCGGACCGCGACCACCGTCGTGGTCGAGCATCCGGCGACCCTCACCCTCGCCGACGGCACCACCCGCGAGGTACGCCCCGGCGACGAGCTGACCTTCGCCGCCGGTGACCCGATGCCGGCGGTCTCCGGCGTGGCCGTCGAGGCCACCGACTGGCTGCTGCCGAGCACGGCCGGGGACGACGACCGGGGGTTGTTCGCCACCTACTCGCTGATCCTGGCCACCTTCCTCGGCACCATGGGGCTGCCGCACGTACTGGTCCGCTTCTACACCAATCCGGACGGCGCGGCGGCCCGGCGGACCACGCTGGTGGTGCTGGCCATGGTCGGGGCCTTCTACCTGCTACCCACCCTCTACGGCGTGCTCGGCCGGATCTACACCCCGCATCTGCTGCTGACCGGGCACACCGACGCGGTGGTGGTGCTGCTGCCCGGCGCGGCCCTCGGCGACGGGGTGACCGGACGGCTGCTCGCCGCGTTGGTCGCCGCCGGGGCGTTCGCGGCGTTCCTCTCCACCTCGTCCGGGCTGCTCACCAGCGTCGCCGGGGTGATCTCCACCGACGTGCTCGGGCGCGGCTCGGTACGCGGCTTCCGGCAGGCCACCCTGATCGCCGGTGCGGTACCGGCCGCGCTGGCGCTCAACGTCTCGGAACTGGACGTCTCGCAGGTGGTGGGGCTCGCCTTCGCGGTGGCCGCGTCCAGCTTCTGCCCGCTGCTGGTGCTCGGCATCTGGTGGCGGGGGCTGACCGACGTGGGCGCCGCCGCCGGCATCCTCGCCGGAGGTGGGGCAGCGGTCACCGCAGTGCTGCTGACCGTGGTCGGCCCGCCCCTGGACGGCTGGCCGGCGACGCTCATCGCCCAGCCCGCAGCCTGGACGGTACCGCTCGCGTTCACGGTCATGGTGGCCGTCTCGGTGGCCTCCCGCCGCCGCGTCCCCGCCGACGTCGCCACCACCATGCTGCGCCTGCACACCCCGGAGTCCCTACGCCTGTAACCGTCCGGGTTCCCCGTGATCAACTCCGATTGCCGCATGTCGGGGCCTCGTCACGCCGTGACACCCCCACATGCCGCATCACGAGTGGATCACCGTCCGACCGGGGGATGACGACGGATCACCCTGTGGCGGGACGGCGGGGTGGCCGGTGACGGATAGTTTCGAGGCATGACTTCTGGGCACCCGGCCCTCGCCCTGCGCGGCCTGGCCAAACGGTTCGACAGCAAGGTGGCGGTGGCGGGCGTCGACCTGGACGTCCCGGCCGGGTCGTTCTACGGGCTGCTCGGCCCGAACGGTGCCGGCAAGACCACCACCCTGTCGATGGCCGTGGGCCTGCTCCGCCCCGACGCGGGTGGCGCCTGGGTGCTCGGGCACGACGTCTGGCGCGACCCGGTCACCGCCAAGCAGCTGCTCGGGGTGATGCCGGACGGCGTCCGCCTCTTCGACCGGCTCAGCGGCGCGGAGCTGCTGGCGTACCACGGTCTGTTGCGGGGCATGGACCCGGCGGTGGTCGACCAGCGCGCGGCGGAGCTGCTCGACGTGCTCGCGTTGCACGACGCCGGCCGGACCCTGGTAGTCGACTACTCGGCCGGCATGAAGAAGAAGATCGGACTGGCCTGCGCCCTGCTGCACGGCCCCCGGCTGCTGGTGCTGGACGAGCCGTTCGAGGCGGTAGACCCGGTCTCGGCGGCGCTGATCCGCGACATCCTGCACCGGTACGTCGTCGGTGGCGGGACGGTGGTCTTCTCCAGCCACGTGATGGAGGTCGTGGAGCGGCTCTGCTCGCACGTGGCGATCCTCGCCGAGGGAACGATCAAACGCGTCGGCACCCTCGACGAGGTACGCGGGCAACGCTCGCTGGAGGAGGTCTTCGTGGAGGTGGTCGGCGGCCGTACCGCGACGGGTGAGGAGTTGTCGTGGCTGTCGCGGTGACGTCACCCACCGAGCGGGTCCGTCCCGTCTCGGCCCGCCACTTCGTCCGGCTCAAGTTGCGGGTGATGGGCAACAACTTCCGGGGTCAGGGCTGGCGGATCGCCCTCTTCGTCGGCGGGGTGGTCGCCGGGCTCTGGTTCGCGGCCATGGGTTTCTTCCTGCTGGCCGCCCCCGGGCTGGCCGGCGAGCCCCGGTACGCGCTGATGGCCGCCGCGTTCGGCGGGGGCCTGCTGGTGCTCGGCTGGCTGCTGCTGCCGCTGGTCTTCTTCGGGGTGGACGAGACACTCGATCCGGCGCGGTTCGCGCTGCTGCCGTTGACCCGGCGCACCCTGGTGACCGGATTGTTCGCCGCTGCGCTGGTCGGCGTGCCGGCAGCGGCGACGCTGCTCGCCACCACCGGGCTGGTGCTCACCTCGGGGGCGCTCGGCGGTTGGGCGGCGGCCCTGGTCGCCGCCGTCGGGGTGGTCGCCGGGCTGCTGCTGTGCGTGGCGGCCAGCCGGGCGGTCACCAGCGCGTTCGCCACCATGCTGCGCTCCCGGCGGGTACGCGACCTGGCGGCCGTGCTGCTGGCGGCGCTCGCCGCACTGCTCGGTCCGTTGCAGCTCGTGGTGATGGCCGCCGTGCAGGACGCCGACTGGGACCGGCTGACCGGGGTGGCCCGGGTGATCGGCTGGACCCCGCTCGGCGCCCCGTGGACGGTCGGCGTCGACGTGGCCGAGGGCCGGGCGTGGACGGTGCCGGTAAAGCTGCTGATCACCGTGGCGGCCATCGGCGCGTTGCTGCTGTGGTGGTCCCGGTCGCTGGAGTCGGCGATGGTCGGGGCGGCCAGTTCCGGTCCGGCGAAGACCCGCAGCGGCCCGGTCGGTGGGGCCGTCGCGCAGCTCTTCCCCCGCGCGGTGGGCTGGGTCCGACGGGACCGGTTCGGCGCCCTGGTGGCCCGGGAGTGCCGCTACTGGTGGCGGGACGCCCGACGGCGGGCCAACCTGATCACGATCGCGGTGGTCGGCATCTTCGTGCCGGTGATGGTCAACGTCGGCGGCTCCAGCTTCACGGTTGAGAGCGGGGGAACGGAACTGGCCGCCCCGAACTCCTCCCCGGTGCTGGTCAGCCTCTCGATGATCTTCGTCGGGGTGCTCGCCTCGATCACCCTGGCCAACCAGTTCGGCTTCGACGGCAGCGCGTACGCGGCCAACGTGGTCGCCGGGCTGCCCGGCCGGCTGGAACTGCGCGCCCGGATGACCGCGTTCTCGGTGTACGTGCTGCCGCTGCTGGCGGTCGTCGCCGTCGTCCTGGCGGTGCTGTTGGACCGACCGGCCTGGCTGGGGCTGATGGCCGGCAGCCTGCTCGCGGCGTACGGGGTGGGGTTGGCGATCAGCGCGTTCGTCTCGGTGCTGGGGGCGTACTCGCTGCCGGAGACGAGCAACCCGTTCGCCGTGAACAGCGGCGCGGGGCTCGCCAAGGGCCTGTTCACCATGGTGGCGATGGTCGGCTCGGCGATCGCCGCGGTCCCGATGGTGCTCGCGGCGGCGCTGCTCGGCGACGTCTGGCTCTGGTTGGCCGCGCCGCTGGGTCTCGGGTACGGACTGGGCGCGGCGTTGCTCGGCGCGTACCTGGCCGGTGACGTGCTCGACAACCGGGCCCCGGAACTGCTGACCACGGTGACCCCGCGCCGCTGACCGGTTCCACCGCTCCGTTGTCGTCGACCGAGTACACGCGCCGGCGGCTCCGCTCAGCGCAGCCGCAGGAAGGCGTACATCACCCGGCTACCGTCGGCGCTGGTGACGTTGACCAGCTCCCATCCGAACTGGGTGAGGTACTCGACGGCCTCCAGGAGTTGGGTGATGGAGCTGGTTCCGAGCCGCGGACGGGCGGCGATCGCGATGTGCCGGTGCGGGTAGCCCCGGAAGTCCACCTCGTTGCGGAGCACGGATTCGGCGAGGACGATGCGGTTGCTGGCGAGCTGCTGCGGTGTCACGAAGCCCATGACCGGCACGATAGAGGCCACTCGCACCCGATGCCGACCACCTGCCGGCCCGCCTGGGCGTCGTCGCTCGGGTCGGTCCCGCCCGGGCCGTCCCGTGCTCGGCTTGGTGGGCGGCGGCACAATGGGTCAATGCCCGTCGTCGAGTCGGTCGCCACCGTCCCCGTACCGCCTGACCTGGCGTTCGCCGTGTCGCAGACCGTCGGGTCGGTGCGCTACCGATGGGACCCGTTCGTCCGCGACCAGCACTTCGCCGACGGGGCGACCCGACCCGGCAAGGGGGTCCGCACCGTCACCCGGTCCCGGCACGGCCTGCTCATGGTCAGCGAGTACGTCTCGTACGCGCCGCCGAGCCACGTGGGGATGAAAATGGTCCGGGGCCCGTGGTTCTTCGAGGTGTTCGCCGGCGGCTGGCGGTTCGCGCCAGGTCCCGAGCCGGGTACCACGGTCGCCACCTGGCGGTACAACTTCCGGTGCCGTCCGGCGTTCCTGCGGCCGGTGGCGGAACGGATCGGGGTATGGCTGCTCGGTCGGGACATCCGCCGCCGGATCGCCGGTTTCGCCGCCGGCTGCGCCGACCCGGTGGTGCTGGCCTCCGCCCGGCCGACGGAAGACGGGCGGACGACGGAAGACGGGCGGCCGGCGGACGGCGGGTGGTGAGGCACGACGGGCCGGCGGGCGGGTCACAATGTTTCACGTGAATCCAGAGCCGGGCGCGGAGATCCACCACGTCGACCCGTTCGCCACGCCGGCCGGGCAGCGTTCGCCGGTCCGCCGACTGCGGGGACGGCTGGCGTCGCCGGTAACCCTGTGGACCGCCCCCGGGCCGGCCGGCCTGACCGTCTCGTCGACCCTGGTCGCCGAGGGGGAGCCGGACCGGCTGCTCGGACTGGTGGACCCGGAGGCCGACCTGTGGGCGGCGATCGAGGAGAGCGGCCGGTTCGCGGTCGCGGTGCTCGGTCCGGCGCACCGGCAACTCGCCGACCGGTTCGCCGGCCTCTTCCCGTCCCCCGGCGGGCTCTTCGCCCTCGATGAGTGGGTGGACACCCCGTACGGGCCGGTGCCAGCGGATGCCGGCGGCTGGGTGGGTTGCCGGCTGGACGGCAGCCGCGAGTTCGGCTGGGCGCTGCTGGTCGAGGCGGCGGTCGAGGCGGTCGAGCTACCCGAGCGGGCCGAACCGCTGCTGCACCACCGGGGCCGCTACCGCACGCTGGCCGACTGACCCCACCCCGGCGGCGTCCCCGATCGCACGCGTGGGGCAGCGGCAGCCGACGGCACCCGGTCCAGCGCGCCGGTCAGGCGGCAGCCCGCGGGGCGCGGTCGAGCGCCGGCCGGCGGCAGCCGCGGCGACCACTCGCCTACGTGACGTACGTCACTCGGCGCACCGGATCGGCCGTTCGGCGCAGCCAGCGACCCGCGCCGATCCTCCCCTTTCCTGGCGGTGAGCACCGTCCCTACGGTGCGCGCAACACCCCACGCCCGCGAAAGGTGGTGATCTACAGATGTCGACGGACTCACCCAAGATTTCGACGGACGCGCCCACGCCCGCCACGACGAGCCACGAGCAGTATCTCGCCGTACAGCGGTCGGACGAGTTCGCCGGTCTGCGCCGCGCGCTGCGCGGTTTCGTCTTCCCGATGACCGTGGCCTTCTTCCTGTGGTACGCGCTCTACGTGATCCTCTCCGCGTACGCGCGGGGATTCATGGGCACGAAGCTCTTCGGCAGCAACATCAACGTGGCACTCGTCTTCGGGCTGCTCCAGTTCGTCTCGACGTTCCTGATCGCCTGGCTCTACGCCCGGTACGCCGACCGCAAGATCGATCCGGTCGCCGACCGGATCCGCGCCGAGATCGGGGAGGTGGGCCATGAGCACGGTCCTCGCGGCTGAGGCGGCCGACACCACCGCCCGCAACCTGACCATCGCCCTCTTCCTGGTCTTCGTGGCGGCCACCCTCGCCATCACCATCTGGGCCAGCCGACAGACCAAGACGGCCACCGACTTCTACGCCGGCGGCCGGTCCTTCTCCGGCTTCCAGAACGGCATGGCGATCGGCGGCGACTACATGTCAGCGGCGTCCTTCCTGGGCATCGCCGGCCTCATCGCCCTGTACGGCTACGACGGTTTCCTCTACTCGATCGGGTTCCTGGTCGCCTGGCTGGTGGCCCTGCTGCTCGTCGCCGAACTGCTGCGCAACTCCGGCCGGTACACGATGGCCGACGTACTGGCCTTCCGGATGCGCCAGCGGCCGGTCCGGACCGCCGCCGCGGCCTCCACCATCACCGTGTCGATCTTCTACCTGCTGGCCCAGATGGTCGGCGCGGGCGCGCTGGTGGCCCTGCTGCTCGGCATCCGGCCGGGAACCACCTTCCTGGGCATGGACGCGGATACCGCGAAGGTCGCCACCATCATCCTGGTCGGCGCCCTCATGATCATCTACGTCACCGTCGGCGGAATGAAGGGCACCACGTACGTCCAGATCGTCAAGGCGTTCCTGCTGATGGGCGGGGCGCTGGTGATGACGCTGCTGGTGCTGGCGAAGTACCAGTTCAACCTGTCCGCGCTGCTCGGCGACGCCGCCGCCTCGTCCGGCAAGGGCAACGCCTTCCTCGAACCGGGACTCCGGTACGGGGTCGAGGTGGCCGGGAACGCCACCCAGACCTTCTACAACAAGGTGGACCTGCTCTCGCTCGGCATCGCGCTGGTGCTCGGCACGGCGGGCCTCCCGCACATCCTGATCCGCTTCTACACGGTGCCGACCGCGAAGGCGGCCCGCAAGAGCGTGCTCTGGGCGATCGGCATCATCGGCACCTTCTACCTGCTCACCCTGGCCCTGGGCTTCGGGGCGGCGGCGCTGGTCGGTGGCGAGGCGATCACCGCGCAGGACAAGGCGGGCAACACCGCCGCACCACAGCTCGCCGAGGTGCTCGGCGTGGACTTCCTCGGCGGTGACCTGGGCGGCGCGGCCCTGCTGGCGATCATCGCGGCGGTGGCCTTCGCCACCATCCTGGCGGTGGTGGCCGGACTGACCCTGGCCTCGTCGTCGAGCCTCGCGCACGACTTCTACGCCAACGTCATCAAGAACGGCCAGACCTCCGAACGGCAGGAGGTCCGGGTCGCGCGCCTGTCCGCCCTGGTCATCGGCGCGGTGTCCATCCTGCTGTCGATCTACGCGCAGAACCTGAACGTGGCGTTCCTGGTCGCGCTCGCCTTCGCGGTGGCCGCCTCGGGCAACCTGCCGGCGATCCTCTACAGCCTGTTCTGGCGGCGGTTCAACACCTCCGGGGCGGTCTGGGCCATCTACGGCGGCCTGCTCTCGGCGGTCCTGCTGGTCTTCTTCTCCCCGGTGGTGTCCGGTGCACCGACCTCGATGTTCCCGGAGCACGACTGGCAGTGGTTCCCGCTGTCCAACCCGGGGATCCTCTCCATCCCGTTCGGGTTCTTCTGCGGCTGGCTCGGGACGGTGATCTCGAAGGAGCGCGACGAGGAGAAGTACGCCGAACTGGAGGTCCGCGCGCTGACCGGGGCGGGCGCCCACTGACGGAGTCCGCGACGAGCCGGTCCGGCGGCATCCCGACCTGGGAGGTGCCGCCGGACCGGTCACGGGGTCTGCGGACGGAGGTCGTCGCCGGTCCGCCGGGGGACATCGTCGATGTCGTCCCGCTTGTCGATACGGCGTGACGCGGTGCCGCTGAGTAGGCTAACCGGTATGAAGGTAGCTCCCCGTTTCGGCGCCGGTCACCGAGTTCTCGTCACCGGCGGTGCCGGTTTCGTCCCGTCGCACCTGGTCGACGTGCTGCTCGACCGGGGTTGCACGGTGGTCGCGGTGGACAACTTCGTCACCGGGTCCAAGGAGAACGTCGCCCACCTCGCCGAGCGTCCCACCTTCACCCTCGTCGACGCGGACGTCTCCGACGGTCTGCCGACCCACCACCCGGCGCTGGCGGAGCGCTTCGACGCGATCCTGCACATGGCCTCCCCGGCCAGTCCGACCGACTTCACCAGCCTCCCGATCGAGATCCTCCGGGTCGGCTCGGTCGCCACGCTGCACCTGCTGGACCGGGCGGTCGCCGACGGGGCCCGGTTCCTGCTGGCCTCCACCTCCGAGGCGTACGGCGACCCGAAGGAGCACCCGCAGCGGGAGACGTACTGGGGCAACGTCAACCCGATCGGTGTCCGCAGCGTCTACGACGAGGCCAAGCGGTTCGCGGAGGCGGCCACCATGGCCTACCACCGGTTCCACGGCCTGGACGTCGGCATCGTGCGGATCTTCAACACGTACGGCCCCCGGATGCGGCCGGACGACGGGCGGGCCATCCCCACCTTCATCGCCCAGGCGCTGCGCGACGAGCCGATCACCGTGCACGGGACCGGGGCGCAGACCCGTTCGATCTGCTACGTCGACGACCTGGTGCGCGGCATCCTGCTGCTGCTCGACTCGACCGAGACCGGGCCGATCAACTGTGGAACCGAGCACGAGATGTCGATGCGCCAGCTCGCCGAGTTGATCGTGGCGCTCTCCGGCAGCAGCTCGGAGGTGACCTATGTCACCCGGGCCGCGGACGACCCGGAGATGCGGCGGCCGGACCTCTCCCTGGCCCGGGAGGTGCTCGGCTACGAGCCCCAGGTCTCCCCCGAGGACGGCCTCCGGCGCACGATCGACCACTTCCGGAAGCGGTTGGGCTGATTTCCCGCACAGGTTCGGCGGCCGGCTGAGCGTCACCTGAAGGCGTGACTGGCTCCGGTTCCGTACCCTGAGTTACATGTCAGCGACTTCGTCAGCCGGTCTCCCGCTCCCGTACCTGCACTGGGGCTCCGCCGGGCGTGCCTCGGTCCCGGGCTCCGACCCGGACCGCCGGTACCCCCCGGCCCGGCCGGGCGACGATCGACACCCGGCCGACGCCGCACCCCGTCGGGCCGGCGCCGGACCGGCCGGTCCTCCCGGGCCAGGTGGCCCCGGTCGTCCCCCTCGCCCGGGCCCCCGTCCGCGCTGGGGCCGGATCGCGCTGGTCGCCGGGGTCGCCGTACTGGTGCTCGCGCTCCTCGGTGGCATCGGCGCCTGGGTCTACGCCCGGGGTCTGGACAAGGACCTGGCCCGCACCGACCCGTTCTCGGAGATCACCGGCGACCGGCCGGCCAAGGCGGTCGACGGCGCGCTCAACATCCTGCTGGTCGGCAGCGACTCGCGGGACCCGGACGCCCCGATCGACCAGTCCAGCAAGTGGCGGGCGGACACCATCATCGTGATGCACATCCCCTCGAACCACGCCGAGGCGTACCTGGTCTCCATCCCCCGCGACCTCTACGTGCCGATTCCCGAGAGCGCGAACGCGGAGTGCGGGACCGGCCAGCGCGCAAAGATCAACGCGGCTTTCGCCTTCGGTGGTCTCCCGCTGGCGGTCCGGACGGTGGAGTGCTTCACCGACGTGCACCTGGACCACGTGATGGCGGTCGACTTCGCCGGATTCAAGCAGGTCACCGACGCGCTCGGCGGGGTGGACCTGCCGGTGGAACGGACCGTCACCTCGATCCACAAGCCGTACCGGACGTTCACCAAGGGCGTGAACCACATGAACGGGGCCGAGGCGCTGGACTGGATCCGCCAGCGTAAGCAGTTCCCGGACGGCGACTTCGCCCGGATGCGGCACCAGCAGGAGTTCCTCCGGGCGCTGATGGACAAGGCGGCCAGCAGCAACACGCTGACCAGTCCCCGCAAGCTGAACGCCTTCCTCAAGTCGACGACCGACGCGGTGACCGTGGACGAGGGGTTCTCCCTGGCAGACATGGCGGTGCAGTTCCGGAAGCTGCGCGGCGAGAACCTCACCTTCGTGACCAGCCCGCACCTGGGCAGCGAGACGATCGACGGCCAGTCCGTGGTGGTCTCCGACCGGGAGAAGGCGCTGGCGATGTACCGGGCGATGGCCGGGGACCGCATGGCCGAATGGGTCAAGGCGAACCAGCCTGCCAAATCCAACGGCGGCTGACGCTTCGACCGACGTCAGCACCGGTCGGCGGCCGGGACGCCTTAACGGACGTTCCGGCCGCCGACCGGTTTCTCGTATGTCAGCCGTTCGGTCAGCAATCGGCGACGACGGCGGGTAAAACGTGAAATGGCGGCGAGATGAACTCGCCAGATCGAGGGTGGATCCGTAAAGTGGTCCCGCCCCCGATATCGCGAGCTGGAGTACGCATGCCGGTGCAGACCCGCCGTCGCCCTCCGTCGTCGCGGGAACCCGCCCCTGCCGGCCGGGCTTCCGCCTCAGTGGTTCCGCCGTCCCGCCGGGGTGGCGGCCGTGGTACGGACACATCCCCGAAGCGGAAGCGGCGCAAGGACCCGCTCTGGGCCCGACTCACCGTGGTCGTCGGCGCGGTGCTGATGATGACCAGCGGTGCGGCGATCGTGGGGAGCAAGGCGCTGATCGGTCAGGCGACCGGGAGCATCTCCCAGCAGAACCTGCTCGGCGACGCGGGCAAGAGCAACGCCGAGGGTGGCGACACGCTCGAGGGCCCGATCGACATGCTGCTGCTCGGCGTGGACGCCCGGGCGACCTGGGCGGCCGACGACGTCCGGGCGGACAGCATCATCATCCTGCACATCCCGGCGACGCACGACCAGGCGTACCTGATCTCGATCCCCCGGGACACCGAGGTGCAGATCCCGCCGTTCAAGAAGACGGGCTTCGGCGGCGACACCACCCTGATCAACGCCGCGTTCCATTACGGGGCCCGTAACGGCGGCGGCTGGGAGGGCGGGGCCCAGTTGATGGCGCAGACCATCAAGAACGCGACCGGGGTGAGCTTCGACGGCGCGGCGATCATCAACTTCGGCGGGTTCAAGAAGGTGATCGACGCCCTGGGCACCGTACGCATCTGCGTCGCCCAGGAGGTCACGTCGATCCACATGTCGTACGTCGACGGCAAGCCGATGTGGAACGCGGACGCCAAGAAGACCGGCAAGAAGAGGACCCCCGTGCTGCACAAGAAGGGCTGCCGGGAGATGGAGGGCTGGGAGGCCCTGGACTACTCCCGCCAACGGAAGACCCTGGCCAACGGCGACTACGACCGCCAACAGAACCAGCAGCAGCTGATCAAGGCGATGGCCAAGAAGGCGATCAGCGACGGTGCGATGACCAACCCGCTGAAGCTGAGGAAACTGCTCGACGCGGCCGGCGACACGCTCATCATCGACACCGGTCGGGCGGAGATCGCGGACCTGGTCTTCACCATGCGCGGGGTCACCGACAACGAGTTGACCATGCTGCGGACGAACAACGGCACCTTCCACGTCAACGAGCACGGCCGGGAGTCGCTCAGCCCGCTGACCATGGACATGTTCAAGGCGGTCAAGGAGGACAAGCTCGCCGAGTTCGTCTTCGCCAACCCGGGCGTCCTCTCCACCCGGAAGTGACCCGGGGCGCCAGCGCGGGCTCGGCCGGCGGTAGCGACGAGCGCGATCGGGTCGAGCCAGCCCGGGTCAGATCCGGTGGATCGGGCGAAGGCCACACATGACGCGAAACACCCTCGTAGCCTGAGGTGAGCAGGGCTCGTCTCAGGCCAACGGGGGAGGCGTCACGTCCAGGTCAGCGCGGACCGGGTCGGGGCCGATGGGCACCGGCGCGCCGCACTGGGCTCGTACGCTGGTCGGCGTCGGTCTCGCGCTGGCCGTGGTCGCGGTGGCCGCCCTGATCGGCGTACGGGCCCTCACCGAACGCTACGACAGCTCGGTGGCCCGGGGGCAACTGCTCGACGACGATGCCCGCCGGGACCGAACCGACCCGGACGGCCCGCTGAACTACCTGCTCGTCGGCTCCGACCGGTTCCGTGGCGCGGACGACGCCGACCAGCGCTCGGACACCATCCTGATCGTGCACCTGCCCGCCGGGCTCCGTCAGGCGTACCTGGTCTCCGTCCCCCGTGACCTGCTGGTCGCCATCCCGCCCGCGCCGAACGGGTACCGCGGCGGCCAGGACAAGATCAACGCCGCGTACGACCTCGGGGGCGGGGGTGCCGGCGGCGCCCGGCTGCTCTCGGCCACCCTGCACCGGCTCACCGGGCTCGAGTTCGACGGTGCGGCCGTGGTCGACTTCACCGGACTCCGTCGGGTGATCGACCTGCTCGGCGGCGTCCGGATGTGCGTCGACACCGAAGTCCGGTCGGTGCACACCGGCACCGTCTTCGCTCCCGGCTGCCGGCAGATGGACGGGGCCGCCGCGTTGGACTACGTCCGGCAGCGCTACGACCTGCCCGACGGCGACTACGACCGGCAGCGGCACCAGCAGCAGTTGCTCCGGGCAATGCTCGACCGGGCTGGACAGACCAACCTGCTGGGCGATCCGCTCCGGCTCGACTCGCTCATCCGGGCGGTGGGCGACTCGCTGACCGTGGACACCAACGGCGTACCCCTGGAGGACCTGGTCCTGGCGCTGCGCGCGCTCCCCGCCGACGGGCTGGTCGGCGTCCGGGTGCCCTCGTCGCCGCAGCTCATCGGCCAGGTGTCGTACGTCGTCCTGGACGACGGTGGCAACGCGCTCTTCGCGGCCGTCCGGGCCGCACGGATGGCACCGTGGGCCGCCGCCAACCCGCGCTGGGTGAACCGGCTCTGACGCCCGTGCGGCGCGCGGCCACCGGGCCCCGGGGGTGCACCCACGCGGAACGATCGGGGTCTAACCTTTACCCGTGTTCGGACCCCAGATTCCCACCGTGACCGTGAACGAGATCACCGACGCCACCTACCTGCTGGACGTGCGGGAGGACGGCGAGTGGGCGGCGGGGCATGCCCCCGGCGCGCACCACCTGCCGATGATGGAACTACCCGCCCGGCTCGCCGAGGTGCCCACCGACGTCGACGTCGCGGTGATCTGCCGGTCCGGCGGTCGATCGGGGCACGTCGTCGCGCACCTGGTGCAGAACGGGTGGGACCGGGTCCGCAACGTCGAGGGCGGGATGCAGCAGTGGGCCGCCGCCGGCCGTCCGGTCACCACCGACAGCGGGGCACCGGGTCAGGTCGTCTAGGCCGACGGGGATGAGCGCACCACTGGTCTTCGCCCACCGGGGTTCCTCAGCCGTGTTGCCCGAGCACACCCTCCCGGCGTACCTGCGGGCGATCGAGGAGGGTGCCGACGGGCTGGAGTGCGACGTCCGGCTGACCCGGGACGGGCACCTGGTCTGCGTGCACGACCCACGGCTGGACCGGACCAGCAACGGGCACGGCCGGGTCAGCACCCGGACCCTCGCCGAGCTGGACGCGCTGGACTTCGGCTCCTGGCACCCGGGCTGCGGACCGCTCGACGCCGACGAGCCGGTCGACCCGGCACGCACCCGGCTGCTCACCCTGGAGCGGCTGCTCGACGCGGTGCTCGCGGCCGGCCGACCGGTGCGGTTGCTGGTGGAGACCAAGCACCCCACCCGGTACGGCGGGGACGTGGAACGGCGGCTGGTCGAGCTGCTGCGCCGGTACGGCCTCGCCGAGCCCGGCCCGGACGACCCGGTACGGATCACCGTGATGTCGTTCTCGCCGCTGGCGGTGCGGCGTACCCGGGAACTCGCCCCGGCGCTGCCGACCGTCCTGCTGCTGGACAGCCTGCCGGCGTGGCTGCGCGCGGGCCGGCTGCCGTTCGGCGCCCGGGTCGCCGGGCCCGGCATCGCGCTGGTCCGGGCCCGACCGCAGCTGGTCCCCGCGTTGCGCTCCGCCGGCAACCAGGTCTACGTCTGGACGGTCAACGAACCGGACGACCTCGACCTGGTCCTCAACGCCGGGGTGGACGGCATCATCACCGACCGACCCGCCCTGGCCCTGGCGCGGCGTGGCTGAACCGCGCGTCGTACCAGGTCCGGGGTGTCCAGAATCCGAGTGAAAGGACACACTCTGGGGATGCCGGAGCGACCCGACTACGCCGCTCTCATCGCCGGCCACAACGCCGTCGTCGAAAGGATGAACTCGGGCTACACCGGGTTACCTGTGCTCACCCAGTTGCTCGAGGTGGCCCAGCCCGCGCTGGGCGCGGCGGGCATGGCGTTCGTGGAGTTCACCCCGGCCGGCGGCCGGGTGATCGCGGCGACCGGCGCCGCCGAGTGGGCGGTCGGCTGGCCGCTGTCCCCCGCCGACCCGACCACCGCCTGCCTGCTGCACGGCCCGCGGGTGCAGCGCATCCGGGTCGACCGGTTCACCGGCAACCTGGTCGAGGAGCTGACCCGGCGAGGGCTCCGCTGGCTGGTCGCCGCGCGGGCCGAGACCGGTGGACGGTCGGTCGGGAGCCTGCACGCCCTGCATCCGACGGCGGACGGGGAGGTCACCGACGAGAGCGCGGTGATCGGGTACCTCGCCTCCTGCGTCGCGCAGATGTACGGCGACCGGACCGGGCTGCCGGTGCCCGGGGACGGGCCGGTGGCGCCCGCGCTCGCCGACCAGGAGCGGGACCTCTTCGTCGCGGTGACCAGCCACGAGCTGCGCACCCCGGTCACCGTCATCAAGGGGTACGCGAACACCCTCACCGACCACTGGGACTCCCTCACCGACGCGGACCGCCGCAGGGCGGCCCGGGTGATCGGCCAGCGGGCCAACGAGCTGGCCCGCCTGGTCGACCGGCTGCTCTCCTCCGCCACCGACCTCGGGCCGGGCGCAGACACCCCGGCGACCGCCCTCGACCTCGCCGAGGCGCTCCGGTCGGCGGTCACCGACCTGCCCACCGGGCTGCGCCAGCGGATCGTCCTGGCCCTGCCCGCCGACCTGCCCCGGGCGCTCGGCGACCGGGTCGACCTGGCGACGGTCCTGGCCGAGCTGACCACCAACGCCGACAAGTACTCCCCACCCGGCTCCCCGATCGAGATCAGCGCTGACGCGGACGAGCGGACCGTGGCGTTCCGGGTGAGCGACCGGGGCATCGGCATCCAGCCGGAGCATGTCGAACGGGCCTTCGAGCGGTTCTGGCAGGGCGAGTCGGGGGACCGGCGGCGCTACCCCGGGGCGGGGCTCGGTCTCTATCTCGTGCGCCGTCTCGTGGAACGGCGGAACGGGTGGGTATCACTACGGCCGAGGACGGGTGGAGGTACCGTCGCAGAGGTGCGGCTGCCGCGCGGGTGAGGTCCCACCTGCCGCGGGGTACGCGGCGAGGAGGCACGGGCGTGTCGGTGAGGTTGACGGAGCGATCCTGGTGCGTGGTGGTGCCCCACCACGCGAGTGGAGCGCGCCTCGCCCGGCACCGGCTGGCCGCCGTGCTCGCCGAGGACGTACCGCCGGCCCTGCTCGCCGATCTGGTGGCGGTCCTCGCCGAGCTGGTCGGCAACGCGGTCCGGCACGCCGACCCCCTACCCGGCGGAGTGGTCCGGGTGGCCTGGCGGTTGCGGTCGGAGGACGCCGGGCAGCACGTCCGGATCCGGGTGACCGACGGCGGGGCGGCGGCGCCGCCGCAGATGCGGGCCGCCGGGCTGGACGCGGCCGACGGACGCGGGCTGCACATCGTCGCCGGGCTGGCGAGCCGCTGGGGAGTCGACCGCGACGGCCTCGGGCAGAGCGTCTGGGCTGACTTCGACCCGACCGGCGCGGCCCGGGACGATCTCGTCGCCGCCGGGTGAGGCCTCGTCGCTGCCGGGTGAGGCCAGGCGATCCACATCCGGGCCGTTCGGCCTCTAGGCTGTCTCGCCGTGAGCAAGCGTCGAAAGAACCAGCGGACCGCCGACGACACCCCGAAGCGGGAGAAGGTGCGGGACGTCTTCGTCCCACGCCCGTTCGAGGGACTGACCGACGAGCCGGAGTGGATCGCCCTGCGCGAGCTGGTGCCGGCCGCGTCCGCGCCGCTGCGCCTGACGCCCGCGCTGGTCGAGGAGTACGGCGACCGTCCGGTGATCCTGGCGACGGTGCTGCCGATGGCCACCCCGGCCATGACCAAGCCGGACGGGCGGATCTTCATCGGGCTCCAGCGGCACCTGCAGTCCGGTGACGTCTCCCGCGACCTGGCGGAGGCGCTGCTCTGCGCTCTGCGTACCGAGCCGGGCCGGTCGGTCCCGGTACCCCCGCTGCCCGGCCCCGGCCCCCGGCTCCAGGACGTCCTGGTCGACGGGCCGTTGGAGGTCAGCATGCACGACGGGTTCGAGTTCTGGCTCGACCCCGGCGCCGGCGACGACCCGAACGTGCAGGCGTCGTTGGAACGCGCCAACGCGGCCGTCTACCCGACCGTCAAGCTCTCCGCCGCCCGCGCCGCGTACTGGTGCCAGGTGCCGGAGAAGGCGCACGTGCGCTGGGTCCTTCCCGACGACGAGGACGCCGCCCTGGACACGTTGGCGCGGCTCGGTGCGGCCGGCACCCTGACCCTGGGCGAGGAAACCCGGTTCGCCGGCATGTTCCGGGCGCACGGTCGGCTGGTGCCGGTCTGGGACCTGCC
Source organism: Micromonospora pallida (assembly GCF_900090325.1). Classification (NCBI taxonomy): domain Bacteria; kingdom Bacillati; phylum Actinomycetota; class Actinomycetes; order Micromonosporales; family Micromonosporaceae; genus Micromonospora; species Micromonospora pallida. Next base: position 6,081,046 of record NZ_FMHW01000002.1, on the reverse strand, counting down.
CGGCGAGCCGCCCGCCGCCGAGTGGGAGGAGCCGCTGGCCCAGTTCGCCAAGCGGTACGCCGAGGCGCTCGCCGACCGGACCCCACTGGACGCGGCCGGCCGCCGGGCCCGCCAGGGCCTGCTCGGCCGTCAGTTGACGCTGCGCTGAGTCGAGCTGCCCTTCCTTCCGGGTGTTTGCAGGGGACCCTTACTACCGTTTTTTGATGAGGAAGGGTCCCCTGCAACCACCTCAGCCGGGCAGCGGCAGCGGGTCGCGGACCAGCGGGCAGGACATGCAGCGCGGTCCGCCCCGGCCCGAGCCCAGCTCGGATCCGGCGATCGGGATCACCTCGATGCCGGCCCGTTCGAGCTGGGCGTTGGTCTCGACGTTGCGCTCGTAGCCGACGCAGAGCCGGGGTGCCAGGGCGAGGGTGTTGTTGCCGTCGTCCCACTGCTCGCGCTCGGCGGTGACCGGGTCCAGCCCGGTGTCGATCACCCGGAGGGTGTCGAGGTCCATCGCGTCGGCCGCCGCACGCAGGAACGGAGCCGGCCCGTCCACCTGCGGCTCGCCGTCCGGGCCCGGCACCACCGTGTACGCCGACAGCGTGTGGGCGACGTTCGGGTACATCAGCACGGCGTCGACGTCGACCATCGTGCAGACGGTGTCCAGGTGCATGGTGGCCCGCTCCTGCGCGATCGGCACCACCAGGATGGTGTGGGCCAGTCCGGCGGCGAAGACCCTCCGGGCGAGGCGTTCCGCACCGGCGGGCGTGGTCCGCTCGCCCACCCCGACCGCCAGTACGCCGGGCGCGAGCAGCAGCACGTCGCCACCCTCGACGTGTTCCAGCCCCGGCTCGTAGACGAACCGGGAGTCGGCGAAGCGGGGGTGGTACCGGTAGATCGCCTCGGTCAGCGAGGTCTCCCGGCGCCGGGCCGGCATGGCCAGGCTGGTCACCCCGACCCGGTCGCGGATCCACAGCGACGAGTCGCGGGTGAAGAGCAGGTTCGGCAGCGGGTCGATGACGAAGTCGTGCCGGTCCATGAGCGTGTAGACCAGCCCGCCGGGGCGGTCCCCGCTGGTCCGCAGTTCCTCGTGGGCCAGGCCGGCGACGAGCACGTCGGCGAGGGCAGCCGGATCGAGGTACGCGAGGTGGTCGGCGACCCGCTGGCGCAGCGTGTCACCGAGGCGGCGGTCCCGGAGCACCTGGTCGGTCAGCTCCGTGCGGGCCTCCGCGACGGCCAGGGTCTCGGCCAGTAGGGTGGCGAGGTACAGCACCTCCACCCCACGCTCACGCAGGGCGGCGGCGAAGGCGTCATGCTCCTCCTGCGCCCTACCCACCCATGGGATAGCGTCGAACAGAAGTGAGTCGTTGTTGCGGGGGGTGAGTCGCGCAAGTTCGGGGCCGGGCCGGTGCAGAAGCACGGTGCGGAGCCGGCCGACCTCACTGTCCACGTAGTGGGCCACCCACGCAGCCTAGGCCAGTGGTTGACGGCATCCGGGAAAAGAGAAGGGCATGAATGTGGCATTCATCCACACTCACTCCGGTGCTGCGACTTGCCGACCTACCGGTCTAGCCACGTAGGGTAGTGAGGACATAACTTCGAGGGACCTTTTGCCGGAGGTCGCGATGTCTGTGTTTCCCGCACGTCGAGCCGTATCCACCAGTCGGGCACTGCCGCCCAGGGGGGTTCCACAGTCTCAGGCCGAGGCCCCCGGCCTCCCCGCGCCGACCCGGCCTTCGCCGTTCGGCTGGGCGCGTCGTCGGCGCGCCGAGAAGGGCGCCCGCCGCCTGGAGGCCGCAGGAGCCCGCGCGCTCGGCCAGCTCGACACCCTCGGGCCGGCCTGGCACGTGATCGAGTGGCCGCGGGCGGACCTGGCCGACACGCTCCTCGACCCGGTCCAGGACGACCGTGCCGGGTTCCTCGCCATCGGCCCCAGCGGGCTGTTCGCGATCAGCATCGTCGACCACGGCCGCACCCGTGTGCTCGTAGCCGGGGACGTCGTCCAGATCAATGGCAAGCGCCCGCCGTACGTGGCGGAGGCTCGCCGGGACGCCAAGCGGGCCGGCCGGGTGCTCACCAAGGCGGTGGGCAAGACCATCCCGGTGACGCCGGTGCTGGCCTTCGTCGGATCTGGCGACATCAGCGTCTACGGCCTGCCGAAGGACATTCTCATGGCCACGCACCGCGAACTGGACCGGCTGCTCATTGCCGGCGGGGCACGGATCAGCCCGGCCACCGCCGAGAAACTCGCGCAGGTCGCACGGCACCCGGGCACCTGGACCGACGGCACGTACCGTCCAACCGCCGACTACCGGTGGTACGACCAAAGCCGAATGGCCGCTGACAAGCGAGCCAACCACCGGTAACGTCACCGGCGACGCCACGCGGCCGGATCCGCCACTGGCCCGCGTCGTCGCCGGTACATCCGCTGGCTGCACCCGCGCCACCGGCGATTCGGTGGCTTCCGCGGGTTGCCGGTGGGCGGCGGCCAGCCAGTGTGGACAGCCCGGCGATGCACAGAGGAGGCTCGGTGGCCCACGTCGAACTCTCGCTTTCGGACGTGTTCGTGCCGGCGGCACGAACCCCGACAGAGCCCGGGTTCGGCAACTTCGAGCAGTGGTTGACCACCGTCTCCCGGGCGCTGGAGCCCTGTTTGCTCATCGATCTGGAGACCAAGGTCGCCGCGGTGTCGACCTCTGGTTGCGAGCTGCTCTGCCTGGGCACGCCGGGCGAGTTGATCGGGCTGCCGCTGCTCCACGGCGGGCTGCGCCTGCTGGACTTCACCGCCAACCGGGGCGAGCTGACCGAGCAGGAGGTGGACAAGATCCCCCCGCTGCTGGCGCTCTCCTCCGGCCGACTCGCCCGTGGCCTGCTCCGGGTGCAGGCCACCCGCGCGGACACGCCGGACGCCACCGTCGACGCCATCTCCACACCGGTGCTCGCCGACGGCGTTGTCGCCGGTTCACTCACCTTCTTCTCCGGGGTCTGACCGGCGACGACGCGGCGGAACGTCGTATCCCAGGGCCTCCTGGACGTCGTAAGGTGCCCTCATGCTGGATATCGCTCTGCTGCCGGGCGAGTACGCGGTGTGTCGACTGACCGCCGGTGCCGCTCTCCCGCCCGCGCTCTGGAGCGACCTCGGCACCAGACAGGTCGTCTCGGTCAGCTGGTCGGCCGACGGCGTCTCGCTGATCTGCCCGGCGGACCGGGTGCCCGGCGACGCCCCGATGGAGACCGCCTGGCGATGCCTGCGCGTCGTCGGCCCGCTGGAACTCCCGGTGACCGGGGTGCTGGCCGCGCTGGTCGGCCCGCTCGCCCAGGCCCGGGTCAACATGGTGGTCTTCTCCACATACGACACCGACCACCTCCTGGTGCCGGCGGTACGCCTGACCGAGGCGGCGGCCGCCCTGAGTGGAGCCGGTCACCGGTTCGTCGACTGACTTCACCCGGGGCCCGTCGCGTCCTACCATGGGCAAGGCCCTCCGTCGAACGACGTCCACCTATATCAAGGACCGGTTCGTGCCCACCACGCTCTCCCGGCTGCTGGCATTCAGCCTGCTGACCGTCGTACTCGGCGGGTGCGGGGCTCCTCCTGAACTGGAGCAGCAGTCGACCAGCCGACCGTCGCCCACTGCCGCCCCGCCCGCCACGGTCTCCCCCGGTCCGCCCACCGGCGTGCCGCTGGCGCCACCAACCGCGCTGCCGACCACCCCCGACTCCTCGGGCATGGTCGCCACCCCCTGCCGCAACGGCCCCTCGGGCCAGCAGGTCCTCCGGCTGGTCCGCGACTCACCCGGGGCGCTGCCCGGCGGCTCCGGGGTCCGCGTACGCAGCGGGCCGCTCTGCGCGGACGACTGGCAGTACACGGTGCTCACCGTCTCCGGCTACGAGGACCTGAGCGTGGTCACCCGGGGGCGACCCGGCTCGCTGCGATTGGTGACCGCCGGCACGGACGTCTGCACGATCGAGGTACGCACCGCCGCGCCCACCGGGATCCGGACTCTCACCTGTGACGGCACGGGCGGCATGGCGGGTGCGTAGGCTGGTCGGCATGCCGGGAACACCGCCGACCCGTTTCGTCTACCTCGGCCCCGAGGGCACCTTCGCCGAGCAGGCGCTGCGCACCGTCCCCGCCGCCGAGCGCGGCACCCGGACGCCTGCCCGCAGCGTCGGCGAGGCGCTGGACAACGTACGGGCGGGGGAGGCCGACGCCGCCCTGGTGCCCCTGGAGAACTCGATCGGCGGCGCGGTCGGCGTGACCCTCGACGAGATGGCCGAGGGGGACCCACTGGTGATCACCCGGGAGGTGGTCCTGCCGGTGGAGTTCGTCCTCGGCGCCCGCCCCGGCACCGCCCTCCACGACATCCGTAGCGTGGCGGCGCACCCGCAGGCCTCCACCCAGTGCCGCAACTGGCTACGTGGCCACCTGCCGGACGCGACGGTGGTGGACGTCCTCTCCAACGGCGCCGCCGCCGGTGGGGCTGCCTCCGGCGAATACGACGCGGCTATCTGCGCCCCGATCGGCGCCGCCCGGCACCGGCTGGCGGTACTCGCCAACAAGATCGCCGACCACCCGGACGCGGTGACCCGGTTCGCGCTGGTCTCCCGGCCCGGCCCACCGCCCCCGCCCACCGGCGACGACCTCACCTCGCTGGCCGTCTACATCGCCCACGACCGGGTCGGCGCGCTGTTGTCGGTGCTGATGGAGCTGGCCGTACGAGGGGTGAACCTGACCCGGATCGAGTCCCGCCCGACCGGCGAGGCGCTCGGCCGGTACGTCTTCTTCCTCGACTGCGCCGGCCACGTCGCCGACGTCCGGCTCGGGGAGGCGCTGCAGGGGCTACGCCGGGTCTGCGCGGACGTCCGCTTCCTGGGGTCGTACCCCCGGCACCGGTTCGGCGACGGGTCGGGGGACCGGCCGGTCCCGGCACCGGCCGGACTCTCCGACGCCGACTACGCCGACGCGGCAGCCTGGCTGTCCCGCATCCGCGCCGGCACCCTGCCCTGACCCACGGCCCGGCCCGGGTGACCTGCCGGAGGGGCCCCTCCGGACGCGGGTGCCCCTGCGGGCACCCGCCCGGGATCAGCTCAGCAGGCCGCCGAGCAGTCCGTTCTGCTGCTGCTGACCGCCGCTGCCCTGGATCGGGGGCTCCTCGGAGGGCTGCACGACCACGAAGCCCTGGCCGGCGAAGCTCATCGTGAACGCCTCCCCGGTGGTCCGACCGAGCAGGGTGCCCAGGCCGAGCTGCTCGGCCCGGTGGTAGCCGGTCTGGAGGCTCGCCGACCAGCAGACGGCGGCCTGCGGGTCGACGTAGGTCGGGGCGTCGACGTTGAGCACCACCGGCGTGCCCTTGGTGGTGATGGCGATCCGGCCGTACCCGCTGAAGACACAGTTGAACAGGCCGGACGCGGCCATCCCGGTGCCGCCGACCATCTTGATGTCGTACTGGAGGGTCGAGTCGAAGGCCAGCACGCTGGAGCCGTTGATGGAGAGCGCGTCGCCGGGCTCGAGGTCGATGATGTGCACGTCCTTGGCGAAGTCGGCGAGGAAGACGTCGCCCCGGCCGGAGAGCTTCATCAACGGGACGCCCTCGCCGGTGAGCTTCTGCTTGAGGAACTTACCGAGGCCACCGGAGCCGAGCGCCTGGAACTGCACCTGTCCCTGGTACGCGACCATCGAGCCGACGCGGGCCATCGCCTCGCCGTTCAGCTCGATCTTCAGCATCTTGGAGTTCTGCAGCCGCATGCCGGGCTGAGCGGACTCCTTCTCGAGGTTCTCGGCGGAGAACAGCGCGCTGCGCATGGGTCTTCCTCCTGGTTCGGGGTTTCCTGGTGGAGGGTAGGGGACCACCGCAACCGTCCCGCCGGCCGGTGGCGGGTCCTCCCGAACTCCTGGTCAGCCCCAGCCCAGCTCGTGCAGCCGGTCGTCGTCGATGCCGAAGTGGTGGGCGATCTCGTGCACCACGGTCACCGCGACCTCGTCGACGACGTCCTCGTCGCTGTCGCAGATGCGCAGGATCGGCCGGCGGTAGATGAGGATGCGGTCCGGCAGGACGCCGGAGTAGTCCCAGCCCCGCTCGGTCAGCGCGTGCCCCTCGTAGAGGCCGAGCAACTCCGGTTCGCCCGGCGGTGAGTCGTCCTCGACCAGGATCACCACGTTGCTCATCAGGGCGAGCAGTTCCTCGGGCACCTCGTCGAGGGCCTCGCCGACCAACTCCTCGAAGCGCTCGCGACTCATCTCGACCGGCACGCGACCATTCTGCCGCAACCGGCGACCCCGGTGACGCCTCCGCCTCAGGCCGTCGGCGGGACCCCCGTCCCCGCCGACGGCCGTCAGGTGCGGGCCACCCAGGAGGTCAGGAGGCCAGGCGGGCGGTGAGGCTGATCTCGGCACCCGGGGAGAGCAACCGGGAGATCGGGCAGTTCCGCTTGGCGGTCTCGGCCAGCTCGGTGAACGTCGCCTCGTCGATGCCGGGAACCCGCCCGGTGGTGTCCAGGTCGATCCGGGTGATCGTCATGCCGGCATCGGTCTTGTCGAAGTGCACCTTGGCGGTGGTCTCCACGGAGGTGCCTGGCGTACCGGCGTCGGCGAGCGCCTTGGAGAGGGCCATCGAGAAACAGGCGGCGTGCGCCGCGCCGACCAGTTCCTCCGGGTTGGTCCCTTCGCCCTCCTCGAAACGCGACTTGTACGAGTAGTTCCCCTCGTACCCTCCCTGCCCGGTGCGGAGCGTGCCGGCGCCCTCGGTCAGGTTGCCCTGCCAGCGTGCGGATGCGGTTCGGATAGGCATAGCCCGACGCTATCCGACCCGGCGTCGCCCGGAGACCGGTTCCCGTGCCCACGCTCCCGGCCCTTCCCGACAGGCTGTGTCATGATTCGGCACAGACCCGGTAACGCCGCAGCTCAGACCCCGCGACCGTGGAAGGGTGACCGATGTCCCAGGATCTCCCCATTCCCCGCCAGGGCAACCGATCCGACGGCGCGGCCGTCCTGGAGTGGGGCTCGACCACCCCCGAGCCGGACCGCCTTCCCCGTACGTTGGCCGGGCTCGGCCGGGACCCCCGGCTCCCGGTCGTCCTGGTCGGGCTGGGCGGGGTCGCCGCACTCGCCTCGTTGCTGGGCGAGTGGTTGGTGATGACGGTGCCGGGGAACGGGCCGGAGGGCAGCAGCAACCTCCGCGTCCCCGGCGGCGTCGCCGAGGTGGGCGGATTCGGCGTCGGTTACCTCGTCGGGCTGCTCGCCCTGTCCGGCGCGACGGCGCTCGCGCTCGGCGGCACCCGGGAGGTCCGGCGCAACGCGCGGGTGCTCGGTTCGGGCCTCGCGGTGGCGCTGCTCGCGCTCCTCGTCGCCGCCACCGTCTCGCTCGACGACTCCACCCGACGTTCCCTCTTCTACAGCGCCGACAGCGGCTTCCAGGTCGAGTACGGACGAGGGCTGGTGATGGCCTTCGTGGGCGTGACGCTCCTCGGGGCGGCGCTGCGACTGAGCGGATCGACCGACCGCCGCCCCGAGCCCGGGGACGACACGACGGCTTGGAACGACGACGACCCGGGTTCCCCGCCCGCCGACGGACCGGAGCCAGCGGGCTCGACGGCGGCATCCGCCGACCGGCCGTGGTGGCCGCGGCGGCGGAGCCGGCCGGTGGAGGAGGACGAGCCATCCGCGCCGGAGGGGCTGACCGTGGAACCGGCCAGCCCGTTCGCCCGTCCGGAGCCACCCGGCGAGCGCTGACCACGGCGGTCGGATCGCCGACGTCGCCGGCCGCCAGCCCCGACCGGCGAACGCGTGAACCAGGATCGCTGGTCACCCACCGCCCGTTCCGGAGGCCCGTCGCCGGCCACCTTTCGGCCGTCGACCGGCACCCGGTCGGTGTCCGAACGGACACCGGAGGTTGGCGGGTGATTCGCCGTGAAGCCATGGTCACCGCCGGTCGGGCGAGGTACGGTTGCTGCCCGCCGTCCCGCCCGACGAGGCTCCGACGACCCGATCGGCTGGCGCGACGGCGGCGGGCGAAGGAGGAACGATGACCCGTCCGGGACTGCCGAAGATGATCGCCACCGACCTCGACGGGACGCTCGTCCGCAGTGACGACACGGTGTCCGCGTACACCCATGGGGTGCTCGACCGGGTCCGGGCCGCCGGTATCCCGGTGATCGGCGCGACCGGTCGGGGGCCGAGACTGGTCGAGCTGACCCGCAACGACATCCGGGCCGCCGACTACCTGGTCATGGCCGGGGGCGGCCGGGTGGTGGACCAGACCGACCCGGCCGGACCGGTGGTGCTCCGTGACGAGCGGCTCTCCGCGAAGGTGCTGGCCAAGGTCATCGCCGACCTGGAGGCGGCGGTCGGCCCGCTGACCGTGATGGTCGAGGCTCTGGACGACCCGGACGCGCCGCTCTGGGGCGACTACCACCCGAGCTGGCCCTACCAGGACCGATTCGAGGCGCGGGTCCGCGCCGAGTGCCTCAACCATGACGTGATCAAGGCGTTCGCCCATGCCCAGGACCACCACGTGGACGACCTGCTGGCGGTGGCGCGCAGCATCGTGCCGGCCGAGGTGGCCGAACTCACCCAGGCCGGGCTCGGCTTCATCGAGATCTGCCCGCCCGGGGTGGACAAGTCCACCGGCCTCACCGTGGTCGCCGAGGCGCTCGGCGTGGACCCGGCCGACGTGCTGGTCTTCGGGGACATGCCCAACGACCTGCCGATGTTCGAGTGGGCCGGCTGGGCGCGGGTGGCCGTCGCCAACGCCCACCCGGCGGTCCGGGCCGCCGCCGACGAGGTGACCCTGCGCAACGACGACGACGGGGTGGCGGTGTACCTGGACCGGCTACTCTCCGGCTGATGGATCCCACCCCTCCGCCCGCCACCGTCCGTCCCATCCCCCGGCTCGTCGCCAGCGACATCGACGGCACCCTGCTCCGCGCGGATCGGACGCTGAGTCCGTACACCGCGCGGGTGCTGACGCGGATCAGCGCGCAGGGCACGCCGGTCGTGCTGGTCACCGGCCGTCCGATCCGCTGGTTGCAGGTGGTGTACGACCAGCTTCCCGCGCCGCTGCCGGCGGTCTGCGCGAACGGGGCGGTGGTCTACGACCCGGCCGCCGACGAGGTGCTGCGCGCCGACCCGCTCGCCCCGGAACTGCTCGCCGAGGTGGCCCGGCGGCTGCGGGCGGCGGTGCCCGGGGTGAGCCTCGCGGTGGAGGTGGTGGACAGCCGCCAGATGCGGCACGAGGCGCACTTCCCACTGCACTGGGACGCCGACCCGACGGTGATCCGGGTGATCGAGACGCCGGAGGAACTGCTCGCCGTACCGGCGGTGAAACTGCTGGTCCGGGCCGGTGTGCAGGATCCGGACCGGTTCACGTCGGTGGTGACGGAGGCGCTGGCCGGGCTGGCCGAGGCCACCCACTCGTCGAACTCCGGGCTGGTGGAGATCTCCGCGTCGGGGGTGACCAAGGCGGCCGGCCTGGCCTGGTACTGCTCCCGGCTGGGGCTGTCCGCCCGGGACGTGCTGGCCTTCGGCGACATGCCGAACGACGTACCGATGCTGACCTGGGCCGGACGGGCGGTGGCGGTGGGCAACGCGCACCACGCCGTCCTGACGATCGCCGACGAGGTGACCGCGACGAACGACGAGGACGGTGTGGCGGCGTACCTGGACCGGGTCTTCCCCGACTCCTGAGGCCGGGGGCCGATGATCGGCGGTCCCCCGGCCGTCGCCCCCGGTCCGGTCCGGGGATCAGAGGTACTGGCCGGTGCCGTGTCCCTCGTTGCCTGACGGCTGGATCATCCCCGGCATGCCGGGGATGACGGCGCCCGGACCGCTGGGCAGCGCCTGCCGGCCGCCGGACCGCATCTGCTCGAGTTGTACCCGGGCGGCCATCTGCTGGGCGACCAACGCCGCCTGGATGCCGTGGAAGAGACCCTCCAGCCAGCCGACGAGCTGGGCGTGCGCGATCCGCAACTCGCCCTCGCTGGGGGCCTTGTCCTCGGTGAAGGGCAGCGAGATCCGCTCCAGCTCCTCGCGGAGTTCCGGAGCGAGGCCCTCCTTCAGCTCGACGATCGACCGCTCGTGGATCTCCCGCATCCGGTGCCGGCTGGCATCGTCCAGCGGGGCGGACTTGACCTCCTCCAGGAGCTGCTTGATCATGCTCCCGATCCGCATCACCTTGGCCGGCTGCTCGACCAGGCGGGCCGGGTCCTCGCTCTGCGCCTCGTCGGTCTGCACCGTGCCCACCGGGCGGCCGTCCGGGCCGATCACCACCACCGTGCCGGAGTGTCCGATGCCCTCCTGGCCCGGCTCGTCGTTCTGTGCAGCGGAACGTCCTTCGGTCATGGCACCATCTTGACCCAGGCCGGGCGGTCACCGCTCACCGGGACGCCGTACCGGGTGGAAGTGACGGCGCGTGGGAGCGCTCGCCGGACCCGCGCGGCCCCGGCTCAGTAGCCGACGAGGCGGTGCAGCCGGAGGAACGTCTCGGTGAAGCCGAGCGCCGGCCAGGCCCGCGAGGAGAGCAGGTTCGTCACCCGCCAGTCGGTGACCACGCTGTCGAATCCGCTGTCGGCCGCCCACTCGATCACCGCTTCGCCGAGGGCCCGGCCGGCACCGAGACCACGGGCCGGCGGGAAGACCGCGGCGAACCCCAGGAACCCGGCGTTCTCCGGGCGGGCCAGGCCGGCGTGTGAACTCGACAGTTCCAGCGCGCACCCCGTTGCCGAGCCGACCACCTCGCCGTCGTGTTCGACCACGAACGTGGCGTAGGCGGGGTCGTCGATGTCGTTCGCCCACTCGGCGAGGTTCTCCTCGACCGTGGTGACCTGGCCGGCGGAGAACACCGGGGACCGGCCCTGGTGCACCGGCAGCTCGACGTCGAGCCGGGCGAGCATCGGGATGTCCGCCCGGGTGGCCCGGCGTACCGTCAGCCGGGGGGCCGGGGGTGCCACCGGGCCGGTTGCCGGCCGGATGGCGTGCGCATGCTGCTGCCCGAAGCCCAGGCGGTACCAGGCGCGCGCCAGTTCGGTGTCGTGCGCCGGCACGAGCACGTAGTGCGCCGAGCGGCCCTCGTCGACCCAGCGGGCAGCGGCGACCCCGTACAGGTCGCGCATCACCTCGGCGTCGGTGACCGCCTGCCCGGCCGCCTCGACCCAGACGTTCGGTCCCCACACCGGGGACGGCTTCGGGGCGCCGAGCAGGAAGCCGACCGGCACGCCAGCGCGGAACGCGACCGCACCGGACGCGTCGGCCGTCCCGAAGGCGGCGGTCAGCTCCGCGACCGCGGCGTCGGGCTCCTCGAACCGGGGGGACAGCAACGGCTGGGCGGTGCGGTGGCGACGGTGCCGGGCGGCCAGCAGCGCGCCGCAGTCGGCCAGGTCAGCGGTCTCGAGCGGCCTTACCTCCACGCGGGACATGGCCGGCACGGTACACACGACCAGCCCGGCTCGGCACCCGCTTTCCGGCGGGTGGGGCCGGGCGGGGGCCGGGGCCGGGCGGGGGCGGGCCGGGGTGGGGGCTGGGCCGGGGGCTGGGCGGGCCGGGACGAGGGCAGTAGCGTCGCGGGATGTCCGCCGATCCCCGTGAGGTGCTGACCCGGCCCGCCCCCGACCCGGACGCCACGGTCGCCTACGGCGACCTGCCCGACCAGGTGGCCGACCTGCGCCACCCGAAGGGGTCTGGGCCACCCCGGCCGCTGGTCTTGGTGGTGCACGGCGGCTTCTGGCGGGCGGAGTACGACCGTACGCACACCGGTCCGCTGGCGGTGGGCCTGGCCGGACTCGGGTACCCGGTGGCGCAGGTGGAGTACCGGCGTACCGGACAGCCGGGCGGCGGCTGGCCGGGAACACTGGCCGATGTCCGGGACGCGGTGGCCACCCTGCCCGCCCTGGCTGCCCGGGCGCTGCCCGACCGGGTGGCCCCCGGACCGCCGTTGCTGGTGGGGCACTCCGCCGGTGGACAGCTCGCGCTGTACGTGGCCGCCACCGCCCCGGAGACGGTGGCCGGGGTGCTGGCGCTGGCCCCGGTGGCGGACCTGGTCGAGGCGTACCGGCGGGATCTGGACGGCGGCGCGGTGGCCGCGCTCCTCGGCGGCGGCCCGGCGGAGGTGCCCGACCGGTACGCGCAGGCCGACCCGTCGGTCGCGTTGCCGCTGCGCACACGGACCGTAGTCATACACGGCGTACGGGACGAGCAGGTACCGATCATGATGAGTCGATCATTCGTGGCCAAAGCTCGGACATTGGGGGCGTCCGTCGCCCTTGTCGAACTACCCGACTGTGAACACTTCGGGCTTATCGATCCGACCTCGTCGGCGTGGTCCGCAGTGGCCGCTGCGCTGCGATCATTACAACAAGATCAATGACCATTGACGCAGCGTCGAGGAAAGAGTAGAACGCCGAGGGTACTGCGACTGGTCAGGCACCACCCTCCCGGAAGGAACTTGGTGTAGCAGATGAACCGCAGGCGGGTGCTCCAACTGTTGGCCGCGACGGTCGGGACGGGGCTGACCGCCGCGTGTGGCACCGATGCGGACGACGAGACACCGGCGAGCGGCAGCCCCATCAAGATCGGGTTGATCGCGCCCCAGACCGGCGGCTACAAGCCGATCGGCGACGAGCTCCGCAACGGCTTCCAGCTCTTCCTCGACCTCAACGACCAGCACCTCGGCAACCGGCCGGTGACCCTGCTCACCGCCGATGAGGGGGAGAACGCGACCACCGGCAAGGCGGCCGTCGACAACCTGCTCCAGCAGGGCGTGCTCGCGCTGACCGGGGTGGTCAACTCCTCGGTCATGGTCGGCATCCGGGACACCGTCGAACAGGCCCGGGTGCCACTGGTCGGCTCGGACGCATCCCCCGCCGCTCTACAGAGCGTCGTCTACATCTGGCGGACGTCGTACGTGCTCGACGAGCCGGGTCGGGCCCTGGGTCGGTACCTCAAGCAGCAGATGCCGGCGAAGAGCCGGGTGGCGATCGTCGCCCCGGAGAACGTCGGCAGCCTCGACGTGGTCAAGGGCTTCACCCAGGAGTTCGGGGCGTCCGACCCACGGCTGGTCGGGGAGCCGATCTGGACCCGGTTCTCCACCGACCCGGACGGTGACTTCTTCGCCAACGACATCCGGCAGGCACTGGCCCTCGACCCGGATGCGGTCTTCTGCTTCTACGCCGGCCCGGCGGCGGTGCAGTTCATCCGGCAGTTGCGTGGCGCCGGCTACCGGGGCCCGATCTACGCCCCCGGCTTCCTCACCGAGGGCTCGGTGCTCAGCGAGATCAAGTCGGCCGAGGCGGCGAACATCATGACCTCGCTGAACTACTCGGCGGACCTGAACAACGCGGCGAACCGGCGGTTCGCGGCGGCGTACCGCAAGAAGCACAACGCCTCGCCGACCACGTACGCGATGGCCTCGTACGACGCGGCGCAGGTGCTGGACAAGGCGATCCGGCTCGCCGGACCGGACGCCAACTCGCAGCAGGTCAACCTGGCGCTCGGCAAGGTCGGTCAGATCGACAGCCCGCGCGGGCCCTGGCAGTTCAACCAGCCCCGTACGCCCCAGCAGAAGTGGTACCTGCGCCGGGTGCAGCTCGACGGCCAGGTGCTGGCGAACATGCTGGTCACCGAGCTGGCCACGCTGGGCTGAGGCGGCACCGGTCCGGCCGGGGCGGGCTGGTTCGCCGACCCCGGCCGCCGGATGCGGGGACCGGGTGGGTGGTTCGCCGGGCCGCCGGTACGGAGATCAGTGCCGCAGCTCGGCGATGCAGCACTTCACGCTGCCGCCGCCCTTCTTCAGCTCGGCCAGGTCGACCGGCACCGGGGTGTACCCGGCGGCCTTCAGCTTCTCGGCCAGCCGGGTGGCCTCGCTGTTGAGCACCACGTTCGCACCGTCGCTGACCAGGTTGAGGCCGAAGGCGAGGGCGTCGGTGTCGTCCGCGATCACCGCGTCCGGGAAGAGCTGGGCCAGAACCCGCTGGCTGGCGTGCGAGAACGCGCCGGGGAAGTAGACGACGTTGGTGTCGTCGATCGCGGCGAGCGCCACGTCCAGGTGGTAGAAGCGCGGGTCGACCAGGTGCAGCGAGATCACCGGCCGGCCGAGCGCCTCCTGCGCCTCCGCGTGGGCGGCCGGGTCGGTGCGGAAGCCGTACCCGGCGAGGACCAGCCCGCCGTGCGCCTCCGGCACGTACGCGAAGTCGCCCTCGCCCTCGTTGGTCTCGTTCGGGGCGACGAACCGCCAGCCCTGCTCCTCGTAGAAGGCCCGGTGTCCGGCGGCCTCGGCGGCCCGCTGCTCGTGCTTGAAGCGCGCGCCGTAGACGATGCCGTCGACCACGAACGCGCCGTTGGCGGCGTAGACCATGTCCGGCAGGCCCGCCTGGGGGGTCAGCAGGTGCACGGTGTGGCCGAGCCCGACCAGGACCTCCCGCAGGCGGTCCCACTGCTTGACGGCGAGCGCGGCGTCGACGGGCGTGGTGACGTCCATCCACGGGTTGATCGCGTACTCGACCGCGAAGTGCTCGGGCGAGCACATGAGATATGTCCGCTTTCGCGGCACTCGCTGCTGGTTCACGATGACCAAGACTAGGTACGGTTAACCGTCGTCAACAGCCACGACCATTGCTTCCGAGAGGCGGAACGTTGCAGATCGACGCTGTGGATCAGCGAATCATTGCGCTACTCGTCGCGGACGCCCGCGCGTCGTACGCGGAGATCGGAAGTCGGGTTTCGCTCTCCGCCCCGGCGGTCAAGCGGCGGGTGGACCGGTTGCGGGCCGCCGGGGTGATCAAGGGGTTCACCGCGGTCGTCGACCCGGCCGCCGTCGGCTGGACCACCGAGGCGTTCGTCGAGCTGTTCTGTGCCGGCCGGACCACCCCGGCCCAGATCGGGGTGGTCGCCCGGCGGCACCCGGAGGTGGTCGGCGCGTACACCGTCTCCGGCGAGGCGGACGCCCTGGTGCATCTGCGGGCGGCCGACATGAACCACCTCGAACAGGCCTTGGAGAAGCTCCGCGCGGAACCCTTCGTCACCTCGACCCGCAGCGCCATCGTGCTGTCCCGGCTGGTCGAGTCACCCGGGGTCGGCCCCTCCACCCGCTGAGCACAAAGCTGAGAAGAGGTTGGGAACCGGTTCGGCCCGGGCTGCGTCCGATCGGCCATGAAGCGGGGAATCGTCGCCCTCACCGGACTCGCCCTGGTGGCCGGCTGCACCGCCGCCACCCCCGAGCCGGACCGCACCGAGCGTTCCACCACCGCCATCCGACTCGTCGCCTTCGACTCCTGCGCGGACGCCCTGGCCGACCTGCGCGCCGCCGCGCGGAAGTCGGTCGGCCCCTGGGGTCTCGGCCCCGAACGGGCCGTACTCTTCGGGGACGCCGGCGGCGCCCGGGCCGGGGCCGCTTCGGCCGACGCGCCGCCACAGCACTCGGCCACCAACAACCACGAGGCCGCCGCCGACGAACCCGACCTGGTCAAGACCGACGGCAGCCGGATCGTCACGATCACCAATGGCGTACTGCGCGTCGTCGACCCCAGCCGCCGTGTCCAGACCGGCCAGCTCGAACTGCGCCGGATCGTCGAGGACGGTCACTGGTGGGCCAGCAAGCTGCTGCTGCACGGTGATCGGGCGATCGTTCTGGCCGCCGCCGCGTACGACCCACCACCTGGCATCGTCCGGCCGAGCGTCGGACTTCCATCTGACACCCGGGCGATCCTGATCGACCTGGCCGGCACCCCCCGGGTACTCGGCTCGTACCGGATCGACGGGCAACTGGTCGACGCGCGCAAGATCGGCGACACCGCCCGGGTGGTGATCCGGTCCCGCCCTCGGATCTCCTTCCCCCCACTTGCCGAAGACGCCACCGACGCCGAGCGGATCGCGGCGGAACAGGCGGCGATCGACCGGGCTCCGGTGGAGGACTGGCTGCCCCGGTACGAGTGGACCGACGGCGGTGGGCAACGACGGACCGGGCAGCTCCCCTGCAACCGGCTGTCCCGGCCGACCGGGCACACCGGCAGCGGGCTGCTGAACCTGCTCAGCTTCGACCTCGGCACCGGAAAGCTGGGCGACGGCGACCCGGTGGGCGTCGTGGCGGAGGGAGAAACCGTCTACGGCACCGGTGGCAGCCTCTACGTCGCCGACCACCGGGGCGGACGGGAGGTCGGCCTCCGGAGGGCCGGGCCCCGCCCGACCGGCGAGACGGTCGTCCACCGGTTCGACCTCACCTCGCCCGGCCAGCCCCGCTACGCCGCCTCCGGCTCCGTCCCCGGTCACCTGCTCAACCAGTACGCGCTTTCCGAGTGGGAGGGGCACCTGCGGGTCGCCACCACCTCCGACCCGGACGGCCGTGCCGGTCGAGGAGAGAGCAGCTCGGCGGTGTACGTGCTGCGTACCGACGGGGACGAGCTACGCCGGGTCGGCGAGGTCACCGGGCTCGGCCGGGGTGAGCGGATCTACGCGGTGCGCTTCCTCGGCGGCACCGGTCACGTGGTCACCTTCCGGGAGACCGACCCGCTCTACACGCTCGACCTGCGCGACCCCACCGCGCCGAAGGTGACCGGCGAGCTGAAGATCACCGGCTACTCGGGGCACCTGCAACCGGTGGGTGAGGGTCGGCTGCTCGGGGTCGGGCAGGAGGCCGACACGCGGGGCGTCCGTCAGGGACTGCTGGTCTCGCTCTTCGACGTCGCCGCCCCGGCCAAGCCGACCCGGATCGCCCAGTACCACCGGGCCGGGTCGCACTCACCGGCCGAGCACGATCCGCACGCCCTGCTGTTCTGGCCGGCGAACGGACTGGTGGTGCTGCCGGTGTCCGGCCCCGGAAGCGGCGGTCAGGGGGCCCTGGTGCTGCGGATCGACGGGTCGAGGCTCACCCAACTCGGATGGATCACCCACCCCGGCGTTGGGCAGCGGGGCGGGATCCTCCGTTCCCTGGTCGTCGGCGAGACCCTCTGGACCCTCTCCGACGCCGGTCTTCAGGCCACCGACCTGGTCGGGCTCGCCAGGCGGGAATGGATCCCCGCCACCTGATCCTTCCTCCCCTCAAGCGGGTGGGGCCCGGCTCTCGGGGTTTGCCGGGCCCCACCCGCCCTCCTTACAGATACATCCCGGTGCGGTGCTCGCCCTCGCGCTGGCTGGGCTTGTCGCCCTCCCCGAAGAACCGCTTGCCGCCGAACTCGCCGTGCAGCCGGTCGTCCAACTCGTCCGCCAGCCCCGTCATCACCTGCACGGCCAGCATCAGGTGGGTGGCCTGGAAGTTCCGGCCGAAGACCGGGATGGACGCCCACACCGTGTCGTCGGCGCAGTAGAGCCGCCCGATCGGCATCCGGTTGGTCAGTTCGGAGAGCTTGACATAGAGGCGCTCGGTCGGCTCCACCTCGGTGAGCACCGGGGAGAAGACGTCGACCAGCGGCGGATTGTCCCGAACCCGGACGAACACCATCGCCGAGCCGGCCCGGATGTTGATGTCGCCGTCCGAGTCGACCTGGATCTGGTCCGAGTCCGACCGGAGCATGCTGGAGACGACCGTACGGACCTGCTCGGCCAGGGCCATGGTGTCGTTCGCCTCGGCCTTGTTGGCGACCGCGGCGGCTAGTGCCTCGTCGAGGTCGGCCTCGACGTCGCGGTCCTGGCCGAACTCGCTCCGGGCGGTGCCGAGCGGCCCGGTCGACAGCGGCTCTCCCTCGGCGTCGTGCACCAGGTAGACCAGGAACGCCGGGTGCGGCGCACCGTAGACGTCGCGGAGCGTACGGGAGACGATCGCCGCCAGCCTGGGCGCCTCGTCGCCGGAGCCGACCAGGCCGAAGTGCTCGCCGGAGCCCTCCACCACCCCGGGCGGCGACCAGCCGAGCGCGATCATGTCGGCCACCGCCGCGCGGTCCAGCCGGTAGCCCTCCGGCAGGGTGGCGTTGCCGACCGCGCGGGCCACGAGTCGTCGCTCGTCGCCGACGTCCACGCCGATCGAGTACACCGCGTCGCCGGTGCCGGAGGCGGTGGGGTCGAGGGTCACCGCCAGGTGCGCGCCCACCGGCAGGTCACCGAGCCGCGCGGCGAGGGCCCGAGCGAACTCCCGCCAGGCCTCGGTGACCTTGGCCCGCAGGTCGGCGGTGGTCGGCTCGTCGAGCAGGATTGACTCATGGTGATCCGGCTTGGCGTCGGCCGCATCCTCGGCCGGCGTCGGGGGGTGGTCTGCCGTCATGATCCTCCGTCCGTCAGGGCCACCCTACCCACGGCACCCGGCGCGGCAATCAACCCGAGGCGTTCTCGTTTTCGCCGCCCAGCTCCACCGGCCAGGACCGGGCCAGTTCGCCGAGCCGGGCCGCGGTGGCCGCCGGGTCCGCGCCCCGGGCGACCGCCAACCCCAGCAGGTACGCGCTGACCGGCGCACCCGGGCGCAGCACGTTGTGGGCGACGTCCCGGGCGAGGTCAAGCACCTCCGGTACGGGCACCCGGTTCGGGTCGAGATCCAGTTCGGCGCAGGCCGCCGTCACCCAGTCGTCCATCCGCGTCATGCGTCCACTCCTCCGCCCGGCGTACGTCGTCGTCAGTGTCGCAGTCGAACCAGGGCGGCGGGCCGTCCCCGGACCAGCGCAGCTCACCCACGACGAGCCCGGCCAGCAGCGCCCGGACCGACGCCCCGGTGAGCGTCCCGCCCCGCTCGGCGGCGAGCCGGTCGACGGCCGCCCGCAGCAAAGCCGCCCGCCAGAGACCGCAGAGGAACTGACGTCGTCCGTCGGCGTCGACGTAACAGATCCCGTCGGCGGTGGCGTCGGTGGCGAGCGTCCGGCGCAGTTCACCCACGGCCGTCGGGGTGAGCAGCGGCAGGTCACCGGCGAACAGCGCGACGGTGGCCGTTCCAGCCGGCAGGAGGGCCAGACCGGCGGCGACGGCCGCGACCGGCCCGCCCCCGGCGGGCTCCTCCCGGGTCAGCCGGACGTCGGCGGGGACGGGGGTGGTGTCCGGGCCGACCACGATCCGGGGCGACGCGTCGGCGACCGCCGCCAGCACCCGGTCCCGCATCGGCCGGCCGCCGACCGGCAGGCCCGGCTTGTCGACCCCACCCAGCCGGCGCGCCGCGCCGCCGGTCAACACGATCGCCGCATAGTCGGACACGCGACCACGGTAGCCGCGTCGCGGTGTGCGTCCGCCGAGTTGGCCCTGTCGCGGTGCTCGTCCGCCATGTTGGCCCCGTCGCGGTACGCGTCCCGCCCGTCGCGGTGCTCGTCCTGCCTGTCGCGGTGCTCGGCCTGCCTGCCGGGGTCGTGGTTCGCGGGTCGGGGCAGGATGGACGCATGGGACGGGCGACTGACCGACGCAGCGTGCTCCGTATCGACCTCGGACCGGACGGACGGGTCGTCCGCCGGCCGGACAACCTGGCCGCCGAGGAACCGTTGGAGATCCGCGTCGGGCCGGCCGGGCCGGGCCGGCGTCGCCCGCTCGCGGTGACCATGCGGACGCCCGGAGACGATCTCGACCTGGCGCTGGGCTTCCTGCTGACCGAGGGACTGATCCGGTCGACCGACGACGTGCAGACCGCCCAGCTCTGTGCCGGGGCGGAAACCCCCAACACGTACAACGTGGTCGATGTGGTGCTGGCCCCCGGCGTACCCGAGCCGGTCACCGACCCGGCCCGCAACTTCTACACCACCAGTTCCTGCGGCGTGTGCGGCAAGGCGAGCATCGACTCGGTACGGACCCGCTCGGCGTTCCGGGTCGCCGACGACCCGCTGACCGTGCCGGCCGAGGTGCTCGCCGCGCTCCCGGACACGCTACGTTCCGCCCAGCGTGGCTTCGACCGCACCGGTGGGCTGCACGCGGCCGGTCTGTTCACCCCGGCCGGGGAGCTGGTGGCAATGCGGGAGGACGTGGGCCGGCACAACGCCGTGGACAAGCTGGTCGGCTGGGCCGTACGGGAGCGGCGATTGCCCCTGACCGGGCATCTGCTGCTGGTCTCCGGACGGGCCAGCTTCGAGCTGACCCAGAAGGCGTGGATGGCCGGGCTTCCCCTGCTGGCGGCGGTCTCCGCGCCGAGCACCCTCGCCGCCGACCTGGCCGCCGAGGCGGGGATGACCCTGGTCGGCTTCCTGCGCGGCGACACCATGAACGTCTACACCGGCGACCACCGGATCAGCCGCTGACGCATGATCGGCGTACGGAGGGATGGGGCGATGCTCGACTGGCCCGGTTGTCGGAACGCTCGTGACGTCGGTGGTCTGTCCACCTCCGACGGGCACCTGATCCGGCAAGGTGCCCTGCTTCGGTCGGATAGTCACGAACGACTCACACCGGCCACCGTCGAGGTCCTCCGGAGTGGCCGGGTGAGCCGGATCGTCGATCTACGCTGGGCCTGGGAGTGCGCGGCGCAGCCGAGTCCGTTCGTCGGCGACCCGGTCTACCGGCACGTGCCGATGCTCGACGACGTTCTGGCGTACACCCCACCGCCGGACACCTACGCCCCGATGCTCGACCACAACCGGCAGCGGATCGCTGCCGCCTTCCGGGCCGTGGCCGAGGCGCCACCCGGCGGGGTCCTCGTGCACTGCAAGGCCGGACGGGACCGGACCGGTGTCCTGGTGGCGCTCCTGCTGACCGTGGCCGGGGTGGCCGCCGAGGACGTCGCCGCGGACTACGCGCTCACCGACGCCTGTACGCCGCAGCCGATGCGGCACACTCTCGCGCACCTCGATCAGCAGCACGGCGGTGCCCGGTCGTACCTGCTGGCGGCGGGCGTCGGGGAGGAGGCACTCGCAGCGGTACGCGAACGGCTGCTGGAGTGAACGCGGAACGTGCGGTCGTCGCGCCACGTGTAACTTGCGATCGGACGAGATGGGGAGGAGACAGGTGGCTGCTGGTGGCTTCTCGTCGAAACGGCTGGCTCGGGTGCGGGAGCTGATCGAACGTCGCGTCGAGTCCGGCTTCGTCCCGGGTGTGGTGGCTGTCCTCGCCCGGCACGGCGAGGTGCACATTGAGGCAACGGGCAATCTCGCGTTCGAGGGCGCAGGGTCGCAGACGCCGATGGCGGGCGACACGATCTGTCGCCTGAGCTCGATGACGAAGCCGATCGTCGCCGCGTGTGCGATGACGCTCGTCGAGGACTGCACCCTCCGCCTCGATGACCCGGTCGACGACCTCCTCCCGGAGCTGGCGGACATGACCGTGCTCGCCGATCCGCACGGGTCACTGGAAGACACCGTCCCGGCGGAACGCCCGATAACGCTACGGGATCTGCTGACCTACACCCTTGGCACCGGCATGGTCCCCGCCGAACCGGGAACGGTCCCGATCGCCGACGCGCTCAACACACTCGGACGGCCGTCGCCGGACGAGTGGATCCGCCGGCTCGGCACCCTTCCACTCGTCCACCAGCCAGGTGAGCGCTGGATGTACGACACCGCCGCCAGCGTGACCGGTGTGCTCATCGCCCGGGCCACCGGCATGTCCTTCGGGGACGCCCTGCGCGAGCGGATCTGCGGTCCGCTCGGGATGACCGACACCGCCTTCAGTGTGGGTAGCGAGAGCATCGGCCGGTTGGCGACGGCGTACGAGCGCGACAACGCCGCCACCGGCGAGCCGGTCGTCGAAGACGCCCCCGATGGACGGTGGAGTCGGCCGCCGGCGTTCGAGTCAGGTGGCGGCGGGCTCGTCTCGACCGCGTACGACTACCTTGCCTTCGCCTCGGCTCTACTCGCGGGCGGCGCCCACCGCGGCGGGCGGGTGCTCTCGCGGCCGTCGGTGACCCTGATGACCAGCGACCACCTGACCCCGGCGCAGAAGGCGGTCTCCGGGTTCTGGCCTGGGTACTTCGACAACATGGGCTGGGGCTTCGGGATGTCGGTCCGCACCCGCCGCACGCACCTCGGCCCATCGGTCGGGAGCTACGGATGGCCCGGCTTCTACGGCACCGCCTGGTACAACGATCCCGCCGAGGACATGACGACGATCGTCATCATGCAGCGCGCGCACGCGGGCGACCAGACGCTGCCGATGTGGCACGACCTCTGGACCGCCGTCTACCAGGCGATCGACGACTGATCGCAGACGCCGGAGACCGCCGGGTCAGGCGGCAGTGTCCGCGCCGGTCGGCGTGGCCGGGGACCGCACACCGAGCCACTGCTCGGCGCCGTACTCCTCGAACAGCTCCACCTCGGTGAACCCCAGCTTCGCCGCGAGCCGCATCGAGGATTCGTTTGCGGTCTGGGTGCAAAGCACCACCGGCTCATTGGGGAACGCGCCAGCGAACCAGTCGAGCGCCGCCGTGCACGCCTCGGCGGCGTACCCGTAACCCCAGGCCTCCGGCAGGAACATGTAGCCGACCTCGGCCTGCCCGGCAGCCGGACGCTCCGCGTCGCGCCGATCGAGCGTGACCATGCCGATCATCGCTCCGTCGAGATCGACCACGAAACGGCCGGGGCGCTGCCTGGGCACCTCCGGCACCTCGCGCTCGAGCACGTCACGCGGCTGAGGGCCACCGATGTAGGTGCCCACCTCTGGCGAGGCGAACAGTTCGATGACCGCCGCACGGTCCCGGGCCTCGGGCTCACGGAGCACAAGCCGCTCGGTCCTGATCGGAGCAGGTGGCCAGGCGACGGATCCGAGTTCAGCCATGGCGGGCAACCTATCGCACGCCCGCCAGGCAGGAATCGTCAGACGACCGCGATTGCCAGAACACAGACTATGCTTGTGCCACCAGTCTCCCCTGACGCGTGAAGAAGCACTGATGGACGACAGGATCGCCCGGATTCAGGCCAAGCTTGCAGCCTTGCCCTCGACTGAAAAGGCCGTTCTCAACCCCGTACTCACCGAGCAACAGGTCTCGGGCTTCGAGGATCTGCACGGTATCCGACTACCCGAGGAATTTAGACAGTTCGTTACCCGCATCGGCCATGGCGGATACGGACCGACCTACGGGCTACTGTCCATGGACAGGTGGATGCCCCCGCGCAAGGAAGTCCATGGAAAGCTCGCCGAGCCGTTCCCCTTCGCGCCCGACGAGTACGTCTCGACCTGGTCCAGCGACGAGGGTGGGCAGATGCTTCCTTTCCCCGGCACGATCGCGGTGGTCTGGGGAGGATGCAGCCAATACACCCTACTTGTCGTCACCGGGCCCGGCTGCGGCCGCCTGGTGGAGGTCGTCACTGACAGCGACGTCGTGCCTCACTTTCACACCGATGCGGACTTCCTGGCTTGGTACGAGCGCTGGCTGGATTTCACCCTGGCCGGACATCGTGATCTGACCTGGTTCTCACATCAGATGGCCGGCGACGAGCCAGAGCTCGTGGACACGCTTGTCAACAGCGCATTTGCAACGCGCCGCAACGCTGCCGCGTACACGTTCATCACCTATCCCGGGCCAAGGGCATCGCTTCCCGACGTCTTGGTGCAGGCGCTGTCGACGGAACCACACCCGCTCGTACGTAAAACGATCTTGCGTGCTTTGCAGGCGCAGGGTAAGCAGGGCCGCGATCTCCTGCCCGCAGCACTGGCAGACCCAGTACCCGACGTTCGATGCCTCGCCGCGATCCTCATGGCCGCCAACACCCGGCAAGGCATGCGGCTAAGCCCTGGACTACGCCGGACTCTCGCCGACCATCTACGCGTAGAGGACGATCGGTCGGTGCGTGACACCATCCAGCGGCTGCTTGACTGGCCGCATCGATAAGCGCCGGTTCCCCGTTCATATCCGGATTAGCCGGTGATGGCGCGGCGCTGGTCAGTTGGCTGCGCGTTCCCACGGACGCTCGATCCACGGATTGTCGTCGAGGTAGGCGGTGAGCCTGGGGAAGCGCTGCCTCGTACGGGTCTCGTTGGTCAGGTCGGCCGGAGTTCCGATGGGTGTATCGAATCCGGAAGGCCCATCGATAGTGAAGGGAGCGCCGGTTGCGGCAATGTGCGCCTCCTGCGGGAGGCCACAGAACCAGTCGATCCGAGCGTTGTGCCGGTCGCGCGCCAACTCAACAAGGCTGTCAGGATCGTTCTGGACGCGCTGATGATCGCTCTGGCGCCCCACCACGCCCTCTTCCGATCGTTAACTCAGCTCACGGTTCGCCCACGACCTGCCGCGATCGCGGCGTACGGTCGATGGGTGCCATCGCTGGGCCGATGCTGGCGTTCGACCTCCTTGAAGCCAGCTCGCGCCAACCGTTCGGAGAATTCGTCAACGGGCCAGCGATAGGCCTTGACGACCTTGTGGTCGAAGGCGGCGACCTCGTCGCCGTCGAAGAAGCCGACCACCAGCGTGCCGACTGGAGTCATCACTCGCCGGAACTCGGCGAGTACACCGTCGAGGTCCTGGGGCGGTACGTGGATCAGCGAGAACCAGGCCAGGATGCCGGCGATGGAGCCGTTCTTGATGTCCAGGCTATTCATCGACCCGAGTTGGTACCTGCCGTGTGGATGGGCAGCCTTCGCATGGGCGATGAACTCGGGGACCATGTCGATGCCCGTCGCGTCGACGCCCAGCGAGCGGAGGTAGTCGGTGATATGGCCGGGCCCGCAGCCCAGATCGAGCACCGCGCCAGCCCGGCTCGCCAGATGTCGCCCGATGAAGGCGAGGTCGTCGGCGTGTACCTGCTGCCTCGTACCGAACAGCTCGATGTAGAGCTGCGCGACGGACCCGTACGCCTGCCGGACCTGCTCCATCGTCACCGCGCGACTATACGAGCTCTCGGGTTGGCAGAGCAGGTCACGGCAGGGGTCCCGAGGAAGCTGCCTCGCCCTAGCTTCGGAAGGATGCACGAGGCGTGGCTGAGGATATTGAGGGCCTTGCGGCTCTCCAACCCGCCAGAGCATCAGATCCTGCGTCCTGAGTCTTCGGCGCAGGTGCACCCGGTTGTGCTGCCCGACGCCAGAGGGATGGGGGTGGGATCGGCGTTGCTGAAGGCCGCCCAACGGTGGGCAACCGACCAGGGGATCACGTACCTGTCGGCCGGCATCCACCACCGCAACGTTGACACGGTGCGCTTCTACAGCCGGCACGGCTACACCGATGCCGGCTTCTCTCGGGCAGGTGCCTGGTCAACGCGTGGAGGCGGGTGAGCGCACATCCGTTACCGCACCGGGCTGTGGCAGCTCAGCCACACGACACGCCGAGCGGATTACACCTCAGCCAGCCACAAAGCCTCAGACACCCCAGGGCGACATACCCTGCGGCTGCGGCATTGGCAGATCGGCTAGCTCCTGCGGGTCCTGACCGACAAGGCCACCCTCGCCGGTATCACCGTTCACCTCGTGGACGAGCGATGCAGGCTTCTGCCCCAGTTACCGGCGGCCGGACCGCTTGGCAAACAGTGCAACCAGGCCGACGACGAGCGCAGCGGTCACGACGACGCAGAGCAGAACGGCCATGTGCCACGGCTTCAATGCACCCATGCCCGGCACCGTACCGCCCACAGCCACTTGTCGGGTTGGGGCGATTCGGAAATACAACCCAAGCCGCCCCTTCCGGCCACGGCGGTCGAGTGGTCGAATACCGCCCATGATGGTTCTCTCATGGCGGGACGGAGTGAATGAACTGCGCCGACTGGTGGCAGCGGAGGGTGGCGACCCTGATCGCATCCAGGACGTACACCTCGCCTGGCGGGCCTTCCAGGCGTTCCTCGCGGTTCCCTTGGAGGGTCTCTTTGACCGCTGGGAAGGCGAGGTCGAGGCGGACACGCTGGTCATCGAGTCCGGCGTCTTCGAGTGGCCGGACGGCCCGCCTGGGCTGCTGCTAGCCCGGCGATTCGCCATCCCCGCCGTTGGATGGAGCGACGGTATGCCGGACGAACCGTCGGACGAGGACGATCCCAATCTCGCAGATACCGTCCAAATCGAGATGGAGTTGACATTCCCTCACGGCACGGCCGCAGAGGCTGACGACTTCTGGACGGCGGCACGCAGCGGCGAGTTCGACGCGGCGATGCTCGCCGAGGCCGGGGAACTCGTGACTGGGCTCCAGCTCGGTCGGCCGGTCCTCAGCAGGATCGCGTTGACGAACTGCAATTAGGGCATGGCCTGCCGGTGAGGCTTGCCCCGCGCTCGCCCCTGACCTGGTCGCGCCTGCAAGGCAAGCGCCCGATCCCAGCGTCAGGGACGGGCGCTTCGCGTGTCTGCGGTCAGACCCGCTCAGCAACCTGGGTGACGAAGGCACGCCACGCAGCGGGCGAGAAGGTCAGCGCCGGTCCGGTCGGGTCCTTCGAGTCTCGGACACCAACGAGGCCGGGGAGGTTGTCTGCCACCTCGACGCAGTCACCGCCGTTGCCGCCACTCTTGCTGCTCTTGCGCCAGCGTGCGCCAGTCAGATCCATGCTCTCGCCGCTTCTCTGAGGAGTTCCAGGGACCGCGCCCGGGGAAGCGCCTCGCCCCGTATGCGTTCCCACCGATGTTCCAGCGTAGCAACGGAATAGGAACAGACCATCCGAGATGCCACTTTTGTGCATTAAGACAGATTTTTACAAGCTAAGTACGGTCGAAGTCGCTTGGTTCACGTTGCTGTGGTGGTCGCAGGTCGTGCGTAGCTGTAGACGATGTAGCCCCGGTAGTTGGCCACCTTGTCGTACAGCGCGCGAGCGTCGGCGTCCACCTCGGTGTTCCAGTAGAGGCGTGGGGCGCCGTGCTCCTCGGCATCACGTGCTACCCACTGGATCATCGCCGTCGCGACACCTCGCCGCCGCACCTGCGGATCCACGAACAGGTCCGCCATATAACATCTCCCGGCCGACCAGACGCTGGCGTGGAACAGATAATGCGCAATGCCGACCATCTTGTCGTCGAGCCTCGCGGAGATGCCACGTATCTGGTCACCGTCGAGTAGGCGTTGCCATGTCTGTTCGTAGCCGTCATCGTTGACCTTGGTCTCGGGCCGACCCGGCCGGCCAGCGAAGTGCGCGTGGAAACTGCGGGCCAGACCTTCCCACTCATCCCGGTCGAACTCGGTCAGGGGGCCGATTTTCATCACGGTTGACATCCTCCCAACACTGCTTCCCTGTAGACCGAGCACTGCACGGCAGTTCCACTGGCAAGACAAAGCGCCCGCCCCCATAGGAGGGACGGGCGCTCGCGCGTGTCTGGGGTCAGGCCCGCTCGGCAACGTCCGTCACGAAGGCGCGCCACGATTCGCGGCTGAACGCCAGCACCGGGCCGGTTCCGTTGTCCTTCGTGTCGCGGACGTAGACCGCCACCGCGAGGTTGTCGGCGACTTCCACACACGTCCCGCCGTTGCCGCCTGACTTCGTGGACTTGTGCCACCGTGCGCCGGTCAGGTCCATGTCTTCGCCGCTTCCTTGATCAGGTCGAGGGATTGCCTGCGGGGGAGAGCTTCGCTGCGGACCGCCTCCCACGCTTTGCCCAGACTAGCAATGTCCGCAGGTCCTGAGACGATCTGAGCGTTGAGCTGGGTATCGACGTGCGCGACCCGCGAACCGTCCGGCATCTCGGCGAGAATAAAGGCACCGGCCTTTCCCAGGTACAGGCCAGCGGAGGCGGGCACGACGTGAAGCTGAACGGTAGGAAGCTCGGCGCTGTCCACGAGCCGCTGTAGCTGCGCATGCATGAGCCCAGGGCTGTCGGGGCCGCTTCGTAGCACGGCCTCATCGAGCACGAAGACAATGAGTGGCGCGGGCTCGCGGGAGAGCAGCGATTGCCGCTCAAGGCGGGACACGGTTCGCTGCTCGACTTCTTCCGGCGTGAACCGGCCGCCGGCCAGCGTCGCCCGGGCGTAGTCGGGTGTCTGGAGTGCGCCGGGCACGTAGGCGGGCTCGAACCACAGGAGGGACGCCGCCTCGCGTTCGATCTCGATCCACTCACGTAGCCACACCGGAGCGGCGTCGATCGTGAGCACCCTGCGGAGAAGGCGCGTGTAGATACCCCCCGTGCCGAGCGCCTCATCGACCTTTTCGACGTACTCCTTTGTGGGCGCGCGGTTGCCGCATTCGACCGCGCTCACATGCGACCCCGAGTAGTTGATCAGCCTGCCGAAATCGTCCTGGCTCAGCCCCCGTGCGGCCCGAGACTCCCGCAGCTCGCTGAGCAGGAAGTCCGCCATCTCACCCAACCGTCACCCACCCCTTGCCCAACTTTGCCGGGTGCACTGCCCATAACCGCCCATGCACCACGATGCCCACCCAACGCACATCAATGACTTCCGAGAGTAGTGGCCATGTCGTCAGGGTAAGGACATGCCACGATCACGACGCACCGCGTCCGTCTCGTTCGCCCCCGCGCACCGGCCCGTCCTGCGCCGTTGGCGCATCGCGTGTTCCTGTGGGCTGAAGTCCTGGCGGCGCTGCCCGGACCGGCGGATGCCGACGCCGCCAGGACCGCTCGCCCAGCCGCCCCGTCACCGCGCCGAGGACAAACCGGATCGCGAGCCCGAGCGAAAGCCGGCCCCGCGTCCGGCTCCGCCGCCGCCCCCGATCCCGTGGCCGCCGCTGAACCCGATCGGACCATTCAGCCTGCCAAGCCGGGCGGCCGTTCGAGGGCACGACGGCGCGACGCAGATCATCTGGACGAACGCCGCGATGTTCACGACCAGGGCGCAGGACGAGCGGGGGAACGGGGGCCGGCTGTCTCGGAAGGACGCCCGGACGGTGGCGTGGGAGGTGTGGCCGGATGGCCCGTACCCACCCCGGCCGTGACCATGTCGCCGCCCGGCCGTGCTGGCGGTGCCGGGCGTGCGGTGCCCCCTGGCCCTGCGCCCCGGCCAAGCTCGCCCTCCTGGACCAGTTCGCCGGCCACAGCGTGGCCCGCGCCTTCTTCATGGCTGCCCGTCTCGAAGAGGCCATAGCGGATGCCGTCGAACTCGGCCAGAAGCCCGACGTAGCCGCCCTCACCGAACGTTTCACCCAGTGGGTACGCGAGGCCCGCCGAGCCCGATCGGGCGGGGGCGATTCGGACGCGTCGAGCCAGCACACCGCCGCCCCGCGCCTAGATTGAAACCGCCGATGAGCTGCCCGAACACGAAGATCGGAGACGGCAGATGCAGGTCACCGAGGTGCTGGATGCCCTGGCAGCCCTGTATCGGGCATGCGACCACCCGGACGTGGTGGAGGTATCCCGATACGGCAGGGACACCAAGCCGGGTGGCCAGTCTCCGCCGGGTGTGAAGCTCACCTACCAGTCGGGATCCTCGGCGCTGCTCTCGGCCACATCTGAGCCGCGCCCGGTACCCGCGCCGGTATCGCTTCCGGCGGAGATGCCACCCCCTACGCGGCGAGCGATCCGGATGCTCGTCTTCACCACGCAACTTCTCGACTTCGCGCGCCCGCCCATCTTCAAGGGCTGGGAGACGTGCGACCTCCCCGGAGTGTGGTTGTCGCCGTCCGCACTGCGGATCAACTGCGCGGACGGCGCGACCGTCTACCTCCACGTAACCGTCGCGTCCGGTGCCAGCCGTGAGCCGGAGACCGACCCATACCCCGATTACCGGTTCCCGAAGGGGTCCGCACCTGGCCTCCGGTAGTCAGTGCTCAGGCTGCTGCGCCCGAGTAGGCGTCGTACTCAGCGGCCGCCCCGTCGGCGACGGCGACGGCTGGTGCGCTTGTCGTTGAGCATCGGCCAGTCGACGAGCCGGGACGGCGGTACGCCCCGCCGGAGCAGGTCCTCCAGGAGCAGGGCCATCGGGTAGGCGGGATAGCGGGCCAGCACCCGTTCCAGGGCCACCGCCGCCAGGGCGCCCTGCCCGGACCGGAACGCGGCGAAGGCCAGCAGGCAGCCCGGCGCGGCGATCAACTCGGGATCGCTGCGGCGGAACACGTCCGTCCAGAGGGCGAGGTGCTCGTCGTCGCCGTCGGTGCGCTCCCAGACGTCGTCCCGGGCCGGCACGAAGGTCAGCAGTAGGCCGAGCCAGGCGACCTGGTCGTCGGTGAGGCTTTCCCCACGCCGGGCCTGGTCGAGCGCTGCCCGGTGGGCCTTCCGGGTGATGCCGACCATTGGCCGGCCGGCGATCAGGTCCTCCGGGGTCACCCCGTCGAGCAGGTCACCGAGACGTTGGCGGGCGCGATTGGTCGCCTCCCGCATGGCGTCGGCGGCGGGACCGGTCACCGGGGCCACCTGGGCGGTCAACGCCGCCCGGTCGGGGAGGGCGACCTGCCCGGCGAAGACAGCGGCGGCGGTCAACTGGCTGGCCCGGGGGTCGTACGGGGTGCCCTCGGGCGGGCAGCATCCGGGGTCGGGGCAGAGGTAGGACCAGTAGCGGCCGTCCTCCACCCGCAGGGCGTCGAGCACGGTGAGACCGGCACCGTCCAGGTCCGGGCGGAGCACGTCCAGCGTGGCGGTGACCTGGGCGGCCGGGCCGTAGCCGATGACGGTGACCGCGTCGGCGTCCTGGCGGCCGAGCACGCCGGCGAGGTATCGGGAGACGGGTTTCGGGTCGCTGCCGGGTGCCGGCAGGTCGGCGCGTGCGGCAAAGATGATCTGTTTCCCCTGGAGCGCGACCAGCACCATGCTGTCGGCCGGGTGGAAGCCGAGCAGGTACGGCACGGCGGCGATGAGGTCGGCGGGGGAGCGGACGGCGAGCCGGGGCTGGTCGGTGGAGTTCATGTCGGCAGCCTGCGCGGCGGACGGGTCGGCGGGCAGTCCCTGTGGACGACACACGCCTTGTCCACAGGCCGTGGACAGGCTGGCCCAGGTCAGCGCAAACGTGCAGTCAGTGCAAGTCTCACCAGCGTCCCGTCCGTCACCATGCCGCCCACCGACCGGCTACCTTGCGCTCATGGACCTGGCCTACCTGCGGGCACACCCGGCGCACCTGCCGACCTTCCTGACCCACCAGCGGATCCGGGAGACGCCGGTGTCCGGGGGCAGCATCTGCGCCGCCTCCCGCCTCACCCTGGACGACGGCCACTCGATCTTCGCCAAGAGCTGGCCCGAAGGAAGCGGCCAGCCGGTGCCGACGGGTTTCTTCGCCGCCGAGGCGGCCGGGCTGCGGTGGCTACGCGAGGCGGACGCGGTGGCCGTACCGGAGGTGCTGGTGGCGCTGCCGGAGCTGCTGGCGCTCGACTGGATCGAGCCCGGCGAGCCGACGCCCGAGGCCGCCGAGCGGTTCGGCCGGGAGCTGGCCGCGCTGCACCGCTACGGCGCGCCGGCCCTCGGGGCCGACTGGCCCGGCTTCATCGGCGCGCTCCCCCAGGACAACACCCCCGACCCGGGCCCCTGGTCGGCCTGGTTCGCGCGGTGCCGGCTCCTGCCGTACCTGCGCCGGTCGGTCGACGGCGGCGCGCTGACCGGTACGGAGACCGCGCTGGTGGAGCGGGTGATCGACACCATCGGGGAGTACGGCGGCGACGAGCCGCCCGCCCGGATCCACGGCGACCTGTGGCCGGGGAACGTGATCTGGGGTCTGGACGGGCGGGTCTGGCTGGTGGACCCGGCCGCGCACGGCGGCCACCGGGAGACCGACCTGGCCCAGCTCGCGCTCTTTGGTGGCGCACCTCACCTGGACCGGATCCTGGCCGCCTACCGGGAGGCGTGGCCGCTGGCCGACGGCTGGCGGGAGCGGGTGCCGTTGCACCAGCTCCACCTGCTGCTGGTGCACGCCGCCATGTTCGGCGCGAGCTGGCGCGATGCGGTCGGCCGGGCCGCGCGACAGGTGGTCGAGGGAGCCTCCGGCCGCGCTACCGTCGAGCGATGAGCGCGGACCAGCCGAGCGTGGGCGGCCTCGTCGACCGGTACGGCCGCACCGCCCGGAGCCTGCGCGTGTCGTTGACCGACAAGTGCAACCTGCGCTGCACGTACTGCATGCCGGCGGAGGGGTTGCCCTGGCTGGCCGGGCCCGACCTGCTCACCGACGACGAGGTCGTCCGGCTGGTCGACGTGGCGGTCCGCCGGCTCGGTGTGACCGAGGTGCGGTTCACCGGCGGGGAGCCGCTGATCCGTCCCGGGCTCACCCGGCTCGTGGCCGCCGTGGCGGCGCTGGACCCGCGCCCCCGGATCTCGCTGACCACGAACGGGATCGGGCTGGACCGGGTCGCGCCCGCGCTGGCCGCCGCCGGGCTGGACCGGGTCAACGTCTCCCTGGACACCCTGGACGCCGACCGGTTCGTCCGGTTGACCCGGCGGCCCCGCCTCGCGGACGTGCTCGCCGGTCTGGCCGGGGCGGCGGCGGCCGGGCTCCGTCCCGTCAAGGTCAACGCGGTGCTGATGCGCGGCGTCAACGAGGACGAGGCACCCGCTCTGCTCCGGTTCGCCCTGGCGCACGGCTACGAGCTGCGGTTCATCGAGCAGATGCCGCTGGACGCCCAGCACGGCTGGGACCGCTCCGCCATGGTCACCGCCGACGAGATCCTCGCCACCCTGACCAGGGAGTTCGACCTGCGTCCCGACCCGACCGCCCGGGGCGCGGCCCCGGCGGAGAGCTGGCTGGTCGACGGTGGTCCGGCCCGGGTGGGGGTGATCGCCAGCGTCACCCGGCCGTTCTGCGGCGACTGCGACCGCACCCGGCTCACCGCCGACGGGCAGGTCCGGTCCTGCCTCTTCGCCACCCAGGAGTCCGACCTGCGCGGGGCGTTGCGCGCCGGGGCCGACGACGCCGAACTGGCCGACCGCTGGCGGCGGGCGATGTGGGGCAAAGCCGCCGGACACGGCATCGACGATCCGGCCTTCCTGCAACCGGCCCGGCCGATGTCGGCGATCGGAGGCTGAGGTGGGAGTGGACGCTGCGACAATGGTCACCATCCGTTACTTCGCCGGGGCTCGGGCCGCCGCCGGTCGCGCCGAGGAGCACACAGCCGCCGGGCGTACCCTCGACGAGGTCGTCGACGAGCTGGCCGCGCGGCACGGCGATCGGCTCGTCCGGGTGCTCCGGGCGGCAAGTTTCCTGGTCGACGGCGTGGCCTGTCATGATCGTCGTGCCCCGCTCCCGGCCGGGGCGACAATCGACGTCCTACCCCCGTTCGCCGGGGGCTGAGGGAGGCACGGCGTGTTGGCGGTCCTGGGCTTCGTGGGCACCCTGGCCCTGGTCACCGGTCTGATCCACCTCTACCTCTGGAAGCGGCTGGTTCGGGACGCCACCCGTCCCGGCCGCTGGCGGCGGATCGGCACGGTCAGCGCGGTGGTGCTGGCGGTGCTCGTACCGCTGACCATGGTCGGCACCCAGGCGGGCCTGTACTGGCTGGCCTGGCCCGGGTACCTGTGGCTGGCGGTGATGTTCTACCTGCTGGTCGTCCTGGTCGCCCTCGAGGTGCCGATGCTGGTGGGCCGGCTGGTGCTGCGCCGCCGGGTCGTCGCCGCCGAGCCGACCGCCGCCGCGCCCGAACCGGTCCTGGTGGGGGCCACCGGCTCCGCCGACCCGCCGGCCGCCGACGCAGTCGGGCAACCCGACCACGACCCGTCCCGCCGGCTGCTGCTGGCCCGGAGCGCGGCGATCTTCGCCGGCCTCACCGCGACCGGCGTGACCGGGTACGGCATCCGCACCGCACTCGGCCCACCCCAGCTCGACCGGGTGCAGATCCCGCTGGCGAAGCTCCCCCGCAGCATGGACGGCCTGCGGATCGCCACCGTCTCCGACATCCACCTCGGTCCGCTACGCGGCCGGGCGCACACCGAGCGGATCGTGGCCGCCATCAACCGGCTCGACGCCGACCTGGTCGCGGTCGTCGGCGACCTGGTCGACGGCAGCGTCGCCGAACTGGGCGAGGCCGCCGCGCCCCTGCGCGGCCTGCGTTCCCGCCATGGCAGCTACTTCGTCACTGGCAACCACGAGTACTACTCCGGGGTCGAGGAGTGGGTACGGGAGTTGGACCGGCTGGGCCTGCGGGTGCTCCAGAACGAGCGGCTGGAGATCGCCGCCCGGGGTGGTGTACTCGACCTGGCCGGGGTGAACGACCCGTCCGGCGAAGGCGGCACCGGCCTGGCCGCCGGGCCGGACTACGCGGCGACGCTCGGCGACCGGGACACCTCCCGGCCGGTGGTGCTCCTGGCCCACCAGCCGGTGGCCGCGATCGAGGCCGCGAAGTTCGGGGTCGACCTGCAACTGAGCGGGCACACCCACGGCGGGCAGATCGTGCCGTTCAACCTGGCCGTCAAGCTCCAGCAGCCGGTGGTCTCCGGCCTCGGCGAGGTGGACGGTACGAAGGTCTACGTGACCAACGGCGCGGGCTTCTGGGGTCCGCCGGTACGGGTCGGCGCCGAACCCCAGATCACCCTGGTCGAACTCCGCTCCCGCTGACCCGCCCGGTAACCGGTCCGCCGCGTCCCGGCCCGGTCGTGGGATTGACCGGTCCACCACGTCCCGGCCCGGTCGTGGGATTACCCACGTCACCGCAGAGCGTGGCGGGAAGCGGGCGTCCAGCCGGGCGTGACAGGATGCGGCGTGTCTCCGTTCAGCGCCGTACCCTCCGGTGGCCCCTCGCCGTTCGTCGCGGACCTGCACATCCACTCGAAGTACTCGCGGGCGTGCAGCCGCGACCTGACCCTTCCCAACCTGGGCTGGTGGGCCCGGCGTAAGGGCATCGGCGTGCTCGGCACCGGCGACTTCACCCACCCGGCCTGGTACGACCACCTGCGGGACACCCTGCACCCGGCGGAGCCCGGCCTGTACCGGCTCAGTCCAGAGGCCGAACGGGACATCGCCCGCCGGCTCCCGCCCCGGCTGGCCGACGCGGCCGAGGCGGACCCGGTCCGGTTCATGCTCAGCGTGGAGATCTCGACGATCTACAAGCGAGGCGACCGGACCCGCAAGGTGCACCACCTGATCTACCTGCCCGACCTGGAGGCGGTGGGCCGCTTCAACGCCGCCCTCGGCCGGATCGGCAACCTCGGCTCGGACGGTCGACCCATCCTCGGACTCGACTCCCGGGACCTCCTGGAGATCACCCTCGAGGCGAGCCCGGATGGCTACCTCGTTCCCGCGCACATCTGGACGCCGTGGTTCTCCGCGCTCGGCTCGAAGTCCGGCTTCGACGCGATCGCCGACTGCTACGCCGATCTGGCCGACCACATCTTCGCGGTGGAGACCGGGCTCTCCTCCGACCCGGCGATGAACTGGCGGGTGGCCAGCCTCGACGCGTACCGGCTGGTGTCCAACTCGGACGCGCACTCGCCGCCCGCGCTGGCCCGGGAGGCGACGGTCTTCGCCACCGGGCGGGACTACTTCGCGATCCGGGACGCGTTGCGGACCGGCGACGGGCTGGCCGGGACGATCGAGTTCTTCCCGGAGGAGGGGAAGTACCACGCCGACGGGCACCGGCTCTGCGGGGTGAACTGGTCACCCGAGCAGACCCGGGCCGCCGCCGGGCGCTGCCCGGAGTGCGGCAAGCCGCTCACCGTAGGCGTACTCAGCCGGGTCGAGGAGCTGGCGAACCGGCCGGACGGGCACCGTCCGGAGCGGGCCCGCGACGTCACCCACCTGGTGCCGCTCGCCGAGGTCCTCGGCGAGATCAACAAGGTCGGTCCCCGGTCGAAGAAGGTCGAGGGGAAGCTCAACGACCTGGTCGCCGCGCTCGGCCCGGAACTGGAGATCCTCACCACCGCGCCGCTCGACGAGATCCACCGGGTGGGTGGAGAACTACTCGCCGAGGGGATCGGTCGACTGCGTCGGGGCGAGGTGCGCCGGGTGCCGGGCTTCGACGGCGAGTACGGGGTGATCACCCTCTTCGACCCCGCCGAGCTGGGTTCCGGCGGTTCGGCCGGGCAGGAGACGCTGTTCGACGTACCGGTGCCGAAGCAGCGGTCACCGAAGGAGCCGGCAGCCGCGCCCCGGGCCAAGAGCCCGGCGAAGGCCGAACCGAAGCGGCGGCCGACGCGCGATACTCCGCCGCCCGCGCCGCCGATCGTGCCAGCGCCCTCGCCGCACGAGCCGTTCGAGCCGATGCTCGCCGGCATGGAGGAGGTCGGCACCGGCCTGCTGGACCGGCTGGACGCGATGCAGCGGGTGGCCGCCTCCGCACCGGGCGGTCCGCTGTTGATCGTCGCCGGGCCGGGCACCGGCAAGACCCGGACGCTGACCCACCGGATCGCGTACCTCTGCGCCGAGCTGAACGTCTTCCCGGAGACCTGCCTGGCGATCACCTTCACCCGGCGGGCCGCCGAGGAGCTGCGGCACCGCCTCGACGGGCTGCTCGGCCCGGTCGCCGAGGACGTCACCGTCGGCACGTTCCACTCGCTCGGGCTGACCATCCTGCGGGAGAACGCCGAGGCGGTCGGTCTGCCCCCGGACTTCCGGATCGCCGACGACGCCGACCGGACGGCGGCCCGCGCCGAGGCCGGCGAGGACCTGGCCGCCTACACCAACCTGCTGCGCAAACAGCAACTCGTCGACCTCGACGAGTTGCTCACCCTCCCGGTCGAGCTGCTGCGCGGCGACCGGAAGCTGACGCAGCGGTACCGGGAGCGGTGGCGGTGGATCTTCGTGGACGAGTACCAGGACGTCGACGCGGTCCAGTACGAGCTGCTGCGGCTGCTCAGCCCGCCGGACGGGAACCTCTGCGCGATCGGTGACCCGGACCAGGCGATCTACTCGTTCCGGGGCGCGGACGTCGGCTACTTCCTCCGTTTCTCCGAGGACTTCACCGACGCGCGGCTGGTCCGGCTGAACCGCAACTACCGTTCGTCGGCGCCGATCCTGGCCGCCGCGGTGCAGGCCATCGCGCCGTCCTCGCTGGTCCGGGGCCGCCGGCTGGACCCGGCCCGACTCGACCCGGAGGCGCCGCTGGTCGGCCGCTACCCGGCGGCCACCGTCGCCGACGAGGCCGACTTCGTGGTACGCACCATCGACGGGCTGGTCGGTGGTCTGTCCCACCGGTCGCTCGACTCCGGACGCATCGACGGGCGGGGTTCGAACGTCTCGTTCTCCGACATCGCCGTGCTGTACCGCACTGACGCCCAGGCCGCCCCGATCCTGGATGCCCTGGCCCGGGCGAACATCCCGGTGCAGAAGCGCTCGCACGACCGGCTGCGGGACCGCCCCGGCGTGGCGGCCATCGCCCGCGAGCTGCGGCACGCCGACGGGCTCGACGGCGGCCTGCCGGCCCGGGTACGCCTGGTCGGGCAACTCCTCGCCGACCGGTTCGCCACGCCCACCCTGGACTCCACCGCCTCGGTCCGCCCCGAGGACGTCCGGACGGCGGTCGACCTGCTCACCCCGCTGGCCCGGCGCTGCGGCGACGATCTGCCGCTGTTCCTCTCCCAGCTCGCCACCGGCGCGGAGGTGGACGCCCTCGACCCGCGCGCCGAGGCGGTCACCCTGCTCACCCTGCACGCCGCGAAGGGCCTGGAGTTCCCGGTGGTGTTCCTGGTCGGCTGCGAGGACGGACTGCTGCCGCTGCGCTGGCCCGGTTCGACGCCGGACGAGGACGACATCGCCGAGGAGCGACGGCTCTTCTTCGTCGGGCTGACCCGCGCCCAGGACCGGCTCTACGTCAGCCACGCCGCCCGGCGGGCCCGGCACGGAGCCGAACGCGACTGCCGCCCCACGCCCTTCCTCGACGTGATCGATCCCGGCCTCTTCGAGCGGCTCGGCGGAGAGGAGCCGGCCCGGCCGAAGAGCCGTCAACTCCGGCTGATGTGAACGCCGGGTTTCCGGCCGTCCCACCCGGACGGCCGGAACCGGTTGGACGACGCACCCGGGTGCGGCGATGCCCACGCGGGGCACCAGGGAATCGGGTCGCCACGCTACCGTGACCAGGGCGGCGGCGTCCTGTGCGCGGGTTCCGGCCGCCGACCGATCGCGCCCGGGAGGCGAGCATGGCGAACTACGGACCACCGGGTGCTAACCGGCCGGAGCCGTGGCAGGAGCAACCGCCGAACGGGGCGCACCCCTGGCGCGGTCGACCGGCGGACGAAACGGGTCCGTGGCACGGGCACGGGGCGTACCCGCCGGGCGAGGCGTACCTGTCGGGGCCGTACCCGGCCGAGGAGCCGGCCTACCTGGGGGGCGAGCCGGGCCGGCATCCGGCGCCGCCGACGGACGAACCGAGGTCTGCCGGCGGGCGGGGCCGGCTGGTCGCGGTGCTCGCCGTGCTGGCGTTGCTGGTGCTCGGCGGTGGCGCGGCGCTGTTCTACCTCGCGCGCACCGACACCGACCCGCCGGCCACCGCGCTGCCCTCGGCCACCGCCGACTCGTCCGAGCAACCCGCCACCCAGCCGGACGTCCCGCCGAGCGCCCTCGCGCCCGAGTCGTCGGCCGATCCGCGCTTCGCCGCCGTGGGGGAGTGCGTCCGCAATGAGGGGCCGGCCGGTGGACGGCCGAAACTGCTGGTCACCGAGTGCGTGCCAAAGACCTACGAGGTGCTGCGCCGGTTCGACGGAGCGACCAGCGGCGAGAAGGACGCCGAGGCGAAGTGCGCCGAGGTCGACGGGTACACCGACTGGTACTTCTACAACAGCGAGCTGGACACCCTCGACTTCGTGCTCTGCCTGAAGCTGCGCTGACGCTGCTCCCGGCGGCAGGGCCGACCGCCGGCGGCGTGACGCCGGGCTGGTCAAGGCCGACGTGCCGTCCGCCGCCCGACATCCGCTATCCGAATCTAGGGCTGTCTGGCGTGGACGCTAGACAGCCCTAGATTTCGCTCGATCCCCCGGCCCGGCGAGACACGCCGATGGCGTCCTCTACGCACGTCTAGCTGCGGCGCTAGACGGCCCGATACGGTGCGAGACGTGGATCCGGTCCGCAACCCGTACGCCCCGGGCGCGGGGCAGCGTCCCCCCGAGCTGGCTGGCCGGGGGCGGGAACTGGACGTGTTCGACGTCGTGCTGGAGCGGATCGCCCGGGGCCGCCCGGAACGCAGTCTCATGCTCACCGGACTACGCGGGGTCGGCAAGACGGTCCTGCTCAACACCCTGCGCTCGCAGGCGATCGGCCGACTCTGGGGCACCGGCAAGATCGAGGCCCGGCCGGACCAGTCGGTGCGCCGCCCGGTGGCGGCGGCCCTGCACATGGCGGTCCGGGAACTCGCGCCACGACACCGCGCCCCCGAGCGGATCGACGCCTTCCTCGGTGTGCTCAAGGCGTTCGCCCAGCGGGGCGCGGCCACTCCCACCGGCCGCCGGGGCACCGCCGCGCCGCGCCTGCGGGACCGCTGGCAGCCGGGGATCGACGTGCCGGCCAGCAGTGGCCGGGCCGACTCCGGGGACATCGAGATCGACCTGGTCGAGTTGTTCACCGACGCGGCGAGCGTGGCCGCCGACGTCGGCACCGGCATCGCGGTCTTCATCGACGAGATGCAGGACGTCGGCCCGGAGGACGTCAGCGCGCTCTGCGCCGCCTGTCATGAGCTGTCCCAGATCGGTGCGCCGCTGATCGTGGTCGGTGCCGGGCTGCCGCACCTGCCGGCGGTGCTCAGTGCCGCCAAGTCCTACTCGGAACGGCTCTACCGGTACCAGCGGATCGACCGGCTCGACCGGCTCGCCGCCGACCAGGCGCTCTGCGCGCCGGCCGCGCGCGAGGAGGTCGAGTACGAGCCGAAGGCGCTGGACCTGCTCTACGAGTCCTCCGGCGGCTACCCCTACTTCGTGCAGGCGTACGGGAAGGCCACCTGGGATCACGCGCCCCGGTCGCCGATCACCGCCGCCGACGTCCGGGTGGCCGCCCCCGAGGCCGAGGCGGAGCTGGCGGTGGGCTTCTTCGGATCCCGGTTCGAGCGGGCGACCCCGGCCGAGCGGGAGTACATGCGGGCGATGGCGACGCTGTCCCGGGTCGACGGTGATCCGGCCGAGTCCCGGGACGACATGGACGCGGCGGTGCCGACCGCCGAGATCGCCCGGTCCCTGGAGCGGAAGCCGGCCAGCCTCTCCCCGGCCCGGGACGCCCTGATCAAGAAGGGGCTGATCTACTCCGGGGAGCGGGGCACGGTGGCGTTCACCGTCCCGCACTTCGGCCGCTACCTGCGTACCCAACCAGGCTGACGGTCACCCGAACTGCCGGCGTGGACCCCGCCGAAGCCGGGCGCGGCGCGGGAGCCGTTGACGGGTCAGACCCGGGACCAGGGAGGCGGGAAGACCACCTCGCCCCGGGGCACCCCGGCCTCCCCGCTGGCGCTCGGCGGCAGCACCAGGGCCTGCCACGGCTCGCCCAGCCCGGACCACGGGCTGGACAGTCCCAGCCGGTCCGCCCGGTCGAACCCGAACCGCCGGTAGTACGCCGGATCACCGAGCACCACCACCAGCCGCTCACCGAGTTCCGTGGCCGCCTCGATGGCGGCCTGCACGACGGAGCCGCCGAGGCCGATCCGCTGCCGGTGCGGGGCCACTGCCACCGGCCCGAGCACCAGGGCGGGAAACTGGCCGGGGTCGACGCGTACCCGGGTGAGCAGGGCGTAGCCGACGACCTCGCCGCCGTACTCGGCGACCATGGCCAGTTCCGGAAGCCAGGCGTCGCTGCCGCGCAGCTCGTCGACCAGCCCCACCTCGGGCGGGACCGGCACGTCGGGGCGGGCGAAGGCTCCGGCGAGCACCCGGCGGACCGGGTCGACGTCGGCGGGGCCCTCGGGTCGCAGCCGCAGCGTGGTCACCCAGGGCACGTTACCCGGCCCCGGGCAGGTCCACCCGGGACCGACCGGACGATCGGCGTGGCGGGTCCGGCCTGGTCGCCGACGGCCGGTGACGCGGCCCGACGGCCCGGGACCGCCCGTTGGGGTCAGATCGACGGTTGACGCCATGATCGTGGCCGGCACGGGGTATGACTAAGGCCATGAAACCCGTACGCTCCCTCGCCCGTGTTCTGATGAGCGGCATCTTCGTGGCCAGCGGGATCCGGCAGTTACGCAACCCGGAGCACTTCACCGAGCACGCCAAGCCCGTCACCGACCACATCACCAGCCTGCTTGAGCGGACCGGCGGTCCGGTGCCTGGCAACGCCGAGACGTTGGTCCGGACCAACGGCGCGGTGCACGTGGTCGGCGGGTTGCTGCTCGCCACCGGGCACCTCACCCGCCCCGCCTCGCTGATGCTGGCCGCCTCGCTGGTGCCGACCACTGCCGCCGGGCATCCCTTCTGGACCTACGACGACCCGGCGGCGCGCACCAACCACCAGGTGCACTTCATGAAGAACCTCGGGTTGATCGGTGGGCTGTTGCTCGCCGCGGCGGACACCCAGGGCCGGCCGAGCCTGCGTTGGCGCGCTGGGCACCGGATCGGCCACTCCCGACGCTCGGTGCAGCGGGCGGTCCGGACCGCCCGGCGCGAGACCCGACTGGCCGTACGGACGGCGGCAGCGGCCCGTCGGCTCCCCGGCTGACGGGTCACCCCACTGCGACGAACGACGGGCCACCGCCCGGCTGACCTGGCCGGGCACTCCCTCGTCAAGGGCCTCACCCCCGCTCCAAGGCCGCTAATCACCTGAACCCCCCGCGAGGCGTTAACGCGGTTGAAATGTCAAAAACTGGTGTGGGATCGGACACGGTCGCATAACGCGGGAGGCATCAACGTGAGGCACCGTTCTAGGCTCCGTGCGGGACCTGGACGGACAGGACGAAATTGGTACGGGGGTGGCCACACCATGCCGGCGACCGTCGGGAGACGGACGGACCGTCTTGCCTCCATCCGTCGCGCGGTCCGTGGGGTCGATCGCCGCACGGCCGTACGTCTGGGCATCGTGGCCGCCACGATCTATGCCGCCTGGATCGCGATCGGCTCGTTCGGCCGGCCGTACAACTTCTTCGACATGAAGATCTACCACGGCGCGATGGTGTGGTGGGTCAACGGCAGCGAGCTGTACGACTTCATCGCGCCCGACACCACCCTCGGTTTCACCTACCCGCCCTTCGGCGCGCTGGTCATGGCGCCGATGGCGCATCTGCCGGTCGCGGTCGCCGGGTGGGTCAACGCGCTCGGCAGCACCGCCGCGCTGGCGGTCGTCCTGACCGCGCTGCTCCGGCCGGTCGTCGATCGGCTCGGCCAGCCGCTCTGGTTCGTGGTCGCGGTCGCGGTGCCGCTCGCCGCCGCCCTCGAGCCGGTCCGCGAGACGCTCGGCTACGGCCAGGTCAACCTGCTGCTCTTCGGGCTGGTCATGGCCGACCTGATCGGCCTGCGCTGGCGGTCTCGCCGGGGCACCCGGTACCGCCGGGACGACGGCCCGCTGCGCCGGTTCGTGTTCAGCGGCGTCTGGGCCGGCGTGGGAATCGGGCTGGCCACCTCGATCAAGCTCACCCCGGCGCTGTTCATCGTCTACCTGCTGATCACCCGGCAGTGGCGGGCGGCGGCCACCGCGATCGGTACCGCGGCCGGCGTCACGCTGGGCATGTTCTCGGTGGCCGGCACGGAGTCCCGCGCCTACTTCATCCGGGTGCTGTGGCAGACCGAGCGGGTCGGCGCGGCCGACATGACCCCCAACCAGTCACTGGCCGGACTGCTGGCCCGGCTCTACGACTCGATCGAGACGCCCGGGTTGCTCTGGCTGTCGTTCGCGGTGCTGGTGCTCGCCCTCGGTCTCTCCCGGGCGTCCACCGCCCGCGCGGAGGGCGACGAACTGACCGCGTTCACCCTGGTCGGGCTCACCACGAACGTGATCAGCCCGATCTCCTGGACGCATCACCTGGTGTGGGTGATCCCGGCGATCGTCGTCCTGGCCGACGCCGCGGTACGGCGGCGGGAGGCGAGCCGGGGCCTGACGCAGCGCTCCGCGCCGGCATCGTCGTACGGCGGCCCGCCCGGGGTCAACGGCCTCCGCCCGCCGATCTGGTACCCGACCATGACCGGGTTCCGGCACGGGGCCGCCGCCGTCCTGCTCTACCTCGTCTTCCTGGTCTCACCCATCTGGCCGTACGAGCACCAACTCCCCGAGGTGTCGCACTACGCCGACGGCCTCTTCGGCGCGTTGATGGAGAACTCGCTGGCCCTGGCGCTGATCGTGCTGGTGGCTGCCCTGCCGTGGCGGCCGGGTGCCGAGCCGGCGTTCTACGCCGACCGGCTGGGCCGGCCCGACCTGGTCGCCCGCCGCTGACCGTCGCCCCGGCGGCGAGATCCTGCTCGTAGTCCCGTTCGCCAAGCCGGCGGCCAACCGACGCGGTCAGGGGCAGTTGACCCATTCTTCGGTGCCGTCGGCGAAGACCTGCCGCTTCCAGATCGGCAGCCGCGCCTTCACCTCGTCCACCAGCCGGGCGCAGGCGGCGAAGGCGGCAGCCC
The DNA here is from genome assembly GCF_900090325.1 of Micromonospora pallida. Lineage (NCBI taxonomy): Bacteria > Bacillati > Actinomycetota > Actinomycetes > Micromonosporales > Micromonosporaceae > Micromonospora > Micromonospora pallida. Next base: position 6,038,055 of record NZ_FMHW01000002.1, on the reverse strand, counting down.
GGTGGGCGGTGCTCACCGCCACGACCAGGGCCGCCTCTCCGATCTCCAACGGCCCGATCCGGTGCGACACGGCGACCGCGTACACGTCCGGGTCGGCGGCCACCTCGGCGGCCACCGTACGGAGCACCTCGGCGGCACCGGGATGCCCCTCGTACTCCAGCGCGCGTACCGATCGGCCGTGGTCGTGGTCGCGGACCACCCCCTGGAAGGTGACCACGGCGCCGGCCCGCCGGTCGACGACCGCCGCCTCGTGCGCGGCGACATCCAGCGGCGCGGTGGTGACCTCGGCGATCACCGTACGGTCGGCGGTCGGCTGGACGGTCACGACGTACGCTCCCCGGGCAGCAGTGGCAACGGCACGACCGGTACCCGCGCCCCGGTCTCCCCGGTGGTGTCCGGCCGGATCACCGCGAACCCGTCGGCGCCGGCCAGTCCGCGCAGCATCGCCGAGCCGACGTGCCGTACCGGGTGGGCGGTGCCGGTGGTGGCGTCCAGCCGGACCAGGGCCAGGTGGGTGTAGGAGCCCCGGCCTCGGATCGGCGCGGCCAGGGTGGCGTACGGCAGCACCGGCATCGGTCGGCCCTGGAGGCCGGCGAGCAGCGGAGCCACCAGCGAGACCAGCGCGACGATCGCCGACTGCGGGTTGCCGGGCAGCCCGGCGACGAAGCGGGCCCGGCCGTCGTCGCCGACCAGCCGGGCCAGAAGCATCGGGAAGCCGGGCCGGACCGCCACGGTGTTGACCACGTAGTCGGCGCCTAGGGCCTGGAGGGCGGGGTGCAGGTGGTCCACCGGTCCGTGCATCGTCCCGCCGGTGGTGCAGACCAGGTCGGCCCCTGTCGGATCGGCGCCGGTCAGGGCTGCCCCGGTCGGATCGGTCCCGGTCAGGGCGGCGCGCAGGGCGGCCACGTGGGCCGGGAGCGTGTCGGCGACCGGGCCGACCACGTCGGCGGGACGCACCTGGCAGCCGTACCGCCGCAGCCAGGCCGGCACGGCCGGGCCGAGCGCGTCGCGGACCCGGCCGGCACCGGGTGGGCCGGCGGTGAGCAGTTCGTCGCCGAAGACGATCAACCCGGCCCGGGGTGGCCGGCGCAGAGGTAGGGAATCGTGGCCGCAGGAGGCGGCCAGCCCGATCAGTCCCGGGTCGACCGGGGTGCCGGCGGGCAGGAGTTCCTCCCCGGCCCGCGCCTCCTCGCCGGTCGGACGCCACTCGGGGGCCGGCCGGGGCGTCCCGGCCACCCGACCGTCGGCGGTACGCGTGGACTCCTCGATCCGCAGGATGGCGGAGGTGCCCTCGGGCACCATCGCGCCGGTCGCGATCTCGACCGTCGTGCCGTCCCCGGTCAACGGCTCCGGGGTGCTGCCGGCGAGCACCCGGCCGACGATCCGCCACGGTCCGGGGCCGCGTACCGCCCAGCCGTCCACGCTGGAGGTCGGAAAGGCGGGCAGGTCGGTACGGGGGGTCAGCGGCTCGGCGAGGGTGTGCCCGTCGGCCTCGGCGAGCGGTCGGGTGACCACGGAAAGCGCGGCGTCCCGGCCGGCCGCGTAGACCCGGGCGCGGGCTTCCTCCCAGCCGACCGGCAAGGTCGCGCCGGCCGGGTCCTCCACGGCGGCAGCGGTCCCGCTCGGCTCACGTGTCGCGCTCACACGGACCACCCTATCGGGGCCGTGGGGTGCGCTTTTCCCGCCTTGGCCCGGCTGCCGGGCCGGTCAGTGGTCGCCGCCGCGCAGTTGGTCGACGGTGTGGGCGAGGATCGGGCCGAGCACGGCCAGCCCGTCGCGGGCCCCACCGGTGGAGCCGGGGAGGTTCACCACCAGGGTCCGCCCGGCCACCCCGGCGAGGCCCCGGGAGAGCACCGAGGTGGGTACGGTGCCCCTGCTGTACGCCCGGATCGCCTCCGCGATCCCGGGAATCTCGTAGTCGAGCACAGCGCGGGTGACGTCCGGGGTCCGGTCGGTGGGGGTGACGCCGGTGCCGCCGCTGGTCAGCACCACATCCAGCCCGTCGGCGACCGCGCTGCGCAACGCCTGCCCGACCGGTTCGCCGTCGGGCACCACCACCGGGTCGTCGACCGCGCAGCCGAGTTCGCGCAGGCCGCCGACGAGGATCGGGCCACTGGTGTCGGCGTACACCCCGGCGGCGGCCCGGTTGGACGCCACGATCACGCGGGCCCGGATCACGGTCGGTCCGCCGGCCGCAGCCAGTCGCCGGTCTTGCCGCCTTCTTTGCGGAGTACGCGTACCGCATCCACGGAGGCCGCCGGGTCGACGGCCTTGACCATGTCGACCAGGGCGAGCCCGGCGGTGGCGACCGCGGTGAGCGCCTCCATCTCGACGCCGGTCCGGTCTGCGGTCCGCGCGGTCGCGGTGATCTCCACCGTGTCGTCGGTCAGCTCGAAGTCCACGGTCACCCCGTGCAGGGCGATCGGGTGGCAGAGCGGGATCAGCTCCGGGGTGCGCTTGGCGCCCATGATGCCGGCGAGGCGACCCACGGCGAGCGCGTCGCCCTTGGGTAGTCCGTCCCGGCGGAGCAGCCCGATCACCTCGGGGGTGGTCCGCAGCCGTCCGGCGGCGACGGCCCGGCGGCCGGAGACCGGCTTGGCGGAGACGTCGACCATGCGGGCCGCGCCCGCCGGGTCGAGGTGCGTGAGCTGGGCGGGTTCGGTCACGCCCGTGAGCCTATCCCCGGTACGACGTCCCGGTGCGGCCCGGCAGACCCGTCCCGGGCTCCGGCATCGGCCGGCCAGGGTGGGACTGCGTCGGCCTGGCCTGGATGGTCCGGTGGCGGCCTGGCCTGGATGGTCCGGTGGCGGCCTGGCCTGGATGGTCCGGTGGCGGCCTGGCCCGGGTGGGACGGTGGCGGCAGTGGAGAGGGTCACTCTCGTCGCTCTTTCCCGATACCGGGTTATTGGCCGAAGATACACGGCAACAGGTGTCCCGAACCGGGTCGCTGTGACCGTCCGCCCACTCCACACGATGACCGTACTGGCGATTACTCTCCGCTTCCCGGGCAATTCCGGAGGATCATGGAGTATCCCGCAATGACCGCCATTGACGAGTTGGGTCGACGCTTCTCTGGCCCTCAGTGTCCGGACGGTTACCGATGGTCCGCCACAAGGTGCGGCGCACTCACCCGACCCGCCGGTGTGCATTCGGCAGCATCGGGCGACAGTTTGTATGCGGAGCGAAAGCGGGCGGCCCCGCTCCGCTCAGGGCAGATGGACAGAAAGTAACAAAAGGCCAGACTCTTAACTAATGTTGCATATAGCGACATTTATCGTACCTAACTTGCCATACCCTCCCCTAAGCTGCTGGTAGAGCAGGCAGAGCCGGCACCCCACCAGGGGCCGGAGGGCAGAAAGGGTCGGAGCCATGCGTGGCAGCGAGTGGGAGTGAATTAGACCCGGGAAGCGAAGATTCCCTGCGGTACGCTGCACAGGCCAGCGAACCCCGGGGAAGTACTGTGGCTGTTCTCAGGCGACACATGAATGAGACCGATCGGCAGCTTCGACTGCTTGTCGGTCTCGTCGTCGTGCTGGCGGCAGGGACCGAGGTGGCGGCGGTCTGGGTCGCCGTGCTCACCCGACTCCCGACGACAGCCGGTGACGTCGCGATGCTGGCGATGCTGACCGTGCTGATCTTCCTCAGCGCGTCGACGAAGGCACGAATTCGTATCCGGTCGACCACCCATTCGATCAGTTGGAACGAAATGGCAATCATCATCGGTGTGGCGGTCGCCCCCACACCGTGGGTGATTCTCTGCACCGGTCTCGGCGTCGCCCTGGGTTCCCGCAAGCTGCCCGCCATCAAGATGGCCTTCGGCATCGGCAAGAACGTGCTGGTCGCCGGGACCGCCGGCCTCGTCCTCGTCGCGTTCGACTGGTCCTGGCCCCCGGCCGGGGTCGCCGGCCTCGTCGTCCCGGTGGCCGTCGCCTACCTCGCCGCCGCCCTCGTGGACGACCTGCTCGCCATCCCGGTCATCGCGCTCGCCTCCCGCACCCGCATCTCCCGCCAGTTCCGCAGCAACCTCGACCTGCGCCTCGTCGGCTTCGCGGTGCGATTCGCAGTCGCCCTCTGCACCCTGGTCATCCTCCAGGCCGACACCCGGCTGCTGCTGGCCGTACCGCCGCTCGTCCTCAGCCTGCACCTGGCCTACTCACACCGCATCCAGACCCGCACCGAGCAGCAGGCCTGGCAACGGCTCGCCCGCACCACCGACGCGCTCAACTCGGTGGACCTCGACCGGGTGCTCACCACCGCGGTCACCCAGGCCGCCGAACTCTTCTCCGCCGACGAAGTGGAGGTCGAACTGCACGACGGCCCGCGCAGCGTCCGCGGCAACAGCCACACGATCACCCACGACGGACCGATCGGCGAACCCACCACCGTCGACGGCGCGGTCGTCCCCATCCCCCTCGAAGGACACGAGCGAGGCCTCGAGGTCGGCGTCCTGCGGCTACGCTTCCGCGGCCCGGTACGCCTCACCGAACGCGAGCAGTACACCCTGCGCACCTTCGCCTCGGCCCTGTGCACGGCCGTCCGCAACGCCCAGGCGTACGCCGAACTGGCCCGCGCCGCCGCCGACCACGCCTACGCCGCCACCCACGACGCCCTCACCGGCCTGGCCAACCGACGACACCTGCTCGACCAGGGCAGCGCCCAGCTCAACGGACGCCACGCCGACGGCGTCACCGCCCTCGCGCTGATCGACCTGAACCACTTCAAGGAGATCAACGACACCCTCGGCCACGCCGCCGGCGACCGGATCCTGGTGCAGGTGGCCGCCCGACTGCGCGAGGCGACCCGGGACGACGACCTGGTGGCCCGGCTCGGCGGCGACGAGTTCGCCGTCCTCCTACGCGGCCTGCCCGCCCCGGCGATGGCCGCCCACCGCACCGAGGCCCTGCTCACCGCCCTGCACGAACCCTTCGACCTCGACGGCATGCGGATCAGCGTCGAGGCCAGCGGCGGCATCGCCGCCGCACCCAGCACCGGCGGCATGGCCGAACTGCTCCGCCGCGCCGACGTCGCCATGTACCAGGCCAAACGCAACGGCCAACGAATCGCCAGCTACACCCCGGCCCGGGACACCGCCGACCTCGGTCGGCTCGCCCTCGGCGGCGACCTGCCCCGGGCCGTCGCCGACCACGAGTTCGCGGTCAACTTCCAACCCATCGTCGACCTCGCCACCGGCGAGGTGGTCGGCGCCGAGGCGCTCGCCCGCTGGCACCACCCCACCAACGGCACCGTCGACCCGGCCCGCTTCATCGAAGCCGTGGAACGCTCCGGTCTCCTTCCCGCCTTCGCCGAGGCCGTCCTCGACCAGGCCCTCCTCGCCCTGGTGAGCTGGCGGGAAGCCGGCTTCGACATCCCGGTCGCGGTCAACGTCTCCCCACGCAGCCTGCTCGACGCCCGTTTCCCCGGCTCGGTCCTCGCCCGGCTACGCGCCCACGACCTCCCCCCCGACCGGCTGATGCTGGAACTGACCGAGAACCTCACGCTCAGCCAACTCGACATCGTCGACCGGGTCCTCGGCCGGCTCCGCGACGAGGGCGTCCGCCTCGCCCTGGACGACTTCGGCACCGGCTACTCGTCGCTCTCCCTGCTCTCCCGGATCCCGGTCCACGAAATCAAGATCGACCGGACCTTCGTCACCGACATGGAGAGCTCCGCCGAGGCGACCGCCGTCATCCGTTCCACCCTCGACCTCGGCCGCAGCCTCGACCTCACCGTCGTCGCCGAGGGCGTGGAGAGCGAACCGCAGCGCCGCGCACTCTGGGAACTCGGCTGCCTCGCCGGCCAGGGCCACCTCTTCGCCCGTCCGATGCCCGCCAGCCGATTCCTCGCCGCCCTGCACCGGGGGGCCGGCGGCCGCCCCGGCACCCTCGCCCCACCCCTGCACGACGCCGGCGCGGTGATCCGCCTCGCCCCCGGCCGCCGAGCGAACGGACGGAACCGGACGGACCGTCTGCCACACTCACCCGCGTGACCAGTCGGCCCGTACCCCGCAGCAGCCCGGTGCCCACCATCGGGCCGCCACCGCCGCCCGCCCCACGCGCCCGACGGACCTGGCAGACGATCGACGGCGTGGCCGGCGGACTCCCCCTCGACCTCGGCTTCTACGCCGTCTCGGCCGCCTTCGCCGGAATCACCGCCGTCACCTCCACCCTCTCGCCCCACCGGGCCTGGGGCGCGGTAGCCGGCATCGGCTACCTGGTCGCGGCCCTCCTCGCGGCCGGCCAGCTCCTCGCCCGCCGACGCCACCCCGACAGCCCCCTGGCCGGTACCTCCGCCCGCGCGGCCCTCACCGCCCTCACCTGGACGACCACCACCCTCCTCCCACTCGGCTGGCAGGCCGTGCAACGAGCAGCCGGCCGGACCGACCGGGCCCAGGAAGAGGTCGTCGTCGTCGAACACTCCGGCGCCCGGCTGGTCCACGAGGGCACCCCCTACCTCGGCCACGACGCCATCGCCGCCCTGCCCCCCGGGGAACAACTACTCGGCTACACCCCGTACCAGCCCGGCATGGCCGTATTCGGGCTGCCCCGGGCCGCCCTCGACGTCTGGTGGACCGACGCTCGACTCTGGTTCGCCCTGGCCACCGCGCTCACCCTCGCCCTCGCCGTCCGCGCCCTCCGCACCAGCGCCTCAACCGGCGGCGGACTCGCCGGTAGTGGCACCCTCGCCGGCGGCGGCGCATTCACCAGCGGCGGTACCGGGCACCGCGCCACCCGCCTGACCCGCCCGCGCCTCGATCTCCGCCTCGACCCCGCTCTGCTCCGCGCCGTCCAGGCCGCCACCGTCCTACCGGTCTGCGCCCTCACCCTCGCCACCGGCGGCGACGACCTACCCGTACTCGCGCTCTGCCTGCTCGCCCTCGCCTACGCCGCCACCGGCCGACCGGGCGCCGCCGGCCTCGCCGTCGGCCTCGCCGGGGCACTCAAGCTGCTCGCCTGGCCGGTCGCCCTCGTCCTGCTCTTCTGGGCCGCCACCCACCGCGCCACCGGACGCTTCGCGGCCGGCGCGTTCGGCTTGCCCGCCGCCGCCCTCCTACCCGCCCTCCTCGTCGACCGGGACGCCCTGGTCGAGAACGTGCTGCGCTTCCCCCTCGGCCACGGCCTCGTCACCAGCCCGGCCGCCTCCCCGTTCCCGGGCTATCTCATCGCCAACGCCTTCCCCTCCGGCCGGGCCGTCGCCGCCATCCTGCTCGTCGCGGCCGGACTGGCCATCGCCGTCCACCTGCTGCGTCACCCACCCCGCACTGCCGCCACCAGCGCCCTCGTCTGCGGGTACGGGCTACTCGCCGCGATCGCCCTGATGCCGGCCACCCGCTTCGGATACCTGCTCTACCCGCTCGCCCTCCTGGTCTGGGCACCCGCCCTCCGACTCGCCATTGCCGACGACGCCTCGTCCCTCCGACCCACCACGACCAACGGCGCCTCTTCTCTCCGACCCACCACGACCAACGGCGCCTCTTCCCCCGACTCCGCTGCGAAAACGACCAACAAGGCGTAAACCTGAGGGTATGACCACATACCGCGACCGCACCGAGGCAGGCGAAGCGATCGCCGACCGGCTCGGCGGGCTCGTCGGCCAACCGGACGTCACCGTGCTCGGGCTCGTCCGAGGCGGCGTCCCGGTCGCCCAGCAGGTCGCCACCCGGCTCGGCGCGCCCCTGGACGTCCTGGTGGTCCGCAAACTCGGCATGCCCTGGGCACCTGAGGTGGCATTCGGCGCCCTCGGCCCCGGCGGCGTCCGCGTCCTCAACGAACCGATCGCCGGCCGCCTCGCCCCCGACGACGTCACCGAAGTCGTCCGCCGCGAACAGGCCGAACTGGACCGCCGGGAACAGCTCTACCGAGCCGGCCGCGCACCCGTCGACCTCACCGGCCGTACCGCCGTCGTCGTCGACGACGGCCTGGCCACCGGCGCGACCGCCCGCGCCGCCGTCCAGGTCGCCCGCCACCTCGGTGCCCGCCGCGTCGTGGTCGCCGTCCCGGTCGGCTCCGAAGAGGCGTACGAAATGCTCGCCACCGAGGCCGACCAGGTGGTCTGCATTCAACGGCCCCCCGACTTCGGCGCGGTCAGCCGCTACTACGACGACTTCCACGAGGTCTCCGACGAAGAAGTGACCGAAGCGCTCGCCACGGCTTCCTGACATTCACCAGGTACCGTCGAAACATGCAGCTCACCTGTCCCAAGTGCCACGGAGACATGCGCCAGTACGAGCGCAGCGGAGTCATCGTCGATCAGTGCGGCGAGTGCCGGGGAATCTTCCTCGATCGCGGCGAACTCGAAAAGCTGTTCGAGGCGGAGGCCAACTGGAACAAGCAGCAGGCCGCCGCCCCAGCCGCGCCGACGCCCCCCGGCCAGGCCCCGGGGCACGCCCCCGGCCAGCCCGGCGGGTACGTCCCCCCGCCGCCGCCCCCGCCCGGTGCCGCCCCGCACCAGCCCGGGTACGGCACCGTGCCCCCGCCGCCCCCGCCGCCCGGCTACCCGGCCGCGCCCGCACCCGCCTACGGCAGCCACGGCCACCAGCACCACGGCTACCACGGGCACTACCGCCGCAAGAAGCAGCACGGCTTCCTCGGCGACTTCTTCGGCTGATCCACCCGGCACTCCTCCGCCGAACCGGCCTCCGGCCAGCCCGAACTCCCTCGGGCTGGCCGGACCGGTGCGCCCCCGCCCCCAAGCCGCCCCCGGCCGGTTGGCTGGACAGGGCTGGAGCCAGTCCACGGCGACTACACTGTGGATCGGGCCGCGACTGGCGTTGAGGTGGAGCACCACCGGGGAACGGCCCGGCACCTGCCGTCGATGCCGTACGCCTGGGCAATCCTCCACGTGAACTCGGAGTGACCCATGGCCCAGACGCGTCCAGCTCGGCTGATGGACGGCCGTGACATCGCCCGTCGCATCGTCGACACCAGCTCCGCCGCAGCCGCCGACCTCCAGCGGCGCACCGGCACCGCACCCTGCCTGGCGACCGTGCTGGTCGGCGAGGATCCCGCCTCCGTGACCTACGTCCGGATGAAGCGCAACCGCTGCGAGCAGGCCGGCATCTGCTCCCGGCACGTCGCCCTGCCCGCCTCGACCACCACGGACACCCTCGTCGAGACGATCAGTGCACTGTCCCGGGATCCCGAGGTACACGGCATCCTGCTCCAACACCCGGTCGGGGCACACATCGACGAGCGCGCCGCGTTCGAAGCGATCGCTCCGGAGAAGGACGTGGACGGCGTCACCATGCGCTCCTTCGCCGCGATGTCGTTCGGGCTACCCCGGCTTCGTGTCCTGCACGCCCGGCGGCATTCTCCGGCTGCTCGACGAGTACCAGGTCGACCTGGCCGGTAAGCACGCCGTGGTGGTGGGCCGGAGCGCCATCCTGGGCAGGCCGGTTGGGCTGCTCCTGTTGGCACGGGACGCCACGGTCACCTACTGCCACTCCCGTACGGTCGACCTCCCCGCGATCACCCGGAAGGCCGATGTCCTGGTCGCGGCGGTCGGTCGGCCGCGTTTCCTCACCGGCGCGGACATCAAGCCCGGTGCGGTGGTGATCGACGCCGGATACAACCCGGGGAACGTCGGTGATGTCGACTTCGCGTCCGCCCGAGAGCGGGCCAGCCTGATCACCCCGGTCCCGGGCGGGGTCGGGCCGATGACCATCGCGGTCCTGCTGGCCCAGACGGTGGACGCGGCGACGCGTCAGCTCGCCGTGCGCTGACCGGACGAGCCCAATCCGTCAGACGATGGCCATGTCCACGAACCGCGACAGGTGCAGTTGTGCGGCCACGGTGACGGTGTCGGTCGGTCCATTCCGATGCTTAGCAACAATAAAATCCGCCTCCCCGGCCCGGGGGGACTCCTTGTCGTAGTAATCATCTCGGTGCAAAAGGATTACTACGTCAGCATCCTGTTCAATTGACCCAGATTCGCGCAAATCGGACAGCTGTGGGCGCTTGTCCGTACGCTGCTCGGGGCCACGGTTCAGCTGGCTCACCGCGATGACCGGGCACTCGACCTCCTTGGCGAGGAGCTTGAGCCCTCGGGACAGGTCGGCGACCTCCTGCTGCCGGCTCTCCGTACGCTTCGGCGAGGTCATGAGCTGGAGGTAGTCCACCACGATCATCTTGAGATCGTGCCTCTGCTTGAGCCGCCGCGCCTTCGACCTGATCTCCATCAGGTTCATGCTCGGGGTGTCGTCGACGAAGAGCGGCGCCTCGCTGATCTCGCCCATGCAGCGGGCCAGTTTGGTCCAGTCGTCGTCGGAGAGCTGCCCGCTCCGCAGCACGTGCAGCGGTACCCGCGCCTCGGCCGAGAGCAGTCGCATGACGATCTCGACCTTGCTCATTTCCAGCGAGAAGATGGCGGCAGCCTGATTTGCCCGAATTGCCGCATTTCGGGCAAAATCCATACTTGCTGTTGATTTGCCCAAACCAGGTCTTCCAGCAACGATGACGAGTTGCCCCGGGTGCAGGCCGTTGAGCAGGCGGTCCAGGTCGGAGAAGCCGGTCGGTACGCCGGTCATCACGCCGCCCTGCGCGCCCACCGCCTCGATCTCGTCGAGGGTGGGCTGAAGCATGTCGGCGAGGATGGCGAAGTCCTCGCTGACCCGCTTCTCGGTGACGTCGTAGACGGCCTGCTGGGCGAGGTCGACGATGTCGTCCACGTCGCGGCTGCCGCCCTGGGCGGTGCCGTAGCCGAGCTGGACGATCCGGGTACCGGCCTCGACCAGTCGCCGGAGCACGGCCCGCTCGCCGACGATCCGGGCGTAGTAGGCGGCATTGGCGGCCGTCGGCACGCTCGCGATCAGGGTGTGCAGGTAGGGCGCGCCGCCGATGCGGACCAGGTCGCCGGAGTCGGCGAGGGCTGCGGCGACGGTGATCGAGTCGGCCGGTTCGCCGCGCCCGTAGATCTCCAGGATGGTGTCGAAGATGGTGGCGTGGATGGGCCGGTAGAAGTCGGGCGACTTCAGGATCTCCACCACGTCGGCGATGGCGTCCTTGGACAGCAGCATTCCGCCCAGGACGCACTGCTCGGCGGCGACATCCTGGGGTGGCGTCTTCTCGAACTGTCCGTCCCGCTGGGCCGGAGCGGGTTGTTGCCCGTTGGCCCGTGGTTCCGTTCGCATGTCGTCGGTGACCGACACCGGCTCCCCCCTCCGCTGCGTCGGATCGCGTCCGGCCCGCCGCTGTGACGGCTCGCCGCCGACCGGTCCGGCGATCGGGGGCCATCGCGGGCCGGTCGGGGGCCAACCATACGGAACCCGAGGTGACGGGCTCAAGCAACCCGGTGGACGATCCTCGGGACAACCTGTGGACAGTCGACCCCAGGGTGTGTGCAGCTTGTGCACAACCTGTGGATAACTAGCGGGCAATCCGCGCCGCGACGGCTCTGAGCTGCGTAAACGCTGCCCACAGCTTGTGGAGGAAGATTTTCCTGGCGATTCGGGGCGCGTGTCGTGCCGTACTATCGCGAGCATCGGCTCCGGCTGGCATCGGAGCGCATCGCACTTCGGTGGGGAGGGTCACGCTCCGGCCGTGAGTAACCGGGATTGGGCGCACGAGGAGGTCGGCTGGCGCGAGCGTGCGTCGAGTTCCCGGTGGGTTGGTCCGGTCGAGCCGGGTTCGCCCGCTTTCATGGGCCACCGTACGGGCAGCCGACGCGGCGCCGTGGAGCCCGACCAGCCGGTGCCGGGCGGCGACCGTGTGCCCCGGTGGACGCGGGACCGGGCATCGGACTCGGGTGGTGGTGGTCGGCACCGGCACGAGGCGGCGCATGACGACCGTGTCCTGCTCGGGGCTGACCTCGGCTGGCAAAGCAGTGGGCGTGGGGGCACCGAGGTGACGGGTTGGCCCGGCCCGGTGGGCGGGGAGGTGTCGGCTCCGACACCGACACGGCGCCGTCGACCGCCGTCGCCTGGCCCAGGTCGCCATTCGTTCCACAACCAGCCTCGGGAGGCGGACCCGCACCGACCGGCGGGGCGGGTGTCCGCGCCGTCGCCGCACCCCGTTCCCGTACCGTCGCCGTATCCCAGTTCCGTACCGTCGCCGCGTCCCGCCCCTGGGTCGTCGCCGCATCCTGTTCCGGTGTCGCGGCGGCGCGCGGACCGAATGGGGACGGTGGCGCCGGCCGGGTGGCCCCGAGCAATCGAGGAGGACCTGCGCGACGGGGATCCGGACGGTGGGATCCGTCCGCTGCTCTACACGGTTGCCTGTTACGTGCTGCCGGCGCTGGCGGTTTTCGTCTGGCTGCTGACGTTCAGCGGTCACGTGCCGGCCGACTGCGTCACCGGGTTCACCGGTTGCGATTCGCCGAGGGCGCAGGCGATCGACTCGTTCGTCTCCGGGGCGCCACGGTTCGGGCTGGCGCTGGCGACGAGTCTGCTGGTGGCGGTGGTGCTGCGGGGAATCGGGACGACGTGGCGAACGACGGCGCTGGCGTTGGCGTCGTCGGTGGTGGGTGGTGGTCTCTCCACTGTCCTGATCAGCGTGGTGACGGGCGAGCCGATCGGTTGATCCGACCGCCGTCGGGGCACGTGGTCCGGATGCGGCGAGGGGCCCGCACCTGTCGGTGCGGGCCCCTCGGCGTTGGTGCCGTGGTTACTTGCTCTGGGTCACGTTCAGGTCGAACTTGGCCGTGACCTCGGGGTGCAGCTTGATCCGCACCGGGTACGAGCCGAGCGACTTGATGTGGCCCGGCAGTTCCAGCCGACGCCGGTCGAGGGCCGGGCCGCCGGCCGCCTTGACGGCGTCGACGATCTCGGCCGGGGTGACCGAGCCGAAGAGGCGGCCGCCGTCACCGGCGCGGGCCTTCAGGTTGACCTTCAGGCCCTCGAGCTGCTGCTTCACCTCGTTGGCGTGGCCGAGGTCGCGGATCTCGCGGGCCGAGCGGGCCCGCTTGATGACCGTGACCTGCTTCTCCGCACCCTTGGTCCAGGCGATCGCGAAGCCCTGCGGGAGCAGGTAGTTCCGGCCGTAGCCGTCCTTGACCTCGATGATGTCGCCCGGGGCACCGAGACCGGACACTTCCTGAGTCAGGATGATCTTCATTTCGGTGCCTCCTCTCAGCGGGTGGTGGCCGTGTACGGCAGGAGCGCCATCTCACGGGCGTTCTTGACCGCACGGGCGATCTGGCGCTGCTGCTGCGAGGTGACGCCGGTCACCCGCCGAGCGCGGATCTTGCCGCGGTCGGAGATGAACTTCCGCAGCAGCGCGGTGTCCTTGTAGTCGATATAGGTGATCCCGTCCTTGTCGAGCGGGTTCACCTTCTTCTTCGGCTTGCGCAGTGCCGCAGCCTTGGCCATTGCTCGTGCTCCTGGTTTGCGATCGCGGGCGCTCGGCGCCATTAGAACGGGGGCTCCTCGTCGAAGTTGCCGCCCGAACCGCCGCGGGAGGGGGCCGGGGCAGCCGAGGCCCAGGGGTCGTCGAAGTTGCCTCCGCCGCCACCCTGGCCACCACCACCACCGCCGCCGAAGCCGCCGCCACCGCCACCGGAGCGGGACATCTTCTGCACCTTCGCCGTGGCGTAGCGCAGCGACGGGCCGATCTCGTCGACCTCCAGCTCGATGACGGTGCGCTTCTCGCCCTCACGGGTCTCGTACGTCCGCTGCCGCAGCCGGCCGGACACGATCACCCGACTGCCCCGCTGGAGCGACTCGGCGACGTGCTCGGCGACCTGCCGCCAGACGGTGCACGAGAGGAACAACGGCTCGCCGTCCTTCCACTCGCCGGAGGCCTTCTCCAGGAACCGGGGCGTCGAAGCGACCCGGAACTTGGCGACCGCCGCGCCGGAGGGGGTGAAACGCAGCTCAGGGTCATCGGTCAGGTTGCCGATGACCGTGATGGTGGTGTCTCCTGCCATGACCTTCTCCTCGCACACTCGTCAGTTCCCGTACAGGCTCACAGAGCCGTATGACAGAGAGCCGACGAGTTCGATCCGGGCGAACCGGGGCTGAATGCTTAGCGCATCTCCGGCCGGATGACCTTGGTGCGCAGCACGGACTCGTTGAGCCGCAGCTGACGGTCCAGCTCGGCCACCGCGGCAGGCGTCGCCTGCAGGTCGACGACGGCGTAGATGCCCTCGGTCTTTTTGTTGATCTCGTACGCGAGGCGCCGGCGGCCCCACACGTCGGTCTTCTCCACCGAGCCACCCGCGGTCCGGATCACGTTCAGGTACGTGTCGAGCGACGGGGCGACGGTGCGTTCCTCGAGGCTGGGGTCGAGGATCACCATGACTTCGTAGTGACGCAAGACGTGCTCACCTCCTGTGGGCTAGGCGGCCACGGTCCTTCCGTGGCAGGAGGTCGTGCGTCGTGCCCGGTCCGGTCTGAGGGAACCCAGCCGGCTGCGGGCAACCGGGCAAGGATACCCGGTCCCGACGATCATGCCGGCGACGCCCGGACCGGCCGCGTGGCGCGGACCCGGGAACGGAACCAGGGCCCTCTCCCGCTCGTCGCACACGACGGGAGAGGGCCCTGGTTCACCGGGCCGCGGGGCGCTCCGTCCGCATTCCTTGGGTGGGACCTGGGGAGGAACGACCACACCGACGAGGTTGGACTGGGAGCGCCCCGCGGAGCTATATCGTGTTGTTACCTGACGTTACATCAGTTCCTGTCACCTGTTGAGGTAAATGCCCTTATTGCCGAGCCGGGTCCAGTGGCTCCGAAGCCGGGTGGTCCCGCCATCCCGGCGGGTCACGTGACGGAGGGCGCCCCGGCCCGCTGCCCGCTGCCCCGTCGGCGGTTCATCGACTCTCACCAGGTCAACGACCACTTTGGGGCGGGGTAACGCGACCCGGTCCGGCCCCGGGACGGCCGGGGAACCAGCGCGACAACGCCCCCTTGCCGACACCCGACGGCGACGACCGCCACGTAGGCTCGCCTGCATGCGTATCGGAGCCCACGTCGACTCGGCCGACCCGCTCGCGGAGGCGGCGTCCCGAGCCGCCGACGCCGTGCAGTTCTTCCTCTCCGACCCGCAGGGGTGGAAGGCACCCAAGCCGAGGGAGGACGCCGACCGCCTGCGTGCCGCAGAGGTCGACCTCTTCGTCCACGCGCCGTACGTCGTCAACGTCGCCACGACCAACAACCGGATTCGGATCCCGAGCCGGAAACTGCTGCTCGGGCACGCGGCCGGCGCCGTCGAGATTGGCGCGAAGGGGCTGATCGTGCACGGTGGCCACGTCAACGCGGGCGACGACCTGGCCATCGGCTTCGACAACTGGCGTAAGACCTTCGCGTACGCCGCCGAGCACGGCGGGTTCGGCGTCCCGGTCCTGATCGAGAACACCGCCGGCGGGGAGAACGCCTGTGCCCGGCGGTTGGACGCGTTGGCCCGACTCTGGGACGCGGTGGGCGAGTACGACGTCGGGTTCTGCCTGGACACCTGCCACGCCCATGCCGGTGGCGAGGAACTGCTCGACCTGGTGGACCGGGTCAAGGCGGTCACCGGCCGGATCGACCTGATCCACGCCAACAACTCGAAGGACGCCTTCGACTCCGGCCGGGACCGGCACGACAACCTGACCGGCGGCACCATCGACCCGGAGTTGCTGGTGGCGATCATTCGGGCAGCCGACGCACCGGTCATCGTGGAGACTCCGGGCGGCGTCGACGGGCAGGGCGCCGACATCACCTTCCTGCGGGAACATCTCGGCGGTACGAAGGCATGAGCAGCGGAACGTCCGACACGACCCGAACCGGCCCCGGGCCGGAGACCGACGGCGACCAGGTCACGGGCGGCGCAGCCGACGGCGTCCAGGTCACGGGCGATGCGAGCGGCGGAGACCGGGCTACGAGCGACGGCGACCGGGCTACGAGCGGCGCGACCGGCGCGACCGGCGCGACCGGCGCGGAGCCGACGGCCACCGGAGCGACCGGGTCCACTGCCGGTGTGACGTCCCCGGAGGCGGGAGAGCCCTCCGCTGCGGCGTCCGGCGAGATGGACAAGACCACGGACGCCCCCGATGGCGGCGGGAAGCCCACAGACGCCACTGACGGCGGCCAAAAGTCCACGGACTCCGCCAAGGGTGGCGGCGGGAAGCCCACGGAGGGCACGGCCACCGGAGACAGTGACGGAGCGGCAGCCGACGCGGGTGGCAGCACCGCAGGTCGGACCGGCCCCGACGACGCGACGAAGAGCCGCAGCAGGTGGACCAGGTTCGGCCGGAGGAGCAAGGGCAGCGCGGCAGAGCCCAAGCCGGCCAGCACCGCCGACGGTGAGGTGGCGGACCCGTTCGAGGCGTTCGGCCCCGCGCCGGAGCACAAGCCCGGACGGCTCGGACGGGTGATCCGCGCGGTCGGCCGGTTCCTGGTCCACGAGTGGACCCTGGCCACCGTCGGCTCACTCGTGCTGGCCGTCCTGTTGACCTGGCCCACGCTGCGCTACCCGCTCTACACGATCCCGCAGGACTACTACGACCCGGCGCTCCAGGCCTGGCAGGTTGCCTGGTCGGGGCACATCCTGCTGACCGACCCCGCCCAGTTGTGGCAGGCGAACACGTTCTACCCGGAGTCGTGGAGCTTCGCCTTCTCCGACACCCTTCTCGGGTACGCCCCGGCCGGGATGATCGGCACCGGGCCCGAGGCCGCGTTGCTCCGCTACAACATCCTCTTCGTACTCGCGCACGCGCTGGCCACGCTGGGGGCGTACGCGTTGGCCCGGCAGCTCGGGGCGGGGCGGATCGGCGCGGCGGTGGCCGGGGTGAGCTTCGCGTACGCGCCGTGGCTGCTGTCGCAGGCCGGCCACCTGCACGTCATCTCCAACGGTGGTATCCCGCTGGCGCTGGCGATGCTGGCCCGGGGACACGGCTGGTCGCTGCGGTACGGCTACCGACCCAGGCGGCGGCACGCCGGGTGGGCGCTGGCCGGCTGGCTGGTCGCCGCCTGGCAGCTCAGCCTGGGCTTCGGCATCGGGCTGCCGTTCGCGTACGTGCTGGGCGGGATCGTGCTGGTCGCGACGCTCACCTGGTACCTGCGGCGGTACTGGATCCGGCCGGTCAAACACCCGTTCGGCTGGCGGCTGCTCGTGACCGACGTGGTCGGTGGCCTGGTCTTCGCGGCGACCGGCGCGCTGCTGGCCATCCCGTACTTCATCGTGGCGGAACGGCATCCGAACGCCCGGCGCAGCATCGGCGACCTCGACATCTACTCCCCGCCGGCCTCCGGTTTCCTGACCGCGCCGGCCGAGTCGCGGATCTGGGGTGGCCTGCACGAGGGAGCACGGGGGGCGCTGACCCAGGTTCCCGAGATGACCCTGCTGCCGGGCTTCGTGCTGTACGCGCTCGCCCTCGGCGGGTTGTTCTTCTCGGTGTGGCGGCTGCGCCACCGGCTGCTGCTGCTCGCCGGGGTGCTGGTCAGCATGGTGCTGTCGATGGGCACCCAGTTCTTCGACGGCACCTTCAGCTACGTCCTGCTCTTCGAGCACCTGCCCGGCTGGGACGGCATCCGGACGCCGGGCCGGCTGACGATCTGGACCACCCTGCTGCTCGGGCTGCTCGCGGCCGGCACGCTCACCGCCTTCGCCATGCGGGTACGCGAGATCGCCGCCCAGCGCGTCCCGCCCTGGCCCGGCCCGTGGCTGCGGACGGCGACCCTGCTGCCGCTGCTGCTGGTGATCGTGGAAGGGCTGAACGCCACGCCGCACCCGGTGGTGCCGGCGCAGCCGGCGGCGATGCGGAGCGTAACGGGACCGGTGCTGGTGCTGCCGAGCGGGATGAGCCTGGACCAGCCGGCGATGCTCTGGTCGACCAGCAGGTTCCAGGACCTGGTCAACGGCGGCAGCGGGTTCACCCCGCTGAAGCTGACCGAGACGCGGGAGGCGACGCAGACCTTCCCGGACCCGACCAGCGTCGACTACCTGCGCCGGCTCGGGGTGCGGACCGTCGTCGTCCCTCGTGGCCACGTGGCGGGCACTCCGTTGGAGACCAACATCGAACTGCCGGTCGACGCGCTCGGCCTCCGGCGGGAGGAGATCGGCGACACCGTGGTCTACCACTTCTGAGGTTGGGCGGGTGACTGACCCGGGCTGTCGCTCAGATCAGTCACCCGTGGGCCGCCACCGCCGGGCCGACCCAACGGCCACGGCAGCAGCAATCAGGCCGGCGCCAATCCCCGCCGACGTAACCAGGAGCACCGCTGCGAGAAGCAGTCCGGCGGCGAACGAACCGGACCCCCCGAGGCGGATCAACAGACCACCCAGTACGGCTGCGGTGACTGCGGCGAGTATCCCCACCACAACCGTTGGCAGCGTCAGATTCCACCAGGTCACCCGGACCAGGAAGTTGTAGCGCCCGGTGTACGAGGCGAGGGCCCCGACACCGTGCGCCTGGTTGACGAAGGAGCCAGCGGCACCCAACCCGGCCGCTGCGGCGAGAAGCAGCAGAGCCAGCAGGCCGAAGTCGTAGATCCACCAGGAGAGCCGAGCGCGGCTGGCCAGACCGCCCAGGATGCCCTCCGCCGGGGTCCGTACGATTGGCATCCCCGTCGTGGCCTGTGCCACACGCTTGATTTCCTCCACGCCCGCCCGACCAGACGGATTCAAGACGAAGAAGCCCTGCAGTTCCCCCTCGGGTCTGACAGTGGAAAGGAAGAGCGACCCCGGCGAAACCGCTGTTCCATGCGCTAGGACGGCCCCCGCTGCGGTCAGCGGTGACCCTTCGGTGGACGTTGTCGTTAACCCGCACCGGCCATCCTGGGTGAGCTGTGCGAGGGCCACGCAGTCCCCCACAGCAACGAACCGGCCGTCGTGCGTCGCCCAGCCCTCGACGACTCGCTGCGGACCAAACGCGTTGCGCAACCTTCCGCCGTCCTCGATCCCACCAGTGCTTCTGACCAGGACGGCACTGTCGTCCATCCGGCCGGCCTGTGCCTGTGCGGCCCGCTCCACGCCGGTGAGCTGGGTGGTGAGGATCTGTGCCTGCACCAGCAGACCGAAGCCGATCAGGACGGCGGCCGTGACCCTGGCGAGGGTTCCCGGTCGGGCCGCCAGCCAACGACCACCGACGAGCGCAGACGGCCACCCCCGGCTGTCGCCGAGCCCGGCGATACGGTTGCCCAGCATGGTGGCGACGCGGGTGGCTACCGCAGGCGTGCCGGCGAGTGTCGCCAGCAGGCCGAGGGTGTACGCCCACCGTCCCCAGTCACCACGGACCGTGCTGCCATACACCGCGAGGAGCAGGCCCACCAGGAACACCGAGACGAAGATCGGACGGCGGACATCGACCCGCCCACGCCGCAGTCTCTGGCTGGTGGCAGGGGTGCCTACCGGGCGCAGGCTCGCAGCGATCGCCGACAGCGACACCACAACCAGCAGACTGGCCAGTGCCAACGCGGGTAACCAGCCCCGCCTCGTCGCCAAGTCGTCGGCGGCTATCACGTACCCGGTGGCCGGCAGGCGTAGGTCGACCACGGTGGTGGTCAGAGCGAGCGCGCCTCCGACCAGCACGCCGGCGAGGGTCGACAGGAGTGCCTCGCCAAGGATCACCATGGCCCGCGCCCGCCGGCCGGCACCGAGGACATCCAGAGTTGCCACCCGACGGTCGCGTCCCTCCGCCGCGCCCGTTCCCGCCACCAGAATCAGCGCCACGAGCGGCAGGATCCCAAAGAAGACCAACAGTAGGTATGCGTCGGAGACGGGTCGGCCGCCCGGCAGCACGGTGCGCGACCGTGCTCCGTCAGCTCCGAAGCCGCTGACCAGGGTGGTACGTCGCTCGACGTTCCCGAGAGCGTCGGTAAGTGCGGGTCGGGCGTACACGAGCAGTTCGTTCGGGCTGCGTAGACCCGACGGAGCAATCTCCCCACCGAACGTCCCGTACCGGTTCGCGACCGCCCCGGAGGGGTCCAGCCGCAGCAGCCCGGGGGAGAGAAACGCCTCTCCGCGCTCGGGCCAGCGGGGCAGGCCCGGTGGTGGCGGTGCTTCCGGCTGGATCGGCGCGACGTAGAGCACCAGGTACTGATATGTGTCGACGGTGTCGGGCCGCTCGACCCAGCGGGCCGTGGCCGCCGTGCTGTCCGTGGTGAACACCGGGGCCCGCCCGGCGACCCGTTCCTCACCGCGTTCCTGCAGGGCGTCGATGCCGACGATCAACCAGGTGACGAGGACCAGCGCGGTCGCGCTGAGAAACAGGCCGATCCGATGCACGCCGCCGCGCCAGCCGTCTCGTCGGCCGACCCGGTGGCCGAGAGCGATCAGAATTCCGGTACGCGTGACCATGGTCAGCACGCCACTTCGGTGAGCGTGCCGTCGCTCAGGCTGAGGCAACGTTTCGCGCGACGGGCGACGGCAGTGTTGTGGGTGACCAGCACCAGGGCACAGCCGAAGTCCACCGGCAGGGAGAAGAGCAGATCGGCCACCGAATCTACGTACGCCGGGTCGAGCGCCCCCGTCGGTTCGTCGGCGAGCAGCAGAGCCGGCTCGTTGATCAGCGCACGGGCGACTGCCGTCCGCTGTCGTTCCCCACCGGAGAGGACCGCTGCGGACCGGTCGGCCAGCCCGGCGAGGTCGAGGCGGTCGAGCAGGGTGGTGGCCCGGTCCCGCGCCGAGGCGCGGGGCCGCCCGGCCAGCAGCGCCGGCAGGAGGACGTTCTCCAGGACCGTGAGTTCCGGAAGGAGCTCACCGAACTGGTAGACGAAGCCAACGGCGGAGAGCCGGATTTCGGCCCGCCGCTTCTTGGGCACCGACGTCACCGGCTGGCCGGCCACGGACACCTCGCCAGAGTCTGGCTCGACGAGCCCGGCGAGACAGGAGAGCAGCGTGGTCTTGCCCGAGCCGCTCGGGCCGATGACGGCGACCGACTCACCGGCCTGGACGGTCAGGTCGACTTCGTCCAGCACCGTCTGGTTGCCCATGGCGAGCCGGAGGCCGCGGGCGGTAAGAATTGAGGACATCCCCCGAAACTCCTCAGAAAAAGGGTGTTCCCTCTGCCAACGGCAGAGGGAACACTCATCGACAACTGCCGGTCACCACTCCCACTGGGAGCAGATGTCGGGGCGAAGGCTCAGATCCTGGCAGGCCCGGTAGTCGTTCACCAGGTTGGAGTGGTTGGTGCCGCTGTAGGCGGTGGTGCCGCAGCCCGTGGTGTCCCATCGGCTGTAGGTGCCGCTCTCCCGGTGCAGCTCGCCGTAGCCGACGTTGCCGTCGCAGTCACCGTCGTAGGTCTTGGCCCCGTCCCAGCCGCTGTAGAGGCTGGTGCAGGTGTTGTAGATGCATGCGGGATCGGCTGCCTGCGCGATCCCCGGAGCGGCGAAACCACCCACAGCCAGTAGACCTGCGATCGCCAGTAGGCGAGTTCGCTTGATCATGATTCCTCCCGTGATAGCCGTTGGGGTTCGCCAGCGCGCTGACCAACCCTTGCCACGGGGGACCATATCGATGACCACCACAGTTACGCAACATCACTTCTCGGTTATCGAGAGTAATCACTGGTTGTGGTGGGAAAATTTTTTCGCTGGACGAGCGACCGCCGTAACCGCGCGGCCCAGGATGCGTCCGGGGCCCCGTCGAGCGGGCCGCCGTCCGGGTCGTCCGGGTAGGTGGCCCGGACCGGGTCACGCTCGGGGTGCAGTACGTCCCGGACGACCAGGACGCAGAGCAGCACCACCGTGGCCAGCCGGAGCGTCGCGGCCAGCACGAAGACGCCCTCCGGGAAGACCGGACGGCTGGTCGCCGAGCCGAGCAGCTCACCGTAGAAGGCGGCGAAGTAGCAGATCTCGGCGGCCTGCCAGGCCAGGAACGCCCCCCAGCGGGGCCGGGCCAGCACGGCCAGGGGCAGCAGCCAGAGCACGAACTGCTGGGACCAGACCTTGCTGAAGATCAGGAAGGCGGCCACCACCAGGAAGGCGAGCTGGGCCAGGCGGGGTCGGCGTGGAGCCAGCAGCGCCAGCCAGGCCACCCCGAGGCAGGCCAGCGCGAAGAGGGCGTACGAGAGGTAGTTCAGGGTGGGGATGTTGACGTTCAACCACTCGAACGGCCCCTGTCCGGTCGGGCTGCCCAGGTTGATCTTCCCGTCCAGGTACCGGCCGATGTACCAGAGCGTGCCCCAGTCGATGGGCCGGGTGCTGTTCAGCTCGAAGAAGCGGTCCCAGTTCTCCCGGTACGGCACGGCCGCCGGCAGGTTCACCGCGACCACGGTCAGGACCGCCGTGCCGAGCGCGGTGAGGGCGGCGCGCATCTTGCCGGCCCGGAGGGCGAGCACCAGGATCGGCCCAAGGACGAAGAGCGGCCACATCTTGGCCGCGCCGGCCAGGCCGAGCAGCACACCGGCGAGGGCCGGCCGGGTACGGGCCCAGGCCAGCAGCCCCAACGCGCCGAGGCCGATGGCGAGCAGGTCCCAGTTGACGGTGGCGGTGAGCAGCAGGGCCGGGGCGAGTGCGAAGAGCGCGGCGTCCCACGGTCGTCGACGGCGCAGCGCGAGGATGACGGCGACCGTGACGACCGCGAGCGCGCCGAGCACCAGCACGTTCAGGTTGTAGAACCACATGCCCTGGTTGATGTTCGGGTTGTCCGTGCCGAGGGCGTGCACCGGCAGGCCGAGCGCCCCATGAAGTATCCGGTCAGTACCGGGTACTCGACCGGGTGGTCCCGGTAGGGGACCTTGCCCTCGTTCAGGCCCTCCGCGTAGTAGAGGGCGAGCACGTCGGTGTAGCAGAACCGGGTGTACTGGATGTTGTTCTGCCAGGCGCCGTCCTGGCAGGGCGACTTCTGCACCCAGTGCAGGGCCAGGGTGAGGCAGGTCAGGGCGAGCACGATCCGGACCGCTGTCCAGAAGCGCCGCTCCGAGCCGGCGGGCCGGTCCAGGGCGGTCGCATGGTCGCCGAGGGGCCCGCCGATGAGCTGGGATGTGCCCCGGACGAACCCGTCGGACCGGGACGGATGGTCGCTGCGCTCGGCGTCGTCGATGCCAGCGGTCGCCTGCGTGCTCATAACCAGGCATCCTGCCGTACCCGGTGGTTCCCCGTCCCGCTCATCCGGGGCGTCGTCCCGACCGGCGGAAAACGCTCACGGCGGCCGGACTCCGTCCGGCCGCCGTGAGCGGTGTGCTGTTTCAGTTGTCAGCGGGTTGCTGTCTCACTCGTTGTCGCTGTACCGGGTTGGTGGCGTGGTCCGTTCGCCGCCACCACCGTCCGGAGGGGGCGGGTTACCCGGTCCGCCAGGGGTGCCCGGTCCGCCGGGGTTACCGCCCCCGGGGTTCTGGCAGAGGACGTTGAACGGGTCGAAGCAGGGTTGGCCGGGCTGTGGGGTGGTCGGCGGCGGCGGGGGCGGCGGCTCGATACCGTTGCCCTTGTTCGGGTCGCCGAGGCCGGTGACGTCGGGCAGGGCGCGCTTGTTCATGCTCTTCGTCGCGGCGTTCATGAACCGCTCCCAGATCTCGCCGGGGAGTCCGCTACCGCCGACGTCCTTGCCGGTCTTGTCGCGGATCTGCGGCTTCTCCGAGTCCCGGCTGCCGACCCAGACGGCGGTGGCGATGTCCGGGGTGTAGCCGACCATCCAGGCGTGCGCGTTGTCCTTGCTGTCGTACTCCCAGGTACCGGTCTTGCCGGCCGCCTGCCGGCCGCCGTCGAGCCCTCGGCTGTTCTTGCCCGGGATCTCCTTGAGCACCGCGGTGACCTCCCGGGCCACCTCCTGCTTGATCAGCTGCTGGCCGCCGGACTTGTTCAGCTTCTCACCGGTGCCGGTAACCTTCTCCCACTTGCCGGTCGCCTCGTTCTGCTTCTCCACCGAGATCACGAAGTGGGCCTTGTTGTACCTGCCCTCGTTGGCCAGGGTGGCGAGGCCGTTGGCGTGGTCGAGCACGGTCACCGGGTACTGGCCGTAGCCGACCACGTGGAAGAAGGGGCTCGGCGCGATCTCCTCCGGCTTCTCCTTGGTCAGGTCGATCGGCTTCGCCGGGTTGTCGGAGGTGGTCCACATCGTGGTGACGCCGGCCCGCCGGGCGATGTCGACGATCTTGTCGGGGCCGATCTCGCTGCTCACGTGGTAGAAGGGCACGTTGTACGACTCGACGGTCGACTCCTGCAACGTGCACCACCGGTTGCAGCGTCCGTTGGCGCTGACGTCCCGGCCGGCGTTCTGCACCGGGTTGTCGAAGCCCTCTGGCTTGAACGGCTTGGCGTCCCAGTGCGACTTCACCGAGACGCCGGCGTCCACCGCGGCGGCCAGGGTGTAGACCTTGAACGACGAGCCCGGGGGGTGCCCGCCGGTCAACACGCCGTTGAGCGTGTTCTTGCCCGCGTAGTCGAAGCCGGTGCCGTCGTCACCGCCGTAGTAGGCGAGGACCCGACCGGTCTTCGGCTCCACCGCGACCGCGGCGCCCATCAGGTTCTTCGGCTGGCCGTTGAGGACCGAGCCCTTCACCTCCTGCCGGATGACCTTCTCCAGCGAGGCCTGCATACCGCTGTTGATCGTGGTCTTGATCCGGTAGCCCTCGGAACGGAGGAGGCTGGCGCAGGTCGGCTTGGGGCCGACCGGCTCGGGGGTGTCGGTGCAGAGGCCCCACTGGTCCAGTTCCGCCCGGACGTAGTTGACCACGTTGCCCTTGGGCGTCTTCACACTGAAGGAATTGTCAATCTTCTCTGGCAGCATCTTCGGGAACTCGGTGGGGCGATCGGCGGGCTTCAGCCAACCCTTCTCCACCATGCCGTCGAGCACGTAGTTCCACCGGCCCAGGGCGGCCTCGGCTGCCTCGGCGCCCTTGGTCGGGTCGTATCCGGGGTGGCCGCCACCGGCGACCGGTTGTCTGATGACGCCGGCGAGCGCTGCGCCCTCCCCCGGGGTCAGTTTGTTCACCGGCTTGTTGAAGTACGCCTTCGCCGCCGCCTGGATGCCGTACGCGTTCCGCCCGAAGTAGATCGTGTTCAGGTAGTGCTGCATGATCGTCGGCTTGTCGTACTTCTCGTTGAGCTTGGAGGCGAGGATCGCCTCCTTCACCTTCCGGGCGTACGTGTCGTCCTTCAGGCTCTCGTAGGCGTTACGGGCGTACTGCTGGGTGATGGTCGAGGCACCCTGCTTGTCGCCGCCGGTGAAGTTGTTCCAGGCGGCCCGCGCGATGCCCTTGTAGTCGACGCCGGAGTGCTCGTAGAAGTTGCGGTCCTCGGCGGCCGCGACCGCCCGCTGGACGTGCTCCGGAATGTCGTTGATGGTGACGAACTCGCGGTTCTGGTTACCGAGCCGCGCCACCACGGTCTTCATGTCGCTGGTGTAGACGGTGGTCGCCAGCGGCATCGGAAGCTGGTCCGGGACCGGGACGTTGGTCGAGTAGTAGGTGAAGCCGACCACGCCGCCACCCGCGAGCATGATCAGGACCGCGAAGCTGGCGATCAGGATGTTCGCCCGCTTGCGCTTCTTCGCCCGCCGCGTGGCGTCCGGGTCCTGGTTGCGGCTGCGGCTGCGCCGGCCGGGACCGGTCGGTCCGCCGGGGCCGCCCAGGTCCGGGCCGGATCCGCCCGACGGGGAGACGCTGGCCCGGGCGACGGTGGCCCGGCCGGCCATCCCGCCGACTGCCGCACCACCGACGGCGGCCGAGCCGACCGAGGCCCGGCCACTGGAGGCGGGGCTCACCGGGCGGGCGGACCCGACCGAGGCCCGACCGCTGGAGCCGTTCCCCACCGAGGCCCGACCGGCCGGGGCGGACCCGGAAGCCGGGGACACCGACGCCCGGCCGGCACCGTGGCGGCCGACCGAGGCCGAGCCGGACGGCGGCGGGCTGACCGGAGGGGCCATGCCACCACGGGGTACGGAGGCGCCACCACGGGCCACCGAGGCGGAGCCGGACACCGACGCCCGCCCGCTCGGCCCGGCCGCCCGCGCTGTCGGGGTGGCCCGGCCGCTGGGTGTCGTCCCGTCGTGTCCGGAAGACCAGCCGGTTCCCCGGGCCTCCGCACCGGGACGGCGGTACGTGTCGTCCACCCCCGGGTCGGGGTCACCGTTCGGGCCCGGAATCCGGGCCCGCCCATGTGGGGAACTGGGATCGCCGTACGAGTTCATTCCTCACACCCTGCCGGTCGCGGTGGTACGCGGGTGCGTCACCACCGGTTTGCCGTGAGCTGTGCCACGCGGTCTCGTCACCCAAACACCTCGGAACGCGAGCCGCGGCATCTGTACCGACCGGGGCAATCCGGCCAAATAGCTGCCGACTGCCCCGTTCGTCGTCATTGTCGGCGGCCGCCGAGGCGTTGGGTTCACCGTTGCGCCTCTCGCCTCCGCCATACGGCCGGGCCGCCGACCGCGTCCTTTTCCTGCCCGTCGTCCACACCCACGACCAGTCCGTCCCGACCGAGCAGGAACTGCTCGACGAGATGGTTCCAGTCGCAACCGAGGCACACCTCCACCACGAAGACCTGGAACTCACGCAGCGTTATCGCCAGGGCGGGCAGTTCGGCCCGCGTGCGCGCCTGGCCGGCGGACTGCTTCAGTTCGTCCCCGTAAATGTAATGGACGTGGGTCAGGTTCTCCCGTCGGCAGATCGGGCACCGCTGCTCGGTCGGTTCGCCATGAAACCGAGCCGCATTCTTCAGGTACGGCGACGCGTCGCAGACGTCGTACGTGCCGACCCGACCGGAGAGAACCTCACGCAGCACCGCCCGCCTCTGGAGCGAGTAGTCGACCACCTGGCGCTGCGTACGCATGCGGCAAAGGGTACGCGCTCCGACCGGACGGGGCGACCGCGCTCACTTTCCGTCACGACACGAATCCGCGAGCGGGGTTTGCCCTGATAGGGGTCAACCGCTAACGTGCGATGTATCGGTCCGATACATCGCGTCGACGATCCGGTCCGCGGCCACGGGGAAAGAGAGGATGGTCGGTGCTCGAGTTCGCCATCCTCGGCCTGCTTCAGGAGTCCCCGATGCACGGCTACGAGCTCCGCAAGGAGCTCACCGCCAAGCTGGGCGCGATCCGGGCGGCGATCAGCTACGGCTCGCTCTACCCCACCCTGCGGCGGTTGCAGGCAGCGGGGTGGATCACCGAAGCCGACGAGGCACCGCCGACGGCGGAGGAGGTGCCCGCGCTGACCAGCCGACGCGGTCGGGTGGTCTACAAGATCACCGCTGAGGGCAAGGAACGCTTCGCACAACTGATCGCCCAGGCCGGTCCGGAGACGTACGACGACACCGGTTTCGGCGTGCACTTCGCGTTCTTCGCCCGCACCGACCAGGCCACCCGCCTGCGGATCCTGGAAGGTCGGCGCCGAAAGATCGAGGAGCGTCGCGAGGGTCTGCGCGACGTGCTGGCCCGGGCGGCCGAGCGTCTCGACGCGTACACCCTGGAACTCCAACGCCACGGCCTCGACGCCTGTGAGCGGGAGGTCCGCTGGCTGGAGGAGCTCATCGCCAACGAGCGCTCCGGCCGGGCCCCGACCGGCCCCGACAGGGGGACGGCCGCCGGCCCACGAGAAGACACCAGCCCGCCTCCACCTGGAGAGTCCAGGAAAGAAGAGCGGCCGTGATGAGGAAGAAGGAGGCAGACGCTATGGGCTCCGTCCGCGTCGCCATCGTCGGTGTGGGTAACTGCGCCTCGTCCCTGGTACAGGGCGTGGAGTACTACCGGAACGCCGACCCGAACGATCGCGTCCCGGGTCTCATGCACGTCACCTTCGGCGACTACCACGTCTCGGACGTGCAGTTCGTCGCGGCGTTCGACGTGGACGCCAAGAAGGTGGGCATGGACCTCGCCGAGGCGATCGTGGCCAGCGAGAACAACACCATCAAGCTGTGCGACGTGCCGCCGACCGGCGTCACCGTGCAGCGCGGCCCGACCTTCGACGGTCTGGGCCAGTACTACCGCGAGATCATCGAGGAGTCCGACGTCCAGCCGGTCGACGTGGCGCAGGCGCTGCGGGACGCGCAGGTCGACGTGGTCGTCTCCTACCTGCCGGTCGGCTCCGAGCAGGCCGACAAGTTCTACGCCCAGGCGGCTATCGACGCCGGCTGTGCGTTCGTCAACGCCCTGCCGGTCTTCATCGCCTCCGACCCGGAGTGGGCGAAGAAGTTCGAGGACGCGGGTCTGCCGATCGTCGGTGACGACATCAAGAGCCAGGTCGGCGCCACCATCGTGCACCGCGCGCTGGCGAAGCTGTTCGAGGACCGTGGGGTCGAGCTGCTGCGCACGTACCAGCTCAACTTCGGCGGCAACATGGACTTCATGAACATGCTGGAGCGCAACCGGCTGGTCTCGAAGAAGATCTCGAAGACCCAGTCGGTCACCTCCCAGGTGCCGCACGAGATGGCCAAGAGCGACGTGCACATCGGCCCGTCCGACCACGTGCCGTGGCTCGACGACCGCAAGTGGGCGTACATCCGCCTGGAGGGCCGTTCCTTCGGTGACACCCCGCTCAACGCCGAGCTGAAGCTCGAGGTGTGGGACTCGCCGAACTCGGCCGGTGTCATCATCGACGCCGTCCGGGCCGCGAAGATCGCGCTGGACCGGAAGATCGGTGGCCCGATCCTGTCGGCCTCGTCGTACTTCATGAAGTCCCCGCCCGTGCAGTACGCCGACCACGACGCGCACGCCTCCGTCGAGGCGTTCATCAAGGGCGAGATCGAGCGCTGACGCGTCGACCACCGCACACCGTCGAGGGCCGGGTCCAGCTGGACCCGGCCCTCGGGTCTGTCGTCACCGCCCAGACACGCGTCGCCGGATCAGATCCGCGTCGCTGGCTCAGATCCGCGTCGCTGGCTCAGGCTGGCGTCGACGGGCCGAAGAGCAGGTCGAGGTGGGCGTCCAGCACCCGGATGGCCTGCTCGCCGGTGTAGTGCCCGCCCAGCAGGTAGACGCCCAGCCCCTCCATCAGCGCCAACAGGCCGGCAGCGGCCTCGGCGGCGTTCGGGCCGGGCAGGACACCGGCCAGGAAACCGACCATCTGCGCGGTGTCCTCGCGCAGGCTGGCGGCGGCCGCCGGGCGTACCGCGGTGTAGGCGAGGAACGCCAGGGCGACCCGTCCGTCGTCGCGGGTCTGCGCGTCGAGCGGCAGCAGCGCCGTGATCATCGTCCGCAGCAGCAGCCGTGGGGACGGATCGGCACCGAGCCGGGCGACCGCGTCGGTGACCCGGACCTGGTTACGGTCACGGACGACGGCCAGCGCGAACGCCATCATCTCGTCCTTGGTACGGAAGTAGTGCTGCACCATCCCCGCCGAGACGCCGGCCTCCGCCGCCACGTGGCGCAGGCTGACCGCCTCCAGGCCACGATCCGCCGCAACCCGCATCAACGCGTCCGCGATCAGCGCGCGTCGCTCCTGGTGGTCGACCTTCCTGGGCACGACACCGATGGTTCCACAGTGCAGTCGCACTGACGTGCGCGGATCGACCCGGCGGTTGCCCCCACCAGCGGGGGCCTGGCTGTCCCGCTCAGTCGAGGGTGACGGTTCCGGCCGCGCCGTCCACCGTGACGATCTGCCCGGTGGAGATCCGCCGGGTGGCCTCGGGCACGCAGATGACGGCGGGGATGCCGTACTCCCGGGCCACGGTGGGGCCGTGGGCCATCACCGCGCCGGTCTCGGTGACCAGGGCACCGGCGGTGAGGAAGAGCGGGGTCCAGCCGGGGTCGGTGGTCGCGGTGACCAGGATCTCGCCGGGTTCGACACGCGCGGTGCCCGGATCGTGGACCACCCGCGCGGGCCCCGTCACCCGTCCCGCCGCCGCGCCCACGCCGGTGAGCGTGCCCTCCGCCGGGGGTGCCGACAGGACGGCCTCGACGTCGGTGCCGTCGGAGAGCAGCGCCACCGGTACGTGCCCCCGGGTCAGCTCCCTGCGGTGCACCGCCACGCGGGCGACGACCGTGTTCCGGTGGTCGTCGTTGCGGTGGACGGCGCCGTGCACCTCGTCGAGGGTCAGGAACATGATGTCGTCGGGCTGGTCCAGCAGCCCGGCGTCGGTCAGATCGGCGCCGACGAGCAGCAGTTGCCGGCGCATCTCCCGCAGCCGGTACAGGCCGGCGAACTTGCCCGCCTCGCGCAGCCCGGCCAGCGACCGGGCCCGACGGAGCAGGAAGCCGGCGAGCCGGCCGCGCACCGGCCGGCGGCGACGGGCCCGTACGACGAGTTCCCGCAGGGTGTCCTCGGCGGTGGCGGCGGCGCGCTCGAACCGTAGGTCGGGTGCCTGCTCCGGGTCGGTGACCCGCAGATAGTTGGCGATCATGGCGAAGACCGGCGCGGGATCCTCGGCCCAGCGCGGCACGCCGAGGTCGACCTCGGCCACGCCGCGATGACCGTAGGCGTCCAGGAACGCTGCCAGCCCGATGTCCGGGAGCGTCCCCCGCAGGTACCGCCCGGCCAGTTCGTCGGGTGGGGTGTCGAGCAGCAGTCGACGATGTTCACCGACGCGTCGGGCGAGCCGCCACAGCGCCAGGTTCATCTCGATGGTGACGTTGTGCGGCATCCCGCCCAGCACGGCGTGGATCTCGCCGGGGCCGGCGACGCCCTTGAGGAGCTGGGCCGGCAGCGCGGCGGCGAGCATGCCGGCCACGATCGGCCAGACGATGTCGTCCGGGCTCTCGTTCGTCTCAAGTTCCCGCACGAAGCTCAGCCGTTCCGCTGCGGTTGTCAGGTCGGGCGCGACCGAGGCGAACCGGAGCCGTTCGACGGCGTCGAACAGCCGGGTCCGCGCCGCGTCGGGTCGGGCCAGCGACCGGACGATCCCGGCCACCGCCCGCGCCGCCGTCCGCAGCGGTGCGCCGTCGGTTCCGCGTACGGTGCTGCCGTCGGCTCCGGGTGCGCGCTGCCGGTCCGCCTGCTGCGGGGTAAAGCGGGGGTCGGTCAACACGTGCCGCATGGCCGCCTGGGCCCGTGGGCCGAAGTCCACCGCCAGCAGTTTGACCAGTCGTCGGCGTCCGGATCTGCTCCGGGCCATGTCCGTCAGGTCGCCGTAGAGGCGGCCACCGATGTCGACGATCTCGGCCCGTACGCCGAGCGGGGCGAGCATCGCCGCCACCAGCGCTTTCAGCGTGGACATCCCCATCGGGGTGACCGGCTGCCGCATCCCCTGCACGTGGCCGAACTCGAGGTAGACCCGGGGAAGGGGCCGGCTGGGGGCCGGGGGCAGAGGAAACAGTGTGGTGATCGGCCGGGACTGCACCAACCACAGGGTGCCCTGCCGGTCGACCACCCACTCCACGTCCTGCGGGCAGCCGAACTGGCCCTGGAGCCGCTCACCCGTGGCCCGCAGCTCCGCCAGGCGGGCCGCCGTCAGGCACCCCGCCCGCTGCTGGTCGGACCCGTCAAGCACGTAGTGGTCCACCGCGCTGGCACCGTCGAGCACGTAGTGGTCCACCGCGCCGACGCCGTCCACCACGGCCGGGCCGGGACCGGGGGCGGCGTCGACCACCATCTCGGTACGGCAGCCGGTCACCGGGTTGGCGGTGAACAGCACCCCCGCCACCTCGGCGGGAACCATCCGTTGCACGATGACGGCCATCCGTACCGCCGCGCCGTCGAGGCCGTGGGCGTCGCGGTAGGCGACCGCCCGGTCGCCGTGCAGCGAGTCCCAGCACCGCGCGATGGCGGCGATCAGGCCGGTGGTGCCGGTGACGTCGAGGATCGTGTCGTACTGCCCGGCGAAGCTCGCTCCGGGCAGGTCTTCGGCGGTCGCGCTGGACCGTACCGCCACCGGACCCGCGCCGAGCCGCTCGTACGCGTCGACGATCTCCGCCTCGGGAATGACGCCGAGCCGGTGTGCCTCGGTGGTGACGCAGAACCCGTCCGGTACCCGTTCGCCCTGCCGGATCAGCTCACCCAGGCCGACCGCCTTGCCGCCCACCAGCTCGACGAGGTCGGCCGTCGCCTCGGACAACGCGATCACCTGCATGGGCGGTCTCCAACCTTTTGCAATACGACTGCATCGCAACAACCGTAGCCGCTTGACAAGACGACTGCAATGTAAAAACCGCAGTGTTCCTTGACCTGGCACCGCTTGCCCTCCTAACGGACCCGACACTGCCTGCTCGTTGGGCGTCGGCTGCCGTAGATGTCTGTCGCTGGCCGTAGGATGCGAGGCCGATGAGGCAGGCGACCGGCGAGGAGCGATACATGGGTCAGGCAGCGGTAGGTAACGGCGACGAGCAGGTCCCGATCGTCGACGGCCGACTGCCCGAGGACGTGCTCATCGACCTGATCACCGGCGAAGCGGTCAAGGAGACCGAGAAGGAGAAGGTCCGGCAGGAGCTCATCCGGGGTCTCTGGCGGGAGTACCGTATTCCCCTGGCCGACATGGCCCGTGACTTTCCGGTGCCGACCCTGACCGAGGATGGCCGCCGCCGCATCCGCCGCGCGGACATCGCGATCTTCCGGCCAGGCAGCGCGCACACCGCTGACAACGTGCAACGGGTGGTGATCTGCAAGCCGCGCCCGAAGAACGGCAAGGTCACCAAGATCCGCACGCATGAGCAGGCCCGACGCGACCTGGAAGAGTTGGAAGTCCTGATGGGCTACGACCTGGCGCTCCAGATCGAGTATGGGATGTGGGCCAACGGCGTCGACTACTTCTTCCTACACAAAGAGCAGGGGCGGTTCGGGGTCACCTACCACCCGATGACCAGTTGGCCGCTGGTCGACGACAGTCTCGCCGATCCCAACAGCCTGGTCTCCGCGGCGAAGTTGCGTCGGGGCGAAGCGGGCATGCTCAAGACTGCCTTCCGGCGCTGCCACAACTACATTCACGGCAACGAGGGCATGTCCAAGGACGCCGCCTTCTGGCAGTTCCTCTACCTGCTCTTCGCCAAGGTCCACGACGAGCAGGTGAGCAAGGGCGATCCGAACGCCCGTCGCTTCTACGCCCTGCCCGAGGAGCCCTACGGCGACGAGGGCCGGCGAAAGATCCGACGGCGGGTGCTCGACCTGTTCACCGAGGTGAAGCAGGAATATCCCGACTTCACCGCCCGGGACGAGATCACTCTCTCCGACCGGGCGCTCGCCTTCATCGTCAGCGAGCTCGGGGCCTACGACCTCGACGACACCGAGATCGACGTCAAGGGGCTCGCCTACCAGGAGTTGGTCGGCACCAACCTGCGTGGCGACCGGGGACAGTACTTCACCCCCCGGGGAGCCGTGCAGTTGATGGTCGAGATCCTCGACCCGCAGGCGGACGAGACGGTCTTCGACCCGGCCTGCGGGACGGGCGGTTTCCTCCGCGAGACGCTTCGCCACCGGCTGGTCAGTTGGCAGGTCGCCGAGGACACCGCCCACCGGTCCAAGACGCCCCAGCAGCTCGCCGCCTACCGCAGCCGGCTGCGCGGCTACGCCGAGAAGCACCTCTTCGGGGCCGACTTCGACCCGTCCCTGGTGCGCGCCACCAACCTCAACGTCATGCTGCTCACCGGCGGGCCGGGCAACATCTACCACATGGACTCGCTCGCCTTCCCGGTCGGGCATCTGGACGGGCTCGCCGAGGCGCGCAGTCGCATCCCGCTCAACAGCGTCGACGTTCTGATGACCAACCCGCCCTTCGGCACGGACATCAAGGTCGTCGACGGTGACGTGCTGCGCCACTACCGCGACGGGGTGGCGAAGTCGTGGTCGCGCGACCGCGAGACGGGCCAGCTCAACGCCGCAGACCGGGATTCGGCCCCGCCGATGGCCCCCGAGCAGCTCTTCATCCAACGCGCGGTCGAGTGGGTCAAGCCTGGTGGGCGGATCGGCATCGTCCTGCCGAACGGCATCCTGTCGAATCCCGGCCCGGCGGACGAGGCGATCCGGCGCTGGATCCTGGCGAACTGCTGGGTGTTGGCCAGCGTCGAACTGCCGGTCGAGACGTTCATCGTCGAGGCGAACGTCAACATCCTGACCACCCTGCTCTTCCTCAAGAAGAAGACCGCGGAGGAACGGATGGATCAGTCTCTCGGAGTGCAGCAGGATTACCCGGTCTTCATGGCGGTCGCGGAGAAGGTGGGCGTCGACCGTCGTGGCAACGAGGTCTACGAGCGGAAGCCGAACGGCGACATCGTCTACACGACGTACGTCACGACCGAGGAGGTGCTGAATTCTGACGGCAGCACCGAGACCCGGGTGATCCAGCGACGACAGAAGGTCATCGACAACGACCTGCCGAAGATCGCTGAGGCGTACCATGCCTTCCGTCGCCAGCATCCCGAACCGGGCAAATCGCGATGATCACGCGGATCGAGGCGTACAACTATCGGTGTTTTTCGACGCTCAGCGTCGACCTCGACCGCTACCACGTTTTGGCCGGCGCCAACGGTGCCGGCAAGACCACCCTGCTCGACCTGTTGCCGCTCCTCGGCGACATGCTGCACGAGCGGCGGATCACCACCGCCTTCCTGCAACGGCTCGACTCGCGACGGTCGGCTCGCGCCAGCACCCCCACCGAGCTGCTGCACCACGGCACCGGTGACCACATCGCCTTCGCCGTCGAAGCTCAGCTCCCGTCGGAGGTCACCGACGTGCTGGCCGGCTCCAGCCTCGCGCGGTTGGACCGCCCCACCCCCACCCACCTCCGCTACGAGTTGGGCCTGGAGGTCTCGCGGTACGGCATCGAAGTCGCCGAGGAGCACCTGTTTCTCTTCGCCGCCGACGGCAACCGCCCGGTGCCTGGAGAG
Organism: Micromonospora pallida; assembly: GCF_900090325.1. Taxonomy (NCBI): domain Bacteria; kingdom Bacillati; phylum Actinomycetota; class Actinomycetes; order Micromonosporales; family Micromonosporaceae; genus Micromonospora; species Micromonospora pallida. The sequence continues at coordinate 6,003,520 of NZ_FMHW01000002.1, read as the reverse complement.
ATGGGGCAGGGGCGACCCGGCCGGGATCACGACGGCGAGCTACGGCACCCCGACTGGCAGTCGGTCATCACCCGGGAGGGCCGGGGCACCACGCGGTTGACCGCCGAGACCACCGCGAGCGAAACCGAGCTCCCGCAGATCCGGGTGCCGCCCGCCCAGCTCGCCCTGGCCACCGTGTTACCCGACCCGGGTCTCTTTCCGGCCGCGCTCTGGCTCGCCCAGTTGATCGGGGAGGGGGTCGTCTTCTTCGACCCGGAGTGGGATCTGCTGCGACAGCCGGCTCCGCCTGGCGATCCGCTGCGCCTGATGCCCTCCGGCCGCAACACCCCATGGCTCGCGCTGTATCTGCACCGCCAGGATCCGGAACGCTTCGCCTCCTGGATCGACCACGTGCGGACCGCACTCCCGCAGGTCGAGAGCATCCGCCCGGTCGAGCGGGAGGAAGACCGGTACGCCTACTTCGCCGTCCGCTACAGCGGTGGCTACGAGGTCACCTCGTCCGGGCTCTCCGATGGCACGCTGCGCGTCCTGGCGTTGACCCTGCTGCCGTACCTGCCCGCCGACGCGGTACCGGCGTTGATTGTCACCGAGGAACCGGAGAACGGCATCCACCCCCGCGCGATCGAAACCGTGATGCAGTCGCTGAGCTCGCTCTACGAGGCACAGGTCTGGGTCTCGACCCACTCACCGATCGCCCTGGCCCACACCGACCTCGCCGATGTCCTCGTCGCCCGCCTCAACACCGACGACGGGGTCAGCGTGGTACGCGGCAACCGGCATCCCCGCCTGGTCGACTGGCGCGGGTCGTTGGACGTGGGCAGCCTCTTCGCCGCCGGGGTGCTGGCATGAAACGGGACGTCGTCTTCCTCGTCGCCGACGCCGCCATGGATCAGATGCTGCGCGGTTTCCTCGGGCGGCCACAGTGCCATCGCAGCATCGGTTGCAACCCCTTTCGCTTCGACCCGCGCGAAGACCTCATCGTGGCGCCGTTCCGTGACCCCGATGTCTACGGCCGAGCGGCCGAGCTGCTCCAACCCTACGAGCGGTCGCACCGGCATGCGGTCGCCATGCTCGATCTGGCCTGGGAGGGGAGCCCCACCCCCGAGCAGATCCGGGAGCACATTGGGACGAAGCTTAAGCCCGCCTGGTCCCACTCGGCGGTGATCGTCATCGAGCCGGAGCTGGAAGCCTGGGTGTGGCAGGAGAATCCACACGTCGCCGAGGCACTCAAGTGCGGCGCAGACTTCCGTGACGTGCTGCGGCGCAGCGGCCACTGGCCGGACGGTGCCAGTAAGCCACCCGATCCCAAGGCCGCGCTGGAGTTCCTCCGCCGGCACCACCGGGCCGACCGGTCCAACGCCGCCTTCGGCCGCCTGGCCCAGAAGATCTCCGTACGGCACTGCCAGGATCGCGCCTTCTGTCAACTTCGCGACACCCTACGCGAATGGTTTTAAGGAAGCTTCTTGAAGCTCGTCAATGCTGACAACCCGGTCCGTTCCTCCTGGCTCTCCGAGCAGGGCTTCCGCCTCGACCCATCACCCTTCCTCTCCGGCGCCTACGAGGCCAAAAAACTCCTCGAACGCCTAGCCGTTCGTAAAGATCCGTTGCACAGCCTGACCCATGGCTACCAAGGTGGCATCTACAATGGCCCTAAGTTTCGTCGGGTTTACTTGACCGACCCCAAGCACGGCGTTCCGTTTATCGGCAGCACCGACATGCTGGAGGCAGACTTCAGCTGGCTGCCACTACTTCGCAGAAGCGACGCGGAGAAGCTTTCCTTTCTTCGGGTAGATCCCGGCACCACCCTGATCTCCTGTTCCGGCACCATTGGCCGGATGACCTACGTTAGGCCAGACATGGCCGATATCTGGTCGTCCCAGCACATCATGAAGGTGCGCCCCCACCCGGAAAAGATCCATCCCGGATACCTCAACGCCTTCCTGCAAAGCAGATACGGTGTACCGATCATCACCAGTGCCGCCTACGGGGCGATCATTCAGCACATCGAACCGCACCACATCGCCGGGCTTCCTGTTCCGCGATTCGACGCGGAAGTCGAGAATCAAATCCACCACCTCATCGAGCAGGCCGCTGAGCTGCGCGCGAGCTTCCAAGCCGGCGTACGCGAAGCCACCCGTGACCTATTCACCAGCGCTGGTCTCTCAGAGCTGGTCGACTACTCCTGGCACAAGCAGCCAGGGGCAACCGGATTCGCCGTCCGCGACCTCAGCAGCACCTCTCTCCGCGCACTGAACTATGACGGCCGCATCCAAGCATTAAGGCGGAGAACAAAGCAGCTCGACCACGAAAGCCTAGGAAACATTTGCGATGATGGCGAGCTCTCTCGCGGCAACAGATTCAAGAGGGTGGACGCAGACGAGGGCAGCGGCTTCGAACTCGTCGGCCAGGAGCAAGTATTCTGGAGCCGGCCAGAACCTCGACACATCGCCCTACGAGATGCAGAGGCTGCTCGTTTGCGCTCCGATCCAGAGACGACACTGATAGCATCACAAGGCCTACTAACGGATAGATCACTGATCGGTAGAGCTGCTTTCATTTCCCCAGAGTGGCAAAAGCGATACGTATTTTCTGAGCATCTCCTTAGGGTGCGACCTGGCCCTCAAAGCATAAGCGGGGCATACCTCTTCGCGTACCTCCGCTCCGAAGCAGCCTTTCGAACGATGCGTTCACTTTGCGCGGGAACCGGACCACAAGACATTAACTCGACGCTGCGGAGGAGGATTCCCGTACCGCTGTGTACGTCCGCAGATCGGGAGCGGATTGCGGAGACGGTGCGGCAGGCCTACCGGGATCGGGACGAGGCTGATAGAAGGGAGGATCAAGCTCTGACTCTGCTCGATCAAGCGGTCCGAGAGGCGGCTGGCTAGCTCATGGCACAAATCGTCGGTGGCGGTCCCCCGGTCAACGACGCAGAACGCAAGGTCGTCGCCCTGCTGCGGGATCACGCCCCCGACGATTGGTCCGTCCTGCACAACATCGAGGTGCGTGGCCGAGCCGGCATCTTCGAGATCGACCTGGTGGTGATCACGCCGCACGCAGTCTGGCTGGTTGACGTCAAGGGCACCGCCGGCCGAATCGAGGTGGCCGGCGCGCGATGGTATCCGTCCGGTCGGGACGCCTTCGGCTCCCCCGCGGCCAAGCTGCGGCAGCACGCCCGGGTGGTCGCCGACCTGCTGCGCCGGCAACACGCCGCACTCAACCGGGTCTACGTCGGCGCGCTCGTGGTGTTGACCGCCGACAACGCGAAGCTGATCGACCAGGTCGGCAACGACGCCGAGGACACCGTCACCCTGCCCGACCTGGTCGACGCCCTGGGCGACCCGACCCGCGTACGCACCGGCTTCCCCCGGGACGTCCGAGGCCATCATGCGGCGATCATCAGCGCCCTGCACGGCATCGTCGACCTGCCCACCGGCCCGCAGCGCTTCGGCAACTGGGAGGTGCGGGAGCGCCTCGGCGGTGATGACATCGTCACCGAATACCGGGCGGTCAACTCCGCCACTCGGCACTCCGGGGACTCGGCCCTGCTCCGGGTCTACCGGGCCGATCCGTTCCTGCCGGAGGAGGAGCGGCGGGCCGAGGAACGCCAGATCGCCAACGCCTACGACGCGCTGACCCGGATGGGCGGCCACCCGTGCGTGGTGGGGCGGCGGGACTTCTTTCCCATCGAGGACGGCAGCGCGTTCGTGCTCGTCCTCGACGACGTGGCCGGGCAGCCGCTCCGGACGTACCTGGACAATCCCCGGGCCGCGCTAGCTGCGGACGCGAAGCTCCGTGTGGTGGTCGACGTGCTGCGCGGTCTCGCCCACGCCCACCGCAACCGGGTGGTCCACCGGGCGCTCAGCCCCACCACCGTGCTGATCACCGAGAGCGGGCGGGCGCTGCTGACCGGTTTCGACTACGCCCGCCCGGCCGGGCCGCCCCGAGACCCCACCGTGCTGCGGCTCCTCGCCGACGCGCTCGACGAGCAGTACGTGGCCCCGGAGTGCCAGGCGCACCCGGAGAAGATGACCACCGCCTCCGACGTGTACGCGGCAGGTGTCATCGCCTACCGGGTGCTCACCGGGGAGTTGCCCTTCACCTCCTCCACCGACCAGTTCGAACGCGGCAGCGTCCTCCCTGACGCACCGATGGCGGAAGCAGGGCTGTCGGCGGGGCTCAGCGCGCTGCTCAAGCGGATGTGTGCGCAGGCCCCGTCGGCCCGGCCCAGCGCCGACGAGGCGCTCGACGAGATGCAGGCGGCGCTCGGGCGACGTCGGGAGCCGCCGACGCCGCCCCCGGCCGACCCCGCCGGCCCAGGCGGAGCGGACGAGCCGGACTTCTGGCGCCTGCCGGAAGGGTATCCGCTGACCCCGAAGTACACGGTGCGCCGCCGGTTGGGGCGCGGCCAGTCCAGCGTGGCCTACCAGGTCTACGACGACCTGGCCGGGGCCGACCGGGCGGTGAAGCTGGTGCTCCGGGACCGGGAGTCGGTGATCGAGCGGCTCCGCCACGAGTACAAGATCCTCGCCAAGCTGCCGCCGCACCCGAACGTGGTAAAGGTCGAGGTCGCCGACTACCTGCACGGCCGGCAGATCCCCTACCTCGCCTTCGAGTACGTCGAGGGGCGGGACGTCAAGGCGTTGCTCGCCGACAAGTCGTTGGGCCCGGCCGACGCGCTGGCGCTCGCCGCCGACGTGGCACGCGGCCTGGTCTTCCTGCACCAGAACGGCGTCTACCACTGCGACATCAAGCCGGCCAACCTCTACTGGAGCGAACGCGGCGCGAAGATCATCGACTTCAACATCGCGCTGCACAGCGAATCCACCCTCTCGCCGCCCGGGGGCACTCCCCGGTACGTCGCCCCGGACCTTCGCGGTAACCGCCACCTCGACCAGGCCGACCTTGCCGACCGGGACGTCTACGCGCTCGGCGTGACGCTCTACGAGTTGCTGACCGGCGGCGGCTACCCCTGGGATGCGGCGCAACCCGTACCCGGAGAGCCGCCGCGTGATCCGCGCAACTTCATCGGCCTCGGTGACCTGGCCGATCCGGTCGCCAAGATGGTCTGCCGAGCTATCGCGCCGCGTCGTAGCGATCGCTACGGCAGCGCCGAGCGGTTCCTCGCTGCTCTCGGCGAGATCCGGGAGATCCGCACGGCACCGCCCCCGCCGCCCGTTCCGGAGCCAGCCCCGGAGACCACCGGCGCGAACTCCTTCGTCGACTATCTTCAGACGCTCTACAGCCAGAGCGTCCGCAGCAACGCCGGCACCCGGGGCAAGGACACCCAGAAGCTCTACGTGGAGACCGCGCTGGACGACCGGCTTCGCCCGGCGGTGCTCAGCGGCGATCACGACCTGGTGATCATCACCGGGAACGCGGGTGACGGCAAGACCGCGTTCTTAGAGCGACTCGCCGAGCAGGCCGCCGAGCGGGGCGCGGTGACCGGTCCGCCGCGCTCCAACGGCGTCGACTTCCAGCTCCCCAGCGGTCGCTGGTGCCGGATCAACTACGACGGCAGCCAGGACGAGGGGGACACCACCAACGACGAGGTGCTCCAGGCGTTCTTCGCGCCCTTCGCCGGAAGGGACGCGTCGGCCTGGCCGCAGGACGAGACCCGGCTCATCGCCATCAACGAGGGCCGGCTGGTCGATTTTCTGAGCACTGAGGAGAAGGCGTACCCGAAGCTGGCCGAGTTGGTCCGGGCCGGGCTACGGGGGAGCCGACCCCAGCGCGGACCGTGGTGGTCAACCTCAACCGGCGAAGCCTGCTCGCCCCGACCTCCGAACTTCAGGAGTCGATCTTCGATCGGTTGCTGATCCGGCTCACCGACGAGCGGTACTGGTCGGCCTGCGGCGGCTGCGCCCTGGAGCGGACCTGCTACGCCCGGCACAACGCGCTCACCTTCGCACATCCCACCGCCGGCCCGCAGATCCGGGAACGACTGCGTGATCTCTACCGGCTCGCCGACCTGCGCGGCCGGCTGCACATCACCATGCGGGACCTCCGGTCGGCCTTCGCGTACATGTTGACCTCCGGGCGGGACTGCGCCTCGATCCACCAGTTGTACGCGGCCAACGACACCGACGCGATCCTCGACTCGCACTACTTCACCAGCTATGCCGGTCTGCCGGGCGGGCAGGACCGCCTCCTGCGGCTGTTGCGGGAGGTCGACCTGGCCAGCGCCCCGGCTCCTGCGCTCGACCGGCAGTTGGACTACCTCGGTCCGGCGGCGGGCCGGGCCCTGGTGACCGTCGACGGCCGCGGCGACCAGGATCAGCGGCTCCTCGCCCGGCTCGCCGAGCAGCTCACCCGAAGTTCGGCACCGGAGCAGGACGAACGGGCTGCCCATCGCCGATACGTCGCCGCAGCCCGCCGCCGGTTCTACTTCGAGAGCCTCGACCAGCGTCGGTCCCGCAGCCTCCTGCCGTACCGGGGCGCGGACCGACTGCTGACCCTGCTCAAGCACCCCGACAGCGTCGGGGAACGGCTGGACGAGTTGGTGGACGCGATCAACCGCAGCGAGGGGCTCACCGATCCCCGGCAGCTCGGGGACGTGCTGGCGCTACGGCTGCGTCAGGTGCCCGGGGAGACGATCCGCAGCTATCGGCTCTTTCCGAAGGACCGGCTCGCCCTCTCCGTCGGCGACGAGCCGAGCAATCCGTACCTGGAGAGCCAACCCGATGCCCTCGTGCTCCGATACCACGGTGAAGCAGGTCATCGCGCCCAGTTACGGATCCGACTCGACCTCTTCGAGCTGCTGCATCGGCTGGGGGCGGGCTATCTTCCGGGAGAAGCCGACCAGCAGGGACTCTACCTAGGATTGACGATCTTCAAAAATGAGCTCTCGGCCGCGCCGTACCAGGAGATCCTGCTCGCCTCCGCCCGGGGTGAGCTGAGCCGGGTCCGCCGGGAACCGGGCGGGCTGCTGGTGATGCATCGAGGCGAGACGGCGGGGGACCGGTAATGGGGCTGAAGCAACAGGACACCGACTTCCGTCACCCCGGGATCAGCTACATCGACTACAAGCTGCTCGACATGGACCGGGTGCTGACCGCTTTCCTGATGCGGCTGCACCACGGCGGCGCGCCGAGCCGGGTCTCCCGCAGCGCCGACCTCACCGTTGACCACTATGCCGAGGAGATGAGCGGGAGGGAGGAGAACCGGCACCTCTTCGAGGGCTTCGACGCGGAGACCACCCGGCGGTGGGTGGAGAGCCACCTGATCGACATGGTGAACCGCGGCAAGCCGACCCAGAAGATCGCCGGCCTCCGGCCGCTGTACGGCTACACCTACCGACTGCGCAACGCCCGGCACTCCCGTCCCTACGGAGCTGACGAACATCTCTACGAATTGCTCCGGCACGCTTCGGCGGGCCGCGACGGCGACACCCTGCGACTGCTGCGCGAGTTCTTCTTCCCCGACCTGAACGGTGCGCTCGGTCCATTGACCACCGACGTCGACGTGGAGACCCAGGCGCTGATCAGCTTGGTGGAAGCGGTCAAGAACAAGGTGACCGACACCCGGGACAACCGGGCACGCATGTCGTACCCGCCGTTGTTGCCGGACTCGGCGCAGCTTCTCGCCGACGACGTGGTTCGGCTGCTCTACCACCGACGGTTCATCCCCCGTAGCGTCATGATCGACTATCTCAAGATCCTCTTCGCCTTTCATCTGGGGCTCTACCACCTGAGGCTGCTCAAGACCCTGCCGGCGCTCACCGCTGGCCAGATCCCCGAGTCCCAGCACGGCTTCTTCCTCGACGTCGGTGGGACGCCGAACAGTCCAGCGGCGAAGCTCGCACAGCGCAGCGCGCAGACCTGGTACGCGCGGATCCCGGACTTTGTCCGGTCCAGCTACCTGGTCAAGAAGCTCGACGACTTCGCTCGGCATCTCCAGCGGCGCGGCAAACGGGTCACGGGTGCGGAGGGACCGGTGCCGGTGGTCGACCTGCTCCGCCTGCTCGGGCCGAGCTGGAACAAGGACCGGGACGCCTTCGGCACCTACAAGCTGACCGGACTGCTGGAGAGCACTGCGGCAGACGACCGGGAGCGGGAGATCAGAGAGATCATCGATCTAGGGCTCGACGACTTCACCACCTACGTCGAGATCGTCACCGCCTACAAGGTCAACTTCCACCGCAAGTACCTCACCGAGTGCCTCGACGCGCTGTTGCTGAAGAACCGCTCGGGCGCGATGATCGCCCAGCCCCGCCGAGGGCAGCGGCGCTTCGTCCTCGACGGTCGGCTACTCGAGGTGCTGTTGCAGATCGCCCTGCTCACGCCGGCGCCGGGCGGTGGCATGCGCACCGCCGAGCTCCGGGTCGACGAGTTCCTGGCGATCCTGCGGAACCGCTACGGCTTGTACGTGGACCGGCTGCCGCCCGGCGACGGCTTCGACCGGGCGACAATCACCGACCACGCCGCCCTGCGTGCCAATCTGGACGCCTTCGTCAGCAGGCTGCGGGAAATCGGCTTCTACTCCGACCTGTCGGATGCCTACCTCAGCCAAACCATAACCCCACGCTACGTGGTGAACACGGACGGGACGACGCGGTGAGCACGGGGCTACGAGAACTGACCGAGGACGACCTCGACAACGCGCTGGAGCGACTGCTCGCTCCCCGGCTGGTCGACATGCTCCGTCACCGGGCACCGGGTCACTGCATGCGGAACACCGATCTCGACGTGGCGCTCGCAAGCCGGCTCTGCGACGGTGTCCGCCGCGCATTGGGTCCCGACGGGCAGGTGTACGTGCTGGCCGGTGCGGACTCCGCCGCCAGCGACAACGCCGTCACCAGCACCAAGCTGATCGAGCTACGGAACCCCGACGTGCACGGCGACCCCCGGCCGCCGCTGCTGGTCTTCGTCCCCCCGGGCACCCGCGCCAGCGCCGAGGACTCCTTCGGCATCGCCACCTTCGAGCAGATCGAACTCGGCGACGTCTACGCCGACTTGGCCGACCACCTGCTGGCGGAGCTTCCCCCAGCGCTGCGCGACGGCGTGATCGAGATCTTCGGAGTGCTCCGGGAGCGCCGGTGGGTTTATGCCACGGCGATCGCCCGTGCCCGCTACCTGCTCACCGTCATTCAGAACGACAGCGACCCACAGGCCGCCGGAGCGGCGATCTTCGAACTCGGCCTGGTCCCCGACTTCGCGCTCTTCACCGACCTGCGCAGCGTCCGCACCTGGACCACCCGCAACCTGGAGAGCACCGCCACCCTCGTCGACTCGGCCAGGCCCGCGCGGCAGCGGGTCGTCGAGTTGCAACTCACCGACCCGGCGTTCCGGGCGCGGCTGGCCGACTTCCTCGCTACGGCCAGCGCGTCGGCGGAGGCCGCCGGCTTGACCGATCCCCGCCGCTGGGCTCGCCGGATCGTCGTCGACCGAGTTAACTGGCGATTCTCCTTCCAGCAGTGGCCGCTGCGCCAGGTACAGGCCGACGTCGCGCTCCGGATCACGGTCGGCGAGCTGGACCTGCCGCGCGCCGGCACCGACCCCCAGCACGTCAACGACCCGGTACTCCAGAACATCAGTGGCCAGCTCTACCTACCGACCGGAACGCACGGTCGGAACGTGCTTCCGGTCAGCTTCCAGGTCGAGCCGGACCCACGACAGGTCACCGGGCTGGCCAAGTTCGCCGTGGAGCTCGTCCCCGAGGAGGGCGGCCCGACGGGCGTGGCTACCAAGGTCAAGGTCAGTACCCTCGCCAAGTCGACGTACCGGGCGAATCTCAGGAACCTCCGCGCGGCCGGGCTGACCGCGGGCTGGCACTACGTACGGGTACTGCCGGTCGACTCAGAAGGCATCCCGCTTCCGGTCGAGACCACCCAGCCCGACCAGCCCGGCAACGAGAGCGACCGCTTCTTCGTCGTGCCCGACGGGGACGTCGACGAGCCGGAGCCGCGACAGAACCGACGCGATGTCGGGCTCACCCACGCCCTCCTACGCTGCGCTTTCGACGCGCCCGGTGACGCCGTCGAGGTACACCATCGGGCCTGGCAACACGACGGTGATCTCGTCGAGGTCAGCTTCGGGACCGCCGGTCGCGTCACCATCCCGCTCTCGCCGGTGTTGACCCGGATCCAGCGCGCTATCCTCGCCAATCCCAGACGTCTCGCCCATTGGCGGGTGTCGTCCGGCATCGGTGCCGACTCGGGCGCAACGGAAGCGCAGTCGCTGGCGTGGCCTGACCACCTCACCGAGGTGGTCGAGCGATTCCACACCGCGCGACACAGCGTCTTCACTGCTGTCCGAGGTGACCAGGAGTACATCGTCGAAGGCTGCGACCTGCGCGAGATCCGGGAAACCAGTCGGGAGTACGCCGAGCGCTATGCCGAGCTGATCGCCTGGCAGCTACGGCGAGCCGAACGCGCCTCGCCCGACGAACTCCCCGCCCGCCTGCGCGAGCTCTCCGAGATTCTCCGGGTGGACACCATCGCCGTCGAACATGTGGACGCGTACGGTGTCCGCTCCGAAGTCCTGCTGGTCGCTCCCACCCACCCCCTCCGCCTTCTTTGGCTGGTTACGTGGGCCGAATTGGGTCAGCGCTGGCTCAGCGACGTCCGGGATCAGGACCCGGAGGCGGCGGAAAGCGCGCAGGCGGCGTTGTTCCAGCTCACTCCCACCGGCTTTCCCCTTACCGTCCCGCGTTCGGGCGGTCGTCTAGCGGTGGCGGCGGAAGGTCCATTCACCTACTGGGGGGTCTATCTGCCATCGGACACCGCCGACCCGCAGGATGTCCTGGCGGGCGTCGCCGCCACCCTCCGACTGCCGGACCCGGCCGGACAGCCGGATGCCGGCCTGACCGGTCGACGACTCGCTGATCGCATCGAGCGTTACCTGCGGCTTCACCCCTACGTCACGACGCTGGCCCTGAACGCGGTAAACGCCGGCCGGGCCGAACACCTCGCGGCCGCCCTCGTCGAGTTGCAGGGTCGAGCCGAATGCGCGGACCTCAGCTACGACATCCGGCTCTTCCTGCCCAACCCGGGTCACCCCGACGCCGGAGCCGCTCTCGCCGACCTACTGGGCGGTACCTGGAGCAGCGTGGCCGAGGCGGAAGCATTCCATATGCCGGTCCCGGGCATCGTGCCGAAACTCTCGGTCGCGCTGCGGCCGATCGCCGAGTTTCGATCCGCAGCCGGAGACACCTCGGCACATCTGACCGTGCTCTTCGACGCGTTCGGTGGCGAGCAGATCGACGCGGCACCCGCAGCGCCGCCTGTTCCCGCGCCCGTCCACGGGCTCCGCCAAGACCTGGTCTCAGAGTACGGGCAGGACGCCGAGTTGACCTCGTGGCGGAAACTGCCCAGACACGGTCCGGCCTACTCGCTGCCGGGGGCCGAGGAGCTCTCCGACCTGCTCTCGTCACTTCCAGCGCTGATCTCCGCGAGCACCGCCACCGTCGCTACCGGCGAGCCTGGTGCGCAGTCGGTGCCACGGATCACTCTCTCCCTGACCGCGCAGGACCGCGCGCTGATCCACAAAGCGCATACTGTCAGCGACTGGGTGCTTACCATCGACCGTACTCTCGGCCTCGACTACTTCGACGAGCCGGGGAGCGGCGAGCGCCACCACTACGTGATCGACCACGACTCGGACCTGGGTAATCCGCTAGACCATCACGTGGTGATCAGCAGCCGATCCGTCGAGGAGTTGCGGGCGCTGCTCGACCCCGTCATCCGACAACACGGCTTTCCGGTCCACGAACGGCACGTCGCCTCGTTCTTTGATCAGCTTCGGCTTCTTTCCGGACGGCTCGCCTTCAAACTCGCCTCGACCGCGCCGACCCAGCGGACCGAAGTGTTCGGTCTTGCCTTGGCACGGCTGTACCTCGACTATCAGGGAGTCCTGTCGGACCAGGTGCTGCTTCCGCTGGACTCTCACCTGGATCTCTACCAGGAGACGCGCCGCCGTGCCGACGCCGTCGGCGAACGCACCCGGCTGCACCGGAGCGATCTCGCCCTGTTCAGCCTGGATGCTCGTCGTCGGACGATCACCTGCCGGCTGGTGGAGGTGAAGTGTTATTCGACGCTGGCTGACCCGGGTGCCTACCAGCACTTGAAGGATCGGATGCAGGCGCAGCTCGACGGTAGCCAGCGTGTTCTGGCTGAGCTCTTCGACCCTGAACACCGCCAGCCAGACCGAGTGGATCGGGTGCTGCACAACCACCGGCTGGCCACGGTCCTCCGCTTCTACCTCGATCGGGCAGTCCGCCATCGGATCATGCATGCGGCAGCAGCACGCGAAGCGCGGTGGCTCGTCGACCGGCTTGACGACGGCTACCACCTCGAGTTCACCCGCACCGGCTTGATCTTCGACCTCAATGGTCACGGTTGTGACACCGAGCACGAGGGAGGTACCGAGTTTCACCGGGTGGGCCGGGAACTGATCCAGGAGCTGATAGCGGCAATCCCCACAGACCCCGCCAGCCTCACCGCCGAGCACCCCGACGGGACGACGTTGGCCGGAGAAGACCTCTCCGTTCCCCGGCTCTGGACGGCGGCGTTCCGGGCACCGTCACGCAGCCACGACGTCCCCGCCGACGACACTGTTATCCCCGCCTACGCCACGGCTGTCAATGACGGCCCGCCACTGCCGCCGGACGTTTCGATCGACGCGGTAACCCGGTCGGCAGCCCTTGGCAGGGACGACGGCCAACCCGACGCCGCTGCCGACGAGAGCGAGCCATCCATCTCCGACCCGACCGAAACCGGACAACCCGGTCGGGAGCCGGCCGCTCTCGCCGAGGGCGAACCGACGATCGACGGAGTACCCCATCAGGCCGTCGCGCCCGCCGTCGAGTCTCCGGACACCGACCCAGGCTCCAGGGACACGAACGCAATCGGCACGGTGGTTCGCCCGGACGTGGTCTTGGGCGCAACCCGCGATTCGCCTCAATTCGGGTTGTTAGGCGAGAGTGCCGGCCTCAGGGTGGCACTCGATCTGAACGAGACCCACACCATCAGTCTCTTCGGTGTCCAAGGCGGTGGAAAGAGCTACACCCTTGGCACGATCATGGAAATGGCCCTGCTTCCGACGCCACCGGTAAACGTGGTGCCCCACCCACTGGCGACCATCGTCTTCCACTACAGTCAGACACAAGAGTACGCCCCGGAATTCACGAGCATGGTCGAGCCGAATGACGACCCCGACCAAGTACGTGAGCTCCAGACCAAATACGGCATCGCCCCCGAAGGGCTTTCCGACGTCGTCATGCTGGTGCCGGAGGATCAGCTTGAGCAACGCCGAGCCGAGTACCCGCAACTGATTGTGCAGCCGCTGAAGTTCGGCTCCGCTGAGCTGCGCGCCGAGCATTGGCGTTTTCTCATGGGTGCAGTGGGCAACCAGTCGACGTACATCCGGCAACTACAACGGATCATGCGGGCACATCGAAACGATCTCCGAATCGACGTCATCCGGCAGGGGATCGACAGTTCGGGCCTGCCGGATCATCTCAAGCAGCTGGCGCATCAGCGCCTCGATCTGGCCACCGAATACGTCGACGACGACGCTCGCATCAGGGAGCTGGTCCGCCCCGGCCGCATGATCATCGTCGACCTCCGTGACGAGTTCATCGAAAAGGACGAGGCACTTGGGCTCTTCGTGGTGCTCATGCAGCTCTTCGCCGAGGCTCAAAACGGTGGACGACGATTTAACAAACTCGTGGTCTTCGACGAGGCACACAAGTACATCGACAGCCCGGACCTGGTCGCGGGCCTGGTGGAGAGCGTACGAGAGATGCGACACAAGGGCATGAGTGTCCTGGTCGCCAGCCAAGACCCACCGTCCGTACCCATCTCGCTGATCGAGCTCTCCAATCATGTGATCCTGCACAAGTTCACGTCGCCCGCGTGGCTCAAGCACTTGCAAAAGGCGAACGCCGCATTGTCGGAGCTCACTCCAGGCAAGATGGCCGACCTGGCACCGGGTGAAGCGTACGTCTGGTCGAGCCGAGCCACGAACCGCTCCTTCACCACCAAGGCGATCAAGATCCGAGCTCGACAGCGCATCACCAAACACGGCGGAGGTACGAAGACAGCCGTGGAGGCACTGCCTCCGGGCGGCCCCTGACGATCGGAACACCGCTGGAGTTGGAGGTCAGGACCAGGCGCGCTGGAGGGCCACCCGGGCCTCCAACTCCAGCAGGTGCACCTTCCGGGGCAGACCGCCGCCGAAGCCGACCAGCTTCCCGCCCGCACCGACGATCCGGTGACACGGCACGATCACCGGGACCGGGTTCCGGTTGCAGGCCACCCCGACCGCCCGCGCCGCGCCCGGGTCGCCGACCGCCTTTGCCACCTCGCCGTAGGTGAGCGTCTCCCCGTACGGGATGTGGGTCATCTCCCCCCACACCGCCCGCTCAAACTCCGAGCCCCGGCGGATCGCCAACGGCACGGTGAACTCGGTCAACTCACCCGCGAAGTACGCGTCCAACTCCGCGACCACCTGCCGGGACAGCTCGTCGCGAGCCGGCCCGGCCGACTCCACCCGCCCGAAGTGCACGCCGCAGACCGCCGCGTCGGCCACGGCCACGGAGAGGTCCCCGATCGGGGTGTCCAGCACGGTCCAGCGCATGACCTCGATTGTCCCGCCTCCGACAGCAGGCAAACTTCCGGCACCCCCGGGCGTCTGTAGGGCGGAGGTGGACGGGTGACAGAGGTGACCGACCGGGAGTTCACCGCGTTCGTCAACGAACGGGGTGACGCGCTGCTGCGCGTCGCGTACGCCCTCGCCGGCAACCAGCACAGCGCGGAGGACCTGTTGCAGAACGCGCTGGCCAAGGCGTACGTCCGGTGGCCCCGGATCCGGGGCGACGCGGAGCCGTACGTCCGGCGGATCCTCTACCACGACCAGGTCTCGGGTTGGCGGCGGCGCAGCCGTCGCGCCGAGGTGCCGGTCGCCAACCCGCCCGAGCGGCCGGTGCCCCGGGAGGACGACCACGACACCGCCCTGCGGCTACTGCTGCGGGACGCCCTGCTGGCCCTGCCGCCCCGGCAACGGGCCGTGTTGACCCTGCGGTACCTGGAGGACCTCAGCGTCGAGCAGACCGCCGAGATGCTCGGCTGCCGGGTGGGCACGGTGGCGAGTCAGGCGTCCCGGGCGCTGGCGAAGCTCCGCCGCTCCGTCCCGGCCTTCGACGATCTGGTGACCCGTGAGGAGGTGAACCGGTGACCCGGTCACAGGAGGAGACGCTGCGGGCGGTCGTACACGAACTGGCGGGAGCCGCCGAGCGCGTGCCGGGACTGGCGGCGGCGGCGCTGACCCAGGGTCGCCGGCTGCGCCGCCGCCGGCGAGCCGCCACCGCCGGCGGCGCCACGCTGGCGGTACTCGCCCTGGTCACGCCGTTCCTCCTACTGCGCCCGGAGCGGGCAGCGCCGGATCCGACCGCGCCCACGCCCACCGTCACCCCGAGCGTGGTGGTGCATCCCACGCCCGGAGCGGACTGGACGACGAGGCCACTGGTGCTCCCCGGCGGCTGGGTGGTCGTCGGGGCGACCTCCACCGGTACGCCCGCCCGGACCGGCTACGTCCTCAACCGCCACCGCGACACCTACCTGACCAACAACCGTTACGAGGAGGTCTGGGCAGCACCACGGGGGACCGTCGCCGTGGCGGTCGACTACGACCGTCCGCAGGAAACCGGTCTGGTGGACATGGTCACCGGCAGGGTGCGCTGGGTGCGGACCGGTCAGCCGACGCTGAACCCGCACTGGTCCCCCGACGGCAGCCGGCTGGTGCTGACCCTGCACCGCAAGGACTCTGGCGAAGACTCCTTCGGCGTGCTCGACACCAACGGTCGGTTCCGTACGTTTCCCGTGGACACGCGGGTCAGGTATTTCTGCACCGACTGGTGCGTCTTCACCTGGAGTCCGGACGGCCGGGAGGTCATGCTCCAGCAGACCGACCCCGCCGCGCAGCTCTCGGAATCGGAGCCGCACGCGCGGCGCGGAGTGCAGTTCTTCTCCGCCGACGACGGCCGGCCCACCCGGTTCGTCGCGATGCCCGGTGATCCCGCCGGCCCGTGGGCCTGGTCCCCGGACGGCCGGCTGGTGGTGGTCAAGGGGCAGACGGGCCCACTGCTCGTCGAGGTCGCCACCGGAAAGGTGTGGGGCAGCGCCCCGGCCGAGGACGCGGTGTGGGTGGGCAACGACCGCCTGCTCTACCGCGACGGGGACGGCATGGTGCTCACCCGGCTCGACGGTCAGAAGCTGGAACGCCAACCCCTGCCCCAGGAACTGGGGTTCCTCCAGCTCTCCCTAGCCCCACGCTGAGCCTCACGCGTCTGGCCTGGGGTGGCCCGCATCCAGGTTGCCTGAGGTAACTAGCGTGCGGGTGTGGCCACCGGAACGCTCGTCTTCCTCATCATCGGCGCGGTGAGCGTCGCGGTGCTGGCGATCGCCCTGCTCGGCGGGGAACTGCTGCACGTCGTCCACCCCGACGTCGACGGGCCGGTCTCGCTAGAGGTGATCGCCGCCTTCGCCGGGGCCCTCGGCTTCGGCGGGGCCATCGCCAACGAGCTGATCGGCGGCGGCAGCCCTGCCATGATCGCCGGGGCGGCGGGGGTGGGCGCGCTCGCCGCCGTACCCGCGGCGTGGTTCGCGGGCCGGCTCAGCCGGGCCGCGCGGACCATGCGCACCGACCCGACCCCCACCCGCGACCACATGGTCGGCGCGCTCGGCCTGGTCGTCACCCCGATCCCCGCCACCGGGTACGGCGAGGTCCGGGTACGCCTCGCCGGGCAGCCGGTGAAGCTCAACGCCCGGGCGGACCGCCCGATCCCGGCCGGCACCCAGGTCTTCGTGGTGGAAAGCCTCAGCGAGACCAGCGTGCACGTCGAGACGTACTGAAAAACTTTCCCAGAGAGACGGACCCCCTCATGCCTCTCCTCATCGCCATCGGCGGAGCGGTACTGCTCCTCCTCATCCTCGTCATGTTCGTGCTCTCCCGGATCAAGGTGGCCGGGCCGAACGAGGCGTTCATCGTGACCGGCCGCAAGGGCCGGACCACCCAGAACGCCGACGGCGGCCGGTCCACCGACATGTCCGGACAGAAGGTCGTCCTCGGCGCGTCGGTCTTCGTCCTGCCAGTGGTGCAGAAGCTCCAGTCCCTCGACCTGTCCAGCCGCCGAATCGACGTCGGCATCAAAGGTGCGGTGAGCAAGCAGGGCATCCGCACCGACCTGCACGGCGTCGCCATCGTCAAGGTGGGCGGCACCGAGGACGCGATCCGGGCCGCCGCCCAGCGGTTCCTGCACCAGCAGGACGAGATCGAGGACTTCACCCGCGAGGTGCTGGCCGGCGCGCTGCGTTCGATCGTCGGTCGGCTCACCGTCGAGGAGGTCATCCGGGACCGGGCGGCCTTCGCCAGCGCGGTCGCCGAGGAGGCCGAGCACTCGATGACCAACCAGGGCCTGGTGCTGGACACCTTCCAGCTCCAGGACATCCTCGCCGAGGGGTCGTACCTCCAGGACCTGGGCCGGCCGGAGGCGGCACGGGTGCTCAAGGACGCCTCCATCGCCGAGGCACGGGCCCGGCAGCAGGCCGAGCAGGAGCGGCTGCTCGCCGAGGAGGCGATCGCCGAGGCGAACCGGAACCTCGCGTTGAAGCAGGCCGGCATCCAGGCCGAGATCGACGCGGCGAAGGCCAAGTCGGCGGCGGCCGGTCCGCTCGCCCAGGCCGAGCGGGACCAGGCGATCCTCACCGAGCAGCAGAAGGTGGCCGAGCGCAACGCCGAACTGAAGCAGCGTCAGCTCGACACCGAGGTCCGCAAGCCGGCCGACGCCGCCCGGTACAAGGTCGAGCAGGAGGCCGAGGCGGCCCGCAACGCGGCGGTGCTGAACGCCGACGCGCAGCGGCAGGCCACCATCGCCGCCGCCCAGGCCTCCGCCGAGCAGGCCCGACTGACCGGTGAGGGTGAGCGGGCCCGCCGGGCCGCGCTGGCCGAGGCGAACGCGATCGAGGGCGCCAAGGAGGGTGAGGCCGAGCAGCGCCGGCGTTCGGCGATCGCCGAGGCGGTCGAGCGGGAGGGCCGCGCCGAGGCCGAGGCGATCCTGGCCAAGGGACAGGCCGAGGCCGAGGCGATGGCCCGCAAGGCCGAGGCGTTCGCCGCGTACGGCGAGGCCGCCGTGCTGGACCTGCTGGTCCGGGTGCTGCCGCAGGTCGTCGAGGCGGCCAGCGCCCCGATCGGCGCGATCGACAAGATGACCGTCATCTCCACCGACGGCGCGTCCTCGCTGACCAAGTCGGTGGCCGGCAACGTCGCCCAGGGGCTCCAGCTCGGCTCCGACCTGACCGGCATCGACCTGCCCGGCCTGCTCGCCCGCCTCGGCGCGGCCCGAACCGACAACGGGACCCCGGTGACGACCACCGCCGTCGACACCAAGTAACCCAACGCCACTACGGACAGCCCCGCCCGCACTCCGGGCGGGGCTGTCCGCTCGCTGGCCCCCTGACATCTCCACGTTGTCGGGGGGTTTGTCACACCGGGCTGGTAGGTGTCGCGGTATGGAATCTGCCGTGTCGTTTCAATCGCCCGTCGTGGTCGCCCTGCCGATCGCCGACCGCCAGGAGTCGTACCGCTTCTACCAGGAGGCCCTCGGCTTGACGGCGGTCGGCGAACTGGCGTCCGACGGCGTCCCCGAGCCGTTGCAGTTCACCGTCAACGAGGGCCTGCACCTCATGCTGGTGCCCAGCGGTGGCTTCGGCTGGGCGATCAGCCCGCACGAGGTCGCCCCGCGCGGGCAGAGCGAGTGCGTCGTCAACCTGGGTGTCGCCTCCCCCAAGGAGGTCGACCGGGCGATCGAGCGGGCCCGGGGCGCGGGCGCCGAGATCGTCCGTAAGCCCGCGCAGCAGCCCTGGGGATACACCGGCACCTTCGCCGACCCGGACGGACACCTCTGGACGCTGACCGTGTCGCCCGCCGGCTGAGCCGGCACTGTTCCTGCCCGGTGGTCCGCCTCCGACAGGCGGATCCGGGCAGTAGTGGCGTGGCCGGGTGCCCTACTCGCGCTCGGCCACGTACGTCCCGCGCTGCGGCACGGTCATCGCGAGGCCACGTTCGCGCAGTAGGCGGACGGCTGCCCGAGCCGTTCCCCGCGAGATGCCGAACTCCTGTTGCAGGTGCTTCTCGCTCGGGAGCGGATGGAGGGGCAGCAACTCTCGGCGCTCGATCCTGCCGGCCAACACATCGGCGACCTGCACGTAGAGCGGCGTCGGGCTCAACGGATTGACCACGGCACCGAACCTAGGAAGGACTGAACGATCAGAAGCGTTCGGTACGTCTATAGACGTACAGGTACGTACAGGGTTACCTTCTGTAGGTGCAGGTAAACGTTCCGACAGGGGGTCCGCCCGTGCCCGGGAGAAGGACGCCGTCTCTGGTCCAGTCCGCCTGGTACGTCCTCGAGTACCACCGCCACCACGACTGCCCGCGCTGCACCAGGAGTGGCTGGTGTCCAGCGGTCGAGATGGCCCGGACCAGGATCATCGCGTGGCGTCGCTACCGCAGGCCGTGAACCGCCGCCCCGCCGGACCGCCCGCCGGACCACCACTCAAGGCCGGCGACCTCCTCGAGATCACCGCAGCGGCGAGCGTCCAGTTCGTCGCCCGGCCGATCGTGTTCCGCCTGATCCGGGTGCTCGACTGGGTCACCTTCGACGGGTGGGTCTGGCTCGACGGCTACCAGCTCGACGCCAGAGGTGACGCCGTGGCCCGGCGGTCGATTTTCGTACAACCGGCGGGGTTACGGAAGCTGATCGAGGTCAGTGCTCCGCGCCCCCGCCGAGCGCCCAACGCCGGACGACACGGCCCGACGCGTACGGCACGACCCGCCCGACCTCCGGCCAGCCGGGCCGCTTCGTCACGCTTCGACGAGCGATGAGAGCAGGGCCGCGGTTTCGGCCGGACGGACCAGCACACCGACGTGGCTGACGTCGAGCGACCGGACGTCGAACCGGTTGTCGGGGGTCAACGCGTCGGCCTCGGCGATGAACCGGTCCTGGAGGGCGATCGGCATCGACCGGTCGGCGGTGAGCCGCACGTAGGTGCGGGGGATGGTGCCCCAGGTCGCGGCGTCGGCCCGCTCCTCGCCGGCGTCCAGGCTCTCGTCCGGCTCCAGGGTGTTCAGGTACCCGTGGAACTCGTCGTCGGTGCCGTCGGCGAGGGTGGCCTCCCGGAGCGTGGCGAGCAGCGCGGGGTCGGCGGTACGCCAGTTGAAGCGCAGCGCGCCGAGTTCCATCGGGTTCGCGGTGATCAGGGCGGCGACGCCGTTCAGGGCGCTCGACGCGTTCTCCGCCGAGGTCTGGTAGCCGGCCGGGGTGTCGGCCACGCAGCACCACGCCGAGATGTAGACCAGCCGGTCGACCAGCTCCGGCGCGGCGTTACCGACCCCGGTCAGAGTGAGCCCGCCCCGGCTGTGCCCGACCAGGATCACCGGCCCGTGGGCGCGCACCTGCCGCAGGACGTCCAGCACGTGCGCCACGTTGTCCGCGTGGCCGATACCGGCCATCACGCTCGGGGCGGTCGCCAGGGCGGCGAGGTCCTGCGGTGCCTGGTACGCCGCCGGGAACGTCGCGCCGAACCCGTGACCGGGCAGGTCGACGGCGAGCGAGCGGTGGCCGCGCAGAGCCAGCTCGCGCTGCATGGGCGCCCAGGTGAACGAGTTGCTGCCGGCACCGTGGACGAAGACGAAGGTGGGAGCGGTCATTCGACGATCCCCTCGGCGCGGGCCCAGCGCAGCAGCTCCGCCTCGGCGGCGTCCCGGTCGAGTGGGCCCTGCTCCAGGCGTACGTCCTTGAGGTGCTTCCAGGCCTGGCCGACGATCGGCCCCGGCGGCACGCCGAGCAGCTCCATGATCGCGTTGCCGTCCAGGTCCGGGCGGACCCGGGCCAGGTCCTCCTCGGCCGCGATCCGGGCGATCCGCTCCTCGAGAGCGTCGTAGTCGGCGGCGAGCTGGGCGGCCTTGCGCCGGTTGCGGGTGGTGCAGTCCGAGCGGGTGAGCTTGTGCAGGCGGGACAGCAGGTCACCGGCGTCGGTGACGTACCGGCGCACCGCCGAGTCGGTCCACTCGCCCCGGCCGTACCCGTAGAAGCGCAGGTGCAGGCCGACCAGCTTGGTCACCTGGGCGGTGACGTCCTTCGGGTAGCGCAGCGCCTTCATCCGGGCCTTGGTGAGCCGCGCGCCGACCACCTCGTGGTGGTGGAAGCTGACCCGACCGTCCGGGCCGACCGCCTTGGTCGCCGGCTTGCCCACGTCGTGCAGGAGCGCGGCCAGCCGGAGGATGAAGTCGCAGCCGTCGTCCTCCAACGCGACCGCGTTGCTGACCACGGTCAACGTGTGCTCGTAGACGTCCTTGTGCTGGGCGTGCTCGTCGATCTCCAGCTTGAGCCCGGTCAGCTCGGGCAGGAAGCGCTCGGCCAGCCCGGTGTCGACCAGCAGCCGCAGCCCGGTGACCGGGTCCACGCCGCAGAGCAGCTTGGTGAACTCGTCCCGGATCCGCTCGGCGGTGATCCGGTCCAGGTCGGCGGCCATCCGGGTCATCGCCGTCCGGACGTCCGGGTGTACGGCGAAGCGGAGCTGCGCGGCGAACCGCGCCGCCCGCAGCATCCGCAGCGGGTCGTCGCCGAAGGACTCCCGGGGCGTGCCCGGGGTACGGATCACCCGCGCGGCCAGGTCGTCCAGCCCGCCGTACGGGTCGGTGAACCGGTGGTCGGGCAGGCTGACCGCCATCGCGTTGACGGTGAAGTCGCGGCGCTTCAGGTCGTCGTCGAGGTTCGTCCCGTACGCCACCACCGGGTTGCGGCTGACCTGGTCGTACGACTCGGCGCGGAAGGTGGTGATCTCCAGGCGGAGGCCGCCGCGCTGCGCGCCGATGGTGCCGAACTCCCGCCCGGTCTCCCAGATCGACTCGGCCCAGCCCTTGAGCACCTTCAGCGTCTGGTCCGGGTGGGCGTCGGTGCAGAAGTCGAGGTCCTCGCCGAGCCGGCCGAGCAGGGCGTCCCGTACCGAACCGCCCACCAGGTGCAGTTCGTGGCCGGCGCGGGCGAACCGGCGGCCCAGTTCGTCGGCGACCGGGGAGACGCGGAGCAGTTCGGCGACGGCGTTGCGCTGCGCGGCGGTGAGCTGGCGGCGGTCGGCGGCGTGGGGTACGGAGGCTTCGGACATCGGAGCGCCAGCCTAGCGGTCCGGGGGGTGAACTGGTCCGCCGGGCGCAACCTGGGGATGCGTTGACTAAGGTCTTGGACGTGTACGGGCCCGTGCCCGACCATCTCGTACCCCCTGGGAGGATCGATGAGCGGCGGGCTCTACCGCAGCGCGAACGCCGGTTGGGGGAACGACCAGCGGCCGGACGGTGCCACCTTCATCTCCGCCGAGCCGCTGAACCAGCCCGCCCTGGAGTCGACCGCCCCGCCGTCCGAGCAGGTGGCGGAGGCCAGCGCGGCGACGAACAGCGCGGTCATGGCGATCGGCAGCCTGGTCAGCCGGGGTACGGGTTTCCTGCGTACGCTCGCGCTGACCGCCGCGCTCGGCGGCGCGCTGGTCGGTGACGCGTACACCACCGCGCAGATCCTCCCCGGGATGGTCTACGAGTTCCTGCTCGGCGGCATCCTGACCAGCGTCCTGATCCCGGTGCTGGTACGCCGCCGCAAGGCCGACGCCGACGGCGGCCAGGCGTACGCCCAGCGGCTGCTCACCCTGGCGGTGCTCGCGCTCGGCGTCGCCGTGCTGCTGGCGCTGGTCTTCGCCGCGCAGCTCGCCACGCTCTACGGCGGTGACCAGTCGGGTGAGGGCTACCAGGATCTGGTCAGGCTGCTGTCGTACCTCATGTTGCCGATGATCTTCTTCACCGGCCTGAGTGCGTTGATCAGCGCGGTGCTCAACACCCGGGGGCACTTCGCCGCCCCGATGTGGGCGCCGATCCTGAACAACCTGGTGGTGATCGGCACCGCCGGGGTCTACATCGTCGTCTTCGGCGCGGAGATCATCGAGCCGAAGGACATGACCGCCGGCCGGATCCTGCTGATCGGCGGCGGCACCCTGCTCGGCGTGACGATCCAGTCGATCGGGCTGCTGCCGGCGCTGCGGAAGGTGGGCTTCCGGTGGCGGCTCCGGTTCGACTTCCGGGCCCTGGGGCTGGCCGAGCTGGGCCGGCTCGGTCTGTGGATGTTCTGCTACGTGGCGGTCAGCCAGATCGGCCTGATCGTCCTGTTCAACCTGCTCAACCGGGCCGGTCGGGAGAACGCCGCCGGTCCACTGATCTACAACAACGTCTTCCTGCTGCTGATGATGGCGCACGGCATCATCGCGGTGTCGATCATCACTGCGCTGATGCCCCGGATGAGCGCCGCCGCCGCCGACGGCCGGTACGCCGACCTCGCCGCCGACCTGTCCCGGGGCACCCGGACCGTGTCGGCGGTGCTCGCCCCGATCGCGGTCTGCTACGCGGTGCTGGCCACCCCGCTGTCGAACACCCTGTTCCGGTACGGCGCGTTCAGCGAGGAGAACGCCGAGGCCACCTCCCTGGTGCTGCTGGTCGCCGCCGTCGCGCTGGTCCCGTTCGCGGTCAGCCAGCTCTTCACCTTCGCCTTCTATGCGCTGCCGGACACCCGCACCCCGGCCCTGATCAACATCCCGGTGGTGGCGCTGCGGATCGGCGTGCAGATCGTGCTCTACGCCGCCTTCGCGGCGAGCTTCGCCGCCGCCGGCATGATGATCGGCAACGCGGTGTCGTACCTGGCCGCCGCGATCGCCTCAGCCTGGTTGCTGCGGCCCCGGATCGGGCGGATCGGGCTGGGCGGGATCGTCCGTACCCTCGGCAAGGTCCTGGTCGCGGCGGCCGGGGCCGCACTGGTCGGGTTGCTGGTCGTCGGACTGCTGCCGGGGGACGACACGCCGAGCCGACTGGAGGCGATCGTCCAGCTCGTGATCGGCGGAGCGGTCATCGCCGGCACGTACCTGGGGCTGGCCATGCTGCTGCGGATCGGGGAAATCACCGAGGTGGTCGGCATGGTTCGCCGCCGGCTCGGCCGCTGAGCGTCAACTTACGGACAGCGCGTGACGGTGGATCACCGCTGGGGATACACCTGTGGATAACTCAGCGAGCCACCGCTCAACTGCCGGTTCGGCCTGTGGATAACCAACCGTACGGATGAGTTCGATCAGCCGATCGGCGGGAACCCGGCGGCGGTCGAGCGGAGTGGACCGGTGCCGGTGGGCCCCTCCGGCCATCGCTTGCAGCCAGGCTCTAGATTTGGCACGTACATGTGCCAGCAACGTGGCCGACAACGGTCGTAACCGGACACGCCACCCATAACCGGCACCCTGTGCGGGTTCGGCGGCAAGATGACATGTCGGGGAGACACGCAACCCAGGTAAGGTCGCTCTCGACGGGTACGGCCGTCGGCGACGCTCCGCGTCGACGACGCGAGCCGGTTCCTTCACGAGGCAGAGCGGAAAGCCACATGCCCAGCAGTTCGGGTCCATCGATCGACACGATCACCGAGGGAGGACGGGTGACCCAGGTCGGCGAGGGTCAGGAGGCGGAGGAAAGCGCTCCGTCCGTCATGACCTTCGGTGCTCCCACGGTCGGTGAGATCCTCGCCGAACGGTACGAACTGGTCGAGCACATCAACGACGACAGTGCGGGCCGGCAGGTCTGGCGCGGGGTCGACGTCATCCTGCGCCGCCCGGTCGCGGTCGTACTGCGACACCCGGGTGGCGACTCGGCCACCGAGATGCTCCAGGCCGCGGTCGCCGCCAGCCGGGTGATCCACCCCAACCTGGTCGGCGTCTACGACGCCATCGACGAGGCCGAGCGGGCGTACGTGGTCCGGGAGTGGGTGGACGGCCGTTCGCTGCGGGAACTGACCGCCGAGGGGCCGTTGGATCCGGCGCGGGCCACCACCATCGGGCACGCCGTGGTCAGTGCCCTGGCCGCAGTGCACGCCACCGGGATGGTGCACGGCAACGTGCACCCGGGCACCGTGATGATCAGCGACGACGGCCGCGTGGTGCTCGCCGACGCACGGGCCGACGGCGCGGAAAGCCACGAGAACGACCTCCGAGCGGTCGGCGGCGTGCTCTACTTCGCGCTCACCGGACACTGGCCGCACGGCGAGGCGCCACTGCACGGCGCCACCGCCGGGCACGGTCGGGCCGCCATCCCGGACGCGGTCCGGGACGCGAACGGCGGCCTCGCCGCGCCCCGGCAGATCCGCGCGGGCGTGCCGGCATACCTGGACGACCTGACCATGGACCTGCTCGACCGGCAGATCGAGCCCCCCACGTCGGACGTGCTCGCCGCCGAGCTGGGCCGGTTGGACGTGCCCGCCGACGAGCAGTACCTCGAGCAGGCCGGCCCGCTCCGGTTCAGCGCCGACACGGAGGAGGAGCGTTCCCCGCTCTCCCCGGCCGGTGGCCGCAAGGTGATCTTCGGCATCGCCGGTCTGCTGGTGGTCGCCCTGGTCGGGCTGCTCATCGGCATCACCGCCTTCGGCGGCGGTAGTGACGACCCCGGCGGTCAGGCCGCGGAGCCGACCAACCCGGCGACCAACGGTGAGGCCCCGACCCCGGCGCCGGCCGCCATCCGCACCCTGAACCTCAGCCCCGACCAGGTACGCGTGATCGACCCGGACAGCCGGGCCCGGGACGAGTTCGACGGTATCGAGAAGGTCGTCGACGGCGACCAGGACGAGGCCTGGCAGACGGACAGCTACTACAACGCCAAGTTCAGCAACCTGAAAAAGGGCATGGGGATCCTGATCGATCTCAAGCAGCCGCAGACGGTGAAGTCGGTGGAGGCGCTGCTGTCCAACCGGGGCGCCACCGCGCACCTCTACGCCGGTACGGCCGACCAGCCGTCCACCTCTGCCGGCGACAAGGCCCTCGTCCAGGCGTACCAGGGCAACCAGATCGGGCCGACGCTGGAGAACCACGGCGCCAAGATGGTCTTCGACGGCTTCGAGGCCGACAAGCAGCACCGGTACCTCCTCTTCTGGGTCACCGACCTGCCCGAGATCGACCCCGGCAGGTACAAGCTCATCGTCCAGGAGATCACGGTCCAGGTGCAGTGAACCGGCGGCCACGGCGACCCGACCACTCCGCTGCGCGGGGGAGTCGATGACCGGGCGTGGCGCGGACCCTACGGGTGGCGGGCTGGGCAGCCCGCCACCTGTACTCGCCGCGAACACCGGTCCCTCCGATGCCGACCTGCTCCGGGCCCACGTCGCCGGGGACCGCGACGCCTTCACCGAGTTGTTCCGGCGGCACCGCGACCGACTCTGGGCGGTCGCGGTACGCACCATCGGCGACCGGGAGGAGGCGGCCGACGCCCTCCAGGACGCGCTGCTCTCCGCGCACCGCGCGGCGGCCCGGTTCCGGGGCGACTCGGCGGTCACCACCTGGCTGCACCGGATCGTGGTCAACGCCTGCCTGGACCGGATGCGGCGCCGGCAGGCGCACCCCACCGTCCCGTTGCCGGACGGCAACCGGTCCGACGACCCGGCGGCCACCGGCGGCGTCGAGCCGGCCGCCCCCGCCCCGGACCACGACACCGCGCTGGTGGTACGGCAGGCGCTCGCGCAACTGCCCGCCGAGCAGCGGGCCGCGCTGGTCCTGGTCGACGTGCAGGGCTACCCGGTGGCGGAGGTGGCCCGCATCCTCGGCGTCGCCGAGGGCACGGTGAAGAGCCGATGCGCCCGTGGCCGGGCCCGGCTGGCCGTCCTGCTCGGGCACCTGCGGACCGGCGGTGACGGGCCGCTGGACGGCGCGGTCGGCCGACCAGCCGGCAGGTCGGACGTGCCCGGCGTCACCAGTGGGAACCCACGGGCACCCGAGGGCGTCGGATCAGGACCGGGAGGCTCCCGGAAGCACACCGACCAGAGGGAGAACACGTGACGGCCGGGCGGTTCGGGGAGGTCGACCACGACCTGCTCGCCGACTACGTCGGTGGCGCGCTGGAGGGCACGCCCGACGAGGCCACGGTCGCCCGGTTGGTGACGGAGGACCCGACCTGGACTCGGGCGTACGACGAACTGGCCGCCGCGATGGACCGGGTCGGCAGCACGCTGGCCGCCTGGGGCGAGCCGACGCCCACCATGCCGCAGGCGGTGGCCGACCGGCTCACCGCCGCGCTCGCCGGGGCCGGGCCCGCGGCCCCGCCGACCGTGCCCGGACAGGCCGGCGGCGAGCCGAACCGGACGGTGGCCGTGATCGGCGCGTCCCCCCGACCCGCCACTCCCGGTCAGCGCCGGCGACGCTGGTCCCGTCGGACGGCGCCCGTGCTGGTCGCCACAGCGGCGATGGTCGCGGCCGGCTTCGGCGTGACCCAGTTCGTCGGCATCGGGGCCGGGCCGCAGGACGCGGGTTCGGCCCCGGAGAACGCGGTCGCGGGCGCCGCGCCGACCGGTGCGTTCCGGCTCATCACCGAACCCGTCCGCACCGACACCAGCTACACCCCCGACACGGTCGGGACGGCGATCCCCCGGCCCAGCCTGTTCGGTGCCACCGGCAGCCCTGACGGCCAGTCCGGCACCGAGTCGGGACCGCGCCGCCCGGCACCCTCCAGCGGCCTGAACCGGCTCACCGGTCGGGCGGCGCTCGACGCCTGCCTCGAGGCGGTCGGCACCGCGCATGGCCGGGGCCGGATCATCGTCGACCGGGTCGAGTACGCGGTCTTCCAGGACGCCCCCGCGCTGGTGGTCGGGTTGACGGACGCCGAGGGCACCCGCTGGATCGTGGTGACCGGACCGGAGTGCGGGGTGCCGGGATCCGGCGCGGACACCCGATACCGGACGCGGGTAGGGTGAGGTCGCGGTAACCGGACGTCCGAGGAATCACGTGACGTCACCCACCGGACGGCCAACCCGGGAATCCCCACTTCGTACGATGACGTTCTGCATGTCAGTTGCCGACGATGCCAGGCGTCGGTACTCAGATCGACATCGGTGCGCGCGCCGGTGACGAACACACACACTCGGGAGACGGCAGTGGACGAGGTCCGCAACCTGATCATCATCGGCTCGGGGCCGGCCGGCTACACGGCGGCGGTCTACGCGGCGCGCGCCAACCTCAAGCCACTGGTCATCGAGGGCGTGCAGTCCGGTGGCGCGCTGATGACGACCACCGAGGTGGAGAACTTCCCCGGCTTCGCCGACGGCATCCTCGGTCCCGAACTGATGGACAACATGCGCAAGCAGGCCGAGCGGTTCGGCGCGGAGTTCCTCACCGACGACGTGACCCGGGTGGAGCTGGTCGACACCGGCACGCCGGGCTCCGATGCGGTGAGCACCGTCTGGGTGGGCGAGACCGCGTACCGGGCCCGCGCCGTCATCCTGACCACCGGCTCGGCGTGGCGGCCGCTCGGGGTTCCCGGCGAGCAGGAGTACCTGGGCCACGGCGTGTCGTCCTGCGCCACCTGTGACGGCTTCTTCTTCCGTAACCAGCACATCGTCGTGGTCGGCGGCGGCGACTCCGCGATGGAGGAGGCCAGCTTCCTCACCCGGTTCGCCGAGTCGGTCACCATCGTGCACCGGCGCGACTCGTTCCGGGCCAGCAAGATCATGGCGGAGCGGGCGCTGGGCAACGACAAGATCAAGGTCGAGTGGAACACCGTCGTCGAGGAGATCCTCGGCGCGGACAACAAGGTCACCGGCGTCCGGTTGCGTAACGTGCACACCGGCGAGGCGAAGGTGCTCGACGTCACCGGCGTGTTCATTGCGATCGGTCACGACCCGCGCAGCGAACTCTTCCGGGGCCAGGTGGACCTGGACGACGAGGGTTACGTCCGGGTCGAGGCGCCCAGCACCCGCACCAACATCCCCGGTGTGTTCGCCGCCGGTGACCTGGTCGACCACACCTACCGGCAGGCGATCACCGCTGCCGGCACCGGCTGTGCCGCCGCGCTCGACGCCGAGCGGTTCATCGCCACCCTGAGCTGAAAGCCCCGAACACAGTCCTGGAGGAGGGTCAATAGTGGGTACAACGACGGCGGTAACCGACGCCAGCTTCGCCACCGACGTGCTCAAGTCCGACAAGCCGGTCCTGGTGGACTTCTGGGCCGAGTGGTGCGTGCCGTGCCGGAAGGTCGCGCCGCTGCTCGAGGAGATCGCCAGCGAGATGGGCGACCAGGTCCGGATCGTCAAACTCAACATCGACGAGAACCCGGAGACCGCCCGGGCCTACCGGGTGATGTCCGTGCCGACCCTCACCGTCTTCAAGGGCGGCGAGCCGGTGCAGTCGATCGCCGGCGCCAAGCCCAAGGGCGAGCTGGTGAAGCTGATCCAGGCCGCGCTCTGACCGACCCGGTCCACACGGAACCCCGTACCCCCCACCCCGGGGGTGCGGGGTTCCGCTTTCTCCGCTTCCGGGTGGGAGCGGTCCGATGCTTCCGGCAACCGAGAACACGGCGTGGTCGGTCACGGTACGCTCCGTAAGCATCCTCGACGAAGAGAGCCCCTGCGTACGACCGCGGTGGGTGGCGAGAAGTCAGCAGCCGCTAAGGGGGTCGTCCGTGCGTCCGATCCGTCCCGGTGACCGGGGGCCCGCCGTACACGAGATCCGTCGGGTCCTGGCCGACCTCGACCTGCTTCCCGCCCCCAGGAACGGAGCGTCGACGCGTTCGACGCGGTCACCGAACGGGCCGTCCGGGCCTTCCAGCAGTCCCGGGGCCTGAGTGTGGACGGCCGGGTCGGCCCGGAGACCTGGCGGGCGCTGGACGCGGCCCGCTGGCGGCTCGGCGCCCGCACCCTCTACCACGCCGTACCCGAACCGATCACCGGCGAGGACGTCCGGTCGTTGCAGGAACGCCTGCTGGAGATGGGGTACGACGTCGGTCGCGCCGACGCCGTCTACGGCGCACGGACCGCCCGCGCCGTCGCCCAGTTCCAGCGGGAGGTGGGACTCACCCCGGACGGTTCCTGCGGTCCGCACACCCTCGACGCGCTGCGCCGGCTCGGCCGGAAGGTGGTCGGTGGCCGCCCGCAGTGGCTACGCGAGTCCGACGCGATCCGCCAGTCCGGGCCGGCGCTGGTCGGCCGGACGGTGGTCATCGACCCCGGCCACGGCGGCACCGACCCCGGTGTGGTGGTGCGCGACGGGCCGCTGCGCTGGACCGAGGCGGACCTGGTGCACGACCTGGCCAGCCGACTCGAGGGGCGACTCGCCGCAGCCGGCGTCCGGGTGCAGCTCACCCGGGGACCATCGCCCCGGCACTGCCTGCCGGACACCGACCGGGCCGAACTGGCGAACTCCCTCGGCGCGGACGTGTTCATCTCCCTGCACACCGACGAGCACCACAACCCTGATGCCGAGGGGGTGGCCACCTACCACTACGGGACGGACAACGGCGTCACCTCGGCCACCGGGGAACGGCTCGCCGGGCTGGTGCAGCGGGAGATCGTCGCGCGTACCGGGCTGCGGGACTGCCGTACCCACGCCAAGACCTGGGACCTGCTCCGGCTCACCCGGATGCCGGCGGTACGCGTCGAGGTCGGCTACCTCACCTCGCCAGCGGACCGCCGTCGGCTGGTCGACCCCCGCTTCCGGGACCGGGTGGTCGAGGCGATCGTCGCCGCCGTGCAGCGGATGTACTTCCCCATCGAGCGGGACGTACCGACCGGCTCGATCGACGTCAGCGAGCTACGCGCGGTGGTGGCCGCCGGCCGTCTGACGGAGTGACCCCGCGCGCCAGCGTCCGACCCGGCCGCCGCCGTGCGGGGTCAGTTGGTGGTGCTGCTCGTGGCGGGGCGGACCGGGCGGAGCAGGCTCTCCGGGCTCATCGAACCGAGGAGCTTCTCCAGGGCGTACTCGACGTCGGACTTCCAGGACAGCGCGGTGCGCAGTTCCAGCCGCAGGCGTGGATAGCGCGGATGCGGGCGTACCGTCTTGAAGCCGACCGAGAGGAAGTAGTCGGCGGGGGCGACGCACCCACCCGACGTCAACTCGTCGACGTCGCCGAACTTCGCGTCCCCGAACGCCTCGATCGCCTTGATCCCGCGCTTGGTGAGATCCCGGGCGACACCCTGCACCAGCATCCGGCCCAGCCCGCCCCCGGCGAAGGCGGGGACCACGTGGGCGGTCGTCAGCAGCGCGGCGTCGGCGGAGACCGGGGAGGTGGGGAAGGCCATCGAGCGGGGCACGTACGCCGGCGGGGCGAACATCACGAACCCGGCCGGCATGCCGTCGACGTAGACGAGCTTGCCGCAGGAGCCCCACTCCAGCAGCGTCTGCGAGACCCACGCCTCCTTCTCCAGGCCCGGGTCACCGGCGGCACAGGCCCGGTCGGCGGAGACCGGATCCAGCTCCCAGAAGACGCACTGCCGGCACGGACGGGGCAGGTCTTCCAGGGTGTCGAGGGTCAGGCTGACCAGACGTCGCGACATTGGCGCATCCCCACAATAGGCTTGAAGGTGACGACACCGCGGAGCACGCCGCCGCGTTTGTCCCCGACGAGCGATCGTACGCCGCAAGCCGGCGCGGTGGGAGGGGACGCGCAAAGACCACCGGAACGAAGAGGCCCCTCCCCGGTCCGGGATGTGGACCCCTGCTCACATTCCATACCCGTCTCGACCAGGGCGGACTACGATCGACCAACGGTGTTCCGCGTCTCGCCACGGGCCACCCGACGGGGCAGGGGCGCCCGCCGGGCGGACCGCCGCCGGGCGGGAGCCGCCCCGAGGAACCGATGAGGTGATGTCATGACCGGCACGACGCTCGACGACTACACCGACCGGTACGCACGGCGGGTGCGTGGCATGACCGCGTCGGAGATCCGCGCACTCTTCTCCGTGGCCAGCCGTCCCGAGGTGGTGTCCCTCGCCGGAGGCGCACCGTACATCGCCGC
Organism: Micromonospora pallida; assembly: GCF_900090325.1. NCBI lineage: Bacteria > Bacillati > Actinomycetota > Actinomycetes > Micromonosporales > Micromonosporaceae > Micromonospora > Micromonospora pallida. The sequence goes on along the minus strand of NZ_FMHW01000002.1, from coordinate 5,971,679 downwards.
ACTGCCGCTCGACGCGGTGGGCGAGATGCTCGGCCAGCTCGCGGCCGAGCACGGCACCACCACCCTCCAGTACGGCATCGGCCAGGGCCTGCCGGAGCTACGCGAACGGATCTGCGAGGTGATGGCCCTCTCCGGCATCGACGCCTCGTGTGGCGCCTCCCCGGAGGACGTGGTGGTGACCGTCGGCGGGCAGCAGGCCCTCGACCTGGTCGCCCGCCTCTTCCTCGACCCGGGTGACGTGGTGCTCGCCGAGGGGCCCACCTACGTCGGCGCGCTCGGTGTCTTCCAGTCCGCCCAGGCCCAGGTCGTGCACGTGCCCATGGACGACGAGGGGCTGATTCCGGAGGCGCTGGAGGCGGCCGTCGCCGACTGCGCCCGGGCCGGGCGGCGGGTCAAGTTCCTCTACACCATCCCCACCTACCAGAACCCGGCCGGCGTGACGCTGAGCGAGGAGCGGCGGGAACGGGTGCTCGACATCTGCGAACAGGCCGGTCTCCTGGTGGTGGAGGACGACCCGTACGGGCAGCTCGGTTTCGAGTCGGAGGCGCCCCGCCCGCTGCGGGCCCGCCGTCGCGACGGCGTCTTCTACCTGAGCACGTTCTCCAAGACCTTCGCTCCCGGGCTACGGGTCGGCTGGATCCTCGCCCCGCACGCGGTCCGCGACAAGCTGGTCATCGCCAGCGAGGCGCAGATCCTCTGCCCCAGCGGGTACGCCCAGGCCGCCGTCTCCACGTACCTGGGCACCATGCCCTGGCGCGAGCAGCTCAAGGTCTACCGGGAGGTGTACCGGGAGCGGCGGGACGCCATGCTCACCGCCCTGGCCGATCTGATGCCGGCCGGCACCACCTGGACCCGACCGGCCGGCGGTCTCTTCGTCTGGGCCACCCTGCCAGAGGGGCTGGACTCCAAGGCGATGATGCCCCGGGCCATCGCCGCCCGGGTGGCGTACGTGCCGGGCACCGGCTTCTACGCCGACGGCTCCGGCAGCAACCACATGCGGCTCAACTTCTCGTTTCCCGCCCCGGAGCGGATCCGGGAGGGTGTCCGCCGCCTGGCCGGCGTGATGGATCAGGACATCGCCATGCGGCGGGTGTTCGGCCAGGTCAGCCAGCCGGGACGGCGTGGGCAGGCCGGCGCGGACGCGCCCGGACCCGACTTGGCATGATCTGCCCATGCCTGTCAGCCTGACCGACCCCGCCGGCTCCACCAGCTCCCCGTCGCCCGGCCCGGCCGTCGAGGAACTGCGGGTCCTCGTCCTCGCCGGTGGCCTGTCGTACGAACGCGAGGTCTCGCTGAAGTCCGGCCGCCGAGTGCTCGACGCGCTCCGCGCGGCCGGGGTGGACGCGGAACTGCGGGACGCCGACGTCGCCCTGTTGCCCGCGCTGGAGGCCGACCCGCCGGACGCGGTGGTGATCGCGCTGCACGGCGCGACCGGTGAGGACGGCTCGCTCCGGGGCGTGCTGGACCTCTGCGGAATCCCGTACGTCGGCTGTGACGCCCGGTCCGCGCGCCTCGCCTGGGACAAGCCCTCCGCCAAGACGGTGCTCCGCGAGGCGGGCATCGCCACCCCCGACTGGGTGGCTTTGCCGCACGACCGTTTCTCCGAGTTGGGCGCGGTGGCCGTGCTGGACCGGATCGTCGATCGGCTCGGGCTGCCGGTGATGGTGAAGCCGGCGCAGGGCGGTTCCGGTCTGGGCGCCGCCGTGGTCCGGGACGCCGCCGCGTTGCCGGCCGCGATGGTCGGCTGCTTCGCGTACGACTCGACCGCACTGGTCGAGCGGTACGTCTCCGGCATGGACGTGGCGGTCACCGTGATCGACCTCGGTGACGGGCCCCGGGCCCTGCCGGCGGTGGAGATCGTGCCGCGCAACGGTGTCTACGACTACGCCGCCCGTTACACCGCCGGCCGGACCACCTGGCACGCCCCGGCGCGACTGACGGACGAGACGGCGGCCCGGGTGGCCGAGGTCGCACTCGCCGCGCACACCGCGCTCGGGCTGCGGGACCTCTCCCGGGTCGACCTCATCGTGGACGACTCCGGCCAGCCGCACGTGCTGGAGGTGAACGTCTCACCGGGCATGACCGAGACCTCACTGCTGCCGCTGGCGGTCCAGGCCGCCGGGCTCGACTTCGGGCGGGTACTCGGCTCGCTGGTGGCACGGGCCGCCGGTCGGCACCCGTAGCAGCCTCAGTTCCCGCACCACAGCATCAGGGCCGGGCGGTGTCACTCCGCCCGGCCCTGCGCTTTTCGCGTCGCCTCGCCCGTCATGGATCGCTCTCAGCTTTCCACCGTTCGCGTCGTCCTCGCTTGTAGTGGATCGCCGCTCGGGTCTCTGCCGAGTGGGTGCCCCGCGAGGCGACGCCGCCCAGGGACCGGGTAGCTCCGATCAGACCGGTTCCGGCCGGTCCGCCTCGCCCACGTTGGTCTGCCGTACGTTCGGCGGCTGGTCCGGGTCGGTCCGCGGCGCGGGAATCCGCCCGACCGGATCGCCGGTGCTCTCGGCCGCCTCGATCACCGAGCCGGAGCTGACCTCCGTCCGCTCCGCTCCCATCGCGGAAACACTGAAGCTCGCCGGAGCCTGCCACTGGATCCGGGACGGCGCGGCCAGCGGACGCCCGCCGAACTCGCCGAGCCACGCCGCCACCAGGGCCAGGTTCTCCCGCCACTGTGCCTCGGAGATCGGCGGAAGGATGGAGTCCCACAGAGAGAGGAACGTTCCACGTAGTTGCAGGCGGCCGTACGGGCGGGCCAGGAACCACAGGTGCAGGTGCGAGGAGCCGTCCCCCCAGCGGTTGACGTGCACCCGAGCCACCCCGTCCAGCGATCGGATCGCCCGCTCCAGGCGTACCGTCAGCACGCCCAGCTCGGCCGCGAGCAGGTTCGACAGGTCCCCCAGGTCGAAGTGGGAGCGGGACTCCAGGATCAGCACCATCGGCAGACCCGTCGGCCGGTCCATCGCCCGGACCCGCCATCGTTCGTCCACCCAGATGTACGCCTCGTCCGGGGCGCTACAGGCGATGCATTCCCGATCCCCCTCACCCTTGCGGGGCGGCTCGACCGCGACCGGATCATCGAGTCGCTTGACGCGAAGTTCGCCCTCGAAGGGGAAGGAGGGCCATTGAGCGAAGTCCGGGACGGAGGGAGGGGTATCGGGCACGAGGCTGACCCTAGCCGAGTCCGCGACCGCTGTCCCCACCCGATTTCACAGTCCGGTCGACACCTGCCGCCGGGGCCTCTGGGCATCGCTCGCCGGACACGCACCGCCACCCTCGGCCATGATCCATCAGGTCCCACTCTTGCCCGTGAGTCGCGGATCACACCGGTAATCCACAGGCTGGTGTCGCGTTCCACGCGCTGTTTCACGTGAAACGGGACAGCCTGTGGATAACTTCTGTGGATATCCACGGGGGCGGCGGGCGGCGCTGTGGACAACGAGCGGCCACGCGCTGTAGCGATCGGAACGCCGCCGCCCGGACTCCCCGCCCCGGACTCGTCGGCGCCTGACCGCCGCCTTCCTGCGCTCGCCTGGCCGCGCGGGGCAAGCCCCGTTTGCGTCATCTATCGCTCGCGCGGGGCGGCGGCGTTTCACGTGAAACGGCGGGCGGCGGGCGGCGGGCGGCGGGCGGCGGGCGGCGGGCGGCGGGCGGCGGGCGGCGGGCGGCGGGCGGCGGGCGGCGGGCGGCGGGCGGCGGGCGGCGACGAAATATAAAACGACCGCGAGCCGGATCGGGTTCCGGGTCGCGGTCGCTTCTTCGACAGCGGAGGCGTTTCCCCCGCTACGCGAATGGGGTACGGCTCAGTCCTCCGGTTCCTCCGGCTCTTCCTGCCCGACCCCGATCAGCCCGACGATCCGCTCGAGGTCGTCCACGGTGGCGAACTCGATGGTGATCTTGCCTTTGTTCCGCCCGATGTCCACCTTCACCCGGGTGTCGAACCGGTCGGAGAGGCGGTCGGCGAGATCGGTCAGGGCGGGCGCGTGCGCCTTCGGTCGACGTCGGGCAGCCGGCGTCTTCGCCGTCCCCTCTTCGCTGAGCGCGAGAGAGACGATCTCCTCGGTCGCCCGCACGGAGAGCCCCTCGGCCACGATACGCAGGGCGAGCTTCTCCTGGGCCTCGGCCTCGTCGAGGCTCAACAGGGCACGGGCGTGCCCGGCGGAGAGCACCCCGGCCGCCACCCGACGTTGGACCTGGGGCGGCAGGTTGAGTAGCCGGATGGTGTTCGAAATCTGTGGACGGCTACGCCCGATCCGGCGGGCCAGTTCCTCGTGGGTCGCCCCGAACTCCTCCAGCAGCTGCTGGTAGGCCGCTGCCTCTTCCAGCGGGTTCAGGTTGGCCCGGTGGATGTTCTCCAGCAGGGCGTCCCGGAGCATCGCGTCGTCTTTGGTGTCCCGGACGATCGCCGGGATGTTCTCCCGGCCGACCGCCTGAGCGGCCCGCCATCGCCGCTCGCCCATCACCAGTTCGTACTTCTCGCCGTCGAGCTGGCGAACCACGATGGGTTGGAGGAAGCCGACCTGTTCGATGGAGGTCTTCAGTTCCTCCAGCGCCGCTTCGTCGAAGACCTGCCGGGGCTGCTTCGGGTTGGGGACGATCGCGTCGACCGAGATCTCGGCGAACCGCGCTCCCGGCACCGGGGAGAGCGGGATCGTCGCGGGCGCCGCCTCGGGCGTCGGAGCAGGGGCCGGCGCGGCAACAGCAGGTACGGCTGCGGCAGTGGCGCGGTCGGTCTCGGCCAGGTGTGTCGGTGTCGTGGTCTCCGGCGTCTCCGCAGGACCGGTGGGAATCAGTGCCCCCAGCCCTCGGCCCAGTCCGCCACGCGGACGGTTCTTCATGCGACGCCTCCCAGCGACTTGCCCGCACTACCCATTCCGGCTCACCGGCTCCTTTACCCCACGCTCGGCGATCTCCTGCGCGGCTGCGAAGTAACTGGTGGCACCTCGTGAACCGGGATCGTAGGTCATTACCGACTGGCCGTAACTCGGGGCCTCGGAGACCCGGACGTTACGAGGGATAACCGCCTGGAGCACCTTGTCCCCGAAGTGGTTCCGCACGTCCTGCTCGACGGCGTCCGCCAGTCGGGTACGCCGGTCGTACATGGTGAGCAGGATCGTGGAAACCTCGAGCGCCGGGTTCAGGTGCTTACGGACCAGGTTGATGTTGTTGATGAGCTGGTTGAGCCCCTCCAGCGCGTAGTACTCGCACTGGATCGGGATGAGCACCTCCTGCGCCGCCACCAATGCGTTAACGGTGAGCAGGCCGAGGGACGGCGGGCAGTCGATAAACACGTAGTCGAATTGGCCGGGGTACGCGGCGATCGCCCGAGACAGCCGGGACTCCCGGGCCACCACCGAGACCAACTCGATCTCCGCACCCGCGAGATCGATGGTGGCGGGGACGCACCACAGGTTCGGGATACCCTCCACCCCCTGGGCGACCTCTTCGAGGGGCACACTGTCGATCAGGCAGTCGTAGACGTCCGGCACCCCGGTGTGGTGCGGGACGTTCAGCCCGGTCGAAGCGTTGCCCTGCGGGTCCAGGTCGACCACGAGGACCCGGTTTCCGTGCAGGGCGAGCGCCACCGCCAGGTTCACCGTGGTCGTGGTCTTCCCCACGCCGCCCTTCTGGTTCGCGACGCACATCACCCTGGTCCGCTCCGGGCGCGGCATGGTGACCTCGCCACTGGGATTCAGGATCTGCACGGCGCGCATAGCCTCCATAGCCAACGGTGGGTCATCCTCTTCGCGCGTCGGAGTTTCACGTGAAACGTACGCGTCGTCGACCGGTTCCCCGTACGGAGAGCCGACTGGCGACGTGGGCGTGTCGATGGTGCCGAACGGTGGTCCGGAGACCGCCGCCGGAGCGGGCTGGTGCGGCACGACCGGTGCCGGAGAAGGGTGGACAGGGGCGACGACCTCGACGACCCGTCGGCCCGGTTCGTGGCCGACCGCAGGCCCGGTCCGATACACCCCGGAACCGGACTCGTCGGCCGTCCGAGGTGGCTGGTCGGTAGTGGACTGTCCATCGCCGTATCCGGACGAGGATCGTCCGCCGTAGACCGTCCCGCCCCAGGGGTTGGCCGGGACTGCCCGGCCCGCCGATGCCAGGTCGTCACTGTCACCGCCGGAAACCGGCCAGGCCGCTGGTTCGGTTTCACGTGAAACAGGGGCGGCCGTGGTGGGTTCTGCCCGTCGTCCGGTCACCCCGGGATCGTCGTCGTACCTGCCGTCGTCATGCACCTGTCATCCCTGCCCGCTTCGGATGGTCGGTCCGCACACCGTCGCTGCCGCACATACCCGCTCCACGAAGCGTACGGCCCGGCGGGGGCGACCGGGACCCGGTGACACCGACCGCCGTCCGCCCCACACTATCGACGCGCGGCCAGCCTACGGGGGACGGGCGGAGAAGGTCCATGCCGAGAATCACCGGCGTTGAAGGTCTCGCACAGGTTCAACGACCGGAGGAGCGGTCCGACGCCGGTCTGCTCTCCCGCCGGGCACTCTGGGCCGCCACCCGGGCACCGTGATCGGCGAGCAGCATGGCCAGGTCGACGCGGGACGGGTCGACGCTCTGCGCCACCGCCGGGGCGCCGCAGCCGCCCCGGTGCCTCTGTATGGAGGTGCCGGGGTCAGCGCCCCCACGACCGGCCGCCACGATGCCTCTGCGCGGAGCCGTGGGGGTGCCGGGGTCAGCGCCCCCACGACCGACCGCCACGATGCCTCTGCGCGGAGCCGTGGGGGTGCCGGGATCAACGCCCCGCCGCCTGCCGCCCAGTGCCTTTGGTGGAGCGGGGGCGCCGGGATCAGCGCCCCCGCGACCGACCGCCACGGCGGTTCGCCCGACGTGGCCCGCGTACCGGGCCGACCACTCGTTCCCGCACGATCTCCACGACGGTCGTGGGTGGATCGATCACCCCCGCCCCACACCGGTGCACGGTCGGTTCACCGCCACCGAGCCGTTCGACCGTCGCCGCGTGCTCGACGATCTCGTCGGCGACGGAGGAGCCCTTCAGAGCGACAAGGCGTCCACCTCGGACGGTCAACGGCAGGCACCAGGTGGCCAGCCGGTCGAGCGGCGCTACCGCCCGCGCGGTGACGACGTCGGCGCTGAACGGATCGCCGCCAGCCGGACCGGCGGCGGCTTCCTCCGCCCGGCCGCGAAACACCCGGACCATCCGAGTCAGCCCGAGCCCTTCGACCGCCTCGATCAGGAAAGCGGTCCGGCGGGCGAGCGGTTCGACCAGGGTGACGCGGAGATCGGGACGGGCAATGGCCAATACCAGCCCCGGCAGCCCCGCCCCGGAACCGACGTCGATGACGGTGGCGTCCTCGGCGATCCGCTCCGCCACCGCCGCACAGTTGAGCAGGTGCCGGTCCCAGATCCGTGGGGCTTCCCGAGGGCCGATCAGGCCGCGCACCACGCCGTCGGTGGCGAGCAGTTCGGCGTACGCGGCCGCCAGGTCGAGCCGGTCGCCGAAGAGGGTCCGGGCCGCCTCCGCCAGCTCGGGCGGCAGCGTCGCGTCCTGCGCGGAGGGCAACGGGTCACCGGCACCGCGCCGGTTGTCGGAATGGCTCTGCGGCGCGGAGAAGTGATTGGCTGACCGGGGGTCGACAGGCGACGGCCCGGGTGGCGTACCACCCGGGCCGGAAACGCCAGCCGTGGCGTCGAAGGTCACCCGATCAGTCCGTCGGCCGAACGATGATCCGCCGGTTGGGCTCGACACCCTCGGACTCGCTCTCCACACCGTCCATCGCGTTCACCACGTCGTGCACGCACTTGCGCTCGAACGCGGACATCGGCTCCAGCCGGACCAGCTCGCCGTACTCCTTGACCTTCTCCACCGCATTCTTGGCGACGGCGGCCAACTCCTTGCGACGGTTCGCCCGGTAGCCGCCGACGTCCAGCAGCAGTCGGCTCGGCGTACCGGTCTGCCGGAACACCGCCAGCCGGGTCAGCTCCTGGAGCGCCTCCAGGGTCGCGCCGCGCTGTCCGACCAGGTTCTGCAGGCGGGTGCCAACCACCTCGACGACCGGCCGGCCACCCGACACCAGCTCGTCGATGTCCCCGTCGTAGTCGAGGATGTCGAGCAGACCCTCGACGTAGTCCGCCGCGATCTCGCTCTGCCGGAACAGCTCACTCTCGGCCGGCGCCTTCTTTACGCGCGCCTCGGCGTCGGTCCCGGCTTCCTCGGCCCCCTTCTCCGCAGTCGGAGCAGTGTCCTCATCCGGGGCCTGGTCGGCGCGGGGAGTGCTGGTGTCGGTCACGGTTCATCTCCGTACTTCGTTCGGCCGGACCGTCGGGTCCGATGGTTCCCCGGCGTCGGCGGAGGTCTCGCCGGTGCCACCGGGCACGTCTGTACGGGCAGTGTCGCCCGTGACCGCGCGGTCGCGCGGGAGATCCGCCCGACACCGGTACGGATCCGGCCAGCGCCGGACATCCCGGCGGCGGCTCCTGGATCGGTCAGCCCCGCCGCTTGGCGGGCCCGCCCTTCTTCGGGTTGACCGGCTTGGCACCTGGCTTCGGGCCGGCGACCTTGGGAGCGGCGGGCTTCGGCGGGACCGGCTCGGGCTTCTTCCGGCCCAGCAGGCCAACGGTCTTGGCCGGCTGCGCGGTGCTACGGCCGGCGGTGCCCGCCTTGGCGGTCATGCTGGGCGGCGGCGGGTACTTGCGGAGCACCCACTGCTGCTGGCCGAGGGTGAAGAGGTTGTTGGTGACCCAGTAGATGATCACGCCGATCGGGAAGATCGCGCCGGAGACCAGCAGCGACAGCGGGATGCCGTAGAGCATGAGGCGCTGGATCATCCGCTGCTGCGGGTCCTCCGCCCAACCGGTCTTGAGGATCATCTGGCGGCTGGTCAGGTAGGTGGTACCCATCATGACCAGGACCAGGATGCCGGCCATGACCTTGACCGTGGTGCCGTTGGCACCGAGCCGGGCCAGTTCGTCGGCGGTCGAGCCGAACTTGCCGGCGATCGGCGCGGTGAAGAGCTTCGCCGCGGAGGCGCTCTCGAACTGCTCGACCGTCCAGCCGTAGAGCGTCTTGTTGACCTTGGCCGGGTCGAGGCGGCGCAGCACGTGGAAGAGGCCCAGGAAGACGGGAATCTGGAGGAACATCGGAAGGCAGCCCATAAGCGGGTTGGCCTTTTCCTTCCGGTAGAGCTCCATCATCTCTTTCTGGAGCGTCTCCCGGTCACCCTTGTGCTTCTCCTGGAGCGCCTTGACCTGCGGCTGCAACGCCTGCATGGCCCGCTGCGACTTGATCTGCTTGACGAAGACCGGGAAGAGGATCACCCGGACGGTGACCACCAGGAAGATGATCGCCAGGATCCAGGCCCAGTTCGTCCCCAGGACCGCGCCGTCCGGCACCCCGATGGCGTCCCAGGCCGCATGCCAGGCCAGGAGGATCCACGAAATCGCGTAGTAGATCCAGTCGAGACTAAACACTCAGGCTCCAGTCACGTCGGCGCGGCGGCGGGCGCCCGGCTCCGGCACCGGGTCGTATCCACCGGGGTGAAAGGGGTGGCAGCGCAGCAGCCGCCGGATCGTCAGGCCGGCTCCCCGGAGCGCACCGTGTCGCACGACGGCCTCCAGGCCGTACGCGCTGCACGACGGGTAGAACCGACAGCGGGCCGGCAGTGCCGGGCTTATCCAACGACGGTACGCGATGATGGGTCCGACCAGCATCCGGGCACCGATTGTCGCCGGCCGGGACGGGACGGGGCCGCTGCTCACCGGGACCGCCGGCTGCGGGGCGCCTGTGCTGCGGCGACGGCTGCGTCCAGGTCGGTGCCGAGCCGGGCGTAACTCGCCTCGGCTGCCGCGGGGAGGGCGCGCACCACGAGGATACTGCCGGCGGGCAGCGCGGCGAGCCGTTCGCGGACCAGGTGCCGCAGTCGGCGGCGTACCCGGTTACGGACCACCGCCGGGCCAACCGCCTTGGACACGACGAAGCCGGCGCGGGTCGGTGCGGAGGGGTGCTCCGCATCCGCTGTCCGCGCCGGCTCCGGCAAAGACGATGCCTCGGACCCGAGTGTCGGCGGCAGTGCCAGGTGGACGACGACCGCGCCACGGCCGGCGCGCCGCCCACCACGGATCACTGCGGCGAAGTCGGTGCTGCGCCGCAGTCGCTGCGCGGCTGCCAGCACGACTGCCCACGTCCTCCGAACGGGCCCGGCCGGCGTCAGGCCGACAGGCGGGCGCGACCCTTGGAGCGACGGGTCGAGATGATGGCGCGGCCGGCACGGGTACGCATGCGCAGCCGGAAGCCGTGGGTCTTCGCGCGCCGGCGGTTGTTCGGCTGGAAGGTGCGCTTGCTCACGTCAGGCTCTCCGTTTTCCGTACGCCCCGCGCGGCGGATCGCCGGGGTGTGTCGTGGTCCAGGCCACGTCGTGGCCTACGATCGGCGCTGCCCAGCGATGCGGAACCTCCACGTTCGGAACCTCGATATTCAGAACTCGACGTTCAGAAACTCGACGTTCGGAACCTGGACGTGCGGGCACCACGACGACGGACAGCAGGCACCCATCACCCTAGCAGAGGGCGACAGCGCAGCCGTTCCACCCTACGCAGGGCCGCAATGACCGTCAAACACCCCTTCCCACCGCCAGACCGGGCGGTCAGGCCGGCCGGGGCAGTGCGACGCGCCCGGGGACGAACGGTGGTTTTCGCTGATGCCGACAAGGGGCACGCCGCCCCAGCGGTTGAAGCGGCGCGGACAACGCTGTTAGCGTGCGCGCTTGCGGTCAGCGTTGTGATCGGGAGTTTCGTCCGGTGCCGCTGGCAGGCAAGACCGGACCGGGCGGTGGATCGTTCGGCACGGTGAACCCGCTTCAGCACCCGTTCAGGCAGGGGGGCAGGTCCCACCCGCATCCGGCGGGCAGCCACAATCGGTCGGTACACAGGCTGTGGATAACTTGTGGATGGGCGATCGGTCAGCCGTCCGGGCGGATGGTGTGCCGGCCGTCCGGACGCGGTGGCGAGCCCGGGACGACCGCTGGGGGAAAGCGGCGGCCGGGAGCAGAGGCGAGGGGGGTGGCACGACGATGGCCGGAACGACCGACCTTGCCGCGGTGTGGACCGCGACGACGGACGAGCTCGCCGACGAGATCATTTCGGCGCAGCAACGGGCCTACCTCCGGCTGACCCGGTTGCGCGCGATCGTCGAGGACACCGCACTGCTCTCCGTGCCCGACGCCTTCACGCGGGACGTGATCGAGTCGCGGCTCCGGCCGGCGATCACCGAGGCGCTCACCCGGCGACTGGGCCGGCCGATCCAGGTGGCGGTCACCGTCCGGGTCGCCGAGGACGGCGCGGGCCGTCCGGCGGGCACCGTGTACCGCAGCGTGCCCGAGACCGAGGCGCCCGAGCTGCCCTTCCCCGGCTACGACGCCGGCCCCGAGGCGCCGGCCCCGTTCCGGGAGGACCCGTCGGCCGTCTTCCATCAGGAGCCGGCCGTCTTCCATCCGGAGGAGGAGGACGGCACCGGCACCGGATCGCCGGCCGGTCCGGTCCGGGGCGGACCGCCCGGCGACGACGCCCTGCGCCTGATCCCGACCAGCCGGGGCAGCCAGGAACCCCTCTTCACCGCCAGCTTCGCCGAGCCGCTGCGGGGCAACCCGCCCGGACCGGACCGGCGGGGGTACGACGATCGCGACGGTGGCGGCCCCGACCGCCCGTACGACCGGCGGTACCACGACGACGCCGGACCGGTACAAAACCGGCTGCCCCGCGACGGCGGCACGGACAGCGGGCCGGGACGCGGTGGCCTGGACCACCGGCCGGGCGGGCGGGACGACCGGCGGCTCCCCGGGGGAGTGGAGACCGGCGGGAACCGGCTCAACCCCAAGTACATGTTCGAGACGTTCGTCATCGGCTCGTCCAACCGGTTCGCCCACGCGGCGAGCGTGGCGGTGGCCGAGTCGCCGGCCAAGGCGTACAACCCGCTGTTCATCTACGGCAGTTCGGGGCTGGGCAAGACCCATCTGCTGCACGCCATCGGGCACTACGCCACCACGCTGGGCAACGCCCGCTCGGTCCGGTACGTCTCGACCGAGGAATTCACCAACGACTTCATCAACTCGCTGCGCGACGACAAGACCAGTGCGTTCCAGCGCCGCTACCGGGACGTCGACATCCTGCTGATCGACGACATCCAGTTCCTGGAGAACCGGGAGCGGACCCAGGAGGAGTTCTTCCACACCTTCAACACCCTGCACAACGCCAACAAGCAGATCGTGATCACCTCGGACCGGTCGCCGAAGCAGCTCGCCACCCTGGAGGACCGGCTGCGGACCCGGTTCGAGTGGGGGCTGCTCGCCGACATCCAGCCGCCGGACCTGGAGACCCGGATCGCGATCCTGCAGAAGAAGGCCGCGCAGGAGCGGCTGTACGCGCCACCGGACGTGCTGGAGTTCATCGCCTCCCGGGTGTCGAACTCGATCCGGGAACTGGAGGGCGCGTTGATCCGGGTGACCGCGTTCGCCAGCCTCACCCGCTCGACGGTGGAACTCTCGCTCGCCGAGGAGGTGCTGCGGGACTTCATCCCGGACGGCGCCGGCCCGGAGATCACCGCAGACCAGATCATGGTCTCCACCGCCGACTACTTCGGGGTCAGCCTGGAGGACCTGCGCGGCCACTCCCGGTCCCGGGTACTGGTCAACGCCCGGCAGGTCGCCATGTACCTCTGCCGCGAGCTGACCGACCTCTCGCTGCCCCGGATCGGTCAGGCGTTCGGCGGGCGGGACCACACCACCGTCATGCACGCGGACCGCAAGATCCGCCAACAGATGGCGGAGCGTCGCTCGCTCTACAACCAGATCGCCGAGCTGACCAACCGGATCAAGCAGACTTCCTGACCCGCCCCGCCCCGCCCCGCCCCGCGCCGCGCCGGCCGTTGGCCGTTGGCCGACCTGCGTCACACCTCCACCTCCGCGACGGAGCCTCCTGCTGTCCGCTCACCCGCGTCCACGGGGCTGTGGATCACGTCCGGGATACCCACAACCCCGTTTCGCTGTCCACAGCGGGACGCGGTTGTCCACAGCAAGTTATCCACAGGCAGTGGAAAACTACGGTCTGCTCGGGTTCGGTTACCCACAGGTTGTGGACAAACCCTGGGGACGACACTGTGGACGACTGTGGACAGCCGCTCGGTTATCCACCGGTCGACGGGTGCCTGTGTACGACCTGTTGAAGGTTCTGGGGACAACGGTCGTCGGAGCCGATCCGCCTGTCCACAGACCTGGGGAGAAAAGCAGTGGATAACCGGTGGATTACCTGTGGACGACGGTGGACAACTTCGCGCCGGACGCCGCCTGTGGATGAAGACAGGAGTTTTACCCACGGTTCTCCACAGGTAAACCACCGGTGGATAACCACTCTGAGCTGCGAAAACGCGACTTACCCACAGTTTGCACAGGTGCGATGAAGACGATGGGTTATCTCTTTGAAGAGAACAAAAACCAATCATCACCGTTGGACTTCCTGTGGATCGGGCCGCTGGCCTCCGGCCGGAGCGGGCTGGCTACCGATGCACGGGGTCGGGCGCACAGCCGATACCCCCGCGCCCTAAGGTGCGATGGGTACCCGCACGGTCGGGCGGGACGGTGGGCAGCGGTCGGCATGAGAGAGTTGTCGCTGACGTCGACGCGGAGGCATTGATGAAGTTCCGAGTGGAGCGCGACGCGCTCGCCGAGGCTGTGGCGTGGACCGCGAAGAGCCTCCCCAACCGGCCGTCCGTACCGGTGCTCGCCGGGGTGATGCTCCGGGTGAGCGACGGCAACCTCCAGGTTTCCGGCTTTGACTACGAGGTCTCCAGCCAGGTCACCGTCGAGGTGCAGGGCGACGCCGACGGGGCCGCCCTGGTCTCCGGCCGCCTGCTCGCCGAGATCACCAAGGCCCTGCCCGCCAAGCCGGTCGATATCGCGGCGGTCGGCGCACACCTCGAACTGGTCTGCGGCAGCGCCCGGTTCACCCTGCCCACCATGCCGGTGGAGGACTACCCGGCTCTGCCGGAGATGCCGGAGAGCGCCGGCACCGTGGATGCCGCCGCCTTCGCCGCGGCGGTCGCCCAGGTCGCGGTAGCCGCCGGCCGGGACGAGACGCTGCCGATGATGACCGGCGTCCGGCTGGAGCTGAACGGCGACACCCTGGCCATGCTCGCGACCGACCGCTACCGGCTCGCCCTGCGCGAGATGCAGTGGCGGCCGGACGACGCAGGCGTCAGCATCAACGCCCTGGTTCCGGCCCGTACGCTGCATGACACCGCCAAGGCCCTCGGCCCGCTCGGCGGCGAGGTGACCCTCGCCCTGTCCCAGGGCAAGGCCGGCGAAGGCATGATCGGCTTCTCCGGCGGCACCCGACGGACCACCAGCCGGCTGCTCGACGGGGCGAACTACCCGCCGGTTCGGTCGCTCTTCCCACCGAGCCACAACGCCGAGGCCCGGGTGGCGGTGAGCACCCTGATCGAGGTGGTCAAGCGGGTCGCCCTGGTCGCCGAGCGAACCACCCCGGTGCTGCTCAGCTTCAGCTCCGACGGCCTGGTCGTGGAGGCCGGCGGCACCGAGGAGGCTCGCGCCAGCGAGGCCATGGACGCGACCTTCAGCGGGGATGCGCTGACCGTCGGCTTCAACCCGCAGTACCTGATCGACGGCCTGGCGAACCTGGGTAGCCAGACCGCCATCTTCGCCTTCGTCGACGCGTTGAAGCCCGCCGTGATTTCCCCGGCCGGTGAGGATGGCGAGGCCATTCCTGGGTACCGGTACCTGATCATGCCGATCCGGGTCTCCCGCTGATCGCGTAGTCCCGACCCAGAACCACCGGAGGTAGGTACAGATGCAGCTCGGCCTGGTAGGACTCGGCCGGATGGGCGGCAACATGCGCGAGCGGCTGCGCGCCGCCGGGCACGAGGTGGTCGGCTTCGACCACAACGCGGAGTTGACCGACGTTGCCTCCCTGACGGAACTGGTCGAAAAGCTCGATGCGCCCCGCGCCATCTGGGTGATGGTGCCGGCCGGCGTCACCGACGCCACCATCGACGAACTGGCCGGCGTGCTCGGCGCGGGCGACATCATCATCGACGGCGGCAACTCCCGGTTCAGCGACGACGCTCCCCGCGCCGAGCGGCTGAACGAGCGCGGCATCGGCTACCTCGACGTCGGCGTCTCCGGCGGGGTGTGGGGCCGGCAGAACGGCTACGCGCTGATGGTCGGCGGCTCCGAGGAGCACGTCGCGCGGCTGATGCCGATCTTCGAGGCGCTCAAGCCGGCGGGCGAGTTCGGCTTCGTGCACGCCGGCCCGGTCGGCGCCGGGCACTACGCCAAGATGGTGCACAACGGCATCGAGTACGGCCTGATGCACGCCTACGCCGAGGGCTACGAGCTACTCGCCGCCTCCGAGCTGGTGACCAACGTGCCGGGCGTCTTCAAGTCCTGGCGCGAGGGCACCGTCGTCCGCTCCTGGCTGCTCGACCTGCTCGACCGGGCCCTCGACGAGGACCCGGAGCTGGCCGAGCTGAGCGGCTACACCGAGGACACCGGCGAGGGGCGCTGGACGGTCGACGAGGCGGTCCGGCTCGCCGTACCGCTGAACGTCATCACCGCCTCGCTCTTCGCCCGGTTCGCCTCCCGCCAGGACGACTCGCCGGCGATGAAGGCGGTCGCCGCGCTGCGCCAGCAGTTCGGCGGGCACGCCGTCCGCAAGCGCTGACGGGTATCCACAGCCTGTGTACGTCCGCCGGCTCGAACTGGTCGACTTCCGCTCGTACGAGCGGGTCGGCGTCGACCTCGAACCGGGGGCGAACGTCCTGGTCGGGGCGAACGGGGTCGGCAAGACCAACCTCGTCGAGGCGCTCGGCTACGTGGCGACCCTGGACAGTCACCGAGTCGCCACCGACGCTCCGCTGGTCCGGCTCGGCGCCGAGTCGGCGGTGATCCGCTGCGCGGTGGTGCACGAGGGCCGGGAACTCCTGGTCGAGTTGGAGATCGTCCCCGGCAAGGCCAACCGGGCCCGGCTGGGGCGGTCACCGGCCCGCCGGGCGCGGGACGTGCTCGGCGCGCTGCGACTGGTGCTCTTCGCCCCGGAGGACCTCGAACTCGTCCGGGGCGACCCGGCCGAACGCCGCCGCTACCTGGACGACCTGCTGGTCCTCCGGCAGCCCCGGTACGCCGGGGTGCGGGCCGACTACGAGCGGGTGGTCAAGCAGCGCAACGCCCTGCTGCGTACGGCGTACCTGGCACGCAAGACCGGCGGCACCCGGGGCGGGGACCTCTCCACCCTGGCCGTGTGGGACACCCACCTGGCCCGGCACGGCGCGGAACTGCTCGCCGGGCGGCTGGAACTGGTCGCCGCGCTCACCCCGCACGTCACCAAGGCGTACGACGCGGTGGCCGCCGGCCGGGCGGAGGCCGGCATCGTGTACCGGCCGTCGGTGGAGCTGGTCGAGCCGGTGCCGGACCGGGCGGCCCTCACCGAGGCGCTGACCACCGCGCTGGCCGAAACCCGCACCGCCGAGGTGGAGCGCGGGACGACCCTGGTCGGCCCGCACCGCGACGACCTCGTGCTCACCCTCGGCCCGCTCCCCGCGAAGGGGTACGCCAGCCACGGCGAGTCCTGGTCGTTCGCCCTAGCCCTGCGGCTCGCCGCGTACGACCTGCTCCGCTCGGACGGGATCGAGCCGGTGCTGGCGCTCGACGACGTCTTCGCCGAACTGGACGCCGGCCGCCGGGAGCGGCTGGCGGAGCTGGTCGGCGGGGCCGCACAGCTCCTGGTGACCTGCGCCGTCGACGACGACGTGCCGGTGGCCCTGCGGGGCACGCGATACCAGGTCGGCGAAGGGACGGTAAGCCGTGTCGAATGACCCGCCCATGCCCCGTCGCACTCCCGGCGCGGCCCGGGACGCCGCTGGCGGCCGCTCGGCGGAAACCAGCGCGAGCACCGGTGCCGACCTGTCGGCCGGTAAGTCCGGCCCGGAGCTGGCCCGTGCGGTGCTGGACGCGGCGAAGGCCCGGCGCGAGGCGGCCCCCCGGCGGCGCGGCACGGCCGGCGGCGGAAGCGAAACCGGCCAGCGCCGCCTGCGCGGCTACTCCGGACCCGGACCCGACCCCCGCGACCCGCAGCCGCTCGGCGTGGTGCTCAGCCGGCTGATGAAGGCCCGGGGGTGGGAACAACCGACGGCGGAGGCCACCGTCTTCGGGGCGTGGGAACGGGTGGTCGGCCCGGAGATCGCCCAGCACAGCCGGCCGGTGAAGCTCGAGGACGGGGAACTCACCGTCGAGGCCCGGTCGACGGCGTGGGCCACCCAGCTCCGGCTGCTCGCCGGTTCGCTGCTCCAGCAGATCGCTCGGGAGGTCGGCCACAACGTGGTGCGCCGGCTGCACATCCACGGTCCCGCCGCACCGTCCTGGTCCCGGGGGCCCCGACGGGTACGTGGTCGCGGCCCCCGCGACACCTACGGCTGATCCGTCCCGCCCACCCGGCATCGGCGCGGGCGGAAACGGTCAGGTGGCGGCGTAGACGGCGAAACCGCGATCGGCGCAGCGCCGGTAGAAGGCGGCCAGGACGGCCAGCTCGGCGCAGGTGAAGGTCCACTGCGGCGGGTCGCCGGCCTCGTCGCGGAGCCCGTCGAGTCGGGTGTCGAGCCAGCGGAGCTGCTGCTCGGCGAGACGACCGTCGCCGAGCAGCGCGCGCAGCACGGCACTGACCGACTCGAAGGTGACCGCCTCGCCGTGCTCGCGGTGCCGGGCGACGAAGCGCTCCAGGCCGTCTGCGATCCAGGAGCAGCCGTCCGGGTCGATCACCGGGTCCTCGTCCTCGGCGGCGTTCTCCGTGGCGTAGAGCACATTTTCCAGGCCGAGCAGGAGATCCACGAGCTCCGTGTACGCGGTCGCCCGGACCGTACCGGTCTGGGCGATCAGCTCGGCCAGGGCCGCGGTCGGCGAGGAGATCTGGGGCAGCTCCAGGATCTCGCCGAAGTCCACGAACTCGGCCGGCGCCACCGGATCGTAGAAGCGGCCGGTCCGCGGCCAGAGCACCGCGACGTTGTCCAGCCCCATCAGGCGTCACCTCTTCAGTGCACGTGTCGAGCCAGTTGGTCCGATCGTCCGATTCTGCCGCTCGAAGATCAAGAGCGGCACCCCGGGCGGCGCCGCCAACGTACGGCACTGTGTGTACTCGGCGCGACCCCGGGGCGTACCGGTTGCGGCGGGTGGCCGTGACCCGACCGTCGGCGACCGCGCCCGCGAACAGGGCCACTCGTGTAGGGGGAGTTGCGGGAGGCGCGGTTCGGGCCGCAGCGGAGGTCTGAGCCGCCTTCAAGGGGTGCCGAGTGGCGGTTCTGTCGGCTGCGCACAGTAGGATTGGGGACGAGACGAAGATCTGACGCGGAGCGACGCCATGGACCCCGCCGGGCCCCGACGCGCCACGTCGTATCGAGTTGATCGCGATCCGCGGGCAACCGCGGCGACCGGCGCGTTCGGCCCGTGCCCCGGAATGTACCTGGTGCTGGTCCACGCGCTTGACGTCGCGTCCCGCCGAACCCGCGCCCGACGCGCCCTCCCGGCGCGGACGGCGCGAGAAAGTGGCCGAGGGTGGCAGACCAGGACAAGCAGGAGTACGGCGCCAATTCGATCACCGTCCTCGAGGGTCTGGAGGCGGTCCGGAAGCGGCCCGGCATGTACATCGGGTCGACCGGCGAACGTGGTCTGCACCACCTCGTCTGGGAGGTCGTCGACAACGCGGTCGACGAGGCGCTGGCGGGCTACTGCGACACCATCGACGTGGTGCTGCTCGGCGACGGCGGCGTCCGGGTCACCGACAACGGCCGTGGCTTCCCGGTCGACCTGCACCCCAAGCTGAAGAAGCCCGGCGTCGAGGTCGCGCTTACCGTGCTGCACGCCGGTGGCAAGTTCGACGGCAAGGCGTACGCGGTCTCCGGCGGTCTGCACGGCGTCGGTGTCTCCGTCGTGAACGCGCTCTCCACGAGAATGGCCGTGGAGATCCACAAGGACGGCTTCGTCTGGCGGCAGCAGTACCTGGCCTCCAAGCCGGACCCGCTGGACAAGGGTGAGACCACCGACCGCACCGGCTCGGCAGTCTCGTTCTGGCCCGACCCGGACGTCTTCGAGACGGTCGACTTCGACTTCCAGACCATCTACCGGCGGCTCCAGGAGATGGCCTTCCTGAACCGGGGCCTGACCATCCATCTCCTCGACGAGCGCGCCACCGACGAGGAGGGCAAGGCACGCGAGGTCACCTTCTGCTACAAGGGCGGCATCTCCGACTTCGTCCGGCACCTCAACGCCTCGAAGAACCCGATCCACAAGACCGTGGTCGAGTTCGGCGGCGAGGAGGAGGGCATGTCCGTCGAGATTGCCATGCAGTGGAACGAGTCCTACGGCGAGTCGGTCTACACCTTCGCGAACACCATCAACACCCACGAGGGCGGTACCCACGAGGAGGGCTTCCGCGCCGCGCTGACCACCCTCGTCAACAAGTACGGCACCGAGAAGAAGCTGCTGAAGGCCGACGAGAAGCTCTCCGGCGAGGACATCCGCGAGGGACTCGCCGCGATCATCTCGGTCAAGCTGGCCAACCCGCAGTTCGAGGGACAGACCAAGACCAAGCTCGGCAACACCCCGGTGAAGAGCTTCGTGCAGCGGGTCTGCAACGAGTGGCTGGTCGACTGGTTCGACCGGAACCCGGCCGAGGCGAAGGTCATCATCACCAAGGCGTCCCAGGCCGCCCGTGCCCGGATCGCCGCGCAGCAGGCCCGGAAACTGGCCCGCCGCAAGTCGCTGCTGGAGTCCGGCTCGATGCCGGGCAAGCTGGCCGACTGCCAGTCCACCGACCCGCGCGAGTCCGAGGTCTTCATCGTCGAGGGCGACTCGGCCGGTGGCTCGGCCAAGCAGGGGCGCGACCCGCGGACCCAGGCGATCCTGCCGATCCGGGGCAAGATCCTCAACGTGGAGAAGGCCCGGATCGACCGGGTGCTGAAGAACAACGAGGTCCAGGCGCTGATCACCGCGCTGGGCACCGGCATCCACGACGACTTCGACATGGAGAAGCTGCGGTACCACAAGGTCGTGCTGATGGCCGACGCGGACGTGGACGGCCAGCACATCCAGACCCTGCTGCTCACCCTGCTGTTCCGCTTCATGCGTCCGCTGGTCGAACTGGGGCACGTCTACCTGGCCGCTCCGCCGCTCTACAAGATCAAGTGGAACAAGAAGGGCGACGACGCCCAGTACGCCTACTCCGACCGGGAGCGGGACGGGCTGATCGCGTTGCGCCAGCAGAAGAAGCCGAACGCCCGGCCGGACGACATCCAGCGGTTCAAGGGTCTCGGTGAGATGAACTACCCCGAGCTGTGGGAGACGACGATGAACCCGGCGACCCGCACCCTGCGCCAGGTCACGCTCGATGACGCGGCGGTTGCCGACGAGTTGTTCAGCGTTCTGATGGGTGAGGACGTCGAGGCGCGCCGCTCGTTCATCCAACGTAACGCCAAGGACGTGCGCTTCCTGGACATCTGACGGTCGCCGGAGAGCCGCCGGGAAGCTGCCGGCGGTTCACCGGTCCACAGAGTTATCCACAGGTTCGCCGGTATCCACAGCCGTTATCCACAGCACGAAACCGACTCTGAGTCTGATAAGGGTTAACAGTGACCGATACTCCCGAGTCCACCCCTAACGAGCCGGAGACCCCGGAGGGCGCCGCCGTGGTGGCGCACGACCGGATCGAGCCGGTCGGCCTCGAGGTGGAGATGCAGCGCTCCTACCTCGACTACGCGATGAGCGTCATCGTGGGCCGGGCGCTCCCGGACGTCCGGGATGGGCTCAAGCCGGTCCACCGCAAGATCCTCTACGCCATGTTCGACTCCGGCTACCGGCCGGACCGGGGCTACGTGAAGTGCTCCCGCGTCGTCGGCGACGTGATGGGGCAGTTCCACCCGCACGGCGACTCGGCGATCTACGACGCGTTGGTCCGGATGGCGCAGACCTGGTCACTGCGGTACCCGCTGGTCGACGGCAACGGCAACTTCGGTTCGCCCGGAAACGATCCGGCTGCCGCGATGCGTTACTGTCTGACCGGAGATGCCCGGATTCGCACCCTTGACGGGTCGATCCGGATCGACCAGGTCGTGCCGGGCGCCGCGCCGAGCAGCGAGACCGAGATCGAGCTCAAGGTCCGCGACCGCAACGGCGACCTGGTCCGGGCCTCTAAGTTCTTCCACTCCGGCGAGCACCCCACGCTGCGGCTGCGCACCCGCGAGGGGTACGAGCTGACCGGCACCCACAACCACCCGGTGCTCTGCCTGGTGGCGGTGGCCGGCGTGCCCACCCTGCTCTGGAAGCTGCTTGCCGAGATCTCCCCCGGCGACCGGGTGGTGCTCCAGCGGACCGTGCCGGACGAGATCGGCTACCCGATGCTCGAGCACGTCGAGGCGGCCGTCCTCGCCGGTGCCTTCGTCAGCGAGGGCTGGGTGTCCGAGGGCCGGGCCGGCTTCAACAACACCGACCGGGAGTTCTTCGTCCGGGTGCTTGCCGCCTACGACCTCGCCGTCGGCGGCCCCCGGTACGTCGGCCAGCGCACCATCGCCTCCGGCAGCGTCCTGCACGAACTCGATGTCCAGGACCTCACCGCCCTGCGTACGAGCGTTCTCGGTGAGCTGGTGGGGGCGCGGAGCGCGGCGAAGTTCGTACCGGAGTTCGTCTGGCAGGGGCCGGCGGCCATCAAGCGGGCGTTCCTCCAGGCCCTCTTCGAGGGGGACGGCTCCTCATCGCTGCTCCCGCGCAACACCATCCAGATCTCGTACTCGACCCGCAGTGACCGCCTGGCCCGCGAGGTCCAGCAGTTGCTCCTGGAGTTCGGTGTGGTCAGCCGGCAGTGCCGGTACGACAACGGTGAGATCAAGGTCGTGGTGACCAACCGCCGCGACGCCCGGATCTTCGCCGCGCACGTCGGCTTCCTCGGCCGCAAGCAGGCCAAGCTGGAGTCCGAGCTGGCCTCGGTGCCGGCGACCAGCACCGCGCTCTCCACCGACCACGTCCCCTTCGTGGCCGACTTCGTCCGGGCGCACGGCGCCACCCGGTGGACCGAGCAGGACTGGCTGCGCCGGCACAACGTCGACCGGGTCGAGCGTTGGGAGCGGGACCGCGCGGAGATCGCCTCCCGGATCACCGAGGCCGACGTGCTCGACGTGGTCGAGCCGCTGGTGGACGGGCGCTTCTACTACGCCGAGGTGGCCACGGTCGAGGACGCGGGCGTCCAGCCGGTCTACAGCATCCGGGTCGACACCGACGACCACTCGTTCGTCTCCGACGGCTTCGTCAGCCACAACACCGAGTGCAAGCTCGACCCGCTGGCGATGGAGATGCTGCGGGACATCGACGAGGACACCGTCGATCTCCAGGACAACTACGACGGCCGGGCCAAGGAGCCCACCATCCTGCCGTCCCGGATCCCGAACCTGCTGATCAACGGCTCCGAGGGCATCGCGGTCGGCATGGCCACCAAGATCCCGCCGCACAACCTGCGGGAGATCGGCGCGGCCGTCCAGTGGTGCCTGGAGCACCCGGAGGAGGACGAGGCCACCACCCTCGACGCGCTGCTGGGGATCGTCAAGGGACCGGACTTCCCGACACACGGCCTGATCGTCGGCACACAGGCGATCCAGGACGCGTACCGCACCGGGCGTGGCTCGATCCGGATGCGCGCCGTGGTGGAGGTCGAGGAGGACAAGCGGGGCCGCCCCTGCTTGGTGGTCAGCGAGCTGCCCTACCAGGTCAACCCGGACAACCTGGCCGAGCGGATCGCCGAGCTGATCAAGGAAGGCAAGCTTGGCGGCATCGCCGACATCCGGGACGAGTCCTCCGGGCGTACCGGTATGCGGATCGTGCTGGTGTTGAAGCGCGACGCGGTCGCCAAGGTGGTGCTGAACAACCTCTACAAGCACACCCAGCTCCAGGAGACCTTCGGCGCGAACATGCTGGCGCTGGTCGACGGGGTGCCGCGCACGCTCAACCTGGCCCAGTTCATCCGGTACTACGTCGAGCACCAGATCGAGGTGATCCGGCGGCGGACGGCGTTCCGGCTGCGCAAGGCCGAGGAGCGGGCGCACATCCTGCGCGGTTTGTCCAGGGCGCTGGACGCGTTGGACGAGGTGATCGCGTTGATCCGACGCTCGCCCACGGTCGAGGACGCCCGCCAGGGCCTGATCCAGTTGCTGACCATCGACGAGACCCAGGCAACCGCGATCCTGGACATGCAGCTGCGTCGCCTCGCCGCGCTGGAGCGGCAGCGGATCCTGGACGACCTGGCGAAGCTCGAGATCGAGATCGCCGACCTGAAGGACATCCTGGCGAAGCCCGAGCGGCAGCGTCGGATCGTCTCCGAGGAGCTGGGCGAGATCGTCGCCAAGTGGGGCGACGACCGGCGGACGCAGATCGTGCCGTTCGACGGCGAGGTCTCGATGGAGGACCTGATCGCCCGCGAGGACGTCGTGGTCACCATCACCCGTACCGGGTACGCCAAGCGGACCAAGGTCGACCTTTACCGCTCCCAGCGCCGGGGTGGCAAGGGGGTCAGTGGCGCCACGCTGCGGCAGGACGACATCGTCAGCCACTTCTTCGTCTGCTCGACCCACGACTGGATCCTGTTCTTCACCAACAAGGGGCGGGTATACCGGGCCAAGGCGTACGAGCTTCCGGAGGCCAGTAGGGTGGCCAAGGGCCAGCACGTGGCCAATCTGCTCGCCTTCCAACCGGAGGAGCAGATCGCACAGATCATCGAGATCCCGAACTACCAGGTAGCCCCCTATCTGGTACTGGCCACGAGAAACGGCCTGGTGAAGAAGACGAAGCTCGAGGAGTTCGACTCCAACCGCTCGGGCGGCATCATCGCGATCAACCTGCGCGATGAGGACGAGCTGGTGGGTGCTGCCCTCTGCGCGCCGGAGGACGATCTGCTGCTGGTCTCCAAGAACGCTCAGGCCATTCGGTTCAACGCGACCGACGAGGCGCTGCGGCCGATGGGACGGGCCACCACGGGCGTGATCGGCATGCGGTTCAGCGACGAGGACGAACTGCTCGCCATGGAGGTCGTCCGGGAGGGCATGGACGTCCTGGTGGCCACGAACGGGGGATACGCGAAGCGGACCCCCATCGAGGAATACCCGGTGCAGGGTCGGGGAGGTAAGGGCGTGTTGACCGCGAAGATCACTGAGCGCCGTGGGGGTCTTGTCGGCGCTGTCGTGATCAGCCCGGACGACGAGCTCTTCGCGATCACCAGTAACGGTGGAGTTATTCGGACTCCGGTGAAGCCTGTACGCCGCACGCGGGATCGGAACACAATGGGGGTCAAGCTGATGGACCTCCCGGACGGCGTGACTATCGTGGCGATTGCTCGCAATGCCGACGAGCCTGACGAACAGGACTAGTAATGACGGAGACACAGGCGAAGTCGGGGAACACGGGGCCCTCGGCCAAGCCGGCCGACGAGGACGCGGCGAAGGGCGGTGCGTCTGCTGCCAGCCGCGCCGCCGTGGGCCGGGCCACGGTCCCCGCTGACGCGCCTGCCCCGAAGTTCACCCGGGCTCCCGGGATGGCACCGCCGCCTGAGAAGCCCGCCGAGGGTGCGGAGAAGGGCGACAAGACCGAGGCGATCAACGTCGACACGGCGACATCCGCCGGGATGACACCGGTCTCCGCCGCCGCCCGTCCGGGCGCGACACAGCCGATCCCGACGAAGGCGGCCCAGCCGACCGCGACCACGGGTACCCAGCCCCGGGTCGGGGTCGGCACCCCGCCGGACGCCGCGCGGCCGGGCGTCGCCCGGCCCAACGGGGGCGGTCTGCCGCCGGGGATCGGCGGTGCTGCGGCGGTCGGGGCCGCGCGGGTCAACGAGGCGGTACGCGCGGCGCGCAGCTCGGTCAGCTCCGCGGCCTCACGCGGTCCCCGCCGGGCCCGGCTGAACCTGAAGCGGATCGACCCGTGGTCGGTGATGAAGTTCGCCTTCGCGGTCTCCGTGGTGCTCTTCATCGTCGTGGTGGTCGCCACGTCGGTGCTCTACCTGGCCCTCGACGCGATGGGTGTATTCCAGAGCGTCAACGAGAGCCTCACCGACCTGGTCAGTGCCGGTGGTGGGCAGGGCGCGGACGGCTTCCAGATCACCGCCAAGGGCGTGATCCTCAGCTCGGCGCTGCTCGGGTTGGTCAACGTCGTCCTGTTCACGGCGCTCGCCACGCTCGGAGCGTTCGTCTACAACGTCTGCGCCGACCTGGTCGGCGGGGTCGAGCTGACCCTCGCCGAGCGGGACTGAGCAGGTCCGGAAACTCGCGACGCCGGGGCACCGCGAAAGCGGTCGCCCCGGCGTCGGTCTTACGGGTAAGTTCATCACCGACGGTGCGTGACACCCGACCCCGATTTGGGGCCGGCTACGCGGATGGGTTAATCTTGCTCGTCGCACGCGGGGCTATAGCTCAGTCGGTTAGAGCGCAGAGCTGATAACTCTGAGGTCGCTGGTTCGATTCCAGCTAGCCCCACCGCACACCGTCCGACGGCAGTCGAGCGCAAGGGGACGCCCCATGGTGAAGAAGCTTCTGTTGCTGGTCGGCGTGGTTGGTGTGGCGGTGCTTGTTGCCCAGCGGATCAAGGCGTCGAACGACGAGCGCGCCCTGTGGCACGAGGCGACCACCGCTCCCGACCTTCGGTAGGTTCCGACCTGCGGCGGGCTCTTCCCGCCCCTTCGGGGCCCTAGCTCAACTGGCAGAGCACTGCCTTTGCAAGGCAGGGGTTAGGGGTTCGAGTCCCCTGGGCTCCACCATCCTCACTCCTGGCCTGGCTTTTCGCCGCTGGCTCGTTGAGCGGGCATGAGACCTCGGCGCTCGGCACCGAACCCGGCTCTCCTCAGAGATCGGCCGGGGTGGCAGAAGCGGACGGTACGCGCTCTACTGCCACAGTGACAATCAAGCGAGGTTGCTTTCCCTGTGAGAGCACCGCCCGGTTTGACGAGCTGCCACCGCGCGAGCGGATTGCAGGAGATGAGCACTGGCGCGTGGCGCATGCCGTAGGCACCGGGCTGCCAGGCTGGCTCGTACTCGTTCCGCGCCGTCACGTGCTCAGCATCGCTGACCTGACCGATGCGGAGGCCGCCGGGTTGGGCTACTGGCAGGTGCGCCTGTCGCGAGCACTGCATGCCGTGACTGGCTGCGAGAAGACGTACGTCGTGCAGTTCGCGGAGGCGGAGGGCTTCGGCCACGTTCACTTTCACGTGATCCCACGGGCGGCTGATCTGCCCGCTGACCGCCGGGGGCCGAACGTGTTCGGCTTCCTGGGAAAGCCGGACGGCCAGGGGGTGAACGTTGACGATATGGACAACGTAGCGAGCGCCCTCGCACGGTGGCTGGCTCGCGCAGCCGACATCAGTCAGGGCCATCATGGGCCCTCCATAGGCCAGTAACGGCGGCATGCAGCGGTCACGAGGGGGCACGAGATGAATCCCAGCGAGCCGGCGGCCGCAGGTGCTTCGGGCACGACCGGTTGGCGGTTCGAGGTCGAGGTCGAGGAAGCTTTCGCCATTGCAGGTCGCGGCACCCTTGTGGTCGGCGAGCATCTCGGAGGTGTGATCCCGGCCGTTGGACCTGCCGTGCGGTGTGTCAGAGGGGCGCGCGAGGCGGTCGAGCGAGTGACAGTGGGAATGTTGGACCGACAGCGCGGCGGACGGCATGAGGGGCAGGTCGGACTGCTCCTCCATCGCGTTGACAAGGACCGTGTCCCGGCCGGTGCGGTGGTCCGCTCCATCGAGGAACAGCGGCCGCGGCCAGGTACACGTGGGACATGCTGAAGAGGGTGCAGACTGCCCGGGAGCCGTCGTTAGCGTTGGTCAGCGAGAGGACTCCCGTCGCTGAATCTCCAGGTCGGGTACCTCTCGGCCAGATAAGAGCGATGGCTGTCCCAGTCAGCCGGCCCGAGCAACCGCACCGGCGATAGTTGTAGCCGGTTCTCCGGATCCTGGTTGTAGCCCCAGGCGAACCCGGCCAGAGGAACGACGAATCGCCGGTCAAGGTCCCAGGGACCGATGGTCAGGAAGCTGTGTGCCTGCCATTGCACAGCACCGGAGCGCCACCGGGACGGAGCATCGAACAGCACCGGCCGGAACCCGTACCAGGCAAACGGTGCGCTGGAGTCAGCGAACAAGTCGAACGGGTCGACTTCGAATCGGTCTGTCGCGTTGGGCTCGCGGACCAGTTGCACCCAGCCCAGCAGCGACCGGTAACCGCAGGCACTGAATTCCACGGACGCAGTACATACCGGCATGCCCAGTTCACGCTCGCTCTTACCAAGGGCTACCGGATCGGTGCTCGGTACAACCTCTACTGACACACGGCCCTGATCATCACCGAAGTCAAACCGAATCTCCACGCAGTCATCCTCGCACCCTACTGGTGTACTTAAATGCCGCGATGCGCGTCGGGGACTGCTACCGGTGGTCGTAACCTTGCAAGGGGTCGGGTTTGCGGGCCAGCAGGCAGGCCTGCGGCCTTGTGCCGCCCGGCTCCTCGACGAGTCGTGCAGTGACGACCATTCCGGCCCGGTGCAGCAGCTCCCCGAGGTCGTCGGGCTGGAGGAGATGGGTGTCGTAGGAGACCGGGTGGCCGTAGGCGCGCTCGGGACGTAGCCGCCCGTCGCCGACGTGGAAGCCGACCAGCAGAAGACCGCCGGGGGCCAGCGTCCGGTGGAACTCCGCGAACACCACCGGCAGCGCCTCCGGCGGCAGGTGGAAGATCGACCACCAGGCGACGATGCCGCCGAGGTGTCCGTCGGGGAAGTCCAGCGCGGTCATCGAGCCGACGTCGAATCGCAGGGCCGGGTACGCCCGGCGGGCGATCTCCACCATCCGTGGCGAGAGGTCGACACCGGACGCGGAGACGCCGAGGGAGTCCAGGTGGACCGTGACATGGCCGGGGCCGCACCCGACGTCGGCGACCGGCCGTCCGCCGTTGGCCCGTACGGACTCGGCGAACGCGGCCAGCATTCCGCGCCCCAACGCGTCCTCCGCGAACCGTGCCGGCGCGACGTTCACGTAGTCGTCGGCGACCGTGTCGTACGACTCCCGGATAGCGGCGAGGTAGGAGGGCTCGGTCATGCCGGCGACCCTAGTGTCCTGACGGTGTCGACCTCCGGCCCGGGCGGGCGGGCTCAGCTCAGCAGGTCGTGGACGGTCGTCGCGATGAAGATCAGGATGACCAGCTCACTGACCACCCACGCGTGGGAGTCTGCCCAGTTCCGGATCTTCGGCAGTACGGCCAGGGCGCGTTGGCCGAGGGCGAGCAGCGACAGCAGCGGCAGCGCGAGCAGCAGCAGCGTCAACCCCGCGAACGGGAGCAGATGCCACCACGGCCGATGGTGGCCAGCCAGGCTCGCGGCCACCGTCAGCATGGTGGCCTCGTCGGTGGGCATGGCGGCGAGAAGCAGGAAGCCCAGCCCGAAGGCGAACCGGGGGTTGGCCTCCTCCAGCCGCTTCATCCATTTCGGCTGTCGGCCGCGCCGCGCGTAGACCATCGGTATCAGTGCCACCAGTACGACGAGCACCACCCAGTCGAGGAGCCGGTGTCCGCCCCCGCCCCCGCCGGTCGCGTCAGCGGTGTGTCGGACGGTGCGGAAGACGATGTACCAGACGCTGAGCGCGAGGAGCAGGGCGAGCCCGGCTCCCAGGACGAAGGCCAGGGAGTTGCGCCGCGCGTTCCGGGTGGAGGCGAGGAAGATCGCGCTGATGATCTGCGGGCCGGCGATCATCACCAGGGCGAGCGGTAGGACGCTCGGCAGGTTCACGTTTCGCCCCCCTTCGGCCCCATTCTCGCCGTGCCGAGCCGTCCCGGTCGCTGCTTCATGCGATACCGGCCGACCGCGTCGGACGTCGGTGGAACCTGCCGGATCTGGTGGATCAGTGCGGTGGGGGCTGGGCCTGGTCGGCGAGGTGCCGGACCAGTCGGCGCAGGATCCGCCACGTGGCGTCGTCGTCGGGGCTGCCGGTGTGTGGCCGGCGGAACCGGTCGACGTCCACCGCGAGGTCCTTGACGTCCCACTGGAGGCGGTACAGCTCGAGCATCGCCGGCCGGGGGGTCACGCCGGTCGCGGCGGCGTACGCGGTCAGGATCGACCCATCCCGTCACGGTACGAGCCGTGACCCGACCGGCCAACCGGATTGCCGCCGGGCGGTCCGGTGCACGCGGAGCGCGCCCGGCCGGGTCGACCTGTGGTGCATGGTCCGCGACGGCCAGGGTACCGCAAGTGGGTACGAACCCCCGGGAAAGTGAGGTGTGACAGCCATGCCGATCGCACGTGACATCATGACGAACGACGTGACCTGTGTCCGTGAGCAGGACGATCTCAAGTTCGCAGCTCGCCGGATGGCCGAACTGGGGGTCGGCTCGCTGCCGATCTGTGGCGCGGACAACCGCCTGAAGGGCATGCTGACCGACCGCGACATCGTGGTGAAAGTGCTCGCCGAGGGGCGCGACCCGGCCGGGGTGACCGCCGGCGAACTGGCCCAGGGCGAGGCCGTGACGATCGGCGCGGACGACGACGCGGCCGAGATCCTGCGCACCATGGGCAAGCACAAGGTACGCCGGCTCCCGGTCATCGACGGGCACGACCTGGTGGGGATCGTCGCTGTGGCCGACGTGGCGCGGTGGCTGCCGGAGCGGCCGGTGGGTGACCTGATCGAGGCCATCTCCGAGCGCGGCTGACCGCGTCAGTCCTGGCGGGGCCCCTGCGAACAGCAGGGGCCCCGCCAGGACTCAAGAGACCGACCGGAGTGCGGTCAGGACGGTGGTCGGGGCAGCCGGTCCACCAGCCGGCTGAGCGCGCCGTTGCCCAGCGTGGCGCCGAGCGCGGAACCGGTGGCGATGGTCCAGCCGACCGGGCCGAGCGGCGTGCAGCCGAAGAACTGGCTGACTCCCGGGGTCTGCACCACCGCGACCAGCGCCCCGATCGAGGCCGCGGTGGAGGCGAGCACGGTCGGGCCGGTGCCCCCGGCCATCACGGTCTGCCCGAGTTGGGTGCCGACCAGGGAGGCGAGGGCCACCGTGCCGGCCCGTCGCTGGCTGCCCGTCCAGCGGGCGAGCGTCCAGCCGGCGGTCGCGCCGAGGGTGGTGGCGGCGGCACGCAGCCCGATCTCCCGGTTCAGAGTTTCCCCGAGGGAGGTGTCCGGTCCCTCGCGGAGCAGATGGTCGCCGTCGTGGAGGCTGGGTGGCCGGACCGCGATGGCCATCGCCGGGACCAGGTCGGTGAGGAGGTTGACCAGGAGCAGTTGCCGTCCGGTGAGCGCGGACCGGCCGGTCGCGGCGGCGGTGAGCACGCTGAACGCGATCTCCCCGAGGTTGCCGCCGACCAGGATGCTCAGCGCGTGACGGACCGAGGACCACATGGCCCGCCCCTCTACCAGGGTGGCGATGATGGTCTCCAACCGGTCGTCGGTGACCACCAGGTCGGCGGCGGCCTTCGCGGCCGGGGTGCCCCGCTGGCCGAGGGCGATCCCGACGTCGGCCAGGCGGATCGCGGGCGCGTCGTTGGCGCCGTCCCCGGTCATCGCGACGACCCGGCCGCCCTTCTGGAGCGCCTGGATGATCCGTACCTTGTGGGTGGGGGTGCAGCGGGCGACCACGTCGGTGCGGGTGAGGCGGGCGGCGAGCGCGTCGTCGTCGAGCTGGTCCAGCTCGGTGGCGGTGACCACCCGCTGGTTGGTGTCGTCGGTGCTGATGGTCGCGGCGATCGCCTCGGCGGTCGCCGGATGGTCGCCGGTGATCATGATGGTGTGCACGCCGGCCTGCCGGATCCGGTGGACGGCCGGCGCGGCACTCTCCCGCACCCCGTCGGCCAGGGTCAGGTAGCCCACGAAGACCAGGTCGCGTACGTCGTCGTCGGTGACCTCCCGGCCGGTCACCCGCCGCTCGGCGATGGCGAGCACCCGGTGCCCGGCTCCGGCCCGCTCGGCCAGGGTCTCGTTCAGCCGGGTCCGGCCCGGCTCGTCCAGCGGCCGGTCGTCGCCGCCGGGCATCCGGTGAGCGACGCAGCGGGGCAGGACCCGTTCCGGGGCGCCTTTCACGCTGAGCAGCAGACCGTCGTCGGTCTCGCCGAGCGTGGCGTGGTAGCCGCGGGACGGCTCGAACGGCAGCCCGCCGACCGATCGCCAGCCGGTGGCCCCGACCTGCTCGGTGACCCCGTCGACGGTACGGGCGCCGATGCGGATCGCCCGGTCGGTCTGTTCCGGCAGCTCCTCCGGGTCGTCCGCCTCCGGGGTGGCCCGCAGCGCCGCCGCGAACGTGGCCCGCAGGTGTGGGCTGCCGGCCAACTGGTCCATCGAGGCGTACCGGTCACCGTTGCCGAACCCGGCGAGGCGGAGCTGCCCCTCGGTGAGGGTGCCGGTCTTGTCGAAGCAGAGCACGTCCACCCGGCCCAGCGCCTCGATGGTGCGTGGGTTGCGGACCAGTGCGCCGTGCTCGGCCAGGCGCCGGGCCGCCGCCAGTTGCGCGGCGCTGACCAGGAACGGCAGCCCCTCCGGCACCGAGGCGACGGCCAGGTTCGCGGCGGTCGCCGCCGTCTCGGCCAGGGGTACGCCCCGTAGTAATCCCGCCCCGGCGACCGAGATCGCCGAGGCGGCGGCCAGCGGAAGCGCTGCCCGGGTCAGGCTGCCGAGCCGGGCCTCCACCCCGCCGGCCGGTGCCCCCTGCCGGGCCAGCGCGAGACTCCGTCCCGCCTCGGTGTCGGCCCCGGTGCCGACCACCACGGCGGTGCCGTGTCCGGCGGCGACGGTGGTGCCCTCGTAGAGCATCGAGTGCCGGTCGGCGACCTCGGCGGCCACCACCGGTCGGTCGGTCTTGGCCACCGGTAGCGACTCGCCGGTCAGCGACGACTCGTCGGCCTCCAGTCCCGCCGACTCCAGCACCCGGCAGTCGGCGGGTACCGCGTCCCCCGGTTCGAGCAGGATCACGTCGCCGACCACCAGGTCGTCGGCGGCGACCACCTGCTCGGTGCCGTCGCGGCGGACCCGGGCGGTCACCGCCGTACGGGAGAGCAGCTTCGCCAGGGATCGTTCGGTGTTGCGTTGGTGCACCGCTCCGATCAGGGCGGACCCGCCGACCACCCCGCCGACCAGGGCGGCGTCGACGACCGAGCCGAACGCGGCGGATAGGGCCGCTCCGACGGCGAGGACCGGGGTGAGCGGGTTGGCGAGTTCGTCGAGCAGCGCCCGGAGCAGGTTGCCGCTCTCGGGTCCGCCGCCGGTGTCCCGGCCCCGCCGGCTGGCCGCCTCGGCGGCGCTGAGTCCGTCCGGGCCGGTGTCGAGCCGGTCGAGGACCACGTCGACCGGCATCAGGTGCCAGGCGGTGACGGTCGGGGCCGGGGTGTCCGTCCGTTGGGGCAGGCGCCGGGCCCGCCAGACCCCGTGCGCGAAGGCCAGCGCGGCGGTGCCGTTGACCGCGGCGAGAGCCCGGCCGGGCAGGAGTTCCGGGGCGGCGGTGAACGCCCCCAGCGCGCCGAGCCCGGCGCCCACCTCGGCGAGCCGGATGTTCTGCCGGCTCATCCGGCGGGCCACCCCGGTCGCCTCGACGACCAGCGCGCAGGTTCGCAGGTCGGTGCCGACGAGCAGGTGCGCGCCCCAGGGCGGCGGGTCGTCGGGTCCGCCGATGCCGAGACCGCAGTCGGAGACGCCGAGAGCCGCCCGGTCGGCGGAGACCAGCATCACCACCGCGCCGTCGAACTGGAGGGCCCGTACCGTCTCGACGAGGCGGGGACCACCCGGGAGAACGGCGTCGGCGAAGTCGTACCGCCGGGCGGCGTCGCCGGCCACCACCAGCCGAAGGCCGGCCTGCCGGGCGGCGACCGACAGCGCGTCCACGCCCGGGGCCGGCTCGGGCTCGACCTGCAGCACCGCCGTCAGGGTCTTCCCCTTGGCCAGCCCGAGCAGCAGACCGCCAGCGTCCCGTAGCCGCCGGCTGGCGTCGTTGTCCCCCGGGTGACGTACGTCGAGCCGGTCCAGCGGGGCGAGTCGCCAGCCCTCGATGTCCTGCTGCTGTCGTGGTGCGGCCGGGTCGAAGAGGGTGAAGGCGCGGGAGGCGACCTTCTCCGGGTCCGCGTCGGCCAGCGGGGCCAGGTCGACGAGGGACCCCCGGTCGGAGCCGAGCACCGCCGCGTCCAGGACCAGGATGTCGATCCGGTCGAGTTCCCGCAGCACGGCACGGTTCATCGCAATGACACCCCGGCGGGCCAGGATCCGTCCCAGTTGGGCGGCGTACCCCTCGCGACCGGAACCGGGGGCCTTCGGTAGGGAGGCGAGGGCGAGCGCGGCGGCCCGTTTCGCGCCCACCGCCGGCAGGGCCGCCGCCCCGGCCGCCGCGCCGGCGAGGAGCATCCGGTTGATGTACCGCTCGATCGGTCCGTCCGGCTTGGCGCGGGGCCGGTGGTGCGTGGGCGCGCGGGCGACGGCCCGATCCGGATCGCCGGTGAGCTGCGGCTCGGCGCGTTTCCACGCGGTCTGCTGGGCGCGGGCCTCGCCCCACTGCACGACCCGCTGCGCGCCGTCGAGCACCAGGCCGGTCCAGCCGCCGGAGAGGCCCTGCACGACCGCCTCGGCGAGTGGAAAGAGCAGGTCGGCCCGGGGGTCCGCGCGTAGTCCCCGGTTGGCCAGGGCGTGCAGCCTCGGGTGCAGGTCGATCGCGCCGAGAAGTCCGGCGACCTCGCCGGGCAGCGGGGTGAACGGCAGGATCCGGGTGGCGGCGGAGAGGGTCAGACCGAACACGTCGGAGGCGAGCCCACCGAGCGTGCGTGGGGTCCGGGGGCCCTCCTCGGGCGGGTGCGGCGGTGGGATCCCCGGGTCGGGTTGGTGTTCGCAGCGCCGCTCCACCCGCTCGATCGTCTGGATCAGGTCACGGAGGCGGGGCTCGGGTGTCTCGACGGCCACCACCACCCGACCGGACGGGGCGTTGACCCGTGCCCAGCTCACCCCGGGCTGTTTCTCCAACGCCCGCTCGACCTGGTGGGCCAGGCGGTCGCCGCCGTCCTGGCAGACCCCGTGCACCTCGATGTGGTGCCGGCCGGGCCGGGACCAGACCCGGCGGGAGGTGAGTCCGGCGGTACGGGCCAGGCGTACGGCTGCGGTGCCCGCGCCGCGGGAGGCGTCGGCCACGAGCCGTGGCACGGCCACGGGAAGGACGCGGCCGGCGATCCGACCCAGCGAGGTCATCCGACGGTACGACCGGCCAGGTGCCGGTCCGGTCCCCCGTCACCGTCGTGCAGATCGTCCGCCATCTTGCCTCCCACGCCGTGCTTCACCCGCCTCGCTTCGCCCGGCCTGGCTTCCCACCCTTCGGCCCGTCATGCCCGGTCACGAGGGGTTTTTCCGGCCGCAACCCGGACGAGGGGTCGGACACGTGGGGCACGTTCTGTGGCGCGCCCGCAGCCGCTGCCTCCGCTGTCCGGCATGAATCTGGTCGGGGGTGGAATGCGGCGGTGACGGCACAGTCGACCGAGGGGGAACAGAGATGAGGACGGAAGAGCGGCACGAGGCACGCGAGCGGGTCTGCCGCTTCGAGCGGCGGGTGGACGTTCCGCTGCTCGGTGAGGTGACGCTGCCGCCGGACAAGGTCGCCTACTACGTCGGGGTGGGGGTGCTGGCCGCGCTCCAGGTGATCGAGTGGCCGTTGGCTTTGGTCATCACCGCCGGGCATCTCCTGGCCGACCAGCATCTCTCCGGGTTGGCGCGGGGCGTGGGAGAGGCGCTGGAGACGGCCTGACGACCGCTGACACTGCCGGGTCACCCGCCGCGACCGGGGTCCGGCACCCGTCCGGGGGAAGCTGTCCCAGACGAACCCGTCACCGGCTCGCGTTCGCCCTACCGTGACCGCATGCTCACACTGGTCATCGTCATGATCCTGTACGTCGCCGGGTTCGTCTTCCTTTACGGCGTGATCCGGGTGTCCGTCCGTCACGCCCTCGAGGACCTGGACGCCCGCCGGGCGGAGACGCTGCGGCCCGATCCGCCACAGGAGCGCCCGTTCGTGCCGCAGACCTTCCTCGCCGGCAAGTGACCGGGACCGGGTGACGGCGGGGCGGGTGTCGCCAGCCGACTTCGGGCGGGTGTCGCCGGGCGTGCTGCTTCGCTTGGACGGGTGCCACCGGCCGTGCTGCCTCGCGCAGGCGGGTGCCGGCGCGGGGCGGTCGGGCGGGCGGCTCGGGACGAAGGGGGCGGACCCGGTGCGCGTTTCCGCTGGCCAGGTGCGAGGATCGCGGTGTGATGGGGACCCTGAAGACCGAGCCCGCAGGCACCCGACCGGACCTGCTCGCGCCGCCGGTCGCCGCCGCACTCGAACGGTGGCCCGTCGACGCCCCGGTCGACGTGTCGGACGTGCTGGTCGCGCCGATCGACGCCACGCTCGCCGACACCGCCGCCTTCTGCGCCGCGTACGAGGTGGGGCTGGACGAGTCCGCCAACTGCGTCGTGGTGGCCGGTAAGCGGGAGGGTGGCGTCCGCTACGCGGCGTGCATCGTCCTCGCCACGACCCGGGTCGACGTCAACGGGGTGGCCCGGCGGACGCTGGACGTCCGCAAGGCGAGCTTCGCCCCGATGGCCGAGGCGGTCGAACTGACCGGCATGGAGTACGGCGGCATTACGCCGATCGGGCTGCCCGAGGGGTGGCCGATCCTGGTGGACAGCCGGGTGGTCGCCATGCCGTACGTGATCGTCGGGTCGGGCGTACGACACAGCAAGATTGCCCTGCCGGGGGCGGCGCTCGGCGCCCTGCCCAACGCTCAGGTGATCGAGGGGCTGGCCAAGCCCATCGGGTGATGCACGTGCGTCGATGTTGTTGCACGTGAAACATGGGTTGAGCCGTCGGTCATCCGGCCGACGACTCCCGGCGCTCCACTTCGGCCAGTGCGGCGAGGAGCGTCTCCGGTTCCTGGGCGCCGCTGACCGCGTACTTGCCGGCCAGAACGAAGGTCGGCACGCTGGTCACCCCGACGCTCCGGGCCTCGGCCAGTTCCGCCCGGAGTTCGGCCACCCCGGCGTCCGAGTCGAGGAAGTCGCGGACCTCGGTCTCGTCGAGGCCGACCGTGGCGGCGATCGAGGCGAGCGCGGGTCGTGAGCCGATGTCCACGCCGTCGGTGAAGTGGGCCTGGAACAGGGCCTCGATCATCTCGGCCGCCCGGTCGTGCGCCTCGGTGAACCGGACGAGCCGGTGCGCGTCGAAGGTGTTCGCGGTGACCGCACGGTCGAAGTCCAGCTTCAGCCCGACTCCGGCCGCTGCCCCGGCGACGTGGTCGGCCATCTGCCGGGCCCGCGCCACCCCGCCGAACTTCGCGCCCAGCCCCTCGAGCAGCGGCCGGGGCTCGGCGACCGGGGTCGGATCGAGCTGGAACGGCCGGTAGCGGAGGGTCACGCTGCCCTCGTACGCCGCCAGAGCCTGTTCGAGCCGGCGCTTCCCGACGTAGCACCAGGGGCAGACCACGTCGGCGTAGATCTCGATCTCCATGCTCCGGGTCAACCCGCCGCCCGGCGGATCTGTTCCCGCCGACCCGGGCCCCGGCGCGGTCATCAGGGAGCAGGTGGCCGGCGTGGTGCCGCCAGGACATCGCGTCCCGGTGCCGCAGCGACGTGGTCGCCAGGGTCAGCAACGGCGCGGGCCGCCGACGAGCCTCAGCCGACCTGTTCGCGGACCTGTCGCTTGAGTCGGGCCAGGATCGCCGAGCCGCCGCGTACCCGGAGCGGGCTGATCGCCTGGGCGAGCCCCATCCGCTGGTACAGGTCGTCCGGGACGGCGAGCACCTGGTCGGCGCTGGCCCCAGCCAGCCCCTCGGCCAGGATGCCGGCGAAGGCCCGGGTGGTCGGGGCCTCGGGCGGGCAGTCGAAGAGGGTGGTCACCGTTCCGTCCGGGGCGACCCGGGCCCGGAGGAAGAACGCCGTCTGGCACTCCGGCACCTGCTCCATGCCCGCCCGGTCGGCCTGGTCCGGCGGGAGCGGGGGAATGACGTCAGCGAACTCCAGCAGCATCTCGAGCACCACCTCGCGCGGGGCGGCGGCGAACTCGTCCACGATCTCGGCCAGCTTGGACGGCATCTCGGGCATCCCGTCAGGCTACCGGCGTGGTTGCAGGGGACCCCTCCTCGGCGGAAAACGGTAGGAGGGGTCGCCTGCAACCACCTCAGACAGCCGGCGCCTGCTCGCTGATGTCGCCGAGCGCCGAGTTCGGGTCGAGCTGCCGCGCCAGGTCGCCGAGGGAGACGATCCCGACCAGCTTCCGGTCGGCGTCGCAGACCAGGATCCGCCGGATGCCGCGCTCGCGCATCAGGGCCGCCGCCTCGGCCGCCGAACAGTGCTGCTCGATCATCACCACCTCACGGGTGATGATCTGGCCGATCGTGGTGGTCGCCGGGTCGCTGCGCTCGGCCACCGCCCGGACCACGATGTCCCGGTCGGTGAGCATGCCGGCCAGGGTGGCGCCCTCGGTGACCACGACGTCGCCGATGTCCGCCTCCTTCATCACCCTGGCCGCTTCGTCCAGGGGCGTCTCCGTCGACAGGTAGACCACCTGTCGGGTCATCACGTCACTGACCCGGTAACCGGACATCGAGAGCCTCCGCGAATCGACACAGCAGTTGTCACAAGCGGTACCCAGCGGCGGCAGCGCTACACCAGGTCGGACGGCACCGGGGAGAGGCCGGTCAGCGCGCTGGTCAGCTCGACCAGCGGCAACTCCGTACGGTCGCCCCGGACCCGGTCGCGCAGCTCCACGTACCCGTCGGCGAGACGGCGGCCGACCACGACGGTGCGCGGGATGCCCACCAGCTCGGCATCGGTGAACTTCACCCCGGCCGAGACGTGCGTACGGTCGTCGACCAGCACCCGTAGGCCGGCGGCGGAGAGCCGTCCGCCGAGGTCGAGCACCGCCTCGAGCTGCGGCCCCTTCCCCGCCGCGACCAGGTGTACGTCGCACGGCGCGACCGCCGCCGGCCAGCACAGTCCCCGGTCGTCGTGGTGCTGTTCGGCGATCGTGGCGACCAGCCGGGAGATGCCGATGCCGTAGCAGCCCATCAGCGGCCGAACCGGCTTGCCGGCCGGACCGAGCACGTCCACCGTGAAGGCGTCGGTGAAGCGGCGGCCGAGTTGGAAGACGTGCCCGATCTCGATGCCGCGACGCATGGTCAGCTCACCGCCGGGGCAGGCCGGGCAGGGGTCACCGGCGCGGACCTCGGCTGCCTCGATGGTGCCGTCCGGGATGAAGTCCCGGCCACAGACGACGTCGACCGCGTGCCGGCCCGGTTCGTTGGCCCCGGTCAGCCAGGCCGTGCCGGGCACCACCCGGGGGTCGACCAGATAGCGGATGCCGAGCTTCGCCATGATCTGCGGGCCGAGGTAGCCCCGGACCAGCTCCGGCCGGTCGGCGAAGTCGTCGAAGACGGTGACCGTCGCCGGGTGCAGCGCCGCGCCGACCCGCTTCAGGTCCACCTCCCGGTCGCCGGGCACCCCGATCACCAGCAGCTCGGCCTCCTCCACCCCCGGCCGGCGTACGGCGAGCACGACGTTCTTCAGCGTGTCGGCCGCGGTCCAGCCGTCCCGTCCGCCGAGGCGACGGGCGTTGGCCAGCTCGACCAACGTGGCGATGGTGGGGGTGTCCGGAGTGTCGTGCACGGTGGCGGCCGGGTGTGCGTCCGGGTCGGTGGCCGGCGGCGCGGGCGTGGTGACCGCCTCGGTGTTCGCCGCGTAGTCGCAGGCGTTGCAGGCGACGTAGCTGTCCTCGCCGACCGGCGTGGCGGCGAGGAACTCCTCCGAGGCGGAGCCGCCCATCGCCCCGGACATCGCGGTGACCACGGTGTATTCCAGCCCCAGCCGGTCGAAGATCCGTTGGTACGCCGCCCGGTGCCGGGCGTACGCCTCGGCCAGCCCGGCCTCGTCCAGGTCGAACGAGTAGGCGTCCTTCATCAGGAACTCGCGTCCCCGCAGCAGACCGGCCCGGGGTCGGGCCTCGTCGCGGAACTTGGTCTGTACCTGGAACAACGTCACCGGAAAGTCCCGGTACGAGGTGAACAGGTCCTTCACCAGCAGCGCGGCCAACTCCTCGTGGGTCGGCCCGAGCAGGTGCTCCGCCCCGCGCCTGTCGGCGAGGGTGAAGATGTCGTCGCCGTACTCCGTCCACCGTCCGCTGACCCGGTACGGCTCGGCCGGCAGCAGCGCCGGGAAGTGCACCTCCTGACCGCCGATCGCGGTCATCTCGGCCCGGACGACCTCGGTGACCCGATCCAGCACGAGCTTGCCCAGCGGCAGCCAGGTGTAGCCGCCCGGGGCGGCCCGGCGGACGTACCCGGCGCGCAGCAGGAGCCGGTGGCTCGGCACCTCCGCCTCCGCCGGGTCCTCCCGCAGGGTCCGCAGCAGCAGCGTCGACATCCGCAACATCATGGGCGCAGCGTAGGGCTTCGGCAGAGGGCCCACGATCTATTTGCCGGGATGCCTGGTGGTCCGGGCGTCAGCGGCTGCCGAGATCGGGCTCGATTGCCATGAGCAGTTCGTACATGGTCGACGAAGGATTGTCGGCGGGGAAACGGGTCTGATTCGCAGCATGGCGTCGATCGAGAGTCGCAGCTCGACGCGCGGCCACTTTCCTCAGTTCCGCGTAGCGTGGTCCGTCAATCCGTTTGCCAGGCCGGCCGTCGAGCTTCCGGCTCCGCCGTTCCGCCTCGGTCGTGGTCAGGAAGGCCGTCTGGTCGGTGAAGTGGAGGATCAGCCACAGCTCGAAGCAGGGATTCGATATCGCGAGTCGGATTCCGTGCCGGGTGGCGAGCTGGACCGCCTCTGCGAGCCGTGGGTGGTTCTGCGGCCATTCGACGTCGAAGACGCACCAGCACTCGTCCACCTCGTCGTCTTCGGCACGAGCCATGGCTCGCTGGACGAGCGTGATCGGCGCCCCCTGTCTCGGGTCGACCTCGATGCTGATGGCGGTGTTGTCGCGTACCTCTGGCAGCCGCTTGAGCGCGTTGAGGTAATCGGGCTCCGAGGCCTCACCTTCGCAGAAGACGACGATCGTCCTGCGCTCGGGCCGTCGGGCAACCGGCCGTCGCAGGTCCTTGGCCCGGGTTCTTCTTGTCGACACCCGCTCAGCCGATCAGGCCGAGTGCGCGGAGGACCTCGGTCCTGTCGACATCGGGAAGAGCACCGAACCTTCCGTGAAGGTACGCCTTCTCCAGGTTCTGCGACCGGCGCACGCGCTCGCCGGCGAACTCGGCGAGCGCGCCGAGGCGCGTCGAACCGTCCGCACCCTTCTCGGTGAGCCACACCTCGTCCCTGTTCAGGTGGTTGAGCAGGCTCGTGTCGTGTGAGGTGAAGACCAGTTGCGCCCCGGACGGATTCGTCACCGGGTCACCGAACAGGCTGATCACCTGTGCCGACAGCGTGGGGTGGAGGCTGGCGTCCAACTCGTCGAACAGGAGGAGAGACCCGGACTTCAACGCACTCAGGATGGGCCCGATGAGGTGGAACCAGGTGCGGGTTCCTTCGGACTCGGCGGAGAAGTCGAATGGGATCTTCTCGGTGGTGGTGCTGTGTACGAGACGAATTCTCCGCTGTCTCCGGCTGCGCCCGGTTTCCTCGACGCCAGAGAAGGCCGTCTCCGGTTCGTCGATCACTACGTCGTCGATGCCGAGGTCGGCCATCCGTAGGAGAGCCAGGGCCTGGGCGCGATCGGCGACGAACTCGTCGTGTGGGTCGCTGAACCCCGGCAGGACGGGTTGCTCCATTCGCTTGGGTTCCTCGAACCAACGACGAGTCGACGCACCGGCTGCCGCCGCACCCAGGAAACGGTGGTTGACCCGCTGCCCGAACGTCTGAATCGACAGGACGTAGCGAGCGAAGTCCGACACGAGCGGCTCGCCGAACCTGCGTGCGATGGAGAGCACCAGGGAACGGTCGGTCAACAACTCGCGAGTGCCGGACAGACTGCCGAGCCCACGCTGAAGCGTCAGGTTCGTCGCTTCTCGTTCGAACACCCGTCGGCGCTTCTTCTCGGGGTAGTGGAAGAGCGCCTCGTAACGCACCGCGTCCCGGTCGACCTCGACGACGTACTCGAAGCGAACCCCGCCGATGACCGCCTCGAGTGTGAACTCCGCAGCGTGCCCACGGCCCTCCGAGAAGGCGAAGGGCTCGACGGGAATGGCATCGTCCCAGAAGCGGAGCGACTCCCAGACAGCGTTCCGCAGCCAGGTCATGGCTGCGATGACGTTGGACTTGCCGGAGGCGTTGGGGCCGAAGACCGCGGCGACCGGCAGCAGGCTCTCGTTGATGTTGGGGACGGGACGGGCCTCTGTCCGGTCCTTGTCGATTGCGACCATCGACAACTCGACCGGGGCGAGGATCGAGCGGAAGTTCGCAGCCTCGAAGCGGATCAGCATGGTTCTCCCGTCATACCTGCCGCATCATAGCCTCCATATCGTCAAAAACCTACGAAAGACTGCTTCTGCTTGCAGCCTGGAAGCGTAGTTCGTCGGGGCTTCGCTGATGGCGTTGCGCACTTCGTCAGTAGGCAGGGCCCGGGGCGCAGACGGCTGGTGCGAGACTGGCCGGGCACATACGCCGGATGTTCGGAGGAACGACGTGCGCTGGCGCAGCTTCGTGGCGGTGGGCGACAGCTTCACCGAGGGCATGGACGACGCGTACCCGGACGGCACCTACCGGGGTTGGGCGGACCTGGTGGCCACCCGGCTCGCCGTCGAGGCCGGCCCCGACTTCCGGTACGCCAACCTCGCCGTCCGGGGCAGGCTCTTCCCGCAGGTGGTGGCCGACCAGGTGCCCGCCGCGCTGGCGATGCGCCCCGACCTGATCAGCTTCGCGGCCGGCGGCAACGACGTGCTGCGTCGCAACTTCGATCCGGAGGCGCTGGTCGGCCGCTTCGACGACACGGTCCGGCAGTTGCGGGGCGACGGGGCGGACGTGCTGCTGTTCCGGTTCGCCGACGTGATGGCCCGACTGCCCGGCCAGCGCATGGTCGCGCCCCGGGCGCAGCTGCTCAACCGGGCGGTCGGCGAGACCGCCGAACGGCACGGGGCGATCCTGGTCGACCTGTACGCCGACGACACCTACCTCAACCCGATGCTGTGGAGCACCGACCGGTTGCACCTGTCGGAGGCCGGGCACCGGCGGGTGGCCGGGCAGGTGCTGACCGCGCTCGGGGTCGGCTGCGACGAGGAGTGGCTGCTCGTCCCGCCCCACCCGGAGCCGACGCCGTGGCTGGCCGCCCGCGCGGCCGACCTGCGCTGGGCTGGCCGGCACCTGGCGCCGTGGATCAAGCGGCGGTTGACCGGCCGGTCCTCGGGTGACCTCGTCACCGCGAAGCGGCCGCAGCTCGGCCCGATCTCGGACTGAGGCCATGGCGACCACCGTCCACGCGGCTACCCTGCTGCGCCACGAACCCGACGGCGAACCGGCGGCGGGGTGGGCCGTGGTGGTGACCGGGGACCGGATCGCCGCCGTCGGGCCGCTCGACGACCTACTCGGGGCGTACCCGGGGGCGCGGGTACGGCGGTGGGCCGGCACGCTCGGTCCGGGGCGGGTGCACGACGGGCCGCTCCCACCGGCTCCGACGCCCCGCGAGCGGGTGCACGCGCTGTTTCAGCTCGGGGCGACCGCCGTGCTCGCCACCCACCTCGACGAGCCCGGTCTGCGAGCCGTGCTGGACCGGAGCGAGGTGGCCGTGCTGACCGCCCCCGGACCGGTGACGCTGGCCCCGGGCGGCCGGGCCGACCTGGCCGTCCTGGCCGACGACGGCCGGTGCGTCGCCACCGTGGTCGCCGGGCGGCTGGTGCACCGGCGCGCCTGAGCCTGGTGCCCGTACGCGCGGATCCCCGGCGCGCCTTGAACCTGGCGCACCGTACGCGTGGATCCGGTCGCGCCCGAACTGGCGCGTGCGCGGGTGCGTTCCCGCGCCAGATGCCCGGATCGGGCGTATTTTGGGGCTCATGGCTGTGCCGAACGACCCGAACCCCCGTCTCCAGTCGTACGCCGACCCGCAGCGTCTCGTCACCACCGAGTGGCTCGCCGAGCACCTCGGCGCCGAGGGCCTGGTCGTGGTGGAGTCCGACGAGGATGTGCTCCTCTACGACACCGGCCACCTCCCCGGTGCGGTCAAGGTCGACTGGCATCTGGAGCTGAACGACCAGGTCACCCGGGACTACCTCGACGCCAGGAGCTTCGCCGAGCTGTGTGCGGCCAAGGGCATCGGCCGGGACGACACGGTTGTCTTCTACGGGGACAACTTCAACTGGTGGGCCGCGTACGCCCTCTGGGTCTTCTCCCTCTTCGGCCACCGCGACGTCCGGCTGCTCGACGGCG
Organism: Micromonospora pallida; assembly: GCF_900090325.1. Taxonomy (NCBI): domain Bacteria; kingdom Bacillati; phylum Actinomycetota; class Actinomycetes; order Micromonosporales; family Micromonosporaceae; genus Micromonospora; species Micromonospora pallida. Next base: position 5,928,320 of record NZ_FMHW01000002.1, on the reverse strand, counting down.
GCCGGCAGAAGTGGATCGCCGAGGGGCGGGAGCTGACCAGGGAGAAGGTCACCCGTCCGCGCGCCGAGTACCCGGTGCCCACCCGGAACGACGCGCCGGTCCGGGCGTTCCGCGAGCAGGTGATGGCGCACGTGGCGGCCGGTCGGCCGCTGGTCGACGTCCGGTCCCCGGGCGAGTACACCGGCGAGATGCTGCACATGCCGGACTACCCGCAGGAGGGCGCGCTGCGTGGCGGACACATCCCCGGCGCGGTGAGCAAGCCGTGGAAGTCGGCGGCGAACGAGGACGGGACGTTCCGCTCGGCCGAGGAACTGCGCACGATCTACGCCGACCAGCTCGGGCTGAGCGCGGACGACGACGTGATCGCGTACTGCCGGATCGGCGAGCGATCCAGCCACACCTGGTTCGTGCTGCGGCACCTGCTCGGCTATCCGCAGGTGCGCAACTACGACGGCTCGTGGACCGAGTGGGGCAACCTGGTCCGGGCTCCCGTCGTCCGGGGCGACCAGCCCGGCGGCCTCAACCCGTGACGACAAGCCGCCCGGCGCGGGGCGGTTGACATCGGATTACGCTTGCCGGGTGACGGTGGAGCAACAGGCGGCACAGGGCGGGACGAACGGTACGACGGGCACGGGCCGGCGACGGTCCCGCCGGGACGAGATCCTGGACATCGCGGTTGGTCTCTTCGCCGCCCGGGGTTACCACGGCGTCTCGATGGACAACATCGGGGCGGCGGCCGGGGTGACCGGGCCGGCTCTCTACCACCACTTCGCCAACAAGGAGGCGATGCTGGCCGCGGCCCTGATCCCGGTCAGCGAGGGGCTGCTCGCGGGCGGCCGGGAACGGGCCGCCGGGCAGTCCGACGACCCGCGTGCCGTACTGGAGTCGTTGATCGACTTCCACGTCGACTTCGCGCTGGCCCATCCGGCGGTGATCGCGCTGCACCTGAACGAGCTGGACCGCCTCCCGGACGAGCCCCGGCGGACGATCCGCCGGTTGCAGCGCCTCTACGTCGAGGAATGGGTGAACGTGCTGACCGTGCTCCACCCCGGCCTGCCCGACGGGGAGGCCCGGGTGCTCGCTCACGCCGCGTTCGGTCTGATGAACTCGACGCCCTTCCTCGGCGGCGAGGTGGACCGGCTTCGTCGGGCCGAGCTGTTGCGCGGTGCGACGCTCGGTGCCCTGCTCGCGCGGACCGACTCGTAGAAGACGGTCGAAGCGTGGTTTCCTGACATCGTCCACCACCCCAGGACGTTGGAGGGAACATGATCGAGTCGCTGCTGGTCGCCAACCGCGGTGAGATCGCCCGCCGGATCATCCGTACCGCGAAGCGGCTCGGGATCCGGACGGTGGCGGTCCACTCGGAGGCCGACGCGGGGCTCCCGTTCGTCACCGAGGCGGACGAGGCGGTGTGCGTGGGACCGGCCAACCCGGCCCAGAGCTACCGCAACGCCGAGGCGATCATCGCCGCGGCCAAGTCCACCGGTGCCCAGGCGATCCACCCCGGCTACGGCTTCCTGTCGGAGAACGCCGACTTCGCCCGTACCGTCGAGGCGAACGGGCTGATCTGGGTCGGGCCCGGCGCGGACGCGATCACCGCGATGGGCGACAAGATCAACGCCCGGAACCTGATGGCGGCGGCCGGCGTGCCGGTCGCGCCCGGCACCACCGACCCGGCGGCCGACCTCGACGCGGCGGTGGCCGCGGCGGCGGAGATCGGCTACCCGGTGATGGTCAAGGCCGCAGCCGGCGGCGGTGGCATGGGCATGGGCGTGGCGGCCGACGAGGCCGCGCTGCGCACCGAGTACGACAAGGTGCGCGGCTTCGCCGAGCGGATGTTCGGCGACGGCTCGGTGCTCATCGAGCGGTACTTCCCCCGGGTCCGCCACGTGGAGGTGCAGATCCTCGGCCTGGCCGACGGTCGGGTGGTCGCCCTCGGCGAGCGGGAGTGCTCGGTACAGCGACGCAACCAGAAGCTGGTCGAGGAGTCGCCGTCCCCGGCGGTCTTCCCGGAGCTGCGGGAACGGTTCCTCGCCGCAGCGGTTCGGGCCGGCGAGGCGGTCGGCTACCGCAACGCGGGCACGGTTGAGTGCCTCCTGGATCCCGCTACGAACGAGTTCTTCTTTTTGGAGATGAACACCCGGCTCCAGGTCGAGCATCCGGTCACCGAGCTGGTCTACGGCGTCGACCTGGTCGAGGAGCAGCTCCGCGTCGCCGCCGGCCTCGCGCCGACCTTCGACCCGGACGCGCTCACGCCGCGCGGGCACGCCATCGAGCTGCGGATCAACGCCGAGGACCCGAAGCGATTCCTGCCCGGTCCGGGCACGGTCAGCATCTGGACCGAGCCGACCGGTGAGGGCGTACGGGTCGACTCCGGCTACGTTGCCGGCAACACGGTCACGCCGTTCTACGACTCGCTGATGGCGAAGCTGATCGTCTTCGGTGCGGACCGGGCCGAGGCGATCGGCCGGGCGCGTGCCGCGGTGGCCGGCTTCGAGGTCGTCGGCCCGAAGTGCAACCTGCCCTTCTTCGCCGAACTGCTGGAGAACGCCGAGTTCGTCTCCGGCGACTACGACACCGGCATCGTCGGCCGCATGCGCTGACCAGCCCGGCCGACGCTACTGCCCACCTGGCCGGGCGCGATGGTCGGCCCGGTCAGGTGGACGGCCGCCCGGGTGTGGCCGGTGGCTGCCCGGGTGTGGCCGGTGCGGGAAACCGCCCCGGCACGCCCTGCGTACGCCCGGGCTGGCCCACTGCCGGTTCCGCGTCGGACCGGTGCCAGATCCCCTCGACCCACCAGGTCGCCTCGTGCCCCGTCGTCCCCGGCCGTCCCAGAGTCACGATGTCCGGCCGGTGCCCGGCCGCTGGGCGAGCGGCGCCCCGCTGACCGGCTGGAACAGTCCGCCCGGCCGGCGGCACCAGCGGCGGGAAGTGCCCGTCGTTACGAATCCCGCGTTGCTGCTCCGAAGGGCGGGACGACCCGTCCGACGGCTGCCCGCCGCCGGGCCCACGGTGTGCCGGGCCGTCGAGGGCCGCCCGCAGGCGACCGTTCTCGGCCTCGCTGGCCGCGAGCCGTTCCCGGGTGGCGGCGAGCTGGCGGCGGAGCATGACGTTCTCGTGGCGTAGTCGGGTCAACACCCGTTGGAGGGGCGCGCTGCCCGAGGTGTCCTGGCCCGTCGCCGTGGCGTCGTCGCCGGTGGGCCGGGGCGGCTCGCCCATCGGAGGCCGCTCGCCCCGGGCCGCCTCGTGGAGGTCCGCGAACCGGTCCAGGGCGGCTGCCCGTTCCGGCTGGGGCAGCGTGTGTTCCACCACCAGCACCACGGTCCGCCACGGCGGTCCCTTCGACTCCGTGGTGAAGTGCCGGGAGAGGTCCCGGCGCCACTTGTCCCGGTTCCGGTACGGGTTGTCGCGGCAGATCCGGTTCGCCAGCCTGCGCCAGGTGTCGACCGGCCCGATCCCGGGGCAGCCCTCGACGACGTCCCGCACCGCCAGCGCGTACTCCGCGACCGCGACGGAGCCGTAGACGGTCAGGTAGTCCGCCGCTAGCTGCTCACGTGGGACGAGCCGTCGCCGGGTCCGCCCCTGGAACCGCGACGCCGCATCGTTGTCGATGGTCAAGTCGGCCCTCTTCCCAAGACGCTCGTGGCTCGGACCCGTATTTCTACCGTCTCCGCTCGACGGCTGGGGGCGTGGCGCTGCGCCATCGGTCAGTTTCTGGCCGGGCGACTGTCCGGGTAGGACCGCCAGCGGAACCCGACAGTCCAAACCCGCCCCCGGCCTCCACCCCGCCGCCGCGCCCACGGAGAGCAGGGCGCGGCGCGACGGACGGGGTACGGCGGGGCGGGGGCGCTCGAATGGGGCCACCTTCGCTGGCCGGGGTGCGGCAGCGCAACCCGGCCAGAACGCCGGACGGGCCGTCCCGGCCGCTCGTTGTCCCTCTCGCGCACCAACGGGTGCGGGTGCAGCAGCCGCCGGGATCCGACGGCTGTCGATCCGGGGAGGAAGAGGAAGTCGATGGAGGGCAGTGGCACCGGTCAGTCGGACGACGGGCGGCGCGCGGTTCGGATGCTGCGGAGGGTGGCGCTCTGCGTTGACGCAGCGGGCATGGTGGCCGTGCTGATGGGCCGGCAGGACGCGGCGACCTGCGCCGGCATACTCGCGGTCGTGCTGCGGTGTGTCGCGGAGTGCCGGGAGGGAGCCGCCCGACGCTGACGTTCCGGGCCGTGTCGGTAACCGACCGTGTCCCACTGGCATCCGCCCCCGCCGCTCTGCTTCCCTGGAGGCGACACCGCCGTCCGGTCTCCGGACGACCCACCGGTGCAGCAGCGCAGCGGGCGGCGGAACCGGTCCGCCGACCCACGTCACAGTGAGGTGACCGATGAGCCAGATGCCAGACTTCGTGTCGATCCGCGAGGTCGGGCCGCGCGACGGGCTCCAGAACGAGGAGCCGATTCCGACCGACGCCAAGGTGCGGCTGCTCGACGCCCTCTCCAGCACCGGCGTACGGCGGATCGAGGCGGTCTCGTTCGTACACCCGAAAGCGATCCCGCAGATGGCCGACGCCGACGAGGTGTGGCAGCGGGTGGCGCGGGCACCCGGGGTGCGCTACTCCGCCCTGGTGCCGAACAGCCGGGGCGCGCAGCGCGCCCTCGACGCCGGGTTCGGCGAGATCGAGGTGGTCGTGTCGGTGAGCGACACGCACAACCGGCGCAACGTCAACCGCTCCACGGGCGAGTCGCTGGACGACATCGCCGAGCTGATCGACCTGCTGCACGGGGCCGGGGCGCAGGCCGAGGTGGTCGTCGCGACCAGCTTCGGCTGCCCGTACGAGGGGGACGTCGACCCGCGCCGGGTCGCCGCCATCATCGACCGGGTGGTCGCCGACGGCGCCGACCGGGTGGCCTTCGGCGACACCACGGGCATGGCGACCCCGCGCCGGGTCCGCGAACTGCTGACCGAGGTACGGGACCGCCACGCGCACATCCCGGTGCTGCTGCACTTCCACAACACCCGAGGGACGGCGCTGGCGAACATGCTGACCGCGCTGGACCTCGGGGTCACCGAGTTCGACACCAGCGTCGGCGGTCTGGGCGGTTGCCCGTACGCGCCGGGGGCCAGCGGCAACCTGGCCACCGAGGAGGCGGTGCACATGCTGCACGACATGGGCATCGACACGGGCATCGACCTGGACGCCCTGCTGGAGGTGGCGGAGTTGGCGGAGCGTCTGGTCGGTCGTCAGCTTCCCTCCGGCGTCCTCCGCGCCGGCCCCCGTACCCGCCTGACTCCCCTCCCCACCCCCTGACCCCCGCCTTGCTGCGGTGATCAAGAAGTTCGCGTCAGCGTTCGCGCTTCGGGCTGACGCGAACTTCTCGATCAATCCCGGTGGAAACGGGAAGGGTGGGGAAAGGCGTGGGGGTGGGGTAGCCTAACGATCGTTCAGGTGGGTGGCCCGTGGGGGCCGAGACGCGGCTAGGGAGTCGGCGTGACGCTCGACGGTGAGGCACTGGAGCAGCTCCGCAAGCGGGCCCGGGCCGGCGGCGCGGACAAGTACCACGCGGCCAACGCGGCCAAGGGCAAGCTCTTCGCCCGGGAGCGGGTCGCGCTCCTGGTGGACGAGGGGTCCTTCGTCGAGGACGGGCTGTACGCCAACGCGCTGGCCGAGGGACTGCCGGCGGACGGCGTGGTCACCGGCACCGCCACGATCGACGGCCGGCAGGTCTGCCTGATGGCGAACGACTCCACGGTCAAGGCCGGAAGCTGGGGCGCGCGTACCGTCGAGAAGATCATCCGGATCATCGAGCGGGCGTACGAGACCAGCGTGCCCATGGTGTACCTGGTCGACTCGGCCGGCGCGCGGATCACCGACCAGGTCGACCTCTTCCCCGGCCGGCGGGGCGCCGGCAAGATCTTCTGGAACCAGGTCCGGGCCTCCGGCGCCATTCCGCAGGTCTGCGCGCTGTTCGGGCCGAGCGCCGCCGGTGGGGCGTACATCCCGGCGTTCTGCGACGTGGTCGCGATGGTCGAGGGCAACGCCAGCATGTACCTCGGCTCCGACCGGATGGTCGAGATGGTCACCGGGGAGAAGACCACGCTGGAGGCGATGGGCGGGGCCAAGGTGCACTGCGCCGAGTCCGGCGTCGGGCACTTCCTCTGCAAGAACGAGGCCGAGGCGCTCGACGTGGTCAAGCGCTACCTGTCGTACCTGCCGGCGAACTGGACGCAGCGCCCGCCGGCCGCACCCGCCGTCGAGGCGTCCGCCAAGGTCGACCTGGCCGCGCTCGTGCCGGCGAGCGAGCGGCAGGCGTTCGACATGCGCCGGTACGTCAAGGGTCTGCTCGACGACGGCTCCTTCTTCGAGATCCAGGCGCTCTGGGCCAGGGAGCTGACCATCGGCTTCGGCCGGCTGAACGGCGAGGTCGTCGGGGTCGTCGGCAACAACTCGATGTTCAAGGGCGGAGTGCTCTTCGTCGACTCGGCCGACAAGGCGACCCGGTTCGTGCAGCTCTGCGACGCGTTCAACGTGCCGCTGCTCTTCCTCTCCGACGTGCCCGGGTTCATGGTCGGCAGTGCGGTGGAGAAGCAGGGCATCATCCGGCACGGCGCGAAGATGATCACGGCGATCTCCGAGGCGACCGTACCGAAGATCTGCGTGGTGGTGCGCAAGGCGTACGGCGCGGGCCTCTACGCGATGGCCGGTCCCGGATTCGAGCCGGACGCGACGATCGCTTTGCCCACCGCGAAGATCGCGGTGATGGGCGCGGAGGCTGCCGTGAACGCGGTCTACGCCAACAAGATCGCCGCTATCGAGGACGAGACCGAGCGGGCCGCCTTCGTCGCCGCGAAGCGCGAGGAGTACGAGCGGGACATCGATGTCGTCCGGCTCGCCAGCGAACTGGTGATCGACGCGATCGTGGAGCCGCACGAACTGCGGGCCGAGCTGGTCCGCCGGTTCACCGCCGCGCGGAGCAAGGAGCGGCACTTCTCCCGGCGTCGGCACGGCGTCACCCCGGTCTGACGCCGGTACGCCGGTCGGTACGACTCCGCTGCACCCGGCGTCACGAGCGTCCGGCGGCAGCCCGTCCATTCAGGAGGAACCCATGGACTTCCGGCTCACCGAGGAGCAAGAGGCGCTACGGGAAAGCGTCCGGGACTTCGCCCGGGACGTGGTCGCGCCGGTCATCGCCGAACACTACGAGCGGCACACCTTCCCGTACGAGGTGATCCGCCAGATGGGCAAGATGGGGCTGTTCGGGCTCCCCTTCCCCGAGGATTACGGCGGCATGGGGGGCGACTACTTCGCACTCTGCCTCGCCCTGGAGGAGCTGGCCCGGGTCGACTCGAGCGTGGCGATCACCCTGGAGGCGGCGGTTTCGCTCGGCGCGATGCCGATCTACCGGTTCGGCACCGAGGAGCAGAAGCGGAAGTGGCTGCCGAAGCTGCTCAGCGGCGAGGCGCTGGCCGGCTTCGGCCTGACCGAGCCGGGCTTCGGCTCGGACGCCGGGGGCACCCAGACCCGGGCGGTGCTGGACGAGGCCACCAACGAGTGGGTGATCAACGGCTCGAAGGCGTTCATCACCAACTCGGGCACCGACATCACCGTGCTGGTTACCGTCACCGCGGTCACCGGCACCCGACCGGACGGCTCGAAGGAGCTGTCGACGATCATCGTCCCGTCCGGCACGCCCGGGTTCACCGTCGCGCCCGGGTACTCCAAGGTCGGCTGGAACGCCTCGGACACCCACGAACTGACCTTCGACGACTGTCGGGTGCCGGCGGAGAACCTGCTCGGCGAGCAGGGCCGGGGCTTCGCCCAGTTCCTGCGGATCCTGGACGAGGGGCGGATCGCCATCGCCGCGCTCGCCGTCGGCCTCGCCCAGGGCTGCGTCGACGAGTCGGTCAAGTACGCGCGGGAGCGCCACGCGTTCGGCCAGCCGATCGGCAACTACCAGGCGATCCAGTTCAAGATCGCCGACATGGAGATGAAGGCGCACACCGCCCGGCTGGCGTACTACGACGCGGCGGCGCGGATGACCGCCGGTGAACCGTTCAAGCGCCAGGCGGCCATCGCCAAGCTGCACGCCAGCACCGTGGCGGTGGACAACGCCCGGGAGGCCACCCAGATCCACGGCGGGTACGGATTCATGAACGAATACCCGGTCGCCCGGTTCTGGCGGGACAGCAAGATCCTGGAAATCGGCGAGGGCACCAGCGAGGTCCAGCGGATGATCATCGCCCGCGACCTGGGCATGTGACGAGGTCTCGGGCACCGTCCACGGCGGACCTTTGAACCGGACCGGTACGCTGCGGTCCGTCCGGTTGTCGATCACCACGCGGGAAGATTCTGTGCGGTCGTGGCTCCTTGATCGACACCTGGTCGAACCGGCACCTCCGCTGGCCCGGGTGACGCCCACTGTCGGATATCCCGCACCGTCGCGTCGGCAGGACGACGCTTGGCTGCCGAACGTCGGACCCTGTCCGTACGCTTCCTGCCCATGACTCCCGATCAACGTCGTTCGCGGAGTTCGGACAGTGGCCCGGCCCTGCCGGCCCTGCTGCGCGGGCACCGGCTCGCCGTTGGCCTCACCCAGGCCGAACTGGCGACCCGGGCCGGTATCGGCGTGCGGACCGTCCGTGACCTGGAGCGGGGTCGGTCGTCCCGACCGCAACGGACCACCGTGGACCTGCTCGCCGACGCACTGCGGCTGGGCGACGCGGACCGGGCAGCCTTCCTGACCGCCGCCCGCCGCCGGGTGACGGCCGAACCGCCCGTGGGAGCAGCCGCTGTGGCCTCGCCGGCCACGGTGGCGCCCGGCACGACAACGCCCGGCGGGATCGCGCCAGCCACCGTGGCGTCCCCGACGACCTCCGTGCCGGTCGCCCGCTCCGGCATGGAGGAGACCGACCCGCTCGGCGAACTGTCGGTGGACCTGCCACCCCCGGTCGACCTGATCGGTCGGGATCACGACCTCGCCGAGCTGACCAGACTGCTCGGCCGGGACCGGGGCACCCCCGTGGTCAGTCTGGTGGGACTGGCCGGCGTCGGGAAGTCGGCGCTCGCCCTGGCGGTCACCCGCCAGGTGGCCGACCAGTACCCCGGCGGCATCGCCGGTGTCCTGGTCGGTGAGGGCTCCGACGCCAGTTGCGTGCTCTCCGCGGCGGCGGCGGTATTCGGCGTCACCGGTCCGGCCGAACTCGTCGCCCGGCTCACCGGTGTTCCGACGCTGCTCCTCGTCGACGCCGTGGAGCGGGCGCCAGAGGCGGTGGCCGAAGCCCTGGACCGGCTGGTCCGGGTCCTGCCCGAGCTGCGGGTGCTGACCACCGGCCGGCACCCGGTCGGCCTGCCCGGTGAGCGGGTCTGGCCGGTGCCCCCACTCGACGTGCCGCCGGACGACAAGGCCGGGCCGGATCCACGGGCGCTGGCCGACCACCCGGCGGTGCGGCTTTTCACCGACCGGCTGGCCCAGGTACGCCGGGAGCCGCCGACCCCGGAGGAACTGCCAGCCCTCGCCGCGCTGGTCCGTCGCCTCGGCGGGCTGCCGTTGGCCATCGAGCTGATGGCGGCCCGGGGCCGGATCCTCGACCTCAACGAGCTGCTGGACCGGTACGGTGACCGGGTTCTCGACCTGGCCGCGCCGCCGCCCCCGGGGGAGGCGGTCGCGGTGACCCTGCGGGAGGCGGTCGCCGCCAGCTACCGTCTGCTCGCGCCGGACGAGCAGGCGGCCCTGCGCCGCCTTGCCGCGTTCCGCAACCGGTGGTCCGTGGGGCTGGCCGAGGAGATGCTTGCCGGGGACGGGACGGCGGGACCCGCCGATCCGGTACCGCTGCTGGACCGGTTTCTCGAACTCGGGCTGTTGAGCGTCCGGGGCGCCGGATCGTTCCGGTTCCGGCTGCTCGACGCGGTGCGGGACTTCGCCACCGAGCAACTGGTCGCGGCCGGCGAGGAGACCCGGGTCCGACGCCGGCACGCCCAGATCGTCCTGCGGTTGGTGAACCGTACCGAGCCCGAGCTGACCGGCACCCGTATGATCGGCGCCCTGCACCGGCTCGACGAGCTGACCAGTGACATCGTGGCCGCCCTCACCCACGCTTCGGGCGACGACCCGCACACCGCCCTCCGCCTGGCGGCGGGGCTGTCCCGCTGGTTACGGCTGCGCGGGCGGGACGAGGCCGGCCGGCAGTGGCTGCGCCGGCTCCTGGCTGATCCGCGTACCGCCGACGCCGACCCGGCGGTGCGGGCGTCGGCGGCGCTCGGGCTGGCCCGGCTCACCACGGTGCACGGCGTGGGCCCGGTGGACGTCCCGGCGGTCCGGGACGCGCTCGCCGTCTTCCGACGCCTCGGGGACGTCGCGGGGGAACTCGACGCGTACGGCGTACTCTGCACGCTCCTGATCTGTGCCGGCGCGAACGACGAGGCCCGCGAGCAGGCGGAGGCCATGCTGGCGGTGGCCCGACGGCACGACCGGGTACGCGACATGGCGGTCGCCCAGCGCAGCCTGGCCTGGCACGACGTCCGGGCCGGCGACCTGGGTGCGGCGCGGCGGCGGCTGGCCGCGGTCGACCGGCTGGCGGGTCGGTGCGGGGAACAACGGATTCGGGTGCTGGCCCGGGGGGACCTGGCCGAGGTGATCCGCCTGGAGGGTCGGTACGCCGACGCGGTCGAGCACGGGCGGTGGACGGTGGCGGCGCTCGCCGAACTCGGTGAGTCGGGGTACCGCCGCCGGGTCCTCGGTACGGTGGGCCTGGCGCTCGCCCAGGACGGCCGGTTGGTCGAGGCGGGTGAGGTGCTGGCGGAGTTGCGGGCGACCGTACCGGCGCAGTGGGTTCCGGAACACGTGGAGGACGGCTGCTGTGCGCTCCTGGAGGCGACCATCGCGCTGAACCGGGGTGACCGGGAGTGGGCGGCGGAGTGGTTCGCGGCGGCGGCGGAGGCGGTCGGACGGGGTCGGCGCAGTGCCGTGGAGGCGCTGGTCGGGCTGGCTGCGAGCACCGGGGACGTCGCGCTGCTCGACCAACTGGACCAGGCCTGCCGGAAGAACGGGATCCGGCTGTTGCCGCAGGAGGAGACCCTGCTCTACGCCCTGACGGCGGCCCGGTCCTGAGCGGAGTGCCGGTTGGCTGGCCGCGCGGGCGGCAGTTCCGTCGGCGCGGTTCCGGTGGTGTGGCACGGCCGGTGTGTCGGTAAGCGCGGCACGGCCGGTGCGGTTCGGTCAGTGCGGTTCGGTTCGGTCAGTGCGGTTCCGTCGGTACGGCCTCCGGGAAGGCGCGAGCGAAGAAGCCCCCTTTGTGGTGCTACCCCTCGCTCATCGCTCGCGCCGTCACCCCCCGGTGTCCCCGCTGAAAGGGAAGGTTAGCGGTGGCCATTGGAAGCCGTTGTCCATTTTCTCCGGGATGATGGCGGGTGTCGGTCACTTCTGCCGGTCGTTCTGCCGGTGCCTGTCCCCCGATGACACTGGCCGTACGATCCGGCGCGTTCCGATCACCGCCGCCCGGCATGAATGGCGGGCTGTTCCGGTTTCATCGGTGCCGCGTCGTCTGGTGCGGAATCCTGGCTGCCTGCGGTGGCCCCTGGGTGAACCGCGTCGCGAACCTTGCGGAGGGCGTGCAGCAGCGCCGCCAACTCGGCTGGCTCGAGCTGGCCGGTGAACCACTGATCGATGATCATCAGGTGGCCGGGCAGGGTCTTGTTGAGCCGGTCCAGCCCGGACCGGGTGACCACCGCGTACGAACTGCGGCGGTCGGAGGCGCAGGCGCGGCGGCAGACCAACCCGTCCCGCTCCATCCGATCCACCACCCGGGTCACGCCGCTGGTGGAGAGCGAGGTCTGCGCGGCCAGGTCGGTCATTCGCAGTTGGTTGGCGGGGGACCGGGCGAGTCGGGTGAGCACTTCGAACTCGACGGCGGAGAGGCCGTTCTCCTCGTACTGGGTGGCGAATCGGGCCAACAGGCCGGCATGTGCCTCGACGAGCAGGCCGACAGCGGTGATTCGAGGGTCGTCCATGACGTTCTTGGTCACTCGGGCATCCTATCAGTCATTGATGTTGGGAATTTTGTTGAGTGGATATCTGCTAGCGCAATTAACTTGCCTCCATGTCGGGTGCTCGGGTCGACACCCCCGCCGTCGGCGCCCGTCGGGCGGGCAAGGGTGGTCGCTTCGTCGCCTGGGCACCACCATGCTGGACCAGGGTCACAAGTGGGTCGGGTTCCACTCGTCGCACGAAGGTGGGCAGAGCGTGCCTGTGACGTATCTCCACAGTTCTCGGCAAATCTATGTTCTTGAATAGAATGTAGGGTGGTCGTACCGGAGGGATGGATCGGATGCGGCGGGGCGGGTGCGATTTGTCACGGGTTGCTCGTTGCTCGTCCTGTGCCGTACGGACCACGACCGGGTAGGGATACGGCAGGCGCCTTCCCGTCGGGGCCGTGGGCGTGACCTGTGTCGACCACGGGCCACGACCTCTGGCCCCGACGCGGGCGGTGCTCCTAACGTGGAAGACCACAACGCGCCGTCGCCGGTCCCCCGGGCCGCGCCGACCGCGCCTCGCGCCGGGAGGACAGATGGGCAGAGACGTCGTGCAGGGCGCCTTCTCCCGAGAGGACCGGGTCCGCTACCGGCAGAAGGTCCGGCGATGTCTGGACGTCTTCGCGCTGATGCTCGACGACTTCGGCTTCGACGCGGACCGCCCGATGACGGGGCTGGAGATCGAACTCAACCTGGTCGACGCGGCGGCCGAACCGGCGATGCGCAACGACGAGATCCTCGCCGACATCGCCGACCCGCTGTTCCAGACCGAGCTGGGCAGGTTCAACCTGGAACTGAACGCCAAACCCCGGCTGATCGGCGGCCGGGGCTTCACCGAGTACGAGCAGGACCTGCGCGGCAGTCTGTCCCGGGCCGGGGAACGGGCGGCGCGGTCCGACGCCACCATCGTCATGGTCGGCATCCTGCCCACCCTCACCGATGAGCACCTGATCGCCGACAACCTCTCCAAGGACGAGCGCTACCGGGTGCTCAACGACCAGATCGTGGGGGCCCGGGGCGAGGACATCGAACTCGACATCCGGGGCGTGGAACGGTTGCAGACGCACACCGACTCGATCGCCCCGGAAGCGGCCTGCACCAGCCTTCAGTTCCATCTCCAGGTCGCCCCGGACAGCTTCGCCGACTACTGGAACGCCTCCCAGGCCATCGCGGGCGTCCAGGTCGCCGTCGGGGCGAACTCGCCGTACCTGTACGGCCGCCAACTCTGGGCGGAGACCCGGATCGCCCTCTTCGAGCAGGCCACCGACACCCGGCCGGACGAACTCAAGGCCCAGGGGGTACGCCCGCGGGTGTGGTTCGGCGAGCGGTGGGTGACCTCGATCTTCGACCTGTTCGAGGAGAACGTCCGCTACTTTCCGCCCCTGCTGCCCATCTGCGACGACGAGGACCCGGTCGACGTGCTGCACGCCGGTGGCGTCCCCGAGCTGAGCGAGCTGCGGCTGCACAACGGCACCGTCTACCGCTGGAACCGCCCGGTGTACGACATCATGGACGGCCGGCCACACCTACGGGTGGAGAACCGGGTGCTGCCCGCCGGTCCGACGGTGGTGGACATGCTGGCCAATGCCGCCTTCTACTTCGGGCTCGCCCGGGGGCTCGCCGAGTCCGACCGCCCGATCTGGAGCCAGCTCACCTTCAGTTCTGCCGAGGAGAACTTCCACGCCGCCGCCCGGCGTGGCCTGGGCGCGGTGCTGCACTGGCCCCGGCTGGGTGAGGTGCCGGTCGGCCAGTTGGTGCTCGACGTGCTGCTGCCGAAGGCGGCTACCGGACTGGACCGGTTCGGCGTCGACCCGGCCGAACGCGACCGGCTGCTCGGCATCATCGAGCAGCGCTGCCGTACCGGCCGCAACGGTGCGGTCTGGCAGACCGAGACGGTCTGGGCGGCCCAGCGGCACCGGGGCATGGACCGCGACGCGGCGTTGCAGCACATGGTGCGGCGCTACGCCGAGCTGCAACACACCAACGAGCCGGTGCACACCTGGCCGGTCGACTGAGGCCGCCGGGCCGCCGGGCCGCCGGGCCGCCGGGCCGCCGGGCCGCCGGGCCGCCGGGCCGCCGGGCCGCCGGGCCGCCGGGACGGCCGGCGGCCCGGGACGGCCGGCCAGTCGCGGGGCCACCAGCCCGCGCGGGGCGGCTGGCTGGCCGTCAGTCGCGGGGGCGTCGGGACGCGGCGCGGCCCCGGGGCCGGGGTTCGGAAGCCGGTCCGTCGGCGGACGGGGTTCCGACTGCCCCGTCCGGTTCGGCGGTATCCGGGGTGGGCCCGCCGGGGGCCACGCCCCCTTTGGTGGCCGATTCGGCTGGTCCGGGGCCCGGGTCGACAGGCGGCTTCGCGCGGCGGGGGCGGGGCACTCTCGGCGTAGACCTGGTGGCAGGACGACGCGACGCGCCGGTATCCGACTCCAGGGGTGCCGCCTCCAGCACCACCGCTTCTCCCGCCGGCACTGCTTCTCCCGCCGGCACCGCTTCTTCCGCCGGCACTGCTTCTTCCGCCGGCACTGCTTCTCCCGTAGGCACCGCTTCCCCCGCCGGGGCCGGCTCTCCGGTCGGTGCCGGCAGAGCCGGTGCGGCCGCCGGGGTGGCGGCGTCGGCATCGGCATGGGCGTTCGCGGCGGTCTGTTCCGCGTCGGCCGTCGCGGTGGTGACCTCCGGACTGCCCGGCACGGTCTTCGCCTCCCGGCGCTGGGCCAGGGCGCTGACCAGGGCCGAGCCGGCAACTCCGGCGACCACCGCGTACGCCGCGACGAGTTGCGCGGAGAGTTGCTCGGCGTCGATCTGGACCAGTCGGGGCACCGTCAGCAGAAAGGCAACGGCGACCAGGAGCGGCCCCGCCGTTCCGGAGACGGCGGCCCCGACCCGCAGGTGCGTCGAGCGGGCGGCCCGGCGCGCCGCCAACGCTCCAACGACCAGGGCCGAGCCGAGCGACAACACCGCCGTCGGCCAGTAGAAGTCACCGAGCCAGTACGCGGGACGGTCGGCGGAGAGCTGCCAGACCCCGAGTCCGGCACTGGTCGTCCCCCGACCGGCGAGCACCGCGTCGACGACCGCGACCACTGCGAGCAACCAGAGCCAACCGACGCTGGCGACTATGTTGGCCGCCGCTGCCGGTGACCGCAGGGCCCAGACCGCGAAGAGGACTCCGACCACCACGCCCGCCCCGGCGTACGCGGCGGCCACGCTCTGCGGCTCGGTGCTGTCGGTCGGGTTCGCCGCGCCGGCCGGTACCGCCACGAGCAGCACGGTCACCAGCGCGCCGAGGGCCGCCGCCAGGGCGGAAGGGATCCCGCTCGGACGGCTCCGGGCGTGAGCGCCGCTGGTGGACCGCCGGGTGAGGCGCTGTGCGCCCACCGCCCCGGCGACGGTCGAGGTGGCCGCGATCCAGGTGGCCCAGGCCAGGCCCGCCGTCCAGACCGGGTCGGGCAACCCGCCGGCAGCGGTGTCCGGAGGCGTCCAGGTGACGATGCCCAGCCCGTAGCCGAAGCCGAGTTGGGCGGCGCCCACGGCGGCAGCGATGCCGACGGCGGTCGCCAGCGTTCCTCCCCAGCCCCGTACGGCCATGCCGGGCAGCGTAGCGCCCCGCTGGTTTTCCGGCGACCGGTGGCGCGGGGCCGGAGAGGGCGGGAGGGCGGGGTCGTACGCCGGAACTGGCCGGCGGGCGCCGCCGGTGGGGCAACCGAACCGGATGACAGCCTGGGCGGTTGTTGATGATTCGCAGTTGATCGCCGTTAAGAGAGTAGTTTGGACGGTAGCGGGCCTGATGTCCGCTTGGCCGCGAAGGACGTGCCATGAGCGACGACCGCCAGGAACCGTGGACCGGAAAGACGCCCGAGGGTCGGCCGGGAGGCGTCGCACCGTCGGGTGGCCGGCCGCCGGACGGACGTCCGGACACCCCGGCCGGGCCGCCCAGGGAACCCACGCGGGTACGACCGGCGACCACCGCCTGGTCGGGTCGGGCGGAGGTACCCCCGCCGAGGTCCGCCCACGACGCGGAGGCCGCGCCGGCCGAGTGGTACGTCGAGGACCAGGGTGATCGACGATGGTGGATGCCGATCGTGGTGGCCTCGGTGGCACTGGCCGCCTTCGCTGTGCTGGGTCTCGGCCTGTGGCTGGTCGCCCGAACCGGACCGGAGGCCACCCCACGGTCGCCGCTGCCCTCGCCGAGTGCGGAGCCGCCGACCAGCGCACCGCCGACCTCGCCGAGCACCAGGGCACCGACCACTCAGGCCCGGGTGCCGATGCCGAACCTGGTCGGGCTGCCCCGGTCAGCCGCCGAGGCCGCGCTGGACCGGCTGGGCCTGGGGTACCGGTCAGAACTGCGTCGCTCGGACCGGCCGGCCGGAACGGTGCTCGGGACCGAGCCGAAGGCGGGCGAGCGGGTGCCGGTCGGTACCGACGTCACCCTGGTCGTCTCCGAGGGCAGCCAGCCGACCAGCCCATCCGGAGCCTCCCCGGCCCCGACCCCGCCGCCGACCACCGGCCGTACCCCGACTGCCGCCGCGAGCCGATGAGCGCTCACCACCTCCGGCGGCGCGATCCGACGATGCCCAGGCCGGTCAGGGAGATGGCCAACCCGAGCAGACCGGACCAGACCAGGGATCGGTGGAGATCCTCCGGCGGACCGCCGCCCCGGTCCGGTCCGGCGCCCCGGGGCGGGGCCGCCCGCCGGGCGTCGACCGTCGGAACGGTCGACCCGACAGGCGGGGAAGGTACGTTGTCCCGTTGTCCCGCGCCCGTCCCGTTCCGGTGACCGACGGTGCCGGAGTTCGTCAGATCGGCCGGTCCTCCGCCCGCCGGGACTCCGCCGTGTGCGGAGAGGCTCGGCGGGGCCGGAGCGGTCAGGTGGGTGGTGGAGTGGGCCGGTACCCGGACCACGACCACGAGCGCGGTCGCGGCGCCGATCAGGGCGAGCAGGCCGGCGGCGTAGCCGACACGGGACAGCGGACGCCGACGGGCGGCGGTGTGGTTGAGCATGGTCATCCCAGGTTCAGGGTCCGGGACGTGCGGGGTGTCGCCTGCCGGGGTGGGCAGGTCCAGTCTAGGGCCGCCGCCCGTGCCGTACCCGGGAAATGCCCAGCTCAGCCCACTCGGACCGGAGTTCTGGCGGCCGGCCGCCGGGCCGCCGGGACGGCCTGCGGCCGAGGCTCGGGCGCGGCCTTGACCAGCGCCAGACCAGCGCGTTGCACGAAGATCGATCTTTTGCTGACCGCCTCGCCCGCCGGGTTCAGTTCGTAGCCCTCGAGCCAGAGCCAGCCGTCGAAGACCGGCAGGTCCAGCACGCGGATCACGCGGAACAGTATCGACCGGCGAAACTGCACGCTTGCCGCACGAGTCACGTGCAGTACGTCACCAGAGCGGGGAAGCACATCGGCTCCTGTGAGGGATCGGCCGGCGACACGCCGGCGGAAGGCGTGAACGACATTTCCGGCCCGAACGCGGGGTACCGCGGGGACGGACCGGCATGGTGAGGTGATGCTGGTGGGGCCGTGCCCGCTGGTGGCGGACCCGGCACCCGACCAACATCCGACTGCTTCCGGCTACCGCTCCCGCCGCCGAAGCCGACAGGCGTCCAGCGGCGAGGTCCTTACTCCGGAGGCAGGTTTGTTTGTCCTGTTCGGGTAGGCTTTGTCCCGGTTGTTCGCGGCGCGTTGACCGCGCTGTGGAGCCAAATCGAAACGGTGCGTAACCCGAGCCATGCGGACAGACTGCACGAGTGACCTGCCGCATGCAAGTTGCACGTCGACTTTTGCCGATACCTGAACGCTCTGCCCGTCGAAACCTCCGCGATCGCCGCCGCTTGATGCCGTGGTCAGGGAACCGGCACACTGGACGCCGGCCTTTCGCCGTCGCGGCCGGCCGATGACCGCAACCATCCCCGCCGCGAACGATTGCCCGCCGGCCAACGGTCGCGCCCCCGGCGGGTGGACCGGTACGGGCGCGATCGACCGGAGGTACCCCGGTGAGCGCGATAAGTGCTTGCGAGTCCGACTGCCGTACGACAGCGGTCGGGACAACCCGTGGGAGTAGCGGACCGGCGGGGCGGGTGGCCGGGTGGAAGGGGCCGACCCGGTGAGTGAACGCCGGAGCCCGACTATCCGGCGTCGCCGCCTCGGCGCCGAGTTGCGCCGGCTGCGCGAGTCCGCGGGGATCACCATCGAGGCCGTGGCCGAGCGGCTGGAGTGTTCGGCGTCGAAGGTCTCCCGAATCGAGACCGGCCACACCACCGCCACCCCACGCGACGTACGGGACATGCTCGCCATCTACGGGGTGTCGGAGGTCGAGCGCGAGGAGTTGGTGCAGATCGCCCGGGAGGCGCGTCAGCGCGGGTGGTGGTACCCGTACAACTCGGTGCTCTCCGGGGCGTACGTCGGACTGGAGGCCGCCGCCAGCTCCGTGCGGGCGTACGAGCAGCAGGTGGTGCCGGGTCTCCTGCAGACCGCCGACTACGCCCGGGCGATGATCGAGTTCGCTCGCCCGGACATGCCCGCCGACGAGGTGGACCAACGGGTGCGTGTCCGTTCCAACCGCCAGTCGTTACTGACCCAGGACGATCCGATCGATCTATGGGTGGTGCTCGATGAGGCGGTGGTGAGCCGGCCGGTGGGCTGTGACGAGGTGATGCGGGCGCAGATGGCGCGGCTGGTGGAGGTGGCCG
This sequence comes from Micromonospora pallida, assembly GCF_900090325.1. Taxonomy (NCBI): domain Bacteria; kingdom Bacillati; phylum Actinomycetota; class Actinomycetes; order Micromonosporales; family Micromonosporaceae; genus Micromonospora; species Micromonospora pallida. The sequence goes on along the minus strand of NZ_FMHW01000002.1, from coordinate 5,909,631 downwards.
AGCTGTCGAACGTCACCATCCAGGTGCTGCCCTTCAGCGTCGGGGCTCATGCGGGCATGGACGGCTCGTTCACGATCCTCGACTTTCCCGAGCCCGGTGATCCAGATGTCGTGTACGCGGAGAACGGTACGGGTGGGCTCTTCCTCGAGAAGAGCGACGAGCTTCAGCGCTTCAACTACATCTTCGACCAGATTCGAACCCAGGCCATGCGACCGGAGGCGTCTATCGCACACATCGCAGAACTGGCAGAGGAGCCGTTGTGGAAATGGCGACCAAGAGGGTCCTCGCGGACCTGACGCACGCATCGTGGTTCAAGAGCTCGCGCAGCGGGCCGAACTGCGACAACTGCGTGGAGGTGGCGTTTGTGACCGGAGCGGTCGGGGTCCGCGACTCGAAGGACCCGACCGGACCCGCTCTGGTCTTCGCCCCCGGTGACTGGCTCGCCTTCGTCGGCGGCACCAGGCACGAGGCGTTCGGCCGCAACTGAATCGGCCGACATGGCGTCGGCGGAGGGCCCGCATTCGGGTTGGGCCCTCCGCCGGTGCCCGGTGTGACAGTGGGCGCGGTCCCGTACTCCCGGCAAGGTGCCCGGGGGCGGGGGCCGCGCCCTCGTCATGTCGGCGAGGAGTACGGGGCCCGCCCTCGTCATGTCGGCGAGGAGTACGGGGCCGCGCCCTCGTCATGTCGGCGAGGAGTACGGGGCCGCGCCCTCGTCGTGTCGGCGAGGAGTACGGGACCGCACTGCCAGTGCCGGCGGGGGACCCTGCTGTCAGTGCAGGTAGCAACCATCGGCGAGGGCCACCGCCGGACCAGACCCGTCGCCACTTCCGTCCCACCTCGTTGTACCTCTCGTCATCGGTTGGCCGAACGGTCGGCCAGGCAGATCCGCAACCGAGCGAGGCAGGTGGACGGGTGACGACGATCGGATCAGAGAACCTCACCAACGGGCCGGGCAAACCGGAGCGGTTCGGCGGCAAGTACCGCGGCGCCCGCCGGGACACTGTCCTGACGGAGGTGGTTTCCACCGATTCCGACCTCGGCAGCCGGGAGGGCGGTGGGACCGCCGAGTCGGCCGGACCGTTGTCCCTGCCGTCGCTGGACACCAACCCGCTCACCGAGCCGTCGTTCCCCCCGGCCGGGTGGCCGGTCGAGCCCGCCGAGCCGCTGGCGGACCATCCGCTCCTGCGTGGCCTGTTGCTGGAGTTGCCGCCCCGGGGCAGCGTGCCGCCGCCGGGCTGGTTGGACCGCTGGTTCGAGGCGACCCGGGCGATCCTGGAACTGCTATACGTGCAGGGTGGCGGTCGCGGGCGCTGACCCCACCGTCGGGGGCGACGCGCCGGCCACCTCCGGTCCGCCGGCCACACGCGACACGAGCGATGCGCCGGCCAAGTGCGGACCGTCCGCCACGGGTGACTCGTCCGCACCGACCGGTGCCGCCGGTCCGCCGGTGCCGGGGCGGGCCCGGGCGGCGAGCCGACTGTGCCGCAGCACGTGGCGTACCCCGATCGCCGCGATCCCGACCAGGACCACCGTGCGGGCCGGTGCGGCGAGCAGGCTGCCGGCGGCTGGGCCGAAAGCGCCGGCGGTGACCACGGCCGGCACCATCGCCAGGCCGGCTATCTGGAGTGGCAGCCCGACCAGCGGGTGGGCGGCGTGGGCGCGCAGACCGGGCGGGACGGGTGCCCGGGGCGCGGCGGCGAACGCGCCGGCGCCGGCCCGGAGCCGGTGCAGACGGCGTACGGTGCTGACCGCGACGACCAGTGCGGGCAGCGCCGCCAGGGCGAGCGCGGCGCCGGCCCGGTCGGCGTGGGTGGTGCCGGCGGTGCCCAGGGCGGCGAGTGCCACCGCCGCCATCAGGCTGAGTCCGGTCAGGCTCAGGACGATCAACCATCCGGTACGCTGCCGCAGGGCGTGCACCCGGTCCAGTCGAGGCAGTCCGTCGGCGACCATGCCGGCGGTGAGCCAGACTCCCGCGACGGGCAGCAGGGCGACGAGATGACTGTCCATGCCAGACATCCTTTCCCGTTCGGCGGTGTGCCGAATCCGGGCCCGCCCCGGCTCGTGCCGGCGAATTCCCCGTAGGGGGCATCCCATCGAGTTATTGACACTTCGACATGTTTATCTTGATCTCGGTGCCGACCTAGCCTCAGTTCGATTGGCGATCATCGATCCACCCAAGGGGGTGGACCGTGCGCCGGTCGGAGGGGAGGTAGGGAGATGCGTCTCCCACGCAGGTCGATTCTGGTCGGAGTGGCTGCCATGTCGATGGCAGCGACCGCCACACCGGCCCTGGCAGCCGAGTCCGTCGGCAGCATCCTGAACGCCGGCGGCGCCACCGCTGTCGCCGACAGCTACATCGTCGTGTTCAAGGACACCACGGTCGCCCAGACCAAGGTCAGCGACAACGCCAAGCGGCTGGTCGGCAAGCACGGCGGCACGGTCGCCCGGACCTACAGCGCCGCGCTGCGCGGCTTCGAGGCCCGCGTCGACGCGAAGACCGCGGCTCGGATCGCGGCGGACCCCGCCGTCGCGTACGTCGAGCAGAACCACACGGTCAGCATCGCCGCCACCCAGGCCCCGACGCCGTCCTGGGGCCTGGACCGGTCCGACCAGCGGGCGCTGCCGCTGGACAACTCGTACACGTACCCCGGTACGGCGAGCAACGTCACCGCCTACATCATCGACACCGGCATCCGGACCACGCACACCGACTTCGGTGGCCGGGCGACCTGGGGCACCAACACGGCCGACACCAACAACACCGACTGCAACGGGCACGGCACGCACGTCGCCGGCACCGTCGGCGGTACGGCGTACGGCATCGCCAAGGGCGTCCGCCTGGTCGCCGTCAAGGTGCTCAACTGCCAGGGCAGCGGCACCAACGCCGGCGTCATCGGCGGCGTCGACTGGGTGACCGCGAACGCGCAGAAGCCGGCCGTGGCGAACATGAGCCTCGGTGGCGGTGCCAACGCGACGCTCGACACCGCGGTCCGCAACTCGATCGCCTCGGGCGTGACCTACGGTCTGGCCGCCGGCAACAGCAACAACGACGCCTGCACCGGCTCGCCGGGCCGTACCGCCGAGGCCATCACGGTCGGCGCGACGACCAACACCGACGCCCGGTCGTCCTTCTCGAGCTTCGGCACCTGCCTGGACATCTTCGCGCCGGGCTCGTCGATCGTCTCGGCCTGGAACACCAACGACACCGCCACCAACAACATCAGCGGCACCTCGATGGCGACCCCGCACGTGGTCGGCGCGGCGGCCCTGGTGGCCGGCGCCAACCCGACCTGGACCCCGCAGCAGGTCCGCGACAGCCTGGTCAACAACGCCACCAACGGCGTGGTGACCAACCCCGGGGCGGGTTCGCCGAACAAGCTGCTCTACGTCGTCAACGACGTCACCCCGCCGACCAACGACTTCTCCGTCTCGGTCTCGCCGGCCTCCGGCTCGACCGCGCCGGGCGGCGCGGTGACCGCCACGGTCAACACCGCCACCACCAACGGCTCCGCCCAGTCGGTCAGCCTCTCGGCCAGCGGGCTGCCGTCCGGGGCGACCGCCTCGTTCAACCCGGCCACCGTCACCTCGGGTGCCTCCTCGGCGCTGACCATCAGGACCTCGGAGACCACCCCGCCCGGCACCTACTCGGTGACCGTGACCGGCACCGCGGCCTCGGGCAGCAGGACCGCGACCTACTCGCTGACGGTGACCGGCAACGGTGGCGGCAGCTGCTCCGGCACCAACGACACCGACGTGGCGATCCCGGACCCCGGCACCGCCACCAGCTCGATCACCATCTCCGGCTGCGGCCGGGCCCCCTCGGCCACCTCGACCGTGGCGGTGAACATCGTGCACACCTACCGTGGTGACCTGGTCATCGACCTGCTCGCCCCGGACGGCACGGCGTACCGCCTGAAGAACTCCGCCCTCTTCGACGGCGCGGACAACGTCATCGCCACCTACACCGCGAACCTCGCCGGTGAGGCGGCCGACGGCACCTGGCGTCTCCAGGTGCGGGACGTCTTCAGCGGCGACACCGGCTACATCAACACCTGGTCGCTGAACCTCTAGGCAGCGCCGCAGCACGAGGGGCTCCTCCTCCGGGAGGAGCCCCTTCGCGCTTGGGACTAGGTCAGACGGCGAAGCTGGACGGGCGGTCGGTGGCCGGCGCGGGCGGCCGGGCCTTCCACAGGCCGGTCTTCTGCGCGCCGAGCCGGGCCAGGTAGGCCGGGTTGAGGATGACGTACCGCTTCCAGAGCCGCTTCGGCTCCAGACCGAGCCGCCAGAACCACTCCAGCCCGGCCCGCTGCATCCACGGCGGCGGGTTGCGCAGCAGCCCGGCGTGGTAGTCGAAGGCCGCCCCGACCGCCATCAGCGGCATGTCCAGCAGCGGACGCATCGCGTACGTGAAGATCTCCTGGCGGGGGCAGCCCAGCCCGACCAGGACGAGCCGGGCCCCACTGGCCCGGATCCGGTCGGCGATCTCGACGTCCTCGCCCGGCTGCACCGCGCGGAACTTCGACGGCTCCACCCCGGCGATCTTCAGGGCCGGGAACATCCGCTCCAACGCTGGGATGAGCCGGGTGAGGGTCTCCTCGGTCGAGCCGTAGAGGTAGACCGGCAGGCCCTCGTCGGCGAAGCGGGCGAGCACCCGCAGGGTCAGCTCCGGGCCGTAGACCCGGTCGCTCAGCCCGGCGGAGTGCAGCAGGTTGAGCGCCCACCGCACCGGCTGGCCGTCCGGGGTGACCACGTCGAAGGAGTTGAGCCGGGCGTTGTGCGCCGGGTCGAGGACACCCGTCATCACCCCGTGCACGGCCAGCGCGGTCAGCGCCAGCGGCCGCCGCTCCCGAGCGGCCCGGACGACCTCCTCCGAGGCGGCGGAGTAGTCGGTGGCGTCCACCAGGACGCCGAGCACGTTGCGCTTGCGCGAGGTCATGACTGGGGCATCCACTTCTCGACGTTGGCCTCGTGGATCTCCCGCAGGATCATCGGTACGTCGTAGACCTGCTTCCAGTCCGGGTAGTCCCGCTGGAACGCCTCGTTCGACCCGATCCACCACTTGTGGTCGCCGATCCGGTTCGCCTCGACGTACTCCGTGATCATCTCCTGGCCGGTGATCTGCTCGGCCACCGCGAACGCCTCTCGGTGGGAGGTGTTCGAGTGCCGGCCGCCGCCGAGGTTGTACACCGCCGCCGAGCGCGGGTTGCGGAAGAACGCCTCGAACGCCGAGACCACGTCCGAGCTGTGGATCGCGTCGCGGACCATCTTGCCCTGGTAGCCGAAGATCTTGTACGTCCGGCGCTCCATGTTGCAGCGCATCACGTAACCCAGGAAGCCGTGCAGTTCGGTCGCCGAGTGCGCCGGGCCGGTGAGCGTGCCGCCCCGGAAGCAGGCGGTCTTCATGTCGAAGTAGCGGCCGTACTCCTGCACCATCACGTCGGCGGCGACCTTGGACGCCCCGAAGACCGAGTGCAGGCAGGAGTCGATCGACATGTCCTCCCGGATGCCCTGCTCGTACGGGTGGCCGGACTCGATCTCCCAGCGCGTCTCCAGCTCCACCAGGGGCAGGCTGTTCGGCCGGTCGCCGTAGACCTTGTTCGTCGAGCAGTGGATCACCGGAGCGTTGATGCAGTGCTCGCGGACGTTCTGCAACACGTTGAGGGTGCCCACGGCGTTCACGTCGAAGTCGGTGAACGGGTCGCGCACGGCCCAGTCGTGCGAGGGCTGCGCGGCGGTGTGGATCACGACGGCCACGTCGCGGCCGTACCGCCGGAACAGCGCCGCCAGCGCGTCCCGGTCCCGGATGTCGATGCCGTGGTGCGAGTACGCCGCGCCGAGTTCGTCGGCGAGCCGGCGTACATTCCACGCGGTGGACGCCTCGGCGCCGAAGAACTCCTGCCGCATGTCGTTGTCGATGCCGACGACGTCGAGGCCGAGACCGGCGAAGTGCCGAACCGCCTCCGAGCCGATCAGACCGCCCGAACCGGTCACCACCGCGACACTCACACGCCACTCCATCGGTCAAAGGGGGCAGGGGAACCATCGGAGCATAACGTGACGGCCCGTACGGTTCCGCAGACGCGACGAGGGCCCCGCTGCTGCGGAGCCCTCGTTTTCTGGTGGGGAAGGAGGGAGTTGAACCCTCACGCCCTTTCGGGCACACGGACCTGAACCGTGCGCGTCTGCCATTCCGCCACTTCCCCGTGGCATGACCCGGATCACTCTAATGCGTGCCGCCCTCGCTGTTGTCAGTGGGGGTGGCGGGGACATCGTACGTGCTCCTGGCCGTTGCCGCGATCGGTTACCGTTCGTGGCGGGGAGAAGAGTAGCACGATGAACAGGGCCCATCCGAACGGGCCGACAGCAGGCGGCCGAGCGGCGTGTGAGCTGCGCGAGCGAAGGCCGGATACCATCATGTCCTCGGGACCCGAGGAGGAGCCGGTGAGCGTGCTGCAACGCTTCGAGAAGCGTCTGGAAGGTTTGGTCGAGGGGGCCTTCGCCAAGGTCTTCAAGGGGGTAGTCCACCCTGTGGAGATCCTGAACGCCATGCAGCGGGAGGCTGAGGCGCACAAGGCGATCCTGGCTGGTGGGCGCACCCTGGTGCCCAACCGTTACGTGATCGACCTTTCCCCGTACGACCACAGCCGGCTGGCGCCGTACGCCGCCGCGCTCGCCCAGGAGCTGGCCCAGTCACAGGCCGAGTTCATCGGCGAGCAGGCGTGGACGGTCTACGGCGACGTGATCGTCGAGATCGAGCGGGGCGAAGGGCTGGACACGGGCATGTTCCGGGTCACGGCCGAGGTCTACACCGGTGGCGAGGTGGCCCCGGTGTCGGCGCCCGGCTACGACGCCGGCCCGCCCGGATACCCGTCGTACGACCAGGGCGGTGGCTACGGCCCGCCCCCCGGCCACGGTGGTGCCCGCAACGTCCGGCTGGTGTCCGGCGACGGCCGCACCTACCCTCTCCAGATGGGTTCGACCGTGATCGGCCGGGGCGACCAGGCCAACCTGCGCCTGCCCGACGTCGGCATCTCCCGGCGGCACGCCCGCCTCGACTTCGACGGTGGCCAGGTCGTGCTCACCGACCTCGGCTCGACCAACGGCACCATGGTCAACGGACAGCGGGTCTCCGCCGTCGCGTTGAACCCGGGTGACATGATCCAGCTCGGCACCACCACCCTGACCTTCCGCGTGGACGGCTGATCCGCCTTGCCCGAACTCGTCATCACCGTCGCCCGGTTCGGGTTCCTCATCCTCCTGTGGATCTTCGTGTTCACGGTGGTGGGGGTGATCCGGCGGGACCTCTTCGCGGGGGCCCGCTCCGGCCGGCTGGTGGCCGCCCCCCGTACGGTCGGCGCCGCCACCAACCAGCCGGCGGCGAAACCGGCGAGGGTCAAGCGGGGGCGGGCCGCCCACCAGCTCGTGGTCACCGCCGGACAGCTCGCCGGCACCCGGATCACCCTCGGCGAGGCACCGATCACCATCGGCCGGGCCGAGGACTCCACCCTCGTCATCACCGACGACTACGCCTCCGCCCGCCACGCCCGGCTGCTCCCCCGTGACGGACAGTGGTACGTGGAGGACCTTGGCTCGACTAACGGCACCTATCTGGAGCGCGATAAGGTCACCGGACCAACCCCCGTCCCCCTCGGCGTGCCGATCCGGATCGGCCGCACTTCTCTCGAATTACGGCCATGACTCTGACCCTGCGCTATGCGGCCCACAGCGACCGCGGTCTGATCCGAGACGGTAATCAGGACTCCGTCTACGCCGGACCGCGGCTACTCGCCGTCGCCGACGGCATGGGCGGCATGGCCGCCGGTGACGTCGCCAGCAACATCGTCATCGGTGCCATGGCGCCGCTCGACGAGGACGTCCCAGGGGACGCGCTCGTCGACGCGCTGCGACAGGCCGTGGACACCGCCAACCAGCAGCTTCGCGACACGGTGGACGCCAACCCCCAGTTGGAGGGGATGGGCACCACACTCACCGCGATCCTCTTCTCCGGCACCAAGCTCGGCATGGTGCACATCGGCGACTCCCGTGCCTACCTCCTCCGCAACGGCGAGTTCGCCCAGGTCACCAAGGACGACACCTACGTCCAGATGCTCGTTGACGAGGGCCGGATCAGCGCGGAGGAGGCGAGCAGCCACCCCCAGCGCTCGCTGCTCACCCGGGCCCTGGACGGCCGGGACATCGACCCGGAGTACAGCGTCCGCCAGGTCCTCCCCGGCGACCGGTACCTCATCTGCAGCGACGGCCTCTCCGGCGTGGTCAGCGCGGAGACCATCGCCGACACCATGCGCGAGTACACCGACCCGCAGCAGTGCGTCGAGCGGCTGGTGCAGTTGGCCCTGCGCGGCGGCGGGCCGGACAACATCACCGTGATCATCGCGGACGCTACCGACCACGACATCGTCGAGGCGAGCCCGATCGTCGGCGGCGCGGCCGCCCGGGACCGGGGGATGGCCACCTCGGCCGACGTCTCCACCCCGGCGGCCCGCGCCTCGGCGCTCTCCGCGCCCCGCCCGGCGACGCCGGAGGAGTCCTCGGCGAACCGCGACGAGGAGCCGGAACGCCGTCGGCGCCGGCCGGTACGCACCGCCCTGCTGCTGGTCGTCCTGCTCGCCATCCTCGGCGGCGGCCTCTTCGCCGGCTGGAGCTACACCCAGCGGCAGTACTACGTCGGCGCCACGGACAACGGCCAGCTCGCCGTCTTCCAGGGGGTGCCGGGGCAGATCGCCGGCCTCGACCTCTCCAACATCCACCGCACCAGCGCCGCCGACCTGGAGGATCTCACCCCCGCCGCGCAGGAACGGGTCAAGCAGGGCATCCAGGCCAAGAGCGAGTCGGACGCCACCCGGCGGCTGGCCGAGCTGACCGACGACGACCCGGCCAACCCGAACCTGAAGCCGATCTGTCCGCCGAGCCCCACGGCCACGCCGACCACCGCCGCGACCACGCCGGTGCCCACGGCGACCCCGGCCAGCCCGGCCGCCAGCGGTCGGGTCACCCCGAGCCCTGCGGCCACACCCAGTGCCACCCCGACCCCGGACGCCCTGCCCACCGATACGGTTCCGCCGGTCCTCGAACCGGCGGGCTGCCGGTCGCCCGAGTGAGCACCGGCCCGACCTCGAGGATCCGAACGTGACCGCCCAGGCCACCCCGGCAGTCTCGCCCGGCACGACGGGCGAGCAGCCCGGCGTACGCCTGGCCCGTGCCCGGCGCAATGCGGAGCTGTCCCTGCTCGCGGTGGCCATGCTGCTGGTCGCCGCGTACGGGGCCACGGTCGAGGCGAACGTGCTCGACGAGGTCACCGGCGACTTCTGGATCCCGGCCGTCGCGCTCTCCGCGGTCTTCCTCGGCATGCACGTGGTGATCCGGTACCTTGCCCCGTTCGCCGACCCCGCCCTGCTGCCTGCCGTAGCCCTGCTCAACGGCCTCGGCGTCGGCTTCCTGCGCCGGCTCGACCTGGCCGACGCGCCGGCCGCCGAGCGGGCCGACCTGGCCATCTTCGCCGGCACCGGTGGGCGGCAGTTGGCCTGGACCCTGGTCTCGGTGGTCCTGGCGGCGGGGTTGCTGGTGCTGATGCGGGACCACCGCGCGGTCTCCCGGTACGCCTACACGCTGGGGCTCGCCGGCATCGTGCTGGTGATGATCCCGGCCGTGTTGCCCGGCCGGTTCTCTGAGATCAACGGTGCCAAGCTCTGGATCCGGATCGGCAGCTTCTCCATCCAGCCCGGTGAGTTCGCCAAGCTCGCCCTGCTGGTCTTCTTCGCGTACTACCTGGTGCGTAAGCGCGAGGTGCTGTCGCTGGCCAGCCGGCGGTTCCTCGGCATCGACTTCCCCCGTGGCCGGGACCTCGGCCCGGTGGTCGTGGTCTGGATGTTCAGCCTCCTGGTCCTCGTCTTCGAGAAGGACCTGGGCACCGCGCTGCTCTACTTCGGCCTCTTCGTGGTGACGCTCTACGTCGCCACGGAACGGGTGAGCTGGCTGATCATCGGCCTGGTGCTCTTCTTCGGCGGCGTCTACCTCGCCTACCTGCTGGGCAGCACGATCGGCGGCCCGTTTGCCAACTTCTACGACCGGGCGGAGATCTGGCTCGACCCGTTCGCCGACCCGACCGATGCCGGCTACCAGTTGGTGCAGGGGCTGCTCGCCCTCGGCACCGGCGGCCTGTTCGGGGCCGGGCCGGGCGGCGGTGCCCCGGACGTACTGCCCGAGGTGCAGAACGACTTCATCTTCGCCGGCATCGGTGAGGAGATCGGCCTGTTCGGTCTCTCCGCCCTGCTCGTGGTCTACCTGCTGATCGTCCAGCGCGGGCTGCGCGCCGCGCTCACCGTCCGGGACTCGTTCGGCAAGCTGCTTGCCGGCGGTCTCGCCTTCACCCTCGGGCTCCAGGTCTTCGTGATCGTCGGTGGCATCAGCGGGCTCATCCCGCTCACCGGTCAGACCACGCCGTTCCTCTCTGCCGGTGGTTCCTCGCTGATGGCGAACTGGCTGCTGGTCGCCACCCTGCTGCGGATATCGGACGCCGGTCGGCGGCCGGTTTCCGCTGGGCCAGCGGCCCGCGCGGGCAACAGCGCTGGTCCGCCCGAGCAGCTCCACGGTGCCCCTACGGAGGTGATCCGCCCGTGAACGCACCGCTCCGTCGGGTCGGCGTGGTCGTGATGGTCCTGTTCAGCCTGCTCTTCCTGAATCTGAACTGGGTCCAGGCGTACAAGGCCGACGAGTACCGCACCAGCGACTACAACGGCCGGGTCCAGGTCGCCGAGTACGACCGCAAGCGCGGCAACATCGAGGCTGGCGGCACCCCGGTGGCCACCAGCAAGGAGACCAACGGCAGCCTGAAGTACCTGCGGACCTACCCGAGCGGCCTGAAGTACGCGCACGTACTCGGCTACAAGCCGGTCAACCTCGGGGACACCGGCATCGAGCGGGCCGAGGACGACTTCCTCGCCGGCACCAGCGACCAGCTCTTCGCCGACCGGTTCCGGGACATGCTCCGGCTGTCCGGCGAGCCGTCCGGCGGTGGCAATGTGCTGCTCAGCATCTCCAAGGGGGCACAGGACACGGCGTACAGCGAGCTGGGCGACAACCGGGTGGGCGCGACCAAGGGCGCGGCGATTGCGCTCGACCCGCGGACCGGTGCCATCCAGGCCCTGGTCTCCATGCCCAGCTTCGACCCGAACCCGTTGGCCAGCCACGACACCGACGAGGCGTCGGCGGCATACAACAAGTTCGAGAGCGACCCGAACGAACCGCTGAAGAACCGGGCGCTCGGCGAGGTGCTGCCCCCGGGGTCGACCTTCAAGATCGTGGTGGCCGCCGCCGCGCTGGAGAACGGGGTCACCCCGGAGACCATGATCCCGGCTGGGTCGAGCTACACCGCACCGACCTCCGGTACGCCGATCCGCAACGCCGCGCCGTCGATCTGCCCCGAGGACGAGGTGACCCTGGCCAACGCGGTCACCGAGTCCTGCAACACCGGCTTCGCCAAGCTCGGCGTCCGGCTCGGCGCCGACACGATCAAGGAGAAGGCCCGACAGTTCGGCTTCGAGCAGGAGGACCTGACCGTCGGCCACCTCAACGAGGCCGGCATCCCGGTTGCCGCCAGCCGTACCGGGGACATCAAGAACCCGGACGGTGGGGACGACCCGGCCGGTCTGGCGCAGTCCTCCATCGGCCAGTTCGACGTCCGGATGACCCCGTTGCAGGGTGCGCTGATCGCCGCCGCAGTGGCGAACAACGGCACCCAGATGCGGCCGTACCTGGTCCAGCAGCTACTCGGCCCGGACCGGACGACCAACTACTACACGGCCGACCCGAAACAGCTCCGGCAGCCGGTCAGCGGCCAGGTCGCCAGCGACCTTCGGGACATGATGGTCAACGTGGTGACCGACGGCACCGGCCGCAACGCCCGGATCAACGGGTACACGGTCGGCGGCAAGACCGGCACCGCCCAGGCCGGGGAGACCACCGACGACCACGGCTGGTTTATCGGCTTCGCCCTGGACAAGGACGGCAAGCCGGTCTCCGCCGTCTGCGTCATGCTGGAGTCGGCGGGATCGGGTGGCAGCGCCGAGGCCGCCCGGATCGCCGGCCAGATCATGCGGGCGGCCATCGCGGACCCCGGGGGGCGGTGACACATGCTCAGCCCCGGCGTCCAGCTCAACAACCGCTACCGCCTCGACGAGCGGATCGCCAGCGGTGGCATGGGCGACGTCTGGCGCGGCACCGACCAGGTGCTCGGCCGGGTCGTCGCGGTGAAGAGCCTGCTCCCCGCGTTGCTGGACGAGCCGGGGTTCGCCGAGCGATTCCGGGGCGAGGCGCGCACCATGGCGACCATCAACCACCCCGGCGTGGTCGACATCTACGATTTCGGTAGCGACCAGCAGATCGCCTTCCTGATCATGGAGTACGTCGAGGGGGACGCCCTCGCGGCGACCCTGAACCGGGTCGGCCGGCTCACCCCGGCCCGGACGATGGCGCTGGTGGCCCAGGCCGCGGACGCCCTGCACGCCGCGCACGGCAAGGGCATCGTGCACCGCGACGTGAAGCCCGGCAACCTGCTGGTCCGCCCGAACGGCACGCTGGTGCTGACCGACTTCGGCATCGCCCGTTCCGAGCTGGTCGGCCAGCTCACCGCCGCCGGTTCGGTGCTCGGCACCGCCTCGTACATCTCGCCGGAGCAGGCGTCCGGCGCGGTCGCCACCGCGGCCTCCGACGTCTACGCCCTCGGCGTGGTCGCCTACCAGTGCCTCGCCGGTCGTCGGCCGTTCGAGGGGGACAACCCCCTGGAGATCGCGATGCGGCACGTCCGGGAGACCCCGCGTCCGCTCCCGCCGGACATCCCCCCGTCGGTGCGCGCGCTCGTGGACCGGGCCATGGCCAAGGACCCGGCGGCCCGGTGGCCGAGCGCTGCCGCCCTGGCCGGCGCGGCCCGCCAGGTGAAGGCCGCCCTCGCCCAGCAGAACCGGCCGGGCGGTCGGGCCCGACCGGTCTCCGCCGCTCCCGGGTCGCCGGCCACCCCGCAGGCCCGGGCGCAGGTCCGGCCGCAGCAGCAGCCTCGCCCACCGGTCGTACCGCAGCACCCGCAGGCCCACCCGCCGGCGGCGGCGCGGCCGGTCGCCTCGGTCCCGGTCTCCCCGCCCCGCCCCGCGCCGTCGATGATGGCCCGACCGGTCCCCCAGCCGCCGGTCACCCCGGCGCGCCCGCCGGTGACGCCCGCCGGCTATCCCCGGGGTGCCGCCCAGGTCCCGTCGGCTCCGCTGCGGCCGGTCGGGTACGCCGCCCAGCCCGTTCCGCTGCCTCCGCCGTCGAGCGGGCCGCGGGCCCGGACGGTGCTGCTCGTCGTTGCGCTCGCCGTACTGGTCCTGGTCTGCTCCGGCGTGATTTCCTACAGGTTGCAGGACAGCGACTCGACGGCGAGTTCGGCCGGCATGCAGCGGTCACCGAATGTGATGTTCGAGGTGCCGGCGGTCAGCGGAGATGACGACGTCACCCCGGCGTCGTACCGTCGGGTGGGACGATCCGTGCCGGGTGGCGACGGGACGACGACGAGCGAAGGACGACAGACGCGATGACTGCGCAGGCCCGCCTGCTGGGTGGCAGGTACCAGGTCGGCGAGCTCCTCGGCTACGGCGGTATGGCCGAGGTGCACCGCGGTCGCGACCTTCGGCTCGGCCGGGACGTCGCCATCAAGATGCTCCGGGCCGACCTGGCCCGCGACGCGACCTTCCAGATGCGGTTCCGCCGGGAGGCGCAGAACGCCGCCTCGCTCAATCACCCCGCGATCGTCGCCGTCTACGACACCGGCGAGGAGACCGCCCCGACCGGCGAGACCCTGCCCTTCATCGTCATGGAGTTCGTGAACGGGCGGACGTTGAAGGAGGTGCTGGGCGCGGAGGGCCGCCTCCAGCCCCGCCGGGCCCTGGAGATCACCGCCGACATGTGCGCGGCGCTGGAGTTCAGCCACCGGCACGGGATCATCCACCGGGACATCAAGCCCGGCAACGTGATGCTCACCCTGACCGGCCAGGTCAAGGTGATGGACTTCGGTATCGCCCGGGCGCTGGCCAGCGGCGCGACCACGATGACCCAGACCAGTGCCGTGATCGGCACCGCCCAGTACCTCTCCCCCGAGCAGGCCCGGGGCGAGGCGGTGGACGCCCGCTCGGACGTCTACGCCGCCGGTTGCGTCCTGTTCGAGCTGGTCTGCGGCCACCCGCCGTTCGTCGGGGACAGCCCGGTCAGCGTGGCTTACCAGCACGTCCGGGAGGCGCCGCCGACGCCGAGCGACATCAATCCGGACGTCACCCCGCCGATCGACGCCATCGTGCTGAAGGCGCTGTCGAAGAACCCGCTGAACCGTTACCAGAGCGCCGGGGAGATGCGCGCCGACCTGCTCCGCGCCGCCGCCGGGCGACCGGTGGCCGCCACTCCGGTGCTGCGCGAGGACGAAACGGCGGCGATGGGGCCGGCCCCGGCGGCAGCCGCCTTCCCGGGTGCCGCGACGAGCCCGCAGACCCGGCAGATGCCCGCCCGGGTGGGTGACCCACGGCAACGCCGCGCCTCGTCCTGGGTGATCGCCACGCTCGCCGGTCTCGGCGTGCTCGCGGTGATCGCCCTGATCGCCGGCCTGCTGCTGCTCAGCAACAAGGAGAACACCGTCCCCGTGCCCGAGCTGGTCGGCAAGACCCAGCAGCAGGCGGCCGCCGATCTGACCAACGCGAAGCTCAGGCCCGAGATCGGCGATCCGGTGCTCAACAGCGACTGCAAGAAGGACACCGTCTTTCGGCAGGACCCGCCGGCCGGCGAGGAGATCAACGAGAACGAGACGGTCACGCTGCACATGTGCGGCGGCAAGCCGGTGGTGACCATCCCCGACAACCTCATCGGTTCCAAGTTCGAGAACGTCGAGGCGCAGCTCAAGGCGTTGGGGCTCGTGGTGAAGCGGAAGGACGTCAACAGCGACGAACCCGAGGGCCTGGTCACCAACCTGAACCCGCCGTCCGGGCGGAGCGTCGAGGAGAGCAGCGAGGTCGTCGTCGAGGTTTCCCGGGGCAACGTCCGCGAGGTGCCGGACGTGGAAGGCGAGACCCAGGAGGACGCCGTCGAGGAACTGCGCGACGCCGGCTACGAGGTCAGTATCCGCAAGGGCAAAGAGGTGCCGGCGGACCAGGCGGGCCGGGTGACCAGCCAGAACCCGAAGGGCGGCTCGTCGCTGGCCCGTGGTGCGAAGGTGACCATCACGGTCACCCAGCCGGAACCCGAGCCGGACCCGAGCGTGACCCCGCCACCGGGTGGGGTAACCCCGACGCCCACGCCGACCGACGGTGGTGGCGGCGGTGGCCTGCTGTTCCCGACGGCCCCGCCGCCCCGTAACGAAACCGCTGGCCAAGACTGACCTGCCGGGCCAGCCGGCCCTGCCCGGTCTGGCCGGGTCGGCGGGCCGGGGCTCGGCCGGACCGGGCGGTAACCCGGCCGGCTCAGGTGGTGGCGAAGGCGGCCAGGCGACGAGCGTCGACCTCGGCGGCCAGTTCGGGAGCCCGCTCCCGAGCCGCCGGGAAGCCACAGGTGGCCAGCCAGTTCGCCAGCATCAGGTGACCGCCTTCGGTGAGGACGGACTCCGGGTGGAACTGGACCCCCTCCACCGGCAGCGTCCGGTGGCGCATCGCCATCACCACGCCGGAGCCGGTCCAGCCGGTCACCTCCAGCTCGTCAGGCAGGGTCTCGGGCAGTACCGCCAGCGAGTGGTAGCGGGTCGCGGTGAACGGATCCGGCAGGCCGGCCAGGACGCCGGTCGAGGAGTGCCGCACCAGCGAGGTCTTGCCGTGCAGCAGCTCCGGGGCGCGGGCCACGGTGGCCCCGAACGCCTCCCCGATCGCCTGGTGGCCCAGGCAGACGCCGAAGATCGGTAGTTTTCCGGCGTACCGGTGGATGACGTCGAGGCAGATGCCGGCCCGGTCCGGGCTGCCCGGACCGGGCGAGAGCAGGATGCCGGCCGCGCCGAGCCGGCCCACCTCGTCGACGCTGATCTCGTCGTTGCGCCGTACCTCGCAGTCCACGCCGAGCTGGCCGAGGTACTGCACCAGGTTGAAGACGAACGAGTCGTAATTGTCGATCACCAGTACGCGCATCGACTCACCTGTCCGGAGAGGGGGGTGGGGTGTTGTTCTGCTCGGTGTCGTACGGCAGGTCGTGTCCGTCGCCGGACGTGCCGGCGTCCTCCCCGGCCGGGCCACCGGGCACCTCGGCGTCCTGGGTGACCTGCACGTCGTCGAAGGGAAGCAGCGGCTCGGCCCAGGGAAAGACGACGTACCAGAGCAGCGCGACCATCGTCGAGGCGAGCAGCAGCGAACCGATCAACTTCCCGGGGAACCCGAACGGGAGCTTTCGCCAGATCCACGCGTACACGGCTCAGCCCTCCAGCTCGGCCGGGCGACCCGCCGACTTGTCCTGCGAGCGTTCCATCTCCGCGTGGATGATCAGCCGCTCGTAGTTGTCGAACTTGGGGTTGCAGGTGGTGAGGGTGAGCATCCGCTGCCTCGGTTCGTTCCCCGGCTGGCCGGGCACCGGGGCGACCACCTCGACCTGCGACGGCTTGACGATCCGCGACTGGGAGACGCGGTAGACGAACCACTTCTCCTTGGTCTCGACCACGATCGCGTCACCGTCGTCCAGCTCGTCCAGCCGCCAGAAGGTGGCCCGGTTGCGGTGGCCGGCGACGGAGAAGTTGCCCAGCTCGCCGGGCATGGCGCTCTCCGGGTAGTGCCCGGGGGCGTACCGGATGTCCTTCTGGGTGACGCCCTCGACCACGATCCAGTTCTTGTCCAGCCGGGGGATGTAGAGCCCGGCGATCGGCTTACCGTTCACCGGAGGGGCCGGCGTGGCGCTCGGGCTCGGGGTCGCCGACGGCGCGACGGTGGGATCGCCCTCCGGTCCCCACACCTGCTCCAACTCCTGACTGAGGTCGCTCTGGTGGGCGTCGACGATGGCGGACTTGCCCCACACCTCGTACCCGGCGAAGAGGAGCACCACCAGGCCGAAGGTGACGAGGATCTCGCCGCTGACCCGGATACCGGAACGCAGCCGGGACCAGAACGTGGGACGAGTCAGCTCCGAGTAGACGCTCCGGTAGCCCTCGTCGGTCTGTTCCGGGCGTAGCTGCACCACCCGCTCCCCCCAACGGGGCTGCGGCGTGCCGGCGTCGGGCCCGGCGGCGGCAGGTGCGTCGTGGCGGTGCGGGGTGCGCGGGACGGCGCCCATCAGGGCTGTCGAGTCGAGCGCCGGATCGTGGGCGGTCCGTCGCCCGGTCTGCGGGACACCGACTCCGGGGCCGGACGGTCGGGTCGGGGCCCGGTCGTCGAACAGCCGGGCCGGGGCGCGGTCCGCGGCGGGTGGAGTCGAGGCCCGGTCGACGGCGTGGCGGGTCGGGTCGACCGACGGGATCAGCGCGGTGGACTCCTCGCCGCGCGGGTCGAGCGCGGCGATGACCACCGTCGGACCTTCGATGCCGCCCCCCGCCCGCGGATCGTCGACCGGCCCGGTGAACGGCGGGACGGGACGCTGGTCACCGCCATGGCCGGGACCCTGGCTATGCCCGGGAGCAGCGGGGCGGAGGCCGCCACCGGCCGGCGTCGACGTGCCGGCCGCCGGTGCGGCGTAACCGGTCGGGTTGGTGGGCCAGGCCGGGGACGCAGCCGGACGATGGGCTGCCGGCGCGGTGGAGTGGCCGGATGCCGGGGCCGCATGCGGCGAGCCGGCCGGTCCCGGTGCGCCGGGAGGTCGGAACATCGGCGGGGGGCCGGCGCCGGGCGCGGGTGGTCCGGCCGGCGGCGCCGAGCGGAGCGAGCTGGCCGGTGATGCCCACGGTTGCGGTACCGGCGGCGGCACGGACCGGGGCGGGCCGGTCGGCGGTGCGGCGGTCGTGGGCGGGGCACTGGGACGCGGCGGCACCGGGTCCGGCCACCGTCCACCGGTGGGCATTGGCTGCTGCTGCGGCTCGGCGTGCTGGCCGACCCTACGGATGACGGCGGTGGGTTCCTCCAGATGATCGGTGTCGGGCCACCTGTCGTGGCCCGCGTGCCGGTCGTCGGGTGTTCCGGTCACCGGGGCACCTTCGCCGAGCGGAGCGCTGTCGAACCCTCGAACGCCGGCACGCTGACCGTGGCGACGGTCTCGCGGTAGCCGAGCTGGTAGTGGTCGACCGCGTCCTTGAACAACCGGACTCCCTCAGATGCGGCGAGGGCCTGCTGGAGCGCAGCGGGCTCGCCGATTGCTACGATCTTGAATGGAGGGGAGTACACCCGGCCGTGCAGTAGCAGGGTGTTACCTACGCAGCGTACCGCGCTGGTGCTCAGAACGCGGACATCCATGATTGACATGGCCTCCGCGCCGCCTGCCCAGAGCGCGTTCACCACCGCCTGGACGTCACCCTGGTGGACGACCAGGTCGTCGTTGCTCGCCCCGTCGGGCAGGCTCTCCAGCCGTCGGGCGTCGTCGAGTTCGACGGTGACGCCGGGGCCGGTGAGCGCGGTGAATCCGGCGGACTGTCGGCTGGCTGCCGCCCGGCCGCGCTCCGCGGCGATCGGCTGGTCGGTGTCGGCGAGCGCCTCGGTCTGCCGCTCCACGTCGGCCCGGAGTCTCGCCGCCTCCGCCTCGCTGACCGCCACCCGCTCCCGGGAGTCGTCGATGAGCTGGGCGAGCTGGGGTCGGCGGTCCTCGCGGAGGGCGGTGCCCCCGGCGGTGGTGGCGGTGGTGGTGAAGAGCAGCCCGGCCGCCGCGGCGATCAGCGGTACGCCGAGCGACCACCCCGGGCGTCGCTGGCGTGGCCGTCGGGGCAGCAGGCCGGCCACCGCTCGCCGGAGCACCTTCTGCCAGGACGCCGCGCCTGATGTGTACTCCATCGAGCGATCCTTCCCCTGGTGTCACCCGTCAGAACGGGTTCGGCACCCGACCAGTTCCGCTCTTTTCGGTCACTACCCGCATTCGATTGACCCCGTTCGTGGCCTGAACGGGTCTACGGGACTACGCTAGCTGTCGAAACATTATTGGCCATGGACCGTCGCCCCCGCGCCCGGTTGTCAGGCCGGACGAGGTCGTATCCCCTCTGGAGAGCGTCGTGCCCAAGTCACAGGTCCGCAAGAAGAAGGTGTACACCCCGCCGACGGACGTGCGTCCGACGGCAACGGCGGCGACGCGGAAGCCCAGCCCGGTCTGGCTGCCCGTCGTGGCGGTCGCGCTGATCGTCTTCGGCATCGGCTGGCTGGTGGTGTACTACCTCTCCGAGCAGGCGTACCCGGTCGCCGCGTGGGGCTACTGGAACCTCGCGGTCGGCTTCGGCGCGATGGTCGCCTCGCTGGTCGTACTGTCCCGCTGGCGCTGAGCGCCGGGGTGGTCTCCCGGTTCGGCGCGGCGTCGCCGTGCCGAACCCCTGACCCGCACAGGTCGCCGTCTCCTTCTAAGGTGTCCGCAGGGCGGCGCAGCCAGGTGCGAGGTTCCTCACGTTACTAACGGGTAACCTTGCGCGTAGGCTGCACTGCATGACCGAGCGGAGCAAGGTCATCGACCAGGCGGGTTGGGGTCGCGGCGGTCAGCCGGCGGCGCGACGTCCGACCCCGGTCGCCGAGCCGCTCGCCAGGCAGTAGACCGGGGAGGCCAACGCTATGGGCAGCGTCCAGCTCGTCACGACGATCCTCGCCGCCGCCATCACCGCACTGGCGGTGTGGGTGGCCGTGCAGGCGGTGCTGCGGATCGTGGCAGTCGTCCGGCTCGGGCAGCCGGATCCCGGGCGGTTCGGTGACCCGGTCACCCGGACGAAGGCGATGCTGGCCGAGACGGCCGGGCACACCCGGATGCTGCGCTGGAGCGTGGTGGGTGCCGCGCACTGGTTCGTCATGGTCGCCTTCGTCGTGCTGTCCCTGCTGGTGCTCGAGGCGTACTTCGAGGTGGTCTCACCCACCGGCGGCCTGCCGTTGATCGGTGGCTGGGCGGTCTACGGTCTGGTCACCGAGCTGATCGCCGTACTCGGGGTGGTCGGCATCGTGGTGCTGATCGCCATCCGGATCCGGAACCGGCCCGGCCGGCCCGGCGGGCGTTCCCGGTTCACCGGCTCGACCATGTGGCAGGGCTACTTCGTCGAGGCGGTGGTCCTCGCCGTTCTGATCATGGGCTTCCTGATCCGGGGCTTCAAGGTCGCCACCGACCACTTCGAGTACCCGGCCTGGGCCACTCCGGTCAGTCACGCGGTCGGCGCGGTGCTGCCCGACTGGGAGTCCGGGGTCAGCGTCGCCGCCCTCATCAAGATCATCATCTCGATGACCTGGCTCATCGTGATCGCCCTGAACGTGACGATGGGTGTGGCCTGGCACCGCTTCCTGGCTTTCTTCAACATCTTCTTCAAGCGTGACCCGGGCCGCGTCGGCTCCGGTCTCGGCGGGCTCCGCCCGATGACGAGCAACGGCAAGCCGCTGGACTTCGAGGAGGCCGACCCCGAGTCCGACCAGTTCGGGGTGGCCCAGGTCGAGCAGTTCACCTGGAAGGGCCTGCTGGACTTCAGCACCTGCACCGAGTGCGGTCGCTGCCAGTCACAGTGCCCGGCCTGGAACACCGGCAAGCCCCTCTCGCCGAAGCTGCTCGTGCTCAGCCTGCGCGACCACGCGTACGCGAAGGCCCCGTACCTGCTGGCCGGGGGCGGCAAGGACCTCACCGGCGAGGAGAAGGCCACCGCCGCCCAGCTCGCCCACGTGGACGTGCTCGCCCTCGCCGAGGCGGAGAAGCCGCTGATCGGCGGGGCCGCTGACGGCGGCGTCATCGACCCGGACGTGCTCTGGTCCTGCACCACCTGTGGAGCCTGCGTCGAACAGTGCCCGGTCGACATCGAGCACGTCGACCACATCGTCGACATGCGGCGTTACCAGGTGCTGATCGAGTCCAGCTTCCCGTCCGAGGCCGGCGTGATGCTGCGCAACCTGGAGAACAAGGGCAACCCCTGGGGCGCTCCGCAGAACACCCGGGAGGACTGGACCAAGGGCCTCGACTTCGAGGTGCCCCGGGTCGGCGAGGTGGAGGACTTCGAGTACCTCTTCTGGGTGGGCTGTGCCGGCGCGTTCGAGGACCGGGCCAAGAAGACCACCCGGGCCGTGGCCACGCTGCTGCACGAGGCCGGCGTCTCCTTCGCGATCCTCGGCGAGGGCGAGACCTGCACCGGCGACCCGGCCCGCCGGATCGGCAACGAGTTCGTCTTCCAGATGCTCGCCCAGCAGAACGTGGAGACCCTGAACGAGGCGTTCGAGGGTCGGGAGAAGAACAAGCGCAAGATCGTCGCCACCTGCCCGCACTGTTTCAACACGCTCGGCAACGAGTACGGGCAGCTCGGCGGCGAGTTCGAGGTGGTGCACCACACCCAACTTCTGGCCCACCTGGTCTCGACCGGCAAGCTCACCCCGGTCCAGCCGGTCGACGGCGGCGTCACCTACCACGACCCCTGCTACCTGGGTCGGCACAACCGGGTCTTCGCCCCGCCGCGCGAGGTGCTCGGCTCCTCCGCCAAGGAGGCCGTCACCGAGATGCCGCGTAACAGTGAGCGTTCCTTCTGCTGTGGTGCCGGCGGTGCCCGGATGTGGATGGAGGAGCGGATCGGCAAGCGGATCAACGTGGACCGCGTCGAGGAGGCGATGTCAACCGGCGCGAAGACCATCGCGGTCGGCTGCCCGTTCTGCTCCACGATGCTGAGCGACGGGGTCAACGGCAAGGGCGCCGGGGAGCAGGTCGAGGTGGTCGACGTCGCCAGCGTGCTGCTCCGGTCCGTGAAGCCGGAGCAGGCCCGCGACGGCCAGGAGGCTGAACCGGTCGCCGGCTGAACCGGTCGCCGGCCGAACGGGGTGGCGGCTCGGGCCCGCCCTCGGGCGTGACTCGACGGTGGCTGGAGACCGTGGCTTCACGGTTCTGCGTACTCGTCCGGTAGTAGGCCGTCGTGGGAGAATCTCGCCGAGGTGAGACGGTCATCGACGGTCTGGTGCTGACCACGCTGCTGCCCCTGCTCGGCTTCCTCCTGCTGACCGTGGGCAACGCGTTCTTCGTCGCGGCCGAGTTCGCCTTGGTCACCGTCGACCGGGCGGAGATCGACCGACGGGCCGCCGCCGGGGACGGCCGTGCCGGGACGGTCCGCCGGGCGCTGCGCGAACTCTCCTTCCAGCTCTCCGGGGCGCAGCTCGGCATCACCATCACCGCGCTGCTCACCGGGTACCTCGCCGAACCGGCGCTGGCCCGACTCTTCGCCCCGCTGCTACGCCCGGTCGCCGGCGACGCCACCGCCCGGTTCACCCCGCTGCTCGCCCTGGCGCTGGCGACCCTCGTCTCCATGCTCGTCGGCGAACTGATCCCGAAGAACGTGGCACTGGCCCGGCCGCTGCCCGCCGCGTTGGTCACCGCCGGCCCGATGCGGGCCTTCTCCCGCTCGTTGGGCTGGCTCATCCGGGGCCTGAACGACTCGGCCAACTGGTTGGTCCGGCGGCTGGGCGTGGAACCGCAGGAGGAGTTGGCCAACGCCCGTGGCCCGGAGGAACTCGGCTTGCTTGCCGCCATCTCGGCGCGGGCGGGTGCGCTGCCCCCGGAGACCGCGATGCTGATGCGGCGGACGATCCGGTTCGCGGACAAGCGGGCCGCCGAGGCGATGACACCCCGCGTCGACGTGGTCGCGTTGCGGGCCACGGCCACTGTCGCCGAACTGCTCGCCCTGGCCCAGCGGACCGGGCGTACCCGCTTTCCGGTCTACGAGGAGACCCTGGACCTGGTGACCGGGGTCGCCGGGGTGCCCGACGCGCTCGGCGTCCCGCTGATCCGGCGGCCGGCCACCACCGTCGGGCAGATCGCCCGCGACCCGGTGTACGTGCCGGAGAGCCTGGACCTCGACGGCGTGCTGACCGCGTTGAAGACCGCCGGCGCGGACCTGGCCATCGTGGTCGACGAGTACGGCGGCACCGACGGGGTGGTGACCGTTGAGGACCTGGTCGAGGAACTCGTCGGTGAGATCGCCGACGAGTTCGACCCCGCCGCTATGCCAGAGGGCGGAGCGGTGGAGCGCGCCGTCCCGGGCGGGGAACGGTCCCTCCTGGTGGACGGGGTGCTCCGCGCCGACGAGTTGGTCGAGCGGACCGGCTTCCGGCTTCCCGACGGCCCGTACGAAACCCTCGGTGGCTTCCTGATGGCCCGGCTCGGGCGGATCCCGGTGCCCGGCGAGACGGTCGGGGAGGACGGCTACGAGTTCACCGTGGTCGAGGTCGAGCGGCACCGGGTCGAGCAGGTGCGCGTGATCCGTCCCGAGGAGGCCGTGGAGCGTGCTTGAGCTGCTGACCGGCGTCGTCCTGCTGCTCGGCAACGGGTTCTTCGTGGGCAGTGAGTTCGCGCTGATCGCGTCCCGCCGTACGGTGATCGAACCGCTCGCCGCGACCTCGGCGCGGGCTCGGTGGGCGCTGTCGGCGATGAACCAGATCCCGCTGATGATCGCCGGCGCCCAGCTCGGCATCACGGTCTGCTCGCTGGGTCTCGGCGCGATCGCCGAGCCGGCCCTGGCTCACCTGCTGGAACCGCTTTTCCACGCGGGCGGCCTGCCCGCCGGGGCGGTCCACCCGGTGGCCTTCGTGATCGCCCTCGGCGTGGTGGTGTTCCTGCACACCGTGGTCGGCGAGATGGTGCCGAAGAACCTCACCCTGGCCGGGCCGGAACTGTCCGCGCTCTGGCTGGGCCCGGCGATGCTGGCCTTCTGCCTCGCCACCAAACCGTTGCTGCTGGCGATGAAGTGGGCGTCCCGGCGGGTGCTGCGGTTCTGGCGGATCGAGACGGCGGACGCGGTGAAGACCGTCTTCACCGCCGAGGAACTGTCCGGCCTGGTGTCGCAGGCGCGCACCGAGGGACTGCTCGGCTCCACCGCGCACGCCCGGATCACCGCGGCGCTCGCCCTGCACACCCGTACCGCCGCCGACGCGCTGCAGCCGTGGTCCACGGTTACCACGGTGGCCGAGGACGTCTCACCGGCCGCGCTGGAGGTGCTGGCGACCCGTACCGGACGGTCCCGCTTCCCGGTGGTGCACCGCACCACCCGCCGGGTGCTCGGCTTCGTGCACGTCAAGGACGTGCTCGGGTACGGGGGCGCGAGTCGGCGTACCCCCGTGCCGGCGGAGGTGTACCGGCCGCTGGCGGTGGTGCCGCCGGACCGTACCCTGGCCGACCTGCTGCTCTCGATGCGCCGTGAGCGACGGCACATGGTGTTGGTCAGCGACGGGCGGCACCCGCTCGGCGTGGTGACGCTCGACGATGTCCTGACCGCCATCGTCGGTGGATCTGGCACGGTGGGTGTCCGTTCGGTAGCCGGAGCGTAGTGTGAAACTCCTTGTCTTGATATCGCTGCGTGGCTTCCCTAATGTGGGGCACCGGCTGCTGTGGATCGTCTGCCTCGCCCGCTTCTTCCCCGCGAGGCGCCCAGTGGTCTGGTCGCCAAAGGAGTTCGTGCCGGTGGCAACCCCGCCCCCTCAGCGTCACGCACCGGATCAGCTCCCCACTCGTCCGGGTGGGCTGCGCCGGTTCGTTCGACACCTGGTCACCCTGGCCGCCGCCGCCGTGGTCGGTGCCGGCCTGCTCGCTGCTCCCGCGTACGCTGCGCCCACTCCCGAGGAGATCGAGGCGCAGATCGACAAGCAGTGGGAGCAGTTGGAGCCCACGATCGAGAAGTACAACGAGGTCCGTAGCCAGCTCAAGGTCAACCAGAAGAAGTCGACCGAGCTGCAGAAGAAGATCGAGCCGCTCGCGCTGCAGAGCGACATGGCCATGAACCGGATCGGTGCCCTGGCCGCCCGGCACTACATGACCGGCCCGTCCCAGGAGATCGGCGCGCTGCTGGTCAGCGCCAAGCCGGGCACCCTGGGCGAGCAGATGGGCATGCTCGACCGGCTCGCCGCCCACCAGCGCAGGGAACTCCAGGGCGTGGTGGCGATCCGGACCAAGTACGAGACCGAGAAGCAGAAGCTGGACACCATCATCACCAGCCAGGTCAAGCAGGAGAAGGACCTGGCGGCGAAGAAGACGAAGATCGACACCGAGATCAAGCGGCTGCGGGCGTCCATGCCGAAGACGGCGGTCAGCGCTCCCGGCTGTCCGCTGATCAAGGGCGTGATCAGCAGCGCCGCCAACACCGCGATCAGGACGGCCTGCGCCCAGGTCGGTGACCCGTACGTCTGGGGCGCCACCGGGCCGAACTCGTTCGACTGCTCCGGGCTCACCCAGTACGCCTACAAGGCCGCGGGTATCCACCTGACCCACTTCACCGGCGCGCAGTGGCGCGAGACCAAGGCGATCAGCCGCTCCGAGGCACGTCCCGGCGACCTGGTCTTCTTCTTCAGCGACCTGCACCACGTCGGCCTCTACCTGGGCAACGGCATCATGGTGCACGCCCCCCGTGCCGGTAAGCCGGTGCAGGTGGCCAGCATCAGCCACATGCCGGTCGCGGGCTTCCGCCGCCCCTACTGACCACACCTGACGAAGGAGCCCCGGCCGACGGCCGGGGCTCCTTCGTGCTGGGCCAATGTCGCCGGTCGCGATGCTGCTGCCGGTAGCTCCGTAGACGCCGGTGAACGACCGAGCCTCACTGTGGTTACTGTCGGAAATCGGCAGGTGGCACTGCGGCGAACCGTGTTGCGGACCGGTGACGCTCGTCTCTAGCCTCGGCACTTGCCGAGTCGGTGACAGGTCCGCCATTCCGAGGCGGAAACGGCTCGACACCGCCGAGTCGCCCGACGACACGTCGCCACGACAGAAACCACGACGGCGCGTCGCCACAACAGGAACATCGCCACAACAGAGCGAGCCGGGGAACCACCAGCACCATCGGGGTGAATCCGTACCCAAGGTAGGGCGCTCCCTTCCCGCCCGAACCCGTCAGCTAACCCGGTAGGCGGTCCCAGGAAGAAGGAGCAAGGAGCCCGGTGGCACACCATGCCCCGCGGCCACCGTCCGTCCGGCCGGCCCCGGCTGCCCGGACGACGGCTGCGCCGCGTCCATGTTGGTCCCGCTTCACCACCGTCGTCACCGTCCTCGTCGGAGCCGCCGTCATCGTGACGAGCGGGGCCGGCGTGGCCCACGCCGAACCCTCGGTCGCCGAGATCGAACGCCAGATCGACCGGGAGTGGAACGCCCTCGAACCGGTCATCGAACAGCACAACGCCACCCGACAGGCGCTCGCCGACAAGCGGGGACAGGCAGCAGCGTTGGCCGCCCGCATCGAGCCGCTACGACGCGAGATCGACCGAGCCATGACCAAGGTCGACGGAATCGCGGTACGGGCGTACAAGGGGGAGAACGCCTCCGCCCTCAACGCCATGCTGGCCAACCCGTCGCCGGCCGCCGTCGTCCAGCAGCTCGAACTCCTCGACCAGTTCGCCCGTCGGCAGCAGGCCGACATCCGGCACGTGGTCGAGCTGCGAAACCAGCTCACTGCCCGCAAGGACCCGCTGGACCGGCTGATCGTCCAACTCGGCCAGGTCGACCGCCAGTTGGACGCGAAGCGACAGCAGATCGACGCCACCATCGCCCGGCTCCAGAAAGCACGCCTGAAGGCGTACGGCACCGGTGGCGGCACCAGCCTGCGGCCCGCCCCCTGCCCGGCCGCCTACCCCGGCGGCGCCGCCGGCCGGGCGGTCAGCTTCGCCTGCGCGCAGATCGGCAAGCCCTACGTCTGGGGAGCCGAAGGGCCCAACGCGTACGACTGCTCCGGGCTCATGCTTGCCGCCTGGGCGCGGGCCGGGGTCGCCCTGCCGCACAACGCCGCCCAGCAGCGACGGGTGACCGCCCAGGTCGGCCGGAGCGAGCTACGCCCCGGTGACCTCGTCTTCTACTACTCCGATCTGCACCACGTCGGCATGTACGTCGGCGACGGCTGGGTGGTGCACGCCTCTCGGGCCGGCGTCCCGGTACGGATGAAACGCGCCGACGACGGCCCGGTGCACAGCTACGGTCGCCCCGGCTGAGCTGGTAGCAGGGGTCCCCTGTTACCGCTTTATGCGTAGCAGGGGACCCCTGCAGGCACCCGGCGAAGCCGAGCGCACACCACCACGGCAGGGCGAGTGTTACCGGAGAGGATGGGCCGGGTCAGCGGGTGGGCCAGGTGCGCCAGTTCCGCCAGGCCCGGCTCGGGGTGGGCCCGCGCTGCCCCTGGTAACGGGAACCGTAGACAGCGGAGCCGTACGGATGCTCGGCCGGCGAAGAGAGCCGGAAGATGCAGAGCTGGCCGATCTTCATGCCGGGCCAGAGCGTGATCGGCAGGTTGGCCACGTTGGAGAGTTCCAGCGTCACGTGGCCGGAGAAGCCCGGGTCGATGAAACCGGCGGTGGAGTGGGTGAGCAGGCCGAGCCGGCCCAGGCTCGACTTGCCCTCCAGTCGGCCCGCGAGCTGGTCGCCCAGCGAGATCACCTCGAGCGTGGAGGCGAGCACGAACTCGCCGGGGTGCAGCACGAAGGGCTCCCCCTCGGGCACCTCCACCAACGAGGTGAGATCGTCCTGCTGTTGCGCCGGGTCGATGTGGGTGTAGAGGTGGTTGTTGAAGACCCGGAAGAGCCGGTCCAGGCGTACGTCGATGCTGGAGGGCTGGACCAGGCTCGCGTCGAACGGCTCCAGCGCCAGCGTGCCAGTCTTGATCTCGCTGACGAGGTCCCGATCGGAGAGCAGCATCGCACCACCATAGCGAGCGGTGCGGAATCACCGGCGGGTGACCAGCGCGTCGGGATGCTCTTTCGTACGCTTGTTCGATAGGATGTCGGCATGGCTTCCTGGTCCGAGTTCGCCGCCGACGAGCCCCGACTCGCCGACGCGATCCGCCTTCTCATGCAGCAGTACGGCCCGGGCTTCGGCTACCTGGCCACGGTCCGGGCCGACGGTGGTCCCCGGGTCCACCCGGTCTCCCCGGTGATCACCGACGAGGGTCTCTTCTGCTTCGTCGTCGACTCGCCCAAGCGGCGCGACCTGGAACGCGACGGGCGCTACGCCCTGCACTCCTTCCCGCCTGAGGAGAGCGACGACGAGGCGTACGTGGCCGGGCACGCCCGCCCGGTCACCGACCAGGCCCGGGTGGCCCGGCTGGCGGAGAGCTTCCGGGCCGAGTCCCGGGCCGACTGGCGGTTGTTCGAGTTCACCGTCGACGTGGCCATGCTCGCCCGGCACCAGCGGGGCGGCATGGGCGACCTCGGCGTCGGGCACGGCCGACCGGCGGTGCAGGTCTGGCTGGATCCACGGGCGAGCGATCCCTCGGCGGCCGGGCACCCGGGCGTACCGGAGCGGCGGGCGGGGCGGCGTCGTCATGCCGCGCACCGGGCCGCCGCCTGATTCGGGAAACGCCGAGGCCGGCTCCGTGGGACGGAGCCGGCCTCGGTCGGTGTTCGGTGGGCGTCAGACGCGGTAGGCGTTCCACGCGGTCAGCATGCGGCTGGCCTGCCCAGGGGTGAACTGGTACATACACGAGTCCCACGTGTAGTCCATGAAGTTGGTGATCGGGTCCGCGCCGGGGGCGGTGCAGCTGTCCCGGCCGGTCGGGCAATTGAACGCCGGCGTCGCCTCCGCCGGAGTGTCCGAGACGCTGTCGCCGGAGCCGGAGCAGCCACCCTGGAAGGTGTGGTAGAGGTTCAGCCAGTGGCCGACCTCGTGGGTGCCGGTGTCACCCAGGTTGTAGTTGGTGGCCAGGCCGCCCGGCAGCGACTCGCTCAGCACGACGACGCCGTCCATGGTGCTGAGCCGGCGGGTCGGGAAGGTCGCCCAGCCGAGCAGGTCGTCGGTCAGCTCGCCGAGGTAGATGTTCAGGGTGCCCTTGCCGCCCTCACGGAGCGAGGTCTTCATCGACCGCTCCGCCGAGGAGCCCTGCTCGATCGGGTACCAGGCAGCGTTGGTGACCCGGTTGATCTTCTGCAGCTGGAAGGCGAACGCGGTGGCCGCGCCACCGGTCGAGCCGCTGAAGGACTGGTTCAGCACGCTGATCTGCGAGTTGATCATCGAGTCCGGGATGTTGCCCCCGGCGCGGGTGCTGTCCCGCTGGATCACGTGCACCACGACCGGAATCGTGATCGAGGCGTTGGCCACCATCCCCTGGTTCAGGTTGGCCTGCTTGCCCCGGGCGGCCAGCACGGCGGCGAGGTCCGCCTCGCGCTCACGGATCTGCTTGGCGGTCAGCTCGTTCGGCTCGTGCTTGGCGACGCCGCCCAGCTTGATCTTGGAGTGGGAGTGGGTGTCAGCCGGCTCGACACAGGCCTCGTCCGCGTGGTCGGCGTGAGCCGCCGCCGGCGCGACGCCGACCGCCGCCGTGCTGAGCAGCAGGGCGAGGGTCGTGGTTGCAACACCGGCGACACGCCGGGTCAGCAGATTGGGACGAAGTCCCATGTATCCACCTCTTTCTGCCGGTGTGACAGATGATGTGTCACCCCGTGCCTGACAACGTGTGGCAGACGTTACATCCGATCGACACATTTGAGAATGGCCATGTGTTGCCGGGCGGTAACGTTTTGGTACGTCAGGCCGGCTCTGCGTCCACCGTCGGCTTCCGACCCGCGCGTACGGTACGGCGACCCGGCGCCGGGCGGAAGGCGGGGTACCTTGGTGCGGACGGCGAGCCACTCAGGTACAGTGGTGCCGCCTGCGGGTGTAGTTCAATGGCAGAACATCAGCTTCCCAAGCTGACAGTGCGGGTTCGATTCCCGTCACCCGCTCCACCACGAAGGCCCTGGTCAGGACGCAAGTCCCCACCAGGGCCTTCGATGTATCCGGTGCCCGTGATCCGATCGACGCCGAGGGGCGGCTTGTTTGGGTCGTAGTCGGGGCTGAGTAGCCCGCTCGTAGCCGCGCCGGCCCGCCCGAGCACGTCAGGTGCCCGCAGTTCTCCGTGCAGACCGGCCCATCACGGCGGTGGCCACCGCGGCCGCTGCGTACGCCAACAGCACCGCCAGAATCCTCCAGCCGATCCCTACCGCCTCGACGCTGGAGGCCAAGGCCATAACGGCAGCCAGGCCGACGGCAGAGACGAGCCAAGGTCACGGCAGCCGGCTCATGAGCGCGACGACGGCGCCAAGCGCACGTCGAGAGCGAAGCGCGATCGCGGTATCCAGCGCGGCACGGGGTATAAGTGCACCATGTCGGACAAAAAGCAGGTGGGCGCGGTGGACGAGGAGCATTCTCGTCCGGCCGGTCTCGATGACACCACTGTTGAGGCCCTGGGTGAGCTGAGCAAGGCGCTGGAGACGATTCACCGGGTGCGGGGTCACCTCTACTCGGCTCACCAGCTGGTGGGCGGGGCGGATCTGACCCTTGATCGGGTGGTGAAGCTTCTGCGGGATGCGGGACACGACGAGGTCGCCGACCGGGTGGAGCACGAGTTGTTGGGGCGGAACGTCCTCCCAGGCCGGTGGACGTTCCAAATCGTGGAGGAGTTCGATGACGGCTACTACGCGGCGTTCCAGGAGATCGAGCGGGACGCGCGGGAGAAGCTGGCCGGTGGTCGCCGGCACATCTACGAGGCGGAGATGAAGGAACGTCGGCGTACCCACGGGTTGCCGGGGCACGAGGCTACGCCGTAGTGGTGGCCGGGAGTCCGTCGGGAAGCATCGAGGCCAGAGCCAACGCCCTGGCTTCGATGATTTTCATGCGTCCGTGGTACCCGACGGGTTCGCGGTGTACGGCCTGACTGGTGACCTGACCAGGCCATTTGCGGTAGAGCAGTCCGTGTTCGCGGGTCAAGTAGCCGTCGCTGACCGCGTTCGCGGCCAGGAGTAGGCCGGTGTCTTCGGATGCCGGTAGCGCCATCCAGCCGCCGAGGGCGAAGAGCAGGTCGCGTCGGAGGCAGAGGGTCGCGGGGTGGACCTGCGCGCGGTAGTCGTTCGCCCGCCAGAAGGCGAGGACATCACCGCGGCCGATGATCCCGCCGTCGGGGTCCTTGTCCCATCCGAGGGTGGACCCGTCCGGCATCAGGTCCAGGACGCGGGACGTGGCCCAGCCGATGTGCGGGTGTGCGGTGAACGCGGCGATGTCCCGCGCGAGGGCACCTGGGGTCAACTGGTCGTCGGCGTCGAGGACTTTGACGAGTTCACCGGTGACACGGGCAAGAGCGGAGGTGCGGGCGACACCCGGCCCGCCGGGGCGACCTGAGCCGAGGCTGATCCTCGGGTCATCGGGCAGGACGTCGACGAGCGCGCCGGTCTGGCCGTCCTCTTGGACCAGCCACTGCCAGTCCCAGCCGTCGGGCATCTCCTGCCCGGCCAGGGATTCGTACGCGACCGGCAGATACTCGATGCTGGGTGCGTGGACCGGGGTGATGACCGAGACGAGCTGCATCCCACGTTCCACCGCTTCAGTGTGCTCCGGCACCGAAGTGATCGTGACTCCGTCCGCACCTGTCCGACAGGCCAACCATCAGCGTCACGCTGTACACCCACGGGTGGCTGCCGAATGCGATGGTGTCGTTGGGTGAGCCGTCGGTACGTTCGGCCCTTACCAGAATTCCGAGCGATGAGGTCGACATGAGCAGCGGTGACGGCACGACGGTGCTGTGGCGTCCGACCGGGCCGGAAGAGTTGGCTCTCGTACGCGAGTCGGGGTGGCGTCGCTGGCCCCCGCGGCTGCCGGACCAGCCGATCTTCTACCCGGTCCTCAACGAGGATTACGCGGTCATGATCGCCCGGGACTGGAACGTACCGGCATCCGGTGCCGGCTACGTCACCCGCTTCCGCGTCGACTCCGAGTTCGTGAGCCGCTATCCCGTGCAGCAGGTCGGCGGGCAGACCATTCTCGAACTGTGGGTCCCGGCCGAGGAGTTGGACGAGTTCAACGAGCACATCGTGGGACTGATCGAAGTCGTCCACGAGTTCCATTAGCAGAGCCAAGACTTACCGCGCGCTTCGCCAACAGCACAGGGGCCCCGCCGGTTGGCAGGGCCCCTGTGGCTGATGTGGCGTGGCGTTACTTCTTCAGCCGCTCCTTGGCCGCCTTGACGGCCGCCTCCAGCTCGGCCCGGGTACGCGGACCGTCGACCGCGCCCGCGGTCGCCCGCTTGCTGGACGCCGCCGTCGTGGCGGCGGTGCCGCGGTAGACGTCGGTGACGTTGAACTGCGCGGTGAAGTTGGTGGGGCCGCTGATGATCGCGCCCAGGCCCTGCGCCTGGACCGCGTTGACCACCGGCTCCGAGCCGAAGACCAGGCCGGTGTGCACCGAGCCGCTCGTCTCGTCACCGAGGTACCACGGCTCGAAGCCGAAGTAGTTGGCGGTGCCCTGGGTCAGGATCAGCGGACCGTCGAGCGAGGCCATGAGCGCGCCGCCGGCCAGGGCGTCCGGCCAGTTCATGCCGGTGGCGAGCCCGATGTGGTTCTGCCCGCCGAAGAACGCCCACGCGGTGTACAGGGCCGTCTCGAAGCGGCTGGAGCCGTAGAGCGGCACCGAATCGTACGGCTCGGTCGCAGTCGCGCCCTGGAGGCCGATGCCGACCACCAGCGATGAAGTCGGCAGCGCGTCGAGGTAGCTCTTGGTGGACACCGGCAGGCGGTTGTCGTTGGTCAGCACGACCACCGCGGACGTCCCCTTGCCCGGCAGGTTCTGCGCCCCGGCGGCGGCACCGGCCGACAGGGCGTCCGGGAAGTTCATCCCGGTGGCCGCGAGCACGTAGTCGGGCGTCGGGTCGATGGCGTTGGCGATGGCCACCGACGTCGAGAAGCGGTCGGTGCCGGCGAGCCGGACCGTGTTGAAGCCGAGCGCCTCGACCTGCTGCTCCACCTCTGCCGAGATCGCGCCCGCCGCGCTGCCCAGCAGGTAGACAGTCTTGCCGGGGGCGAGGATGCGCTTGATCTCGTCGGCGGCCAGCGGGTCGAGGGTGGTGCGCGGGGTCATCAGCAGCGGACC
Organism: Micromonospora pallida; assembly: GCF_900090325.1. NCBI lineage: Bacteria > Bacillati > Actinomycetota > Actinomycetes > Micromonosporales > Micromonosporaceae > Micromonospora > Micromonospora pallida. Next base: position 5,876,712 of record NZ_FMHW01000002.1, on the reverse strand, counting down.
CTGCTTGGCGGCGGCGAGCGCCGAGCCGCCGAGCGCGTCGGCGAAGGTGTCCGAGCGGGACAACACCACGGACTCGGCCGTGGCCCGCTTGTCGCCAGCGACACCGACGGTGGCCCAGTGCGAGCGGGCGATGGCGGCGGCGGTGCTGAACCGGTTACTGCCGGCGAGCCGGACCACCCGGTCCCGGTTGCGCGGCTGCACGTCCGGCTTTCCGACGAGCCCGACGTTGACCGGCGGGTTCGGCTGGCTGCCGTCGGCCAGCGCGGTGGCGGCCTCGAGGCCCTTGCGGAAGGCCAGGGCGTTGCCGGTCGGGTACCAGACCGGATCGCTGTGGCTGGCCGTGCTGTTGGTGACCTGGACGAGATTTCCGCCCGAGGTGTTGGAGACCCAGATTTCGCTGTCTCGGACGAAGGCCACCTTCGTGCCGTCCGGCGACAGCGTCGGGCTGGCGGCGTTCGTGGTGATTCGGGTGTACGTGCTGCCGTCCAGGAAGCCGATCTCCGGCGTGCCGGTGGGGTTGCCGTTGCCGTCGTCGGCCTGCCGCTGCACCACGATCCGCTGGCTGCCGTTCGTGTCGGGCTGACTGTAGTGGTGGCCGTCGTTCGGCGAGCGGCGGACGACGTCCCAACCGTAGGTGCTGACGGTCTCCTCGATGCTCCACAGGTCGCCGGGCGACTTGGTGGCCCACACCACGGTGGAACCGTCACCGACCCATTCGGGGTCGGCCCGATGCACGCCCGGCTCCGGTTCGGCGATGGGGTAGATGCTCTCGCCGTCATTCCAGCGGATGGTGGCGATGGCTCCGCCGTCGGCGACGAAGACCGCCCGGCTGCCGTCCGGCGACCAGGCGGCGTCCGTGATCGTGAACTCCTCGCTACCGACCAGCGAGCCGGTGGGGGAGAAGATGTGACCGGTGCCGTTGCTGACGGTGAGCAGGTGGGTGGGGGCCGCGTGGGTGGCGTGCGCCGTGCCTGCACCGCCGAAGAGGGTGGTGGCGCCGATGGCGAGCACGGTCGCGGTGACTGCGGATCGACGCGAAAAACTGGTTCGGGGCAAGAAGGCTCCTCGAAGATGGTGTGCCGCGCGAAGACGACGCCGGCGGCGGGGCCGGTCAGCAGCGGCGCAGCCCACTGTAGATGAGCCCTACGACAGCGTGCTGACCAGGACGGGTCGAGCCCGCCGGTCCCCGGTCACCTGTTTGGCCCGGGATGCGGATCCGGTCGGGCGGAAGGTACGACCGACACCGAACGGACGTCGTGTTTGGTTAGCCTTTCGGTCAGATCGTGTCATCGGTGGTGCCCCGGGGCAGCGCGAACGCGGAAACATCCATAAGGTTCTGCACAGCAGCGCCGCCCCGCGCCGGATCAGCCGGCGAGCGGGTGTACCCACCACGGCGCACGTCAATTCTTTAGCGGGGAGTCTCCTTGCCAGCATTCTTTCGCAGGTCCGTCGCGCTCGCGTCGGCCCTCGCGGTGGGTTCCAGTGCCCTGGTGGCCGGCGGAACGGGTGCCGCCGCCAGCCTGCCGGGCAGCAACAATGTCCTGACCACCAGCAACGGTGGTACCTCGATCGCCGTCTTCAACTCGTCGCAGACCGTGGTGCACAGCCCGGTTCCGGAGGCGATGAAGGAGGTGAGCTGGTCGCCGGACGGCAGCATGGCGTCGTACGTCGACCCGGACAACGGCATCAGCATGGTCCGCTGGAACGGGTTCAGCGCCTGGTACCAGGTCCCGCCCACGCCCAACGTGGTCCGGAGCAGCCCCGTCTGGCGGGGCACCGGCGGCAGCGTCGTCTGGGCCGAGAAGCCGAGCGGCGCCCCGTGGCGGATCCGGTACACCACCAGCACCTCCGGCGTCGACTTCGGCGCGCAGCTCTCGCCTGCGGACGGAAAGCACTACCGGAACCCGGACACCGGCCCCGACCTGCGGGTGGTGTTCCAGCGTCAGGACGACAACGGCGGTCAGCCCGGCGGGGTGCCGGCCGTGCTCCTCTACGACCCGTCGAAGCCGCAGGCCGAGCGGATCACCGTCATCGACGACAATGGCTCGAACCCGGCGTTCTCGCCGGACGGCACGAAGGTGGCCTTCGTCCGGAACGGTCAGATCGTCGTCTCCGACCTGGCCGGTGAGAACGAGGTCGTGGTCACCTCCAACGCCGCTGCGCACGACCACCCGACCTGGTCGCCCGACGGCAGGACGATCGCCTTCCGCCAGGGCAGCGGGGTGGCGCAGGCAGCGGCCGACGGCTCGCAGGCCGCCCTGCCCACCGTGGTCACCAGCAGCGGTAACGGGATTCCCGCGTACCGGCCGCAGAACAAGGACCGGGCGGCCCGGCTGGCCGGCACCAACCGGTTCACCACGGCCGTCCGGGTGTCCCAGTCGCACTGGAAGACCACTACCGACGCGGCGGACCGACGCGAGCAGGCCAGCTCGGTGGTGCTGTCCCGGTCGGACACCTTCGCCGACGCGCTGAGCGGTTCGGCGTTGGCCGCGGCAAAGCGGGGTCCGTTGCTGATGACGCAGCCGACCATCCTGGACGTGGACACCAGCACGGAGATCCAGCGGGTGCTCGCCCCCGGCGGCACGGTGTACCTGCTCGGCAGCCCCGGCGCCATCTCCACCGGTGTCGAGGACGCCGTCCGCGCGCTCGGGTTCACCGTCAAGCGGGTGGCCGGTCAGGACCGGTTCAGCACGTCGGTGGCGATCGCCAAGGAGATCGACCCGACGCCGGACCTGGTGCTGCTGTCGACCGGCATGAACTTCCCGGACGCGCTCGCGGCCGGGGCTGCGGCCGGTTCGTACAACACCCCGGGCTCCACCACCTCGGCGGTGGTACTGCTCACCAACGAGTCCGTGATGCCGGCGTCCACCAAGGCGTTCCTGGACACCCTGCCGGCGAACGACCGCACCATCTTCGGTATCGGCCGGTTCGCCACCCAGGCCGCGACCAGGTACGACGCGGACGCCGTGCCGGTCTGGGGCAACAACCGGTACGAGACCGCCGCCATCACCGGCTGGACGTTCTTCGGCGGCCAGCACTACGCCGGAATCGCCACCGGCCTCAACTGGCCGGACGCGCTCTCCGGCGGTGCGCTGATGGCGGTGCTCAACGGTCCGCTGCTGCTGACCCCGGGCACCGCCCCCGACCTGGGTCTGGACGCGGAGATCGCGCTGGACTTCGCCAGCGGCTCGATCCGTACCGCGCTGGTCTTCGGGTCCGCGCCGGTGGTCAGTGACCGGCAGCTCCAGCAGGCCGGCCAGTGGATCAGCGGCCCGCTCGGCGCGTCGGTGGTGGTCAACCCGACCGACGTGGGGCTCACCGCCCGTACCGGTGCGGAGTCCCGCGCGGCGGCCACCGCAGGGCAGCCGTCCGTGCGTACGCCGGAGGAGGCCGCGGCCGCGGCCCGCTCGCTGCCCAAGCGGCTGGGCACCGCCGGCTGATCGATCGGTCGTGACGGCGAGGGGCCCGGTCCGCTGGACCGGGCCCCTCGTCATTCCTGGCGTCGGTGTTGGTCACCTGCCGGAGAGGGGGCAGCGGATCAACAACCGACTCTCTATCGTGATTTCGCCGCGGCGGCCGGACCGGATCGGCCGGTCCCCTGGTCGCGCACTCTCGGGGGTTCTCGCGTGTCTTTCTCTCCAACTGTCCGTGGCCCGCTGGCGTTCGCCTCGACCCTCGTCCTCGGCGTCGGTGTCCTCGTCGGCGCCGGGCCCGCCGGGGCCAGCCTGCCCGGTCTCGGCAACGTCCTGAGCACCAGCGACGGCGGGACGTCGATCCGGTTCTACTTCAACCCCGGTTGGCCCGCCAGCTATGAGCACGACGACCCCGTACGGCACGCCTCCTGGTCGCCGGACGGCAGTGTCGCGGCCTACGTCGACCCGAGGGGCGGCATCGCCACTCTCCGGTTCACCGGTGAGGGCTACTTCCCCCGATTCCTGCCCGCCGGGAACGCCCTCCGGGAGAGCCCGACCTGGCAGGGGGACGGCGCCAACCTGTACTGGGCGCAGAAGCCGGCCGGCGAGCCCTGGCAGATCCGTACCGCGCCCAGCACGGCGTTCAGCGGCGACCGACAGGTCACCCCGGACGACGGCTCGCACTACCGCAACCCGGACGCCGGACCGGACCACCGGGTGGTGTTCCAACGCCAGGCGGACGACGGCACGGGCCAGCCGACCGGCCCGTCCAGCGTGGTGCTCTACGACCCGGCGAAGCCGGCAGCCGAGCGGATCACCGAGGTCGACCCGTACGGCAGCAACCCGGCGTTCTCGCCGGACGGCACGAAGGTGGCGTTCATCCGGGCCGGGCAGATCGTCGTTTCCGACCTGAGCGGGGCCAGTGAGCGCGCGGTGACCCGCAACAGCTACGTGTACGACAACCCGACGTGGTCGCCGGACGGCCAGACCATCGCCGCCAACATGGACGGAATCGGCGTGGTCACCGCCGCCGCCGACGGGTCCCAGTACGCAGCCCCGCCCCTGGTGGCCCGCGACAACGGGGTGCCGGCGTACCAACCACGTCGCTACGACCGGGTCGTCCGGCTCACCGGAGAGACCCGGTTCAGCACCGCCGCCGCGGTCTCCCAGTCCCACTGGCGTACCGCCGCGGACGCGTCGGATCAGCGGGAGCGGGCGGGCGCGGTGGTGTTGTCGCGGTCGGACACGTTCGCGGACGCGTTGGGTGGTTCGGCGCTGGCGGCGGCGAAGCGGGGCCCGCTGCTGATGACGCCGCCGACGAGTCTGGACGCGGACACCCGGACGGAGCTGCTGCGGGTGTTGGCGCCGGGTGGGACGGTGTACCTGCTGGGTAGCCCGGGCGCGATCTCCACGGGTGTGGAGAGTGCGGTTCAGGCGCTCGGATTCACGGTCAAGCGGCTGGCCGGGGCCGACCGGTTCGGCACCTCGGTCGCCATCGCGAAGGAGATCGACCCGACGCCCGCCAAGGTGCTCCTGGCGACCGGGATGGACTTCCCGGACGCGCTCGCCGCCGGGGCCGCCGCCGGGTCGCTCAACCGGTCGGGCGGCACCGGGTCCGCGGTGGTGCTGCTCACCAACGACGACGTCCTGCCCACGGCGACCCGGAACTTCCTGGACACCCTGCCCGCACAGGAGCGCACGATCTACGGCGTCGGCCGGTTCGCCGCCCAGGCCGCGACCGGGTACGACCCCGGCGCCGAGCGCCTGATCGGCCCGGACCGGTACGGCACGGCGTACCGCGTCGCCGAGGCGTTCTTCGCCGGCCCGACCCACGTGGGGCTCGCCACCGGTGTGGACTGGCCGGACGCGCTCGCCGGCGGTGCGCTGGTCGGCGCGCTCGGCGGCCCGCTGATGCTCACCCCGGGCACCGCCACGGACCTGGACGACGCGGCCGCCCAGACGTTGATCGGGGCGAGCGGCAGCGTTCGCGAGGTGCTGGTCTTCGGCTCTCCGGCGGTGGTCCACGAGCGGCAGCGCGCCCGCGCCGGGCAACTCGTCAGCGGTCCCATCGGCTACGTCACCGTCATCAACGCGACCGACGTGCGGGCGACCTCGGCAGTCCGGCCGTAGCTCCGGTCGTGGTGCGAATCCTCACGAGAGGCCGAACTGCACCGGGCCGACAGGTCCGCTGAGCGAAGAACCAACCTGCGGGGCCCGGTCGGATCGGCTGGGCCCCGCGTCGTACTTTCGGACGGGTCGACCGGCGGACTGGCCGCGCGGATCGACGGACCGGCCGCGCCGACCGACGGACCAGGCGAAAATCGCAGGCCGTAGGGTGTGATCATGCGTATCGGTATCGTGATTCTCCCCGACCAGCGCTGGTCCGAGGCACAGCGGCGCTGGCGGCAGGCGGAGGATTGGGGTTTCGACCACGCCTGGACGTACGACCACCTCGGGTGGCGGGAACTGGTCAACGGACCGTGGTTCGACTCGATGTCGACGCTGACGGCCGCCGCCCTGGTGACCTCCCGGATCCGGCTCGGCACCCTGGTCGCGTCGCCCAACTTCCGGCATCCGGCCGCCTTCGCCCGGCAGGTGACCACCCTGGACGACATCTCCAACGGCCGGCTGCTGCTCGGCATCGGCGCGGGGGGCATCGGGTTCGACGCCACCGTGCTCGGCGGGGACACCCTGCCCCCGCGTCATCGGGTGGACCGGTTCGGCGAGTTCACCGAACTGCTCGACCTGGTGCTCCGCCAGGACGGGGTGACCTGGCGCGGCGAGTGGTTCTCCGTCGTCGACGCCCGGAACAATCCCGGCTGTGTCCAGGTCCCGAGGGTGCCGTTCGTGGTCGCCGCCAACGGTCCCCGCTCGATGCGGCTGGTCGCCCGCTTCGGGCAGGGCTGGGTCACCACCGGCGCCGGTGGTGACGACCTGGCGGGCTGGTGGGATTCGGTGGCGGCGCTCTCCGCCCGATTGGACGCGACGCTGGACGAGGCCGGCCGTGATCCGGCCACCCTCGACCGGTATCTGTTGCTGGACGCCGCCCCGGTCTTCTCGCTGACCAGCGCGACCTTCTTCGCCGACGCGATCGAGCGGGCCGCCCGGCTCGGGTTCACCGACGTGGTGACCCACTGGCCCCGGCTGAGTAGTTGGTACGCCGGTGACGAGAACGTGCTCGCCGAGGTCGCGGAGCGTCTGCCCGAACTGCGCCGGGTCTGAAACCGCCGGCCGGCCGCCTCGTCGGGAGTGCCGGTCGGGGTCGGCCTTCCCTGGGTCGGCGGCCGGTCGGGAGCGGAGCGGCGGTCAGGTCCCCAGGTCGCCGGTGTCGGTGCCGCCCGCCCCGGCCGACACCAGCCGCATCCGGACGCAGACGACGGACGTGTCGTCGGTGACCGTGCTGCCCTCCCGGGCCCAGAAGTTGCGGTGACCCGTACGCCACTCGTCGAGGTCCCGGTCGCCCTCCCCTTCCGAGCGGGCGAAGTCCCAGGTCACGTCCGCGAAGCGGACCACCTCCACGCCGGTCACCTCGACCACGCCGACCAGCCGGTCGTGGTCGTCGACCAGGGCCAACCGTTCGCCGACGTACTCGAGTTCCTCGCCCTCCTCGGCGTACTCGCTGAGCAGTCCGGCCGTCGCGGTCTTCACCCCGGACAGCACGAGGGTGTTCAGTCTGCTCCGCATCTCGCCGGGCGTGCCGAGGGAGAGAGTGCGCAGGTCACCGATCCGAGGCCACATTCCGCCGAGGCTACGCGGCCGGCCGTCGGTCGTCGCCGGATTTCCCGCCGCCCCGGTCTGCCCCGGTCCGCCCCGGGCCGGGCCGGGCCAGCAGGGTCCGGTCTGGTCAGGGGTCGAGGCGGTCGGCGTCGAGCAGGGCCCGGACCCGTAGTTCGGCGCGTACCTGCGCCGGGCAGTCGGCGACCACCACGGCGCTGCCGAGCGGCTCCGCCCCCCGGGCCGCGCAGAGCTGGTAGAGCGCCCGGACCTGGGCGCCGGTGGCGAGCCAGTCGTCGACCACCAGCACCCGGTCGCCGGGTCCGAGGTGCCGGTCCCGGACGCCGAGGGTGACCCGGCGGCCCCGGAAGTCGGGTGCGCTCTGCGCCCAGGTGGTCGGGCCGACCGGCCGCCGTCCGTCCTCGGGCTTGTGCGCCGGGACGAACCCGACCCCGAGCGCGGTCGCCGCGAGCGGCCCGAGGAGCAGCCCGGTGACAGCGGGCGAGACCACCACGGTGGGGGCACCGGCGCGGAACGGGGCCACCAGCGCCGGCCCGATCTCGGCGAGGACGTACGGGTCGCGCCACCAGCCGGAGACGTCGCTGACCAGGTGGCTGCTCTCCGGGCCGGGGTCCGACCAGCGGAAGAGGTCGGCGAGGCGCTTGCTCAGCTCGGTGGGCATCCGCCCATCCTGCCCGCCGCTGCCAAGACCCGACCCGCCGAGCCACCCCGGGTCGGACGATCGGCTACACGTATGCCCGCAAATCACAACATATGCCTATGAGCAGGTTGACTTCGGAAGTGCTCCTCTCGATACGGTCCGAGACGTTTTGTTGCTAGCGGAAAGGACGGGTCGATGACCGGCAGGCACATTCGGGCCAGGATGTTCTCCTCGCCCGCCGGGATCGCGGCCACCGCCGCCGTCGCCGTCGCGGTGGCCGTCGGCGGTACGGTCGGCGCGGTGCACCTGACCTCGGCGACCTCGGACACCGCCCGCCCGGGGCCGGTTGTCGCGACGCCGGACCCGCTGCCGTCGGAGAGCGTCGCCCCGCCGTCAGCCGCTGGCACCGGCTCGCCGAGTGCGACGGCCAGCCCGGTACCCAGCCGTTCGACGGCAGCCTCCCGGAGCAAGCCCCGGGTGACGTCGACGCCGGCGAAGCGGGCCACCGCGAAGCCCACCACGGCGAAGCCGGCCGGCCCGAAGGTGGTCGACAGCGGCTCCTGCGGCGCGTCGTTCTACGCCGAGGGGCAAATGACCGCGAACGGCGAGACCTTCAATCCGGAGGCGATGACCGCCGCGCACAAGACGCTGCCGTTCGGCACCCGGGTACGGGTGACCAACCCGGCCACCGGTGCCTCGGTGACCGTACGGATCAACGACCGGGGCCCGTACATCGACGGCCGTTGTATCGATCTGTCCCGGGCGGCGTTCCGGGCAATCGCCTCGCTCGGCCTCGGCCACCTCACCGTCTCGTACGAGGTGCTCGGCTGAGCCGAGACGCGTATCGGCTGGTCATGGGGGTACGGGTGGACAGAACCGGCTCGGACGACGGGTCAACGTCATGCGCTGGTCAACCTCCATAGGGCATGCTGTGCTGCGTACGCACGCATCCCTTCCAGCGGCTTCGTAACCCGCTGAGCCCCGGATCCCGCGCCGGTCTCGGCGCGGCCCTCGTCCTGCTCGGTTTTCTCTCGGCGGTCGAGGCGGCCGACGGCAGCGGGGCGCACTACCTGGCGCTGATGGCCGCCGCCCCGGCCATCGCGGCGATCTTCGCCAGTTGGCGGGTGGTGGTCGGGGTAGGCGGGACGGCCACCGTCGCGGCGGTCGCCTTCGCGTTCTCCGAGCCGGCCGCCTCACTGGGCACTGCGACCAGCGTCGCCACGATCGTGCTGGTCACCGCGCTCGTGGCCGTCGGTGCCGGGGCGCGGCAGCGGCAGACCGAGCAGATCGCCGAGTTGTCGAAGCTGGCGTCGGTCGCCCAACAGGCGGTGCTGCGACCGATCGGCCCGCAGGTCGGGACGCTGGCCGTGGCCGCCCGCTACATCTCCTCCACCGCCACCGCGGAAATCGGCGGCGACCTGTACGAGGCGATCAACACCCCGTACGGCGTCCGCATGATCATCGGCGACGTACGGGGCAAGGGCCTGGACGCGGTCCGGCTGGCGAGCATCGTGCTCGGCTCGTACCGGCATGTCGCCCACGAACGGGCCGACCTGCGCGCGGTCGTCTCGGACCTGGACCGGGCGGTGGCCCGCAGCGTCGGCGACGAGGACTTCGTCACCGCCGCCCTGGTCGAGGAGCGGGGCGGGACGCTCACCATCGTCAACTGCGGGCACCCGCCGCCGCTGTTGCTGCGTCGGGGCTGCGTGATCCCGCTCGAACCGCCGGCCCCCGCGCCCCCGCTCGGGTTCATGCCGGTGGTGCAGCCCCGGGTGGAGCGACTGGAACCGGGGGACCGGCTGCTGCTCTTCACCGACGGCCTTGGTGAGGCGCGTCGGGATGGAGAGTTCTTTCCCACCGCCGACCGGGCCTGGCGGTTGCTCGGGCACGGGACGGTGGCCGACGGCCTGGCCTCGCTGGAGACCGCCCTGGTCGAGTGGGTGTACGGCCGACTCGACGACGACATCGCCCTGGTGCTGATGGAGTACGCGGGCCCGCGCAGCGAGGCCACCGTGGCCGTGCCGAGTTGGGAAGTGGGCACCACCGAGGGCTGAATGCCCGGTGTGTGGCCGCTGTCACTTTCATCAGTGGCTTGTCGCTGCCTACCCGCGAGTAATACAGTCGGAGTTACTGATCGGTAACACCTGTCCGGAAGCGGGGCCAGTGACCATGACCCACTACAAGAGCAACCTGCGGGATCTCGAGTTCAACCTGTTCGAGGTCTTCGGGGCGGACCGGGTATTCGGCCAGGAGCCGTTCTCGGAACTCGATGGCGACACGGCGCGCGACATTCTCGCCGAGGTGGACCGTCTCGCCCGCCAGGATCTGGCCGCCAGCTACACCGACAGCGACCGTAAGCCGCCGGTCTTCGACCCGGCCACCCACACCGCGCCCCTGCCCGAGTCGTTCAGGAAGTCGTACCAGGCGTTCATGGACTCCGAGTTCTGGCGGCTGGAGCTCCCGCCGGAGCTGGACGGCAGCAACGCGCCGCGGACGCTCGTGTGGTCCCTCGCCGAGCTGGTCCTCGGGGCCCACGCCGCCATCTGGATGTACGCCTCCGGGCCGTCCTTCGCGCATGTCCTGCACGTCGAGGGCACCGAGCAGCAGAAGAAGTGGGCCAAGCTCTTCGTCGACAAGCAGTGGGGCTCCACGATGGTGCTCACCGAGCCGGACGCCGGCTCGGACGTGGGAGCCGGCCGCGCCCGGGCCATCCCGCAGCCGGACGGCTCCTGGCACATCGAGGGTGTCAAGCGCTTCATCACCGCAGGTGAGCACGACCTGAGCGAGAACATCATCCACTATGTGCTGGCCCGACCGGTCGGGGTTGAGGGGGTCGGTGGCCCGGGTACCAAGGGCCTCTCCCTCTTCGTGGTGCCCAAGTACCACTTCGACGAGGAGACCGGCGAGCTGGGCGAGCGCAACGGCGTCTTCGCCACCAACGTCGAGCACAAGATGGGTCTGAAGGTCTCCAACACCTGCGAGATGACCTTCGGCGAGCACGGCATCCCGGCCAAGGGCTGGCTGCTGGGCGAGAAGCACGAGGGCATCCGGCAGATGTTCATGATCATCGAGAACGCCCGGATGATGGTCGGCACCAAGGCCATCGCCACCCTCTCCACCGGTTACCTGAACGCTCTGGAGTACGCCAAGAGCCGGGTGCAGGGCGCCGACCTGATCCAGATGGCCGACAAGACCGCGCCTCGGGTCACCATCACCCACCACCCGGACGTCCGCCGGTCGCTGATGCTCCAGAAGTCGTACGCCGAGGGCCTGCGCGCCCTGGTCTGCTACACCGCCTCCTGGCAGGACAAGGCCACCGTCGCCGAGGCGACCGGTGACGAGGCGGCGACGGAGACCGCGAGGCGGGTCAACGACTTGCTCCTGCCGCTGGTCAAGGGGGTCGGCTCCGAGCGGGCGTACGAGCTGCTCGGCCACGAGTCCCTACAGACCTTCGGCGGCTCCGGCTTCCTCCAGGACTACCCGGTCGAGCAGTACGTCCGAGACTCCAAGATCGACACCCTGTACGAGGGCACCACCGCCATCCAGAGCCTCGACCTCTTCTTCCGGAAGATCGTCCGGGACAACGGCCAGGCGCTGCTGACCGTCTCGGCCGAAATCCAGGAGTTCATCGCCAGCGAGGGCGGCAACGGCCAGCTCAAGGAGGAGCGCCTGGCCCTCGGCAAGGCGCTCGCCGAGTTGCAGAACATCCTCGGCGTGCTGACCGGCTGGCTGGGCGAGGTGCAGGCCGGTGAGTCCCGCGCCCTGTACAAGGTGGGCCTGAGCAGCCGCCGGTTGCTGTTGGCGGCCGGCGACGTGGTGGTCGGCTGGCTGCTCCAGCGGCAGGCGGACGTGGCGCTGCGGGCGCTGGCCGGCGAGGTCTCCGCCACCGACCGGGCCTTCTACACCGGCAAGGTGGCGGCGGCGAAGTTCTTCGCCCGCGAGGTGCTCCCGCGCATCGGCGCCGACCGGCGCATCATCGAGAACACCGACCTCGACCTGATGGACCTCCCGGAGGAGGCGTTCTGACCCGGATGTCCTGATCCTGCCCCGGCGGCCGGCACGCGTACCCGCGCGCCGGCCGCCACTGTTTGCCGGTGATCGTGGTGCCGAACGGCCCTCCCGGGGGCCCTCCGCCACCACGATCACGTGCACGATCACGCCGGTGGGGTAGCGGCTGGCATCGCGGGTATGCGTGCCGGACCATCGTCCGGGTACGCGACGGTGTCCGGCAGCAAAGGCCCAGAGCCACCGCACGTGGGGAGTGCAGCGCACATGGGCATTGGTAGCGGCATCTTTCTCATCGCCCTCGGGGCGATCCTGACGTTCGCCGTACGGGCCAACGTCTGGTGGGTCGACCTGCGTGCCGTCGGGTGGGTGTTCATCCTCGCCGGCCTCGCCGTCCTGCTCACCACGCTCTGGTTCTGGCAGGACCGGCGGAAGCGGGCGCGGACCCTCATCGTGGAGGAGAACCGCCTCTCCCATCCGACCGCGATGATGCCTCCGCCGCCCGACCCCCCACCGCCGACCTCACCACCCTCCTGACGCTGACCGCCGACGACCTTCGTCGAGGGCGACGACGTGGCACCGGGCTCAGGGGCGCGGCCCGGCGCCCGTGGGGCAGGCGGAGTCCGGGCTCAGGCGCGGGCGGTGTGGTGGGCGGTGACCGGTGCGGGGGTGGCGCCGAGGTCGGCCCAGGCGTCGGTGACCCGGTGCACCACGACACCGCTGGTCCGCAGTCCCTCCCGGTCCGCACCGATCCGGTCGAGGACGATCGACAGCAACGAGATGCCCGGGTTGTGGGCGACCAGCAGGACCGTGCCGGCGTCCGGCTCGGTGGCCCGGAGCACGTCCAGCAGGTCACCGGTCTCCGCCGCGTACACGGCTGACTCGTAACGGACCCGGGGCGCCGCGCCGGCCGGGCCGCTCTCGGCCGGCGCGCTGGCCATCCCGGTCTCCGCCGCGTGCCAGGTCTCCCGGGTACGCCGCGCGGGCGAGCAGACCACCACGTCGGGCAGGAAGCCGTGCCGGGCCAGCCACGCGCCGGCCGCGGTGGCGTCCGCGTGTCCGCGTTCCGTCAACGCACGTTCCCGGTCGGCGACGCCCTCCGGGCGTTCCGCCTTTCCGTGCCGGAGCAGTACGAGGGTGCGTTCAGCGAGGTGACCGTCCGTCATCACTACAGCTTGCCTGATTGGCGATCTTGGCGCTCGGGTAAGTCCGTGTGTGCCGCAACCTCATCCAGTGGCCGCGGCGGTAACCGAACGCCAGCAGAACGCCAAGGAGGGCGACACGATGGGCATCGGCAGCAGCATCTTCCTCATCGCGCTGGGCGCGATCCTCGCATTCGCGGTTGACGCCAACCTGGGTTGGCTCAGCCTGAACACCGTCGGCTGGGTGCTGATGATCGCCGGCGTGGTCGGACTGATCATGACCGCCTACTTCTGGAACACTCGTCGCCGTACCGTCGTCGCGCCGCGCGAGCGCGTCGTCGAGGAGCACGTGGTGCCGACGCGGGACGACCGCGTGGTCCAGGAGTACCGCGAGGTGCGTCGCCCCGGTCACCAGGTCTGACAGCCGCTCACCCGGGGGCTTTGCGCACGGCGCGAAGCCCCCGGAGCACGTCCGCTTGGGTGGTTGCAGGGGACCCCTGCTCGGCAAAAAGTGGTAACAGGGGACCCCTGCTACCACCTCAGGCGAAGAGCGCGAAGTAGATCGCGACGTGGTGGCAGATGGCCGCGACCAACGTGCAGGCGTGGAAGAACTCGTGGTGCCCGAAGACGGTCGGCCACGGGTTGGGTCGGCGGAGCGCGTAGCAGACCGCGCCGACGCTGTAGATCGCCCCGCCGACGGCCAGCAGCACCAGGGCGGTCACCCCGCCCCGGTGGAGGATGTCCGGGAGGATGGCCACGGAGACCCAGCCGAGCGCCAGGTAGAGCGGGGCGGAGACCCAGCGTGGCGCGTGCGGCCAGACCACCTTCAGCGCCACCCCACCCAGCGCCCCACCCCAGACCAGGGCGAGCATGATCGCCGCTGCACGGTCGCCGAGCAGCAGCAGACAGAACGGCGTGTACGTGCCGGCGATGAACACGAAGATCATCGAGTGGTCCATCCGGCGCATGACCTGGTAGCCCCGCTTCGACCAGACCCGCCGGTGGTAGAGCGCGCTGGTGCCGAAGAGTCCGCACACGGTGACGCTGTAGACCAGGCAGCTCAACAGCGGAGCCCACCCCGGACGGGTGGCCGCGATCGAGCAGAGGACGACGCCGCAGACCACGGCCACGAAGAACGCGTACGTGTGCAACCAGCCGCGCATCCGTGGCTTGCCGATGTCGACCGGCCGGAGCCGTACCTTCGTCGAGGTGGTCACGACCTCAGGTTACGGCACCGTAGGTTACTTCTAGGTAGTGCAGTTCGTCACGCCACGCCGAAGCATGCGTGAACACCCCCTCGTCGGCCAGGATGACCGCATGCGGATCCGCCCCGTCGGCGCGCACGCGCTGCTGCTCGACTGCGCCGAGCCCGACCCCGACCTCGACCCCGACGCAGGCGCGGAGCCCGAGCCTGGCACTCACGCAGGCTCCGAGCCCGAGCCCGAGCCTGGCACCGGCGCAGGTGCCGAGCCCGAACCCGGCACCTGTGCAGGCTCCGGCGCCGGGACGGACCCGGCCGGACAGGTCGAGGCGTGGCGGGCCGAACTGTGGCGACGCCGGGAAGCCGGTGAGCTGACCGCCGTCGAGATCGTGCCGGCCGCCACCACCGTCCTGCTCGACGGCGTACCCGACCCGGCGGCGACCGCCGCCCGGATCGCCGGCTGGACCCCACGCCCCACCGCCACCACCGGCAGCATCCGGACCGTCGAGGTGCCCGTCACGTACGACGGGGCAGACCTGCCCCGCGTCGCCGACCACTGGGGCGTGGACGTGCCGGAGGTGGTCCGCCGGCTCACCGGCACCCTGTTCCGGGTCGCCTTCTGCGGCTTCGCGCCCGGGTTCGCGTACCTCACCGGACTGCCGACGGCCTGGGCGGTGCCCCGCCTGCCCACGCCCCGACCCCGGGTGCCCGCCGGCTCGGTGGCCCTCGCCGGCCCGTACGCCGGCATCTACCCCACCGCCTCGCCCGGCGGGTGGCTGCTGGTCGGCCGGACCGACCTGCCCCTGTTCGACGTACGCGCCGACCCGCCCGCCACCCTCACTCCGGGCAGCCGGGTGCGGCTGGTGGCGGCATGATCGAGGTGCTCCGCGCCGGAGCGCTCACCACCGTTCAGGACCAGGGTCGGCCGGGCTGGGCGCACCTCGGCGTACCCCGGTCGGGAGCCCTTGACGCGGCGGCGCTGCGCCTGGCCAACCGGCTGGTCGGCAACCCGGAGTCCGCCGCCGGCCTGGAGATCACCCTCACCGGTTGCGTCCTGCGGTTCCAGCACGCGGGCACGGTCGCGGTCACCGGCGCGGAGGCCGACGTACGGGTCGGCCGGCGGCCGGCGGACCCCGGCCGCCCGCTGTCGCTGCCCGCCTCGACGGTGCTGACCATCGGCCCCGCCCGCCACGGGCTGCGCAGCTACCTCGCCGTCTCCGGCGGGATCGCGGTCGAACCGGTGCTCGGCAGCCGCGCCACCGACACGCTGTCCGGCCTCGGCCCACCCCCGGTACGCGACGGCGACCGACTGCCCCTCGGACCGGTCACCGGCCCACCCGCCCCGGTGGACTTCACCGCCCTGCCGGCACCCGCCACCGAAGTACGGCTGACGCTGCGCCCCGGCCCCCGGCAGGACTGGTTCACCCCCGCCGCCCGGCACCGGCTGCTGCGCACCCCGTACCGGGTCAGTCCGGTGAGCGACCGGATCGGTGCGCGACTGGTCGGCGCGCCCCTGCCCCGCGCGGTGGCCGGCGAACTGCCCAGCGAGGGAATCGTGCTCGGCGCGGTGCAGGTGCCGGCGGACGGCCAACCGTTGATCTTTCTCGCCGACCATCCCACCACCGGGGGATACCCGGTCATCGGGGTGGTGGACGACGTGACCCCGCTCGCCCAGGCCCGACCGGGGACTACCGTCAGGTTCCATGGACCTCAACGCTGACCTCGGAGAGGGCTTCGGCATCTGGCGGCTCGGCGACGACGAGGCGCTGCTGGAGCTCGTCACCTCCGCCAACGTCGCCTGCGGCTTCCACGGCGGCGACCCGTCCACCATGCGCCGGGTCTGCGCCGCCGCCGCCGAGCGGGGGGTCGCGATCGGTGCCCAGGTCGGCTACCGGGACCTCGCCGGCTTCGGTCGCCGGCACATCGCGTACGCCTTCGAGGAGCTACGCGACGAGATCATGTACCAGCTCGGCGCGCTCGAGGCGTTCTGCCGGCCGTTCCGGACCCGGGTCCGCTACCTCAAGCCGCACGGCGCGCTCTACCACGCCGCCGCGACGGAGGAGGCGCAGGCCGCCGCGGTGGTCGCCGCGGTCGGCGACTACGACCCCGAGCTGCCGGTGCTCTGCCCGTCCGGTTCGGTACTCGCCCAGCTCGCCACCGGAGCCGGGCTGCGGGTGGTGGCCGAGGGTTTCGCCGACCGGGGCTACCTCGCCACCGGTGCCCTGGTGCCCCGCTCCGCCCCCGGCGCCCTGGTCACCGACCCGCAGGAGATCGCCGACCGGGCCGTCCGGATGGCCGTCGAGCGGACCGTGACCACCGTCGACGGCAGCACCGTGCCCTGCCCGGTCGAGTCGATCTGCCTGCACGGCGACACTCCCGGCGCGGTGCGCGCGGCAGCCCTGGTGCGCGCCACGCTCCTCGACGCCGGAGTGTCGCTCCAGCCGTTCGCCCCCTGAGTGTCGAACCGGTCCGAGCGGCTACGCGTCGAACCGGTCCGAGCGGCTAGGCGTCCAAACCGGTTTCCTGTGGGAGCGGCTACGCGTCCAAGCCGCGCAGGACCAGCGGGAGCCGGGCCGCCGCGCCGCCGACCACGCGTACCGGGACACCCCAGTCCTGCCGGGTCAGGTGGCAGGCCCCGTGCTCGTCGTCCGCGTCGCAGGTGGCGGCCTGAGCGGTCACCTGGAGCACGCCCCCGGCCAGCTCACCGTTGACCACCAGCCGACGGGACAGGTCCGTGCCGTTGCCGGCACCCGACAGCAGCAGCTCCGGCGGGGACGCCGACACCACCAGCCGGGTCGACGGGCCGAACGTCTCGTCCATCTTCTGGCCGGGTGGCGGCGTGAAGATCACGTCCAGGGTGACCTCGCCCGGGGCGAGGTCGGAGGGCGGACGCTCCGTCCGGTGCCGGGGACCGTTCACCGTGCTCGCCCCGACCGCGGAGAGCGCACCCGGGGCCAGCCGGGTCACCCGGTGCGCCGCCGACTCGACCACCAGGACGTCCCCGGCCGGGGTCAGCACCACGTCGCTCGGCTCGGCGAGCCCGTCGGCGACCGTCGACACCATCCGGGTCGTCGGGTCGAAGCGGCGGACCGCCCCGTTGTACGTGTCGGCGACCAGCACCGAGCCGTCGGGCAGCGCGCAGACGCCCAGCGGGTGCTGGAGCAGCGCCTGCTCGGCCGGGCCGTCGACGTGCCCGAAGTCGAAGAGCCCCTGCCCGACCGCCGTGCCCAGGACGCCGTTCTCGACGTACCGGACGGCGCTGGTCTCGCTGTCGGCCACCCAGAGCCGCCGACCGTCCGCCGAGACGGAGAGCCCGGAGGGCTGCGCCATCCACGCCTCGGCCAGCAGACCGTCCCGCAACGCCTCGACCGTGGTGCCCGCGTACATGCCGGCGGTCCGCTTGATCGGGTCGAACCACCAGAGCTGGTGGATGCCGGCCATCGCGACGATGATTTTGTCGTCGTACCAGGCGAGGTCCCAGGGGGAGGAGAGGTCGACGGAACGGGCGTCGTGCGCGTGGTCGTCGACCGTGGAGCGCCACTGCCGGCCGGTGCCGGCGACGGTGACCACCTCACCGCTGTCGAGGCGTACGCCGCGCAGCAGATGGTTGACGGTGTCCGCGACCACCAGGTCGTACCCGGCGACCTCGGCGACGTGCGCGGGCAGCAGGCAGAGGCCCTGCGGCTCGGAGAAGGTGGCGGTGCCGGCCGGTCCGTCCGCGCTGCCCCGCACACCGGTGCCGATCCGGCGGACGACCGTCTCGCCGTCGGGGGCCAGCTCCACCAGCGAGTGCCGGGCCGAGTCCGAGACCAGCAGGTTCCCGCCGTCGAGCACCACGGCCTTGCCGGGAAAACGCAGGGTCGTCTCGGGTTCCGCCGGCGGCACGTACGGCCCGTCGCCCCGGTGCAGCGTGCCCTTGGCCTCGTGTACGCCGATCAGCTCGTCGATCAGCCGGGCCAGTCCGTCGGCGTGCCCCTCGCCGGCCATGGTGGCGACCACGTACCCCTCGGGGTCGACCACCGCGAGGGTCGGCCACGCCTTCGCCGCGTACTGCTGCCACATGTCCAGTTCGGGATCGTCCAGGACGGGGTGGTGCACCCCGTACCGCTCGACCGCCGCCGCCAGGGCGTCCGGGTCCTTCTCGTGCTCGAACTTCGGCGAGTGCACGCCGACGACGACCAGCACGTCGCCGTACTTCTCCTCCAGCGGACGCAGCTCGTCCAGCACGTGCAGACAGTTGATGCAGCAGAAGGTCCAAAAATCTAACAAGACGCAGCGACCTCGGAGGTCCTGCAATGTCAGTTTTTGTCCACCTGTGTTGAGCCACTGTCGGCCTCGCAACTCAGGGGCACGTACGCGCGGTGTCGTTCCCATATCTGTCAGCCTGCCATGCCAGCACGGAGCGAACGGGTGCCGTGATCCGGACGACACTCGGCCCGGCAGGCCGGTGAACTACCTTCGTCGGGCTTGCTCGCGACCGGGAAGCGGGTGGCGTGTGTTGCGAAAGGGCGGCTCGCGTACTGGTGGGCCGAAAGATGGCCCGGGGTACCCACCGGTCGGGCGGGCCCTCTACCGCCCGCCGTACCGGTCGAGGCTCATAGACGTCCGCTTTGCGCGGGCGTCTGAGCCGTCCGAAGCACAGCGGCTCGCCGAGATCGCTGCCCAAGAGGTCCTCGGCTGGCCGGATCACTCCGGCGGTCGAGGGCTTCTCCATGCCCAACGTCGGCAACCTGTCGATTCCCTGCGGGTCGCCAAGGGATGCGGGTTGCACAAGGAGTTCATCTCGAACCTCGACATGAATCTGCACAAGATGTTTGCCAACGAGCTAATCAATCACCGCCACTACTCGTGTGAGTGGGTCGTGGCGCGCTCCCCGAGGTGCCGGACAGGTGGATGGACGAGCTGACCGGCAAGAGCTTCGCGGACGCGCCTGGGAGCGGGACCCCGACGGACGCAACGGCCTGTTGCGGACGGCGGGCGTTCAGGTCCTCGTGACGCGCGAGCCTCGGCGGCGGGGGACGCCTGCGGACGTCCGCTTCGAGATGGGCGTCTTCGCCGGCCCCGAGGCGCACCGGCTTGCCGAGGTCGCGGCCGAGGAGTCCAGTTAGGTCAGTTGGTGTGCTGTCCTTACCCCTCGCTCCCAGAAAAGCCTGGGGTGGGGCGTTTTGCTTGCGCCCTGGACCCTGACGCCTGAGGTTCGGGGTGGGCGGAATCTGGCCTCAGAGCGGCCTGGTGGGCCGAACCAACGTCGGACGAGGGGAGGCACTACAGTCCGAAGAATGCAGGAGATGGTGCAACCCCAGGTCAAGCTCGTCGCGTGGACCCACTTCGAGGCACCCGACGACGTGCCGTGGTCGACCGACGCCGACGGCGGCCAAGCTGAAGGCTGAAACGCCGACGGCACCCGCGCCAACGGGTGCCGTCGTGAAGCGCACTCGCGCCAACGAGTGCTTGCAACCAGACGTCCAACCTCTGCCAAGAAGTAGGAGCTACTTGCATGCCCACTGTACGACGCTCTCGAAGCCCACGTAAGAAGGCCCCTGGAAGCGGCGACATGTCGCCTCGAGGACTCGCGCTGCTGGTAGCAGCCGGTTTCGCTGGCTACCTCACCCTCGAACACCCGCAGGTCGGAACGCCGGTCCTCGTCGCGGTGGGCGTTCTCACGGTGCTGAACCAGCTCGTGCGGCGGGACCGGGAGCAAGACTAGGAGTAGCCACGACTGAAGCCCTTGGCTACCGGATCACTTCGGCGGTCGGGGGCTTCTCCATGCCAACGTCGGCAACCTGTCGATTCCCCTACGGGTCCCGAGGGACACGGGTTGCGCACGGAGTCGAGGCGAAGCGGCTCCCGAGATCCTTCGACGTGGTGGTGGGCAGTCCGCCGTTCATGACCTATCGGGGCGGCCGAGGAAGCGTCGTAGGCGTGTAAAACGCCAATAGGCCCCGCACCGGAGATGATCCGGTGCGGGGCCTATTTGTTGGGCTACTTCAAGAGGGCGACGATGGCGGCCAGGGCGGCAACGGCAGCAAGGACCATGTTTGACCACGCGAGGCGGTAGGCACGCCGGGCGAGCCGGTCCGATGCTTCGATCGCTCGACGGCGCTCGCGGCGGTCCAACTCGTCCACGTAGTAGGCCGTGCCGACGACGGTATGACGGGCATGGCGGTCATGTTCCGCGATGAGTTCTTCATCGGTGGCGGCGCGAAGGTCTTCGATTTTCCTAACCACGCCTACACGTTAGGACAGTCGTGCGACTACTCGCGGCGGGCGCCGGGCCGAGGCCACCCCTCGGCGGCGGCCGTGGCGAGCCACGCGGGGAGCGCGTCGGCGAGCGTGTAGCGCGTCCACGCGAGGACGGCTCGGCGCTCCTCGGGTGTCTTGGCCCGGTTGCGGGCGACGTCGTAAACGGCCTCGCGTAGCTCCCACGCTAGGCGGTGGTGGCCGTCGTCGGCGTAGGCGGCGAGGAGGCGCTCGCGTAGGGCGCGGAAGCCGGGACCGTTGTCGGCCGGGTGGAAGGCGCGTCTGATCGGGACGGCGCGTAGGCCGAGGGCGCGGGGCGACCGGCATCGCAGGCGGGCTGGTGGGCCGGCGACGGCGGCCGGTGGTGCTGACGTGTACCGGTGAAGCCTCACGGGCTCTCCTTCAGCTATAGAGGCGAGGTTGCCTCAGCGAGGCAGAATTTAGAGATGCGTTTCAAACGGCCTCGCGGTCTGGATCTGGTCGTCGTCCTCGCAACGCTGGCGAGTGTCGCCATACTGCTCGCCGCACTCCCGTTCACGTCAGATGGGCTCGGCGCCTGGGGTGCAGGCGTGTTGGTCAACATTGGCGCGTCTGTACTTCTGGTAGTTCCGGTCTACGTGCTAAACAGGCGCTTGGATAACCGAATAGAGCGCGCCCAGGACGAGACTCGCAGCAGTGTCAATGCTTTGGCTGATCGCGTGTCCGGATTCGAGAAAGATGTCGAACGCCGCTTGGAAGACGTTGCCAAATCGGTAAGTGCCCGTCTCGCTGAGGAGCGAGAGCAGGACAGGGTGGCCTTCGATGGTCTTCTCGAAGGGGCATCCCGTAAGACTTTCGAGGATGCTCTTCGACGCGCCCACGATCTCGGCCTTATCCAGGCGAAGCGCGGGCCGCGCGTTTGCGTCTCCAGAGCTTGGGATCTGTACGTTCGTGTCGACTTTGACGATGAAAATGTGGTGAGGACGAACGGCGGGTGGGGGATCGGAAAGGGTGAACTGATCGAGTTCGTTGTAGAGCGATTGAACGGGAAAGTCCTTGAGGTCGTGCCCTGGCCCGCTGGCGAGGACCTTCGCGAGGTCATGGTCCGAGTCGGACGAGCCTTGGAGAGAGGTGGCTCAGGCGCAGAGTTTGACGTGCGTAAGTTGTTCCAGGGTTACAGGGAAGCCCTTGCGGTGGCTGGCTCACACCCGAGTCGACGGCCCGTGTGGGAGGTCTGCCCTCCGCAGTGGGTGGTGACGCCCCAGGGGATAGCAGCGTATGGCGACGGGCCGCCCTTTGTGGCCCCCGTCGACGAGCTTCGGCCTGTTAACTCCCTGTACCACGTCCAGGAGATTCAACGCAATTTAGGGAACCAGGTTATTGACAAGAAATCTTACTTCGCCGCGAAGAAAGCCGCCCTTGCATTGATCGGCGATCGGCTTCCCTTTTAGTGCTGTCAGCACTGGCGGACCGGCTTATCGCTCAACCGTGACCTCTATGCCCGTACGGAGGGTGGGACGCTATGCCGCTTCGGTGGGGGAAGAGAGCGGGAGGGGGCCACCCCCCACCACTACCGCGAGTGCATGTCGCGCCGCGTTACGGATTGTCAAGGTGCTGATTTATTTCTATTGCTTGCTTGAGTGTGCAGGGGGTGGGGCGGGGGCGGCGGGTAGTGGACGCACGGCGTGTGTAGGTGGCTCGGGTCGTGGTGGTCGCCGCGTTTGGTGTGATCGGCTCAGACCCCGGTACCGCAGCGCTCGCCCGCGCGGGCCACACAGAGGCGGGTACTCACCCGGGCAGCGCGGCCATTGGGCCCAGGGCCCGCTGTGTTGGGGGGTGGGTCAGTCCGACCCCTCCCAGGTCATCGCGACCCCCGTCGGGTCGCGGAAGGCCCGCAGCCTGGTCAGGGAACGCCGGGCGGTACAGGTCTCGCAGAGGGCTTCCCAGCCGGTCGGGTCGGTGGCCGGGGCCTCGGGCCGATCGGACGGCGGTCTCGGTCAGCGCGCCGCACCCGACGCCGAGCATGGTCGCGGCGTGGCAGCGCCAACCGGCGGCGTTTAGGGCCCGGCGAGCGGCGAGGCGTTCGCGGGGATCGGGAGCGGGGCTGTCCACGGGGCGTTCCTTTCGCGACATGGGGCGGGTACGGAAGCGGCCCCCGGAGGTATCCCGGGGGCCGCAACGGTGGGTGTTAGTCGACCTGGCGTACCCGCTGGGCGACGTTGGCCGGATCGAAGTCGTACAGGCTCTGATCCGCCGGAGCCAGGCCAGAGCGCAAGGCCGGCTTGGGGCTTCCGGCTTCGCCTCCCGGGCGGCGTCGGCCGCGCCGTGCTCGGCGCGTTCGACCGCTAGGCGGCGGGCCTCCCGTTGGATCTCGGCCGGACCGTTTCCCGTGATCTGCGCGGCCAGTTCGTCAGACAGGCCGTAGCGGTGCGCCGCATCGGCGACCAGGTAGGCGCGATCCGCCCTGGGCTGGGCGGCCTTCGCCCGCGCGGCCTCCTGTGCGGTGGCCACGGCGCGGGCTACGCGCTCCCGGATATCGCCGTGCGCGGTCACTTGGCGGCCTCGCTGTTGAACGGGTCCCGGGCGATCAGCTCACCTGGAATGCCGGTCGCGATGGCTTCGACGTCCCTCCACGCGAGCGGGAGCCGGACCCCGAGCCCCGGACGGTTCTCCAGGTGGGCCTGCTGCACGGCCTTCCGGTGCGCGTCGAACGCACGCGCCTGCTCAGGAATCGTGTCGCTGCGCCGAGAGCGGAGACTGTCCAGCGAGAAAAGCAGTTGGGCTAGGCCCTCACCCTCTCGGTATGCCTGCTGAGCCTCGCGGAACCTCGCGGCCGAGGTCGCGGCCAGCGCCGGCACACGCGCAGCGATGATCGGGCGCAGACCTTCGTGGTTCGCGGGAATGGATGCCTCGTAGGCCCGAGCAGCGGCTACCGCACGGTTTTTCGCGGCCCGTACCCGTAGCTCCCCTTGGCGGGTCTGCTCATCGGTGACTTCCTGGCTGATCGGGGCCGGCGGCTTCTTCCCGTCCCGGATTGCGCGGGCGATTGCGGCTCGGTTGTCGTCAAGGGCGTCGCAACCCTGCCACGCCGACCCCGGAAACGGCCCTCGGGGCTCGCGAATGGTAACGATCGCAACGGCCGTGACGTCCTGGGTCACTCTGTCCGGCGGCGGGGCGGGCGAGCCCAGCGGACGAAGCGATCCAGCAGGTTCTCGGTGTGGGACAGGTCGGGTAGTGCCGCCGCCATGGTCACGCCGAGGTCGACCATCAGGCCGAGCCGGTCGTCCGCGTACAGGTCCAGAAGTAACAGTTTCGCGGGCTGGCACGGCCATGGCGCACCGCACGCCCGGCACCGCCACGGCGGGCGGGCGGCGATGTGGTCACGCCCCGGGCGGTACGCCTTCATCCGGCCCCACCCCTTTCGCGAGCATCCGGGCGTCCGGTGGCCGGTGTCGTGAAAGGCCCGATCGGACGGAGGGGCGGCCAGGGAATCGTCGGCGGGACTGGCTTGGGCACAGGCGTTGGCTTGGGCTTCGGCTTCTCCCTGGCGTGATGAGGGCGGCCAGGATCAGGCGGCGCGGCGAGTGGACCGGGTGGGGTCGGGTGCCGGCGGTCCGGGCAGCGCCGCCACGACGGCAACCCACACGAGCAGGCGAGCCGCCACCGGCGAAGTGCCGGACGGTGACGCGGGGCGAACGGAACCGGAGATTGCGATCGTGACATGTCTGTCACTCTGCGTCGCTTAACCCTAAGCTCGAAAGGCGTTCGGCCACGATGGAGAGTCCTCGGCGGACCTCCTTTCAGCTGCTGAGGGCACCTGAGGAAAACGCGGACGAGATTTGGGGAGGTCTGAGGACGTGAGCATGACAGCCGCGGAGATACTCCTGGACGAACTACGTCACGCGCGCACCTCGCGTGGCATGAGCCAGGACGACTTCGGGAGGACGATCAGCTACTCGGGTACGCACGTGAGCGCCGTCGAGACCGGCAGCCGTCCGCCCACGAGCGAGTACGTGGCGGCTGTCGACCGGGCGCTGAAGACGGGTGGCCTGTTCGCTCGTCTGCTCGACCGGTTGTCGGACCTCGACGCCGCTCCACTCTGGTTGCGCGAGTGGATCACGTTTGAACAGCAGGCGCGGGCCCTGCGGTGGTACGAGGTCGCGTGGGTTCCTGGCTTGCTTCAGACTGAGCCGTACGCGCGCGCTGTCTTCGGCAGCGACGGCAGACTGGGCGCCGAGGAGGTCGAGTCGCGGGTAGCGGCACGGCTGGCCAGACAGAAAATCCTCTCTGGCAATGACCCGCCGCAACTTACTGCGGTTCTGGACGAGGCCGTCCTACGCCGTCCGGTCGGTGGAGCAGCGGTCATGCGGGAGCAACTCTTTCATCTTGCTCGGGTCAGCCAGGACAGCCGGCGGGTGAGAATCCACGTCGTTCCATCGATGGCTGGCGCGTACGCTGGTCTCGATGGACCGTTTGTCATCGCGACTCTGCCGGGCCTGGTCGACGTCGGTTACCTGGACAACCGCCTCCAGGGTCAGGTGATCGAGCGGACCGCCGAGTTGGGGGCGCTCCGTGAACAGTGGGAAGCCACCCTCGCTGAGGCGCTCACCTGGCAACAGTCGACCGAGTTGATATTGGAAGTGGCGAAGTCATGGACCTGACCGGCGCGCGGTGGCGCAAGAGCACTCGTAGCGGCAGCAACCAGGGAGCCTGCGTGGAGGTTGCCGACAACCTGGCCGGCGTCGTGGGTGTGCGGGACAGCAAGGATCCGACAGGGCCCTTGCTCGTCTTCGCCCCGGCCGCGTGGCGCGCGTTCGTCGCCCAGATCGCCGAGCATGCCTGAGCCAGTTTGCGAGCTTTGGAGCGCCTGTCCTGAGTTGGACGGGCGCTAGCTAGAGCCGTCTCGTCGGGGTAGGCGCGTCCCTTGCATCGTGCATCCAGCCACGGCCCTCGACCTGTCGGCTATGGCTGTGGTGGCGAGGTTGGCCGATGATGTGGTTATGCGTTCGCGACGCTGGGTGATCATCGGGGCGGGTGGGGTAGTCGCCGCCGGGTTGGTGGCGTCAGCGGTGGCGTTCGGTTTGCAGGGGGTGGAGGTCGCCAGTTGGCTGGCAGGGGCCGCCAGCCTGGTGGTCGCGGTCAGCGCAGTCGTGCTGGCCCCCTCGGGAACCTCGGCATCCGGCCCGGGCGCGGTGGAGCCACCGGCCGGGCAGAAGTCGATCGTCGTGGGTGGTGACCTAACGGGGATCGCTTCGACGGGTGACAACGCGACGAACAGCCAGCACCGGTGAGCTGGTGGCGTCGACGCGGGCGAGCGACGCCCGCGCACGCTGATCCCGCGATGCCAGCGCCGGCAAGTGATTCCGCGGTGCAGGTCGGGTCGGGTGCGATCACGGCCGGCAGTATCTCTGGTATCGCGTCGACGGGTGATCATGCGACCAACACCCAGCACGTCACAGTGTTGCCTGCGGAGGCATTGGTTGCGCCGGATGAGGTACCGGCCCCGGCCGGGCTGATGAATCTGCCGGTACGCCTGCGGCTGTTCGTGGGTCGTGAAGGTGCGCTGGGCTGGCTGGAAACAGCGGTGCAGGATCCGGGTGTGGTGGTCGTGCAGGCGGTCCACGGGCTCGGTGGTATCGGCAAGAGCACCCTGATCGCCCAGTGGGCGGCCACGCACCGCGACGACCACCGGCCGATCTGGTGGATTACTGCTGACAGTCCCACCGCCCTCGACGCCGGACTGGCCGCCCTCACGGTCGCACTGCAACCAGGTCTCGGTGCGGCCCTGCCGTCACCGGCCCTGCGTGAGTGGGCCGTGCGCTGGCTGGCCTGCCATGACGGGTGGCTGCTGATCCTCGACAACGTCACCGACCCCGGCCACATCACCGACCTGCTGGGCCGGCTGCCCCAAGGGCGGATTCTGGTGACCAGCCGCCGCGCCACCGGCTGGCCAGACATCGTGACCCCGCTTCGCTTGGACGTTCTCGAACCGCAGCAGGCGGTCGAGCTGCTGACCGGGATCGTGTCCCGTGCTGGTGCCGCCATCGACTCGGCGGACGCCGCTGCCGTGTGTGCCGAGTTGGGCTGTCTACCGCTGGCGGTGGAACAGGCCGGTGCCTATATGGCTGAAACCGGTGTCACCGCCGGTGACTATCTACGGCTCCTCGCCGGGCATCCCGCCCAGATGTACAGCGACGGTGGGGAAGGTTGGATCGCTGAACGGACGATTGCCCGGGTCTGGCAGGTCACCCTCGATGCCCTCGCCGACGACCCCCTGCCCGGACGGCTGCTGCGGACCTTGGCCTGGTACGCCCCGGAAGCCATCCCACGCGGCCTGTGGCACCAAATCAGCGGCGACCATGGGGAACCGGCGTTGGTTCGCGCGGTGGGCCGCCTGGCCGCCTACAACATGCTCACCGTCGATCGCACCACTCAGGCTGTCACGGTGCACCGGCTTGTCCAGGCCGTCGCCCGTACCCCCGACCCCGACGACACGCACCGCCAACCTGACGAAATCACCATCGCCCGTACCACGGCCGCCACGGCCCTGACCGCCGCGCTACCCGGGGACTGGCGCGACCCCGCCAGCTGGCCGGTATGGCGCACTCTGGCACCCCACATTGACGCGCTCGCCACCCACACCAGACCACATGTCACCGATACCGACCGCGTCGCTTTGGTGTACCTGCTCAACCAGGCCAGCCTGTTCCTCAACGAGCAGGGAAACCTTCCCCAAGCCATCGCCTACCTCGAGCAGACCCTTGCCAACTGTCGGCGGGCGCTCAGCGACGACCACCCGGACACGTTGGCCTCGGCGAACAACCTTGCCAGCGCCTACCGGTCGATGGGAGACCTGGGACGGGCGGTTCCGCTGTTCGAGCAGACTCTCACCGAGCGGCGTCGAGTGCTTGGTAATGACCATCCGGATACGTTGGCCTCGGTGAACAACCTCGCCAGCGCCTGCCAGGCGGTGGGGGATCTGGGGCGGGCGATTTCGCTTTTCGAGCAGGCCCTCGTCGACTGTCGGCGGGTACTTGGCAATGACCACCCACAGACGTTGACCTTGGTGAACAACCTCGCCGACGCCTACCAGGCGGCCGGGAACCTGGGGCGGGCGGTTCCGCTGTTCGAGCAGGCCCTCGTCGATTGTCGGCGGGTGCTTGGTAATGACCATCCGGATACGTTGGCCTCGGTGAACAACCTCGCTTACGTCTACGAATCGGTTGGTGATCTGGGGCGGGCGGTTCCGCTGTTCGAGCAGGCCCTCGTTGACTGTCGGCGGGTGCTCGGCGACGACCATCCGGATACCTTGGCCTCGGTGAACAACCTCGCCAGCGCCTACCAGGCGGTTGGGGATCTGCGGCGGGCGGTTCCGCTGTACGAGCAGGCTCTCACCGATCGGCGGCGGGTGCTCGGCAACGACCACCCACAGACGTTTACCTCGGTGAACAACCTTGCTTACGCCTACCGGTCGATGGGAGATCTGGGGCGGGCGATTTCGCTGTTCGAGCAGGCCCTCGTCGATTGTCGGCGGGTGCTTGGCAATGACCACCCACAGACGTTGATTCTGGTGAACAATCTCGCCGGTGCCTACCAGTCGGCTGGGGACCCGGGGCGGGCGGTTCCGCTGTTCGAGCAGGCGCTCGTCGACTGTCGGCAATTGCTTGGTAATGATCATCCGGTCACGTTGGCCTCGGCGAACAGCCTCGCCAGCGCCTACGAATCGGTTGGTGATCTGCGGCGGGCGGTTCCACTGCACGAGCAGGCTCTCACCGATCGGCGGCGGGTGCTCGGCAACGACCATCCGGACACGTTGGCCTCGGCGAACGACCTTGCCGGCGCCTACCGGTCGATGGGGGATCTGGGGCGGGCGGTTCCGCTGTACGAGCAGACTCTCGCCGGCTGCCGGCGGGTGCTCGGCGACGACCGCCCCGGCACGTTGGCCTTGGTGAACAACCTTGCCGGCGCCTACCGGTCGATGGGGGATCTGGGGCGGGCGGTTCCGCTGTACGAGCAGGCCCTTGCCGGCTGCCGGCGGGTGCTCGGCGACGACCATCCGGACACGTTGGCCATGGTGAACAACCTTGCCGGCGCCTACTGGTCGGTTGGGGATCTGGAGCGGGCGGTTCCGCTGTTCGAGCAGAACCTCACTGCCTGCCGGCGGGTACTCGGCAACGACCACCCGATGACACGGGCCGCCTACGGCAACCTGCAAGCTGCCAGGGAAGGCGACGAGAGTGGCGGGGCGGGGTCTGACGGCCGGCTCCCCTGATGGTGGGAGCCCGGTGACTCCGGGCTTCCGCCGGCCGGCGAAGCAACGTGCGGCGGACCAGGCGGTCCGCCGCACGTTCCGTTCGTTCGGTTGTCAGCCGGCCGTGGCCGGGGCCAGGCAGAGCACCCGGGTGGCGGAGTTGCCGGGGAGTTCCACGCGGGGCTGGGCCGGGTCGGTGCACTTCGCCTTGTCGTCGACCTTCGAGACGACCTTGAACGCGTCCTGTTCGTCGCAGTTGGCGGCCACCGCACCCTCGCCGGACTGCTTGACGCAGGAGCCGACGGCCGGGTTGAAGGCGGGCGCCTCCGAGCCGCCGAGCTTGCCGAGCGCCCAGAGCGAGCCGAGCGGGACGACCAGGATGAGCACGGCCGCAGCGAGCACGGCCATCAGCACCCGCCCGTTCCGGACCTTCGGGGTCGGCTGCTCGGCCGGCTTGCTCTCGGTCGCCTCCGGCTTGAAGGCGTCGAACCGGTTCTGGTCGCCGTGAGCCTGGTCGCCCAGGTCCCAGAGCGGACGCTCCGGCTGGTCACCCGGGGTCGGGAAGGCCGCCGGGAAGCCCCGGGTGGCGTCCGGCCCACCGTGGCCCGGGTCGTGGCCCATGGCACCGGGACTGACCGGTGCCGCTGGGCTGCCGTACCGGTCGCCGGCGTGCGGCTCGCCGTGCGGCTTCGTGCCGTTGACCGGGCGCTGGTTGGTCACCGGGTCGTTGAACGTGGGCACTCCGGGCGGGAAGGGGTGCAGCGCCGGATGCGGGACCGGCGGCGCGGACCCGGCGCTGGCCGGCACGTCGCCGAAGCCCGGCTGGTCGCGCTCGTCGAACCGGGCACCCGGCCCGTTGTCGAACCGTCCCGGACCGTCGAAGCGGTCCCCCGGGCCACCGTCGAACCGATCGCCGGGTCCACGGTCGAAGCGGTCCCCCGGACCACCGTCGAAGCGGTCCCCCGGGCCACCGTCGAAACGGTCGTCCAGGCCACCGTCGAACCGGGGCTCGGGCCTGCTGTCGAACCGACCGGGTCCGCCGTCGAACCGGGACTCGGGCTCGTCGTCGAACCGGCCACCGGCCCCGCCGTCCGGACCGAACCGGTGCGGCTCCTGCTGGCCACCGTGGTCGGCCTGCTCCGGACCATCGGCGGGCCGGGCCGGTCGGCCGTAGACCCGGGGCTGCGGGGTCGGCATGGCGGGCGGGTGCACGGCCTGGTCGGTCGGGGGCATCACCCGGCTGGAGACCGGTACGGAAGCGCTGGCCGAGATGCTGCCGCCGGCCTCGCCTCCGGCGGCCTCGGGTGAGTTACGCGGGTGCGGGATGCCAGGGCCGCCGGCCTCGGCTGCTCCCCACGGGCTGCCCTGGGCGTCGTGTCCGCCGTCGTGCCCGGCCTGCTCGCCGTACGGCGGCTGGTCGCCGGGCGCGGCGAACGGTGCCGGTGGCGCGAAGTCGGCGGGGGCGAAGCGGCCAGGCTGGCACCGGGAACCCGGGCCTCCTGCGGGGGCAGCGGTACCGAGTTGGCGGGCGAGATGCCCGGCCCCGGGGTCGGCTGGTACGGCGACGGACCGTCCGCGCGTCCCGGCTCCCAGCCGGCGGCAGCGGGCTCGGCCTGGGCCGGGTCGGACCCCACCTTGCCCCACACCTCGTCGGCCGACCAGGGCTCCCCTTCCGGCACGACCGGCCGGGGCGGAACGACGTCGTCACTGGGCCGTCCGGTGCCGGCACCCCAGGCCGGGACGTCCGCGCGGCCCACCGAGGCGGTGGCGCGGGCCGGTGGCGCGGGCGGCTCGGCCGGCGGCCACGCCTCGGCCGGTCGGGACTGGTCGCCGGGCGTGTCCCAGCCGGACTGCTGCGGCTCCGCCTGCTGCGGCATGGACGCGGCTCCCCAGGCGGCGGCCGGCGGCGGCTCGTCGGCCGGCCCCCACGGCGCGGGCTGCTGGCCACCCGGCTGCGGCGCGGGGGCTGCGCCCCAGGCGCCCGGCGCCTGGTCGCCCTGGGGACGGACGGATGCCGCGCCCCGAGCCGCCGGGGACTGCTCGCCCTGCTGCGGACCGGCGGCCCGGCCCCAGTCGCCCGGCTGCGGGTGGTCGTCCTGCGGACCCCAGCCGGCCGGCTGCTCGCCCTGCGAGTTCCACGTCGCCGCGGACTGCGGCTGGTCGTTCTGCCCCAGGGGGCGGGCGGCGCCTGCTCGTTCTGGTTGTTCCAGGTGGCGGGGGCCTGCTCGCCGGGCGGACCCCAGGGCGCGGGCTGCTGCGGGCCCCGGGCCGGCGGCTGCTCGCCCGGTGCCGGCCACGACTGCTGCGGGGCACCCGGAGTCGGCCAGTTCTGCGGGGCGGACTCGCCGGGCGGACCCCAGCCGGGCTGCCCGCCGCCCTGCTGCGGAGACTCGCTCTGACCCCAGGCCGGCGGCTGCGGCACCGGAGCGGCAGCGGCCCACGCGGTGGTCGGCTGCTGCTGGTCGGCCTGCGGGTTCCAGGCGCCCGGCTGCGGCTGTCCGGCCGGACCGCCCCACGGCTGTCCGTTCCCGGCCGGCGGCCCCCACTGGCCGGGCTGGGGCTCGCCGGGGGCCTTCCAGCCCACCGTGGGGGGTGCCTCGCCCGGTGCGCTCCAGGCCGGGGCGGGGGAGTTCGGTCGTGCGGCCGGCGGTGGCGGTGCCCAGCCCAGGTCGGGGGCGGCTGGGCCGTACCCGTGATCCTGCTGCGCTGACCGGTCGCTGTACGGCGCCGATCCACCGGCGCCCGGCGACACCTGGTCCGGCTCCTGGCCGGGGTGGTGCGGGCCCTCGGACGTCATGGCTGCGCCTCCTCCATCACATGTCGGCCGCCGACGCCGATCGGGTGCCGTCGGCTTGGTTGCCGGCGTAGCCGGCTCGCCGGCCGTGCCGCGCTCTCCGCACCGTATCGGGTGGCCGCCCGGGGGCGGTCGGGGAGCGTCGGCCGTCACTCCGTGTTGCCGTACGGTGTCGAGCGGTTTCTATCCGCCCGGCTCCCCGCGGCAGGGGCGAGAACGGCCGTGCCCCACCGTACCGGGCGGCCGCACAGGGGTGGAATCCCGGTGTCGACGGGGTCCGATAGCCGACGACCCGCCCGGGGTGCCCGGGCGGGTCGTTGGTCTGGAGGAGGTTGGAGAACCGATGCGTCAGCGGAGGTTCATGTGACGCTGGGCAATGGCGATGAGCTCGTCGCGCACCGCGGGGGAGTTGGCGGAACGCAGCGCGTGCTCGATGGCGCGGGCGCGGCGGTTGGCGTCGCGGCGGTTGCGGATTCGCTCGATCATGCTCATGGGTCTCTCCTCCTGGCTTATTCGGTTGTCAGCCCGTCGTGTCTCTATTGAAGCGCATCTTCGATGCGATCGCCAACGATTATTAGGTGAGCTGGGACACCGACCGAACGATCGAAGGTGGACGGAGGATTGAGCCGAGGTTTCTTGTGGTCATACGGTGACGGCCGGTGTGCCGGGAGTAACCCCGGCGCACCGGCCGTCGTGCTGGTGGACGGGTCAGGTCCAGGCGAGCAGCGCCGCCTCCGGGTCGGTCAGGAAGTCACCGATGTCCCGCAGGAACTTCGAACCGAGTTCACCGTCGATGATCCGGTGGTCGAAGGAGAGGCCCAGCGTGGTCACCTGCCGCGGCTTGACCTTGCCCTTGTGCACCCAGGGCATCTCCCGGACCGCGCCGAACGCCAGGATGGCCGACTCGCCCGGGGGCAGGATCGGCGTACCGGTGTCCACACCGAAAACACCGACGTTGGTGATGGTCAGCGTGCCGGCGGACATGTCGGCCGGGGAGGTCTTCCCCGCCTTCGCCGTCTGCACCAGGGCGGTCATCGCGTCGGCCAGTTCCCGCAGCGAGAGCCGGCCGGCGTCCTTGATGTTCGGCACGATCAGGCCGCGTTCGGTGGCCGCCGCGATGCCCAGGTTGACGTACTCCTTGACCACGATCTCGTCGCCGGCCCAGGTCGAGTTGACCATCGGGTGCCGCTGCACCGCCAGCAGCACCGCCTTCGCGACCAGCAGCAGCGGAGAGACACGGACGCCCTGCCACTCCCGCCGGGCACGGAGCCGGTCCAACGCCTTCGTCGCCCGCGTCATGTCCACGGTCAGGAACTCGGTGACGTGTGGGGCGGTGAACGCCGACGCGGACATGTTCTCGGCAGTGAGCTTGCGTACGCCCTTGACCGGGATCCGCCGCTCGCGGTCCGGACCGAAAGCCGCCGTCGTGGTCGTCGGGGCGGTGGCGACGGTCGCCGTCGCGGGCCCGTCCGCCGCCCGCTGGACGTCCTCCCGGGTGATCGAGCCGAGCGGACCCGACCCGGTCAGCGCGGTGAGGTCGACCCCGAGGTCCCGGGCGAACTTGCGTACCGGCGGCTTGGCCAGCACCAGTCCACCGGTCGTCGGCCGGCTGTTGGTGGCCGGAGCGGTGGGGGGCGCGGCGGGCACCGTCGGCGTGGCGGTCACGGGTGCGGCCGGCGCTGTCGCGGCGGCGGGGGGTGCGGCCGGTGCCGCCGGGGCGGCGGCCACGGGCGCGGGCTGGGTCGGGGTGGCCTGTGCCGGTACCGGGCCGGTCGCCTTACGCGGGCGGCGCTTGGCGACCGTGCTGCGCGGCCCGTAGCCGACCAGTACGGCGGTCCGGCCGCCCGGGGCCGGGCCGCCGATCAGACCGGGCTCGACCGCGCCCTCGCTCGGGGCCACGTCCACCGCCGCCAGCGCGGCGGCCGACGGGGTGGGCGTGGGCTCCTCCGCCAACGGTCCGGCCCCCGGGTCGGTGTCGATCGCGATGATCGGCGTACCGACCTCGACCGTGGAACCCTCCGGGTGGAAGATCGACTTCACCTGTCCGGCCCACTTCGCCGGGATCTCCACCGCCGCCTTGGCCGTCTCGACCTCGACGATCGGCTGGTTCAGCTCGATGGTGTCGCCCACCTTGACCAGCCAGGCCAGGATCTCGCCCTCGGTCAGCCCCTCGCCCAGGTCGGGCAGGTTGAACTCCTTGATCCGCGACATGCCGCTCACCAGCCGAAGGTGCGGTCGACGCCGTCGAGCACCCGGTCGAGGTCGGGCAGGTACTCCTCCTCGACCCGGGCCGCCGGGTAGGGGGTGTCGTAGCCGGTCACCCGCAGCACCGGGGACTCCAGGGAGTAGAAGCACTCCTCGGTGACCCGGGCCGCGATCTCCGCGCCCAGGCCCAGGTTGCCCGGGGCCTCGTGCACCACCACGCAGCGACCGGTGCGCCGTACCGACTCGTACACGGGCGCGAGGTCCAGCGGGGAGAGCGTGCGCAGGTCGACGACCTCCAGCTCCCGGCCGTCCTCGGCGGCGGCGGTCGCCGCGTCCAGGCAGGTCCGCACCATCGGCCCGTACGCCAGCACGGTGACGTCCGTGCCGGGCCGGACCACCCGGGCCGCGTGCAGCGGGTACGCCTCCGACAGCGGGGCGTCCACGTTTACTGGACCCTTCTCCCAGTAGCGTCGCTTCGGCTCGAGGAAGACGACCGGGTCGTCCGAGGCGATGGCCTGCTGGATCATCACGTACGCGTCCTGCGGGTTCCCGCAGGAGACGACCTTGAGCCCGGCGGTGTGCGCGAAGTACGCCTCGGGCGACTCCGAGTGGTGCTCCACCGCGCCGATGCCGCCGCCGTACGGGATGCGGATCACCATCGGGATGTTGAGCTTGCCGCGCGAGCGGTAGTGCATCTTCGCCACCTGCGACACGATCTGGTCGTAGGCCGGGTAGACGAAGCCGTCGAACTGGATCTCGCAGACCGGCCGGTAGCCCCGGATGGCCAGGCCGACCGCGGTGCCGATGATCCCCGACTCGGCCAGCGGCGTGTCGATCACGCGCTGGTCGCCGAAGTCCTTCTGGAGCCCGTCGGTGATCCGGAAGACGCCGCCGAGCTTGCCGACGTCCTCGCCCATGACGACGACCTTGGAATCCTGCTCCATGGCCCTGCGCAGACCGGTGTTGAGCGCCTTGCCGAGGGTGAGCGTCTCCGTGGCCATCAGTGCGCGCTCCCCTCGAACGAAGCCTGGTACTTCGCGAACTGCGCCCGCTGCTCGTCGAGCTCCGGGGACCCGTTGGGGTAGACGTGGTCGAACATCGTCACCGGCTCCGGGTCGGGCATGGCCAGCACCCGCTCCCGCAGGTGCACCGACTCCCGGCGGGCAGCCTCGTCGACCTCGGCGAAGAAGTCGGCGTCGACGATCTGCTGCTTCTCCAGGAACGCCTTCATCCGGGCGATCGGGTCCTTCGCCTGCCACGCCTCGACCTCGCTGGCGATGCGGTAGCGGGTCGGGTCGTCGGAGGTGGTGTGCGCGCCCATCCGGTAGGTGTACGCCTCGATCAGGCTCGGGCCCTGCCCGTTCCGGGCGTTGTCCAGCGCGTGTCGGGTCACCGCGTACGAGGCGAGCACGTCGTTGCCGTCCACCCGTACGCCCGGAAAGCCGAAGCCGGCGGCGCGGCGGTAGAGCGGCACGCGGGTCTGCCGCTCCAGCGGCTGGGAGATCGCGTACTGGTTGTTCTGGCAGAAGAACACGAGCGGGGCGTTGAACACGCTGGACCAGACGAACGCCTCGTTCACGTCGCCCTGGCTGGTCGCGCCGTCACCGAAGTAGGCGATCACCGCCTCGCCGTCGTCGCCGCCGGTCTTGCCGTCCATGGCGACGCCCATGGCGTACCCGGTCGCGTGCAGGGTCTGCGCCCCGATCACGATCGTGTACATGTTGAACTTGAACTCGTTCGGGTCCCAACCGCCCTGGTCGACACCGCGGAAGAGGCCGAGCGGCATGATCGGGTCGATGCCCCGGCAGTAGAGGACACCGTGCTCCCGGTAGGTCGGGAAGGCCATGTCCTGCGGGCGCAGCGCCCGTCCGGAACCGACCTGGGCCGCCTCCTGGCCGAGCAGGCTCGCCCAGAGGCCCAGCTCGCCCTGCCGCTGCAACGCGGTCGCCTCGGCGTCCAGCTTCCGCACTAGCACCAGGTCCCGGTAGAGGCCGCGGTACTCCTCGTCGGTGAAGTCGACGCGGTACTCGACGCCGTCCGGGCCGGTGACGCTCTCGATCCGCTCACCCTCCGGGGTGAGTAGCTGCACCAGCTCCGGGTCGGTGCCCTTCGCCGCAGCCCGCTTGGATCTGGGTGCTGCCCGTCTGCTGCGGGTGGTGACCCCGGGGTCGCCCTTTGCCATCCGTCTCTCCCTGTTGTGTCTGCGCCGGCACCGGGGATTGCCCGGCCGCGCAACTCGTGCGCCCGCCCGACAGGTGCCGGGGGGCTCCTGGCAGCCGCCCCTGGCCCCCTTGTGGGGGTTGCCGTGCGGCGTGAGCCGGATTCTGGCCGAACCCGGTTCGGGAGCGCCGGCCACCGGCCGGGCCCTCGCGGGTGTACGAGAGCCACGGCTGCGCCGCCGTCGTGGGTCCATATTCGCAGAGGGAGGTGAGCGGGCCCACACTATGCCCGCCTCGATCGACATTGACCTGTCGGATTGCCGATCTGGTGGTGGTCGCCACCCGCCCTCGACGAAAGGGTGTGTCGACACGCGGTGTGGAGTGGCGGACGGAGCGTGACTGGTCCAGGCTGAATCGAGGGAGAGATGGCCGCCTGGGGGCGGCTCGTCCGGATTGTCACACCACTCGACGGGGAGGGGCGGCCACGGTGTCCGAGAGCGACGGTCCCAGTCCTCCGCCGTTCGGCCGGCACCGCGCCGGCGCGGACGCCAACCGGCGCCGCGCCGCTACGGACGCTGACCGGCACCGCGCCGGCGCGGACGCCTACCGGCGGGTTGTCGGCGCGCACCGGGCCCCGGGTTCGTCCGGCCCGCCGAGGGGCTACCTGTTCACCGTCGCGCTGCTCGCCGGCACCGCCTCCATGCCGATCCTCGCTGCGATCAGCGCCGGCTCGGCCACCGTGGGGGGAACCTCGCTGCCGAACGCCGACGTCCCGTTCATCCCGACGCCCTCCCGGGGGCCGGTGGTGGTCGGGCCGGTCCGCCCGTCGTCCCCGTCCGTCGTGCTCGCGCCGACCTCCTCGCCGGTCGCTGGGGCCGTCACGGGCATGGGGCCGTCGCCGTCCGCGTCCCAGGGGCCGGATGTACCGCCGGGGCGGTCGCCGTCCCCACCGGGGGCTGTGCCGTCCCGGACGCCCCGCCCCACGACCTCCCCCACCCCGACGACGCCCACGCCGACCGAGTCCCCGGATCCGGTGCAGGAGCCCACCCCGACACCGAGTGACACCTCCTCCGAGCCGTCCGGCTCGACCTGCGTCCCGTCGTCCGGGCCGTCGCCGACCAGGGCTGCGCGCACCGGGCCGGGCGAACGCCCTTGCCGGGCATGAGAAACAGCCAGGGCGTGCGGATTGGCCGGGCGTGACGATTCGTGGGGCGGACGCCGTCGGTGGACGTGAGGAGCGGCGCTGAGCACGCCGGACGACCGAACCGGGACACCAGGCCGGATCGTGCCACCGGACCGTCCCGTGCCCTCCGGTGCGGGCGGGCGGTTGGCCCGGGTCGTCACCGAGGCCACCGCCCCGGCGGTGCTGGTCACCGTCCTGCTCGTCGCGGTCGGCTGGCACAGCGGCCGCCGTGGCCTCGGTGGATTGGGCT
The DNA here is from genome assembly GCF_900090325.1 of Micromonospora pallida. Lineage (NCBI taxonomy): Bacteria > Bacillati > Actinomycetota > Actinomycetes > Micromonosporales > Micromonosporaceae > Micromonospora > Micromonospora pallida. Next base: position 5,839,515 of record NZ_FMHW01000002.1, on the reverse strand, counting down.
GGGGGCTGCTCGCCACCGTCTTCGCCAGTGGCATCCCGATCGCGTACATCCTCGGCGGGGTACGCCGGGGCCGGCTCACCGACCATCACGTCCGGGTACCCGAACAGCGCCGGATTCCGCTGCTCGTCGGGATCGCCTCGGCGGCCGGCGGGCTCGCCCTGCTCGCCGTTCTCGGCGCGCCCCGGCCGGTGCTCGCGCTGGTCGCCGCCGGGGTGGTCGGGCTGGTGGTGGCGGTGTCGGTCAGTCACTGGTGGAAGATGTCGATCCACTCGGCGGTTGCTGCCGGCACACTGGTCGTCCTGGCGTCGACCTTCGGTCCCCGGGTGCTGCTCGGCTCACCCCTGCTCGCCCTGGTGGGCTGGTCACGGGTCCGCCTGGGTGACCACACCGTCGGCCAGGTGGTGGCCGGCGCCGCCCTCGGCGCCCTCGTCGCGGTCACCGTCTTCACGCCCCTGCACTGAGCCGCCGGGGCTCGTCCGCCGGACGTCAGGCTTGGCGGCGAAGTCTGCCCCGGAACAGCTAGGCGGGCGGGCGGAGCATCGGCGGGTGGAGCAGGGTGGCGGGGCCACGCCGGAAGAGTTGGGCCGGACGACCCCGCTCGCCCTCCGTGTTCCGCCCCACGGACACGACGAAGCCGGGGGTTCCGGTCACCTTGCGGTGGAAGTTGCGCGGGTCGAGGCGGGTGTCCCAGACCGTCTCGTAGACCGCGCGCAACTGGGCGACGGTGAACTCGGCCGGACAGAACGCCGTGGCCAGCGGGGTGTACTCCAGTTTGGCCCGGGCGCGTTCCAGCCCGTCGGTCAGGACCCGGCCGTGGTCGAAGGCGAGCCGCGCCCGGTCCAGCCGGTTGACCGGCACCCAGTCGGCGGCGGCCGCGTCCGATCCGGCGACCGGGGTCGGCAGGCCGGGCAGGAGGGCGAGCCAGGCGACGGTGACCACCCGGCCGCGCGGATCCCGGGCCGGTTGACCGTACGTGCCGAGCTGCTCCAGGTGCCCGGCCGGCTCCGGTAGGCCGGTCTCCTCCGCCAGCTCGCGGGCGGCCGCGTCGGGCAGGTCCTCGTCGATGCCGACGAACCCGCCGGGCAGCGCCCAGCAGCCCTCGAACGGCGGGACTCCCCGCCGGACCAGCAGCACGTGCAGCTCGTCGGCGCGGACGGTCAGCACGACCAGGTCGGCGGTCACCGCGAACGGCGGGTACTCGGTCACGTGTTTATCACCACCTTGACGATAATCTAGCAGAGACTTTATCGTCGATGAGACGAAAAGGGGAGGACGATCATGGCTGACGTCTCGCGGCGACTCTTCCTGCGCCACCTGCGCGGCACCCCGACGAGCTGGGTGCGGCACACCACCGGCGGTCGGGTCCGCCGAGAGGGCACCGGGCTGTCCTTCTGGTACCGGCCGTTGAACGCGGTGCTCAGCGAGGTGCCGGTCGACGACCGGGAGCTGCCCCTGCTCTTCCACGCCCGTACCGGGGACTTCGCGGACATCACCGTGCAGGCCACCGTGACCTACCGGGTGGCCGACCCCGCGCTCGCCGCATCCCGGCTGGACTTCTCGGTCGACCCGCGCACCGGCGCGGCCCGGGCCCGGCCGCTGGACCAGGTGGCCACGCTCCTCGCCGAACTGGCCCAGCAACCCGCCCTCGACCTGCTCGCCCGGGTCCCGCTGGCCGAGGCGCTCACCACCATCGCGCCGGTCCGGGAGGCGGTCTCCGCCGCCCTCGGCGCGGAACCCCGGCTCGCTGACATCGGGGTCACCGTGGTCAGTGCCCGGGTGGTCGCCATCCGTCCCGAGCCCGAACTGGAACGGGCGCTCCAGACCCCCACCCGCGAGGCGGTGCAGGTCGACGCCGACCGGGCCACCTACGCCCGCCGGGCCCAGGCGGTCGAGCAGGAACGCTCGATCGCCGAGAACGAACTCCAGAACAAGATCGAGCTGGCCCGCCGGGAGCAGCAGCTCGTGGAGCAGCACGGGGCGAACGCCCGCCGCCGTGCCGAGCTGGACGCCGCCGCCGAACTCGCCGCCGCGCAGGGCAAGGCGGAACGCGAGAAGGTGACCAACGCGGCGGCGGCCGACCGTGCCCGGGTGCTCTCCACCGCCGAGGCCGAGAAGGAGCGGATCCTCGCGGCGGCGAAAGCCGACGCGGTACGCGCCCTCGGTCAGGCCGAGGCCGAAGCGGAGACGGCGAAGCTGGCCGCGTACGCGCAGCTCCCGGTCGAGGTGCTGCACGCCCTCGCGATGCGCGACCTGGCCGGGCAACTCCCGCAGATCAACCAGCTCACCGTCACCCCGGACCTGCTCACCGACCTGCTGGGCCGGTTGGGCGGTGACCGGTGAAGGGCAGCCTCGCACCCCGCGTCGTGGTGGTGAGCCGCCGCAGCGAGCTGGACGAACTGCTCGTCCGGCACGGCACCCGCGCCGCGGCGGCGTGGTACCTGAAGGCGCGCGGCGGCGACCTGGCCGAGGTGATCCACCGGCACGAACTCCTCCAGGCCGCGCTGACCACGGTCAGCGCGGCCGTGCCGGCCGACTGGCGGCGCGGTGCGGTCGACCGGGACGACCTGCCCCGGTTCCTCTTCGCGCCGGAGGACGTCGTGGTCGCGGTCGGCCCGGACGGGCTGGTCGCCAACGTCGCCAAGTACCTCGACCGGCAGCCGGTGATCGGGGTCGACCCCGATCCGGGCCGCAACGCCGGAGTCCTGGTCCGGTCCGCGCCCGGCGACGTGGTCGGCCTGCTGCGGGCCGTCGCCGCCGGGCGTGCCGTCACCGAGCCACGGACCATGGTGCGCGCCGTGCTCGACGACGGTCAGGAACTGGTCGGCCTCAACGAGGTGTACGTCGGGCACGTCTCCCACCAGTCCGCCCGTTACCTGCTCGCCGAGACCGCCGACGGGCGGACCCGGCGGGAACGGCAGTCCTCCTCCGGGCTGGTGGTGGGCAGCGGCACCGGAGCGACCGGCTGGTGTGCGTCGATCGCCCGGGACCGACCGGATCCGCCCCGGCTGCCTACCCCGGACGAGCCGGCGCTCTGCTGGTTCGTCCGGGAGGCATGGCCGTCCCCGGTCACCGGAGCCAGCCTCACCGCAGGTCGGTTGGGCACTGAGAACAGCCTCGAGTTGACCGCCGAGTCCGACGGCCTGGTCGCCTTCGCCGACGGTCTGGAGGCGGATCGGCTCAGCCTGGCCTGGGGCCAGCGGATCACTCTCTCCGTCGCCCCCCGCCACCTGGCCCTGGTGACCGGAGCCCACTAGCGACGGCGGGGGTGGATGCAGGTGTGGTTGGTTGCAGGGGACCCTTCCTCGGCAAAAAACGGTAGGAAGGGTCCCCTGCAGGCACCTCGGGCGCGTGTCGGGTGGGTCAGTCGTCAGTGAGGTGGTGCCGGTTGGCCTCGATCCAGGCGTTCAGGGCCTCCGGATCGTCCGGGTCGACGCCGTCGGCCATGAGCTGGGCCACCGCCGCCGTGGCCGGACTGCGCCGCTCGCCGGTGCTGTAGAGGCGGGCGAACTCCGGCACCATTTCCTCGATCGCGGTGTCCGTCTGCCGGGCCGCCGGGGCGGGCAGACCACGCCGCCGGGCGGCGTACCCGGCCCAGCCACGCAGCACCCGGGGGAGCATCGCGGCGTCGTCCATGTCCAGCACGGCCCGGCGGTGCACCCAGTCGAGCAGGAACAGCTCGGCCACCGTCGGACTCCACCGCAGCGGGTCGGCGTCCGGGAAACTCGCCGCGTGGTCCAGCAGCAGGCTCAGGCAGAAGTGCAGGGAGGCCAGCTCCGGGCCGTCCATGGTGTCCAGGCCGAACCGGGCGGCCTCCGGTGAGGCGAGGAACTGGCGTACCAGTTCGGTGCGCTCCGCCGGGGTGAGCGGCTCCGGGTCCACCGGGGCCCGTACGGGACGGGGCAGCAGGGCCAACCGGGCTCCGGCGATCGTCCGGTCGGTGGCGAGTGACCCCTCCCCGGGCAGCTCGCCCAGGTCGTCGGTGATCGCCAGGTGGCGGGACACCTCGCTGTGCATCCGGGCCGGGTCCTCCGTCCGGAACCAGGTCAGCTCGTCCCCGGCGCACATCTGCCGGACCTGCTCCATGATCCGCTCGGCCGGTCCGCCGACGAAGATGTCCTTGGTGATCCCGATGTTGTGGTCGACCAGGGCGACCATGGCGTGCTCCGGCCCGCCCGCCGCCTCGTCGTACGCGAAGGTGGCGAGGTAGGAGGTCTGGTCGCCGTACACGTCGCCGTAGGCCCAGCACCCGGTGACGTGCACCCGACCGATCTGGTCGGACCAGGTGGGAGCCTGCGCGCCGGGCTTGACCCGGTCGGCGCCCTCGGCGTCCGGCACGAGCCGGGCGAAGACCCGGCGGATGGTGGTGGACGAGGCGGTCCGCCGCCGGGACGTGGCAGCGAGGAAGCCGCTCACGAACTCCCGTACGGCCGCGCTGCGGTCGGACTCGGCGACCGCGTAGACACTGCCGAGCAGGGCCGTGCCGAGCATCTCGGCGTCGAAGGCGCAGTCGAGCCGGCTCACGTCGCGGGCTGCGTGCAGTACCGCGTCGTAGGGGGTGTGAGGCGTGGCCATGAATCGACCCTACGCCGCCTCGACCCCGCGGGGAGGAAGGGCGAGGTCACTTATTCGACGTCGCCGTCACTTCTCTCCGGCCGTCGTGGTCACCTTTCTCCCGGTGGTCGGGATCACTTCTCTCCGGCCGCCGACCGCAGCGCGTCCCGCGCGTCGGCGTAGGCGGTGAGCACCGCGCGGACCGGGGTCAGCACGTACTCCTCACCGACGCCCGCCACCGCGGCGGTGAGCCGGCCCTCCGCGCGGTGCCGGGCCCGGCGCGCCGCCCAGCCGACGACCGGCCGGGTCACCGCCGCGACCAGCAGGCCGGCGAGCAGCCCGCCGACCAGCAGCAGCGTCGGCAGCGGCACCGCACCGACCATCGGTTCGTCCGGGTCGGGCAGGCCGAGGACACGTAGCGCGTACCCGAGCAGCAGCCAGGCCAGCCCGCCGAGGGCGGCGAGGGTGACCAGCCACTGGACCCCGCCGACCAGCCGCCACCACCACGGTCGCTCCGGCACGCCGAGGTCGGTGCCGGTGACCGCCTGGTCCAGCGCGTCCGGTACGTCGCCGAGGCGGGACCGCGCCGCGCCGGTGACCGCTGTCGGCCACGGTGCCGGCAGGTCGGACGCGGCCTGCTCGGACACCGCCCGGACGGCCAGCCCCAACGCCGAGCGCTGGGCGGCGGTGGGATCGGGTACGGAGGTCGCGGCGACCGGCTGCTCCGCCGGCTCGTCGGTCGGGCTGCCCGTGCCGGGCAGATGCAGCCGGCGCAGCGGGTCTGGTCGCAGCCGACGCCAGCTCCGGACCAGCGGCCAGCCGGTGGCGCCCGCCGCCCGGTGCCGGTACGCCTGCTCGACCGCCGTGGCCACCGCCGGCACCCCGGCCGTCCCGGCGAGCGCGTCGGTCAGGGCGCGGGCGCCGGCGGCGTCCGGTCGGGTGCTGGCCGGCTCCGGGCCGACCAGGTCGGCCAGGCGTGCCACGACGGTGTCGATGTCGCCGGACAGCCGCCGCAGGACCGCCTGCCGTTCGGCGACCGTGTCCTCCAGGCTGGCCCGCAGTTCGGTGGTGCCGGCCGGGTCCACGGCGGTGGTGGCGAGCAGCGGCACCCCGGTCAGCCCGTCGGCGTCGAGCAGGCGGCACAGGTCGTCGAGGACCCGGGGCACCTCGGCCGGAGGCAGCCGGTCGGCCTGGTTGAGCACGACCAGGGTGACGTCCCGGTGCCGGTGGAACTCGCGCAGGTAGGCGGTGTGCACCAGCCGATCGGCGTACTTCTGCGGGTCGACCACCCAGATGACCAGGTCGACCAGGCCGAGCAACCGGTCCACCTCCAGCCGGTGGGCGTGCTGCACCGAGTCGAAGTCAGGCAGGTCGAGCAGGACCAGCCCGTGCAGGGCGGACTCGTCGTCGCCGTCCAGGGCGCTCTCCCGGATGAACCGGTGCCGGGGCAGCACCCCGATCCAGTCGAGCAGCCGGGTCGCGCCGTCCAGTGGCCCCCACACGCAGGCGTGCGCCACGCCGGTCGTCGGTCGGCGTACCCCGACCGGGGAGAGTTCGAGCCGGGCGAGCGCGTTGAACAGGCTGGACTTGCCGCTGCCGGTCGCCCCGGCCAGGGCGACGACGGTGTGGTCCCGGGAGAGGGAGAGCCGGGTGCCGGCCCGCTCGACCAGCGTGTGCGCCGGGACGAGCCGCTCGTCGGGGAGGTGACCGTCCACCGCGGCGAGGAATCGGCGGACCGCGTCCAGGCGGGCGATCAGATCGTCCGGGTCGACCCGCTGCCCGCCCCGGAACGCCTCCCGCAGCCGGCCGACGATCCCGGTCACCGGGCCACGTCCAGATCGGCGTGTTCCCGGGCCTCGGCCACCCGGCCGGCGGCGGCCCGCAGGCCGGCGGCGGTGTCCGCCTCCGGACGGACCGACGCGGTACGGGCGAGGTACCGGTCGGCCTCCTCGTCCAGCAGGACGTCGATCCGTTCCAGCAGGTCACCCCGGGCTCGCCGGGCGAGACTGCGGACCGCCTGGTCACCGAAGATCGCCTGGAGCACGGCCTGCGCGGCGACGGTGGTGCCCGCCCCGGTGGCGACCTCCAGTCCGGTCGGCACGAAGGCGGTCGAGGCGAACACGGCGATCATCACGGCGAGGCCGGTGGCGTTGACCGCGTACGCCGCCGTCCGGGCCACGAAGCGTTTGTCACCGCCCTCGGCGCGGACCAGTTCCAACACGCCCCGCTGCCAGTCGCGGACCAGCCGTTCGGCGCGGTCCGGCAGGTCGGCGGAGGGGTGCGCCAGCTCCGGTTCGAGCAGCGCCGCGCCGGCCGGGTGGGCCCGCCACCCGGTGTACGCGTTCTCGGCCGCCTCGGCGGCCACCCCGCGCAGCAGGGTGACCAGTTGGGACTCGATGGCGACGCGCAGCTCGCTGGCGGGGGCCGGACGCCCGGTTACCGTCGCCACGAGCCGGTCGCGGAGCCGGCCGATCCGCGCCTCCAGGGTGCGGAAGAACTCACCCGTGCCGACGAACTCCTGCCAGCGGGCCAGCACCTCGCCCCGGAGCAGCCGACCGTCGGAGAGGCCCTGCTCGACGGTACGCCGAGCGCCGCGGTACGCGGCCCGGACCCGGTCGTCGAGCGCGTCGGCGGCGGTGGCCTGCTCGTCGGCGGCCTCGGCGAGCGTCTCGGTGATCGGGGCGAGCGCGGCCAGCGCGCCGTCCAGGGTCTGCCGGACCACGGCGGCCCTGGCCTCGGCGTCGGCGGCGAGCCGGGCGAACCACTCGCCCAGCGGGGCGGTCACCCGCTCGGGCAACAGCCCCTGGCCGTCGACCTGCGTCTCCGGCAGGACGAAGAGCGGAGCCGCGCCGAGATCGTGGGTGGCGAGCATCTCGGCGAGGTGCGCGGAGACCTCCTCGGTGGCCTCCGGTGGCACCCGGTCCAGGACGAGGGCGATGGCCGCGCCCCGGGCCCGCGCGTTGTGCAGCAGTTCCCAGGGGACGGCGTCGGCGTACCGGGCGGCGGTGGTGACGAAGAGCCAGAGGTCGGCGGCGGCGAGGAGCTGCCCGGCCAGCGCCCGGTTGGCGTCGACCACGGAGTCGATGTCCGGGGCGTCGAGGAAGGCCAGCCCGGACGGGAGCGCGGGCGCGGTGACCAGTTGCAGGGTGCGCGGGTCCTCGCTGGGCTCGCTGGTCCGGGTCAGGCCGGGCAGCAGCTCGCCCTGGCGGAACCAGACCGAGTCGGTCGGGTTGCACACCAGCACCGGGGACCGGGTGGTGGGCCGGAGCACCCCGGCGGCGCTCACCCGGGCCTGGACCAGGCTGTTTACCAGGGTCGACTTGCCCGCGCCGGTGGAACCGCCGACCACCACCAACAGCGGGGCGTCGAGGCGGGCGAGCCGGGGCAGCAGGTAGTCGTCGAGCTGGTCGGTGAGGGCGGCGGCGTTGCGCCGGGCCGGCTCGGCGGAGGGCAGCTCGAGCGGGAACCGGGCGGCTGCGGTCGCGGCGCGCAGGCCGGCGAGCGCGGCCGGCAGGTCGGTCCGGGGTGTGCCGGACGGATCCTCCGCGGCGGTGGCTGGCTCGCTGCGGGCGGCGACGGCGGGCGCGCCGGAGTGGGTGGCCGATTCGCCGTGCGTCGTCACCGCTAAAGCGTGCCCGACCGGGGCAAGGGAAGACAACAGCGGGTCCCTGTGTTGCAAGTTGCGTCTGGTCGGCTCAACCCCGATTTGACGATCAGAGCGAGCATGGCAGTATTGAGTCAAGTCCACTCAACTTGCGGTGGGTGCTCTCCGGGCGGCGCCCGTCACCTGCTCAACGTCACGAAGCGAGGAAGCAAAGATGGCACGTGCGGTCGGTATCGACCTCGGCACGACGAACTCCTGCGTCAGCGTTCTCGAGGGCGGTGAGCCCACCGTCATCGCGAACGCTGAGGGCTCGCGTACGACCCCGTCGATCGTCGCGTTCGCCCGCAACGGCGAGGTGCTCGTCGGTGAGGTCGCCAAGCGCCAGGCGGTGACCAACCCGGACCGGACCATCCGGTCGGTCAAGCGGGAGATCGGCACCAACTGGACCGTCGACATCGACGGCAAGAAGTACACCCCGCAGGAGATCTCGGCCCGGACGCTGATGAAGCTCAAGCGGGACGCCGAGGCGTACCTGGGCGAGCAGATCACCGACGCGGTGATCACCGTCCCGGCGTACTTCAACGACGGCCAGCGCCAGGCCACCAAGGAGGCCGGTGAGATCGCCGGCTTCAACGTGCTGCGGATCGTGAACGAGCCGACCGCCGCCGCCCTGGCGTACGGGCTGGACAAGGGCTCCAAGGAGCAGACCGTCCTGGTCTTCGACCTCGGTGGTGGCACCTTCGACGTCTCCCTGCTGGAGTTGGCCGAGGGCGTCGTCGAGGTCAAGTCCACCAGCGGTGACAACCAGCTCGGTGGCGACGACTGGGACCAGCGGATCATCGATCACCTGGTGAAGACCTTCCGGGGCGAGCACGGCATCGACCTCGCCCAGGACAAGATGGCCCTCCAGCGGCTGCGTGAGGCCGCCGAGAAGGCCAAGATCGAGCTGTCCGCCGCCACCAACACCAACATCAACCTGCCGTACATCACCGCCGGCTCGGCCGGCCCGCTGCACTTGGACGTGACGCTCAGCCGCGCCGAGTTCCAGCGGATGACGCAGGACCTGCTGGACCGCTGCAAGGGCCCGTTCGAGCAGGCTGTCAAGGACGCCGGGATCAAGGTCGCCGACGTCGACCACGTGATCCTGGTCGGTGGCTCCACCCGGATGCCGGCGGTGACCGACCTGGTCAAGCAGCTCACCGGCCGGGACCCCAACAAGGGCGTCAACCCGGACGAGGTCGTCGCGGTCGGCGCGGCCCTGCAGGCCGGCGTGCTCAAGGGCGAGGTCAAGGACGTCCTGCTGCTCGACGTGACCCCGCTGAGCCTGGGCATCGAGACCAAGGGCGGCATCTTCACCAAGCTGATCGAGCGGAACACCACCATCCCGACCAAGCGGTCCGAGGTGTTCACCACCGCCGACGACAACCAGCCGTCCGTGCTCATCCAGGTCTTCCAGGGCGAGCGGGAGATCGCGGCCTACAACAAGAAGCTCGGCACCTTCGAGCTGACCGGCCTTCCGCCCGCGCCGCGCGGCGTGCCGCAGGTCGAGGTCACCTTCGACATCGACGCCAACGGCATCGTGAACGTGCACGCCAAGGACCTGGGCACCGGTAAGGAACAGAAGATGACCATCACCGGCGGCTCCTCGCTGCCGAAGGATGACATCGAGCGGATGCGCCGGGACGCCGAGGACCACGCGGAGGAGGACAAGCGCCGCCGCGAGGATGCCGAGACCCGCAACGTGGCCGAGGCGCTCCAGTGGCAGACCGAGAAGTTCCTCGCCGAGAGCGGCGACAAGCTGCCCGGCGAGAACCGCGACCAGATCAACGAGGCGCTCGGTGAGCTGCGCGGCGCCCTCGGTGGCCAGGACATCGAGAAGATCAAGTCGGCCCACGAGCGGCTCGCGCAGGTCTCCCAGCAGGCCGGTTCGCTGCTCTACGCTCAGCAGCAGACCGAGCAGGGCGAGCAGCCCGGCGCGGCCGGTGCCGCCGGTGGCCCGCAGGGCGGCGCCAAGGGCGGTGCGGACGACGTGGTCGACGCCGAGATCGTCGACGAGGACGGGAAGAAGTGACATCCCACCCTGTCACGAACCACGGCAGAGGATCGAGGTAGCCGCATGACGGACAAGCCACGCGCCGAGGGGTCGGAGGAAACCCCGGACTCGGTGCCGGGTGACTCCGGGACGCCGGCCGACTCCACCGGAGGCGGACCCGAGTCCGCCGCCGGCCTGGTCGAGGAGGCCGAGGTGGTGGTCGACGAGGTCGAGTCGACCGTCACCGAGACCGACGGCGCGCCGGTGGTGGACGCCCCGGCCAAGCCGGCCGAGGCCGCGCCGGCCGCCCCGCTCGGAGCCGAACTGGAGGCGCTCCGGGCGGAACTGGACGAACGCACCAAGGACCTGCAACGCGTCTCGGCCGAGTACGCCAACTACCGCAAGCGGGTCGAGCGGGACCGGGCCCTGGTCGGCGAGCAGGCGACCGGCGCGGTGCTCACCGCGCTGCTGCCGATCCTCGACGACCTCGACCGGGCGCGCGAGCATGGCGACCTGGTGGGCCCGTTCGGCACGGTGGCCGAGCAGCTCACCACGGCCCTGGGCAAGTTCGGCCTCACCGCCTTCGGCGAGCAGGGCGACCCCTTCGACCCGACCCGGCACGAGGCGGTCGCCCACCAGACCTCGGCCGAGGTCAGCGAGCCGACCTGCGTCCAGGTCATGCGCCGGGGCTACCAGCTCGGCGAGCGCCTGCTGCGGCCCGCGATGGTCGCGGTTGCCGATCCGGAATAGTGCACAACCGTGACCGGGTCCTCCCGTCCACCACGTACCGGTGGGCGGGAGGCCCGGTGCACGTCGGGTGGAAGGGGGTGGACCGGTGAGTTCCAAGGACTGGCTGGAGAAGGACTACTACGCCGTGCTCGGCGTGGACAAGTCCGCCTCCTCGGACGACATCAAGAAGGCGTACCGGAAACTGGCGCGGGAGTCCCACCCCGACCACAACCCGGACGACCCGAAGGCGGAGGAGCGGTTCAAGGCGGCCTCCGAGGCGTACAACGTGCTCTCCGACGACAAGCGTCGCCGCGAGTACGACGAGATGCGCACGCTGTTCGGGTCGGGCGCCTTCCGGCGTAACGCCCGGGGCACTGGCGGCGGCGGTGCGCCGTTCGACGTCTCCGACCTGTTCGGCGGCGGCAGCGCGGGCGGCGGTCGGTTCGCCGGCGGCAACTTCTCCGACCTGTTCGGCTCGATGTTCGGCGGTGGCGGTGGCGGTGGTCCAGCTCGGCCACGTGGCCCGGCCCGGGGCCGGGACGTCGAGACGGAGGTCGCGCTGGACTTCGAGGACGCGGTCCGCGGCGTCACCCTCCCGCTGACCCTGCGCGCCCCCGGGGTCTGCGACACCTGCCACGGGGACGGGGCCAAGCCCGGCACCCGACCGGTGACCTGTGCCCAGTGCCACGGCTCCGGCATGGTGACCCGCAACCAGGGGTCGTTCAGTTTCGCCGAACCGTGCCGCAACTGTCAGGGCGTCGGCACGATCGTCGAGGAGAAGTGCCCCGAGTGCCGGGGCACCGGCGGGGTCACCAAGACCCGTACCCTCAACGTCCGTTTCCCCGCCGGGGTCGCCGACGGCCAGAAGATCCGGCTGGCCGGCCGGGGCGAGCCGGGCGAGCGCGGCGGCCCGGCGGGCGACCTCTTCGTGCAGGTGAAGGTACGTCCCGACGAGCTGTTCGGGCGGGCCGGGGACGATCTGACCCTGACCGTGCCGATCACCTTCGCGGAGGCGACGCTCGGCACCGACCTGCGGGTGCCAACTCTGGACAGCGCGGTGACCCTGCGGGTGCCGCCGGGCACGCCCAGCGGCCGGGTCCTGCGGGCCCGGGGCAAGGGCGTTGTCCGCCGCGACGGGCAGGCCGGTGACCTGCTGGTCACCCTGGACGTGGTGGTCCCGGCCCGGCTCTCCGACGAGGCCCGTGCGGCACTCGAGACGTTCGCGGCCCACACCCCCTCAGCGGCGCGGGAACATCTTGACGCCCGGGTGCGTCGAGTGGGATAGCGGTTGCACGGTGGAGTACACGCGGAGGTGAGCGGGATGGCGGACGGGTTCGTCGGCTCGGGTGACCCTGCCTACGACGCCAAGGTACTGATGATCTCGGTCGCGGCGCGGATGGCGGGGATGCATCCGCAGACGTTGCGGCAGTACGACCGGCTCGGGCTGGTGCAGCCGGGACGGGCGGCCGGCGGCGGTCGCCGCTACAGCGTCCGGGACGTGGTGCTGCTGCGCGAGGTGCAGCGGCTCAGCCAGGACGACGGGGTGAACCTCGCCGGCATCAAGCGGATCATCGGCCTGGAGCAGCTCTTGGAGCAGGCCCAGGCCCGGCTCGCCGAGATGGAGGCGGAGCTGGACGCCGCCCACCGGCGGATCGCCGAACTGGAGGCGATGGCCCGCTTCCCGGGTCGGGACATCGTCCCGACCCGACGCACCTCCACCGCGCTGGTCGTCTGGCGCCCCCGTCGCACCTCCTGACTTTCCGCGCGATCGAGAAGTTCGCGTCAGCCGGCACGCCGGTTTCTGACGCGAACTTCTTGATCACCGCCCCAGAGGCGAGGCCGGTGGCTAGCCTCAGTGGGAGACAGGGTCCGCCCGCATCTCGTCGGACCTGCCGTGGGCGGGAGGGGAAGTCATGGCGGAACCGGCGAGCAAGGTGGCCCAGCAGGCGGAGGAGCAGCTGGACCGGCTAGCGGACACGGTGCGGAAGAAGTTCGACGCGATCACCGGAACCCGGTACGCCAGCCGGCCCCGACCGGTCGCTGTCGAACCCGTCCCCACCGCCCGGAACACCGGCGACCGCGCCGACGAAGCGCGGCCCGGCCCGGGACGGGCCACCAGAGGGCGGCCCACCGGGCAGGGCGCTGCCGAGGCGGCCCGGCGGCCCGGGCCAGACCGGGCGGCACCGTCGGGGCCGGGCGCGAAGAGCCGCCGCAACGAACGTCGATGAGCCACGGGCCGGGATCCACGGGGGCTCCCGGCCCGTCCCCCAGGCTGGACCGGTCCGGGCGCGGACGCCGAACCGGATCGGTCAGAGTTCAGACGCCGAGCCAGGACGGTTAGGGCGTGAACGCCAGACCAGGACGGTCCGGGCGTGGACCCCGGTCAGCCGATCCGGCGGTTCTCCCGGACCAGCCCGCCCTCGCACCAGTCGTGGTAGTCGAAGAGGCCGGGCCGGTCCATGAGCACCCGGGTGTTGTAGGCCCAGGTCCGGACCGGGTGGTCGCCGGTCAGTTCGGCCTGCTCGACCAGTTTGCGCAGCCGACGTTTCGGGTGGGCGCGGAACTGCGTGCGGATGCCGTCTGCGGCGTAGATGTAGAGGCAGTGCAGGGCGAACCGACGGGCCGGGCAGGCCGGGTCCATCGCCAGCTCGAACAGGGTCGACACCAGGTGGTCACCGGAGACGAGCAGGTCCCAGTCCGGTGGCATCGACGCCAGCGGCACCGAGTCCGGCTGGTACGCCCACGCCCGTAGCTCTGTCGGGGACGGGTCGACGGGGTTGGCGAAGCCGTGGAACGTCGACTCGGGCACCTACCGGCAGCCTTCCGCTCGGGCCCGCGGGGCGTACCGGATGTCCGCGGGAACCTGGTGTGCTGGGGCGAAACGGTAGCGCGGCCCCGCTCGGCGGCGGAAGACCTCGGTGGCACGATTCATGGCCGACGTGCCGACGTGCCGACTGATCGACCGGCCGGCGGGCCGATTGGCTTACGTGCCGACCGGCGCGGCGAGGGGACTCTCGGCCGGGCCGGCTCACCCGTACGGGCGAACCGACCCGGCGCGGGTCGCTCAGTCCGGGCTCGGGAGCGGTTCGAGCGGGCGGGCCGCTGCCCGACGCCGCAACCACTGCTTGAACCAGGCGAAATCCGGCAGGCGGGCCAGCATTGGGCCGGTCACCACCGTGATCAGCACGTACGCGGTGGCGAGCGCGGCCAGCCCCGGTGCGACTTGACCACTGGCCACGGCCAGCCCGGCGATGACGATGGAGAACTCGCCTCGGGGGACCAGGGCCAACCCGGCCCGCCAGCGACCGGGCTCGGCGATGCCGGCCCGGCGGGCGGCCAGGTAGCCGGTGAGGGTCTTCGTCCCCATCGTGACCACGGCCAGGGCGAGCGCCGGCAGCAGGACGGGCGGGATGTCCCGGGGATCGGTGACCAGGCCGAAGAAGACGAAGAAGACCGCGGCGAAGAGGTCCCGCAATGGGGTGAGCAGTTCGGTGGCGTGGTGTGCCACCGGACCGGAGAGCGCGATGCCGACCAGGAACGCGCCGACCGCGGCCGACACCTGGAGCTTGGCCGCGACGCCGGCCACCAGCAGGGTCATCCCGAGCACCCCGAGCAGCAGCGCCTCCGGGTCCTTGGCGGACATCGCGGTGGAGATGAGGTGGCCGTACCGGATCGCGACGACCAGGACCAGCAGTACCGTCCCGACCGCGACGGCCAGGGCGATCCCGCCGCCGAGCAGCCCGACCCCGGCCAGCAGCGCGGTGACCAGCGGCAAGTAGAGCGCCATGGCCAGGTCCTCGATGACCAGCACGGAGAGGATCACCGGTGTCTCCCGGTTACCCACCCGGCCCAGGTCGGCCAGGACCTTGGCGATCACCCCGGACGAGGAGACCCAGGTGATGCCGGCGAGCACCACCGCGGCGATCCAGTCCCAGCCGAGCAGCAGGGCGAAGGCCGCGCCGGGCAGCGCGTTGAGGAGGGCGTCGATCAGACCGGCCGGGGCGGCCGAGCGCAGGTTGCCGACGAGCTCGTTTGCCGAGTACTCCAGGCCGAGCATGACCAACAGGAGGATGACGCCGATCTCCGCGCCGACGGCGAAGAACTCCTCGCTGGCGTGCATGTCCAGGATGCCGCCGTGTCCGACGGCGAGGCCGGCGAGCAGGTAGAGCGGGATGGGGGACAGGCCGATCCGGCGGCTGAGCCGGCCGAGGAGGCCGAGCAGGAACAGCAGCGCGCCAACCTCGATGAGCAGTGTGGTGAAGTCGTGCATCCGCGCCTCAGCCGTCCGGGTCGCTGTCGGCCAGGATGGCTGTGACACCGTCGAGCCCCTTGCGGGTGCCGACCACGACCACCACGTCACCGGCCGCGAAGCGGAAGGTGGGGCCCGGCGAGGCGAACACCTCGCCCTCACGCAGGACGGCGACGATGGAGGCGCTGGTGCGGGTCCTCGTCTTGGTGTCGCCGAGTCGGCGGTTGACGTACTTCGAGCCGGCCGGGATCGCGATCTGCTCGGTGAGCAGCCCGGCGGCCTGGTCGCGCAGCCCGGTGAGCTGACCGAGCATCAGCGACGCGCCGAGGATGTCGGCCAGCGCCTCCGCCTCGTCGTCGGTCAGGGGTATGTCGTGCTGGCAGGAATCTGGATCATCTGGGTCATATAGGACAAGGTCCCGCCGGCCGTTGCGGTGGGACACCACGCCAAGTCGGCGTCCGGATTCCGTCACCATGTCGTGACGTACGCCAATTCCCGGTAGGGCAGTCTGTTCGACACGTACTCGCACCGCGCCACGGTACGTCACCGAGGTCAAGGAGGACCATGAGCAGGCGAGCTTCTCGGTCACTGGTCACTCTGCTGCTCGTCCCCGTGTTGGCAGGGTGCTCGATCGGTGACGTCCGGCGGCGTCCGCCAGTCGCACCGACCCCGTCGGCCGGGGTGGCGACCGCGGCGCTGGCCCCCACACCGGCGGCCTTCGACGAGGTACGCCGGGTGCGGATCGCCGTCGGCGAGCGGTACGACCAGCCGCACGTCGAGTTCACCGACGCGCAGCACGGCTATGCCCTCTTCGCCGCCTGCGACGGGAGGCCGCCGGACCCCGCCTGCCCGGCCCTGCTCTACGGCACCGCCGACGGTGGTCGGTCCTGGCGGAACCTGCGGCACCCCCGCCCGAGCGCCACCAACCAGCAGCTCTACACCGCCCCCAACCTCCTCGTCCTGCTCAGCGAACCGCACGGCTGGTACACCTCGACCGACGGCGGCGCCACCTTCACGCACTCCCGCTCCGTGCCCCCGGCCTGGGTCGGGGCACAGGGTCGGTTCCAGGTCGTCGAGGGCACCGGGAAAGTCGCCGAGTGGGACGGCCGCCGGCTGCGTCCGCTGGTCACTCAGCCGGACGTACTCGGGATCAACACCGTCGCCTCGCGGGACGAGCGGATCGTCGTGGCCGGAGTGCACGAGGGTCGGCCGTCCGCCGCGATGTCGCCCGACGGGGGTCGGCGCTGGTTTCGGCTGGCGGTGTCCCCGCCCGACGGCGAGGTGAGCGTGCTCCGCGCGGTGATTGACGTGACGGGCGAGGCGTGGTTGATCGGGGAACGCCTGGACCGGATGTCCTTCCCGGCGTTGTGGCGGCAGGGGGGCCAGGGCTGGAAGCTGGTGGATCCCGAGAACCGGCCGGAGCGGATCTCGTCGATGCTCCCGGTCGGCATGGGCATGGTGGTGGTAACCGGAGCGGGCGGGGCCGGGATGGTGACCAACGACCGGTACCACCGGATGGCGTGGCCGCTCGCGCAGGAGGACTACCTCACGATGCTGACCGACAGCACGCTCTTCGCCCGCGGGCTGGGACATGTCGTCCTGGCCAACGGCTTCCCCTTCGGCGAGCCGCGCTGGATCAGGGTCGTCATCGACCAGGACTGACGCGGACGTGTGACTCGGCTCACACCGTGGAAGTTGAGTGGAATAGGCTCAACTCTGGTTGTGTCTGTCCTAGTGGACACGCCGATTCCGGGGGAGCCCATGAACACGGAACGCCTCACCACCAAGAGCCGCGAGGTCATCACCGGTGCCGTCGCCCTCGCCAACCAGCGCGGGCACGCCACCGTCGAACCCTGGCACCTGCTGCTGTCACTGCTGGACACCGCCGGCTCCACCGCCGCCGGCCTGCTGCGCGCCGCCGGGTCCGACCCGGTCGAGCTGCGCCGGGTCACGGTACGCGCGATCGACGCCCTGCCCGCCGCGCGCGGCTCCAGCATCGCCGAGCCGAGCCTGTCCCGGGAGTTCGTCAACGCCATCGGGGCGGCCGAGCAGATCGCCCGGCCGTTGGGCGACGAGTACACCTCCACCGAGCACCTGCTCGCCGGCCTGGCCCGGGTCGGCGGCGCGGTGGCCGGTGCGCTGAAGTCGGCCGGGGCCACCGAGGAGAACCTGGTCGCCGCCTTCCCGACGATCCGGGGCGGAGACCGGCGGGTCACCACCGCCGACCCGGAGCAGAGCTACCAGGCCCTGGAGAAGTACGGCGTCGACCTCACCGCCAGCGCCCGCGACGGCAAGATCGACCCGGTGATCGGTCGGGACTCCGAGATCCGCCGGGTGATCCAGGTGCTGTCGAGGCGTACCAAGAACAACCCGGTGCTGATCGGCGAGCCCGGTGTCGGCAAGACCGCCATCGTCGAGGGCCTGGCCCAGCGGATCGTCGCCGGGGACGTGCCCGAGTCGCTGCGGGACAAGAAGCTCGTCTCGCTCGACCTCGGCGCGATGGTCGCCGGGGCGCAGTACCGGGGCCAGTTCGAGGAGCGGCTCAAGTCCGTCCTGGAGGAGATCAAGAACTCCAACGGCCAGGTCATCACCTTCCTCGACGAGCTGCACACCGTGGTCGGCGCGGGCAAGGGCGAGGGCTCGATGGACGCCGGCAACATGCTCAAGCCGATGCTGGCCCGGGGTGAGCTGCGGATGGTCGGCGCGACCACCCTCGACGAGTACCGCGAGCACATCGAGAAGGACCCGGCCCTGGAGCGCCGCTTCCAGCCGGTGCTGGTCGGCGAGCCGACCATCGAGGACACCATCGGCATCCTGCGCGGCCTGAAGGAGCGCTACGAGGTGCACCACGGCGTCCGGATCACCGACGCCGCCCTGGTCGCCGCCGCCTCCCTGTCGGACCGCTACATCACCGACCGGTTCCTGCCGGACAAGGCGATCGACCTGGTCGACGAGTCCGCCTCCCGGCTCCGGATGGAGATCGACTCCCGGCCGGTCGAGGTGGACGAGATCGAGCGGGCCGTCCGCCGGCTGGAGATCGAGGAGATGGCGCTGGCCAAGGAGCCGGACGCCGCCTCCGCCGAGCGCCTCGAACGGCTACGTAAGGAACTGGCCGACAAGCGCGAGCAGCTCACCGCCCTCTCCGACCGCTGGAAGCTGGAGAAGGGCCACATCACCAAGCTCTCCACCGCCAAGGAGGAGCTGGAACGGCTCGGCGGTGAGGCCGAGCGGGCCGAACGCGACGGCGAACTGGAACGCGCCGCCGAGCTCCGGTACGGCCGGATTCCCGCGCTCAAGGTCGACCTGGCCAGGGCGGAGGAGGAACTGGCCCGACTCCAGGCCGACGGCGCGATGCTGAAGGAGGAGGTCGGCGCGGACGACATCGCCGCCGTGGTCGCCTCCTGGACGGGCATTCCGGCCGGCCGGCTGCTGGAGGGCGAGACCGCCAAGCTGCTCCGGATGGAGGAGTCACTGGGTGACCGGGTGGTCGGCCAGTCCGAGGCGGTCGCCGCGGTCTCCGACGCGGTCCGGCGCGCCCGCGCCGGGGTCGCCGACCCGGACCGCCCCACCGGCAGCTTCCTCTTCCTCGGCCCGACCGGCGTCGGCAAGACCGAGCTGGCCAAGGCGCTCGCCGAGTTCCTCTTCGACGACGAGCGGGCCATGGTCCGCATCGACATGAGCGAGTACGGCGAGAAGCACTCCGTCGCCCGGCTCGTCGGTGCCCCGCCCGGCTACATCGGCTACGAGGAAGGCGGCCAGCTCACCGAGGCGGTGCGTCGTCGTCCGTACTCGGTGATCCTGCTGGACGAGGTCGAGAAGGCCCACCCGGACGTCTTCGACATCCTGCTCCAGGTGCTCGACGACGGCCGGCTCACCGACGGCCAGGGTCGTACGGTCGACTTCCGCAACGCCATCCTGATCCTCACCTCGAACCTGGGTTCGGCGGTGATCAGCGACCTGATGCTGGCCGAGGAGCAGCGCCGGGAGGGCGTACTCGCGGTGGTCCGGTCGCACTTCAAGCCGGAGTTCCTCAACCGACTGGACGACATCGTGGTCTTCGCCGCCCTCCAGGGCGACGACCTGCGGGCCATCGTCGACATCCAGCTCGGCCGGATGCGGAAGCGGCTCGCCGACCGCCGCCTCGGCCTGGACATCACCGAACCGGCCCGCGCCTGGCTCGCCGAGCACGGGTACGACCCGATCTACGGTGCCCGTCCGCTGCGCCGCCTGGTCCAGTCCGCCATCGGCGACCAGCTCGCCAAGGCCCTGCTGGCCGGCCAGATCCGCGACGGCAACACCGTCCAGGTCGACCTGTCCGACACCAAGGACGCCCTGACCGTCACCCCCGCCTGACCCTCTCCCGTTCGCCGTTGATCAAGAGCTCGCGTCACCGACCAGCCGGTTCGGTGACGCGATTCTCTTGATCTGTGAGTGGCTCGGACGGGGCAGCGGGCCTTCGCCACTCACCCGTACCCTGCCAGCCATGACCCTCCCCGACGCCGAGCCGGTACGGCCGGCCCGGCCCCGCACCGTCACCGTCGCCTTCTGGTTGCAGCTCGCCACGGTCGGGATGCTGCTCGTCCTGGTGGGGCTGGCGGTGGCGGCGGCGGTGCAGTTCGACGGCGAGATCACCAGAGCGGCGGAGGCTGTCCGAGACGCCGATCCGGACGAGGTGTCCGGCGAGCGGTTCGGCAACGTGTTCATGGCCGTGACGATCGCCCTGCCCGCGGTGTTCCTGGCGGTCTGGCTCGCCCTGACCGCCCGACCGGTCCGCAACGGCGGCACCGTCGCCCGGACGCTGCTCTACGTCGGAAGTGGCCTGCACCTGCTGACCAGTTGCGGTGCGGGGAGCTGCCTGGGTCTGGCGTTCATCCCCTTCGCCTTCGCGCCGGACGGCGCTTGGAGCGAGACCGATGACGGTGAACCGGTCTGGACCGAGTCGGAGTTCACCGAGGCCCTCTACGGCGACGCGTTCCTGACCAGCGACCTGCTCGGTATGGGTGCCACGGGCGTACAACTCCTCGTTGTCGCGCTCAACGTGGCGGTGGTGCTGCTGGTGACCCTGCCGCCGGCCAACCGGTACTTCGCGCCGCAGACCGAGCGGCCAGCCGGCCCGTCGTACCCGGTCCCCGTGCCCGGCTACGGCCCGGCGGCTGGTTACCCGGTCCTGCCCGGCTACCCCGTCCTGCCTGCCGGATATCCCGCCGCGCCGCCGCCCGGGTACCCCACCGCGCTGCCGGCCGGATATCCCGCTGTCCCGCCGCCCGGATATCCCGCTGTCCCGCCGCCCGGGTACCCCGCCGCGCCGGTGTACGCCGTTCCGCCGGGATACATGATCTGCCCCGACCCGTCCCGACACCTGCCTCCGCCGCCGAAGCCCGAGGAGCCGTCGGCCGACTCTTCGGAAACCGGCAGTAGCTGACCGACCACTCAACAAAGCCGCTGCTGACGCAGGTGCGTGGGGTTGTTACCGTCATGCGCCGACGTGATCGTGGGAGGCGGGCGATGGTGAGCGGGACACTGGCGTACCTGGTAGCGGGCCTTGGCTGCCTTGTCGGGGTGGCCGGGGTGGTCGTCGTTCTCGTCGCCCTGCGCCGGTCCCGCCGGCAGCCGTCCGCCCCGACCGCCGCCGACCCGTTCCGCGACCACGACGCGGACGCGCTGCGCGGCGACCCGCGCAGGCTGCGTCCCGGCGACCTGGTCGAGATCCGACAGGTGACGTACGCGGTGCGCGGCTCGCTGCACCTCACCGAGGGCGGCTGGAGCTGGGACGAGCACCTGCTGGACACGGCGGACGGCACGAAGCGCTGGCTCTCCGTCGAGGAGGACCCGGACCTGGAGTTGGTGCTCTGGACCGCCGAGCCGGATGCCACGGTGACCCCCGGCCCGCCCACGGTCGACTTCGACGGCCGCCGCTACCGCAGCGACGAGTCCGGCCAGGCCCGCTGGACCGCCACCGGCACCACCGGGCTCGGCCCCACCGGCAGCGTCCGGTACCACGACTACACCGCGTCCGGCGGGGCCCGGCTCTCCTTCGAGAAGTACGGCGACGCCGACTGGGAGGTGGCCCGGGGCGAACTACTGCGCCGGCCCGAGGTGATGATCTACCCGCAGGGCGGGCCGGAGAAGGTGGGCTGAGCGTGCTGGTCAGTCTGGACGCGCCGTACGTTGACACCAGCGCCGGTGACCTGAGCCTGGCGCTCGGGGGGCCGGAACTGCCCGCCCTGTACGTGCTGGACCTCGATCTGGCAGGTGGGCAGCGGCTCCGGCTGCGCCTGCTCGGCGCCTCCCACCAGGTGCTCCTGCACGCCGCAGAGGCGACGACCGGGCTCTCCGAGACCGCCGAGACCGTGGTGCTCACCGAGACCGTGGCCTGTCTGCCGGGGCGGCGACCCGACCTGCCGGCCACGGTGCACGAGCCCGGGAGCGGCTACACGTTCACCGCGAACGTGCTCCGGCCGGAGGCGGGCGGACTGAGCAGTCGGGTCGCCGCCCTCCGGGCGGAACTGGCCGACGACCCGTACGCGCTGGTCGGGGTCTTTCCCGGCGACCCGGACGCGGTGACCGCCCTCGCGGTCGTGCCGGACCCGGCCCCGGGCACGGTGCGCTGGCGCACCTGGCACGCGTATCCGCAGACCAATGAACTGGTTTTGACCGAGACGGTGGTGACACTGTGACATACCGCAGATGGTTCGTGGTGGGCGCGGCGTTCGCCCTGATCGGCGCGCTGGTCGCCGCCTTCGCGATCTTCTACGGCAACTTCTCCCCCCGGGGCTACGTCGAGGACCGGTACACCCGGGCCAGTGGCCAGGACATCGGCCGGGAGGCGATCGCATACACCTCGTACAAGTCGCCGAGCCACGTGGCGGCCGAGGTGACCAAAGCCTGGAAGCCGGCCGACCAGTTCGTCGACGGCAGCGGCGTCTACCTGCGCTACGACGACGACTCGGTGGTCATCCTGCCGGCGGCCGCCGGCTCGCTGATCCTGCTCGAAGGCGTCTCCACCGCCTATCCGCGCTACCACTCCACGGTGGGCAACAGCTGGGGCTGGGGACGCGGCAGCACCGTCCGTGGCGGCGGCCCCGGCAGCGGGAAGTGACCCGCAGCGGCACCTGATCCCACCGCCGCTGTCCGGCAGCGGCGGGACGACCCGACAAACCCCTCATCCTCCGGAGTCTCACCGTGCAGACCCTCGTCACCGATCTGCTGGTCACCCTCGCCTACGGGGTGGTCGGCGTCATGCTGATGGGCATCGGCTACGTCCTGGTCGACGTGGCCACCCCCGGCCGCCTCAACGAGCTGATCTGGACCCACCGCAACCGCAACGCGGCGCTGCTGCTCGCCTCCAACCTGGCCGGCGTCGGCATCATCGTGGTCGCGGCCATCGTCGCCAGCGACGACAACTTCGTGCTCGGCATCACCGGTGCCGCCGCGTACGGCCTCCTCGGCCTGGTCATCATGGCCGCGGCGTTCGTGGTGCTGGACGTGGCGACCCCCGGCAAGCTGGGCGAGATCCTGGTCGACCCTGAGTCGCACCCGGCCGTCTGGGTCACCGCGGTCATCCACCTCGCCACCGGCGCGATCATCGCTGCCGCGATCAGCTGATGGCCGGTGCCAAGCCCGCAGGCGCGGAGAAGAAGCCCTCGAAGGCGGCCCACATCTGGCTGGCCCTGATCAGCGTCGTGATCGTCGGTAGCTGTGTGGCCGCCGGGATCGTCAACGGCGGCTCCGACACCACCGTGCCGCCGCCGACCGCGCAGGAGCGGGCCGACACCGTGCCGATTCTCGCGCGCTCCACCGCCAGCCAGGGCATCTGCTACGGCTGGAAGTTGGAGGACTACGGCTACGACCCGATCAGCGTGGGCTCCAACCTCGGCGACGGGGTGTCGGTGGAGGACAACGTGAACTGCCCGCGCTGGCTCCAGGTGGAGGTCCTCGTCTACTACGCCTCGGCGAGCAGCGAGAGTGAGGACTCCGCCCGCATCACGGTGACCGGCTCGGAGGACATCCAGCAGAGCATCCTCTGGCATGTCGACAGCGGCCTGACGCGGATGGGACTCGAGCACGACGTCTTCGTCGACGACCCCGGCTGGGCGACCACCCGGGCCGCGACCGTACTGCCGCTGCTCGCCGTCGAGGCGGAGCTGGTCGAACCCGCCGCTGCCCCGGCCCCCGCCGGAGCCGCCCCGGCGCCGCTCCCGGCCGCCGGCAACGACCTGTGGCGGGACCGCTGGGCGTACGGGATCGCCGTCGCCGCGCTGTTGCTGATCACCGCGCTGTTGGTCACCGTCGGCCTCGTGCAGCGTCACCGGCAGCGGCAGGCCGCCGCAGAGACACCGGCGGCGACGAGCGCGGGGCGTACCCGGAACAAGCCGTGACCACCGACGCACCGGAACGTCCGCGCTGGCGGCTGTCCCGCGCGGCGGTTCTGCTCGCGGTCTTCGTCTGCGCGGCCTGCGGCCTGGTCTACGAGCTGGCCCTGGTCGCGCTCGGCAGCTACCTGATCGGCGACACGGTCGGTCAGGCGTCGATCGTGCTCGGCGTGATGGTCTTCGCGATGGGCGTCGGCGCGCTCGCCGCGAAGCCGTTCCAGTCCCGGGCCGCCGCCGCGTTCGCTCTGGTAGAGCTGGTGCTGGCGCTGCTCGGCGGGCTCTCCGTGCTCGGCCTCTACGCGGCCTTCGCCTGGCTGGACCTCTACGGTCCGGCGCTGGTCGGCACCGCGTTCGTGCTCGGGCTGCTGATCGGCGCGGAGATTCCGCTGCTGATGGTGCTGCTGCAACGCATCCGGGAACAGTCCGCCGGCAGCGCGGTGGCCGACCTGTTCGCCGCCGACTACGTCGGCGCGCTGCTCGGCGGGCTGGCCTTCCCGTTTCTGCTGATCCCGGTCTTCGGGCAGCTCAAGGGGGCACTCGTGGTCGGCGCGGTGAACGCCGTCGCCGGCCTGGCCCTGGTGGTCACGGTGTTCCGGCGGGAGCTGAGCCGGCGGGCACGCGTCGCGCTCACCGCCGGGTCCGTCGTGGTCGCGCTCTGCCTCGGGTACGCCTGGATCACCGCCCGGGACTTCGAGGTGACCGCCCGGCAGCAGCTCTACCGGGATCCGGTGGTGCACGCCGAGCGCAGCCGCTACCAGGAGATCGTGTTGACCCGGTCGGTGGCCGAGACCGGCCGGCAGGTCACCGACCTGCGGCTCTTCCTCAACGGCGACCTTCAGTTCAGCTCGGTCGACGAGTACCGCTACCACGAGGCGCTGGTGCATCCGGCGCTGCGCGGCCCGCATAGCGAGGTGCTGGTGCTCGGGGCCGGCGACGGACTGGCCGTCCGGGAACTGCTGCGCTACCCGGACGTGCGGCGGGTGACCGTCGTCGACCTGGACCCGGCGGTGGTGGCGTTGGCCCGGAGCGAGCCGCAACTGCGCCAGCTCAACGGGGACGCCTTCGCCGACCCCCGGGTCCGCGTGGTGCACGCCGACGCGTTCGGTTGGCTGCGGACCGCCGGGGAACGCTTCGACGTGGTGGTGGCGGACCTGCCCGACCCGGACGAGACCGCCACCGCCAAGCTCTACACCGTCGAGTTCTACTCCCTGGTCCGCTCGGTGCTCGCCGAGACCGGCCGGATGGTGGTGCAGTCCGGCTCGCCGTACTTCGCGCCCCGTTCGTACTGGTCGATCGAGGCATCGGTCCGGGCGGCCGGCTTCGCCACCCGGCCGTACCACGTGGACGTGCCGTCCTTTGGCGACTGGGGATTCGTGCTGGCCGCCCCCGGCCCGAACCCGCCCCCGCTGGAGTTGCCGGCCGACGCGCCGTCGCTGCGGTTCCTGGACGCCAGCACGCTTGCCGCGGCCGGGAACTTCCCCGCCGACCGGCGCCAGGTGGACGTGCCCGCCTCCACTCTGCTCCAGCCGAAGGTCCTCGAGTACGCCCGCGCGGAGTGGCGCGGCTACTGACGGGTTGCCGTCGCGGCCGAGTGGGTAGGGCACATCGAGCGTCGCCTCGGCGGTTCCGTCCCCGTACGACTGGCCGGATGCCGTTACGGTGTGGTGGCGATCCAAGGGAAGGAGAGTCGTGGCCGAAACCCACAGCACCCCGGCCCGGGTGCGCCCGGGCAGCGTGACGATATCCAGCTATCTGCTGATCCTGGTGGCCGGCATCCAGGTGATCAACCTGATCCTCACCCTCGCCACGCTCGGCGAGACCCGTCGGGTGCTGGAGGACGCCTACGCCGACAGCTCGGTCAACGGCATGGACGCCATCGCCGACTTCGCCATCGTCGCCGCCGTCGGGTCGGGGCTGATCACCCTGCTGATGGCGGTGGGCCTGGTCGTGCTGGCCGTGCTCAACAACCGGGGAAAGAACGGCGCCCGGATCACCACCTGGGTGCTCGGCGGCATCCTGCTCTGCTGCAGCGGCGGCAGCCTGGTCAGCGGTGCGGTCGGCTCGTTCAGTGGCCCGGTCGGCGGTTCCAGCGCCGACATGCCGAGCCAGGAGGAGATCGCGCGCCGGCTGGAGGATGCTCTGCCGTCCTGGTACACGCCGGTCAGCACCCTGGTGAACCTGGTCGCGGTGCTCGCGCTGATCGCGGCCCTGGTGCTGCTGGCACTGCCCGCGTCGAACCAGTTCTTCCGTAAGCCGCAGCCGGCCTGGGAGCCGTCACTTCCCGGCGCGTACCCCGGCTACCCGACCGGTACGCCGGGCTACCCGACGCACGGCCAGCCGGGCTATCCGACCTCGGGTCAGCCGGGCTACCCGGCCGCCCCCGGCTACCCGCCCCACGGCCAGCCGGGCTATCCGCCGGCCCCGGGTTACCCGCCGCACGGCCAGCCGGGTTACCCGCCAGCCCCGGGCTACCCGAGTCACCCCGGTCCGGGCTCCTCGGACCAGCCGGGCTACCCGCCGTCGTCCGGTACGGATCAGCCGGGGCAGCCTCCGGCCACCGGGTCCGACGGTCCCTACGGCGATCCGAGTCCGCGGCACGACAGCCCGGGATCGAGCCCGTCAGGCGACAGTCCCGGATCCAGCCCGTCGAACGACAGTCCCGGATCCAGCTCGTCGGGCGACAGTTCGGGTTCGACCCCGCCGTCGGGTAGCTGACCGCCGATAAGCGGGACGTACGACGATCCCTCCGAGTAGGTTCCAACGCGACGCCTACCCGGAGGGATCAGTCGTGTCGGAACACGTCCCGTCCCAACGGCCCGTCGCCGTCAGGTCCGCCGCCGGGCTGCTGGTCGCCATGGCGACCGTCGGGGTCGCGTACGCGGTCGCCGGCCTGCTCGCTATGGACGGTACGGTCGCCCGCTTCCGGTCGGCCACCACGGACCTGCCGGACCGGGGGGCGGTGGACGGGGTGGTGACCCTGCTCCGGGCCACCACGGCGCTCACGGCGGTGCTCGCGGTGGCGGTCGGGGCGCTGCTCGTCGCCCTCGCCCTCGGCCTGCTCACCGGCCGTGCCGGGGCCCGCGTGGCGACCTGGGTCGTCTGCGGGCTCGGTCTGCTCGCGGGGATCGGCGCGGTGGCCCTCCTGGTCGGGCAGCGACTGACCCCGTTTCGGCTGGACGTCGACCAGCACAGCACCGCCGTGCTGCTGAACGCTCTCACCGACGCCTATCCGGAGGGGTGGGTCGCGGTCAACGCGGGTCTTTCGATCGGCCAGGCGCTCGGATACCTTGTGGTGGCCGTGCTGCTGGCCCTGCCGTCGGCGAACGCGCACCACCGTCGGCGGCCGGTTTCCCGGCCTGCCTCACGGTCGTTCTTCGCGTACTCCACCCCGCCCGAGTGAGGATCCGCCCGTGCCCGCGACACCCGACCCGGTCGTCCCCGGCCCCACCAACCCACTCGCGGTGGTCACCGGAGCGACAGCCGGCATCGGGGCGGCGTTCGTCCGGCGGCTCGCCTGGGACGGGTACGACCTCGTCCTGGTCGCCCGGGACGCGGCCCGGCTCACCGCCTTCGCCACCGAGCTGACCGAGCGGCACGGCCGGACGGTGGAGACCCTGCCGGCGGATCTCTCCACAGAGGAGGGTTGTGTCGCCGTGGAGCGGCGGCTGACCGAGGGCACCCCGGTCGACCTGCTGGTCAACAACGCCGGGATCGCGCTCACCCGCTCGTTCCTGCGGACCAGCGTCGAGGACGAGGCCCGCCTGCTGCGGCTGAACGTCAACTCCGTGATGCGACTGACCCATGCGGTACTGCCGACGATGACCGCCCGCGGGCAGGGGGCAGTGATAAATGTCTCTTCCGTCGCGGGTTTCGGTGCGCCCGAGGCCGGCTCGACGTACTCCGCCACCAAGGCCTGGGTGACCAACTTCAGCGAGTCGGTGGGGCAGGCCGCGCGCCCCTACGGCGTACGGGTGATGGCCCTCTGTCCAGGGTTCACCCGCACCGAGTTCCACCAGCGGGCCGGCATCGACACGTCGTCGATGCCCGGCTGGATCTGGCTCGACGCCGACTCGGTCATCGATGAGGGTCTACGTGACCTGCGGAAAGGCCGTCTGGTGAGCGTTCCCGACTGGAAGTACAAGCTTGCCGTGGTGGCGTTGCGGCACACCCCGCTGCGAGTGCTGCACCGACTCACCCGAAAGTCCAAGGTCCTCGTCGGACGCGGGGGTCGCTGACCGCCGCCACCGTCCGGCGCACCGGCCCGACCTGGCGGGAATGACCCGGACGCCAGAATCCCGTCGCACAGCGTAAGTGAACATCGCCACTCGTCGTCGCCCACAGGGCTGATCGGGGTGGACCCGAGCCACGGCTCCCAGACTCGCGCAGTACCCTTGTGCGCCATGGGGGACCGCGACGACCTGCGTAAATTCATCTCCGACCTGGCCGTGGTCCATGGGCGGGTGGTGCTCTCCTCGGGGCGCGAGGCAGATTGGTACGTCGATCTGCGTCGCGTCACGCTCCATCACCAGGCCGCTCCCTTGGTGGGGCGCGTCCTGCTGGATCTCACCGCTGACTGGGAGTTCGACGCGGTCGGTGGCCTGACCCTGGGTGCCGACCCGGTCGGGCTGTCGATGCTGCATGCCGCAGCGACGGTGGGACGACCGCTCGATGCCTTCGTCGTGCGCAAGCAAGGTAAGGCGCACGGGCTGCAACGCCGCATCGAGGGGCCTGATGTATCCGGTCGCCGGGTATTGGCGGTGGAAGATACCTCAACGACCGGTGGGAGTGTACTCAACGCAGTTGAAGCGTTACGTGAGGCAGGGGCTGAGGTCGTCGGTGTAGCGGTTATTGTTGATCGAGGCGCCGGCGACGTCGTGCAAGCAGCCGGACTGGCCTACCGGGCGGCCTATACGTTGGCTGACCTCGGCCTTGTGGCCTAAAAGTTTACCGATTCGGATTGCGGATATGCAGGCGTTTCGATGCTGCTGGTGGAAGGATGGAAAACGTGGGAACTGCGTTGGCTGAAATGACTATGCCTCAGATCTCGCCGCTTGCCGGCGAGCCGATCGAACGTGCCGATGCCGAGCGGCTCGCGGGGGTCCTCAAGGCCCTCGCCGACCCCGCCCGGCTGCGGCTGCTCAGCCTGATCCAGTCGGCCCCCGAGGGCGAGGCGTGCGTCTGCGACCTGACCGCGCCGCTCGGCCTCTCCCAGCCGACGGTCAGCCACCACCTGCGTATCCTCACCGAGGCCGGCTTGCTGGAGCGGGAGAAGCGCGGCGTGTGGGCGTACTACCGGCTGGTGCCGACCGCGATCGCCACGATCGCCGACCTGCTGACTCCGCCCCGTAAGCGCGCCACCAAGAAGGCGCGCTGACCCGTCCCGGTCGTCTGGTGCCGCTTCCCCGGGAGAGGCACCAGGCAACCGAGTGGGTTCGACCGGTGCGGTGCCGACCGGTCGCCGGACCCCGGCGACCGTCTCCGGAATGCCCGCCGCCGGTCGGGACGGCCCGGCTCCCCGTGACCAACGGGGATGCCGCCGTGGGCCGCCACCCGACCGGCCCGTCCGGGCTGGTCTCCGACCACCCCGAATCTCCGACCATCCGAATCTCCGACCGCCCCGAACGAGCGCGCCGAGCGCCCGGACGGGTGGCGACGGATGGCCTGACGGGTACGCGACGGGCAGTCTGACGAGTACCGGCAGGCCGGGCAGCCGTACGGGCTGTCCACTGACGGTTGTCCCGGCCACCGGCCGGGTCCACACGCGGGTTCACCGCGCCCCGGAGTCCGCCGTGTCAATCGGGCCGGAGTCGGCGATCTCGCCCGGCCCGAGTCCACCGCGCCGCCCGTCGGTCACGCGAGCCCAGACGGGGAGGCCGTCCGGCTGCGACCGTCGGTCCCGAATGTCGCGGTGAGACGTCACCGGCCCATCGTGGTCTTCAGGCCGCCAGTGGCGTCCGAGGCTTGGTCCCGGTGTCGCGGTGACGGCTCCCGGTGCCGGCCGGTGTGGTCCGACTCCGGGAGCAGGCAACCGGTACGGCGCTCAGTGCCGGCCGTACTGCTGACCGCCGTGGTGCGGCTGACCGCCGTAGGGCGGTGGCGCCGACCGATTCTCGTGCGACTGACCGTTGCCCGGCGACTGCTCGTCGCGGTAGGTCTGCTCGTCGCCGTAGGTCTGACCGGTCCACGGCGCCTGCCCGCCACCGAACGACTGGGTGGGCTCGTCGTAGCTCTGCGGGTTACCGCCGTAGGGCTGCTGTCCGCTGTACCCAGGCTGTCCGCTGTAGGGCTGCTGTCCGCCGTACCCCGGCTGGGTGTTCGGATATCCGGACCGCTGCGGCTCCCGGCCGTCGTACGGGGTGTCCGGGTACTGCTGTCCCCCGCTCTGGTGCGGCTCGCCCTGGTACGGCTGGCCCGGGTATGGCTGGCCGCCCTGGAACCCGCTGTTCTGGTACGGCTGCCCGTTCCCGTACTGCTGCCCGTTCCCATACTGTTGCTGCCCACCGGAGTGGGGCTGGCCGCTCTCGTACGGCTGGCCGCCGTAGGGCTGCGGGTTCTCCCGGTACTGCTGACCGCCGTACTGCTGGCCGCCGCCGTAGACCTGGCCGCCCGGGGGCTGCTGCGCACCGCCGTAGACCTGACCGGTTCCCGGCTGGGGCTGCCCGCCGTACGGCTGCCGTCCCTCGTTCGGGTACGACTGCCCGCCGTACGGCTGCTGGCTCTCGCTCTGGTACGACTGCCCGCCGTACGGCGACTGCTGGTCCGCGTGCTGCTCCCGGACCTCCCGGACGGCCTCGTCGGCGGCGGCCTTCTCCTCGGGGCTGGTGCCCCGCTTCGCCGCCATCCGCGCCCGGAGCAGCTCGATCCCGATCGGAACCACCGAGACCACCACGATAAGGATCAGGATCATCTCGATGTTGGCCTTGACGAACGGGATCTGCCCGAGGAAGTAGCCGAGGACGGTGACCCCGGTGCCCCAGAGGATGCCGCCGACCACGTTGTAGATCACGAAGGTGCGGTAGTCCATCCGGCTCACCCCGGCCACGATCGGGGTGAAGGTCCGCACGATGGGCACGAACCGGGCCAGCACGATCGAGCGGGCGCCGTACTTCTCGAAGAACTCGTGCGCCTTGAGCACGTTCTCCTGCTTGAACAGCTTGGAGTTGGGCCGGCGGAACAGCGACGGCCCGACCTTGCGCCCGAAGGCGTACCCGACCTGGTCGCCGGCGATGGCCGACAGGGTGATCAACAAGCAGACCAGCCACAGCGGGTAGGTGATGTACTCGCCGTCGGCGGTGAGCAGACCGGCGGTGAACAGCAGCGAGTCGCCCGGCAGGAAGAAGCCGATCAGCAGGCCGGACTCGGCGAAGACGATGGCCAGGATGCCGAGCAACCCGAACGTCGAAATCAACCACTCTGGGTCGAGCCAGTCCGGCCCCAGGGCCAGGGTGGTGGTGGGCGTCGGCACGAGGTGACCTCCGGGATCTGCCAGTTGGGGGTGGCGAGCACGCCACCGGCGACGGCTCCGGTAAGTCTAGGTCGCCCTCCACGGCTCCCGGTGCTCGACGTCACAGGCCCGCCGGGCGGTGGCCGTGTCGACCCACCCATCGTCGGGGCGGAGCTGACCGTCCGACGTCGGCCACGTCGACGCCCACCCGCGCCCGGTCCGCGCGGCAGCGACCGGATGCCGTGCCACGACTCGTGGTACGGAGACGACGGTGCCCCGCCGACCCGGTCGGGTCGGCGGGGCACCGGTGGTGTTGCCGGAAGGGAGATCAGGCCACGAAGCGGGTCCGCCGACGACGGGCCAGCACGAAGCCACCGACGCCCACCGCGAGCAGCAGCCCGCCGACGCCCGCGATCAGGCTGGTCTGGGCACCGGTGATGGGCAGCGTGCCGCCATCCCCGTCTTCGCCCCCGCCGCCTCCGCCGCCGCCCGTCGCGTTCACCAGGATCGCGGCGGTGTCGTTGGCCGGCTTCAGGTCGTCGTAGAAACCGCCATCACACTGGCACGGCACGTTCACCTCGACTGGGCCCTTGGCGTTGGCCACGACCTTGTCGACGCGGAGCGTGAACTCGTAGGTCTCCTCTTCGCCCGCGATGCTCAGCGTGCTGGCATAGCAGTGGTAGTTGCTCCCGCCCGCCTCGCCGGGCTCGCCGAACTCCTCGCCCTTGATCGGTACGCACCACTCCGGAGCCCCGATCACCGTCGTGCCCTGCGGCACGCCCACCCGGAGGTGGGTGACCGGCGAATCGGACCGGATGTGGTTCAGCGTCGCCGGGCCGTTGTTGCGGAAGCCGACGGTCGCGGTGACCTTGTCGCCGGCCGCCCCGGTCAGCTTGTCGCCGATGGCCGCCAGGTCGGTGCCGTTCGTGCCGGTGACGGCCACCTCGTAGGAGGACCAGTTGTTGTCAGGGTCGGTGTCGGCCTGCGGAGCGCGCGCCCGGTCGTCGACCGCCAGGGTCAGCTCGGGGCCGGTCCCCGGCTTGCCCGGGGAGATGCCGCGGCTCTCCAGGTAGGCCGCGAAGTCCTCGTACTCGGCGCTGGTCATCCAGTTGGTGTAGGTGTAGACGTCGCCCGGGGCGTAGGTGTCCTTGCCGAGCACGAAATCGACCGAGGCCCGGTAGGTGGTACCGGGGGCCAGCTCCTGGTCGAAGTGGCAGAACCGCAGCTCGTCGCCCTCGTAGGTGCAGTTGCTGTATTTCTCGTCGGCACGTAGCTCATAGTCGACGTCGAAGAGTGCGGTGCTGCCCTTCACGGTGGTGGTACCCGGGTTGCGGACGGTCAGCGGCAAGCTGAGCGCCTCGCCGGGCCGCGCGGAAACCTTGACGGTGTCGGTGGCGCCGGCCAGGTCCACGCCCTCGCCGACGCGGACCGTGGACTCCCAGGTCAACGGGTCCACACCGGCTGCGGAGAAGGTGACCTTCAGCTTGCCGGTGGCGTCGTCGGTCCCGTCGGTCGCGGCGATCACCACCTGGAAGAGGCCGGCAAGGCCCCACTCGTCCAGCCCGATCTCGAACGGATCGGTGCAGAGCAGCACGCCGGGTTCCGGCTTCGTGCAGTAACCGAAGTCGTCGTCTTCGGTCACGTTGACCTTGCCGGCCAGGTCGGAGAAGTCGTATCGCATGGTGGCCTCGCGCAGCACGACCGGCTCGGAGGCGGACATGACGGGGCTTTCGACCTTGCCGGCGGTGTCAGCGGCGACGGTGACGTCGGGGAAGTAAAGATTGATCTCGACGTCAGCCGGGGCGGCCGACGCGGGGATGGCGGTGGTCGCGACGAGCGCGCCCACGACGCCGAGCCCGGCGAGCAGACGCCGGGTGCTCGTGTTGAGCATGTAGAGGTTCCTCCCGTGGAATGACCGTTGGGTCGGGTGGGAGCTTAGGTGCCCACCGATGTCCAGGGAGTCCCGCCAGGTCAGATCGAACCGAACGGATGAACGAGATCAGGTCTTCGTGCCGACCTGTGGCGTTGGGTGAGACGGAAGTGCTGGTGACTCAGCGGTAGTCGTCCTCGTCGACCGTGACCACCCGGGACTGCTCCACCGCGTCCCAGTCCGCGACCTCCAGGCCACGGTGCGGCTCCGTGTCGCCGTCGACCGGACCGGCCACCGTCGCCTGTTCGACGGCGTCGGCGGGCGGGGCCTCGGGATCCCGCTCGTCGGGAGTGAGGTGGTCGCCGGGGGCGAACTCCTCGTCGGGCTGACCCATCGTCCCTCCTTCACGTCGTGCCGGCGCTACTTCCACACCGTACGGGCTGACACTCCTGCCCACCGGCGAGCCGCGCCAAACAACCGCCACCTGTCCGCCGGCCTCCGGCGCGTGGCTGCACCGCCGGCCACCGGCGTACGGCCACCCCGCCAGCCGCCGGTGCGGAGTCGGCGGATTGGCCCACCCGGGGCCGACGCTCGATGCCAGGATGGAACCGTGGGCTTCCTGATCCGGTTGGTCACCAACGCGGTGGCGCTGTGGGCCACCACGCTGATCGTGCCCGGCGTCGACGTGGGCGGACGGTCCGGGACGAACACCGCCCTGACCCTGCTCGCGGTGGCCCTGATCTTCGGCGTGGTCAACGCGGTGCTCAAGCCGGTCATCCAGGTCGTCGGCTGCGTGTTCTACCTGCTGACCCTGGGTCTGTTCGCGCTGGTCGTGAACGCGTTGCTCTTTCTGCTGACGGATTGGATCGCCGGTCAGCTCGACCTGCCGTTCCGGGTGGACGGTTTCTGGCCGGCCTTCTGGGGAGCGATCGTGATGGCGGTGGTCAGTTGGCTGATCAGCATCGTCGTCCGGGAGGGGTAGGCGGACCGGTGGACGAGCGGACGCCACCCCGGGCGGAGCGACGCCACCTCGGGCGGAGCGACGGCCGCGACGGCGGAGCGTCGACGGCGACGGGCGGTGCGGACACGTCGACCAACTGGTCGCGTTCCGGGTCGGTTGTGCCTGTACCGGGCGTCTACGGGATACTGCCCGCGGAGGACAGCGCGGTCTCGCAACCATGGAAGACAGTCGGCCGGCACGGCCGAAAGCGGTAGTAAGGAGCGTTTGACATGCCCATCGCTTCCCCTGAGGTCTACGCGGAGATGCTCGACCGTGCCAAGGCCGGCCGGTACGCGTACCCCGCCATCAACGTCACGTCCTCGCAGACCCTCAACGCCGCGCTGAAGGGCTTCGCCGACGCGGAGAGCGACGGCATCATCCAGGTCTCGACCGGTGGCGCCGAGTACCTCTCCGGGCCGTCCGTCAAGGACATGGTCACCGGTGCCGCCGCGTTCGCCGCGTACGCCCGCGAGGTGGCCAAGAACTACCCGGTCAACATCGCCCTGCACACCGACCACTGCCCCAAGGACAAGCTGGACAAGTTCGTCCGGCCGCTGATGGCGATCTCCAAGGAGCGGGTGGCCCGGGGCGAGGAGCCGCTGTTCCAGTCGCACATGTGGGACGGCTCCGCCGTGCCGGTCGCCGAGAACCTGGAGATCGCCGCCGAGCTGCTCGACCGGGCCGCCGAGGGCAAGATCGTCCTGGAGATCGAGGTCGGCGTGGTCGGCGGCGAGGAGGACGGCGTCGAGAACGCGATCAACGACAAGCTCTACACCACCGTCGAGGACGGCCTGGCCATGGTCGACGCGCTCGGTCTCGGCGAGAAGGGCCGCTACATGGCGGCGCTGACCTTCGGCAACGTGCACGGCGTCTACAAGCCGGGCAACGTCAAGCTCCGTCCCGAGGTGCTGAAGAGCATCCAGGAGGCGGTCGGCGCCAAGTACGGCAAGGAGAAGCCGCTCAGCCTGGTGTTCCACGGCGGTTCCGGCTCGCTGCTCTCCGAGATCCGCGAGGCGCTGGACTACGGCGTGATCAAGATGAACATCGACACCGACACCCAGTACACCTTCACCCGCCCGGTCGCGGACCACATGTTCCGCAACTACGACGGGGTGCTCAAGGTCGACGGCGAGGTCGGCAACAAGAAGCTGTACGACCCGCGCGTCTGGGGCAAGGCCGCCGAGGCCGGCATGGCCGCCCGGGTCGTCGAGGCCTGCGAGCACCTCCGCTCGACGGGCACCACGCTCGCCAAGTAGCCACACCCGGCTCGCCCAGCGTTTAGTGGTAGCAGGGGTCCCTTGTTACTCATAAATGAGTAACAAGGGACCCCTGCTACCACCTCAGGCGGGTGCGCCGATCAGCGCCCGGGCCGCCTCGGCGACGTCGTCGGTGAGGTGGATGGTGCCGGAGAGGTCCCCGAACGGCGACGCGGCCAGCAGCGGACGCAGCAGCGACTCCACCGGCAGTTCCCGGGTCCAGTACTCCCGGTTCAGGAAGACGTACGCTCCGCTCGCGCCGTCGGTGCCGTAGAACGTCTTCGTCGCCGCCTGGAAGACCTCCTGCACGGTGCCGGCCCGTCCCGGCGCGAAGACGATCCCGCCCCGGGCCAGCCGCAGGATGGTGTCCTCCCGGATCGCGTTCGAGAAGTACTTCGCGATCTTCCCGGCGAAGAGGTTCGCCGGCTCGTGCCCGTACAGCCAGGTGGGGATGGCCAGCCCGCCGGTACGGGCCCAGTCCAGACCGGAGACCTCGCCGGGGGACCGGGGTAGCGTCTCGGTCGGGGCGTACCGCTGGCGTACCTCGAGCGCCACGGCGGTGTACCGGTCGTGGTCGGTGAAGTCCGGCGCGACGGCGAGCAGGTCGATCGCCGTCGCCAACGCCTCCGCCGGGTGGGAGGCCAGGTAGGCGCCGAGGTTCGCCGCCTCCATCACCCCCGGCCCGCCGCCGGTGACCACCAGCCGGTCGGCGCGGGCCAGTTCCCAGCCGAGCATCGCGGCCATCCGGTACGGCACGCTGCCGCGTGGCACGGCATGCCCGCCCATGACGCCCACCACCGACTGCGGTCCGTGCGTGGCCAGCCAGGCGCGGGTGGCGTCGGCCAGCGCGTTGTCCACACCGTGGTCGTGCAGCCGCTGGCCGAGCGCCTCCCTGACATCCGGCAGCGCGCCGCCGTGCGACCGGAAGTGCTCGTACACCCGGGTGTCGTACATGCCGGCGAAGCCACCCTCGGCGAAGCCGCCAGCCAGATCCTCGGGGGTGTAGAGGTGCGCCGGCTGGGTCGGGTACGGCAGCCCGGAGAAGGGCGGCACCACGTTGGCGCCGCGCCGGACCAGGTCCGCGCCGACGTCCCGGGAGGCGAACCGGCAACCCACGAAGAGCGTCCCGGCGACGTCGGTGCCAGCCAGATCGGGTACGGGGTCCAGGTCGAGCCGGAGTCCCTGCACGGTCAGCCCGGCCAGGCTGCCGCTGGCCAGCCGTCGGTCGAAGGCGGCGCGGGTCTCGATCTCGTCGGGGGCGGTGTGCGGCTCGATGACGTCCGCGGGTGGTGGGGTCGGCACGAGGTCATCCTGCCCAGCCCGGTCAACCCGGCAAACCAGCCGGCCGTGTCCGATCCCATGGCGTTCAGGGCACGGATTCCCCGGGCGGCTCCGGAACATCATTCGTAGTCGAGGTGAACAGTTGGCACCGACGCGAACCTCTTCATCGACGCGTACCGTCGTGACCTGGACCGGGGTTGCGCCGGTTCGTCGACGAGCTGGGCGGACCCGCTCGCGGGCCGGTCGTCGGAGCGGGTTGAATGAGGCGATGCAGAACCTCTTGCCTGAGCCGCCGGCAACCCTACTGCCCGTCCACGAGGAGGCCGAGGCCGAGCTGGCCGCCGCCGAACAGGCGGGCACCGACGAGGCGTACGCCGAGGTGGCCGCCCGATTCCCGACCTTCAGCGCCGGTTGGGGCGCGCTGGCCACCCGGGCCCTCGCGCAGGGCCAGGTCGTCCCGGCGTACGCGTTCGCCCGCACCGGCTACCACCGGGGCCTGGACCAGCTCCGCCGTAACGGTTGGCGCGGGCACGGGCCGGTGCCGTGGGCGCACGAGCCGAACCGGGGCTTCCTCCGCTGCCTGTACGTGCTCTCCCGCGCGGCCGGCGAGATCGGCGAGGCGGACGAGGCGGCCCGCTGCGCCCAGTTCCTCCGGGACTGCGACCCGGCCGCCGGGGACGCCCTGGCCAGCGACTGACCGCAACCGGTCGATGGCCGGACCGGCGGGCGGTGCTCGTCGACCTGCCGGCGCGGGGCGGGTCCCTCCCGGACCGGGGAGAGACCCGTCCCACCCGGCGTCGTACGAGGCCGGGCCGGCGTCGGACGACAGCGGGGAGACGCCCGACCGGATCAGCGCCCTAGGGCCACTCAGAGCCCTTCGGCCACCGCGGCGGCGATCTTCAGCCAGGCGTCCCGGGTGGCCGAGGAGAGCTGCCCGTACCGGATCGGCTCGCCGGTGTCGATCAACCGCTCGTACGGCGCGAGCAGCACCGCCCGGGTGCGGGCCGCGAAGTGCTCCTGGATCGCCGGCAGGTCGATCTCCTTCCGGGACGGCGGCATCGACACCACCGTCACCGCCTGCCGGACCAGGCGCTGCCGTCCGCTCTGCTCCAGGTGGTCGAGCATCCGCGCGGCGGTCTCCGCCGAGTCGTTCCGAGCCGACATGGTGACCACCAGTTGGTCGGTCGCGTCCATCGCGGCCTGCCAGTTCTGGGCCCGGACGTTGTTCCCGGTGTCCACGAAGATCAGCTTGTAGAACCGGCTCACCACGTCCCGGATCTCCGCGAACGCCGAGGCGGTGAGCATCTCACCGCCGGTCGCCGACTCGTCCGAGGCCAGTACGTCGAACATCCCCTCGCCCTGCGAGCGGACATACTGCGACAGGTCGCCGACCCGCCCGTGCGCGCCCTGGAACTGGGCGAGGTCACGCAGCATGTCCCGTACCGTCCGGGAGTGGAAGTCCTGCTGGGCCCGCATACCCAGGGTGCCCTGGGTCTCGTTGTTGTCCCAGGCCAGGACGTAGCCGCCGCGCTTCTGACCGAAGGTCATCGCCAGCAGCAGGATCGCCACGGTCTTGCCGGCACCGCCCTTCGGGTTGACCACCGTCACCTGACGGAGGCCACCGAAGTTGCGGCGGACCATCTCGATGTCGTGCTTGACCTCCTGCTCGTGCCGTCCCGGCGGCAGCTTGACCAGTCCCAGCGTCGAACGGTTCAGCACGGCCCGTACGCCCATGGTGGCCACCGGGTCGGCCGGCCGCGCCTGCCGGCGCCGGGCGAAGTCCTCGGCGGTCGGCGTCGCGCCGTCGGACCAGAGCGGTTCCGAGTAGGTCGCGGGCGGCGGCGGGATCCGGGACGGTGCCGGCTCCGCCGCCATTCCGCCCGGCTGGCCGGTCGGCGGGAGCTGCGGGTCGGCCGTCGGTCCCGGGGCTGCCGTCGCCCAGCCGCCGCTCGCCGGCCAGCCGGACGTCGGGTCGGCCGGCCCGGCCGGCAGCGGTGCCCAGCCGGGCTGATCACCGGCTGGGGCATGGGTCGGGACACCGTTGCCCGGGTACGCCCCGCCGCCCTGCCCGCCCGCCCAGGCCGCACCCGGTCCGGCCGCCGGCCCACCGGTCTGGCCCGGCCCGCCGCTCTGGTACGGCCCGCCGTCGAAGCCCTGGACATCCGGCGGCAGGTTCGGCGGCAACTGCCCGCCTCCTGCGACCGCGCCTTCGCCCACCTCGTAGTGAGCGCCGGCCGGGGAGTGTGGTGATCCAGCGTCACCCCCCGGCGCACCACCGTTCGCCGGCCAGCCGCTCTCCGTCGGCCAGCCACCGTCCGCCGGAGCGTCGTCTGCCGGCCAGCCACCCTCCGTCGGTCCGCCACTCTCGGTCGGTCCGCCACTGTTCGCCGGCCAGCCGCTGGCTGTCGGGTTCTCGCTGGCCGTGGGCGTGTTGCCGGTTGCCGGCCAGCCCTCGCCCCCCGGTGTCCAAGTGCCCTCGGGCACCTGCGGACCGGCCGGCACGCTTCCGGCGTCAGCGGTCGCCGGAGCGCTGGTCGGGTGCGGCTCGCCGCTGGGCGGGAGCTGGTTGCCGGTGCCGGTGCCGGGGGTCGGGGGCAAGTCGCCGGGGACCGGGGGCAAGTCGCTGGGCACCGGGGGCAACGAGTACCAGCCGGGGGCGGTTCCGGCGCTGGGCTGCTGTCGTGGCACCGCCGGCTGAACGGGTTCGGCCGGTACCTGCTGTGGCCGGCCGGCCTCGGCCGGTACGTGCAGCCGTTGGCCGGACGCGGCCGGTACCTGGTGCGGCTGGCCAGGGCCGGCCGGTATCTGCTGCGACCGTTGCGGCGGGTACGCCCACGGCGACTCGGCCTGCCCCCGTGACCCGCCCGCCGGGCGGGCCGGATCGGGCGGACCGTCGTCCGGATCGGGCTGCCCACCCCGGCCAGCGGCCAGGTCGTCGGGCCGGTCCACCGGCGGTGGCCCGATGGTCGCGGGCGGGGGCGCGGCTTCCGGGTGGCCGGCGGCTGCCGGCTCCGGGAGGCTGGTCGTTCCGTCGCCGGCTGGATCGTCGATCGGGTCGCTGTCGACCGGTGCGCCGCTGTCGACCGCTACGGCGCCGGCCGCGCTGCCCTCGGCCGGTGCGGTGCTGCTCGGGCCGCTGCTCGGGCTGCCGTCGGGTCCCGTCGTAGCGGACGACAGTGGGACCGGCGGCCAGTCAACCGGACCGTTCGGGGCCCACGCCGCCGGGTCGTCCGCCGACACGGGTTCGGCGGGCTCCGGGCCGGCGGGCCGGGACGGCGGTCGCGACGCCGGTGTGCCGGGGACCGGGGCTGGCGGGACCTCCGGCGGTGCCCACTGCTGGGCGGCGGGGGGACGGGGTACGGAATCAGCGCCCGGCTGGTCCGGGTCCGGCGGCCAGAGCGGCTCGACGTCCCGTTCGGGTACCGGTCCCCCCTGCTGACCCGGCAGACGGACCCGGTCGGCGTTCTCGTGCACCACGGTTCCTCCCCCTGTCCTCCTGCCGAGGATAGGCCCTGAAAGTCGCCCAACCGGTGCTCAACGGGGCGATCAGGCGGTGTAGACCGCCCACGCTCCCGGCTCGGTCCACCATGACCGTTTCCGGGTCAACTCACCCTCGGCACCGTCGTCGAGGAACGGAATCCGCTCGTCCCGGGGCACGACGGCGACCGCCCGGCCCCGGGCCCGGCGTACCTCGAACCGGACTCGCTTCCGGCCCAGCACCGTGCGGCTCACCACGGGAATGGCCACCGCCACCTCGACCACGCCGTCGGTCGGGTCGGGGGCGTTGAGCAGGGGGAGCCCGTCGAGCCGCGCGTACCCACCGGCGTTGCCGATCGCGCAGGCCAGCAGGGGATCCTCGCCCCTGGTGAGGATGGCGTCGTCGACCTCCACCCGCCCCGCCAGTAGAGCGGCCGGCCGGACTCGTCCGAGGCGCCCAGCAACGCCCCGTCCAGGGTCACCGAGCCGCCGTCGTTGCGGAGCAGGTCGAGGCGGCGTACCCGGCCGTCCAGCACTGCGGCGGCCACCGCGGCCGGCTCCCGAGGCAGCCCGAGCTGCGCCGCGAGGTCACGCTGCGTGGCGGCCCGCGCCGGATCGAGCGGCAGTACGCCGACCGGCGGCAGATCCGGCACCGTACGGTTGCCGGCCAGCTCGGCCGGGCGGCGGCTGGGCGGTGGGGCGTACCGGCGGACGAGCCGGCGCAGGACGGCGCGCAACTGGGCGTCACTGGCCGTGGCGACGACCAGCCGGGTCTTGGAGTCGGGGTCGGGCCAGGTGAGACCGTCGGGTCGGGCCGGGGCGTCGAGCCGGGTCAACACCTCGTCGATCTCGGCGTCCGACCGGGCGGTGACCGTCTCCACCCGGGCGCCCCGTTCGGCCAGGGCATCCGCGCAGGCCAGCACCGGTACGCGTGGTGTCTCGCAGCGCTCGGCGGGTGTCGGGCCGGCCTTCTCGTCGGCTCCGCCGCAGCATCCGCCACCGCTGCCGCACGCCCCGGCGGCGTCACGCTCCGAGCCGAGGGTGAGCAGCACCACGTCGTACACGGAAGAGGGCCTCCTGCCTCGTCGCGCAGCCCCTGCGGGCTGCGCCTACACCACTTGTTAGCCTGACACCTCGGGCTCGCCACGCGGTCGCCACCTGGCACCCGAGCCCCCTGGAGGCGGTGAAGATGCCAGCGATCGTGCTCCTCGGTGCTCAGTGGGGCGACGAGGGCAAGGGCAAGGTTACCGACCTGCTGGGCGAGCGGGTCGACTACGTCGTGCGTTACTCGGGCGGAAACAACGCCGGGCACACGGTGATCACTCCGGACGGCCAGAAGTACGCCCTGCACCTGATGCCCTCCGGCGCGCTCTCGCCGAGCGCGATGATCGTCATCGGCAACGGTGTGGTGGTCGATCCGAAGGTGCTGCTCGGCGAGATCGACGGGCTGGCCGAGCGGGGCGTGGACGTCTCCCGACTGCGGATCTCCGGCGACGCGCACCTGATCATGCCGCACCACCGGGCGCTGGACCGGGTGGTCGAGCGGTACCTCGGCTCGTCCCGGATCGGCACCACCGGCCGGGGCATCGGCCCGGCGTACGGCGACAAGGTCGCCCGGATGGGCATCCGGCTCCAGGACCTTCTCGACCCGGGCATCCTGCGCAAGAAGCTGGAACTGGCGCTGCGCGAGAAGAACCAGATCCTGTTCAAGGTCTACAACCGCAAGGCGATCGACGTCGAGGCCACCGTCGAGGAGTACCTCGCCTACGCCGAGCGGCTGCGCCCGTACATCGCCGAGACCCGGGTGATGCTCTGGGACGCCCTGGACCGGGGCGAGACGGTCCTGCTGGAGGGCGCCCAGGCCACCATGCTCGACATGGACCACGGCACGTACCCCTTCGTGACCTCGTCGAACCCGACGGCGGGCGGGGCGTGCGTCGGGGCCGGCATCCCGCCCACCGCCATCACGAAGGTGATCGCGGTGAGCAAGGCGTACACCACCCGGGTCGGCTCCGGGCCGTTCCCGACCGAGCTCTTCGACGACAACGGCCAGCACCTGCGCAAGGTCGGCCACGAGTACGGCACCACCACCGGCCGGGAACGGCGGTGCGGCTGGTTCGACGCGGTCGTCGCCCGGTACGCCTGCCGCCTGAACGGCGTCACCGACCTCGTCGTCACCAAGCTGGACGTGCTCACCGGCCTGCCGAAGGTGCCGATCTGCGTCGGGTACGAGATCAACGGCAAGCGGTACGACGACATGCCGATGACGCAGACCGACTTCCACCACGCGAAGCCGGTCTACGAGGAGCTCGACGGCTGGTGGGAGGACATCACCAAGGCCCGGACCGAGGACGAGCTCCCGGAGAACGCGCGTCGCTACGTCGCCCGCATCGAGGAGCTCTGCGGCACCCGGGTCAGCGTGGTCGGCGTCGGCCCCGGCCGCGAGGAGAACGTCCTCTACCACCCCCTGCTCCCCTAGGCCCTTTCTCGGCGTTGATCAAGAAGTTCGCGTCACCGGGGACGTCCACATCCTGGCGCGAACCTCTTGATCAACTAGAGCGGCCGGTGGCGGTCGGTAGGATCGGGGCCTGTGCGGGTACTTCTTGTGGGATCGGGTGGACGGGAACACGCGCTGGCGCTCGGGCTGGCGGCTGATCCGTCCGTCGAGCGGCTGATCGCGGCACCGGGGAATCCGGGGATCGCGGGTGTGGCGGAGCTTCGGCAGGTCGACATCGGGGATCCGGCGGCGGTGGCTGGACTGGCCGTCGAGGAGAACGTCGACCTGGTGGTGATCGGGCCGGAGGCTCCCCTGGTCGCCGGGGTCGCCGACGCGGTCCGGGCCAAGGGTGTGGCCTGCTTCGGTCCGTCCGCCGAGGCCGCCCGGCTGGAAGGGTCGAAGGCGTTCGCCAAGGACGTGATGACCGCGGCCGGGGTGCCGACCGCCCGCGCGTACACCTGCACCGACGAGGCGTCCACCGCCCGGGCGCTGGACGAGTTCGGGCCGCCGTACGTGGTCAAGAACGACGGGCTCGCCGCCGGCAAGGGCGTGGTGGTCACCGACGACCGGGCCGCCGCGCTGGCCCACGCCGCCGAGTGCGGGCGGGTGGTGGTCGAGGAGTACCTCGCCGGGCCCGAGGTGTCGCTCTTCGTGGTGACCGACGGCGAGGCGGCGGTGCCGCTGCTGCCGGCACAGGACTTCAAGCGGGTCGGCGACGGCGACAGCGGCCCGAACACCGGCGGCATGGGAGCGTACGCCCCACTGCCCTGGGCGCCGCCCGGCCTGGTCGACCAGGTGATGCGGGAGGTGGTGCACCCGACGCTGGCGGAGATGCGCCGCCGGGGCACCCCGTTCGCCGGCCTCCTCTATGTCGGCCTGGCGATCACCGCCGCCGGTCCCCGGGTGATCGAGTTCAACGCCCGGTTCGGCGACCCGGAGACCCAGGTCGTGCTCGCCCTGCTGGATTCGCCGCTCGGTGCGTTGCTGCACGCGGCGGCCACCGGCGCACTGGCCGTGCACCCGCCACTGCGCTGGCGCGACGGTGCCGCGGTGACCGTGGTGCTGGCTGCGGCGAACTACCCCAGCCAGCCGCGTACCGGTGACGTGATCAGCGGCGCGGATAGGCCGGGCATCATCCACGCCGGCACCCGTCGCGCCGACGACGGCACGTTGGTCTCCGCCGGGGGCCGGGTCCTCTGCGCCACCGCCACCGGCGTAGACCTGGCCGCTGCCCGGGATGCCGTGTACGCGCTGGTCGACGACGTGGAGTTGCCCGGCTCGCACCACCGGCGGGACATCGCCGACGCGGCGGTACGCGACGCCATCCCCCTGCTACCACCAAAGGGCTGACGTGGGCCGGGGCAGGCTGTCAGTCGCGGATCATGCGGTCCAGCAGGTTGGCGGTGGCCCGCTCGACGCGGGCGTCCCGGTGTTTGGGGCGGTCCAGGGCCATCGTCCAGAACAGCGTCCCGGCGGCGAAGACCAGGCCACCCTGGGGCGTCTCGTAGAGGTGGGTCCGCTGGAGTCGCTGCTGCCCCTGCCGGGTCCGGTACGGCGAGGCGGCGAGCGTCGTCGCGACCCCGGTGGGCCGGGGCAGCCCCGAGTACCGGCCGTCCGCCTCACCCCCGACGAGGCCCGGAATCCGGTCGCCGTCGGCGAGTCCGGTGCCCGACCAGAACCAGTGTCCGGCCGAGCTGACCACCAGCGGCTGCGGGTCGGTGACGATGCCGTTGTACTGGATGCCGAGCAGCCCCTGCTCGGCGCGGCTGCCGTCGTGGGCGACTTTACGCCAGTACGTCGTCGGGCCGGCGGTGTCCGCCCCCGGGTCCGGTGCCGTCTTGTGGCAGGTGATCAGCCGTTCGGGTCGTCCGTCGGCGGAGGGGTTCAGCCGGATGTGCCAGTAGACGCTGTTCGCGGCAAAGAAGGCCAGGCTGGTTCCGGCCGCCACCGCGCGGTCCGCTGCGACCCGCATCGGCTCCGACCAGTACTCGTCGTGACCGCAGAACACGATCCCCTGGTGCCGAGCCGGGTCGAGGCGACCGCTGTGCAGGTCCTCGGTGGTGGCGTAGGCGACGTCGTAGCCCTGCCG
This sequence comes from Micromonospora pallida, assembly GCF_900090325.1. NCBI lineage: Bacteria > Bacillati > Actinomycetota > Actinomycetes > Micromonosporales > Micromonosporaceae > Micromonospora > Micromonospora pallida. The sequence goes on along the minus strand of NZ_FMHW01000002.1, from coordinate 5,795,064 downwards.
TTCGGCCCAGCGGATGAAGTGGTGGTCGCGGTCGAGGTGCTTGGGCCGGCCGTCGTACGCGTACGGGCGGTCGAAGGAGACGGTCAGGGAGCGCCGCTCGTAGTTCAGCGCACCGTCCTGGTAGCCGTAGTAGAGGCTCCGCCCGATGGTGCCGTCCATCGGCCACTGGTTGTACGCCTGGTACGTGGTGAACGGCAGCACCACGCAGAGCGCGGCGGCTCGCCGGTCGTCGCGTACCACGAAGGGCGCGTACCCGCGCCAGCCCTCGGCCGAGGTGAAGATCGCCTGGTAGAGCCCGGAGGTCCAGTCGTCGGGGACGCGTAGCGTCCAGGAGACCGGCCACCGACAGATCAGCGCCCCGCCGTCCGGCTCGGGCAGGGGCACCGGCTGCGGTCCGCCGGTCAACTCGGGGCTGGTCAGCAACTCGCGAGCGCCGGCCCCGCCGTACCAGCCGAGTCGGACGATGGTGATCCGGTACGGTCCGGCCGGGTCGACCGCGATGTGGAAGTCGATGGCCTGGCCGGGGGCGACGCTGGTCGCTGAGGCGTACCCCTGGATCTGCCGGTGGCGGTCGTCGACGCCCGGCCGCCGGCTGCCCTTGGGCGGCCAGGCGGTACCGGTGGCCTCGTTTTCCCCGATGACCGGAGCGGGACCGGCGGGACCAGCGGGGGCCGGTTTCGGTGTCGGCGCCTTCCCCCAACCTGCGGCTACCGGCTCGGCACCCGGTGGCGACGAGGTGTGCCAGAGCGCTCCGGCCGTCGCGGCGGACGCGCCGAAGGCGAGCAGGCCGAGGGCACGACGACGACGCACACCTGCCATGGCAGCTCCTGAGCGGATTCCGGACGCGGGGAGGAAGCGCCCGAACATACCACTGTGGACGCAGACGCCCGTCGGTTCGTCGGGATGACGACTGCTTCCCTGGTCACGACCTTGACGGTGGCGTTGTGGCGGCGCTTTTGTCGGTGGCCGACGGGCCGGCAAGAGATCGGCCGGGGACGTGGTGTCAGCGCACCTGGATGCCGGAGATGGCACGGGAGATGACCAGCCGCTGGATCTCCGACGTGCCCTCGAAGATGGTGTAGATCTTGGCGTCCCGGTACCAGCGTTCGACCGGGTGGTCACGGAGGAAGCCGGCCCCGCCGAGCAGTTGCACCGCCTTCTCGGTGACCGCGACGGCCACCTCGCCCGCCTTGAGCTTGGACATCGAACCCTCCCCGGCGGCGAACGGCTTGTCGTTACGGCCCATCCAGGCCGCCCACTCGGCTGCGGCCGGGCGCACGACCTCGGTGGCGAAGCCGTGCACCCAGTCGCGGAGATCCCGCTGTTCCTCGTTCAGGTCGAGCGAGAACTCGGACATGTCAGCCCTTGGGGATGTCGAACAGGTTGGGGATGTTGGCGGCCAGACCCAGGTCGCCCTTGGCCTTCAGCTTGCCGGTCATGAACATCATCGCCGGGTTGGCGGCACCCGCGACGATCTTGAGGAACTCGACCGGGCCCAGGGTGAGGGTCAGCTTCGGCTCCCGCTCCGGGGTGGAGTTGACCGTGCAGGCGCCGTTCTCGATGACGACCTCGTAGGTGTCGGAGCTGCCGTCCGGGCCGCCGGTGATGTTCCAGTGCAGCACCGCGTTGGTGTTACCGGCCTTCTCGGCCCGGAACAGCGACGGCATCCGGCTGAACACCTCGTCGAGGACCTTGCCCCGCAGCTCGCCCGACATCACCTCGGCGATCTTCTTGTCCGGGGTGGACTTGACGAGCTTGGCGAACTCCTTGGGGCCGTACGAGGAGAAAGTGGCCGGATCGAAGTCAGTCATGGGGAACCTTCCGGACGTCGTGTCGCCGCCGTACCGCGCGGGTTTCGCGTCGGGCCGGGACGCACGGATCGACTTGCCTACTCTGGCGTAACCTTACGTACGAGTAGGTATGCTCGCAAGGTGTCCAGCACACCCGCGTTCCGCCGTCTCCCACGGGCCGTCCGTGAGCAGCAGATGCTCGACGCGGCCGTCCGTGCCTTCTCCCGCCGGGGGTTCCACGCCGCCAGCATGGACGAGATCGCCGAGGATGCCGGCATCTCCAAACCGATGGTCTACGCGTACCTCGGCACCAAGGAGGAGCTCTTCGTCGCCTGCCTGCACCGGGAGGGCACCCGCATGGTGGAGGCCATCGCCGCGGCCGCCGCCCCCGACCTGCCGGCCGACGAACGGCTCTGGCGGGGACTCCGGGCGTTCTTCGGGTTCGTCGGCGCGCACCGGGACGGCTGGATCGTGCTCTACCGGCAGGCCCGGGGCGAGCAGCCGTTCGCCGGGGAACTGGCCACCATGCGCAGCCGGCTGGTCGAGGTGGTCGCCGGCATGCTCGACGACGCACTGCGCGCGCAGGGCCGCGAGGTCCGCGAGACCGACCTGGAGGTGATCGCGTACGCCCTGGTCGGCGCGACCGAGTCGCTGGGCGACTGGCTCGCCGACCACCCGGAGGCCGACCCGGCGAAGACCGCCACCCGGATGATGAACATCGCCTGGCTGGGCGCGGACCAACTGCTGCGCGGCGAGACCTGGCGCCCGACCGGAGAGTGAGGGCAGGCCAGCAGCCGCGCGGAAGCCTCGCGTGCCGGTACCGGCGTACGGATCGCCGGGGTCGCGGCCGGCTCGGTCGGTCGGTGGGGTGCGCGAGGATGGGCGGGTGCTCGACCGGATCGACGACATCGACTGGCGGCGGCTCGGCCACGCCTACGGGCCGGCTGCGGACGTCCCCGACCAGCTCCGCGCGCTGTGCTCAGCCGACCCGACGGAACGGGAGGCCGCCTTCGGTGACCTCTACAGCAACATCTTCCACCAGGGCAGCCGGTACGAGGCGAGCGCGTACGCGGTGCCGTTCCTGCTCGCCATGGTCGCCGACCCGGCCACGCCGGACCGGGACCTGGCGCTCCACCTGCTGACCTGCCTGGCGATCGGCTACGACGAGAGCTGGCTTCCGGACGGCTTCCCGGTGGCCGAGTACCGCCGGGCGACGGAGGGCGGGCGGGAGCTGGCCGCCGCCAAGCCGCCCAGCTCCGACGAGGCCGACGACGCCGAGGCGGAGTACCTGCGCGGGCTGGCCGAGGCCGATCGAAACCGCCTCTTCGCCTACTACGAGCTGGCCGCGTACGACGCGGCGCGGGCCGGGGTGCCGGTGTTGCGCGCCCTGCTCACCCACCCCGAGCCGGGACCGCGCATCGGAGGGGCGTACGCCCTCGCCTGGTTTCCGGAGGAGGCGGCCGACAGCTTGCCGGCGCTGCTCGCGGCCGTCACCACGGCACTCGCGGCCGACGGGCGGACCAGCGCGGGCCCGGCGGCGGACGCGGCCGACGGGAGGGCCAGCGCGGCGGGTGACCGGGCGGCGGACGTGGCAGCGACCGCGCTGGTGGCCGCCGGTCTGCTCGGGTCCGCGCCGGACTCCGCCCTGCTCACCGATCCGCGTCCGGTGGTCCGGTGGGCCGCTGCGGTCGCCCGGGCCCGGGTGCTCGGGCCGGACGCCGACGACGCCACCGTCGAGGAGCTGCTCCGCTGGACGACCGCCACACCGCGCGGTCGACGGCGGTCGGCCGACGACGTCTGGGTGCCGTTCCTGGAGGGCGACCTGGCCGGGTACGCCGCGCTGGCGTTGCGGCAGGTCGGGCCCCGGCACGCCGACCGGACGTACGCCGCGCTGCTCGACCGGCTGCCGGCCGTCGACGGCGTCGAGGCACTGACGGTGGCGACCGAAGCGCTGCGCCTGGCCTTTCCCGACGGCCCGCTGCCGGCGGGGACGCCACCGGAGGCGCTGACCGGCCGGCAGCGGCGGCTGGCCGAGATGCTGGCCCGGTCGCCGCTGCCGTGGTCGATCGACGGCAGCCTGTTCGGGAACTTCTCCCTGCTGGTTGGCGAGTACGGCCTACCCCGCAGCCGGGAGGAGCTGCGCGGCTACCTCGGTTGACCCCGACCGCTCCCCTCCGGCGGTCGGGGCCGGCCAGGCCGCCCCGTCGGCCCGGCTTGCTCCGGTGGACAGCCCGGACACCGGCCGCTTGTCCTCGGCCGTGGGGCCGTGCGAGGTGAGCACCACCGGGACGGCCAACGCGTCCTCGACCGCCGCCACCCAGTCGGCTGGCGCGTCGTCGTCGTACACCGGTCGGGCGGCCAGCAGCCGGGCGGTGAGCGCGGCCTGCCGGTCCAGGTCGCCGGGCGGACCGACCGGCAGCCGGTCGGCGGTGTCGTAGCGGCGGCAGATCCGCAACCCCCGGTCAGCCAGGTCCAGGTGGGTGAGGACCAGCCCGTCCACCCCGCCGGCCACCTCGAGGGCGTACCGGTGGGCGACCGCGTCGAAGTGGCCGAACCGGAACCGGCCCTGCCACGGGTTGGTCGGGTTGCGCGGGTCGGTCAGCGGCAGCGTTCGGTCCTCGGTGACCAGCGGGCCCGGCCCGTGCCGGGTGGTCACGGTACGCAGTACGCCCAGCCGCTGGGCGGTGCCGGCCAGGCCCGCCTCGGCGAGCAGCGCCTCCGCATTGGCGAAGGTGGTGGTGCTCCACGTCGTGTACGGGTGGAAGCCGTGCCACTCGTCCAGCAGCACCCCCTGCGCGCCCTCGAAGACGCAGGTGCCCGCCCGCAGCACCCCGGCCAGGTACGACCCGTCCACGATCGCCACCCGGGCGGCGAATCCGGTGAACGCGGGCAGGCAGTCCTCGACCGGCGGCGCGTCCAACGGGCCGAGTTCGGCGGTCAACCGGTCCCGCAGCCGGGTCAGCCGGTCCCGCAGCAGTTCCGGGTCGCGGCAGTCGGCCACCCGGGGCGCGTCGTCGGGGTGGGCGAGCCCGTACGCGACGGTCTCGCCCACCCCCAGCCCGCAGGAGCCGTGCCGGTCGGCACCCCGGGCGAGTTCCCGGGCCCGGTTGGCGGCCCGGTGGTACGGCGTGGCGAGCAACGCCCCACCGTCGACGGTGAGCCGGTCGAGGGCGTCCGGCACCCCGACCGAGGCGAGGTGGTCGGCTTCGGCGGCCAGCGCCAGCGGGTCCACCACCACGTGCCGGGACAGGTGGGTCCGCACGCCGGGGCGGAACGTACCCGCCCCGAACTGCGCGAACGTGTGCTGCCGGCCGTCGGCGAGCACCACGTTGTGCGCCGCCTGCGCGCCCCCGTTGAACCGGACCACGGTGTGCACCGGCCGGGTCGCGCAGAGCCAGTCCACGACGGTGCCCTTGCCGGCGTCGCCGTAGCCGAGGTCGACCACCACCACGTGGTTCACAGCCGGGTGACCCCTCCGGTCGAGCCACCACGCGGGGCCGGCAGGGTCGAGCCACCGCGCTGGGCCGGCAGGGTCGAGCTGTTGGGCAGCGACGACACGACCGTGCGCCGGCCGCCGCCGACCCGGGCCAGCGCCTTCGAGACCGTGCCGGTGGCCGCCGAGCCGTGCCGGTCCAGGTCCCGAAGGCCCTCGTCCAGGTCGATGGCCTCCTCACCGAGCCCGACGGTGAGCGCGATGGTCTCGCAGACCGCGTCCAGGTCGTCCAGTTCGATAGCGTTCTGCCCGAGCAGGTCGCGCCAGAAGTCGAGCACCTTGCGGTTGCCGGAGTAGTGGCTGCCGGCCGGGAGAAGGTAGTACGTGTCCCAGCGGCGGGTCACCTCGTCGACGACCTGCCGCAGCGGCACGTCCTCGCCCAGGTTGTCGCCGATCAGGCGGGCCACCTCACGCTGCTTGACCTTCGCGTACGCCAGCTCGTCGCCGATGATGAACAGGTAGCCGCGCCGGCCGCGCTTCTCCCAGGAGTCGGTGACCGTGTGCCGGGCGACGAAGTACATCGCCAGCTCGTACGACTCCATCATCTGGCCGCCACCGCCGCCCTCCAGCACGATCTTGCCGAGGTCGTCGTCCATCCGGTTGTCCGACTCGAACTGGCCGACCTGCAACGGCACCCGGTCGCAGGTGGCGTCGCCGATCGCACCGAACATGATCTGCGGGTCGCGGGCGTAGCCCTGGCGCAGCAGCAGCCCGAGCAACTGCGGCAGCTTGGCCTGGAGGGTGCGCGGGACGTGCCCCATCGAGCCGGTCACATCGAACAGCACCACGATCGGTGTCGACTGCGGGTGCTCGGCCGAGTCGCGGCTCTCCCGGGTCGCGCCGCGCGGGTCGAGGTCGGGGTGCACCGTCCGGGCCCCGCTGTCGCTGTACGAGAAGGCGCTCTTCCCGGTGGCCTTCCGGTAGCTCTTGGCGGCGTCGTACACGTCGGTGGACCAGATTCCACTGCCCATGGCAGCCTCCCTAGGGGTTGAGGGTGAAGGGTCGGAAGGTGCGCGGCCCGTAGAGCCGTTCCAGCACCTCGTCGAGTTCGCCGAGCAGTCGCCAGGCGTCGTCGGGTCGGGCGTGCAGCGCCGGCAGGCGGCAGCCGTCGGCGAAGGCGCGCAGCTCACGTGGGGCACGGTCGCCCATCAGCCAGGTCATGCAGCGGGCGGCCATCGCGAGGTCGGTGCCCGGCCCGCAGGGCCGCTTGGCGGTCACCTCGGCCGGATACCAGTCCTCGTGACCGGGGACCAGCGCCGGCACGACGCCGTCGCCGACCACCGCGAAGCACCAGTCGACCAGCACCACGCCGTGCGCGTCCGGCTCGATCAGCACGTGCCGGGGGAGCACCGCGCCGTGCACCACGCCGGCCCGGTGGGCCAGGCCGAGGGCGACCAGCAGCCGCCGCCACATCCAGGCCGCGTCCCGGCCGTCCAGCCCGCCGGGGTACGCCCGGCGCACCTCGTCCAGGCTGTGCAGGTTTCCGACGGCGGCCAGTACGTTGACCCGCCGCTCGGCGCCGGTGGCCGCGTCCCGGTGCCGGAACGAGTCGACCAGCCGGGGCACGTACGGCAGGTGACGCGGGTCGCCCCGCTCCTCGAGCGTGCGCAGGGCGTGCGCCTCACGGGCCATCAGATCGTTGTCGCCCGGCTGGCGGGGCAGCTTGAGTAGCCGGTCCGCCCCGACGTCGTACAGGTCGGTCAGGTCGCCGGAGTACGCGAGCCGGCCGAGCCGGTAGTCGCCGAGCAGGATTCCCGGGCCCTGGGTGGCCGCCCGCCAGCGGGTGGTGACCTGGACGAACGCGTCGGTGGCGGCGGCGCGTACCCGCTCGTCGGCCCGGCCGAGCCGGTCCGGGTGCAGGGCCGCGACCAGCTCGCGGTACCGGTGGGCCGGCGCGTCGACGCCGAACAGGTCGTCGTCGGTGTGGGCCGCCGCGACCAGACGGATCGCCTCCTCTGTCCTCACCGGATCTCCTCCTCCCGGGCGGGGCGCAGCAGCGCCGGGTGGAGCAGTCGGGCGTCGCCGGCCCGGTAGAGCTTCGCGCGCGGGCCGCCCCGGGCCCCGCCGCGCTCGGTGGTCGCGCCGGTGCTCTCCACGAAGCCCGGTACGGAGAGCACCTTGCGGTGGAAGTTGCCGGCGTGCAGCGGGTCCCCCCAGACCGTCTCGTAGACGCCGCGCAGCTCGCTGATGGTGAACTCGGGTTCGAGGAAGCGCGTGGCCAGCGGGGTGTACTCCAGCTTGGCGCGGGCCCGCTCCAGCCCCTCGTCGATGATTCGGGCGTGGTCGAAGGCGAGCTGCCGGTTGCCGAGCTCGGTCACCGGCAGCCAGGCCGCCTCGGCGGCGTCGCTGGCGGCCACCGGGTCGGGCAGGTCGGGGGCGAAGGCCAGGTGGGCGATGGAGACGATCCGCATCCGAGGGTCCCGGCCCGGGTCACCGTAGCTGCCGAGCTGTTCGAGGTGGACGCGGTGCATCCGCTCGTCGCCGAGGCCGGTCTCCTCGGCCAGTTCCCGGCGCGCGCCGGTGGCCAGGTCCTCGTCCGGCTGGACGAACCCGCCGGGCAGCGCCCAGTGCCCCGCGTACGGCGGCTGGCCGCGCCGGATCAGTAGCAGGTGCAGCGACCCCTCGCGGATGGTCAGCGCGACCACGTCGGTGGTCACCGCGACCGCCGGGTACGCCGAGGGGTCGTACCCCGCCAGGAACTCCTGCTCGTCCACCGCGTTCCTCTCCGAGCGAGAACAACTCAACTTGAGAACAACTCAACCTGAGAAGAACTTACCACCCGATCGAGTGACTGTCGACAGGAGGGCGGTCAGTGGATGGTGCCGACCAGGTGGGGGTGGCCGGTGCGGGCGTCGTTCAGGAGGAAACCGCCGTCGGGGATGGCGCTGAAGTTGACCGTCGAGGGGAGACGGATCGGCAGCTTGAACGCCACCTCCACGGTATAGGCCTCGGGCAGCCGGGGCGCCAGCGCGGCCAGGCAGCGGGCCTTGCTCCACATGCCGTGTGCGATCGGGCGCGGGTAGCCGAGCAGCCGCGCGCCCAGCCGCGAGGTGTGGATCGGGTTGTGGTCACCGGAGACCCGGGCGTAGTCCCGGCCGGTGCGCGGACCGACCCGCCACAGCGCCGGGCCGGTCGGAGCCGGGGCCCACTCGCCCTGCTTACGCGGGCCGCCGGTCGCCGACTTGTCCCGCCCGAGGTACGTCGACACGCCCCGCCAGACCTCCTGCCCGTCGACCGAGGCGACCAGCACCACGTCGAGCTGCCGCCCCCGTGGGTGCGGACGCAGGTTCTCCGCGTACGCGGTGAAGTCCAGGGTCTCGCCCGCGTCGATCGCCCGACGTACGGTGATCCGGTTGCCCACGTGCACCACGCCGGTCAGCGGAATCGGGAAGTCCGGGGCGCTGATCAGCCGCAACGCCAGCGGGAACCCCATGACGTGCGGGTACGTCCCGGGCAGCGCGTCGGTCAGCCGGAACCCGCAGACCCGGTCGTAGTCGGCCAGGTGCGCCCGGTCCACGGTGACGCCCCGGACGGTCAGCGCGACGTTCGGCAGCTCGGCGGAGCGCCGGCGGCCCACCCAGGGCAGCGACCCGAGCACCGCCCGCCGGTAGAGCGGCCCGGAGGCCGGCATCCGAGGCAGCTCCGTCCGGGCACGGCCGGCCCGCGCGGTGTACGCCGACAGGTCCGTGGTGGCGTACGCGGACAGGTCGTGCGTCTCCTCGACGCTGATGTCGTGCTGGTCCCCGGCGATCTGGTGCCCGGTGGCGCGGACGGCGGCCAGGTCACGGGCGGAGATGACCTCGGTGGGCCCGTCGATCAGCTCGTGGACGGTGAGGTCGTCGTTCGGTTCCTCGCGCCGGACCATCACGCCCCCAGCAGGCTCTGGCCGCAGACCCGGACCACGTTGCCGGTGACCGCACCCGAAGCGGGCCAGGCCAGCCACCCGATGGTCTCGGCCACGTCCTCCGGCAGGCCGCCCTGGGCCAGGCTGTTCATCCGGCGGCCCGCCTCGCGCAGCACCAGCGGGATCCGGGCGGTCAGCCGGGTCTCGATGAAGCCGGGCGCCACCGCGTTGACGCTGATCCCCCGGTCGGCCAGCGCCGGGGCGAGCGCGTCGACCAGCCCGATCACGCCGGCCTTGCTGGTGGCGTAGTTGGTCTGGCCCCGGTTGCCGGCGATCCCGGCGATCGAGGAGACCGAGACGATCCGGCCGCCGTGCGGGATCAGCTCCCGCTCCAGCAGCACGTCGTTGATCCGTTCCTGACTGGACAGGTTCACGTCGATCACCTGGTCCCAGCGGTCGGCGTTCATCCGGGCGATGGTCTTGTCCCGGGTGATGCCGGCGTTGTGCACCACCACGTCCACCCGTCCGTGCCGGGCGGCGAGGTGGTCGGCGAGCCGGGTGGCGGCGTTCGGCGCGGTCAGGTCGAGCTGTACGGCGCTGCCGCTGATCTCGTTGGCGACGGCGGCCAGCTCGTCCCCGGCCTCCGGGATGTCCAGCGCGACCACCTGCGCTCCGTCGCGGGCCAGCACCCGGGCCAGCGCCGCGCCGATGCCCCGCGCCGCCCCGGTGACCAGGACGACCTGCCCGTCCAACGGCCGCTCCCAGTCGGCCGGGGCGGTCGCCGGTCCGGTGCCGACCCGGATCACCTGCCCGGAGACGTACGCGGAGCGCCCGGAGAGCAGGAACCGCAGAGTCGCTTCCAGGCTGGTTTCGGTGCCGGCGTCGGCGACGTACACCAGTTGCGCGGTGACACCCCGGCCGAACTCCTTGCCGATGCTGCGGGTCAGTCCTTCCAGGGCCCGCTGGGCGGTCGCCTCGCGCGGGGTGGCACACCGCTCGGGCGGCGTGCCGAGCACCACCACCCGCCCGCTGGCGTGCAGCGACCGGGCGTACGGGTGGAAGAAGTCGTAGAGCTGCCGCAGTTCGGTCGAGTCGGTGACGCCGGTGGCGTCGTACACCAGGGCCCCGAAGCGGGTGTCGGCGGACGCGGCGGCCGCGTCGCCCACGGCGGCCGGATCGTCGGTGGCCAGCTCGACCCCGGCGGCGCGGAGGATCCGGCCGACCGGCTCGACGAGTCGACTCCCGGTCGCGGCTCGACTTCCGGTCGCGGCTTGGCTCCTGGTCGCGGCGCCGAGCAGGGCGGGGCCGGGCAGCAGCGGATCACCCGGGCGGTGCCGCCGCAGCCGGGGCGGGTCGGGCAGTCCGAGACGCTTGACCAGAGTGCGGCCGGCACCAGACTGGACGAAGCTCGCGTACCTGTCGTTCATGGGCGTAGCCTACTTGCGAGTAGGGTGGGGGCAAGGGTTTCGAGGAGGCGGGATCGTGCAGAGTATCCGACGGGTCGCGGTGATCGGCGGGAACCGGATCCCCTTCGCCCGGTCCAACTCGCGGTACGCCGACGCGTCCAACGCGGACATGCTGGGCGCGGCGCTCGACGGGCTGGTCGCCCGGTTCGGCCTGGCCGGACAACGGCTCGGCGAGGTGGTCGCCGGGGCGGTGCTCAAGCACTCCCGGGACTTCAACCTCACCCGCGAGGTGGTGCTCGGCTCGAAGCTCGACCCGCACACCCCCGCGTACGACATCCAGCAGGCCTGCGGCACCGGGCTGGAAGCCGCCATCCTGGTCGCCAACAAGATCGCCCTCGGTCAGATCGACGCCGGGGTGGCCGGCGGGGTGGATACCACCTCGGACGCCCCGCTCGCCGTCAACGAGGAGATGCGGCGCACCCTGCTCCGGCTCGGCGCGGCCCGGACGTTCGGCCAGCGGCTGCGCATCGCGGCGAGGCTGCGCCCGCACCACCCGTTCCTGCCGGAGATCCCGCGCAACGCGGAGCCGCGTACCGGGCTGTCGATGGGGGAGCACGCCGCCCGGACGGCCCTACGCTGGCACGTCGACCGGCAGGCCCAGGACGAGTTGGCGCTGCGTTCGCACCAGCGGCTCGCCGCCGCGTACGACCGGGGGTTCTTCGACGACCTGATCACGCCGTACCTGGGGCTGACCCGCGACCAGAACCTCCGTCCGGACACCAGCCTGGAGAAGCTCGGCAAGCTCCGCCCGGTCTTCGGCACGAAGGGTGCGGACGGCGGGCTGGCCACCATGACCGCCGGGAACTCGTCCCCCCTCACCGACGGCGCGTCGGCGGTGCTGCTGGCCAGCGAGGAGTGGGCCCAGGAGCGGAGCCTGCCGGTGCTCGCCTGGTTCTCCTGGTCGGAGACGGCGGCCGTGGACTTCGTGCACGGCGACGAGGGGCTGCTGATGGCCCCCGCGTACGCGGTGCCCCGGATGCTGGCCCGGGCCGGGCTGACGTTGCAGGACTTCGACTACTACGAGATCCACGAGGCGTTCGCCTCGCAGGTGCTGGCCACCCTCGCGGCCTGGGAGTCGCCGGAGTTCTGCAAGGAACGCCTGGGCCTGGACGCGCCACTCGGCCCGATCGACCGGGACCGGCTCAACGTCAACGGCTCGTCGCTGGCAGCCGGGCACCCGTTCGCCGCGACCGGCGGCCGGATCGTCGCCACGCTGGCGAAACTCCTCGCCGAGAAGGGCAGCGGCCGAGGACTGATCTCGATCTGCGCGGCCGGTGGCCAGGGCGTCACCGCGATTCTGGAACGCTGAGCGGCTGCCCGGAGCGCGTTGAGCGGCTGCCCGGAGCGGGCTGAGCGGCCGTCCGAAGCGTGCTGAGCGGCTGCCTGGACCGCTCTCGGCGGCGATCCGGACAAGCCGCTACGGAGTCGGTACTTCCTCCTTTCAGGTATGAAAGGAACAACCACTCACATTCACCTTCAAATCTCCCGACGATGAGATTCCCTGATCCATCGTCTCTAGGAGGTTTGCCATGGCGATCAACCGTCGACTTCTGGCACTACTGGCGGGGGCAGCGTTCGTCCTGCTCCCGCTGCCCGCCCAATCGGTGGGCGCGGTCACCGGGCAGCCGCTCACCACACCCGTTCCCCTACCCCGGCCGGTGCCCACCGCCGTGCCGACTCCGTCGCCCTCGGGCGCACAGCCCGGCGGGCAGCAGCCGGCCAGCCCGACGTCCACCTCGCCGTGCCGACCGGGTACGCCCCCGAACGCGCCGACGAGCACCGCGTACGACAACAACCAGCTCCTCGGGCCGTCCCAGGCGCAGACCGTCGACCCGGTCGGACCGCTGCTCACCGATTACAAGCGGTTCGGTGCACTCACCACGCAGGAGTTCCTCGACCAGTACACGAACGCCGCGCAGAAGTCGTACGTGTACCCGCCGGCCGGCGGGTTCGTCGTCGGACCGGACGGCCGCCCGGTCAAGGCGGCGCAGACCCTGCTCCCCGGCTACCGGCTCGACCGCTTCGGCTTCTCCGGCGGCGCCTACCTCGCCCCGCTCGGCACGCCGTTCAGTGCCCGGTCGCTGCCACCGGCCAACCTGAGCACCCCGGAGTCCGCGCCACTGGCCAACTACCACGTCTACTGCGTGCTCAAGGCGTTCGCCGTCGACTCCGGACCGACCGCGCCCTGGTTCGGCCAGCCGGGCATGGGCACCCAGTTCAAACTGGACCAGCGGCACCTGCCGGAGGCCGGCGGGCAGCTCAGCATCACCTGGCTGGTCGAGAACGGGTACCTGGTGGAGGAGGATCTGACCACCAGGCCGAACGGGCAGTGCGGGGCCACGGCCGGCGCCACCATCTGCTGAACGATGGCGGCCTGAGGACAGGAGACGGCGGGTGGACCGGCACGAGTTACGTAACGTCCTGCTGCACACCGGGCTCTCCCCGGATGCGTTCGAGTTGGCGGACGTCCACGAACACGTGCCGCTCCCGCCGGACTTCTGGTTCCTGCGCCGGTCACCCGGCGGCCGGTGGGAGATCGGCCTCTACGAGCGTGGTGTCTACGACGTCCGGGAAACCCACGACACCGAGGACGCCGCCTGCCGGGCTTTTTACCACGCCCTGACCGGCCGCCCCGCGCCGTGAAATCGGTTCGCGCCGTGGATCGTGGTGGCGAACGGCCCTCCTGGCCGTTCGCCACCACGATCGAAGCAACCTCGGGGGCGACACCCTCCGTTCCCTGGGCATGACGGTAAACGCGGGTTCCGCGCGGTGAGACGCGCGGACGAGGAGGAGTACCGGCAGTTCGTGGTCGCCCGACTGGAGTCGCTGCGCCGGACGGCGTACCTGCTCTGTCGGGACTGGCACACCGCCGACGACCTGGTCTCGATCACCTTCGCCAAGCTCTACCGGCACTGGCGGCGGGTCCGCACGGTGGAGAACCTCGACGCGTACGTGCGAGGCATGCTGACCAACGCCTGGCTGGACGAGCGACGCCGGCCGTGGCGACGCGAACGCAGCGTCGACGAGGTCCCCGACGAGGTGGACCTGCACCGGGCCGAGCCTGTCCTTGCCGACCGGGAGATGCTGCTCGACCTGCTCGGTCAGCTCCCCGCCCGGCGTAGGGCGGTGATCGTCCTGCGCTTCTACTGCGACCTGTCCGTAGAGGAGACCGCCGCGATTCTCGGCATCAGCCCCGGCACGGTCAAGAGCCAGGCCGCACGCGGCCTCGACGCGCTGCGCGCCCTCGCCACCAACTCGTCCGGACGCCCTAGGGAGGAGTGGGCATGAGCTACCGACAGGCACTCGACGCGGCGATCGGCGACTCCCCGGTCTCCACGGTCGACGTCGACCGGATCATCTCGGGACAGCGGCGGGCCAGGAAATTGCGGATCTGGGGAGCCAGCGGAGCCGGCGCGGCGGCCGTCCTGGCGGTGACCCTCACGGTGGCTCTGTTGCCGGGATCGACGACATCGAACGTCCATCCGGCGACCGGGCCGGAAGTCACCACCACGGTCGGCACCACGGCGGACCTGCTACGCATGGAGAGCGCCGTCAACACGGCACTGATGCGGGAAGCTTCCAACATCACCTTTCTCCCGAGGCCCCAGCCCGGCAATCCGGTCGGCGATCAGACCAGCCATCTGACCCGGCGCGAAATCGAAGTCGATGGTGTTCGCGGTACCCTGACCGTCCGGGTGACCCGATACATGTCGGTCCGGTTCACCTGTTCGCCACCGCCGGCCTCCCTGGTCTGTCGGCCGGACGGCACCCTGATCAGAACCGCCGAGAACACCCGATCAGCCGGGAACCAGCCGCACCTGTTCCGCAGCGCGACCGCACTGCGAGAGAACGGGGAAATGGTCACCGTGTACCTGGCCGGCGACGACGCACAGGGGCGGCTCTCACTGACGGCAGAACAACTGACCGCCGTCGCGACCGACCCCGCCGTCCGTCCCGGCCTGCTGCCGCCCGGCGTGGAGCCTAAGCCGGCACCGACCGACCTACCCACGGCTCCCCACGACGAGGCACAGCAGGAACGGATCGACAACGCGGTCCTCACCGCGCTCCGGAGGCAGGCACCCGGTGTCGGAGCGCTGGGCGTCGACGGGAACGCCGCAGACCTGAAGTCACAGTGGACCGGCGACCCCGCCGAGAACACCGTCGATCATTACCAGGGCGAGGGGCGGATCACCATCGGCGGTGTCCCCGGACTCCTCGCGGTCCGGATCGCCCGGATGGCCTTCTTCCCGGGCTGTGGCGAACCGAGCACGTCGCAGCGTTGCGCGGAGAGCGAGGGACCGGGCGGCGAACGGATCAACGTCACCACCGACACCGCCCGGCAGACCGCGGAGATTTCCGCCGAGCGGCATGTGTGGGTGATGCGCAAGGACGGCCTCTGGGTCATCGTGCTGCTCACCAGCAACCGACCGGACGGGACGTTCGCGCTGACCGAGCAGCAGCAGAAGGCCATCGCCCTGGATCCCGAGATCACCCTCGGCATCAGGTGACCGACACGCCGGCCGACCGTAGTGGCGCGGAAACCAGGAGGGTCCACGCCACCACGGCCCGGGGCGGTCACAGACGGCGGGGCAGCCAGCCCAGAAATTGGGCGCGCAGCTCCGTCGGGGAGAGGTCGGGCCGTTCCGCGAGGGCGTCCAGCATGTACGAGGCGAGCAGCATCGCCAGTCCAACTTGGTTGCCGGCGTAGTCGACCAGGAGACGGCGACGCCGGTCGACGCAGGGCCAGTCCTTCCCGCAGCCTGCACAAACCCAGCTCGGACGGACCGGCACGTGCAACTCCGGCGTACCCGGTCGGCGTGACACGGGTGTTCGTCCGGCGCGATGGTCCCGACCGCGCTTAACGGCGACAGCGGCGAGCCGGACGAGCACCCGGCGCTGACGCAGGCGTACCCCGTCGGGTTGCCTGATCTCGACGCCGCGCAACTGGAGCCATAGGCCGTCGCTGTGCCGCTCCCGACGGCCGATCTCGATTACCTCCAGGACCAGCCGGCCCAGCCCGAAGCAGTAGTGGCCCTCGTCAGCAGTCACGATGTCGCCGATCCGAATGCTGGGCGGTCGCCACCGGCCGGCGTTTCTCGGTCGTGGCGGCTCGGCTGGCTGCCGCCGGGTCACGCGGCGAACCAGGCGAAGGCCGGCGGCCGGGCCACCGACCCGCCGAAGCGGAGCCGCCAGACGTGGGTGATCAGCGGAGCCGTCCGGTACCGGCCCCGGCGGTGCGGAAACCACCGACTGCGCCAGCCGGCCGGCCGGGTCGGCGGCGGATCGTTCGGCAGCACCGGTCTACCCAGCTCGACCAGGCGATTCGCCGCCGCGTTCGCCGGGCGGCAGGGCGCGGGTTCGAGGCAGACCGCGCAGAGGCCGCTCTCCGGATCGGGTACGTGGTTGGCGAGGACCGTGTGCGCGGCCCGCGCGTCGGTCTCGTCGCGGTCCGACAACCGGTGGACCGACCGGTAGACACCCATGGGAGCCCTCCTGCCGTTGGGCAGGGGCGGGCGTACGGCTGGCGCGGGCGACCGCGGGGATTGCGGTCGATGCGCTGCCGCTGCCGTACGCCCGCCCCCGGTGGGCCGGTACGCGCGCTGGTGGGGGTCAGCGCGGGGCACCGGCCGGGGACGGGGAGCGGGTACGCCGACCGCGCCGCTGTCACCACCGGGTGGTAGACAGGAGGGGAGTCGATCCCCGGGCGCGGTCCAGCGTGGCTGCTCCCTCCGGCTTGCCGGGCCGGGATGGGTACGAGGCCGCCAAACCACAGCACCCGTCCCGGCCCGCTTACGTGGAGTAACCTTACTGCGTATCGAGTAAGGCATCAAGGGTTGATGCGGTGTTGTCCTGGGCCTGCCTACGCTGTTCAGGCGAATCGACGTGACTTGGAGGTTGCCCATGGCTGACCAGGGTTGGCTGAGCGTCTCCATGCCCTACGTCACGGCTGGGGCGTCCGATGCCTGGAAGGCCGAGGCCGCCGCTGGCGGGGGTGTCGGGAGCCAGCGACTACTGGAGGTCGCGGAGGTGGTGGCTCCGGCCGAAGTTGCTGCCGCTCTGGGCGTCGAGCCAGGCGGCATGGTTGTCATGCGCCGTCGGCTGATGCTGTTCGATGACCGGCCCGTCGAACTGGCGGATTCCTACTATCCGCTTGCCGTCGCTCGTGGCACAGCACTTGCCGAGCCCAAGAAGATACGGGGTGGAGCGGTGGCGCTGCTGACCGAGCTGGGCTACCGGCCACGTCACACCGCTGAGGACGTCTATGCCCGTGAACCCACGGATGAGGAACGGAAGGTGCTTGCCCTCGGCGGTCATCGCTGGGTGTTGGGACTGACCCGCCTTCTGACAGCGGAGGACGGGATGCCGGTCGAGGTCAGCATTATGACGATGGTGGCCGAAGGCCGTCGGCTGCGGTATGAGATGGCGATCGACTGAACGGGAGGTGCAGTGGCTACCAGAGGTGACCGTCGTTCCCGGCACGAGCAGATTGCGGCCGAGATCAGAGCGGCGATCATGGCTGGCGACCTGTCTCCGGGAGAGCAGCTACCATCCATTCCCACTCTGGTCACCACCTACTCGGCGGCTACAGCGACCGTCCAACGCGCCCTCGCTGCCCTGAAGGATGAGGGTTATCTGATAAGCGCGGTCGGCAAGGGTGTCTACGTCCGTGAGCGCGAGCCGCTTCTGGTCGAGGTGGCCGCGTACTGGGATCCGGCGCGGAGCCGGTACTCCTATCGCTTGCTCGACGTGGCCGAGACGGAGGCTCCGCCCGAGGTCGGTCGGGCGCTTCAACTTGCCGAGGGAGAGCGGGTCATCGTTCGGCACCGGTTGGCGCTGTACGACACCGATCCCGTCGAGTTGTCTTGGTCGTACTACCGGATGTCGATTGCGGCCGGCACGGAGTTGACGCAGCAGCGACGGATTGTCGGCGGGGCACCGAGGGTTCTGTCTGATGCCGGCCTGCCGATGGTCATGTTCGCCGACCGTGTCTCGGCGCGCATGCCCACGCCCGAGGAGACAGAACTGCTGGCGCTCCCGCCGAACGTGCCGGTCATCCGGCAGTTCCGTGTGGTGGCCTCGCGGAACGATCGCCCGGTCGAGGCGTCGATCCTGGTCAAGGGAGGACACCTGCACGAGCTGCACTACCGCCAAACGGTTGACCAGGGTGACGGCCGCTGACGGGACCGTGCGGGCGTTGACCGGCCGGATTGCCGTGTGTATGCCAACCCGGACGAGCAGTTTGACCTCTTTCGCATGCCCGGCCCCGTGCCCCGTCGATCATGGAGTTGTGGTGCCATGATTGGTGGCTTTTGCCAGCTTTGGGCGGCGCCCAAAGTCCATGATCGACGGGGCGGTGGGGTGGGGGTCGGGTGTTCGTAGGGTGGTTAGGTGGGCTCTACGGGGAGCCAGAGTTCGCAGGTCGCGGTGCTGAAGTCCTCGGCGCGTTCGAGCACCGCCACGATCGACGGACCCGGCCGCAGCCGCCAGCGGTTCGAGGGGAACCACTCGGTGGCGGTCGCGGCCCAGGTCTGCTGGAGCGCGCTCGGGTACGGCCCCGAACTACGGAAGATCGCCCACGTGCCGGCCGGGACCTCGATGGCGTCCAGCCCGTCCGGTGGCGGGGTGTCGCCGGTGACCGCGACGCCGTGCAGGTAGGTCAGTTCGCTGCCTTCGGCGGCGTCGGCCTCGAGGTCGTCGCTGACCGCGAGGATCCCGGCCGGCTCGGTGTTGCTCATGGCCTTCAGCCGGAGGTGCTCCTCCGGCGGGAACGAGGTGACATGCCGGTGGATGTGCGGGTTGACGCCCTCGTAGATCAACGGAACCCGGACGGCGTGTCCGACGAGCCGGAACGCGGGGCGGTCGACGATTCGGGTGTCCATGGGTGTGCTCCCTTCGACGGTCAGGCGGAACCTGAGCTGTGGTTGTGTGCGAAGGGGGCCTCCGTCACGGCGTACCTCGCTGGGGCTGGCACCATGCACGGCCCGGAACGCCCGGCCGAACGCCTCGGTCGAGCCGTACCCGTGCCGGACCGCGATGGACAGCAGGTCGTCGTCGCCGCTGACGACGTCAGCCGCGGCGACGGTCATGCGGCGCCGGCGCACGTACTCCGAGAGCGGCATGCCGGCCAGCGACGAGAACATCCGGCGCAGGTGGTACTCGGTCGTGCCGAACGTCCTGGCCAGCCCGTTCAGGTCGAGTTCCTCGGTGAGGTGCTGCTCCACCTGGTCGACCAGCCCGTTGAGTGCCGAGATCAAGAGGACCTCCCTTCCGGCATCAACTCTGGGCTTTGACACCTCGTCCGTGCCCGACCGCTGCGGTTCGATCCGATCATCCGGTTACGGCGTCGGGCCAAACAGCCCGCTTGACCGGTGTCGTGCCGCCGGCAATTCGGTTCTTGTCGAGGTCCGCCGTCGTTACGCTGGCGCCGCCCTGGCGGCGGGGACGGCTCCCGCATGACGCACCGCCGCTGGCGATGCGATCGGCTGCGAGGGAAGGGGCGGCGCATGGAACTGGTGCGGTTCGACGGAGCGTACGCCGGGACGGTGGCCGGCTGGGCGGCGTCGGTCGAGGAGACCCGGTGGTGGTGTTCCCGGGACGAGGTCACCGCGGAGACCGTCGCCGGCTGGGTGGCGCAGCCGGACACCGAGGCGTACGGGCTGGTGGAGGCGGGTGAGCTGGTCGGGTTCGGCGAGCTGTGGGTGGACGAGGACGACGCCGAGGCCGAGCTGGCCCGGCTGATCGTCGCGCCGGGGCACCGGGGACGGGGCGTGGGGCGTGCGTTGGTTGCCGCGCTGACCGAGGAGGCGCTGCGCCGGAAGCGGGCGGTGTGCTTGCGGGTGAACCCCGCCAACGCTCCCGCACTGCGCTGTTACGCCGCCGTCGGGTTCCGGGCGGTGCCGCAGGAGTTGGCCGACGAGTGGAACCGGGACCAGCCGGAGGCGTACGTCTGGCTCTGCCACGAGCCCGCAGCCTGACCACGGTCGCCCCTCCTGGGCGGCTTGACCCTCACGGTCCGTGAGGCCGGAGGGTGGGGTGCATGAGTGACTACTACGACGCTTTCGAGATGAGTCCCGTGCCCGATCCCGGCCCGGATGCGGTTGCGCCGGAGCTGTGCCGGGGCATCTATGGAATGCCCGCGTTCGCGACGGTTCCCACGAGCGACCTGGCGGCGTCGGTGGACTTCTGGATTCGTGGGCTCGGGTTCTTCGAGCTGTTCAGCATCCCCGGCACGCTCGTGCATCTGCGTCGGTGGGCGTTCCAGGACGTACTCCTCGTCTCGGCGGCGAACGTTCCGGCGCAGGCACCAGCGATGAGTCTCAGTTTCGCGTGCGTGCTCAGCCAGGTCGATTCCCTTGTCGAGGCCTGCCGTGCGTTGAGCCCGAACTCGGTCGACGGCCCACGGGACACTCCCTGGAACACCCGCGATGTGGAGGTGATCACTCCCGAGAACGCACGGATCGTCTTCACTGCGGCGAAGCCCTTCGATCCGGCCAGTCAGGAGGCGCGGGACCTTGCCGCCATCGGGATCACCCCACCGGGCGCCGGCCGCGGCGACAATGAGGAGCATGCCTGATCCCGCCGGCGCCGATGGCCTGACCGTCGGTCAGGTCTCGACGCGTCTGGGCGTGACGGTCCGCGCGCTGCACCACTGGGACGACATCGGTCTGGCGCGGCCGTCGCTGCGTACGGCTGCCGGATACCGGCTCTACACGGCTGGCGATCTGGAACGCCTGCACCGCATCGTCGTCTACCGGGAGATCGGCCTCGGCCTGGACCGGATCCGGGTCATCCTGGACGACTCGAACGCGGACGTGCCCGGCGCGTTGCGTGCGCAGCGCACCCAGGTTGCCCAACGGATCGACCGCCTCCAGCAGCTCAGCGCCGGCCTGGATCGGATGATCGCCGCCCACGAGCGCGGCCTGCTGCTGACCGTCGAGCAGCAGGCCGCGATCTTCGGCCCGGAGTGGAACCCGGACTGGCCCGTCCAGGCCCGTCAACGCTACGGAGACACGACGCAATGGCAGCAGTACGCCGAACGCTCAGCCTCCCGCAGCCCGGAGGAATGGGAGGCCATCGCCGACAGCGTCACCGACCTCGACCGTGCCCTCGCCGACGCGATGGACGCCGGTGTCACCCCTGGCAGCCCGGAAGCGAATCAACTCGTCGAGCGGCACCGTGAAGTGTTCAGCTCGTATTTTCCTCTCACCCGGCAGATGCAGGTCTGTCTCGGCCGCATGTACGAGGCTGATCCGGGATTCGCTGCCCACTACGACGGCATCCGCGCCGGCCTCGCCACGTGGTTCCGGCAGAGCGTCGACGCCAGCGCACGCGCCCACGACATCGACCCCGACACCGCCACCTGGCAGTAGCGCCTGGGCTGAGGTGGTTGCAGGGGTCCCCTGCTCGGCAAAATGCGGTAACAGGGGTCCCCTGCTACCACCCAACCCCTGCCGTGTCGTTGGCGGTCTCCTGGACGGCGGCGCCGACCAGGGGCGAGGAGGTGAACGCGCGGGCAACCCGGGCGAGCTGCTCGACCTCGCGTACCTCGTCGAGGGCCGGGTCGGGCGGGCCGGGCAGCTCCGGGCGGCACGGGCGGACGTCGGCGCGCATCGCGGCCAGCGCGGCCCGCAGCTTGGCGGCCTCGACCACGGCGGCGAGGTCGTCGCCGCCGAGGCCGTCGGCCTCCGCGCGCTGGCGGGCCCGGTCGCCGACGGCTTCGCTGAGGTACGGCCGCAGCACCAGTCGGGCGTCGTAGATCTCGATCACCCGACGGTGCAGCCGGTCCGCCGGCCACCACGAGCGCCGGTCATGGGCGAGGCGCACGGCCGGTACGGCGGCGCAGAGCGCGGCCCAGAGCGGACGCAACTGCCGGAGCAGCCGGATCCGATGGGCGGTGCCGGGCACGGCGGCGAGCCGGGGACCCCAGGCGGGCATGGTGAGTCCGCCGATGACCAGCAGTGCTCCGGTGCTGGCGGCGATCGGCACGAGCCATTCCAGCCGGGGCAGGTCGTCCCAGCAGAGGGCGGCGACCACGTCGCGGACACGGGCCAGGGTGTACACCAGCCCGAGGGCGGCGCCGACCGCCGTGGTGCGCAGCCCTCGGCGCAGCCAGCCGGGGCCGACCAGCCGGGCGTACGGCCAGCAGATGCGGATGATGTCGACCAGCCCGGCGGAGAAGGCGGCGAGGTACATCAGCAGGTAGGCGGCGAGCTGTGGCCGGTTGGCGTAGGTGGCCACGAAGTCGGTGCTGTGCGTGTCGGTCGGGCCGATGCCGCAGAACAGCGCCCCGAGCACCAGGACGACCACGGCCAGGGCGACCAGCCGGTACCGGCTGTGCCGGCCGGCCCGCTCGGGCGGGTTGGTCCACCAGAGCAGCAGGACCTGGATGCTGGTGGAGAAGCCGACCACGCAGAGGTGGGCGATGAGGGCGGCGATGTTCTCGACGCCGATGGCCCGGTCGGCGAGCGCCCAGACGGCCGGCGTGGAGACGGTGAAGGTCAGCGCCAGCAGGGCGAACGTGCCGGTGACCGCGTGTCGGGCCGGGTTGCCGGTGCCGTCGCGCAGGGTGGTGGCCAGCCGTACGCCGGCCGTCGTCCAGGCCAGGACGGCCAGCCCCGGGTAGAGGATGTCGTGCACGGCTCACGGCCCGCCGAGGGACTGCCGGATCCGGTCGACGACGGCCGCGGTCGAGGGGTCCGCGTCGACGGTGGGCGGGGTCTTCCGGCGGGCGGCGTGTTTGCGGAGCAGTCCGGCGATGACCTCGGCCTCCCATTCGGCCCGCTCGCCGTAGCCGGGCACCCGGCCGAGCACCGAGGTGACCATGTCGGGGTCGAGGGTCGGCATGAGCAGGCGGGTCAGGTCGCTGGCGTCGACCGGTCGGGCGGCGTGCCCGGCGAGCAGGTGGCCCAGCTCGTGGGCGACGATGTGCCGCTGGTGCAGTGGGCTGGTGCGGTTGTCGTACGCGACGTAGTGGCTCTGCGGCGTGGAGATCACGATGCCGCAGGGCGCGTCGGTGGGCAGGGGCAGGGGGAGGAGTTGGATCGGCCGGTCGAGGCGTTCGGCCACGGCACCGCAGAGCGCCGCGCTGTCGGCCGTCGCCGGGACCCGGATACCGCTGGTGAGGCGCGTCAACCGTCGTTTGGCACGCCACCCGGTCATGACGCTCCGTCCTCCGTCGTCCCGGTCTCCCGCCCGGCCAGCCCCTCCAGTTCCAGGCAGCGGTCCACCATCTGCTGGATGACCTGTTGACTGGCAGGGGAGAGCCCCTTGTGCTGGAGCACGGTACGCAGCGACACGTGCTGGACCTGGAGTTTGCGCAGCGCGTCCAGGGTGCGGAGGTCGGCGATCGTGTGTCGGGCGTGTTCGTCGTCGAAGAAGTACGCCGGGCTCACCCCGAAGAACTGGGCCAGCGCTTCGATGTGCTCTTTGGTGGGATTCGTCCGGCGACCTGTGCGTAATTGCCAGATATATACGTCGGAAATGGATCCCCCGGCTGCCCGAACTGCGCTCGCCACATCCTTGTTGCTGTGCGGGTTGTCGCGGCCCGCCGGCCGGATCGTGTCGAAGAGCAGGTTGAGCCGGTCTGCGAACGACGTGCCGCCCTCGGCTGTGCTGCTCAAGGCGTTCCACCTCCGCGATCCGGAAAAGCTCAGGTTAATTGCTGTTCGCCAGACATTAACGTCAGTTGACGCCTTCCGCGCATCCATCGTAAGCTCATCGATGTTGGCGGGTAGCTGGACCTTGGTCGCCATCTCTCATGCCGGTTCCGCGTCTGGGGGGATTAGCGTGCCGGCCCGGGTAATGCAGAGGCCGGCATCCACGGGGGGAGATGCCGGCCTCTGCCACGCACCTTAGCGACGCGCCCCGGTCGGTGCAACGGGTGGCGGGAGATTTGCCATCGTCGTTGGCCCATCCGTCCGTCGGGGGCGTTCCGATCCCGTCCGGGGTGCGGCCGGACGGGATTCGACGACTCTTCGGCGCGAGGGCCGGCGACTCGGCGGCCAAGGGGCCGGTGGCCCGGCTTCGACGACCGTCACGAGGGCTCTGACCTGGGTGGGACGGCGCTCCGGGCGTACCGGAGAATGGCCGGGTGACGACGATCCCGAACGTGCTCGCCAACCGGTACGCCTCACCCGAGCTGGTCGCCCTCTGGTCCCCGGAGGAGAAGGTACGCATGGAACGGCGGCTCTGGCTCGCCGTGCTCCGGGCGCAGCGCGACCTCGGCATCGCAGTGCCGGACGGCGTGGTCGAGGCGTACGAGCGGGTGTTGCCGGACGTCGACCTGGCCTCGATCGCGGCCCGGGAGCGGGTCACCCGGCACGACGTGAAGGCCCGGATCGAGGAGTTCAGCGCGCTCGCCGGGCACGAGCACGTGCACAAGGGGATGACCTCGCGGGACCTCACCGAGAACGTCGAGCAGCTCCAGGTCCGTCGCTCGCTGGAGCTGATCCGGGACCGGGTGGTGGCCGCGCTGGCCCGGCTCGCCTGGCTCGCCCACGAGCACTCCGGCCTGGTGATGACCGGCCGGTCGCACAACGTCGCCGCGCAGGCGACCACGCTGGGCAAGCGCTTCGCGTCGGCCGCCGAGGAACTGCTGATCGCGTACGAGCGGCTGGCAGACCTGATCGACTGGTACCCGCTGCGGGGCATCAAGGGCCCGGTGGGCACCGCCGCCGACCAGCTGGACCTCTTCGACGGGGACGCGGAGAAGGTCGCCGAGCTGGAGCGGCGGGTGGCCGAGCACCTCGGGTTCAGCCGGGTGCTGGACAGCGTCGGGCAGGTCTACCCGCGTTCGATCGACGTGGCGGTGCTCGCCGCGCTCTCCCAGGTGGCCGCGGCGCCGTCGTCGCTGGCCACCACGATCCGGCTGATGGTCGGCCAGGAGTTGGCCACCGAGGGCTTCAAGCCGGGTCAGGTCGGCTCCAGCGCCATGCCGCACAAGATGAACACCCGGTCCAGCGAGCGGGTCAACGGCTTCGCGGTGATCATCCGGGGTTACCTGTCGATGGTCGGCGAGCTGGCCGGCGACCAGTGGAACGAGGGGGACGTGTCCTGCTCGGTGGTGCGCCGGGTGGCCCTGCCGGACGCCTTCTTCGCCGCCGACGGGCTGTTCCAGACCTTCCTCACCGTGTTGGACGAGTTCGGGGCGTACCCGGCGGTGATCGACCGGGAGCTGGAGCGCTTCCTGCCGTTCCTGGCCACCACGAAGATCCTGGTGGCGGCGGTACGCCGGGGGGTGGGCCGGGAGGCGGCGCACGAGGCGATCAAGGAGCACGCGGTCGCGGTGGCGCTGGCCATGCGGGAGCGGGGGGTCGCCGGGAACGACCTGTTCGACCGGCTCGCCGCCGATGCCCGGCTCGGCCTCACCCGGGCCGAGATCGACGCCCTGGTCGCCGACCGGGCCGCCTTCGTCGGTGCCGCCGAGGCCCAGGTCGCCTCGGTCACCGCCCGGATCACGAAGATCGTGACCCAGCACCCCGAAGCCGCCACCTACTCCCCACCCCCCATCCTCTGACGTTCGCGTTGATCAAGGAGTTTGCGTCAGGTTCCGGCGCTCCCGGTGACGCAACTTCCTGATCAACCGCGACAAGGCGGACGGGTCAGGAGCGGGGGGTGGGGGTTTCGGCGGCGGAGGAGAGGTTCGGGGCGCTGGGCGGTTCGGCGATGCCGCCGGGAGCCTCCGCGATGCCCGCCTCCTGGGCCGTGCCCGCCGCGACCACCGGCTGGTCGGGGGGCATGGGTTCGGGCGCCCGGGCTACGACGACCACTGCCGTCCCGTAGGCGCACACCTCCATCCACATCTCGCCACAGTCGCGGCTGTCGAACCGCATCCCCAGCACGGCGTTCGCGCCGAGGCGGCGGGCCTCCTCGCCGAGCCGGGCCACCGAGTCGGTACGCCAGCGGGTCAGGTTGTCCGGCGCCATCGGGTCGTACGCGCCGCCGCGCAGGTTCTTCACACCCTCGCGGTAGGGGTTCCGCGTCCTGGCCATCGATGACACCACTTCGCCGAGGACCTGGCGGATCTCGTAGCCGGGCAGCGTATCCGTCGTCACGACCAGCACGTCATCGATGCTGGCATCCGCCCCGGCGGGCGGTTCGTGAGCTGTGTTCACCTCGCCGCATGCTGCGAAACGACGCGGCGCGGACGGCCGGCGCGAGCCGGGCCGTCCGCACCGAGTCGGTACGGCGGGTCAGAAGGCGGTCACCAGGGTCAGATTCCGGTGATCGAGGTGATCCACGCCCGGTTGTACGCGACGCTGCCGTAGTTCTGGATGTTGAAGCCGTTGGCGGTGGAGGCGACGCCGACCTGAAGGCCGTTGTAGAACTGCGGGCCGCCCGAGTCGCCCCGCCAGGCGTTGCCGTTGATCCGGGTGCTCTGGATCGCCTGGCCGCCGTACGCGTCGGTGGTGAGGCCGGTCACCTGGACGCTGGCGGTCTTGAGCTGGCTGGAGGCGGAGCAGCCGCTGTAGCAGGTCATGCCCCAGCCGTAGATGCTGTTGGTGGAGCCGTTGGGCGGGTTGCTGCTGGCCAGCGAGACGTACGAGGTGCTGACCGGGCTGGACAGCCGCATCAGCGCCAGGTCGTAGCGGGTGTGGGTGGCGCTGATGGTGCGGGTGGTGCCGCCGGAGGCGTAGTAGACGCTGCCGATCCGGACCGACATCGAGCCGCTGACGCAGTGCCGCGCGGTGAGCACCCAGTCGGCGGAGATGACACTGCCGGAGCAGGTGAACGAGCCGTTGCTGAACACTGCGGCGGCCCACGGCGCGGAGGAGACGTATCCCCCACCGATGATGTACGGGGTGACCGGGGCCGGGTCGGCGGCCGCCGCGGGCGAGCCGAAGCCGATCATGCCGACGAAGGCGGCGCTGAGCGCGGCGACGAGGGAGCGGATTCGCATGGCGGGGGACTCCTTCACGGGGGTTGCGGGAACCGGGTCGGGAGAGCCGTCGACGGGGCTGCCGGACGGCGGGCTTGCCATCGATATCTGTCGACGTACCGTAGGGGCGCGGCGCGTCCACCGACAAGAGTGTTATCGATATCGATAGATACATATCAGGCTGCCCGGGCGCTCCCCGGGCGGACGACCCGCCACGGCCGGCGCGACCCGTCCGGTGCTGGCCCCCGGCCGTTGCGCTCGGTAATATGGATCAT
Source organism: Micromonospora pallida (assembly GCF_900090325.1). Classification (NCBI taxonomy): domain Bacteria; kingdom Bacillati; phylum Actinomycetota; class Actinomycetes; order Micromonosporales; family Micromonosporaceae; genus Micromonospora; species Micromonospora pallida. Next base: position 5,768,319 of record NZ_FMHW01000002.1, on the reverse strand, counting down.
CGCGCCTGCTGCGGCCGGCCGGTGCGTCCGGACCGCTTCCTGCCAGGTAGGCTGGCTGCGCTCGCCCGTTCAGGGTCGGCACCCAACTGCGTACACAGTCAGGAGTGCCCAGTGCCTCGCGTCGTCGTCGACGTCATGCTCAAGCCCGAGATTCTCGATCCGCAGGGCCAGGCCGTCGCAAACGCGCTGCCACGGCTCGGCGTCACTGATGTCGCCTCCGTCCGGATCGGTCGGCGTGTCGAGATCGAGTTCACCGGTGAACCGGACCTGGACCGGGCTCGGGAAATCGCCGACAAGCTGCTCGCCAACCCGGTCATCGAGGACTTCACCGTCCGTCTGGTCGAGGCCGACGACGCCGTGGAAGCCCGGCCGTGACCGCCCGCGTCGGTGTGGTGACCTTCCCCGGCTCGCTCGACGACGGGGACGCCGCCCGGGCCGTCCGGATCGCCGGCGGTGAGCCGGTCCGACTCTGGCACGGCGACGCCGACCTGCACGGCGTCGACGCCGTGGTGCTGCCTGGTGGCTTCTCCTACGGCGACTACCTGCGCTGCGGGGCGATTGCCCGGTTCGCCCCGGTGATGGAGACGATCGTGGACGCCGCCCGGGGCGGGCTTCCCGTCCTCGGCATCTGCAACGGCTTCCAGATCCTCTGCGAGGCGCACCTGCTCCCCGGCGCGCTCACCCGCAACCAGCACCTGCACTTCCGCAACCGGGACCAGGTTCTGCGGATCGAGACGACCGGCACCGCCTGGACGAACACGTACCAGACCGGTCAGGAGATCCTGATCCCGGTCAAGAACGGTGAGGGCTGCTACGTCGCCGACGCGGCCACCCTGGACCGGCTCGAGGGCGAGGGACAGGTCGTCGCCCGCTACCTCGGCGGCAACCCGAACGGGTCGCAGCGGGACATCGCCGCGATCACCAACTCCGCCGGCAACGTGGTCGGCATCATGCCGCACCCGGAGCACGCGGTGGAGGCGCTCACCGGCCCGTCCCTGGACGGCCTCGGCTTCTTCACCTCGGTCCTCAAGCACCTGGTGGGAGCGCCGGCGTGAGCCAGCCCCACCGGATCATCGGTCGGCTCAGCCACCCCCGACGCGGTGGCCACGAGCGCAGCGAGGAGAGGTCATGACCACCCACCCGGACCCGGCGGCGCACCCCAACACGGGCGCCCCGGCCGAGCCGCGTCCGGTGGCCGACGCCCCGGCCAGCCCCGCCACCCCCGCCGGGCCGTTCGGTCGGCTCGACACCGTGCCGCGGGCCGCGGACACCGCGGGTGAGTTGCAGCCCTACGCCGAGCTGGGGCTCCGGGACGACGAGTACGAGCGGATCCGGCAGATCCTCGACCGTCGCCCCACCCAGTCCGAGCTGGCCATGTACTCGATCATGTGGAGCGAGCACTGCTCCTACAAGTCGAGCAAGGTGCACCTGCGCCAGTTCGGCGAGAAGGCCCCGCCGAGCGACCGGCTGCTCGCCGGCATCGGTGAGAACGCGGGCGTGGTCCAGGTCTCCGACAAGCTGGCGGTGACCTTCAAGGTCGAGTCGCACAACCACCCGAGCTTCGTCGAGCCGTACCAGGGCGCGGCGACCGGCGTCGGCGGCATCGTCCGGGACATCCTCGCCATGGGCGCCCGCCCGGTCGCGGTGATGGACCCGCTGCGCTTCGGCGCGGCCGACCACCCCGACACCGCCCGGGTGCTGCCCGGCGTGGTGGCCGGCGTCGGCGGCTACGGCAACTGCCTCGGCCTGCCCAACATCGGCGGCGAGGTGGTCTTCGACCCCTGCTACCAGGGCAACCCTCTGGTCAACGCGCTCTGCCTCGGCGTGCTGCCGGTCGACCGGCTGCAGAAGAAGGAGGCCGCCGGCCCCGGCAACGTCGTGGTGCTGATGGGCGCCAAGACCGGCCGGGACGGCATCGGCGGCGTGTCGGTGCTGGCCAGCGCCACCTTCGACGAGGGCAGCGAGCAGCGCCGCCCGTCGGTACAGGTCGGTGACCCGTTCATCGAGAAGCTGCTCATCGAGGCCTGCCTGGAGCTGTACGACGCCGAGCTGGTCGTCGGCATCCAGGACCTCGGCGGCGCCGGGCTGACCTGCGCGCTCACCGAGACCGCCGCGGCGGCCGGCACCGGCATGCGGGTCTGGCTGGAGCGGGTGCCGCTGCGCGAGCCCTCCATGGAGCCGCACGAGATCCTGGCCAGCGAGTCCCAGGAGCGGATGCTCCTGGTGGTCGAGCCGGAGAAGCTCGAGGCGGTGCTGAAGACCTGTGACAAGTGGGGCGTGCTCGCCACCGCGATCGGCGAGGTCACTCCGCCGGCCGAGGACGGTCGCCCGGGCCGGCTGCTGATCACCTGGCGCGACCAGCTCGTGGTGGACGTGCCGCCCGGCTCACTGGTCGACGATGGGCCGGTCTACGCCCGCCCGATGCGGGAGCCGGCCGACCTGATCCTGCTCCAGGCCGACCGGGCCGAGACGCTGCCCCGACCGGCCACGCCGGACGCGCTGCGGGAAACCCTGTTCCGCATGATCGCCTCGCCCAACCTCTGCGACCGCACCTGGGTCACCGAGCAGTACGACCGGTACGTGCTGGGCAACACCGTGCTCGCCCAGCCGGAGGACTCCGGCGTGATCCGGATCGACGAGCGCTCCGGGCTCGGCGTCGCCCTCTCGGTCGACGGCAACGGCCGGTACGCCCGCCTGGACCCGTACCAGGGCACCAAGCTGGCGCTCGCCGAGGCGTACCGGAACGTGGCGGTGACCGGCGCGAAGCCGATCGCCGTGACCAACTGCCTCAACTTCGGCTCGCCGGAGGACCCGGGCGTGATGTGGCAGTTCGCCGAGGCCGTGCGCGGCCTGGCGGACGGCTGCCAGGAGCTGGGCATCCCGGTGACCGGCGGCAACGTCAGCTTCTACAACCAGACCGGCGCGGCGGCCATCCACCCGACCCCGGTGGTCGGCGTGCTCGGCATCCTGGACGACGTCGCCGAGCGGGTGCCGATGGGCTTCGCGCTCCGGCCGGCCGGCGAGCACGACCTGATCTTCCTGCTCGGCGAGACCCGCAACGAGCTGTCCGGCTCGGAGTGGGCCTGGGTGACCCACGGTCACCTCGGCGGCGTACCGCCCCGGGTCGACCTGGCCCGTGAGCAGGCGCTGGGTGACCTGCTGGCCGAGGCCGCCCGGGTCGGGCACCTCAACTCCGCGCACGACCTCTCCGACGGCGGTCTCGCGCAGAGCCTGGTCGAGTCCTGCCTGCGGCGCGGCGTTGGCGCGCGGATCGCCCTGCCGGACCGGTTCACCACCGGTTCGCTGCCGTTCGTCTACCTCTTCAGCGAGTCCGCCGCGCGGGCCGTCGTCTCGGTGCCGCGTGGGCACGAGAAGGCGTTCACCGCCCTCTGCGCCGAGCGTGGGGTGCCGGTGGAGGCGATCGGGGTCACCGACTCGACCGCCGGCGTGCTGGAGGTGCGTGGGCAGTTCGAGATCGGCCTGGACGAGCTGCGAGACGCGTACACCGCGACCCTGCCGCAGCTCTTCGGCGGTGCCGAGGTGGTCGACGTGCCCGCCCCGGCGACCGGGGTGGCCGGGGCCGTCGAGGCGGTACCGGTGGCCGAGATGGCACCGATCGGCGGCACGCCGGCCGGGCCGACCGCCTCGGGTGAGGCTGCCGGTTCCGTGCCGACGGTCGCCGGCTCCGTGCCGACGGGTGATCTCGAGGCCGCGTCGGCCGGCGGGACCACGCCGGCCACCGAGCGCGCCGCGACCGGGGCCGACCCGGTCGACCGCGCCCCGGTGCCGACCGAGGCCGAGCCGGCGGCGGACGCCCACAGCAAGCCGACGGCTGCCGGCGACGGCACTGCTGCGGTGGACGCCCAGGGCGCTTCCGCAGCCGACGGCGACACCGAGGGGTCCGGAGAGAACGCCAGCACCGACCGGCGCTGAGGCGGTGTCCGCGCCGGTCTTCACCCAACCCGGTTCGGGGGCCCGGTTCGACTGGGGCCTCGCCGGGGCGGCGGAACTGGGCCGGGTCTGCGCTGTCCTGGTGGTGGTGGACGTGCTCTCCTTCACCACCTCGGTGGAGGTGGCGGTCGCCCGAGGGGTCCGGGTCCACCCGTTCCCCTGGGGAGAGCAGGCCGCCGACTACGCCCGCCGGATGGGCGCGGCGGTCGCGGTGGGTCGACGGCAGACGAGCCGGGACAATCCGTGGTCGCTCTCCCCGGCGGCGCTGCGGACCGCGCCGGCCGTGCCCGACCTGGTGTTGCCATCCCCGAACGGCTCGGCGATCTGCGCGGCGGCCAGCGCGACCGGTCGGCCGGTGGTGGCGGCCTGCCTGCGTAACGCCGCCGCCGTCGGGCGCTGGCTGCGCGAGCAGGGGTACGGCACCGTCGACGCGCCGATCGGGGTGGTCGCCTCGGGCGAGCGCTGGCCGGACGGCTCGCTGCGCCCCTCCGTGGAGGACCAGTTGGGCGCGGCGTGCGTGCTCGACGAGCTCTCCGGCGTCCCGGGCGGGCTCTCCGTGGAGGCGGCGATGGCCCTCGCCGCGCTGGCGAGCACCCCCGACGTGCCGGCCGCCGTGCGGGGCTGTGTGTCCGGGCGGGAACTCATCGAGCAGGGGTTCGGCGATGACGTGGAGATCGCGGTGGAGGTCGGCGTCTCCCCGGTGATTCCGCTCCTACGCCAGAACAGTTTCTCCCCCGCCGGACCCCACTCTTCTTGATCGACGCGATGGGGTGGCGGAGGGGCAAGAGGGGTCGGAAACGTACGAGCGGCTGACCCCTGTCGGGGACAGCCGCTCGTCGGGTCGTCGGGTGGTCAGTCGTCCAGCCAGTCCAACCGGCGACCGCCGCGGTCCTGCTGCGGGGGCTGGCCGTCTCGGCCCCGACCGCCCTGGTGTTGGTCGTAGTCGCCGTAGCCGCCGCTCTGCTGCTGGCCGTATCCGCCGTAGCCGCCCTGCTGCGTGGCGTCCTGGCCGCCGTATCCGCCGTGCTGCGGGTCCTGGCCGTAGCCGCCGCTCTGTTGGCTGCCGTATCCGCTCTGCTGGTCGTAGCCGCCGCCGGAGCCGTAGCCGCCGCTCTGCTGCTGGCCGTATCCGCCGTAGCCGCCCTGCTGCGTGGCGTCCTGGCCGCCGTATCCGCCGTGCTGCGGGTCCTGGCCGTAGCCGCCGCTCTGTTGGCTGCCGTATCCGCTCTGCTGGTCGTAGCCACCACCGGAGCCGTAGCCGCCGGTCGGCTCCTGGCCCCGGCCGTAGCCCGGGTCCTGGCCGTAGCCGCCGTCGGCCGGCTGGTAGGTCGAGGTGGGGTACGGGTCGGCGGCCGGGGTGTAGGCCTGCGTGCCCTCGGTGTAGCGCCCGGTCGGCTCGTCGTACCGCTCGCCGTAGCCGCCACCCTGGTTCGGCGGGGTGTAGCCACTGCCCTGGGCGCCGTAGTCCTGCTGGCCGCCGTACCCGGCGCCGGACGACGGGGCACCGTACGGACTGCCGGACGAGGGAGCGTTGCCGTAGCCGCTGCCAGAGGAGGGGGCACTGCCGTACGGACTGCCGGACGACGGGGCGTTGCCGTAGCCGCTGCCAGAGGAGGGCGCGTTGCCGTAGCCGCTGCCGGAGGTGTTGCCGTAACCGCTGGCACCGTAGCCACCGGCCACCTGGGTGGGGGCCGCGTCGTCGTAGCCGGCACCGGCCCAACCGCCCTGGCTGGCCGAGCCGTAGCCCTGCCCGGCCTGCGGCGGCGGAGCGCCGTACGGGTCCGGCGGGACGTCGTCGACGAGCGGCCGGTTGTGCATCATCGTCGGCGCGTCCGCGATGGAGGCACCACCCACCCGGGTCGCGTCGGGGCCGACCCGGTTCACCACCCGGGTCGCGTCGTCCATGCCGCCGCGGTACGCCCCGCGGGCAGCCGGGGTCGCACCGGCCGCCGCGGCGCCAACGCCATCGACGTCCTCGTCCTCCGGGTTCTCCCGGCGCCTCATCCAGAGCAGCACGATGGTGCCGACGCCGATGGCCACGAAGAGGCCGCCAAGAATGATCAACAGCCAGGAGCCGAACCCGCCGGAGTCCTCCTCGGCGGCGTTGGTCGCCGCTCCGGGGCTGGCGCCGGACTCCTCGGTGGTCTCCTCGGTCGGGTCCTCCGTCGGCACCGTCTCCTCGGAGGCACCCGGCGTGGGGGTGGCGGTCGCCTCGACGGGCAGGGCGAGCGAGAGCCGCTGTCCGGTCACGCTCTGTCCGGCGCCGGCGTTGATCGTGACAGTCTTGCGGACGTCGCCGACGCTCGCACCAAGAACGATCGCGCCGGGGGTGATCGGCTTCGAGGTGGAGCCGTCGAACCGCCAGTCGCCGTCCTCGTCGGTGGTGGTCGTGTACTGGTGACGCTGCGAGTCCATCAGCGCCACGGTGGCGTTGGGCACCGGCTTGTTGTTGGTGGAGTTGGTCACCTTGCCGGAGACCCGCCGCACGGTCTGGTCTTGCGGGGGCGTGGTGGGCGCGGCCCCGACCAGCGTGACGCTGGTGCTGGCCTCCTTGCTGTCGCCCGACCCGACGGCGTCGGTCGCCCGGACGGTGATTACCGCAGTGCCGCTGCTCGCGTTGGAGGCCAGCTGGAACGTGGCCTCCTGCCGGCCGCCATCGGTGATCCGGCTGAAGGAGCAGCCGTCGATGCAGGTCAACTTCCCGTTGTTCGAGGAGACCTGGACATTCGCCGGCATGGGCTCGCCGCCGAAGTCGAGCGAGAACCGGACCTTGGTGGTCTTGCCCGCCTCGACCGAACTCGGCGACGCCGACACGTTGTTGATGTCCGGGGCGGCCAGGGCGGGTGTGGCGGGGACCGCGATCAGGGCGCCGGCAACCAGCGCTACGACCACACCGGCCCGCTGCTTCCAGGCACGTCGGTGTGTTGACACGTCCACCGCCTTCCGGTCTGACTTCCCCGCCGGCGGAACCGGGCCGGGGATCATCACGGTTTGAAATATGCCGTCGGCAACTATGCCTTGTCGGGCCGGATGTGCGCGACCCAGGGCCAGAGTCCCCAACCCTACTGGCGAGTCGTATCGTCCCGTCGTGTCCTCTCCGCACATAAAGTCCGCCGTGGTCACGGCGGCGCTCACGGCGCTCGACGACGGGCGTACGCCTGAACGTCCGGTCCTCCGGGAGGCGGTCCGGACGCTGCTGGCCGTCCTCGCGGAGCGCGCCCCCGGCCGATCGGTGGAGGTTCGGGTTCCACCGTACGGCGCGATCCAGTGCATCGCCGGGCCACGACACACCCGCGGTACGCCACCGAACGTGGTGGAGATGTCACCCGAGGTGTGGTTGGGGCTTGCCTCGGGGCGGCTCGAATGGGGCGCGGCGGTCACGGAGGGTCGCGTTCGGGTGAGTGGTGTCCGGGCGGACCTCGCCGCCCATCTGCCGCTGGAGCTGGGATGATCACCATCCGTCGATGACCGTTAGGTACCGGTTCGTGACTGTCGGTATTGCTATGCGCTCGCGTACACTGTGAGTCGACGACGTCCCGGCAGACCGCGCGGATCCACGTGCGCGACAGACCACCCCACCAGTCAGAACAGCAACGAGGGAGCGGCAGGTGCCCCGAGGCGACGGCCGGCTGAGCCACGACCTGGACCCGCAGCGACCCGGCCCCCAGGACGCCTGTGGCGTCTTCGGGGTCTGGGCTCCGGGCGAGGAGGTCGCCAATCTCACCTACTTCGGGTTGTATGCGTTGCAGCACCGTGGCCAGGAGGCGGCGGGCATCGCGGTGAGCGACGGCTCCAGCGTCGTGGTCTACAAGGACCTCGGCCTGGTCGCCCAGGTCTTCGACGAGCCGACCCTGGCCAGCCTCCGTGGCCACCTGGCCATCGGGCACACCCGTTACTCGACCACCGGTGGCTCGACCTGGGAGAACGCCCAGCCGACCATCCGGTCCACCAGCGCCGGCACGACGGTCGCCCTGGCCCACAACGGCAACCTGGTGAACACCGCCGACCTCCAGCGCGAGGTCGCCGAACGGGGCCTCGGGTCGGACGGCTCGACCAACGACACCTCCCTGGTGACGATGTTGCTGGCCAGTTACCCCGACCTCTCCGTCGAGGCGGCGGCGCTGAAGGTGCTGCCTCAGCTGCGCGGGGCGTTCAGCTTCGTCTTCATGGACGAGGCGACCCTCTACGCGGCCCGGGACCCGCACGGCGTACGTCCGCTGGTGCTCGGCCGGCTGGAGCGGGGCTGGGTGGTCGCCAGCGAGACCGCCGCCCTGGACATCGTCGGCGCGAGCGTGGTGCGCGAGGTCGAGCCCGGCGAGCTGATCGCCATCGACGCCGAGGGGCTCCGGTCCAGCCGGTTCGCCGCGCCGGAGCCGAAGGGCTGCCTCTTCGAGTACGTCTACATCGCCCGCCCCGACGCCAACCTCGCCGGGCGGAATGTGTACGCCACCCGGGTGCAGATCGGCCGGCAGTTGGCCAAGGAACACCCGGTCGAGGCGGATCTGGTCATTCCCGTGCCGGAGTCCGGCACCCCGGCCGCGATCGGGTACGCCGAACAGTCCGGCATCACGTACGGCGCCGGCCTGATGAAGAACCCGTACGTCGGGCGTACCTTCATCCAGCCCTCGCAGACCCTGCGCCAGCTCGGCATCCGGCTCAAGCTTAACCCGCTGCGGGAGAACGTCCGCGGCAAGCGGATCGTCGTGGTGGACGACTCGATCGTGCGGGGCAACACCCAGCGGGCGATCGTGCGGATGCTGCGCGAGGCGGGTGCGCTGGAGGTGCACGTACGCATTTCCTCACCGCCGGTGAGCTGGCCCTGCTTCTACGGCATCGACTTCGCCACCCGGGCCGAACTGCTGGCCAACGGGCTGGACAACGAGGGCATCCGCCGCTCGATCGGCGCCGACACCCTGGGGTACGTCTCGTTGCCCGGGTTGATCGCCGCGACCGAGCAGCCGAAGACCCGACTCTGCCGGGCTTGTTTCGACGGGGAGTACCCGATCGAGCTGCCGGCGGGCAACCTGATCGGTAAGCACGTGCTCGAAGGCGTGGGACGTCGGGTCACCGGCGCCACGCCGGAGGCCACCCGTCCCGCGCCCCGGGGCGCGGAGCCCGGGGGCACTCCGCCACTCGCCGCCACTCCGGGCGGCGCGACCGTACACCGCCCATAGGCACGATCCGGCGCGGCGCGCCGGTGGCAGTGATCGACGGGTCGACCGGACCCGCCGCGGTGTCGGCACCGCGAGGACCACAAAGGGGAGAACCGTGACGCACGTGTCCGAGCGCAGCGGCGCAGCAGGCAGCAGCCCGACCGGCGCCGGTGGCGACCGTCAGCCCTGGACGGCCGGGACGGGTCGTCCGACCCGCAAGCGGTCGACGTCGTACGCGGACGCCGGGGTCTCGATCGAGGCCGGCGACCGCGCGGTGGAGCTGCTCAAGTCCAAGGTGCGGCAGACCCGGCGGCCCGAGGTGCTGGGCGACCTGGGCGGCTTCGCCGGCCTGTTCCGGCTGGACACGAAGAAGTACACGAACCCGATCCTGGCCTCGTCCACCGACGGGGTCGGCACCAAGCTGGTCATCGCCCAGCAGCTCGACATCCACGACACGATCGGCATCGACCTGGTCGCGATGGTCGTCGACGACCTGGTGGCGTGCGGGGCCGAGCCGCTGTTCCTGCTCGACTACATCGCCTGTGGCGAGGTCGTCCCGGACCGGGTCGCCGAGATCGGGGCCGGCATCGCCGACGGCTGCCGGTACGCCGGCTGCGCGCTGCTCGGGGGCGAGACCGCCGAGCACCCGGGGTGCTCCGGCCCGACGAGTACGACGTCTCCGCGACCGGCGTCGGCGTGGTCGAGGAGAGCAACATCCTCGGTCCGGACCGGGTCGAGGTGGGCGACGTGGTGATCGCGATGCGTTCGTCCGGTCTGCACTCCAACGGGTACTCCCTGGTCCGGCACGTGCTGCTCGGCGCGGGGCGGATGCGGCTGGACGTGGTGATCGAGGACTTCGGCCGGCAGCGCACCCTCGGCGAGGAGCTGCTCACCCCCACCAAGATCTACGCGCAGGACTGCCTGAAGCTGATCGCCGAGGCCGAGGTGCGGGCCATCGCCCACGTCACCGGTGGCGGCATCCCCGGCAACCTGGTGCGGATCCTGCCGGAGACCGTCGACGCGGTGGTCGACCGGGCCACCTGGAAGCCGCAGCCGATCTTCGACCTCATCCAGGCCAAGGGCCGGATCGAGGACCCGGAGATGGAGGCCACCTTCAACATGGGCGTCGGCATGTTCGCGATCGTCTCCGCCGAGGACGCCGACCGGGCGCTGGCCACCCTGGCCGGCCGGGGCGTCGACGCCTGGCAGGCCGGCGAGATCATCGAGGGCACCGGCAACGTGCGGATGGTGGGTCAGCACACCCGGGGGTGACCGCCACCTCGGGATGATCAGTCGTACACCCGATGAGGGGTTCACCCGAGCAGCCATCGCCGCCTAGCCTGAAGGTCCCTCAGGACGTCGAAGGAGAGCGATGGCTGCCCGGCAGCGGACGTTCAGCGGGATGCGCGGGATCGCCGCCGTCCCGACGTACGTCGTCATGCAGCCGACCACGCTCTGCAACCTGGACTGCCACTACTGTTACCTACCGCTGCGGGCGGCGGACCGTCGGATGCCGGTTGCCGTAGCCGAGGCGGTGGCCCGGGCGGTCGACCCCTGGGCCGACCGGGGGCGGTTCTCGGTGGTGTGGCACGGCGGGGAGCCGCTCGCGGCCGGCCGGGAGCACCTCGCCGCGCTGATCGCGCCCTTCGGCCCGCAGGTCGAGCACCACGTCCAGACCAACGCCACGATGATCGACGACGACTGGTGCGCGTTCTTCGCCGAGCACCGGGTGCGGGTCAGCGTGAGCGTGGACGGCGGGCGGGAGCGCAACGCCGAGCGGGTCACCCGGGGCGGGCGGCCGGCGTACGACCGGATCGTGCGCGGGGTGGCGGCGCTGCGCCGGCACGGGCTGCCCTTCTCCGCGCTCGCGGTGGTCAGCCGACCGGAGCCCGGGCTCGCCACCGAGCTGTACGACTACTTCCTCGACCTGGGCTGCGACGTGCTCGGGGTGAACATCGAGGAGACCGAGGGGGTGAACGTCCGGGGCAACGCCCGGGACGCCGTCACGGTGACCGCCTTCTGGGCCGAGCTGGTCGCCGCCTGGCGGCGTGACCCGCGTATCCATCTCCGAGAGGTGGAGTGGTCCCTGCGGTACGCCTCGGCGGTCCTGGCCGGGACGGCCGACGACGTGCTGCCCCGGCGACTGGACCCGATCCCCACCGTCGGGTACGACGGTTCGGTGACCCTGCTCTCCCCCGAGCTGGCCGGCTTCTCCGACCCCCGCTACGGGGACTTCAGCAGCGGAAACGTGCTGGACACCCCACTGACCCAGATCCTGGCCGACGCGGAGCGGGCGTCCTGGGTGGGTGAGTTCCTCGACGGTGTCGAGGCGTGCCGCGCCTCGTGCCCGTACTTCGGCTTCTGCGGCGGCGGTCACGCCGCCAACCGCTACTTCGAGCAGGGGCGTTTCGACGGTACGGAGACCGAGCACTGCCGCAACAGCAAGATCCGCCTACTGGAGGGAGTGTTGGAACATGCCCGAGACCACCAGTCACCGGCTGCCTGAGCCGGTCGGAGGGAAGCCCGTCGACCCGATCGCGGAGCGGGTACGCGAAGCCGAGGCGGGCCTTACCGCGCTGCTCCATGAGGCCGAGACGGCACGCCGGTCACGGACGGAGGTCTCGGGCAGCGACGGGGCCAGCGCGGTGTGCGCGTGGAACCACTTCGAGAACATCCCGACGTTCTACAACTGGAACAACCGGCCCAGGTGAGGGCACGGAAGGCCGATCAAGGACCTGCCTGGGCAGACCGGATGGCCGGCACGGCAGGTCCTTGATCGTCAGTTGGTACGCCGGGTCCCCTTGGGCACATACGCGAGCACGCGGGCCTTACCGCGTGCTCGTACGTGACCGTGGGTCAGCGGGCAGGACGGACCCAGGGATCCGAGTCGTCGTCCGGATGGTCCTCGTCGTCGTCGTCGACGTACTCTTTGTAGTCGTCGTCGAAGTCGTGGTCCGACTTACCGCTGCCGCCGAGTTCTCGCTGCAAGGCGGCGAGGTCGGTGTTCGGGGAGTGGTACTTCAACTCCCGTGCGACCTTTGTCTGCTTGGCCTTAGCACGGCCGCGCCCCATGGCTCGACCCCCTCGCACAGAATTCGGGGCAGCCCGAAGGCGGGCCCCGATGACGTCAGGCATCTCTCGTAGCTCTTACGGTACATGGGGATGCCCACGTTCGGCACCTCGGGTTACCGTCGACCGGCCTGCGCGTCGCAGTCAACCAGCCGTTACGAAGTGTACCCGGTAAGGAGTGCCATCGGACGCGAGCGTGACGCTCGTCGACGCGGCCCCGCCAGCAAGGCGTCAGCTCCGTGCCCGGCCGGGCCGGCCGTCGCCCCGGCACGGGTCCGGGGTCGGCGTCGCGCCGGATCCGGGGGCCTGGTGGGCACCGGATCCGGCGAACGTTCACATACGTGCCGAACGGCTTGTCCGGGGCGGTCGACCCGCACCCGCAGCCCCGGGGAGCCGACGGTTCAGGGCAGGAGGATCGTCCGGAGCCGCCCGACGTCGGCCATGCGCCGCTCGGCGAGCCGGTCCGCCGCCTCCGCCGGGGGCACCCCCTCGGCGTCGGCGAGCTGGAGGATCTCCCGGGTGGTGTCGTAGATCCGGGTGGCCCGTAGCTTGGCCCGCTCGAAGTTGAAGCCCTCGATCTCGTCGGCCACCTGGATCACCCCGCCGGCGTTCACCACGTAGTCGGGGGCGTAGAGGACGTCCCGCTCGGCGAGGAGCTTCTCGATGCCCGGGTGGGCGAGCTGGTTGTTGGCCGCCCCGGCGACCACCTTCGCCCGCAGCGCCGGCACCGTGTCGTCGTTCAGGGCGCCGCCGAGGGCGCACGGGGCGTACACGTCGATGTCGGCCGTGATCAGCGCGGTGGCGTCGGCGACCAGCTCGACCTGCGGGTAGGTCTGCCGGGCCCACTCGCGGGCCTGCGGGTTGACGTCGGTGGCCACCACCCGGGCCCCGTCGTCGATCAGGTGGCCGGTGAGGTGGCGGCCGACCTTGCCCAGCCCGGCCACGCCGACGGTGCGCCCGGCCAGCGACGGGGTGCCCCAGACGTGCTCGGCGGCGGCCCGCATGCCCTGGTACACGCCCCAGGCGGTGAGGACGGAGGAGTCGCCGGCCCCGCCGTGCGCCACGCTGCGGCCGGTGACGAAGCGGGTCTCCCGGGAGATCACGTCCATGTCGGCGACGTAGGTGCCCACGTCACAGGCGGTGTAGTAACGGCCGTGCAGCGACTCCACGAAGCGGCCGTAGGCGCGCAGCAGCGCCTCGCTCTTGATCCGCTCCGGGTCGCCCCAGATGACTGCCTTGCCTCCGCCGAGGTCGAGCCCGGCCAGCGCGTTCTTGTACGCCATGCCGCGGGACAGGTCGAGCACGTCGGCGAGGGCCTCGGCCTCACTGGCGTACGGGTAGAAGCGTGTCCCGCCGAGTGCGGGGCCCAGCGCGGTGGAGTAGATCGCGATGATCGCCCTCAGCCCGGTCTGCTTGTCCTGGCAGAAGACGACCTGTTCGTGTCCGGACGACCCTGGGTCGTCACTGCTCGCGAATACGCCCATGACTGCTCCTGGTCTCGGTGTGTGTCCTTGTGGGACACGGAACCTGGCGGTGGCCGGCGGGATGTGGCCGACCTGCCGAGCCTAGTACTCGATCGTCACCGTGGCGCCTCCCACAGTTGCGCGGATCAGGGACGTCGACGCGGTCCGGCCGGGCTTTCGTGGGAGGATCGCGCCGTGCCGTCGCTCTTCGCCTCATACCTACGTGTGTACGAGCCGCTTACCGCGTTCGACCGGGATCGCCAGGCCTACTGGCGCCGGTACGCGCAGGAGGGGCGGGCGGTGACCCCCCAGGAGGGGCCGGTCCGGCAGCGGACAGCGGTGATCGAGGCGCTCGGCGCGGGCTGGACCCGCCTGCCCGACCTGCCGGACGAGGCGTACCTGCTGGAGACCGGCGAGGGGATGCTGGTCTGCCCGTGGAACCTGCGGATCCGGGTGGCCGAGGCGGCGCTCAGCGCGCGGGACGGGGTGCCGGCGGTGCTCGCCGACGCGTTCGTCCCGCCGGTGCTGGCCGGTCAGGCGAAGGCCGCGGTGGAGGACTGGCGCAGCGGTGCCCGGGTGCTGGAGCACGGGGTGCCCCGACTGCACGAGCAGATCGCCACCTGGGGCGTGCCGCTGCGCTGGTTCGTCCTCGTCGACCCGCCGGAGCGGGAGTTGGTGGTCGAGCCGGGGCAGCGGATGCTGCGGTACCGGACGGAGATCTCCAAGGCGCGGCGACGCTCCTCGCGGGCCCTGTCCGTGCTGCGTAAGTCGGTGGGAGAGGCTCCGATCACCCAGGCTGTGGAGGAGGTCGCCCGCTGGTTGGAGGAGTTCCATCCCCGGTCGATGGTGGAGCTGGACTACGGCGGCCTGGTCGACCGACTTTCCGAGGAGACGCTCCGGGGGGACGACTCGCCGGCCCTGGTCGGGGCGGGGCTCGCCGGACTGGCCCGAGGGGAGGCCGAGGAGGCCTCGGCAGCGTACGACAAGCTGGTCGCCCGGTGGCGGGCGATACAGCTCCTGGAAAGGTGCAATTAGCACCAAAGTCCCCCAGCAAGGGCCACAAATCGGAGCTACCTTCGTAGTTGGCGCATCACGAACCGTGATCATGAGTCCGAATAAGGTGGGTTCTGGGGCGTAAAGGTCGTATAAATCGGGCATGGTTCATCCGTCCGTCTAGGGACCTTCGGCCGTTCGGCCCATGTCGGACATCGGGGACTAGCCGGACCATGGGAGACGCGTCGGCCGGCGGGACCCCGGCCGATGTCTATACATGTGGAGGAGTGACCGATGGCATCGCGAACGCACGAACCAGAGCCGCTGCTTACACCGGCCGAGGTGGCGTCGATGTTCCGTGTCGACCCGAAGACCGTGACCCGGTGGGCGAAGGCGGGCAAGCTCAGTGCGATCCGCACCTTGGGCGGGCACCGTCGTTACCGCGAGTCGGAGGTACGCGCCCTGCTCCAGGGGCAGATTCCCCAGCAACGCCAGGGAGACTGACCCGGACGGCGACAGAGACGTTTCAGATAAGGGGCGGCGGACGAGGGTCCGCCGCCCCTTATCGTGTCCGGGCCCCTTCCCCGCCCCCGGCCGGGCCGACTCGTCGGTGGACGTGGCTCCGGGCCGGCGCGCTGGGCCCGGCTCCGGGCCGGCGGTGGACGTGGCTCCGGGCTGGCGCGCTGGGCCCGGCTTCGGGCTGGCGGTGGACGTGGCTCCGGGCCGATGGTGGACGCGGGCGGCGTGCGGTCAGCCCAGGGTCACCCGTACGCCCACCGTGCCCTGCTCGCCCCGGCGCAGCCGGCTGCCGAGCAGGGTCAGCCGACCGAGCAGCCGGTACTTCTGCTTGAGTAGGCTCCGGATGCGCCGGGTCTCAAGCGGGCCGCAGAGGGTCGCGGAACCCTTGACCGCCGGACCGTGCGGATGTCCCCGGACGTCGCAGGGTGCCACGGTCACCATCGGGTTCCGTCGGATCCGCTTGACCTTGCCGGAGTCGGCGACCGTCCACAGGGCCAAGGCGTCGCCGTCGCGGACCGCCCAGACCGGGGTCGGCACCGCGCGACCGTCCCGCCGGTACGTGGTGAGCAGGACGTACTTCTCCGCCGCCAGGTCTTCGAGATCAGTCACGCCGCCACGATACGGCTGGTCAGGCCCTCTGGTACGCCGGATAGCGTGTTGCCTATGCGTGGCGAACCCCGGATCGGTGACGTCTTCGGCGAGATGCTCACCGACGCGTACGCGGTCCAGACAGGGACCGGGACCCGGCCGCTGGCGGGCGGGCGGCTGCCGCGTCCGGTCATCGAGATCATCGAGCGGGACGACGGGCTGATCAACGGCGCCCCGACCGCGCACTACTTCGCCGGCCCACCGGACTGGGAACCGTACGACCAGCGGGCGGTGGCCCGGGTCCAGGGGGCCACGCTGGACGTCGGAGTCGGCGCGGGCCGGGTCGCGCTGTTCCTCCAGAAGCAGGGGATCCCGGTCACCGGCCTGGACACCTCAGCCGGGGCGTTGGCGGTGTGTCGCCGACGTGGCGTACGGAACCTGGTGCACGCCACGGTGGACGCGCACGTCGCCGACGGGCGGCGGTACGACACGTTCCTGCTGCTCGGCAACAACGTCGGGCTGCTGGAGGGCCCGGAGCGGGCGCCCGCCTTCCTGGCCGCGCTGGCGGCGATGGCCCGGCCGGGAGCCCAGGTCATCGCCCAGGGCACCAACCCGTACGGCACCCGGGATCCGGTGCAGACCGGCTACCACGAGGAGAACCGACGGCAGGGCCGGCTCGGCGGCCAGCTGCGGCTGCGGCTGCGGTACCGGCAACTCGGCACCGACTGGTTCGACTACCTGGTCTGCTCGGCCGAGGAACTGGCCGCGATGGTCGACGGCACGCCCTGGCAGCTGGTCGACGTCGACGACCGCGACGCCCCGTACTACCTCGCCACCCTGCGCCTCGCCGCCTGAGGTGGTAGCAGGGGTCCCCTGTTACTCAAAAAGAGGTAACAGGGGACCCCTGCTCGTATGTCAGACCTGGACGGTCGGGGGGAGCTGTCGGGGCGGCAGGCCGCCGTCGCCGTCGACCACCTCGTCCGGGGTGCCGTCCTCGTCGATGTCGACCATGGTGATGTCCACCTTGCCGTCGTGGTCGGTGTCGAACTGGAACAGGTCGGCCCGGCCGTCACCGTCCGTGTCGATCACCCAGACGTCGGTCTGCCCGTCGTTGTTGGTGTCCGCGCGGAGCAGTTCCACCCGCTGGTCACCTCGGGTCTCGACGGTCTCCGGCGTGGCTTCGGTCGCCTCGTTCATCGATCGTCCCTTTCTTCGGCTGCGGGCGCAGTACCCGGTTTCGATTGCCCCCACGCATGACGGATGCTACGAAACTGCATAGGGTCGCGGCATGAACGATCGTTTCGTCGTCGTCGGAGCCGGCACCATGGGGCTCGGTATCGCGTACGTGGCGGCCGGGGCGGGCCACGCCGTGGAACTGGTGGAGGTCGACCCGGGCCGGGCCGCCGAGGCCCCGGTGCGGCTGGCGTCGCTCTGGGACCGGGCGGTCCAGCGCGGGAAACTCGACGCCGACGAGGCGGCGGCGAACCGGGAGCGGCTGGTGGTACGCACCTCGCTCGCCGAGGTGGCGGCCGAGCCCGGAGTGCTCGTCGAGGCCGTACCGGAGCGGTTGGAGCTGAAGCGGGCGGTGCTCGCCGTGGCGGCGACGCTGCGGCCGGCGCTGCTGGGCAGCAACACCTCCAGCATCTCGATCGGTGAGCTGGCGGTCGGCCTGCCGCAGCCGGAGCGCTTCCTGGGGCTGCACTTCTTCAACCCGGTCTGGGCGATGGCGCTGCTGGAGGTCGTGGTCGGCCCGGCCACCGCGCCGGAGACCACCGACACGGCCGTCACGCTCGCCCGTCGGCTGGGCAAGGACCCCGTCGTGGTACGCGACCTGCCCGGCTTCGCCACCTCCCGGCTCGGGGTCGCCCTCGGGCTGGAGGCGATCCGGATGGTCGCCGACGGGGTGGCCAGCCCCGCCGACATCGACAAGGCGATGGTGCTCGGCTACCGGCACCCGGTCGGGCCGCTGGAGCTGACCGACATGGTCGGCCTGGACGTGCGGCTGGACATCGCCCGCACCCTCCAGACCGCGTACGGGGACCGCTTCGCGCCGCCGCCGTTGCTCGTGGAGATGGTCGCCGAGGGCCGGCTCGGCAAGAAGTCCGGCCAGGGCTTCTACCGCTGGGTGGACGGGGTGAAGCAGTGAGCGCGAGGAGTGAGCTTGCGAGCCCCGCGGTCGCGAACGGAAGGCGGGCACAGCAGTGAGCGACGGGACCGGGGCCGCAGACGCAGGGCGAGCGAGTCTGCGGATCGAGGAACGGTCGGACCGGATGGTGGTGACGCTGGACCGGCCGGAGAAGCGCAACGCCATCGACGTGGACCTGATCCGGCAACTGCACGAGGTGTGCGCCGAACTGGAGGCTCGTCCCCGGCTGCTGCTGCTCACCGGCGGCACCGACGGGATCTTCGCCGGTGGCGCGGACATCGGTCAGCTCCGTGAGCGGGGTCGGCTGGACGCGCTCGCCGCGATCAACTCGGCGGCCTTCGCCCGGATCCGGGCGCTGCCGATGCCGACCGTGGCGGCTGTGGACGGGCCCGCGCTCGGCGGCGGCGCGGAGCTGGCGTACGCCTGCGATCTGCGGGTGTGCACGGCGCGTGCGGTCTTCGGCCAGCCGGAGGTGCGGCTGGGCATCCTGGCCGGCGCGGGCGCGACCCACCGGTTGCCGGCGCTGGTCGGCGAGGCGCGGGCGAAGGAACTGCTCTTCACCGGCCGGCGGGTGGACGCCGAGGAGGCACTGCGGATCGGACTCGTCAACCGGGTGGTGCCGGAGCCGGAAGCGCTGCTGGCCAGTGCGCACGAACTGCTCGACGAGATGGCGAAGGGCTCGGCGTTGGCGCTGCGGCTGACCAAGCTGGCGGTCGACGCGCCGGCGGCGGCCCACCCGCACCTGGACCTGGTCAGCCAGGCGGTGCTCTTCGAGGACGACGAGAAGTACCGGCGGATGACCGACTTCCTGGAGCGACGACGATCCCGGTAGCCGTGGGCTGGGGGCGGACACCCGCCCCCAGCGTCACTGCTGGATCCGTACGCCCGCCTCGTGCAGCGCGAGGATCACCGCGGCCGACTCGGCGTAGCCGATGAGCAGCACGGCGTCCGCGCCGAACTCCTTGATCTCCCGGGCACCGGCGGTGAAGTCGACCGGCGGGGCGTCGGAGTCCGCCGGCGGGTCGTAGGTGAGGAGCTTGACCTTGTCGCCCCCGAGACCGGCCCGCTCCAGCTCGGTGCGGACGTAGCCCTGGAGGCCCTCGCCGTAGGAGTCCTTTCGGGCGATCAGGGCGACCTTACGCGGCCCGTCACGCATGATCACGTCGGCGAGCGCCTGGCCCTGGAGGCTGTCCGGCGGGGCGGTGCGGAAGTAGAGGCCCTTGTCCTCGATCGTGGTCAGGCTGGCGTCGGTGTTCGCCGGGGAGAACATCACCAGCCCGGCGGCCACCACGTCCGGCAGGATCGCCTTGGAGACGCCGGAGGTACCCGCGCCGATGATGACCTGCACGTTCTTCTTGACGTGGGCGGCCAGGGTGGCCCGGGCGACGTCGGGGTTGGTGCCGTCGTCCCCGTCGATCCAAACCACCGGCTCGTCGAGCACGCCGCCGGCGGCGTTGATCTCCCGTACCGCCAGGGCGGCCCCGGTGGCCTGCGGCGGGTAGGCCCCGGAGGCCGGCCCGGTCCGCGGCAGCAGGCCACCCAGGGTCAGCGGCGCGCCGGTGTCGCCGCGCGGCTTGCGTCCCTTCGGTGGGGCCGTGGTGCTCGCCTGGGAGTCGTCACCCGCACCGACGAACTCGGTCTTGGCGTCGTTGAGCTTCTCGTCGTCGAAGTGCACGGTGGCGTAGCTGGCGGTGGCCGGCTCACCGGCGTCGGTGAAGCCGGCCCGGGTCAACGAGACACCGCGGTACTCGATGTCCTGCCCGGCCCGGGCGAGCTTCAGGCAGTTGACCGCGTCGTCGCAGCGCTGGCCCTCGTTGGTCACGCCGATGACCTGCTTGGCGATGGCAGCGGGGTCGGTGGTGCCGGCGAGCTGGGTGGCGAGCGCGCTGATCATCACCGCGTCGTACGCCTCGGCGGCGTAGAGGAAGTCCCGCAGGTCCGGGTTGACCGCGCGGAGCCGTGTCTTGAAGTCCTCCGGCAGCGGGGTCATCGGGGTGGTGCCCTTCATCCCGTTGACGAGGTCGGCACGGTCCTTCAACTCGTTCGGGAACGTGTTGAGCATGTTGCCGTCGTTGCCGTAGAGCCGTACCTGCTGGCTCTCGTCGCCGGCCTCCTCGGGCTGCTCCGTGCCACACGCGGCGGCGGAGAGCAGGAGCGTCACGCAGGCCGCCAGCGTGGCGACTCGCGAGCCGCGTGATACGCGCATCATCGTCGTTCCCCTCAGGCGAAGGTCCGCTGCGCACATTAGCGTGCGTTCCCGATCGGCGGGACTGTCAGGCCGGACCGTTGAGGCCGGACCGTTGTACTGCTCTGTCAGGTACGACACGGAGGGTGGTCGACCCGTCGGCACTGCGTGGTGATCACTTGACGCAGTCCCGTACTGTTCGCCGCGTGACCGACTTGCCCCAGCAGACGCATGACGACGCGGCAGCCGTCCTGCGCTCCGCCCTTGCCGGAGACGGTGACGCCGTGGTGGGAACCTTCGATGCCGTGGTCGACCGGTCCGGTGTGGCCGGGGTGTACGGGGTGGCCTGGTGCCTCGCCGCCACGATGGTCGGGGACGACGTGCCCGCCGGTATGGCCGCCCTCGACTTTCCCGGCATCGACCAGGCCAACTACGACACCCGCTGGGTGGCCCGTTTCCTCAGCGCGTACGCCAACCGCGACCCGGAGACCGGCGAGGCGCTCTTCGGCGCCGCGATCGCCGACGGGCTGCTCCCCGACTGCCTGCTCACCCTGGCCGGTTCGGCGGTGGCCACCCTCTACGGCCCGAAGCACCCGCCCGCCGGTCAGTAGGCGTGGTACGCGATCAGCGGTTCGTACTCATACTTGCTGTTCGAGAAGCGGACCTTGAAGTTGACCCCGTCCTTGACGTTGGTCGCGACCGTCGTCCAACCGGAGTTGGCCGGTAGGTACGTCCAGTAGTTGCAGTTGCTGGTCCGGTCGATGAAGATCACGCAGGCCTGGGTGCCGAAGGCGCTGGCGTTCCGGACGTTGATGTCGACGCAGCGGGTGCTGGTCCGGTAGGGGCCGGCCTGACCGCCCCAGCCGCCGGTCTGGAAGTAGGACCGGCTCGTGGTGCCGTAGCAAGTTGCCTGGCTGCCGAGGTTGGCGGCGGGGGCGGCCTGGGCGGGTGCGGCGACGGCCAGCAGCGCGACCGTCGTCGCGGCGGCCAGTAGGGGAGCGACCGGGGATGACATGGGCTTCTCCAACCATGGACTGACCGGGGGCGGTCGATCCTGCGCGAACCGTGACGATGCTACTGATCAATGTGCTGGACCGCTGCCCCGCCGGCCGCCAGGAAGTGGGTCCGCCACCGTTCGGTGTGGTGGCTGGTGGGAGGCGGGTCGCCGCCGGCCGGTGTGATAGCTGTGGTGACATGTCCGACGCCATGCTCAGCAAGGTGCGCAAACTGCTCGCCAAGGCGGAGGACCCGGCCTGCACCCCCGCCGAGTCGGCCGCCCTGACCGCCAAGGCGACCGAGTTGATCGCCCGCTACGGCGTGGACCGGGCATTGCTTGCCGCCCGCGATCCGGCCACCGACCCGGTGGGTGACCGGGTGGTGGACGTCGTCGCCCCGTACGCCCGGGACAAGGCCGGGTTGCTCGCGGCGGTCGCGGACCCGCTGCGGTGCCGCTGCGTACGGCGGCGCGAGGGCAACGGCTTCACCATGCACCTTTTCGGGTTCGCCAGTGACCTGGAGCGGGTCGACCTGCTCTTCACGTCGTTGCTGGTGCAGGCCGCGCACGGCCTGGCCGGTACGGCGGTGCCGGCCGGCGCGCACCCCGCCGCCTTCCGCCGGTCCTGGCTGGCCGGGTTCGCGCAGTCGGTCGGGGAGCGGCTGCGGGCGGCCGAGGCGGCGGCGGTCGAGGTCGCGGCGGCGGACGGCCCCTCGGTGGCCCTGGTGCTCGTCGACCGGTCGGACCGGGTGCAGCGGCGACTCGCCGAGGTGTACCCCCGGCTGCGTACCGCCGGGCCCCGGCGGTTGGCCGGCACCGGTTACTCCGCTGGGGTGGACGCCGGCCGCCGGGCCGATCTGGGCACACCGACGGTCGGCCGGCCGGCCCACCGCGCACTCGGATGACGCTGACCGGGTCGGCCCGCCGCGCGCTCGGACGGCGTTGACCGGGTCGGTCCGCCGCACGCTCGGACAGCGCTGACCGGTTCGTTCACGCCAGGCCGTCCGCGGTGCGGCGTGGGCCGGCGTGGCCGGTCAGACCAGGTGCAGGCGGTCAGGCCAAGTGCGGGCGGCGCCGGACGGAGTGCAGGTAGCGGGTGAGCATGTCCTGCCACCCCTCGGTCATCGCCTGCCGGTAGCCCTCGGCGGCGGTGCCGTGCCGGTCGAACTTCCGGTGCTCGACGGTGACCCGGGTGCGGCCCGGACCGTCCACCTCGAGCACCACCTCGACCTCACTGGCCCGGGAGGGGTCGGGTACGGGGACCCGGTCCGGTCCGATCTGCCAGACGAAGAGCAACCGGCGGGGCGGATCCCAGGTGATGACGCGCCCCCAGTCGGCCCGGAATCCGTGCGGGCCGATCTCGTAGAGCATGCCGCCGGCGCGGGGCTCGATGCCCAGCTCGGTGAGGAAGTCCGGCCCGGACCAGGTGTACTCGGCGACCCACCAGTTGGCCAGCTCGGTGAAGGCCGTGAACGCCTCCTCCGGTGAGGCGGGGACGAGAAGAGTGCTGCGAAGGGAGAATCGGTCGACGTCCTGACGGACGGCGTCCGGCTCAGCGATCTCCTGCCCCATAGGCCCGGACCCTACCGGCTGCCGCCGCGACGTGCAGCGACCCTCGTGCCCGAAAAGGTGTCGGGTGGCCTGCCGAAACCCGGATAAAAAGCATCAAGAAAGCACCCCCTTACGCTGTCGCCGAGGCGACCACGCTTGTCGATCACAAGTACGTAAACCACCGCCCCGGACTGCCGCTGTCCCCTCGACGGCATGGGAACACCACGGGTGTCTCCCGGCCGGCCCCGCCGGGCGATGCCAGCCGGGTCACCCGTCGGCGACCGGGCACGTCTGCCCCGTACTCGTCTGCCCGGTACCGTCTGCTGCGTCGTTGGGAAGGGAAGTGGTGGTGGCGTACCTGTTTCTCCTGGGCGCGATCACGGCCGAGGTGATCGGGACGAGCCTGTTGAAGGCGACCCAGGGATTCACCCGGCTGGGGCCGACCGTCGCGTTGGTCGTGGCCTACGTGGCGGCGTTCGCCCTCCTCTCCCAGGCGGTGAAGGAGATCCCGGTCGGCGTCGCCTACGCCATGTGGTCCGGCCTCGGTACCGCCGCCATCGTCGGCATCGGCGCCGTCTTCCTCGGGGAGCCGCTCAGCCCCGTCAAGATCCTCGGCGTCGGCCTGGTCATCGCCGGGGTGGTCATCCTCAACCTCGGCGGCACGCACTGAGGGTCGGGCGGGCCGGCCAACTTGACGCCACTTTGGACGATGGGCCACATGAGCGTGACAGACCCGGACCCGTTCTGGATCGCCTTCCGCCTCGTGATCGTGGCCCTCAGCCTTGCCATGGTCGTGTTCGGGGCGCGCGTGGCCGCGTCACGACGGTTCCCCGCAGCCTGGATCCGGGTTGCGCGCCTACCGGCGAGCCAACGGTCCCAGCCCGTCCGCATCGGCGGCGGCCAGGCGCTGATCGGTGCGAGCCTGCTGATTCAGCAAGCACCGTTCCTCGTTCCTATGCCCTTCCCGGTCGGATTCGCATTGCTAGTGGTGGCCCTGTTGCTCGCGGGGGCTTCGTTGGGGTGGTACCTCCTGCGGCGGGACTAGTTACGCGTGGTGATGTGCCGGGACAGCCGTGCCACATGGGGCGATGTCGCGACCACATCTGCTCGACCATCGCCGATGTGATTACGGTGGATATGGTGACAGCGGCCCGTGGGGGCACCCGTTGAGGGTGCCACCACGGGCCGCGTCCGGGCGTCGGGTCAGCTGGCGTTCGCCGCCGTGCTGTCCGATGCGTTGTACAGGCTGTCGCCCTGGTAGCGGGCGGTCACCGGCTGGTCCAGGCCGCCGCTGACCGTGCCTTTGAACTGGGCGACCCCGTCGCGGACCGGTGCGGAGCCGAGGTACCTGTCGCCCGCGTAGAAGTCGACCTTGCCGGACGGCGCGCGGTCGCTGGTGCTCACCGGGTTCACCTCGGCGGTCGCGGTGACCCCGGTGCGGTGCGAGTTGCCGGCCGGGGTGGTGTCGACCGCCAGGCTGGTGGTGGTGGTACGGAACGCCACGGTGCGGAGGTAGTCGTTGAGCATCTGCCGCCAGATGTCCCAGACGTGCACACCGTCGACGTTGTGCTCGGTGACGTCGATGCCGGCGGCCCGCCAGTTCTCGGTCCGAGCGAGCGAGTTCGGGGCGATGTCGATCAGCCAGTCCTGGAGTCCGGTGCCGACGTGGATGCCACCGGTCACGGCCTTCATCCGGTCGATCTGCTCCTGCGTCGGCGTCACCGAGCCGCCGGCCGCGCCCCAGGCGGCGTGGTAGCCGACCAGGTCGGTGTTGTCGTAGAGGAGCGTGACGGCGCGGGCGCCGCCCGCGGACAACCCACCGAAGGCGCGGTCGGCGGCGCGAGTGGAGACGTGGTAGTTCTGCTCGACGAAGGGGATGACGTTGTCCCGCAGTTCGTCGACGTAGCCCTGATTGCCGTTCGGCAGGCCGTTGAAGTCGGTGGAGACGATGACCATCGACTGTGCCGCGCCGTCCCGGACGGCGTTCTCCAGGATCTGGTGGGCCACGCCCTCCACGGTCCAGTCGGTGGCGTTTCCGCCCCCGCCATGGCTGAGGTACAGGGTCGGGTACGGGGTGGAGCGGTTCGGGTCGTAACCGTGCGGGAGGTAGACGACGATGTCGTGCTTGCCCACTGGACTGGTGGACAGCGGGGAGTCGTACCACCGCTGCTCCAGCTTGCCCGCCCGGTTGCCGGCGACCGGCGCCTGGTAGTCGTTGTCGTAGGTGGGGAAACGCCTGCTGTTCGGGACGTAGACGCGGCTGAGCCGCGCGCCGGTGGCCTCGGCGTGGGGCAGCACCTCGAGCGGGTTGACCGGGTCGGGGTGCAGGGTGCAGCCGCTGGCGGTGGGGCTGGCGCAGTCGTGCGCGAACGCGTACCGGAAGGTGCCGGAGGGCAGCGGCGTGGTGAACGTCCACACGCCGTCCGCTCCCTTCTCCATCGGCAGTGCGCGCCATGGGTCGGCCAGGATGTCACCCGGCTGCCACTGACCGCCGGGCCGGGCGTCACCGCAACCCTGGCAGGTGACGCTGTCCGCCTTCGAGAACCACCACTCGCCGTAGATCTGGACCGACTCGACGCCGGCGGGTGCCTGGTACCTGAAGGTGACCGAGTGGCCGGTCGGCGCCTGGTTGGTGTGGACGACCTTCGGTCCGAGATCCGGGGCCGGTGCCGCGGTCGCGGCGGGTGCGGTGACGGCACTGGCGGCGACTGTCAGACCGGTAGCGAGCGACACGGTCAGTCCTTGGCGGAGCCGGCGTATCGGCGCTGTTCGGGGGTGTGTAAGGGGCATGTGCTTTCCCTTCATCGGCTGGTCGACGAAGCGTTCGGAGGAGGCCGCTCCGGTGACCGGCGGTGGACGTGGCGAGGTGACGGTTCGCCCCCGGCCGTGCGTGAGCCGGTCCACATCGTCCGGTGTGGGGATGGGCGGCCGTCGCCGTCGGACTCGTCACGGTGCGCGGCCGTGTCGGGTCGTCGCGCGTCGTCCACCTGGTGGTTGACGTGATCGTCACACAAAGGTGATATCTTTGTAAATAGATTGGTCACACCTTTGGGGATGCTGGAGCCGGTCGCCGACCGGGACGCGGCGGGTGCCCGCTAACCTCTCAACAGGACAAAGTGATCGGGGATCCCTTGATGGCCGAGGCGAGTCGCGACGCGGCGCGGGCCGCGGCGCCCGTGCTGCACGGCGCTGTGCTCGACGCCCTCGGGCTGGAGATCACCGGCGGGCAGCACGCTCCCGGTACGGCACTCACCCTGGAGCAGCTGCAACAGCGCTTCGGCGTCTCGCGGACCGTGATGCGGGAGGCGATGCGCGTCCTCGAATCGCTGAACCTGGTCGCCTCCCGCCGCCGCGTCGGCCTAGTGGTGCAGCCGATGCACCGCTGGCGGGTGCTCGACCCACGGGTCATCCGCTGGCGTCTCGACGGCCCCGGCCGCGCCGACCAGCTACGTACCCTCACCGACCTGCGGGTGGCCGTCGAGCCACTCGCCACTGCGGGCGCCGCCCGGCACGCCACCGCAGACGAGCGCGAGCGGCTGCGCACGCTCGCCACGCGGATGCGACAACTCGGCGAGGCGGGCGAACTCGACGCGTTCCTGGCTGTCGATGTCGAGTTCCACTCGCTGCTGTTGCAGGCGTGCCTCAACGAGATGTTCACCGCGCTGACCGGCGTGATCGCCGAGGTGCTCGCCGGACGGACCGAGCACGGCCTGATGCCGAAATGTCCCCGGCCGGTGGCGCTCGACCTGCACGACCAGGTCGCGAACTGCGTTGCGGCCGGCGACGCCCGGGGCGCCGAGACCGCGATGCGTGAGCTGGTCGAAGAGGTACGCGACGCGATCAGCACCACCCCGTCAGCCGCCGACACGACGCCTGGTACCGGCACATAAACTCCGCCTTGACATTGCTTGCATGATGGCCGCATGAGCGTGGATGGCCCGGATCCGGTGTCGATCGCCCTGAGCCTCGGCACCGTGGTTCTCGGCCTTGTCATGGTCACACTCGGCGTGCGTGTCGCGGTGACGCGACGGTTTCCGGTGGCCTGGGTGCGGGGTGCGCGCTTGACGACGCGCCAGCGACCCCAGCCCGTCCGCTACGGTGGCACGCTCGCCCTGATCGGTGCGAGTGGGCTCATCCAGCAGGCACCGTTTCTCCTCCCCGTGCCCGTCGCGGTCGGACGTGCCCTGTTCGCCGTGGCACTACTTCTCGCCATGACTGCGTTGGGATGGTCCGTCCGGGTCCGGCACTGACCATCGCCTAGCTCCGCATGGTGATGTGCCGGGGCAGCCGTGCAGCCA
Organism: Micromonospora pallida; assembly: GCF_900090325.1. NCBI lineage: Bacteria > Bacillati > Actinomycetota > Actinomycetes > Micromonosporales > Micromonosporaceae > Micromonospora > Micromonospora pallida. The sequence goes on along the minus strand of NZ_FMHW01000002.1, from coordinate 5,741,409 downwards.
GGGTCGCCCCGGTCTGCGCGGCGAGGATCTGCCCGGTGTGCCGCAGATCGTGGAAGCTCAGGTGATCAAAGCGGGCCGCGGGTGGCCATGGTCCGAGCGTATCTTCCTAGGTTGCTACGGCCGTCACTCCTGCTGCCAGCCCGCCTTCCCGAGGAGTCCTAGAACGGTCTGCGTCAGCGCAAAGAAAGCCCAGAGGAACGCCCAGTACTGCATGGGGATCGAGTACAAGCTGTGTTCATTGTGGTAGGTCTTTGGGTCGTCGGTGCGGTTCATCCGCCGCCCGACGAACCACGTCGCGATGCCGGCCACGAGGAAGCCGACGGGTACGCCGGGGTAGCCGCCGAGCTGGTATCCCACGGCGACCGTGACAGCAGGCAAGATGACTGCCAGGATGCCGGCGCCCGACCACCACATGTCGTCTCCAGCGCGATCGACTGCAGGATGGGCCTCAGCCTATCGAGACCCCGGACCGGACGGCGATCTCGGCGACGGTGCGTACTGATAGCCGTCGACGTAGATCACGGCACTGGAACCGCGACTGGCTGGTCCCGGCCGCCGAGTAGCCGCAGCCACCGGGTTCTCTCTCGGGCCCTGAAGGTGGCGCACCGGCGCGGCCGGACCGCCCGGAACGTATGCGGTTTGATCGGCGCACCCGACGGCACGGCCAAGCGCAGTTTCTCGGCACCTATCCGGGAATGGGACCAGTGTGGCTAGTGCTGTGTCCACTAACGTTCACCGGGTTTCCGGTGGGTTGTTGTGGATCCTCGCTGGTTGGGCGAGCGACTCCCCACCGATTGGTGGGGCGGGCCACAGCGGGCCATTCTGACTCTCGCGCTGCCGGGTGGGCGGCGGGGGTCACGTCGGGACCGACCAACGCCGGGTAGGTGCCGGCCGACTCGACGGTGCGTGACCACCCCCGGCAACACAATGCGCGTGCTGCTGGGGGTGGTGGGTCCGCCGCCCGGTGTGCGGGTGGCGATGCTGGCCGCCGCGACCACGTCACGGTGACCGGAGAACTGGCAATGCGGGCACGACAGCGTCCGCCCACGCGGCTTCGGCACCCGCTTGCGGCAGGCGGGGCAGGTCGAGGACGTGCCGCGCTCGTCCACCAGGTGCACGGTGATACCCGCGAGGGTGGCCTTGTCGGTGAGGATCTGTAGGAGGCGGCCGATCTGCCATTGCCGTAGCCGCAGGTTGTGCCTTCGCCCGGCCTGGAGGTCGAGGACGCCGCGCGGGTCGCCGACCTTGAGTACCCCGGCCCGCTGGTTGACGGCCCAGGTGATGACGGTGCGGGCGGCCTCGTGTTGGGCCTGCCGCACCCGCCGCCGATGCCGCCCCTCCACCCGCCGGACCCGAGCCCGGTACTTCCGCCATCGGCGTGATCCGCGCTGGCCGGGTTTCGGTGCTCGGCGGGCGACGGCACGTTGGCGGGCTTTGGTGTCGGCGAGGTGCATGCGGTGCTCGGCGCGGATCGCCCGCCCCGACACCAACAACGCCTCCCCACCAGGACCAGCCACCGCGAACGGATGGATGATGCCCACGTCGATGCCGGCCACCCGGCCGGGGTCCGGCCCCTCACCAGGCGGGTAGACCGTGATCGGGACTTCGGCGGTCACGTCGAGGAACAGGCGGCCACCCTCACACAGCAGGGTGCGAACGCAGCAACCCGAAACACCGCCGCCGCTGCCCCGACGTCACCCGCAACCCGACACGGGCAGTGCGATGCACCACCCGCAGCGCACCAGGATCCCGACGACGAGGCATAGGACACAGCCAACACCACCGGTACGACACTTTCCGGAGCCGGCCGATTACACGATCAACGTTCAAGGCGAGGCACTAGCGATCGTCTGGCTGGGCCATCCACTGCCGGACATTGTCAGCGCCTCGTGCTGCTCACCAGGGCGAGCGAACCAGGCGCCCTCAGGGTTGGCGAGGGTAGTTTCGATCCGGAGCTTGGCGGTCGGTTCCGTCTCTGGCAGCGCCCGGACAGGAAACCACCGGACGGCCAGACCCTCGTCGTCGTTGACCCGGGCTCGGCCAGCGACCGGACGGCAGCGGAACCAGACGTTCATGTACTGGCAGATATCGCCGTTGGGGTAGGTGCGAGGGTAGAGCGCGACGCCCGCGATGCTCTGGACGACGACTTGTACCCCGGTCTCTTCCTGGACCTCACGGATGACGGCGACTGCGGGTTGCTCGCCTGGCTCGACCGCTCCTGCTGGCAGTGACCAGCACCCGTTGTCGGCGCGTTGCACGAGGAGGATTTCGTCTTCGTCGAATACCACGCCACTGACCGAGGGCAGCATCAACAGCTGTTGCCCGACCTTCGTACGTAGACCCCGGAGGTAGGGAGAGATAGCCATCGGCGGAGCATAAGCGGGATTCCGGGGTCAACAAGGGGCAGACCAGACAGCCGGCCACTTTGGGGCGCAAAGCAAAACGCCGACCGGCGTTTCCGCTGATCGGCGTTGCTGTAGCCCGGCGAAAGGCTATGTGGCCAGGGGCGGGGTCGAACCGCCGACCTTCCGATTTTCAGTCGGACGCTCGTACCAACTGAGCTACCTGGCCGTACCCGGGTGAGTTTACTCCCCCGACGCAGAACGCCGCGCGGTGAGACGCGGCGTCGGCGTTGGCGGTCCTGACGGGACTTGAACCCGCGACCTCCGCCTTGACAGGGCGGCGAGCACTCCAACTGCTCCACAGGACCTTGCTCGTACTGCCTCCGGCTGAGCCGGATCGTGCCCCCAACGGGATTCGAACCCGTGCTACCGCCTTGAAAGGGCGGCGTCCTGGGCCGCTAGACGATGAGGGCGGCCCCGCCATCATTGCACACTCGCAACTCTTAGCGGACTTGCTCCCATCCGGCCCCGCCGGAGGCCTGCAAAGCATATGTCATGAGCCAGTGGTCGACAAAATCGGTATCCCCGTCGCCTGGAACCGCAGGTCAGCGGGGGTCAACGCAGCCTGGTCACGCCGTACCGCCGCTTGATGTCGGCGATCATCGCCGGGCAGGCGGCCACCGTGGCGGCCCGGTTCCCGCCCCCGTCGTGCAGTAGCACCACCGAGCCGGGACGGAGTCCGCTCCGTACCCGCGCGGTGATCGTCGCGGCTGTCGGCTTCGCCCAGTCCCTCGGGTCGACGGTCCAGTGCAGCGGGGTCATGCCGAGGTCCCGGGCCACCGCCACCACCTCGGGTGTCCACCGGCCGCCCGGCTGGCGGTAGAAGGGGACCTTCGCGCCGGGCGCCGCCGCCCGGATCGCCCGGGTGGTGCGGTCCAGGTCGGCGCGGATCGCGGATCGGGATCGGCTGCCCAGGTCCACGTCGTGCCGCCAACTGTGGTTGCAGAGCTGGTGTCCCTCGCGCACGATCCTGGCCACCAGACCGGGGTGCTGCCGGACCTGGGTGCCCACCACGCAGAAGGTGGCGGTGACCCGGTGCCGGCGCAACTGGTCCAGCACCTTCGGCGTCCAGACCGGGTCCGGGCCGTCGTCGAAGGTGAGCGCGACCCCTCGGGTGCCGGTGCTCCGGCGCAACCCCGTCGGCAGCGCGGTGCGGGTCGGCTTCGGACTGGCCTTCGGCGTGGACGGCGAGGGGCTCGGCACGCCGGACGGCGTCGGGTCGCCGGCCGGTGGTGTCTCGGCGGGCTGGGAGAAGACCGGAGCGGCCGGACCGACGGAGTGGACCCCGGTCTGCTCGCCGCAGCCGGCGAGGAGGAGCAGCAGGGCGGCACCGGCCGCGGCCAGGGCACGTGGCGTCATCGTCGTCGCTCCCGGGAGGGGTGTCGGGGGCCCCGACGTTACGCCCCGTCCGCTGGGGGTGACACCCCCGGTCGGTCGAGTGGCGACCGGTCCAGCGAGTCGCGTACTGCGAGAGCCAGCGAGACCGCCTCGACCAGGGACACCGGTCGGACCACCCCCGCCGGGAGGGCGTCGTCCCCCCAGCCAGGACCGGCGGCGAGCACCAGCAGGGGCCGGTGGGGCACCGCGAGCGCCGCGGCGAGCTGGGCCGGATCGGCGGTGTCGTGGAGGTGTGACCAGAGCACGAGGGCGTCCGGGGCGGTCCGGGTGACCGCCGCGACCAACGCCGGGACCGGTACCCGCGCGCCGAGCATGCGGCAACCGACGCCCGCCTCGGCGAGTGCGGCGGCGAGCGCCTCCAGGGGCAGGGTGTGCTGTTCCTCGTCGGCGCAGGAGAGCAGGAGCCGGGGCGGTCCGCTGGTCGGGGCGGCCCGGGTGACCACCGCCAGCGCCTCCGACACGCAGCGGGAGAAGAGGTGCTCCACCTCGATCAACGCGGATGTCGCGCCGTGCCGCTCGCCGATACCGACGAGCACCGGCCGGAGCAGCCCATCCCAGGTGCCGACCACGCCGTCGGTGGCGAGCGACTCCTCGATCGCCCTGCGGACGGCGGCCGCGTCCAGCCGCATGGCGGCGCGGGCCAGCCCCCGGGCGGCTGGACCGGCCCGACCGACCGGGATGGTCGCCCCGCCGCCGTCCCGGACGTTGGTGGAGCTCCGTTCCACCGGCGGCGCTTCGGCCGGGGACCGCCGGGCCCAGCGGGCCGCCTCGGCCGGGGTGACCCCCTCGGTGGTGAGCCGGCGCATGATCTCCAGCCGGGCGAGGTCGGCCGTGGTGTAGCGGCGGTGGTGGCCGGGGACGTGCTCGCTGGGGCCGAGGCCGTAGCGCTGGTGCCAGGTGCGCAGGGTGGTCACCGCGACCCCGAGGCGACGTGCCACGGCTCCCGCGCTCAGCGCTTCATCGGCCACCCGGCCACTCCGACGCGTCGTCGGCCGGAGCGCCGGCTTCGTCAGGCCCGGGGCTGCTGGCTCCGGCCTCGTCGGGTCCGGGTCCGCCGGGTCGCAGCAGACGGTTCACCACCCCACCGAGCCACGGCGCGTACGCGCGGGGATTGGCGTCGAGTTCCGCCGCCAGGCGTACGGGGTCGACCCAGTGGACCTCGGCGACCTCGGCGGTGTCCGGCCGGAGCGGGAGGTCGGCGGGCACCTCGGCGCGGAGTACGTGGTCGTACTCGAACTCGACCCGGCCGGTGGCCGGATCCTCCGCGTAGTAGACGTACACCCCGACCTCGGTCAGCTCCACCGGGCCGGTGCCGAGCTCCTCGCCCAGCCGCCGATTGGCGGCCTCGGTCAGCGACTCGCCCGGGGCCGGGTGACCACAGCAGGAGTTCGCCCAGCGCAGCGGGAAGCGGGTCTTGGCGGCGGCCCGCCGTTGCAGGAGCACCCGCCCGGACGGGTCGACCAGCAGCACCGAGAAGGCCCGGTGCAGCCGGCCCGGCGGCTGGTGGGCCTCGGCCACGGTGGCCGTGCCGACCGGGCTGCCGTCCTGGCGGACCAGTTCGACCAAATGGGTCTCACGGGAGGTCACGGGGGGCACCTCCAGTGATGCGGCTGGCGGCGAGCTTGCCGGAGATCAGCACCATCGGCACCCCGACGCCCGGCTGGGTGCCTGATCCGACGAAGACCACGTTGGGCAGGGTGCGGTGCAGGTTCGACGGCCGGAACGGGCCGGTTTGCAGGAAACTGTGCGCGGCGGCGAACGGGGTACCGGCGGCCATGCCCTGCGCGGCCCACTCGGCCGGGGTGACCACCTCGCACACCTCGACGCCGTCGGTGAACCCGACGTAGCCGCGCTCCTCCAGGGTCGCCATCAGTTGGTCGGCGTAGCGGCGGGCCAGACCGCCGCGCCAGTCGAAGGGTGCCCGGTCGAGGTTCGGCACCGGGGCGAGCACGTAGTAGGTGTGCCGGCCGGCGGGGGCGACCGAGGGGTCGGTCCGGCTCGGGTTGGTGACCAGCAGGGACGGGTCGGTCATCAGCTCGCCCCGCCGGATCACCTCGTCGAAGGTGCCCTTCCAGGGACGGCCGAAGTGGATGTTGTGGTGGGCGATCCGGCCGTACCCCTGCTTCGACCCGACGTGCAGCACCACGCAGGACGGCGAGTAGGTGAGCCGGCGTTGGCGGCCCGGGGGGAGCAGGTCGCGGTACGCCACCGGCAGGTCCGGGTTGAGCACGACCACGTCGGCCGGGATCCGCTCGCCGTCGGTGGTGCGTACCCCGGTGGCCCGGCCGCCGGCCGTCTCGACCCGCTCGACGGTGGTGCCGTACCGGATCTGGACGCCGTGCTTCTCGGCGGCGCCGGCCAGCCCACGGGAGACCGCGTGGACGCCGCCGCGCGGGAAGTACACCCCGGCCACCGAGTCGAGGTACGCGATGACCGTGTAGATGGCCAGCGCGTCGTGGGGGGCGAGGCCGGCGTACATCGCCTGGAAGGAGAAGATCCGCTGGGTACGGGGATCCCGGAAGAACTGGCTGATCTTGGTGTGGAGTCGGCGGAACGCCCCGTTGGCCAGCAGTTTCAGCAGGTTGCCGGTGAGCAGGTCGGTCGGGGCGTCGAGGTTGCGCTCGATGAAGTCGGCCCGTTCCAGCCGCCACAGCTCGCGGGCGTAGTCGACGAAACGGAGGTATCCGTCGGCCTCCCGTGGACCGCAGACCCGGGAGATCTCCGCCGCCATCCGGGTGGTGTCGGTGATCACGTCGAGCGTCGAACCGTCCGGGTAGTACGCGCGGTACGCCGGGTCGAGCGGAGTCAGCTCCACCCAGTCGGCCAACTCCTCGCCGACCGCGCCGAGCGCCTCGGCGATCAGCTCGGGCATGGTGAGCACGGTCGGGCCGGTGTCGAACTCGTACCCGTCGACGCCGAGCCGGCCCGCCCGACCACCGGGCACCGGCTCGCGTTCCAGCACGGTGACCTGCCGACCGCTGCCGGCCAGGTGCAACGCGCAGGCCAGGCCCCCCAGCCCCGCGCCGACCACCACGACCCGGTCGGTACGTCCGTCCACCGTCCGCACCCTCATCCCCTTTCGGCCGTGCTGTCGAGGGCGTTGCCGGCGACCGCGTCGTTGGTCATGGGGGCGAGCGTACCCTAGGGTTACGAGTTGCGTCGATTGGCGCGTCGATTCCGAGGAGGGTCGGTGGACACGGACCTCGCCGCCGCCTACGACCGGTGCCGTGAGGTGCACAGGCGTCACGGCCGCACCTACTATCTCGCCACCCGTCTGCTCCCCGCCTGGAAACGGCGACACGTCCACGCCCTGTACGGGTTCACCAGGTACGCCGACGAGATCGTCGACCGCACCGACGAGCTGTCCCCGGCCGAGCGCGCCGCCCGGCTCGACGAGTGGACCGCCCGGTTCCTCGCCGGCCTGCACGGCGAACCGGTGGACGACCCGCTGCTACCGGCCGTTCTGCACACCATCGCCGTCTTCGACCTGGACCGGGCCGACTTCGCGTCGTTCCTGCACAGCATGACGATGGACCTGACCGTCACGTCCTTCCGCACCTACGACGACCTGCTCGACTACATGGAGGGCTCGGCCGCCGTCATCGGCACGATGATGCTGCCGATCCTCGGCAGCTCCGACCCGGTCGCCGCCCGCGAACCGGCCCGCCAGCTCGGCCTCGCCTTCCAACTCACCAACTTCGTCCGGGACGTCGCCGAGGACCTCGACCGGGGCCGCACCTACCTGCCCGACGAGGACCTGACCAAGTTCGACGTGACCCGGGAAGACCTGGTCGCGGCAAAGACCCAGGGCCGAGCCACCCCGAGGATCCGGGACCTGATCGAGTACGAGGTCAGCCGCGCCCAGGCCCACTACGCGGCCGCCGCACCCGGGATCGTGCTGCTCGACCCTGCCTCACAGGCGTGCCTGCGGACCGCGTACGCCCTCTACGGCGGCATCCTCGACGAGGTCGCCGCCCAGGACTACGACGTGTTCAGCCGGCGGGCGCTCGTGCCGCAGCGGCGACGGTTGGCGGTGGCCGCGCGGTCGCTGCTGACCCCGGCCGGCACCCCGGTCGTCGTACCCGGCCCCCGGGCCTTGCCCGCCGGCCAGCCCGTCCCGTCCGGCTGAGGTGGTTGCCGAGGTGCTCGCCGAGGTGGTCGCTGAGGTATTTGCTGAGGTGGTTGCAAGGGCACCTTGCAGGTGATTTTTGAGTAACAGGGGTCCCCTGCTACCACCGCAGCGGGCTAAGCGGCAGGAGGCACCGCCTCACAGGCAGGAGTGCAGGGCGTCGACGAGCGCCTCGACGCGGTCGAACGCGGCGAGCCGGCCGGTGGTGTACGCCAGGGTGTAGCCCCGGACCGGGTCGGCCCAGGCGCAACTGCCGCCGATGCCGCCCATGCCCCAGCTTCCGTCCTCCTCGCACTGCATGCCGAGGGTCCACCGGGTCCGGCTCTCCAGCAGCAGGTCCGGGCCGTCGTACTGCACCCGGGTCGCCTCGGCCACCAACTCCGGGGTGAAGAGGCGCACCCCGTCGAGGGTGCCGCCGGCCAGCAGCCCGCCGTAGAGCCGGGCCAGCCCGGTCGCGGTGGCGTGCAGGTTCACCGCCGGGATCTCCGCGCCACGCCAGAGCGGACCGTTGAGCACGGCCAGGTCCCGGCAACCGGCGGGGTTGCCGAGTGCCCGCGCGCGAAGCGATCCCGGTACGCCCACCGTCGTCACCGGCCAGTCCGGCGTGCCGTACGACAGGTCGGCGCAGCGCTGCTGGTCCGCCGCGTCCAGCCCGAAACCGAGGTCCAGCCGCCACGGGCCGGCGATCTCCTCGGCGAGGAACCGGCCGACCGGCCGCCCGTCCACCCGACGGACCAACTCGCCGACCAGGTGGCCGTAGGTCAACGCGTGCTCGGCCGCGACGGTGCCCGGCTCCCATTCCGGCTCGGCCGCCGCCAGGTCGCCGGCGAGCAACGCCCAGTCGCCCAGCGCGGCGGTCGGGCGGGGCACCGGGAAGACCGGCAGGCCGGCGGTGTGGGTGAGCACCTGCCGGACGGTGGCCGGGGTACGGAACTCCGGCCAGTGCCGGGCCACCGGATCATCCAGGTCGAGTCGACCCCGGTCGACCAGCAGCAACAGGCAGAGGGCGGCCACCGGCTTGCCGACCGAGTACACGTTGACCAGGGTGTCCGATCGCCACCCCGACCCGATCGCGTCCGTCGGATCGGTGGGCCGCGTCGAACCGCCGACCAGGTCGACCACCGGTTGGCCGTCGTACCGGATGGACAGCGCTGCGCCGGTCTCCCGGCCGGAGTCGAGCAGGTCGTGGAAGCAGTCGTGGACCCCTGCGAAGCGTGCGCGCATCCGGCCACGGTAGGCGGCTGTCCTATCGGCCGGCACCGGCATTTCGGGCTGCCCGACCTCGGCTGGCTGCTGGTCCGCCTACTTGCGCGGACGCCGGACGAGGCCGGTGGTGAGACTTCGGCGGGCGCAGGGCGTGGTGTGATCGGTGGGCAGGGTGCATCGGCCGCCGCCGGCCAGTCGTCGGTCGCAGAAAACCCGGTGCCGTACGCCCTGGGCGTCCTCGGTCGAGACGGTCACCTCTCCGGCGTCGATGCGGGAGGTGAGCAGGGCCAGGGCGCGCGTCGCCGTGCGGGCGAAGATCCGGGCCCGGTTCAGATCGGGTACGACCACCGGTACGTGGATCACCCAGCGTTCTTCCTCGGGTGCGGTCATCGCGGGTCCTGCCGGGATGCCTGCGTGGTCTGCCAGTCGCGTAGCGCGTCCTTGATTCGCTTGTTCTCGTCGAGGACGGCGTCCAGCGCGGTCTGTGCGACGGTCAGTTCGTCGGCGACCCGGTCCAGGAAGGCGCGGATCTCGTCGGGGTCGAGGCCGCGTCGGCGGGTGGTGAAGCACCGCGCGCGGATCTGCCAGGGCCGCAACGGCCGGTACGCGGACGGTGGAGCCGCGTTGACCGGACGCCGGTGCGTTGGCTGGCGGTGTTGCCGGCCGAGCAGGTGACGCAGGAGTGTGCGCATCGGGTGACCGCCCTTCGTGGGGTGTCTGCTCTCGTCTCCGGTTCGTCGTTCCGATGGAGGGGTGGTCTCCGGCGTTCGGGTCCGCCGGAGACCACCCGGCCCGACCACCGCAGCCTCGATCGGCGAGTACGGCAACCGGACAGCGTGCGCAGTCTGGTGAGGTCAGGTGCCGGCACGGCTGACGAGAGGAATCAGCCGTGCCGGCGCTGTGGGTGCCCAACCGGGAGGCCGGTTGCCTACCAGGCGTTCCGCTGCCAGGAACCCGCGAACAACTTACAATGGTAACCATGCAAAGTTCAAGACTGAGCATGCTTACCACGCAAAGTCTTGGCTGCCGGGTGGCGAGCGTGGGAAGATCTTGGGGCCTACCAGGAGTTGCCCATGCCCCGAATCCCAGACCGTCAACGCATCGCCCAGGACATTCGCGACAAGATCGCCTCTGGCGAGTACGGACCCGGTGCCAAACTGCCCTCGCTGCGGGAGATGAGTGCGCAGTACGGCGTCTCGGCGGAACCGGTTCGTTCCGCGTTGCTCATCCTCCAGTCAGAGGGCTTGGTGGAAGGGCATCAGGGCAAGGGTGTGTTCGTGGCCGAGAAGAAGGCCTGACCTCCCGGTATCCAATGAAGTCAGGCTGAGAGCTTCTGTGTGTGAGACACAAATTCCTGCTAGCCTGGGCTGTGCAGGAGGCCCCGGCCGGGGTTCCCGCAGCCGCCTTAGGGCCCGCTCACGCGGGCCCTTCGTGCATCTGCCGGGCAGTCGGGGACCAGCACCAGGAGTGGTATCGGCGTGGCTCGACCCATGACCACAGCCCCTCGTTCGCTGCCGCCTCCCGTCGGTCGAAGACTGTGCCGCACTCCATCCGGCGGAACAAAAACGTCACCAGGTCCACAGCCTGTACCAGCCGGGACGCGTGTGACGGGGCGAAGTGCAGGGTGTCGACGATGCGTGTGAGTCGCCTCGACCGGTAGCCGCCCGTGCCGTCGATTCGGTAGCGGCTCAGGTCGGAGCGGTGGGTGGCCGGGTTGTCCACCTCGTCGGCAATGACCAGGGCCAACTCTTCGCGCATCGCGGCGTACCCGTCAACCTGCTCAAGCAGATGTGACAGCACCACCTCATGGGCCGGCTTCGGGGAGGCATAGCGGCGGGCCAGGCCATGGCGGTCGACACCCCGCAGGATGATCGTCACGTCATGCGTGCCGATGGCCTTGAGAGCGGCGTTGTAGACGGCGATGCGGGCCCGGGGCGGCAGTTTGTTCCACGGCACCCGTCCCTGGAAAAGGTCGTAGCCGTGTAGCTCCGCCTCCGCCGTGACGCCGTACGTCTTTGCCGCGTCCAGCACCACCTCGTCCAGCGCAGTGCTCAACGGAATGGCCACCGTGTCGGGAACCAGCAGTGCGCCGATCCAGTACCAGCGGTCGGTGTATGACTCGTCCACGTAGGCCAACAGCACTCGCAGAGGGTAGGGGTTGCGTCACTCATTCGTGGCGTGACGCGCGGGCTGGTCAGCCTCGTTGGCTGCCCACCGGAGTGCTGGGAGATGCTGTCCGGGTGACGGAACCGCAGCAGGTGGACGTGGTCGTGGTCGGGCTCGGGGTGGGCGGCGAGGAGGTGGCCGGGCGGCTCGCCGAGGCGGGCCTCGACGTCGTCGGCGTCGAACGGGGGCTGGTCGGTGGCGAGTGCCCGTACTGGGGGTGCATCCCCAGCAAGATGATGATCCGGGCGGCGAACGCGCTGGCCGAGGCGCGGCGGGTCGACGGGCTGGCCGGGTCGGCCGAGGTCCGGCCGGACTGGGCTCCGGTGGCCCGGCGGATCCGCGAGGAGGCCACCGCCGACTGGGACGACACCGCCGCCGTCGAACGCTTCACCGGCAAGGGCGGTCACTTCGTCCGGGGCACCGGGCGGCTGGCCGGCCCGGGTCGGGTCAGCGTCGGCGACCAGGTTTTCCAGGCCCGGTACGGGATCGTCGTCGGGGTGGGCACCCGCCCGTCGGTGCCGCCGCTGGACGGGCTGGCCGGGACGCCGTACTGGACCAACCGGGAGGCGATCGAGGTGGCCGAGCTGCCGGCGTCGCTGCTGGTCCTCGGCGGCGGGGCGATCGGGCTGGAGCTGGCCCAGGTCTTCGCCCGGTTCGGGGTGCGGGTGACGGTGGTCGAGGCGGCCGACCGGGTGCTCGCCGTCGAGGAGCCCGAGGCGTCCGAGCTGGCCGCCGCCGCGCTGCGCGCCGATGGCGTGGAGATCCACACCGGGGTCCGGGTGGACCGGGTCGACCACGACCAGGACGGCGGGTTCACTCTGCGGGCCGGCGACGGCACCCGGTTCACCGGTGAACGGCTGCTGGTGGTCACCGGCCGTCGGGCCCACCTCGATGAGTTGGGACTGGACACCGTCGGCCTCGACGCCGGGCGATACCTGCCGGTCGACGACCGGATGCGGGTCGGCGACGGGATCTGGGCGGTCGGTGACGTCACCGGCGAGGGGGCGTTCACGCACGTCGCGATGTACCAGGCGGAGATCGTCGTCCGTGACCTGCTCGACCACGTCGCGCGGGAGCGGGGTCGGGCGGACGCCACCGGCACCGGCAGCGCGGCCGGCGCAGCGGTCGGTGCGGCTGGCACGGTTGGCGGGGCGGGCCGTGCCGTCAGCGCGACCGGCGGAGTGGTCGGCGCCGCTGGCGCGGCCGGCGGGTCGGGCGGGGCCGGTGACCTGCCCCGGGCGGACTACCGGGCGCTGCCCCGGGTCACCTTCACCGACCCCGAGGTGGGTGCGGTCGGCCTGACCGAACGCCAGGCCCGGGAACGGGGGCTCAACGTCCAGGTCGGCTTCGTGCCGCTCTCCTCGTCCACCCGGGGTTGGATCCACGGGGTCGGCGACGGCGGGTTCATCAAGCTCGTCGCGGACGCCGACCGGGGCGTGCTGGTGGGGGCGACGTCGGCCGGGCCGGCCGGTGGCGAGGTGCTGTCCGCGCTGGTGGTGGCGGTGCATGCGGCCGTGCCGGTGAGTCGGCTGCGGCACATGATCTACGCGTACCCGACCTTCCACCGCGCGATCCAGACCGCCCTGAACGACCTCGGCTGAGCCCGGCCCGATCGTGGTGGGAAGCGGCCCCCAGAGGGGCCCTTTCCCACCACGACTCACGGGGAACCGGGGTTGGCACCACCCCGGCCGGCACCGGCGACGAAAGCGGCGACGCCGGAGGACATCTCGGTCAGCGAGTCGAGGCCGTAGGTCAGCTCGACGGCCATCGCCTCCGCCTCCGGGCGGCCCGCGCCGGCCCGTACCGCAGCCCGGTCGTTGCGCAGGCAGCGCTGCGGCGCGCGGGCGATCCCGGCGGCGAGCCGCTCGGCCTCCGCGCGGGCCGTGCCCGGCTCGACCAGCCGGTTCACCAACCCCATGGCGTACGCCTCGTCGGCCGGCACCGGACGCCCGGTGAGGATCAGGTCCATCGCCCGGCTCTCGCCGATCAGCCGGGGCAACCGCACCGTCCCGCCGTCGATCAGCGGTACGCCCCACCGTCGACAGAAGACCCCGAGCACCGCGTCGGACTCGGCGACCCGCAGGTCGCACCAGAGCGCCAACTCCAGGCCGCCGGCGACGGCGTACCCGGAGATCGCGGCGATCACCGGCTTGGTCAGCGACATCCGGGTCGGCCCCATCGGGCCGTCCCCCTCCGCTTCGACGCGGTTGCCGCTGGGCGTACCGATGGCCTTCAGGTCGGCACCGGCGCAGAAGGTGCCGCCCGCTCCCCAGAGCACGGCCACGGCGGCGGTCGGGTCGGCGTCGAAGGCGCGGAACGCGTCGGCGAGCGCCCGTGCGGTCGGGCCGTCGACGGCGTTGCGGGCCGCCGGCCGGTCCAGGATCACCGTGGTCACCGGTCCGTCGCGTTCGACCCGTACGCCCATCGGACCAGGATGCCGCCCGCCGGCACACCGCGCCAGACGCCCCGGTCGCGGTCGTCGCGACGCTGCGAGCCGGGAGCCGGGAGCCGGTAGCCGGTAGCCGGGCGCTGGGAGCCGCGCGCCGGTAGCCAGGAGCCGGGCCGGTCAGGCCCGGTCGGGGCGGACCAGGGTGGCGCCGAGCGCGGCACCGACCACGCCGGCCACCCCGAGGAACTGCGGCCAGGCCAGCAGCTCGTCGAGGAGGACCAGGCCGACCAGCGCGCCGATCGCCGGTTCGAGGCTCAGCAGCACCGCGAAGACCCGCGCCGGCATCCGACGCAGCGCGGACATCTCCGCCGAGTACGGCAGCACCGACGACAGCAGGGCCACGCCGACCCCGAGCAGCAGGACCCACGGGTCGACCAGCGCGGCACCGCTCCCGGCGATACCGAACGGCAGTACGGCGAGCGCGCCGACCGCCATGCCCAGGGCCAGCCCCCGGGCGCCGGGCACCCGCTTGCTGACCGCCCCGCCGAACACCACGTAACCGGCCCAGCCGACTGCGGTGCCGAGGCAGAAGAGCAGCCCGAGGCCGTCGACCGCCGAGCCGCCCAGGCCACTGATCAGCAGAACGCCACCCCCGGCCAGCACCGCCCAGAGCGCGTCGAGCAGCCGGCGGCTGCCGGCCAGCCCCACCAGCAGCGGCCCGGCGAAGCCGATGGTCACCGCCACGCCCAGCGGTACCCGGTGCAGGGCGGCGTAGAAGCTGAGGTTCATCAACGCGAGCATCAGCCCGAACCCGACCACCAGCCCGCCGGTACGCCAACCCAGCCGCAGTCCCGGCCGGACGACCGCGAGCAGGATCAGCGCGGCGAAGCCGAGCCGCAGGGTGGTCGTGCCGCCGGGGCTGGTGCTGCCGAACAGGTGCTTGGCCACCGCCGCGCCGAGCTGGGTGGAGAGCATCCCGAGCAGCATCAGCAGCGGCGGCGGTACGGCGTCGGGGCGTCCGACCACACCGACGAGCCGGGCGACGGTCGGGGCGGGGACCGGCGTGGGACGGAGGGTGTGCGCGTACATGCGCAACACCATGCCGTTTCGTCCGTCGACGGGGCGACCGTAATCCCGTCCTCCGGCTACCCTGGTCGACGGCACGACACAGTGAGGTGCCCCGCGCGAGCGGGGAGAATCGGGAAGCCGGTGTGAATCCGGCACGGGCCCGCCGCGGTGACCGGGGAGCCACCGTCCAGGCGCGAACAGCGCAGCCACTGGTCCACGAGGGCTGGGAAGGCGGACGGCACGGCGTCGATCCGGGAGTCCGAAGACCGGCCTCGCGTCACGCGCCCATCCGCCACGGGTGGGCCGAGCGCAGCGGGAGCCTGCCCATGGACCTGTACGACGTCATCCACCGCCGCCGGGACGTACGCGCCCAGTTCACCGGAGAGCCGGTGCCCGAGGACGCCCTGCACCGGGTGCTGACCGCGGCACACGCCGCACCGAGCGTCGGCTACTCCCAGCCCTGGGACTTCGTGGTGGTGCGGGACGCCGACACGCGCCGCCGGTTCCACGAGCACGTCCGCACCGAGCGGGACGTCTTCGCCGCCACCCTCCACGGGGAGGCGGCCGAACGGTTCGCCCGGATCAAGATCGACGGGGTGCTGGAGTCGACCCTGTCGATCGTGGTCACCCACGACCAGTCGCGGGGCGGGCCGGCGGTGCTCGGGCGGCACGCCATCGCCGACACCGGTCTCTACTCGACCTGCCTGGCCATCCAGAACCTCTGGCTCGCCGCCACCGCCGAGGGGCTCGGCGTCGGCTGGGTCTCCTTCTATCGGGAGCCCTGGCTGGCCGACCTGCTCGGCATTCCCACCGGTATCCGGCCGGTCGCCTGGCTCTGCCTCGGGCCGGTGACCCATTTCGAGGCCGTACCCGACCTGGTCCGGCACGGCTGGCGGCAGGCCCGTCCGCTCGCCCAGGCCGTCCACCACGACCACTGGACGCCCTCCGCCTGACACTTCCCGCCGCCGTCGTCCCGCCTCGCCGCGTCGCGCGGTCGCGGGGCGGGGCGCCGGGCGGGTGGCGGTGGCGGCGGGGAATTCGTCACTGTCGCCCGGTTTGGCGGCTGCCGTACCGGGAAGTCGGCAGGGGTGCGAGCACTCCTGACGAAGATCGAACAGGCGGCCGGCCTGGACCGGGTCGGTGACCGCCTCCAGCGGGCGGTGCAGGCCGCCCTACGGCCGCAGCGCGTCCGTGACCTGCTGCACGGGGTGTGGCTGGGGCACCCGCTGCACCCGGCGATGGTGCAGGTGCCGGTCGGCGCGTGGATGAGCGCCGCCCTCCTCGACGCGATGCCCGGCCAGCGGCGTGCCGCGACCGCGCTGGTGGCCGTCGGTACGGCCAGTGCCGTGCCGGCGGCCGTCGCCGGGCTCAACGACTGGGCTGCCCTGGACCGGGAGCAACGCCGGGTGGGGCTGGTGCACGCCGCCTCGAACACCGTCGGCCTGGCCTGTTACGCCGGCTCGCTCGCTGCCCGGCTGAGCGGCCGGCACAACCTGGGGCGGACGCTGGCGTACCTCGGGCTCGGTGCGGCGAGCGCCGGCGCGTACCTCGGCGGGCACCTGGCGTACAAGCAGGGGGCGCAGGTCAACCAGAGCATCTCCGAGGCGCACCGGATCGGCGACGGCTGGCACCCGGTCGGCGACCTGGCCGCCCTGCCCGACCGGGAACTGGTCACCCGCGAGATCGACGACGTCTCGGTGATCCTCTACCGGCACGGCGACGACGTCACCGTCATGCTGGAACGCTGCCCGCACCAGAGCGGACCGCTCGGCCAGGGCGAGGTACGGGAGATCGACGGCCACCCGTGCGTCGTCTGCCCCTGGCACGGCAGCACCTTCCAGCTCAACAGCGGTGGCAAGGTCGTCCACGGGCCGGCCGCCAACGACCAGCAGGTGCTCGCCACCCGGGTCGTCCACGGCGTCCTCGAGACCCGCCTGCCCTGACCCGTCCCGGACGGCGCGGCGAACCGCCTAGTCGCGGCGGTGGCGGCCGCTGCCCAGGGCGGCGCGGGTGTTCACGGACGGGGCCGGCCGTCGGCGCAGGCCGAGCACCGCCCCGATCTGCGCGCCGACGATGCTCGCCACGGCCAGCACGGCGGAGACCGCCAGCGGCCGGTTGACCCGGTCGTCCTGACCCGGCCGGGCTGCCCCGACGGTCATCGGCGGTGCCTCCTCGTGCGGCCACTCGGTGGTCGGCGGCTCCGGCGTGACCTGACGCGGACCCTGGTCGGGCGCCTGCTGGGGAGTCTCGTCCGGCACCTCGTCCGGGACGGGGGAGGCCGGCGGCGGGGCCGGACGCGGGGATGGCTTGTTCACCAGACGGCCGGTGGCGTGCGGCCGGGTACCGCCGTCGTTGGCCCGGTCGGGCAGCCTGAGCGTCTGTCCCGGGTAGATCCGGTCCGGGTCGCCGAGCTTGTTCAGCTTCACCAGCACCCGGTAGCTCTGGAAGTCCTCCAGATAGCGTTCGGCGACCTCGCCCAGGTAGTCGCCCTTGGCCACCCGGTACACCTGGGCCTGGTCGGTGGTCGTGGTCCACTCCACCGCGCCGACCACCGGGGCCACGCCCCGGGCCAGTGGTGAGGCGGTGGTGGGCAGCGACGTCGTGGCCGGCCCGGTCGCCGTCACCGGGGCCGACATCGCGTACGTGGTGGGGCTCCCGTAGGTGGCGGAGGTCGCGGCCGCCGCCGGGCTGGCCACGACCATCAGGGCGATCGAACCGACCAGCGCTGCCGCCGCACGCTGCTGACTGCGCATGCCGGGCAGCTTCGGCGCGGGCCGGCGCAGCACCTGCGCGACCAACTCCACCAGGACGGAGAAGGCGAAGGTCGCCCACCCGAACCAGCCAAGCACCGCCAACGCCCGGAGGAAGAGCTGCCCGTCGTCCCGGCTGGTCAGGACCGTGCCGATGGTGTCCAGCGTGGGCACCTCGGCCGGCAGCGGGTTGCCGGCGAGGGCGACGAGGGCGACGGGGCCCCCGACCAGCACCGCGCCGAGCACGACGAGCGCGCCGAAGCCGGTGAGGACCTGACCGGTCCGCCGGGCGGTACGGGATGCGGCCATGGGCGGCCTTCCTCTCTACGGTCCGGTGATGGCGCGTGCGGTGGCCTCGCCGGAAACGGTCACGGAGTCGGTGAGGTCGAACAAGCCGAGCAGGTACCTGTCGTAGGTGAGGGTGAGTTGGACAGTGATGCGCTTCTCGCCGTCGACGACGGGGAAGCTCACGGTGTGGTCGGTGACACCGGCGGCGGTGAGGTAGTTGTGGACCGCAGCGGTGGCGGCCACCTCGTCGATCTCCTTCTTGCCGCCGTTGATCGCCTGCGCCCGGTCGATGGCCTGGCCGCCGGTCCGGGCCGCCTCGGCGGCGAGGTTGTCCGCCCGGTGCATGGTGCGCAACTGTCCGGCCCCGTCGAAGGCCAGTCCGATGACCATGAGGACGCCGGCCATGCTCGCCGCGAGGAAGAGGCTGACCCGGCCCTCGTCCCCACGGACGCCGCGTCCCCGGCCAGGCCCGGCCGACCGCCAGCCGCCCGCCGCAGACGTGGGCAGCCGGTCGCCTGTCCCTGGCGTCGGGAGCCACCGGCCGCTCATTCCCGGCTCCGGTAGCTGTCCAGGGGCGAGGTGAACCGCGCCGACACCAGCCGACCGGCCGGCATTCCGGGCAGGCTCGACAGGTGGATGTCGGCGAACGAGACTGTGCAGCTGACCTGCACCGACACCGCCGCCGGTTGCCCCGGCGGGGCCGCGTACGCCGCCGCGAAACTGGTCGGCGTACCGCCCACCGAACCGGTGAAGGCGAAACTCGGTGGACCGACGCAGTTCAGCCCCTGCCAGTTGAGCTGTTTTTCGGCGGCGGTGGTGGCTGCGTCCTTACCCGTGCCGGCGTCCCGCGAGATCGACGCCGCCCGGGCCGCGTCGTGCGCGGCGGCCTGGATCGCCTCCGCCCCCACGGCGGTCCGGCCGGCCACCCCGGCCAGCACCATCAGCGCGATGAAGGCGGGCGCGAGGACGGCCACCTCCACCGACACCGAGCCCCGCTCGCCGGTCCGCCCCCGTCCGAGGAGTCGCCGGTTCACGGGGTGGTCTCCGGGGTCCAGCGCTCCACCGTGCCGTGGGCGGTCTGCGACACCGTCAGGCGCACGCCGGGGACCAGCGAGAGCGACTTGCCGGTCACCGTGCAGGTGACCTCGGTGGCGGTGGCGGTGCAGCTCGGCTTCGGGTCGGCCAGCCAGTCCCCGGCGGCACTGAGGAAGGCGTTGGCCCGCTCCACGCCCACCCCGGCCGGGGCCTGGTGGACGCGTTGCGCGTTCACCCCGCTCTGTGCGGCGTGCAGCGCCGTGCTCCGGGCCAGGAACCCGGCGGCGACCTGGATCGAGCCGAAGAGGAGCAACAGCACCGCCGGCATGACGACGGCCAACTCCACCGGGTTGGCCCCCCGGTCGGGCCCGTCGGACACGAGCCGACGCCGGATGGCGGCGACCATCCGGCGACCGGTCAGAGAGAGGCGTCGACGCATGTCGGTCAGGGCGTCGACTACGGGCCCTGGATGGAGTTCATCCATGCAGTGGCCTTGGTGCTGACGATCGCGGTGACGGCCACGGCAGCGGTGACCAGACCGGCGATGATCACCGCAGTGGGGACCGGGCTGTCGCCGCGCTCGCCGTCGCGGCGAAGCTCGGCCAGGCGTGTGCTCAGGGCCACGTGCAGGTACGTGAAGAAGGCCATGACGGTGCTCCTTGTCGGGGTCAGAGTCGGGCGACGAACGGGTAGGCGACGAAGCCGAGCAGCACGAACACCAGCAGCGAGCCGGGGATGTCGAGCCGGCTGGTGATGCCCTCGGCGTGGGCCAGGTTGTCGGTGCGGATCTGGTCGCGCAGCGCGTCGGCGCGGCTGCGCAGTGTCTCGTGTACCTGCGCGCCCTCGCTGCCCGAGGAGCGCATGATCGCGCCGACGTCCCCCAGCTCCGGGATGCCGATCTTCTCGGCGAGTTCGCGCAGCTCGTCCCAGGGCGAGTGCATCTGCATCTGGGCGATCCGCAACGCCTCGCGGATCCGGTCGAAGACCCAGCCGTCGCAGACCTCCGCCGCGCGCTCCAGGGACTGCACCGGCCCGTGCGCGGCGGAGAGTTGCAGGGCGACCAGGTCCAGGTAGGTGCAGACCGCCTGGCGGAACTCCGCTCGCGCCCGGTCCGCCTTCTCCAGCACCGCGCGGTGCGCCATCAACGCGGACAGGAACGCCATCCCCAGGCTGCCCAGCACCGGTACGACGAACGGCAGCCGTAGTCCGAACATCGAGAGCGCGACGGTCAGCAGGGTCGGCGAGGCGAGCCCGATCAGCGCGGAGAGCAGCACCGAGAGGGCGTACTGCTCGGGGGTCTGGCCGATCAACGCGAGCTGCCGGTGCGGCGGGCGCAGCCAGCGGGAGGTTCCGGTCAGCCACTCCAGGTTCTGGCCGGTGGAGGCGGTCACCGTACGGGCGGCGGTCGGCGGCTGGTGCAGCCGGCGCAGGGCCGGCCCCAGCGCCGGGGTGGCCGGCAGCATCTCCCAGACCACCAGGAACACCCCGAGCCCGACCGCCGCGCCGCCGGAGACGGCGAGGGTGAGCTGCCAGTTGAGGATCATGCGAGGGCGTCCTCCGGATCGGGGGCGGGCAGGAAGCGCGCCGGACGCGGAGGCTGGCTCATCGACCGCACCCAGGCCAGCAGGGCGATGAAGAGGCCACCGAGCACGGCCATCACCACCTGCCCGGTCGGGGTGCCGTACGGGCGGATGTAGTCGGTGTTCAGCAGCCCGTACGCGAGGGTGGCCAGGGTCATCCCGGTGAGGAAGCGGACCGCGAACCGGGGCTGGGTGCGCTTCGCCTCGATCTCCCGGCGGGTCGCCACCTCGGCCGCCGCTGCCCCGGCGATCGCCCCGAGCACGTCGCCGAGGCGCTCGCCCCGGTCGGTGAGGTGCAGGATCAGCGCCGCCACCACCTGGTCGGCGACTGGGTCGCCGATGTCGTCGGCGAAGGCGAGCAGCGCGGGACGGGCTAGCCAGCCGGCCTGGAGCCGGGCGGCGAGCAGCCGTACCTCCTCCTCGATCTCCGGCGGCGCGGTGGCGATGGTGCCGACGATGGCCTGCTGGAGGCCCTGGCCGGTGGCGGAGATGTCCTTGAGTCGGCGGGTCCACTCGCCGACCGCCTCGATCCGGGCGATGGCCCGCTGCTCGGCCCCGCCCACCGAGAAGAGCCACGGCGTGCCGGGCACCGCCACGGTGACCAGCAGCCCCACCACCGGCAACCCGGTGAGCAGGAACGCCAGCGCGCCGGCCACCGCCGCACCCACCAGCAGGGCCTGGTGGCGCTGCTGCTCGCGACGGCTGGTGCCGGAGCCGAGCCAGAGCCGGCGCAGCCCCGACCCGCTGCCCGGTCCCGGTCCCGGTGGGCGGGTGGTGCCGACCAGGGCGACCACCGCCAGCACCAGCCCGGCCACGCAGGCCGCCCCGGAGACCGTGGCGATCAGCTCGACGTTGGCGATCACCGCGCCACCCCCGTCCGCGTCCGACGGGGCCGCCCGATCAGCAGGCTCATCCCCGTCCGCGTTCGCAGGGTCCGCTCGAACGGTCCGGTCACCGGGCTCACCGCCGACCCAGCCGGGTGTGCCGGGGCCGCCGCCACGCGCCGGTTCCGGCCTCGATGTACGGGCTGAGCACCCGGGCGTCGTAGCCGATCCGTAGGAGCTGCTGGCGGACCCGCTCGGGCAGGTGCTTCGGGACCGCCCGGCCGTCCGGTCCGGGCCCGAAGATCTCGGTGGTGGTGATCCGGTTGCCCTCGCCGGCCCCGATCACCTCCTCGACGTGCGAGACGAAGCGGTGCTTGCGGCCCCCGATCGCGGTCTCGTCCTCGACGGTGACATAGACGATCAGGTCCAGCGCGTTGCCGGCCATCCGGCGGGCCTGGTCGACGGTCATCTCCCGCCCGTGCGAGAGCGCCAGTTCGATGATCCGCTCGGTAACTCCGGCTGGGGTCCGGGCGTGGATCGTGCACATCGAGCCCCGGCTGGTGGTCATCGCCTGGAGCATCGGCACGATCTCCCGGGACCGCACCTCACCGACGACGATCCGCAGCACACCCATCCGCAGCGAGACCGGGATCAGGTCGGCGATGGTCACCTCGCCCGCCGGCCGGCCGTCGAGGCCCCGCTCGCCGTGCCCCTCCCGCGCCTCGAAGCTCATCACCGCCCGGTGCCGGAGCTGACGGCGGGCGGGGAGCAGCTCCCGGCTCTCCTCCAGCAGCACGAACGGCTCGTCCGGCGGGATCTCGTCCATCAGTGCCCGGACCACGGTGGTCTTACCCGCGCCGGCCAGCCCGGCGACCATGATGTTCAGCCCGGCGCGCATGGCCGCGCGGAGGAAGTCCCGGAGCAGGACGTCGACCATCTCGTCCAGGTCGGCGCGGAAACCGGCGATGTCGTCCAGGGTCACGTCGAGCGTGTTGTGCTTCCGGATCACCGCGTACGGGCGGCTGCTGACCAGGTAGACGGCGGCGAGTCGGCTCCCGTCGGGCAGTTGCAGGTCCAGGGTGGGCTTGGCGGTGGAGAGCGACCGCTCGGTCGCCCCGGCCCGACGGGCGGCGGCCTGGAGGATCTCCACCAGCTCCTCGTCGCTGTCGGCGATCGGGTCGGCCCAGTCCACGCCGCCGCCGTGCCGGGTGATCCGCACCTGGTCGCAGCCGAGGATGTGCACCTCCTCGATCGTCTGGTCGACCAGCAGGGTCTGTAGTCGACCGAGTCCGACCAGCTCGGCGGTCACCTGCTGGAGCAGTTGCCGCTCCTCGTCGGCCGGCATCGGCGTACCGGCCCGGCGCACCGAGTCGGCGTACCCGGAGACCACTTCCACCGCGAGCCGGGCCCGCTCGGCGTCCTCCTCGTGGACGGTGAAGTCCCGGCCACGCTGCCAGAGGGTGAGCCGCTCGCTCAGCTCCCGGCGCAGTTCCCGGACGACGGTGAAGTCGACCCGGGCGCGCGGCGGCGCAGTCGGCGCCACAGCCACCCCGGCGTGCTGATGTCCGTTCGGCCCGGCGGCGTGGCCGTTGGGCCCGGCCGGGTGCGGGCGGCCGTTCGAGGCGGCCGGGTGCGGTTGGCCGTTGGGCCCGGCCGGGTGCCGGTGGCCGTTCGCGGGGGCCAGCGGCGGGGCGACCGAGGTGGCCGACGACTGCACGGCGCGCGGGTCGTGGGAGACCGGTTCAAACCGCATGCGGCACCCCCTGGCCGGTGGGCCAGCTAAGGCGGGCACGCCGCCGGTCCAGCAACGCGCCGATCGGCACCTCCAGCGCGCCGGCCGCCCGCATCAGCGGCCGGGTGGCGCGGACGTTGCCGCCGGTGCTGAGCACCTGGGCGGTACGCGGGTCGTCCGGAAGCCGGGCGATCACCGGCAACCCGAGCGCCTTGCTGATCTCGCTGGTGCCGTGGCCGTCGCCGACCACCAGCAGGCGTAGCGAACCGGGGGCCACCCGGTGCTCGGTGAAGTCCCGCCCGATGGCCCGGACCAGCGATCGGGTCGCGGAGATGTCCGGCAGGGTGGCCCGGGTCACCACCAGCACCACCGCAGCGGCGCGCAGCACCGGCCAGGGTGGGCCGACCACCGCCAGCCGACCGCAGTCGACCAGCACGTCGTACGGGGGAGTGCCGTTCTCCAGGGTGGTGAAGAAGTCCGCGAACCGCTGCCAGAGCGGGGTGACGCTGCCGGCCTGGGCCGGGTCGACCACGCCAGGCAGGAGCAGGCGCTCCCGCTTCGGGGCGTCCAGGTCGACCAGCTGCGACCAGAACAACGCCTCCATGTTGCCGTCGCGCAGCTCCCCGACGGCCAACTCGCCGATGCCCCGGGGTCCGTCGAGCGCCCCGGTCAGGTAGCCGGCGAGCACCGAGCCGCCGGCCGGGTCGCACTCGGCCAGCACCAGCCGGCGGTGCCAGCTCAGCGTGCAGGCCAGCGCCGAGGTGGTCACCCCGGGCGAGCCCTTCGCCGAGACCAGCGCGATGATCGCCATACTCAGACCGATCCGGTCAGCACAAGGGCGATCCGCTGCTCGGCGGCGAGCGCCACCACCGCCGGTACGTCCCGGACGGCGACCGCCAGGTAGACCACGACCGTGCTGCTCTCCGGGCGGTCGCTGTCGATGACGGTCGCGGTGAACCGGGTGACCGACGTGGTCGTCCGGCCGTCGGTGCTCTTCTCCGGGGTGCTGACCAGCAGCACCTTGTCGCCGGGGCGCAGCGTGCGGGCCGGCACCTCGCTCGGCTTCAGGCCGAGCGCGAGCTGCTGCTGGCCGGTGCCGAGCAGCGGCTTGTCGGTGAGCTGCGCCTGGGTGACCAGGGTGCCCGGGGTGAGGGTGACCGCCGCCCGCTTGCCGATCACGTCGTCGATCTCGCCGGCCGGCACCGGCCGCAGGCCTTGGCCGCCGGCCACCTGGACGGACATCAGGTCGTCGGCGCTGAGCACCGTGCCCACCTCGACCGGGCGGGCGACCGCGAGGTACGTGCCGGTGGCGCGGACCGAGGTGACCGCGAAGGCCGCGCCGAGGCCGCCCAGCGCGATCAGGAGCACCGCCAGACCGAGCAGGCCGGGCCGCATCCGTCGTTGCCGGACCACCTTGGGCGGGGCGACCGGGGCGTCCACCGGCCCCGGTCCCTTGTGCGTCACCACACTCACTCGGTCACCACCTGGAGTTCGTTGATCTGGATCTGTACGCCGTCGCTGGTCCGGGAGACCGGGATGGTGCCGCTCTGACCGCCGCCGTCCCACTCGACGGTCCAGTACGTGGTGGCGCTGACCACGTACGTGTCGGCCTTCGGATAGCCGTTGTCGTAGCCGCAGTCGGGGGAGGGCTGCCCGGCGAACGGGCCGGAGGGCGAGTACGCCGTGCCCGGCTTGGTGCAGGTGACCTTCTCGCCGTTGCCCATGTTCCAGACGGCCCGGTCCACCTTCGCCGTGATGCTCACGGTCACGCCGCGCTCCGAGGCGGAGGCTTTCAGCGGCCCGAAGTAGTTCAGGCCGGGGCTGGCCCACATCCAGACCGGGAGCCCGACCAGGCCGGGGCCCTGGCTCTTGCGGGGAGCCACCGAGATGCGCGGCTTGAGCAGGTCGATCGAGGCGAGCGCCCGGAACGCCAACTCCTCCGGGTCCGGCGGCGCGCCGAACCCAGGCGGCGGAGTGTCCAGCACGACTTCTTGTGTCGAGCCGAGGCCACCGCCGGGATTGATGCAGGTCTTGGCATACGACTGCTCGCCCTCATCGAGTCCCGGCGGTTGGGGCTGGGAGAGCTTGTAGTAGCAGCCGTCGCTGTTGTTGAACCAGCCGAGAACGTCGTCGTAGCACTTGACGGGCTTGCCGTCCCACTGGCACTTGGCCGGGCCGCCACCCCCGCCGCCGTCGCCCCCGCCCCCGCCCCCACCGTCGTCCCCACCGCCGCCCGGGTCGCCCGGGGTGCCGGGGTCGTCGTCCCAGACGCTGCAGTCGGTCTGCCCGACCGGGCACTCGGCCCCCGGGTCCGCGACGGCGGGCGTGGGGACGGTGAGTACCAGCGCCAGCCCGGTGAGGGTGGCGAGCAGGGTCGCGGCGAGCCGGCCCGCGGGCCCGGCCAGCGCGGGGCCCGCCCAAGTCCGGGTGCCCTCCTGGCGCAGCGGGGTCGCCTCCCGGGTCAGCACGGCTGATCCTCGTGGGCGACCCCGGCGCTGATCAGCCAGCGCCCATCGGGGTAGCGGGTGGCGGTGGCCGTGGCGAGGTGGCGTCCGGCGCCGGTGCCGGGGACGACCTTGCGGGTCTTGGCGTAGACCAGCTTGTAGCCGGTCGCGTCGAGACAGTCCTGGATCTCCACGGAGGCCGGTACGGCGTCCAGGCTCACCAGGGTGACGGTCGGGTCGGAAACGAGCTTTCCGGTACGCATGGCACCGTGCTCCTTCGTCTCACGAATTGCCAGCCGAACCCTGGTCAAAAGTGGATCTGCCAGGTATTTGGCCAGGTCGGGATGGTGTGGATCACTGCGTGCGCTGGCTGCTCGGGAAGCGTCCAGATATCCGGCGTATGCCGCGAGAGCCGCCTTTCCGGCCGCCTCCTCCGCAGCTTTCCGGTCCTCGGCGGCGACGGGATGTCGTTCCTCCGTGGCCCGGCTGGGCCGTTCCGGATCCGCCCCGCAGGCGGCACCGGTGCCGAGCAGCGTGAGCGCGACGAGGCAGGTCGTCCAGCGCCGGGGATGCCGTGCTCGCAACGCCGCCCTCCTCGATGCGGAGCCCGTCCGGCCGGTTCCCGGGCAAGCGGCAGCGCCTCCGGATGCCCCGGTCCGGATTACTCGATCTTGAATCTGTATTTACTGTTGCGGATATATGCCAGTTCTCAAGCGGGCCTTTTGCCCGATCATCGGTCGACCTGTGCCGTCGACAGTTGCGTCCCACCCAAGGGGCGAGCATAGGCTGACGACAGCCGATGCAACAGAGCTAATTGGCGTGAATACTCTGCGTTACCGGGGTGGTGGGGTGAGGCAGTGGGGCGATCGGCGACGAGGTGGGCCATCCCGCCCCCTTGCTCGCCGGGTTGTCGAGGGCGGGGCCACCGGTTCGTCCGGCCACGGGATTTGGTGCCTGTCAACGGATTCGCAGCCGGTGGCGCCTGCGGTACGCCCTGACGGCAGGGAGCGGCGGGCGGTTCGACGGCCCGCATGTCGACCGTCGCGTCGGGCGGCAGCAACCCTCGAATGTGATCTTTCGGCGATCGTGAAACTACTTTCCGTATTCAGGCCTTCGGCCTGTGTCTGGAGATCGACATGACGCTGACCCGGCCGTCGGCCGCGCGACCGGCCACCCGACCCTGGGTACGCCTCGCCGCTGTCCTCGCCCTCACCCCGCCCCTGCGGCTGGCCGCGCTACGGCACGCCGTACCCCCGGGCACCCCGCGCCGGAGCAGCTGTGCTGCCTGCGCCGCCCCGATCGGCCTGGACCGGCCGGTGCCGGCGCTCACCCCGGTCGCCCGCTGCCCGCGCTGCCGGGCCCGGGTCGGGCCGCCGCCCGGCAGCGTCGAGGTGGCCGTGGTCGCCGCGCTGGCGCTGCTCGCGACGCTGGACCTACCCCCGTTCGCCCTGCTCGCGGTCGGCTGGTGGCTCGGCTGGGCGGTGCCGCTGACCCTGGTGGACGCGGCGGTGCACCGGCTGCCCGACCGGCTCACCTACCCGGCCGCCGCCGGCACCTGGTTGCTGCTCGGAGCCGCCGCGCTGACCGGCGCGGGACCGGGCCCCTGGGTCCGGGCGACTCTCGTAGGCTTGGCCCTGGCCGCCGGCTTCGCCGCCACCACGCTGCTGTTCGGCCGGCACGGCTTCGGCCTCGGGGACGCCAAGTTGGCGCTCGGCGCGGGCGCGCTGCTCGGCTGGTACGGCTGGGCCGCGCCGGTGCTCGGACTGTTGCTGACCTTCCTGCTCTCCGCCCTGGTCAGCGGGATCCTGCTGGCCGCCCGACGGGTCCGCTGGAGCAGTCACCTCCCGTTCGGGCCGTTTCTGGTCGTCGGCACCGCCGTCGCCCTGGCCCTGCTCGGCTGAGGCGGCCGACACCCGGTCGGCCCCGGGCAGTGCGGCTAGCGGCGGTCCGGGCCAGGTGTCGGCCAGTTCCACCCCGGTCGGCCCCCGGGCAGTAGTACTAGCGGGCTCCGGTGGGGGTCCGGGTCCCGGCCGGTGGTCCGGTGCGGCGACGGTCGAGGAGGTGGGCGACCGGGCCGGACAACGTCACCAGCAGGACTGTGCCGACCAGCGTGCCGAGCAGCAACCCGCCGACCACGTCGTGCGGGTAGTGCACCCCGACGAAGGTGCGGGAGAACGCGGCCAGCAGCGCCAACGGGACGGCCAGCAGCCCCAGCCGGGGCCGGAGGAGGAGGGTGGTGGCCGCCAGCGCCCCGGCGATCGTGGAGTGGTTGCTCGGGAAGGACCAGTCCCCGGGCGGTGGACAGTGGCCGGCCACGATGACCAGGTCGGTCAACGCCCGGCAGGGACGTTCCTGGTCGACCAGGGTCTTGATCCACTCGCTGAGGCCGTAGGCGAGGACCACCGCCACCGGGGCGACCAGCGTCGCCGCCCTGTCACGGGACGTCCCGCCGAAACGCCGCCCGGAGGCCAGCAGGAACAGCAGGACGAGCAGGACGATCGATCCCTCGGTGAAGTGCGCGGCGAACCACCGCACGGGTTCGGGGGTACGGCCGGCGAACTCGACGATGTCCCGGTACCACTCCTCACTGAACCCCGGCACGCCCGTCCAGGTGTCTACCGTCTGTGACGTCACCATCTGCTCATACCTCCTCCAGTCCCTACGGATGGTAGAAATCGGCGGAGTCCGGCACAGTGTGCGAAGGTGAGATCTCGCCCCTGACCTTCGTCTCAGTCACCCCACAGCCGGATGTGCTGGGATGGCGTCTCGCGCACCTGAGTACCGGGAGGCCGTGTGCCCGACACGACCGTCAGTGACCACCAGCCCGGCCACGACCACCGGCCGGCGGGCCGCACCACCGGCCACGACCACCAGCCGGCCGACCACCCGGCCGGGGACGACGGCTGGCGGATCCGGCGGACCGAGGCGGACGCCGACCGCCTCGGCGAGACCGAGTCGGTGTTCGCGTTGAGCAACGGTTGGCTGGGCTGGCGTGGCAACCTCGACGAGGGTGAGCCGTACGGCATGCCGGGCAGTTACCTCAACGGCTTCTACGAACGGCGGGGCCTGAGCTATCCCGAGGACGGGTACGCCTTCCCGCAGTTCAGCGACACCGTGGTCAGCGCACCGAACGCGGCACTGATCCGCCTCTGGGTCGACGGCGAGCCGCTGGACGTACGCACCGGCACCCTGCGCCGTCACGAGCGGGTGCTCGACCTGCGGGCCGGGCTGGTGGAGCGGCACACCGAGTGGGTCTCCCCGGGCGGGCACGCCGTACGCGTCCGCAGCATCCGGCTGGTCTCGCTCGCCCGCCGTCCGGTCGCCGCCGTCCGCTGGGAGGTGGAGCCGCTGGACGGGCCGGTCGAGGTCCGGGTCTGCTCCGACCTGGTCGCCAACCAGCGTGTTCCGGAACGCTCCGACGACCCTCGGGCCGCCACCGTGCTGGACGAACCCCTGGCCGCCGAGTACCGCCGCGCCGACGGACCGGACGGGGTGCTGGTGCACCGCACCGAGCGCAGCGGACAGCGGGTCGCGGTGGCCGTGGCGCACCTTGTCGAGGCCCCCGACACCACCGCCACCGACACCGGGTGCCAGGCCGACCGGTTCCGGCTCGCCCTGAGCGGCCCCCTCCGCCCCGGCCAGCGGCTCCGGCTGACCAAGTTCGCCGCGTACGAGTGCACCCGCACCGACGCCGCCGCCGACCCGACCGCAGCGGCGGCCGACGGGTCGGCGCGTACGGTCGACCGGGCGGTGGACGCCCCGACCGCGGAGGCGGCGGAAAGCCCGGCGGATCTGGCCGACCAGGCGGCGCGCGCCGCCGCCGAGGCCCGTACGGTCGGCTGGGACGCCCTCGTCACCGAGCAGCGAGCCTCCTCGACGCGGCCTGGACGACGGCCGACGGACGTTGCGACGTTGCGGCGTCAGGTGGTTGCAGGGGACCCTTCCTACCGCTTTTTGATGAGCAGGGGTCCCCTGCAACCACCCGGCGCGGCCGATCAGGCGTATGGGCTGTTCGCGTACGCGGCCCGCAGGGCGGCCAGCCCGGTGTCCCTCGGGTCCAGCGTGCCCCAGCCCGAGTTGAAGTAGTTCGTCCGGACGATCCGGGGGCCACCCTCCCGGTTGAGTCGCCGGATCGCGTCCGGCACGGTGGCGATCCACGCCGCCTGGTCCGGGAACTCCGCCTTCCGGACGCCCCACTCGGCGATCAGCACCGGCCGGGAGAGCGCCACCGGCCCCAGGTCGGCGACCGCCCAGTCCTTCGTCCGGCGGAACCGGCCCAGCGCGGTGTGCGCCGGGTCGGTGGCGTAGACGTTCCACTGGAGGAAGTCCAGCCGGGTCATCAGCGTCTCCGGGTGCGTCCGCCGGAAGCCGGACCGGTCGAAGCCGCCGGAACCGACCGAGAACGTGGTGCCGGCCGGGAGCGACCGGGTCCGGAACCAGTCGACGACGTAGGACATCGCGGCCACCGCGCGGGCGTCCGACTCCGCCCAGGTGTACGTCGTACCGGCCTCGGTGGTGCCGAACTCGTGGTCGGTGTCCAGCTCGGAGGCGAGTTGGACGTTCACCGGGAAGCCCATCGTCCGGTACTGGGACAGCGCGCGGGCGAGGAGGCCGTCGCAGTGCCCGGCGAGGACCTGGCTGTACCCGTACGCCCTCGGCCAGGTCGTGCCGGGACGCTGCTGGATGGTCATCGACGGTGCCGGCACGGTGTAGGTCACCCCGTCGACCGTGAACGTCTGCGCCCCGAGGTTGGCGGTGCCGTAGTGCTTCAGCTCCAGCACCATGTTGACCCGTACGCCCGCGCGGCCGAGGGTGAGCAGCCAGTCCTTCTGCCAGCCGGGGAAGATGTACCCGTCGGCGAAGCTGCGGTACTGGGTCAGCGACCGGAAACGCCCACCAACCATGTCGGCCGTCGGGTCGGCGTTGCCAGCCAGGTAGTACCCGCCCAGCACGGTGACGACCTGGTAGTCCAGGGCGGCGGTCGCCGCCTGACCGGCGGCGTCGCGGACCCGCACGGTGACCCGGGGCATCACGCCACCGCCCGGAACACGGCGACCGCGCCGGTGTCCGACACCCGGGTCCAGGTACGCCCCGAGTCGTCCTGCACCGTCACAGCCAGCGGGTCGACGACGACTGGGACGGTCACCGGGGCGCTGTGGTTGCCCTGGGCGTCGGTGACCGTGATGGTGACGGTCAACGGCTGGGTGTCGGCATCGGCGTACGCGATGGTCAGGAGCATCTCGTCCCCCGGCGCGTACGTCGTCGCGTCCAGCGACGCGGTCACGGTCGGCACGGCCATGGCGGGTCCTCTTCTCCGGCTCGAACCCTTTCCCGTGCCAACGATGGACGTCGCTTTCAGGAATCGACCATCGTCAGTCGCGTTCCTGGTTGCGCCGGACCCGCCGATGGTGGACTATCCGGACGTTTGCCAGGTGGCGGCGGCGCGTCGCAGCCGATCGTTGATAGCCCGGCCGAGGCCGCTGTCCGGCACCCGCTCGGCGACGATCTCGGTCACCCCGGTCGCGTCGAGCCGGTGCAGGGCGTCGAAGAGTCGGGCCGCCGCCCCGGTCAGGTCGCCGTCGGGGGCGAGCACCTCCACCGCCCCGTACGCCCCCTCGGGCGCTTCGCGTAGGGCGAGGTAGCCGCGCGTCCCGTCGTCCGGCCGGGCCGGGACCGGGGCGTCGACCACCCGCAGCGGTGTCCGGGGCGCGTAGTGCGCGGCCAGGGTGCCGGGCGCGACCGGCTGGCCGGAACTGCCCGGCCGTACGCTGACCGGGCCGACCGCCTCGACCAGCGCCTCCACCGCCAGCGAGCCGAGCCGCAGCACGACCGGCTGGTCACCGCGCGCGTCGACGATCGTGGACTCGATGCCGCACCGGGTCGGCCCGCCGTCGAGGATCAGGTCCACCGCGTCGCCCAACCCGGCCACCACGTGCTCGGCCCGGGTCGGGCTGAGCATGCCGAACCGGTTCGCGCTCGGCGCGGCCACCGGCAGCCCGGCCCGGCGGATCAACTCCCGGGCCACTGGGTGATCGGGGATCCGCACCGCCATCGTGTCCAGCCCGGACGTGACGATCGGCGGTACGGCCGGCGGCCGGTCGACGATCAGCGTCAGCGGGCCGGGCCAGAACCGTTCGGCGAGGGCCGCCACGATCGGCGGCAGCGCGCCGACCAGCGCCGTCAGGTCGGCGACATCGGCGAGGTGGGTGATCAGCGGGTCGAAGCTGGGTCGCGCCTTCGCCTCGAAGATCCGGGCCGCCGCCCGCGCGTCGAGCGCGTTTGCGCCCAGGCCGTACACGGTCTCGGTGGGGAAGGCGACCAGCCCGCCGGACCGCAGGACGGCGGCGGCCTCGGCCACCCCGCTGGCCGCCGGCAGCACCGGCGCGGACTTCGCGCTCATGCCCCCGACGCTAACGTCCCCGGTACGGCCCGGGTCGTACCGGGGGCTGGTTCACGGTCGGTGGGCGATCGCGTAGGCGACGGCCGGCCCACCAGGGATGGGCTAACCTCTTAGCTAAGGAGGCGCGATGTCGAGCGAAGCCGCAGCCCAGTTCAACATCCACGAGGCCAAGACCAACCTGTCGAGGATCATCGACCGGGTCGAGCATGGCGAGGAGATCATCATCAGTCGCGCCGGTCAGCCGGTGGCGAAGGTGATTCCGCTGGTCCGGCGGGTTGCCCGTACCGGACGTGGTTCACTGCGCGGCACGCTGGCCGTCACGGCGGACTGGGACGCTCCCGAGGTCAATGAGGCCATCGCGGAAGACTTCGGCTCGATCTCATGAGGCTCCTGCTGGACACGCACATCGTCATCTGGTGGTTGGCCGACGACCCAGCCCTCCCCGACGACCTCAAAGACCAGCTCGACCACGAGCCGGACGTCTACGTCAGCTCAGCGACGATCTGGGAAGTCGCCATCAAGCAGGCGATGGGCAAGATCAAGGAGCCGAACGACCTGCCGGAACGGATTCGGAACAGCGGTTTCCGGGAACTGCCGATCACTGCCGAGCACGCCATCGTGGCCGGGCGACTCCCCCTGATCCACCGCGATCCGTTCGACCGGATGCTCATCGCCCAGGCGCTCTGCGCGGACCTCACTCTCGTTTCGCGGGACGTCGAGGTGCGGAAGTACGACGTCGCTCTCCTCGCGGTCTGACCAGCCCGCCCGCGTCCGGTGACGGAGGGACGACGCGGAGGCCGGCCGGCTGGACGAAGATCGAGCGTCGCCAGTCTGGCGACCATGCAGCGTGCCGTGATCATTTTGCAGGACCGTGGTCTGGTCGTGGGCCTGCAAGGGCGCGGTCTGTGGGTGGCGGAAGACCAGGTTCGCTGACCCGAGCCGCCGACCGTCTCGGGAGGCGAAGCCAAAACCGCCTCGGATATGTGCGTCACGGTGGTGGTGATCTGACGTCGGTTCCGCCCCGACTGGTATTAGGCGTCCGAGCGAAGCGTTGTTTGGGAGCCAACTCCCGCGTAGTGCTCTGCGGCGCGGCGGCGAGTTCCACGGAAGGTGTCGTACTGGACGACGTTCGAGCCAGTCCTGCTCAAGAGGCTGGTGAACCCGTTGCGGCTGCGTACGTAGGCCGGTGGCATGCCCTTGGCCGGTGCACGGTCGCACCCCACGCTGATTTGCGAGGAGATCGCCCCATTTGAAGGGAAACTATTCGGTGGAAGGCGATTACCTGCTCCCTGCCACTCTCAACATATAGCGCACCAGGGGGCTTGCGGCAAGACCCGGGTGGTGCCGCAGAATCGCCGGCCGGAGCCAGAAACCCGAGGGAAACGAGAGCCGCGACGTGAACCCACTGACCACCAGCGCGTTCGATCTTCCCGATCGCCTTGCCGCCAAGGCCGCCCCGAAGCTGATCGCCGCCGATGAGCGCCATTTCGCGGCCATCGCGGAGAGCCTCGAGCAGTCGGCCGCCGACCTGTCCGACCGGCTCGACACCGAGCGCAGGGCGTCCGGCGGCATCGGGCAGGCGGCGATGGACCGGGACATGGAGGTCTACCGGCTGACCGCTCGCCTGCGCGCCCTGCGTCGCTTCGGTCTGGACCTGTGCCTCGGACGTATGGTCCTCGCGGACAACTCCGAGCCCGTCTACGTCGGACGACTCGGCCTCACGGACGGCGCGGGTCGCCGGCTGCTGCTCGACTGGCGTTCCCCCGCGGCTGAGCCGTTCTTCGGGGCGACCCACGCCAACCCGATGGGCCTGGCGAGCCGCCGCAGGTACCGCTGGACCCGCGGCCGGATCAGCGACTACTGGGACGAGGTGTTCACCTCGGACGGGCTTGCCGGCCATGCCGCGCTCGACGACCAGTCGGCCTTCATCGCCAGCCTGGGCAGCAGCCGGTCGCCCCGGATGCGGGACGTGCTCGGCACCGTCCAGGCCGACCAGGACGCCATCATCCGTGCGGGCTCCAGCGGCGCCCTGGTCGTCGACGGCGGTCCGGGTACGGGAAAGACCGTGGTCGCGCTGCACCGCACCGCGTACCTCCTCTACGCCGACCCGCGCCTCGGTCACCGCCGAGGTGGCGTGCTGTTCGTCGGTCCGCACCAGCCCTATCTGGCCTACGTCGCCGACGTCCTGCCCAGCCTCGGTGAGGAGGGCGTGCAGACCTGCACCCTGCGGGACCTCGTCGCCGAGGGCGCTACCGCAGCGGTCGAGGCCGACCCGGACGTGGCCCGGCTGAAGTCGTCCGCGAACCTGGTGCGGGCGATCGACGAGGCGGTCCGGTTCTACGAGGAGCCGCCGACCAGGGGGATGACGGTCACGACCCACTGGTCCGACATCTGGCTGAGCGCCGACGACTGGGCCGAGGCGTTCGACGCACCAGATCCCGGTACGCCGCACAACGAGGCGCGCGACCAGATCTGGGCGGCACTGCTCACGATCCTGATCGACAAGCACGACGGCGATGCCCCGACCCAACTCCTGCGCAGGTCGCTGCTGCAGAACACGGAACTGCTCACGGTCTTCAACCGTGCGTGGCCGCTGCTCGAAGCGGCCGACCTCGTCGGGGACCTGTGGTCGGTGCCCGCCTACCTACGCAAGTGCGCGCCCTGGCTCAGCCCCGACGAGGTCCGGAAGCTGCAACGCCCGGACGCGCAGGCCTGGACCGTGTCCGACCTGCCGCTGCTGGACACGGCCCGGCAGCGGCTCGGTGACCCGGAGACGTCCCGACGCAAGCGTCGGCACGAGGTCGCGGTCGCCGCCGAACGCGAGCGGATGACCAGGGTCGTGGACGACCTCATCGCGGTCGCCGACGACGAGTACGGCACCGGGCTGGTCACGATGCTGCGCGGCGAGGACTTCCAGGACGCCCTGGTGGACGAGGCCGCCCTGTCCCACACCGACCCGGACCGGCTCGCCGGCCCGTTCGCACACATCGTGGTGGACGAGGCGCAGGAACTGACCGACGCGGAGTGGCAGATGCTGCTGCTGCGCTGCCCGTCCCGAAGCTTCACCATCGTCGGGGACCGCGCCCAGGCCCGGCACGGGTTCACGGAGTCGTGGCGGGAACGGCTCGAGCGGATCGGCCTCGACCGGATCAACCTGGCCTCCCTGACCATCAACTACCGGACGCCGGAAGAGGTCATGGTGGAAGCTGAGCCGGTCATCCGGGCCGTGCTCCCGGACGCCAACGTGCCCACCTCCATCCGCAGCAGCGGCATTCCCGTCGTACGTGGGTCTGCTGCGGAACTGGGCTCGATTCTCGACGCCTGGCTCGTCGCGCACGCCGAGGGAACCGCCTGTGTCATCGGCGATCCCACCTTCCGGGCGACGCCCCGTGTCCGGTCACTGACCCCGGAGCTGGCGAAGGGGCTCGAGTTCGACCTGGTCGTCCTCGTCGACCCCGACGCGTTCGGCGAGGGCGTCGAGGGAGCGGTCGACCGCTACGTCGCGATGACCCGGGCGACCCAGCAACTCGTCCTCCTTACCAGTTCTTGACGTCGCCCCGTCCAGTTGATGATCGTGTACGAAGTGGGAAAGCAGTAATACGGAGCATCCGCTCGGACGGTGGAATCGACGCGGACCCTCGTCGACCCCCACGGCCCGAGCGGATGAACACGTACGGCTGCTACATCTTGGTTTCGTCGAGCGGGTCGACCGTCACACTGATCTCGACCAGGTCGTCGTCGCCGGGGACATCGACGACATTCATGCCCTTGTACTGGCGGACCATCGCGAGCACCCGGCTGCCCACGTCGAATCCGGCGGCGAGCCCCCGACGGGTGCCCAGCACCGGGTTGTCACGCAGCAGTTGCACCGACTGCGACCAGGCAATTCCGGGTACGCCATTGGTGAGTTCGAGAACACCCGTGTTGCTCTTGGCGATAGCACCCATCAGCGCGCCGAAAGTGTGGTGCATGGTCGAGAAGACCAGGCCGGCAGTACGGTTGTTGAGCTTGTCGAGACCCGGCACGTTGTTGCGGCCACCGCCGACGGCCATGAACGTCGTGGTCTTGTCGGACTTGTCGTAGACCTGCATCCACAGGGCCTCGCCGTCGAGGGCGTGCACGTCCGACGTGCTCATCAGCGAATACCGGACGACGTACTGGTCGTTTTCCAGGATGCTGGCCCGGCTGGCCTTGACGAAAACGTTGCCCAGCGCGATCGGCCCGGATACCGGAACGTTCTCCGTCAGCCGCTTCTGCCGGTACTCGATGAGCGCGTTGTCGCGCTCGATCTCCTTGCTCAGGTCACCCTCGGCCATCGAGTCGTCGATCACCACGTGACCGAGCCGCGATACCTCCGGCACCTCACCGCCGACCGGCGGGAACACCGACAGCAGGGCGCGGAAAGGCATCCAGGACTTGATGTTGGCGAACGGCGACTGGAACGGTACGGGAACCGGCACCGCGTTGCTGACGTGGGTGTACATGTGGAACTTCTCACCCGACAGGCAGTCGGTGAAGCCGGTCGCCCCCAGCCTCTTCTCCTTCTTGCTGTAGGGCGTGGCCTCCTTGACGAATTCCATCACCTTCTCGCCGTTGTTGGCGGTCAGGTCACGGACCGACTGCTCCGGGTTGTCGTAGTCCCACTTGATGATCGAGCTGCCGAGAGATGCGGTGTGGAAGCGATCGCGCTGGTGCTTCCGAATCTTGATGCCGGTGAACAGATCGAAGTAGCGCATCGAGATCCGCGCGTAGAACATGAGGTTCTTCTGGACGGCGTCGCTGATCGTCAGGGTCGACGGCTTCGGGTCTTTCGGCTGCTCTGGCTGCATGATTGTTTCCTTTCGCACCGGGCGCGGCCCCCACGGCTCGCGCCCCAAAACTGAACCCCGACAAGCATGCGGCAGGAATGGGAATTTGGACGAAGCGAGGACTACTCAACTCTCGCTGTCAACGTGTCGGGTTTCTTGCACATCTCTTTGGCGTTGCGGTTCACGCAAATCCCAGCCCAAGCGAAACAGCAGATCAGGCCGCTGGTAATGCCAGTGGATATCAATATGCGGCGCGAGGCCGGCATGGCTGCCGGCTCGCGTAGGGGTTGTGGGAACCGTCAACTGCCGGGCAACGGCAGGCAACCGCGCGATCATCGGTGGTCCGTGGGGCGGCGCACGGTTGCCGGCGTGCCCCCGAATGGGCTGGCTGTCCGGGGGGTTGGCTGCGAAGCTGTGGCGATGTTCCTGACGATTACCTCGACTGCGCCGGCCGCCGCGGACCTGGGGTTTCTGCTGCACAAGCATCCGGGCCGGGTGCAGAGCTTCGAGGTGTCGGTGGGGCAGGCGCACGTCTTCTACCCGGAGGCGACAGAGCAGCGCTGCACGGCGGCGCTGCTGTTGGAGGTGGATCCGGTCGCCCTGGTGCGCGGCAAGGGTACGGGCGGGCCGGACGGGTTCACGCTGGCGCAGTACGTCAACGACCGGCCGTACGCGGCGTCGTCGATGCTGGCGGTGGCGTTGGGCCGGGTGTTCCGTACGGCGATGGCGGGCCGCTGCGATGCCCGCCCGGAGTTGCCGGCGCAGCGGCTGCCGTTGGAGGTACGTGTTCCGGCACTGCCGTGCGTGGGTGGGGCCGAGGTGGCGCGCCGGGTGTTCGAGCCGTTGGGTTGGTCCGTCGAGGCGGCGACCGTACCGCTCGATCCGCAGGTGCCGCACTGGGGACCGTCGCGGTACCTGGACGTGCGCCTGACCGGTCGGGTGCGCCTGGCGGAGGCGCTGAACCACCTGTACGTCCTGCTGCCCGTGCTGGACAACACCAAGCACTACTGGGTCACCACGGACGAGGTGGACAAGCTGGTCCGCGCAGGGGCGGGCTGGTTGCAGGAGCACCCGGAGCGGGATCTCATCCTCCGCCGCTACCTGGCGCACAGGCGGGCCCTGGTCAGCACCGCCGTGGGTCGACTGGCGGAGGTCGACGACGCCGAGCCGCAGACGCTGGACAACGCCGTACCGGACGGGGACGGCGACGACGTGCCGCAGCGTTCGGTCTCCCTCGCCGAGCAGCGCCGGGGTGCGGTCCTGGCCACCCTCCGGGCGGCCGGTGCGACCCGCGTGGTCGACCTCGGCTGTGGCGACGGAACGCTGCTGCGGGCCCTGGCCGCCGACCCGGTCTTCACCGAAGTGGTCGGGGTGGACGTGTCGGCCCGGGCGTTGCAGATCGCGGCGCGCCGGCTGCACCTGGAACGGATGTCCGAGCGGCAACGCGAGCGGGTGGGGCTGATCCAGTCCTCGCTGACCTACCGGGACAGCCGGATCGCCGGGTTCGACGCGGTGGTGCTGATGGAGGTCGTCGAGCACGTCGACCCGCCCCGGCTCGGGGCGCTGGAGCGGACGGTGTTCGCCCATGCCCGCCCCGGCACGGTCGTGGTGACGACACCCAACGTCGAGCACAACGTCCGGTACCCGGATCTGCCCGCGGGCCGGATGCGGCACCGCGACCACCGCTTCGAGTGGACCCGCGCCCAGTTCCGATCCTGGGCGGAGGCGGTCGCCGCCGCGTGGGGCTACTCGGTGCGCCTCCTACCGGTCGGGGTCGACGACCCCGAGGTCGGGCCGCCGACCCAGATGGCGGTGTTCACCCGCCACGACGCTCCCGGAGACGCCCGATGACCGACACCGAACAGCAGCTCGCCATCCCACAGCTCTGCCTGGTCGCGCTGGTCGGCGTGTCCGGGTCCGGCAAGTCGACCTTCGCCGCCACCCGCTTCAACCCCTTCGAAGTGATCTCCAGCGACTTCTGCCGGGGCCTGGTCAGCGGCGACGAGAACAACCAGGCGGCGAGTGCGGACGCGTTCGACGTCCTGTACTACATCGCCGGCAAGCGGCTGGCCGCCGGGCTCCTGACCGTCGTCGACGCGACCAACATCCAGCCGGACGCGAGGAAGAAACTCGTCGCGCTGGCCCGC
The DNA here is from genome assembly GCF_900090325.1 of Micromonospora pallida. Taxonomy (NCBI): domain Bacteria; kingdom Bacillati; phylum Actinomycetota; class Actinomycetes; order Micromonosporales; family Micromonosporaceae; genus Micromonospora; species Micromonospora pallida. The sequence continues at coordinate 5,702,643 of NZ_FMHW01000002.1, read as the reverse complement.
GCGCATGACGTGCTGCCGGTGGCGATCGTGCTCGACGTACCCGAGAAGGTCTGCGTCGAACGCAACGCGCAGCGGGCGGACCGGGACTTCGGCGCGCACGTGGTCCGTCGCCAGCACGACCAGCTCCGCCGGTCGCTGCGTGGCCTGGCCCGGGAGGGCTTCCGCAGGGTCCACGTGTTGCGTGGGGTCGACGAGGTGCAGGCCGCGACGATCGTCCGGGAGCCGCTGCTCAACGACTACCGCCACGAGACCGGCCCGTTCGACGTAATCGGTGACGTGCACGGCTGCCGCCGGGAACTGGAGACCCTGCTCGGCCAGCTCGGCTACGCAATGGTCCGGGACGAGGCGGGGCGGGCCGTCGACGCGGTGCACCCCGAGGGGCGCCGGGTGGTGTTCGTCGGTGACCTGGTCGACCGGGGGCCGGACTCGCCCGGGGTGCTGCGCCTGGCGATGGGCATGGTCGCCGCCGGGCACGCCTTCGCGGTGCCCGGCAACCACGAGAACAAGCTGGTACGCGCTCTGTCCGGCCGTAACGTGCAGGTCACCCACGGGCTGGCCGAGACGCTGGCCCAACTCGCCGACGAGCCCGAGGAGTTCCGTAAGCAGGTCGAGGTCTTCTGCCGCGATCTCGTCTCCCACCTGGTCCTCGACGGTGGGCGGCTGGTCGTCGCCCACGCCGGGCTCAAGGAGGCGTACCACGGCCGGGCGTCGGGGCGGGTACGCAGCTTCGCCCTCTACGGCGAGACCACCGGGGAGACCGACGAGTTCGGCCTGCCCGTGCGTTACCCGTGGGCCAACGACTACCGGGGCCGCGCGATGGTGCTCTACGGCCACACCCCCACCCCCGAGCCGGAGTGGATCAACAACACCATGTGCCTGGACACCGGATGCGTGTTCGGCGGCCGGCTCACCGCCCTGCGCTACCCGGAGAAGGAACTCGTCGCGGTCCCGGCCGAGCAGATCTGGTACGAGCCGGTCAAGCCGTTCCCGCCCGCAGAGCCGGCCGCGTCCACCGCCGATGGTGTCGCAGCCCGGCGGGAACCCGACCTGCTCGACATCACCGACGTACTCGGCAAACGGGCCGTCGAGACCGGCCACCACGGGCGGGTCACGGTCCGGGAGGAGCAGGCCGCCGGCGCGCTGGAGGTGATGAGCCGCTTCGCGCTCGACCCGCGATGGCTGCTGTACCTGCCGCCGACCATGGCCCCCTGCGCCACCTCCCAGCGCAGCGACCTGCTCGAGCACCCCGCCGAGGCGTTCGACGCCTACCGGACCGACGGTGTCGCGCAGGTCGTGTGCGAGGAGAAGCACATGGGATCGCGCGCCGTCGCGCTGGTCTGCCGAGACGCCGCGACCGCCCGGGCCAGGTTCGGCGCCACCGACGGTACGACGGGTGCCGTGTACACCCGTACCGGCCGGCCGTTCTTCGATCCCGGGTTGACCGAGCAGCTACTGGAGCGACTGCGTACCGCCGTCACCGCCGCCGGGCTGTGGACGGAACTTGACACCGGATGGCTGCTGCTCGACTGCGAGCTGCTCCCGTGGTCCGCCAAGGCCGAGGACCTTCTCCGCAACCAGTACGCCGCAGTCGGCGCGGCCGCGCGGGCGGCACTGCCGGTTGCCCTGGACACCCTACGGATGGCGCAGGCATCGGGGCTCGACGTCGACGTACTGCTCGACCGCACCCGGGCCCGGGCCGACAACAGTGAGTTGTTCGCCGAGGCGTACCGCCGTTACTGCTGGCCCACCGACGGCCTGGACGGCGTGCGACTGGCCCCCTTCCAGGTGCTCGCCACCGACGGGGCGACCTACCACGACCGGGACCACGGTTGGCATCTGGCGCTCGCCGACCGGCTCGCGGACGCCGCACCCGATCTCGTCCAGACCACCCGTCGGCTGGTCGTCGACACCACGGACCCGGAGTCGACCGCTGCGGGTACCGCCTGGTGGGAAGAGCTCACCGGCGCTGGCGGTGAAGGCATGGTCGTCAAGCCGTACGCCAACCTCGGCCGGGGCCGGCGTGGGCTGCTCCAGCCCGGCATCAAGGTGCGTGGCCGGGAGTACCTGCGCATCATCTACGGCCCCGACTACACCGAGCCGGCCAACCTGGAACGGCTGCGCCAGCGCGGTCTCGGCCACAAGCGGTCGCTGGCGCTGCGGGAGTACGCCCTCGGCCTGGAAGCACTCGAACGCGCCGCCCGAGGCGAACCCCTGTGGCGGGTCCACGAACCGGTCTTCGCCGTACTCGCCCTCGAATCAGAACCCGTCGACCCACGGCTGTAGTCGCTGGTGCCTTCCTGAAACGGCAGTGCCCGGCCGGTGCGGACATCCACCGGCCGGGCACACCCTGACTCTGGTCAGCTTTCCTTGGTCAGGTCCTGCAGCTCCTTCATCATCTCCGCGAAGTCGGTGGTGTCCGCCGCCGGCGGCGTCTCGACGGTGACCGGCTTGCCGTAGTCGGTGTAGTCGATCGTCAGGTCGCTCATCGTGCCCATGACCATGCGGGCCCGACGCGGCTGGTACTGCTCGTCGACCCAGAGGTCGACCTTGACCTCCTTGACGCCGTGCTTGGCCAGTTCCTGCTCGACGCCCTTCCGCATCTCGGCGTCGAGCTGGCCGAGGTAGGTGGCCAGCGGAGTGGTGACGGTGTAGTGGACCGTGGCCGCCCCGTTCACCGTCTCCTCACCGACGGCGGTGACCCCCTCGGTGGCGAGCAGCGTCTTGACCTGCTTGGTCGGGTCCATGTCGTCGAACTGCTTGGTGACGTCCATGCCCGCCGCCTCGCCGACGGTGGACAGGTCCATCTTGAGCCAGCTCTTGCCGCCCATGCTCGCCCGTTGCGCCTCCGGCACCTGGACGTAGACCGCGGTGCCGATCATCCGGACGGTCGTCGAAGTACCGTCCTCGCCCGGCATCGTCATATCGAACTTGACCGGGTTGCCCAGGTCCATGACGCCCTGCATCGAGATCTTCTCGCCGGCCGCCGTGCCCTCCATCTTCACGGTCACGGACTCGGCCTTGTCGGTGGTGTCGACCACCTTCTGCAACGAACCCTTGAGATCGCTGGCCAGCAGCTTCAGCACGCTCGGCGGCTGCGGAGCATCCGACGAGCCGGACTCCGAGCCGCAGGCGGTGACCGCGAACGCCGTGACCGCGGTGACCGCGAGAACAGCAGACCTCTTCCACAGTGACATGTGGTTTTCTCTCCCCGTAGGACGGACGCCGGGGGTGTCCCCGGATCGACGGACACGCTATCCCAGCCGACCAACCTGGAACGGCGCGGCTGGGTGGGCCCGGACCTTCGCGGGTGAGTCCGGGGCGGAGCTGGCCTGAGTCGACATGTCGACAGCGGGCGGGTAGGGCGACGACTGACGCGTCGGGAACACTTGCGAGGGTGGCGAGCGACGAGGGCGACGACCCGTACCTGTGGCTGGAGGACCTTGACGGCGACGATGCCGCCCGGTGGGTGCGGGACCGCAACGCCGAGACCGTCGCGGCGCTGACGGGCAGCGAGACGTTCCCCCGCTTGCAGGCCGAGATCCGGCAGGTGTTCGACTCCGACGAGCGCATTCCCTACCCGGGATGGTGCGGGGACGGCTTCTACTACGACTTCTGGCAGGACGCGACGCACCCGCGTGGACTGTGGCGGCGTACGACGTTGGACCAGTACCGCCGACCCGAGCCCGAGTGGGACGTGTTGCTCGACGTCGACGCGTTGGCCGCGCAGGAGGAGGAGAACTGGGTCTGGAGCAACGTCCAGCGGCTCCGTCCCGGTCACCAGCGCGTCCTGGTCAGCCTGTCCCGGGGCGGTGCCGACGCGGTGGTGGTTCGGGAGTACGACCTCGACCGCCGTGCGTTCGTGACGGACGGCTTCGAGGTGCCGGAGGCTAAGAGCCAGGTCTGCTGGATCGACCCGGACCACATCTACGTGGCCACCGACTTCGGGCCCGGGTCGCTGACCACCTCCGGTTATCCCCGGATCGTCAAACGGTGGCGACGCGGCACCAGGCTGTCGGAGGCCGAGGTCGTCTACGAGGGGCGGGCGGAGGACATGGAGATCCGCGCCTCGCACGACTCGACGCCTGGGTTCGAGCGTGACTTCGTTGTCCGGAGCCTGGACTTCTACCGCTGCGAGGGCTATCTGCTGACGACGGCCGGCGAGCTGGTCCGGATTCCGGTGCCGGAGGACGCCCGGTGGAATGTACACCGGGAATGGCTGGTGATCGGGCTTCGTTCGCCCTGGACGCTCGACGGGGTGACCCACCCGGCCGGCGCGCTGCTGGCGACCAGGTTCGACGCGTTCCTCGCCGGCGCGCGGGAGATGACCGTGCTCTTCGAGCCCGACGCCCGCACCGCGTTGAGCTACCACGTCTGGACCCGGAACCACCTGATCCTGGCCACCACCGTCGACGTGCGGAGCCGGCTCGAGGTGTTGACGCCCGGCGACGCGGGCTGGCAGCGTGCGCCACTCGCGGGCGTGCCGGAGCACGAGCAGAGCTTCGTCATGGACACCGATCCCGATCACAGCGACGCGTACCTGCTCGTCTCGGAAGGCTTTCTGCAATCGAGGACGCTCCGGCTCGGCGAGGTGCAGGGCCTGGTCGAGACGCTCAAGCGGGAGCCGGCGTTCTTCGACGCGGACGGCCTGGCGGTACGCCAGTTCTTCGCCACCTCGGCCGACGGCACGAGGGTGCCGTACTTCGTGGTGGGGGATCCCGGCGCCACCGGCGTGCCGGCTCTGCTCACCGGCTACGGCGGATTCGAGCAGTCGCAGAAGCCGTACTACAGCGGCACCTTCGGCCGGGCCTGGCTGGCCAGGGGCGGCACGTACGTCGTGGCGAACATCCGTGGTGGCGGCGAGTACGGCCCCGAGTGGCACCGCGCCGCGCTGCGGGAGAACCGGCCCCGGGCGTACGAGGACTTCGCGGCGGTGGCGGCCGACCTGGTGACGCGCGGCATCACCACGCCGGAACAGCTCGGCATCATGGGCGGCAGCAACGGCGGGCTGCTGATGGGGGTGATGCTGACCCGCTACCCCGAGCTGTTCGGCTCGGTGGCCGCCCACGTGCCGCTGCTCGACATGCGGCGGTACCACCGGCTGCTGGCCGGCGCCTCCTGGATCGCCGAGTACGGCGACCCGGACCGGGAGGCCGACTGGGCCTACCTGCGCGAGTACTCGCCGTACCACAACGTCCGCGCTGGTCGGCCGTACCCGCCGCTGCTGCTCGCCACCTCGACCCGGGACGATCGGGTGCACCCCGGGCACGCCCGCAAGATGGCGGCCCGGCTACGCGAGCACGGCTACGACGTGTCGTACTACGAGAACGTCGAGGGCGGGCACGGTGCCGCAGCCAACAACGAACAACGGGCCTTCCACTGGGCGCTGACGCTGGAGTTCCTGTGGCAGCGGCTGGCGCCTCCCGTCAGCGACGCCGTCGGGCGTTGAGCCGGGCGGCCTGGCGGGTCAGGTGGTCGCGTTCGGCGAGGTTGGGGGCCTTGTGGGCCGCCTCGGCGTACAGCCGTGCCGCTGTCGCCAGGTCGCCGTCGCGCTCGTGGAGGTACGCCGCCACCGCCGTGTGGCGGGGCAGCGAGTCGTCCAGCGCCGCGAGCGCCGCCAGTCCGGCGCGCGGTCCGTCGGCCTCGCCGACGGCCACCGCCCGGTTAAGCCGGACGACCGGGCTGTCGGTCAGACGTGCCAGCTCGTCGTACCACTCGAGGATCTGCACCCAGTCGGTCTCCTCGGCGGCGGGCGCGTCAGCGTGGAGTGCCGCGATGGCGGCCTGGGCCTGGAACTCGCCCAGCCGGTCACGGGCGAGGGCTGCCTGCAGGATCTCGACGCCCTCAGCGATCGACCTGGTGTCCCACCGGCTGCGATCCTGCTCGGCCAGCGGCACCAGGCTGCCGTCGGGCGCGGTGCGGGTCGCGCGCCGGGCGTGGTGGAGCAGCATGAGGGCGAGCAGCCCCGCCACCTCGGGGTGGTCGATCGCGGCCGCGAGCTGCCGGGTGAGCCGGATAGCCTCGGCGGCGAGGTCGACGTCGCCGGAGTAGCCCTCGTTGAAGACCAGGTAGAGGACGCGCAGCACGGTGGCGACGTCGCCGGGCTGGTCGAACCGTACGCCGGAGACGGTGCGCTTGGCCCGGCTGATGCGCTGCGCCATGGTCGCTTCGGGCACCAGGTAGGCCTGGGCGATCTGACGGGTGGTCAGCCCGCCGACGGCGCGCAGCGTGAGCGCGACCGCGGACGACGGCGTCAGCGACGGGTGGGCGCACAGGAAGTAGAGCTGGAGCGTGTCGTCCACCGTGGACACGGGTCCGGGTGCCGGCTCCTCGTCGACGAGGTCCTCACGCCGGCGGCGGGCGGCGTCGGACCGGGTCGCGTCGAGGAACCGGCGCCAGGCCACGGTGACCAGCCAGCCCTTCGGATCCTGCGGCGGGTCAGCCGGCCAGACGCGGACCGCCTCGATCAGCGCGTCCTGCACGGCGTCCTCGGCCGCCGCGAAGTCAGCTCCGCGGCGGACGAGGATCCCGAGTACGTTCGGCGTCAGGCTCCGGAGCAGAGCCTCATCCATGCGCGAGGCACTCCGTGGTGGTGGACGGCGCGCCCAGGAACGGGCGCAGCTCGAGCCACTCGTGGATCGGCTTCCCGCCCGCTCCGGGGGCGGCCGACAACTCGCCGGCCAGTTCGACGGCGCGCTCGTAGCTGTCGACGTCGATCACCATCCAGCCGGCGATGAGGTCCTTGGTCTCGGCGAACGGACCGTCGGTGACCGGCGGACGCCCCTCACCGTCGTACCGGACGAACGTCCCCTCGGGGGCGAGCGCCTGACCGTCGACGAACTCGCCGCTCTCCTGGAGCCGGGCCGCGAAGTCGTTCATGTACTGCACGTGCGCCGAGATCTCCTCCGGCGTCCACTGGTCCATCGGCACGTCGTTCACCGCAGCCGGAGCGCCGCGGTAGTGCTTGAGCAGCAGGTACTTGGCCATCGTGGTTCTCCTCGGTGCTGGTGCGACCCATTCTGGTCACGTTCCACCCCAGGGACGGAGCCGCTCACCGATTCTCGACACCCCCACCAAAGTTTTCCCCAAGCCGCCGTCGATCATGGGATTGTGGCGGATGATTGGTGGCAATTGTGAAGTTTGCGTGGTGCCCGAACTCCATGATCGACGGGTGTGGTGACGCGAGCGCGGCATCCGGGTGGAGTGGGGGCCAGGGACTGGAACCCAGGCGGTTCGTGTGGCTCGCAGACGATTGGATCGAGGCGCCGGGGGTGGCATACCAACGCGTGGCGTGACTGTCCGGGCGCATAGCGTCAGTATGCAGCAGATATGCTGAGAGTATGACTCGGCGCATCACCATCAGCCTGCCCGACGACGTGGCCGCGTACGTCGAGCGGACCCAGGGCAACACGTCCGGTTTTATCGCCGGAATCCTCCGCCGCAAGATGCGTGCCGACAGTCTCCGGGCGAGGTGGGCGCAGCTCGGTTACGTGGTGACGGACGAGGACGTGGAGCGCACACGGGCTCGGCTGGCGGCCCTCCCACCGATCAGTGACGAGCAGCAGGCTCGCAACCTCGAGTGGCTTCGTCAGTTCGACGACGAGGGGACCAGTGCCGCGTGAACGGCCTGGTTCTCGACACGTCTGCGTTGCTTGCCTACGCCTCGGGGACCAGCGTCGAGCCTGGCGCCATGCTGACTCTCGCCGAGGAGGACCCCGAGCAGCAGGTGTGGATTCCCGCTCTCTGTCTGGGGCAGGCGCAGCTCGAATTGGCGGGCACCGCAGCCGCCACCATGCTTGACCTGTTGTTCACCGAGGACCGTGACATCCAGGTAGCGGTCTACGACGCTGCCACAAGTCGCCGAGCTGCCCGCATCGCCGCCCGTTTCCACGTGTCGCTGGATGTCGCGCACGCCGTCGCCACCGCCGTGCTCTACCGCTGCTACATGGTCACCCGAGACCCGAAGACCGTATCGCCGGCGATGCCCCCTGGACTGGAGATCCTCGACATCAGCGAGACCTGGGACTGACGCGGTGGCGTGTTGCTCGACGTCGATGCGCTAGCCGCCGCTGTCAATGACGCGCGGCAAGCTCGACGTGCCGAAGGAGCGTTTTCATCTCCCACCCGCAAGCGAGCCGGGACAGCGATGGCAGTGAACTGCAAGATTCTGTCGCAGTTGGGTGAAGTTCACGGTCCGCATTACCACCTCCAGGACAAGTACAGGGAGTTGTACCTCAGGTGGTTCTGCGTCTCACCCCTGGCCGACCTGGCGGCATACCCACGGGTACTGCCGTACGAGCCGGGAGCGCGGCTCAAGCGGCCTCGCCAAGGGGCGCTGACCTGCGGAAGAGTGGGCCGCCAGGGACTCGAACCCTGAACCTATGGATTAAAAGTCCACAGCTCTGCCATTGAGCTAGCGGCCCGCGCGCCCAGGCTACCGGACGACGCGTGTTGATCGCTCGTCGCTTTCCACGGGGTGTCGATGGACGTCCGGCAGGGGCGGCCGGCATGCTCGGCCGGCAAACCGGGAACCGTGGGCAGCATGAGACTGACCAGGACCCCGGCTGTGGCCGCGTCCAGCGAGGTGGTCGACGCCGACGGCGTACGCCAGCCGGGCGGCGAGGTGCACGCCTGGCTGCCGGGGCAGAACCAGACTCTCTGCGGGCTGCCGTTGAGCCGTACCCGGTTGCGTCGTTTTCCGCACGTGTCCTTCGACTACTCGGCGATCGACCAGCTCACCGCAGCCGACCCGGTCGGGCGGGTCTGTCCGCGCTGCCTGGCCGCCGCCGGCGGTCGTGGCGGCCGCCACCGCCAGAGCTGGGAGCGCCAGAACCCGCGTCCCTGAGCGCTGCCCCGCGACCCGGAACCCTGCGGACCGCGGGCACCGGCCGGAGCGCCGTCGGGCAGCGGCCGGAGCGGCGTCGGGCACGGTTGGAGTGGGGTATAGCGGGTACGGGGCCGGCATGCGGATCGTGGTGGTGGGGGCCAGCGGGAACGTCGGAACCGCCCTGTTGCGCCGGTTGCGTCGGGAGTCGGGGCTGGAGTTGGTCGGGGTGGCGCGTCGCCTGCCCGAACCGTCGGCGGGAGCGCCGTACGACGCGGTCGAGTGGCACTCCTGCGACATCGCCGAACCGGGTGCCGTCGACCAGCTCGTCGGGATCTTCGCCGGCGCCGACGCGGTGGTGCACCTGGCGTGGCAGATCCAGCCCAGCCACGACCAGCGGCGACTGCACAAGACCAATGTCGGCGGCAGCCGTACAGTGGTCGACGCGCTGCTCCGGGCGAAGGTGCCGGCCCTGGTTTACGCCTCGTCGGTCGGCACGTACGCGCCCGGCCCGAAGGACCACCCGGTCAGCGAGCGTTGGCCGGCCACCGGGGTGCCCGGTTCGTCGTACGGGCAGGACAAGGCGCAGGTGGAGGCGTTGCTCGACCAGGTCGAGCGGGAGCACCCGGAGCTGCGGATCGTCCGGCTCCGGCCGGGGCTGGTCTTCCAGCGGGACGCGGCCACCGAGATCACCCGGTACTTCCTCGGGCCGTTCGTGCCGGTCCGGCTGCTCCGGTACGGCCGGCTGCCGCTGGTGCCCACCCACCGTCGGCTGCGCATGCAGGCGGTGCACGCCGACGACGTCGCGGACGCGTACGCCCGAGCGGTTCTCTCCGACGCGCGCGGCGCGTTCAACGTGGCGGCCGACCCGGTGCTCACCCCGGAGCTGGTGGCCCGGCACTTCCACGGCTGGACAGTGCCGGTGGCCGCCCCGGTGCTCCAGATGGCGGCGGCGCTGACCTGGCGGGCCCGATTGCAACCGGTCGACCCGGGTTGGGTGCGGCTCGCCCTGGACGTCCCGCTGATGTCCAGCGAGCGAGCCGAGGCGGAGCTGGGGTGGCGGCCGGCGCGGGACGCGGTGACCGCGCTGCGGGAACTCTTCGCCGGGATGGCTGCTGGCGGACACACCGACAGTCCGCCGATGTCCCGCCGCAACGATCTCGCTGGTCGCCCCGGTGGGCTGCTGGTGGGCCGCCCGGCCGGACAGGGCAACCCGTACTGACCGGCGCCTTGGGTGGTAGCAGGGGACCCCTGCACGACAGAAACAGGTAACAGGGGTCCCCTGCTACCACCTCGGCCACGAGCAACCGACTGGTGATCGGCGGGCTGGGGCGGCAAGCAGACCGGCCGGGGACGCCGCTCAGGTGTGGGAGAGGGCGAAGGCGGTGAGGAAACCGGCGACGGTGACCAGCCCGACCAGCAGGTGCGCGTCCTCGAACGCCTCGGGGACCATGGTGTCGGTGATCATCGCGAGGATCGCTCCGGCGGCGAGCGCGGTGGTCGCCGCCAGTACGGCGGGCGGCGCACCGCCGAGCAGCGTGTAACCGGCCACTGCGGCGATCCCGCTGACCAGCGCGATCGCGGTCCAGAGCAGGAAGACGTAGCGCCGGGGACGACCGGCGCGGCGCATGCCGGCCGCGCTGGAGAGCCCTTCGGGGACGTTGCTGAGGAAGACCGCGACCACCGTGACGAGGCTGACCGGCCCGCCGCTGAGCAGGCTCGCCCCGATCACCACCGACTCGGGTATGCCGTCCAACAGCGCGCCGACCGCTATCGCGGACCCGGAACCGGGCCGCTCCCGCTCGGTGGGCTGCCGTTGGCCGGAGCGTTTCCGGTGCCGGGCACCCCGCCGGGCCAGCGCCAGGTTGGCCAGCGTGTACGCGACCGCGCCGGCGGCCGCGCCCAGCGCGGTGGGCACGATGCCGCCCTGCTCGTGGGCGTCCTCGATCAGGTCGAAGGAGACCGCCGAGAGGAGCACCCCGGCCCCGAACGCCATGATCGACGCGATCACCCGCTGCGGGACGGGCAGGTACCAGCCGGCCAGCGCGCCCAGCAGCAGCGCCGATCCGGCCAGGAGTCCCCAGCCACCTGCCTGCGACCATTCCGGCACCCGTGCCACCTGCCCCGTCGGCCAGGCGGCGAAACCCGGATCAGAAACCTTCGGCCAGGCGACGAAACCCGGATCAGAACCGGGCGTGCAGGTACGGCAGTTCGCGCGGGAAGAGGCGGCGTAGCTCCAGCATCGCGTCGACCGGCATGTCGCCGAGCCCGCGTACCACCACCTCGGCCGGGTCGAGTGCCCCGTACACCAGGGCGGAGAGCCCGGCAGCGGTGAGCGTGGCGGTGGGCGGGTCGACCGCGCCGACCGACGCGCCGGACCGGATCTCCAACTGCCCGGTCGTCCCGTCCAGCAGGTACGTCCCGGCCAGCCACCGGTCGCCGGTCAGTTCGACCCGGCAGCACCCGACGTCGGCGGGCAGCCCGGCCAGCGCCTCCATCGAGAGCACCCGGGCCATCGGAAGGCACTCGTCCGGCCGGGTCACCCGGGTCTCGCAGACCACCCCCAGGTCGGTGGCCCAGAGTTCGGGCAGGTCGTCCGGGGCGACCACCACGCTGACCCGGTCCACCTGGTCGACGTGCCGGGCGAGGAACTGCAACAGCAGCGCGCGGCCGAGTGGGCTGGCGGTGACCAGGTCGTCGCCGTGCAGGGTGCCGCCGTACCCGTCGATCCGGTACGTGAGCAGGCCCTCGGTGACCCCGTCGACCCGCGCGGTCACCAGCCAGCGGTTGTCGTCCTCGCGTACCCGGACCTGGCGGTACTCGGGGAGCATGGCGAAGCCGTGCCGCTCGCGCAGGCGGCGTTCGAGGAAGGCCGAGTACTCGTCGTACCCGGTGCCGGTCCGCTGCCAGACCAGCTCGCCGGGCAGGTCCGCCCGCAGCAGCGCGGCCAGGTCGCCCGGCGGGAAGGTGGCGGTACGCGGCGCGGGGAGGCCGGTGTAGCCGAACCGCTCGTAGAAGGAGGGCCGGAACGGGTAGAGCGCGGAGAGCAGGTGCCCCTCGTCGCGCATCTCGTCGAGCAGTCGGTGCATCAGGTCCCGTACGTGCCCCTGGCGACGGGCGAGCGGGTGGCTGGCGATCCCGGCGACGCCGACCATCGGCAGCACCGCGCCGCGCAGGTTCTGCCGCATCGGGATACCGGAGACGCAGGCCAGGGTGGTGCCGTCGGCCTCGGCGACGAGGGTCCGGTTGCCCTCCTGGTGCGGCAGCCAGTCCCGCATCGACTCGGCGTCCCCCGCTGGGCGGGGCGTCTCGTCGAAGGAATACGCCTGGATCGGAAAACTGGTGGTCAGGCGTTCCTCGGGGTCGAGGCGACGGATGCTCATCCGTCCATCCCAACCCCGCTGCCGGAGCCCCGCAACCTGGATTCGCCCCGTCGGGCGGGAGCGGGGCTGACCGGCCGAGCTTGCTTGGTCGTGCTAATTTTTGCTCATGCGAGCAAAGAGCGGTGCCGCTCGATCGGTGACCGAGCAGGCCAGGCGGACGCAGATCATCGCCGCGACCATCGAGACCATCGCCGAACTGGGCTACCGCCGTGCCTCCTTCGCCGAGATCGCCCGGCGGGCCGGGCTGAGCAGCACAGGGATGATCTCGTACCACTTCGCCGGCAAGGCCGAGTTGATGACCGAGGTGCTCACCGAGATCCACGGTGGCGTCGGGGCGTACCTGACCGAGCGGGTGGCCGCCCAGCCCGACCCGCCCCGGATGCTCCGCGCCTACATCGAGGGCATGGTCGAGTACCTCGACCGCAACCGGGCCCCGATGCGCGCCCTGCTGGAGATCTTCCTCAACGCGGCGGGCGACGCCACCGCCCCGACTCCCGAGAGCGGTGGCGCCCCCAGTACTCCCGACTCCGGCCAGGCGGCCGACGGGCAAGGGGCCGCCGCGCAGGGGGCCGACGGACAGGCGGCTGATGGTTACGCGGCCGATGGGCAGGGGGCCGACGGGCGGGCCATCGGCTTCCTGGAGCGGATCCTGACCGAGGGGCAGCGGCGGGGCGACTTCCGCGACTTCGACGTCCGGGTGATGGCGATGGCCGTCCAACGCTCGGTCGACATGCTCCCCTTCGCGCTGGTCACCGACCCGGGGCTGGACCTGGCCCGCTGCGCCCGTGAACTGACCGTCCTGTTCGACCTCGGCACGCGGCGGGAGCCGTGACGATGGCCGGCGCGGCGGAACACCCGCCGCCGGTGGACCGTCCGCCGCCGGTCGATGGCCCGGCCCTGGACCGTCCGGCGTCGGTCGAGGGCCCGGCGTTGGCGGAGCACCCGCCGTCGGTGGACCGCCCGGCCTCGATGGACCGTCGGGCGTCAGTGGGGCGTTCCTGGGCGTCGGCGGCGCTGCGTGGCATCTCCTGGCGGTCGCTGCGCCGGGCGCTCGTCGGCCTGCTCGGCCCGTTGCTCCTGTACTACCTGCTCCGCCGGTTCGGCGTGGCACCTGCCCCGGCGGTCGTGCTGAGCAACACCCCGGCGGCGCTCTGGACCGCGTACGGCCTGGTCACCGGTCGGTCCGTGGACAAGTTCGCGGTCGCGGGGCTGGCCACCACCGCGCTCGGTGCGGCCCTGACCCTGGCCGCCGCCGATCCGCGGCTCGTCTTCGCCCGCAGCGGCCTGGTCACCGGCGGGGTCGGGATCTGGTTCCTGACCACCGCGCGTGGCCCGCGCCCGGCCGCGCTTCGTCTCACCCGGCCGCTGCTCGCCCGGTTCGTCCCCTGGGCCGACTGGGACGACCTGTGGACGCGGGAGCCGGCGTTCCGCCGGATCTGGCGGGTGACCACCGTGCTCGTCGGGACGGTCCAGATCCTCGACGCGACGCTCCGCGCGACGTTGGCCTGGACCGTGCCGCTCGACGTGCTTCCCGCCGTCACCACCGCGACGAACCTGACCCTCTCGCCCGTCCTGTTGGCCCTGGTCAACGCCTACCACGTACGCGCCGGCCTCTACCGGATGCTGGGCGTGGGCGGTCCGTTCAGACCTCGGTGACGTCGGAGACCACGACCGTGACGTTGTCCGGCGCGCCGGCCTGGTGGGCCAGCTTCACCAACTGCTCGGTGCACTGCTGCCGGTCCCCGTAGGTGAAGATGGTGGTCGCGATGGTGGCGTCGTCGACGTAGTCGGAGAGCCCGTCGCTGCACAGCAGCAGCCGGTCGTTGGGCAGGACCGTGTACCGGGCGACCGTCGGCGGCGCGTCGACCCCCTGCACCGCCCGGGTGACCAGGGCGCGTTGCGGGTGCTGGCGGGCGGCGGCGGGGGTGAGCGCCCCCTGGTCCACGAGGGCCTGGACGAAGGTGTCGTCCTTGGTGAGCTGGTGCAGCGACCCCTCCCGTAGCAGGTAGCACCGGGAGTCCCCGACCTGGGCGACGACCAGGATGTCCTCGGCGAGCAGCGCGGCGGTCAGCGTGGTGCCCATGCCCTCCCGCGCCGGATCGGCGTCGATGGCGGCCCGGATGCGCTGGTTGGCGGTCTGCACGACGGCGCGGAGCGCGTTCTCCCCCTCGTCCGGCGTCTCCGGCGGTATCAGCTCGTCCAGGATCCGGATGACGATCTCACTCGCCACCTCACCGGCCGGCAGTCCGCCCATCCCGTCCGCCACCGCGACCAACCGTTCCCCGGCGAGGGCGGAGTCCTCGTTGTTGGTCCGGACCAGGCCGACATCGTTCAGGATGGCCGAGCGGAGGATCAGCGTCATGGGGGAAGTGTGCCAAGAAGACCGCCTCCGCGTCTCCACCCACCGCCGCTGATCGGCGTGGATCGGTGTGCGGCGACTGTTTCCGGTCAGTCGCGCGGGTAGCGGAGCAGGAGGCTGGCGGTGACCTCCTCGTCGCCGACCGCGACGTAACAGTGCGGGACGTCCGAGGTCCAGCGCAGGTGACCACCGGCGGCGGCGGTCAGCGGCGCGTCGACCGGGCCGGCGCGGAGCACGCCCGCGAAGACGGTGACGTGTTCGGTGACCCCGGGTCGGTGCGCGGGGGACACCTGGCCCGGCCCCGGGGCGACCCGCATCCGGTACAGCTCGTAGGTCGCCCCGGCCTCGGTGAAGACCTCGAGCAGGGTGGCCCGCACCGCGGCGCCGCGCACGGACGGCGCGCTCGCCGGCCCGGCCAGCACCGCACCCAGCGGTACGCCGAGCTGCGCGGTCACCGCGTAGAGCGTCTCCAGGGTCGGGTTGCGGGTGCCGTTCTCCAGCCCGGAGAGGGTGGCCTTGCCGACCCCTGCCAGCCGGGCCAGGGCGGAGAGCGAGATGCCCCGCTCCTCCCGTAGCAGTCGCACCCGGCGGCCGATGGCGACGGCGCCCTCCTCGGGGGGATCGGATCCGGCGGGCTGCCGGTGGGGGCCCGGTGGGCTGGCGGCTGGCGGCATGCCGCTATGGTGCATCAAACTTCCGTTCCGTATACGGAACGCCCGGGGAGGGGGACGGAATGACCGGCGTACTGCAACCCGTGCTGGCGGGCGTGGTGACCGCCCTGGTCGGCTTCGCCAGCTCGTTCACCGTGGTCCTGGCCGGGCTGCGGGCGGTCGGTGCCACCGAGACGCAGGCGGCGTCGGGACTGCTCGCGGTCTGCGTCGCCTCCGGGGCCAGCGCGGTCTGGCTCGGGTTGCGGCACCGGCTGCCGATGAGCGTCGCCTGGTCCACGCCGGGCGCGGCGCTGCTGGTGGCGACCGGGCCGGTGGCCGGCGGGTGGCCGGCTGCGGTCGGCGCGTTCGTGCTCTCCGGCCTGCTGGTCGTGGCGGCCGGTCTCTTCCCGCCGCTGAGTCGCGCGGTCGCGGCGATCCCGAAGCCGATCGCGGGCGCGATGCTGGCCGGTGTCCTGCTGCCGCTCTGCACCGCACCGGTCCGGGCGTTGGTCGAGGTGCCCGCGTTGGCCGGACCGGTGGTGCTGGTCTGGCTGCTGCTGCACCGGTACGCCCGCCGCTGGGCGATACCGGGAGCGCTCGCCGTCGCGGTGGTGGCGATCGCGCTGACCACGCCGTCCGGCCGGCTCGGGAGCGCCGGGCTCTGGCCGGTGTTCGACCCCACGCCGCCGGCCTGGAGCCTGCCGGCGCTGGTCGGAGTGGCGCTGCCGTTGTTCCTGGTCACCATGGCCGCGCAGAACGTACCGGGCATGGCGGTGCTCACCGGGTACGGCTACCGGCCGCCGTTCGGGTCCGCGTTGCGGGCCACCGGACTGGCCAGTGTGGCCGCGGCCCCCGTCGGTGGGCACGCGGTCAACCTGGCGGCGATCACCGCCGCGCTTGCCGCCGGCCCGGACGCCCACCCGGACCCGGACCGCCGCTGGATCGCCTCGGTGACCGCAGGCCTCGGGCTGGCCCTGCTCGGCCTCGGCGCGGGGGTGGCCACCACGCTGGTGCTGCTCTCGCCCCCAGTGCTGATCGAGGCGGTAGCCGGCCTGGCGCTGGTGGGCGCGCTCGCCACCGCCTTGACCACGGCCGTCGCCGAGCCGGACGCCCGGGAGCCGGCGGTGGTCACCTTCGTGGTCACCGCTGCCGGGGTGACCCTGCTCGGGATCGGTGGCGCCTTCTGGGGGCTGCTGGCCGGCGGGGCGATGCTGCTTCTCTTCCGCCGCAAGTCCCTCCTCCCGCCGCAACAGCGGCGGGAGGAGGGTGCCGGTGTCCCGGCAGCGCGTACCTGACGCCGCCGGGCGGCCTACTCCTCGGGCGCGAGGTCGGCGGTGGGGACGGAGAGGCGTACCTCCCGGTCGGCGACGGTGTCGATCTGCTCGGCGAGCGCGTAGACCGCCCGGCCGGAGTCGGTGATCTTCAGGTAGCCGCTGCGCAGCAACCGGGCCGCCAGGTCGGCCGGCACGTCCGGTTCCTCGACCGTCACGGACTCGATCAGTTCGTCCAGGCTGCTGCCCGGGTCAGCGGTCGGCGCCTGCACCGTCACCGCGTTCGGGTCACCGCGTTGCACGAGGTCGACCGTGCCGACCTCGGCGCCGGCCGCGTCGACGACCCGCATGCCGGTGGTGACCCGTCCGATGACCGTCTGCGCCTCGGTGTCCTGTCGCGTCATCCTGGCGCGGTTCCCAGCCGGCCCGGCCGCTAAACGCCCTGGCGCCGGCCCTGGCCGGCCCGGCCGACAGACGCCCCGGCCGGCCCGGCAGCGCTGAACGCCGAGCGGGCGTGGGGAGTGCAGGGGGCGCGTCCGACGGCACCGAGGCGGGCTAGACGCCGGGCGGGCGCGGGGAGAGTTCACGCCAGGTGTCGGTGCCGTCGAGCAGGGCGCGGACCGTCTCCTCCGCCTCCTCGGCGCTGTCGTACTCGTAGAACCGGGAGACGCCCTCGGCGCCGCCGGCACGCTGCTCGACGTGCCACCGGTCGGCGTCCACCCGGAGGAAGACGTCCCGCCGGGCCAGCCGCCCCCACTTGCCGTTCCACCAGTGCTTTCGCTGCTCCATGGCGGCACGATATCGAACACGCGTACGAAAGATTCCGGCCCCTGCGGGAATCCCACAGGGGCCGGTGTCCGTCGGTGGGTCAGCGTGGGGCCGGCGGCTCCGGCCGACGGCCGAGCACGTCGTCCAGCGCGCCCCGTTGCTGCCCGGGGGTGGTGTGCCCGGCGGCGAGCAGGGCGTCCCGGATCTCGGTGAGCAGCTTGACCTCCTCGCTCGGCGCCTTCGGTGGCGGCTCCTCGCCCCGCTTGCGCCGCTCGGCCAGCTTGTTCATCGGGTAGACCACCAGGAAGTACAGCGCCGCCGCGGTGAGCAGGAAGGTGATCAGCGCGTTCACGAACGCCACCCAGTCGAAGGGGATCTTCCGGACCAGCGGAATGGAGCCCTCGAGGCCCTCCTCGTTGCCGGTCATCAGCACGATCAGGAGCCGGACGAAGGGCTCCAGGAACGACTTGGTGAGCTGCGTGACCACCCCGGTGAACGCGGCACCGATGACGATGCCGACCGCCAGGTCGACGACGTTGCCCCGCATGATGAAGTCCTTGAAACCTCTGAACATCTACCCACTCCCGCTGTCCGGTGCTCGATTCCGGACAACCTATGCCCCGGCCTGATGCTCCAGGAACGCGCCCGCCTCGTGCGCCGCCCGTACCGGGTCGCCCGCGTGGATCGCCGCCACCAGGCGGCTGTGGTCGACGTACCGCTCGGGCTCGATCGACCCGACCGCGTAGGCGACGGAGGCCCGCATCGCGGCGCCCACCGAGGCGTACAGCTCGGCGAGCATCGGGTTGTGGGCGGCGGCCACCACCACGACGTGCAGCCGGGCGTCGGCCTCGACGAACTCCTCGAACCGGCCGTCGTGCCAGGCCGCCTCCCGTTCCGCCAGCGCCGCGTCGAGCGCCGCCAGGTCTTCCGGGGTACGCCTCAGCGCGGCCAGTCGGGCGGCCTCCACCTCGAACGCGCGGCGCACCTCGACCACCTCCGCCATCCGGTCGTCGGTGAGGCGGCGGGCCACCACCGGGGCCAGTTCGTCGGTCGACACCACGTACGTGCCGGAGCCCTGGCGGCACTCCAGCACCCCGGCGTGCACCAGCGCGCGGACCGCCTCCCGGACGGTGTTCCGCCCCACACCGAGGGCGGCGACGAGCTGCGGCTCGGTCGGTATCCGCCCGCCCAGCGGCCACTCCCCGCCGAGGATCCGGGTCCTGAGCTGCTCGATCGTCTCGCTCACCCGCCGGCCGCGCGGCGGCACCGGCGGGGAATCAACAGCCGGTGTCACTGGTTACAGCTTCGGCCGAAATTCATCCCATGATTGTAGGTTCGAGCTCATGACCCCGCCAACAGCCGCCCTCGCGGGACCCGCCGTGGCCCCCGACGTCCCCCTGGCGACACCCGCCCCCGACCAGCGCCCCGCCCCCGCCCCAGGCTCCGCCGCCGGACCCGCCGGACCCGCCGGACCCGCCGGGAGCGCCGCTGCCGCCGGACGGCCGGGGACCGGCGGGCTGCTGGTCCTCGCCGGGATGCTCCTGGTCGCTTTCAACCTGCGGGCCGCCATCACCAGCCTCGGCGCGCTCCTCGACGAGGTCCGCACCGGTCTGGGGCTCTCCGGCACGCTGGCCGGGTTCGTGACCACCCTGCCCACCATCGCGTTCGCCGTCTTCGGCGCCTGCACCCCCTGGCTGGTCCGGCGGTTCGCCCCTGCCCGCGTGCTGGTGGTGGCGATGGTCGCCCTTGCCCTGGGACAACTGCTGCGGGTGCTCACCGGCTCGGCCCTGGTCTTCCTGCTCACCAGCGCGCTCGCATTGGCCGGGATCGCGGTGGCGAACATCCTGCTGCCGATGCTGGTCAAGCAGCACTTCCCGCACCGTACCGGGATGGTCACCGGGGTCTACACGGTGGCGTTGACCCTGGGCACGTCGGTGGCCGCCGCCGCGGCGGTGCCGGTCGCCCACGCGTTCGGGTCGTGGCGGGTCGGCCTCGGGGTCTGGGCCGGGCTGGCCGCGGTGGCCGTACTGCCGTGGGCGCCGCTGGCGCTGCGGGCCGGGAGCGCCGCACGGCGGGCGGGGCGGACGGCGGACGCGTCAGCCCGGCCACGGATCCGGCCGGGACGCACCCGGCTCGGGTGGGCCATGGCGCTGTACTTCGGGGCACAGTCGCTGAGCGGGTACGTGATCATGGGCTGGCTGGCCCAGCTTTTCCGGGACGCCGGCTACCAGCCGCAGGACGCCGGGCTGCTGCTCGCCGGGGTGACCGCGTTCGGGGTGCCGGTGGCCCTGGTCATGCCCACCATCGCGACCCGGCTGCGGACCCTGCGCCCGCTGATCCTCGTCCTCACCCTGGCGTCGACCCTGTCCTACCTGGGGCTCGCGTTCGCGCCGCACGACCTGGCGCTGCTGTGGGTGATCCTGCTGGCCGTCGGTCAGGGCGCGTTCCCGCTGATCCTGACCACCATCGGCCTGCGGGCCCGTACGGCGGAGGGCACGGTGCAGCTCTCCGCGTTCGCGCAGAGCACCGGATACCTGATCGCCGCGCTCGGCCCGTTGCTCGTCGGCGTCCTCTACGAGGCGACCGGAGGCTGGCAGGCGCCGATCGCCTTCCTGCTCGCCGCCCTCGTCGTGCAGACCGGCGCCGGCCTGGCGATCTCCCGTCCCCGGTACATCGAGGACGAGTGAGCCGGCGGGAACGGACGGCTCAGGAGGCCGGGGTCGGCTCCCCCGCCACCGCCTCGTCGACCGTCGGGTAGGTCTGCAACACCTCGACCAGCCCACTGACCTCGAGGATGCGCAGGACGCCACGCTGCGGTGCGGCGAGTCGCACCACGCCGCCGGCCTCGTCGCAGCTGTTCTTGGCGCGTACGAAGACCGACAGGCCGGTCGAGTCGCAGAACGAGACCTCCGCCAGGTCGAACACCAACCGGCTGCGGCCCTTGTCGAGCAGGTCGGTGATCTGGTCCTGCAACTGCGGAGCGGTCGCCATGTCCAGCTCGCCCGCGACCGACACCACGACGACGTCGCCGCGCTGTTCCGTGTGCACCGTCAACGACATGCGGAGACCTCCTGTTGTCGGTGGAACCGTATCCCACCACGGGGGTACCACGCAGAACGGGAGCCGCCTCCGAAGGCGGGGCGAGAATTCTTTGTCGTGCAACAACTAGTGTCACCGGGGCCGGTGATAGAGTCCGCCCCGGTCAGGGGTGGAGGAGGAACCGATGGCGCTGAGCGCGGAAGCAAGCGGACGGCTCGCCGACCTGCTCACCGAGCATGCCGAGCAGATCATGCAGCGCTGGACCGAGGTGGTCGCGGCCTCGCTGCGGGGCCGGCTGAGCCAGGCGGAACTCCGTAGCCAGGTGCGGGACCTGCACCGCGGCATGGTCGCCGCCGGCGAGGGTGGCGTCATCGACCTGGAGTCGGAGCAGGCCACCGAACTGCGTGCCGTCCTCGCCGAGTTGTCCCGGGGGCGGGCCCGGCAGGGCTTCAGCGCCACCGAGACGGCGATCAGCATCTACGCCCTCAAGGACGTGCTGCTGGAACTCCTGGAGAGCCTCCCCGACGACGAGGGCACCCACCTGCGTGACTTCGTCGCCTACTCGGCCCTGATCGACAAGATGGGGCTGTTCACCTTCGAGAGCTACGTCCGCACCCGGGAGAGCCTGATCGCCGACCAGGCCGAGCAACTCCTCGAACTCTCCACTCCGGTGGTGAAGCTCTGGGAGGGCGTGGTCGCCGTGCCGCTGGTCGGCACCCTCGACTCGGCCCGCGCCCAGGTGGTGATGGAACGGCTGCTCCAGACCCTGGTCGACACCTCCTCGCCGTACGCGATCATCGACATCACCGGTGTGCCCGCGGTGGACACCCAGGTTGCCCAGCACATCCTGAAGACCGTGGTGGCCGCCCGGCTGATGGGGGCCGACTGCATCATCTCCGGCATCCGACCGCAGATCGCCCAGACCATCGTGGCGCTCGGCATCGAGTTCGGTGACATCGCCACCAAGGCCACTCTCGCCGACGCGCTGCGTCACGTGCTGCGGCTCTCCGGCGTCGAGACCGCCCTCGCCAACCGCCGTGCCCGCCGGGAGGTCTGATGGAACGGGTGCCGGTCCTCAAGATCGGTGACATTCTGCTGGTCTCCATCCAGGTCGACATGGCGGACCAGACCGCTCTGCAACTCCAGGAGGACCTGGCGGAGCGGATCGTCGCGACCGGCTGCCACGGTGTGATCATCGACATCACCGCCCTGGACATCGTCGACTCGTTCATTGGCCGGATGCTCTCCAGCATCGCGTCCATCTCCAAGGTCCTCGACGCCGAGACCGTGGTGGTCGGGATGCGCCCGGCCGTCGCCATCACCCTGGTCGAGCTGGGCCTCTCCCTCAACGGCATCCGGACCGCCCTGAACGTCGAACGCGGCATCGAACTCATCGCGGCGGCCCGGGGCGAGGACGACGACCTCGACATCGACCTCACCGACGCCGAGCCGGCGTCAGCATGACCACCGGTATCGACCTGGGCCGTCCGCAGGCGCAGGCGATCCGGAGCGACGAGGACGTCGTCCGTGTCCGTCAGTTGGTGCGTACCGTCGCGGTCGCCGTCAAGCTCTCCCTGGTCGACCAGACCAAACTGGTGACCGCCGCCAGCGAGTTGGCCCGTAACACGCTGGTCTACGGCGGCGGCGGCAACGTAGAGGTGATGACCGCCGACAACGGCGTACGACGCGGGGTGCGGATCGTCTTCGCCGACTCCGGCCCGGGCATCGCCGACCTGGACCTGGCGCTCACCGACGGCTACACCACCGGCGGGGGGCTCGGCCTGGGGCTCAGCGGCGCCCGCCGCCTGGTCGACGAGTTCGACATCGAGACAGCGGTCGGCAAGGGCACCCGGATCACCGTAACCAAGTGGTCCCGATGATCGCGGACCCCGTCTCCGACCAGGGGATCTGGTTCCGGGTCGAGACGAGCAGCACGGCCAGCGCGGTGCGCCGGGCCGCCGAGCGGCTCGGCGAGCAGTTGTCCCTCGGCGACCGGCGCACCGCCGACCTGGCGATCGTCGCCGCCGAACTGACCAGCAACCTGGTCAAGCACGCCCAGGACGGAGTGCTCCTGCTCCGTCCGGTACGGCGCGGCGGCGAGGCCGGGGTGGAACTGGTTGCCGTCGACTCCGGACCGGGCATGGCCGACCTCACCGTCTCCTCCCGGGACGGGCACTCCACCACCGGCACCCTCGGCATCGGCCTCGGCGCGATCTCCCGGCAGGCGAGCTGGTACGACGGCTACTCGCAGTCCGGCCGGGGCACCGTGCTCGCCGTGCAGGTCTGGCCGTCGGCCGTGCCGTCGCCCGGCTGGGCGGCCGGCATCACCCGGCCGCTGACCGGGGAGACCTGGTGCGGTGACGGTTTCGCCGTGCGGCTGGCCGGCGACCGTCCGCAGGTGCTGGTCTGCGACGGGCTCGGACATGGACCGCTGGCCGCCGCCGCGACCGACGCCGCCGTCACCGCGTTCCACTCCGCGCCCGCCGGATCGCCGAAGGCTGTGGTGGAGCACCTGCACCGGTCGATCGCGCACACCCGGGGCGCCGCGCTCGCCGTCGCCGAACTCGACCCGACGGCCGGTCGGCTGCACTACGCCGGGCTGGGCAACATCGCCGGCTCGGTGGTCGAGCAGGGCCGGCGGCGCGGGCTGGTCTCGCTGCCCGGTATCGCCGGCCACCAGCGTCCGGTGATCCGACAGTACGAGTACCCCTTCGGCCCGGACGCCCTGCTGGTCATGCACACCGACGGGGTGAACGACCGGTGGCAGCTCACCGACTACCCGGGCCTCGCCGGCCGGGCGCCGCTGCTGACCGCCGCCACCATCCTGCGCGACTGCGGCGTACGTCGGGACGACGCCGGAGTCCTCGTCGCCCGGGCACCGGCATGAGCAGCCTGTTGTTGCAGATGGCGCTCCGTACCGAGTCGGACATCTTCGTGCTCCGGCAACGGGGTCGGGAGGTGGCCACCGCCGTCGGGCTGGAGTACCAGGACCAGATTCGCATTGCCACCGCGCTCAGCGAGGTCGCCCGGGACCTGGTCGGTGCCGTCGGCGGCGCGGACGTGACATTCCACATCGCCGGGGTGGAAGAGGGCCGTCCCGCCCTGCGGGTGGACCTCGCCCCGCTGCGCCCGCTCGACGAGTCCAGGTGCGAACCGCAGTCCGGCGCGGTGGCCCGGCTGGTCGACAGTCTCGAGCTGACCGAGGACGAGGGAGTTACCGTCATACGGATGTCCCGACGCGTTCCGGCCAACGCGGAGACGCTGACTCCGCAGCGCCTCGCCGAACTTCGTGCCCAACTCGCGCTGAGCGCGCCGGCCAGTGCGCTGGACGAACTCACCGTCCAGAACGAGCAGCTCATCGCCGCTCTCGACGAGGTACGCAGCCATCGTGACGAGCTGGCCGTGCTCAACGAGGAACTCCAGGAGACCAACCGGGGCGTGCTGGCGCTCTACAACCAGCTCTCCGAGGAGCTGGAGGAGACCAACCGGGGCGTGGTGGCGCTCTACGCCGAGTTGGACGAGAAGTCGGTGCAGCTCAGGGCGGCCAGTGAGTCGAAGAGCCGGTTCCTGGCGAACGTCAGCCACGAGCTGCGCGCCCCGGTCACCGCCGTCATCGGGCTGGCCCGCTTGCTCGCCGACTCCGCCTCCGACCCGCTCACCGACGAGCAGGCCCGCCAGGTGGGGCTGATCCGTTCCTCCGCGACCGACCTGCTCGCCCTGGTCAACGACCTGCTGGACCTGGCCAAGGCCGAGTCCGGCCGGATCGAGCCGGACTGGGCGACGGTCGACCTGCGGGTGGTCTTCGGTCAGCTCCGGGGCACGCTGCGGGCGCTGGCCACCCGACCCGAGGTGGAGCTGGTGGTGGAGGAGCCGCCGGCCCCGGCGACCGTACGCTCGGACGAGGCCCTGCTGAGCCGGGTGCTGCGCAACCTGCTGCACAACGGGCTCAAGTTCACCGAGCAGGGTGAGGTGCGGCTGCACGCCGACCTGGTCGACGGACGGTGGCGGATCGTCGTCTCGGACACCGGCGTCGGCATCCCGCCGGAGCTGCACGAACGGATCTTCGAGGAGTTCTACCAGGTTCCCGGAAGCGCGAGTGGTGCCGGCACCGGTTTGGGTCTGCCGTACGCCCGGCGGCTGGCCATGCTGCTCGGGGGTGCCCTGCGGGTGGCCAGCGAGCCCGGCCGGGGCACCGTGTTCACCCTGGACCTTCCCGTGGACGGGGCGTGACGGTGGAGGACGGTCCGGCGACAGTGCTGGTGGTCGACGACAGTCGCACCAAGCGCTACCTGCTGGTGAGCTGGTTGACCCGGGCCGGCTTCGCGGTGCTGGAGGCGGAGACCGGCCGGGAGGCGTTGGAGCGGGTCGGCACCGACGGGATCGAACTGGTGGTGCTCGACGTACGCCTGCCCGACATGAGTGGCTTCGAGGTCTGCGAACAGATCAAGGCGACTCAGCCGGCCCTGCCCGTCATCCACGTCTCCGCGCACGCCGTGGACGTGGTCGACCGGGCGCAGGGCCTGACCCGGGGCGCGGACGCGTACCTGGCCGAGCCGATCGAACCGGACGAGCTGGTCGCCACCGCCCACGCGGTGCTGCGCTACTTCCGGGCCCGGAAGCGGGCCGAACTCTTCGCCGAGCGGCTCGCCCGGCTGGCCGAGACCACCGTGGCGGTGCACGCCGCGCCGAACTTCGCCTGTCTGCTCGAGGAGGCGGCCACCGGCGCGGCAGAGATCTTCCGGACGCCCGCCGCGGTGGTCGCCGAGACCGTCGACGGCGACTGCCTGGCCGGCATCTGCCCCGGCCTTGGCGCGTCGGGCAGCGTCGTCCCGTGGACGGTGGACGACACCGGGGTGCCGACCGGCACGACGGTACGGATCGACGAACCGTCCGACTGGGGCCTGCTCGACTGGCCGGCCGACGACCGGTTGGCGGTGGCCGCGGCCCGGCTGCGGGAGGACCGTGCCCCGGTCTACGTGGTGGTGCCGGCGGGCGTGCACACCCCGGGCATGCCGGTGCTGGTGCAGCTCGGCCAGGCGGTGGCGGCGGCCGTGGAGGCGCAACGCTCCTACGACGAGGAGCACCGGATCGCCGTCACCCTCCAACGCAGCCTGCTGCCGCGCCGGATCCCGGTGATCGACGGACTGGATCTCGCCGTGCGGTACGAGCCGGCGAGCGCGCAGACCGAGGTGGGCGGCGACTTCTACGAGCTGGTGATGCTCGACGGGCATCTGCTGATGGCCATCGGCGACGTCGCCGGGCACTCGCTGCACGCCGCCACGGTCATGGCGGAGCTGCGCCACGCGGTGCGCGCGTACGCGGTCGAGGGGCACCAGCCGGGGGAGATCCTGCACCGGGTCAACGAGCTGATGCGGCGGCTGCTCCCGGACGAGCTGGCCACCATCTGCGTACTGCTGCTGGACCCGGTCACCGGCCAGGTCCGGATGGCCAGCGCCGGCCACCTGCCCCCGCTGCTCGCCGTGGACGGACGGGTGGATTACCTCCAGCACTCCGCGCCGCTGCTCGGCGTCCGGGCCGCCCGCCCGCCGGACCTGGAGTTCGTGGTGCCGCCCGGGGCGACGTTGGTGCTCTACACCGACGGGCTGATCGAGCGTCGGGACGCCACCATCGACGAGGGACTGGACGCCCTCGCCGCCCATGCCGTCGACATCGGGGCCGACCTGGACGCCTTCTGCGCCCGGCTGCTGCGTGAGCTCGCCCCCTCCGAGATCCACGACGACGTCGCGGTGCTCGCCCTCCGCCGGCACTGAGCCGGCCGACGCCTCCTAGGCTCCCGGTATGTCGACGAAAACTAGTGACCTGCTGACGGCCGCCGCCCCGCAAGCCGTGACGGTGGTCCGGGGAATCTCCGACGACCAGCTTGACCTGCCCACCCCGTGCCAGGAGTACACCGTCCGTGACCTGCTCAACCACCTGTTCCAGGTGGTGGTCAACTTCCAGGAGCTGGCCGCGCGGCGCTCCGTGGACTGGTCGGCGCAGCCGGACTTCGTCACCGACGGGTGGCGGGACCGGTTCGCCGACGAGACCGGACGCGTCGTCCAGGCCTGGTCGGACCCGTCTGCGCTGGAGGGGGTGTCCGCCGGGATGGGCATGCCGCAGGAGGTCGTCGGGGGCATGGTGCTGCTCGACGTGACCGTGCACGGCTGGGACCTGGCCCGCTCGACCGGCCAGCCGTACCAGGTCGATCCTGCGGTGGTGGCGGAGCTGACCGCCCTGGCCGCCCGGCTCGCGCCCACGGCCCGCGAGCGGGGCGTGTTCGGCGCGGCGGTGGAGCCCGCCGACACCGGCGACGACCTCGCCCACCTCCTCTGCCTCACCGGCCGCGACCCGGCCTGGTCGCCGGCGGTCTGACCGTCCACCGGGGCCCGGGCCACTCACCCCGGTCCGGGCCCACACCCTGCGTGTGCGTCCGCTTTCTGAAATGTGCCTGAAGCGTGTAACGCGGTCGGGGAGACCGTCGCTGTTCGCGCGGTAGGCCCGGCGAACGGGCCCGTACGGCGGCCGGTGGTCGCCGTACGTGTGGCAGCGGGAGACGTGAGTAGATGCACACCAAGCCGGGCGGCACGCCGCCGGTGTTCGTGGACCGGACCGGACGGCGTCGCCGCCTCAGCATCCTCGCCGGCACAGCGCTGGGCCTCGGGCTGCTCGCCAGCCTCGGCCTGATCGCCGCCGGACTCTTCACCGGCTCGTCGGTGTCGCTGCCCGGCTGGTCGGACGACCGGAAGCCCGCGAGGCCGGTCGAGGCCGGCGTCGAAGGGGTGGACGGTCTCAGGTCGTCGCCCACCGTGTCGGTTCGCCCCTCGCCGACCAGCACCGCCACCCCGGCCACGCCAACGCGGACCGCGACCCCCAGCGCACCGGCCGCCACCAAGGTGGGCGGCCCGCGGGTGACCGGCACCGACCGGCCGGGCCAGGGCGACGAGCGGCGGACCAGCAAGCCGAGCCGGTCTCCCGGTCGGCCGGGTTGACGTCATGGCCCGACACGTCGCCCGCCCCGACCCGCGGGCCCACTGGGTGCTGCTCCTGCTCGGCCTGCTGGTGCTGCTCGCGGCACTGAGCTTCCACGGTCTGGTCACCGGGGTCTCCGGTGGTTCGGGGCGGGCGGCCGGGGTCGCCGCGCCGGCCCCCGAGGAGGTCACCTCCAGCGGTCCGGTGCTGAGGCTGGACCGGCCCGAACCGGTCTCCCGGGCCATGCCGGACCGGACGATCGCGTTGACCTTCGACGACGGCCCGGACCCGCAGTGGACCCCCCAGATTCTCGACCTGCTGCGACGGCACGACGCACGGGCCACCTTCTTCGTCGTGGGAGCACGGGTCAACGAACATCCCGACCTGGTCCGGCGGATGCTCGCCGAGGGACACGAGATCGGCTCGCACACCTACACCCACGCCGACCTGTCCGCCGTGCCCGGCTGGCGGCGTGAGCTGGAGCTGTCGCTGACCCGCAAGGCGATCGCCGGGGTCACCGGGCGGGAGGTGACGCTGTTTCGGCCGCCCTTCTCGTCGCAGCCCGCCGCGTTGACCGCACCCGAGTACGCCGCGCTCCGCGAGGCCGCCGGCACCGGGCACGTGGCCGTACTCACCGACCGGGACACGAAGGACTGGCAGCGTCCGGGCGTACCGGAGATCGTGACCGCGGCCACGCCGGAACGCGGCCGGGGCGCGGTGGTGCTGATGCACGACGGCGGCGGCGACCGGAGCCAGACCCTCGCGGCGCTGGACACCCTGATCCCCGCCCTGACCGGGCAGGGTTACCGCTTCACCACCGTCTCGGCGGGCATCGGGGCACCGGCCTCCACCGTTCCGGCGGCCGTCGACTCCCGGATCGGCGGTACGGCGCTGCGCTGGACCCAGACCGGCGCGGGCTGGGTCGCCGGCGGGATGAACCTGCTGCTCGTCGTCGCCCTGCTGCTCGGTGTCGGGCGGCTGGCGGTGCAGGTGGTCTGTGCCCAGATCCACGTCCGCCGGGTCCGCCGGCCACGCGGACCACGTCGGGTGGTCGACGCCCCGGTCTCGGTGATCGTGCCGGCGTACAACGAGGCCGCGAACATCGCCGCGACCGTGCGGTCCCTGGTCGCCAGCGCCTACCCGGCGCTGGAGGTGATCGTGGTCGACGACGGCTCCAGCGACGGTACCGCCGACATCGTCGAGCGGCTGGGGCTGCGGGGAGTACGGGTGATCCGGCAGGCCAACGCGGGCAAGCCGGCCGCGTTGAACACCGGCATCCGGGCCGCGCGGGCCAACCTACTGGTGCTGGTGGACGGGGACACCGTCTTCCAGCCGGACACCGTGCACCGGCTGGTGCAGGCGTTCGCCGACCCGACCGTGGGAGCCGTCTCCGGCAACACCAAGGTCGCCAACCGGCGGCGGCTGCTCGGCCGCTGGCAGCACCTGGAGTACGTGATCGGCTTCAACCTCGACCGCCGGATGTACGACGTGCTGGAGTGCATGCCGACCATCCCGGGGGCGATCGGCGCGTTCCGCCGCGAGGTGCTGCTCACCGTCGGTGGTGTCCCGTCGGACACGCTGGCCGAGGACACCGACCTGACCATGCAGGTGCTGCGGGCGGGCTGGCGGGTGGTGTACGAGGAGCGCGCCATCGCCTGGACCGAGGCACCCTCGTCGCTGCGGCAACTGTGGCGGCAACGGTACCGCTGGTGCTACGGCACCATGCAGGCGATGTGGAAGCACCGGCACGCCCTGCGCGAGCCGGTGGTCGGCGGCCCCACCACCGTCGGCGCGGGTGGGAAGCTGGGCCGGCGTGGGCTGCCGTACCTGACCGTCTTCCAGATCGTGCTGCCGCTCGCCGCGCCGGCGGTCGACGTCTTCGCCCTCTACGGCCTGATCTTCCTGCCCTGGTCGTCGCTCGTCCTGGCCTGGGCCGGGCTACTGCTGCTCCAGACGTTCACCGCCGCGTACGCCCTGCACCTCGACGGGGAGCGGTACGGCCCACTCTGGACGCTGCCGTTCCAGCAGCTCGTCTACCGGCAGTTGATGTACCTGGTGGTGGTGCAGTCCACGGTCACCGTCCTGCTCGGCAACCGGCTGCGGTGGCAGCGGATGATCCGGACCGGGGACGCGGCGGCCCTGGTCGGGGCGACCCCGCCGGGCCGCTGACGCCACGCCGGGCGGGCGGGCAGGATGGCACCCCTGACGTCCTCGCCCCCGGGAGTGCTGCCAGCGTGATCGCCGGGGCCTCTCCTGACGCGTGGCGAACAGGAGAGGCCCCGCCTACCTGTGGGTTCAGCGGTGGCCGAGGCGGTCCAGGACCCAGGCGTTGACGAACGCCTCCTCTTTCCAGGCGTCGTACCGGCCGCTTGGGCCGCCGTGGCCCGCGCCCATCTCGGTTTTGAGCAGGTAGTCGCCCTGCGGGGCGACCGCGCGCAGTCGCGCGACCCACTTGGCCGGCTCGTGGTAGAAGACCCGGGTGTCGTTGAGGCTGGTCACCGCGAGGATCGGCGGGTAGTCGGCGGCCGTGACGTTCTCGTACGGGGTGTACGACTTCATGTACGCGTACACCTCCGGGTCGGCCAGCGGGTTGCCCCACTCCTCCCACTCGGTGACGGTCAGCGGCAGCGACGGGTCGAGGATGGTGGTGAGCGCGTCCACGAAGGGCACCTGCGCGACGATGCCGGCGAACGCGTCCGGGGCCTGGTTCGCCACCGCGCCCATCAGCAGACCACCGGCGGACGCGCCCCGGGCGACCAGCCGGTCGGAGGCCGTCCAGCCCGCCTTGACCAGGTGCCGGGCGCAGGCCACGAAGTCGGTGAAGGTGTTCTTCTTGGCCAGTAGCTTGCCCTCTTCGTACCAGCGCCGGCCCAGTTCGCCGCCGCCCCGGACGTGCGCCACCGCGAACACCACGCCCCGGTCGAGGAGGGAGAGCCGGGGGATGGAGAACCACGGGTCGACGCTGTTCTCGTACGAGCCGTACCCGTAGATCAGGCAGGGGGCGGAGCCGTCGCGCGGCGTACCGGCCCGGCAGACCAGGGAGATCGGTACGCGGGTGCCGTCGTCGGCGAGGGCCCAGTCGCGGTGCTGCTCGTAGCTGGCCGGGTCGTACTCCCGCCCGTCCGGTCCGGGCAGTACCGGCTTCCGCTTGCGGAGCACCATCTCCCGGGTGACCAGGTCGAAGTCGTAGACCGACTCGGGGCTGACCAGCGAGCTGTAGCGGAACCGGATCTGCCCGGTGCGGTACTCGGGGTTCGCGTCGAGGCCGACGCTGTAGAGCGGCTCCGGGAAGTCGATGTCGTACCAGTCGGTGCTGCCGTCGGTGAGCACCCGCAGCCCGGTCAGCCCGTTGCTGCGCAGCGAGATGACCAGGTGGTCGGCGAAGGCGTCGACCGACTCGAGCCGGGTGCCGGGGGAGTGCTCGATCATCGGCACCCAGTCGCCCGGGGCGTCCGCCGAGGTGTACGCCAGCGCGAAGTCCTCCGCGCCGTCGTTGTGCAGGATCAGGAAGCGGTGGCCGTGGTGCTCGACGGAGTACTCGACGCCCTGCCGGCGCGGGGCGACGACGGCCGGTTCCCCGGTGGGGTTGCTGGCCGGGATGACCCGTACCTCGCTGGTGAGCTTGCTGTGGATGTCGATCAGGATGAACCGCTCCGAGCGGGTCAGCTCGACGCCCACCCAGAACCGCTCGTCGGCCTCCTCGTGGACGATCACGTCCTCGCTGGCCGGGGTGCCGACGATGTGCCGCCACACCCGGTTCGGCCGCCAGGAGTCGTCCACCGTGACGTAGAAGAGGACGGAGGCGTCGGTCGACCAGGCGGTGCCGTAGAAGGTGTTCGGTACCTCGTCGGTGAGCACCTCGCCGGTGCTGAGGTCCTTGACGCGCAGTGTGTACCGCTCGTCGCCGGCGAAGTCCGTCGAGTAGGCCAGCCAGCGCCCGTCCGGGCTGATGTCGTACGCGCCGAGCGCGAAGAAGTCGTGCCCCTCGGCGAGCTGGTTGCCGTCGAGCAGCACCTCCTCGCCCTCCAGCGGCGCGCCGCCGACGCTGACCGGCGGTTCGGTCTCGCCGTCGCGAATCTCGCGCCGGCACTGGATGCCGTACTGCTGGCCCTCGACACTGCGGCTGTAGTACCAGTACCCACCCTTGCGGGCGGGCACCGACAGGTCCGTCTCCTGGGTGCGCTGCCGGGTCTCCTCGAACAGGGCGGTGCGCAGGTCGGCCAGGTGGGCCGTACGCGCCTCGGTGTAGCTGTTCTCGGCCGTCAGGTGGGCGATGGTCTCCGGATCGTCCTTGTCGGCGAGCCAGGCGTACTCGTCGACGACCGTGTCACCGTGGTGGACACGCTCGGTGGGGACACGCTTGGCGACGGGCGCGGGGGTCTCGGTGGTCACGTCGCCACGTTACCGGCCGGGACCTCGAGATCGGGGTACGTGCGATGCCCGGTTTCCGCCCGCGACTGTTCGTACACATGTACGATAACCGCCATGTCGGGATCCCTGCGTTCGACCCACCGGTCCGGTTCGACCGACGTCACCCGTCGCCTTGTCGAGATCTGCGGTCCGTCCTTCGCCCGTCCCGCCGGCCCGGCCGACGAGGTCGCCGGCCGGCTGGCCGACTGGGTGGCGGTGCCGGGTGACGCCCGGGCCGCCGCCGACGTGCTGCGGCTGGCCGCCGCGCACGATCTGACCGTGGTGCCCCGGGGCGCCGGCACCAAGATCGACTGGGGTGCCGCGCCGGAGCGGGTCGACATCCTGCTCGACACCGGCCGGCTGGCCGGCATCCGGCACTCCGGCGGGTTCGGGCCACACCGGCCGACCGGCGCCGTCCGGCCCGGGTCCGCCAACAGCGGCCCGCGTGGCTCCGTGAGCGCCGGCCGACACCACCGGACCGAGCAGGACGGATCGGTGGTGGAGATCGGCGCGGGTACCCCGCTGCGCGCGGTGCAGGCCGCGCTGGAGCGTACCGGCCGACGGCTGGCGTTGGACGCCCCGTCGCCGGAGGCGACCCTCGGCGGTGTGCTCGCCGCCGACGAGGCCGGCCCGCTGCGGCTGCGCTACGGCACCCCCGGCGACCAGCTTGTCGACCTGCGTTACCTCACCGCCGAGGGGGAACTGGTCGACGTCCGCGGGGACGCGTCCGGCCCGGAGCAGGCCCGGCTGCTCTGCGGCTCGTACGGAGGGCTCGGCGTGCTCGTCTCGGCCACCCTGCGCACCCAGCCCCTGCCGGCCAGCCGGGCCTGGGTGACCCGTCCGGTCTGGACGCCACTGGAGGTGCACGAGCTGATCCGTGCCGTGCTGGCCGCCGGGCTCCGGCCCGCCGCGATCGAGCTGGACCTGCCCGCCACGCGCCGACCGTCGACACCCGCCTCGGGTCCCGCCTGGTCGGGCCATCCGGCGGGCTCGGCTCGGGCCGCGCACCCGGCCGGTTCCGCCCGGGCCGCCCACCCGGCCGGCTCGGGACGCTTCGGCCGGTTCAGCCGATCGTCCCCGCCCGCCGCCGGTGACCTGGTGGTGCTCCTCGAGGGTGGCCCGGCCGACGTGGCCGAGCGGGCGGTTCAGCTGGCCCGGCTCCTCGGCGACGGGGCCACCGTCGCCGACTCCCCGCCCGAGTGGTGGCGGCGCTACCCGTTCCGCCCGGACGACATCGCGCTCCGGGTCGACGTCCCGCTCACCGATCTGTACGCCGCCATCTACGCGCTACGTGACGCGGTGGGCACCCCCGTGCCGGTACGCGGCTCGGTCGGGCTCGGGGTGGCCCACGCCGTACTGCCCGGCGGCACACCGGTGGACCGGGTGGCCTCGGTCCTCACCGCCGTCCGGCAGGTGCTCCTGGCCCGGCAGGGGCGGTGTGTCGTGCTGGCCGCGCCGCCCGCCGTCCGGCAGGCCGTCGACCTCTGGGGTGAGCTGCCGGTCCGGTCCCAGCTGCGGGCCGCCAAGGAAAACCTCGACCCGCACCGTCGACTCGCCCCCGGCCGACTCCCCGGCGGACTCTGACCGGCGGCAAGCCCGGCAACTCCCGTGTCTCTCGGCTCAGACCGACGGGCGCACGGCGGCGGCTCTCGATTCAGACCGACAGGCGCGCGGCGACTCCCGGGCTCCCGACTCAGACCGCGTCGTTTCGGATGATCAACACGGCGATGTCGTCCCGGGGCGGCTCGGCCGAGAAGTTGATCGCGGTGGAGCGCAGCCGGGCGGCGACCACGTCCGCCGAGTAGCCGGCGAGTGGGGCGGCGGCCTCCCGCAGTCGGTCCGGGCCGAAGAGTTCCCGGCCGCGTCGCCGCTCGGTCACCCCGTCCGTGTAGAAGATCAGCGCGTCCCCGGGGTCGAGCGGAACCATCGACGTGGGAGAGGTGATCGTGTCGAGCAGGCCGAGCGCCGTCCCCCCGGCGCCGACGAAGGACGCCCCACCGGCGGTGCGCAGCAGCACCGGCCGGTCGTGCCCGGCGAGGTGCAGCGACACGTCGAGCTGGTTGCCCGCCCCCGGCCCGACCGCGGCCAGCGCGAGCGTGCAGTACCGTCCGCCACCCCGCTCGACGAGGGTCTCGTTGAGCCGGGTCAGCGCCTCCGGCAGCGGCTTGCCGTCGCCGACCAGCACCCGGATCACGTCGCGGACCAGCCCGGTCACCGCGGCGGCCTGGACACCCTTGCCGGAGACGTCCCCGATCACCACCAGCCAGCGACCGTCCGGCAGCGGCAGCACGTCGTAGAAGTCGCCGCCGACCTCGGCGTCGTCGCCGGTCGGGACGTACTCGGCGGCGAAGCCGATGCCCTCGATCACCGGCAGCACCGGCGGAAGCAGCGACTGTTGCAGGGTCTGGGCCACCCGGCGGCGCTCGGCGTGGATGCGGGCGTTCTCGATCGCCAGCGCGGCCCGACGGGCCACGTCCTCCAGCACGGCGACCTCGTCCGGGTCGTGCCGGTGACGCTGGTGCCGGCCGACCGCGAGGGTGCCGAGCCGCTGCCCCCGGGCGACCAGCGGCACCGCGAAGCCCTCCATCAGCCCGTTGAGCGGCACCTGCGTGCCGATCCGGATCGCCTCGCGAAGCCGGGCCTGGATCGAATCCTGGCCGGTCTCCCGGAGCACCTCGTGCAACTGCGGCAGGACCGACTCGTCGGCATGGCTGGCCGCCGCCAGGTTGAGCCGCCCCCACTCGTCGGTGATGTGCACCGCGCACCACTGCCCGAGCCGGGGCACCACGAGCTGCGGGATCAGCGCCATGGTCAACTCGACGTCGAGGGACTGGGCGAGCAGTTCGCTCGCCTCCGCCAGGAAGGTCAGCCAGGCCTGCCGGCGGACGTCGGCCCGACGCAGCCGGTCGTTCTCGAGGTGCAGGGAGAGCCGTTCGGCGGCCAGTGCGGCGAGCGGGTGAGCGTACGCCGAGGGCACCGCGTCAAGTTCCAGCTCACCGGAGTACGGCCGCTGCACCGCGAGCGGCACCCGGAGCAACTCGCTGTCGGTGCGGGGCTGCCGACCGTACCGGGCCAGCACCTGGGCGCCCTGCCCGTCGCCCCGATCCAGCCGGACCAGCCCGCCGGTGGCTCCCACCATTCCGGCGACCCGGGTGAGCAGGTCGGTGGCGAAGTCGGGGAGGGGATCGTCGGCGTACGGCTCGGGGCGGGTCTGCATCAGCTCGCTCATCGCGGCCGCGCTGGGCCCGCTGGCCTCCGCCGGGTTGCCGTCGCCGTCGCCCGGGGCACAGGGAGCGAGCCGGCGGCCCTCGGCGAGCGCGTCCCGGCGTTCCGCGGCGGAGACCGGACGGTCCAGCCGGAACCAGACACCCTTGCCGGAGGGGAGGTAGGTCGTCCCCCAGCAGGTCGCGAAGTGGTCGACCAGGAGCAGGCCCCGCCCCCGCTCGGCGACCTGGGCGATGTCGGCCGAGTCGTTGCGCACCCCGACGGTCAGCTCGTCCACCGGTCCGGGCGCGAAGTCGGAGACCATCACGCTCAGCCCGACCCGGTCCGCGACCACCTCGATGTCCAGCTCGGTCTGCGCGTGCTCCACCGCGTTGGTGGAGAGTTCGGTGGTCAGCAGGAGCGCCTCGTTGAGCAGTTCCTCCAGGTGCGCCTCGGCGAGCACCGACCGGACGACGGCCCGGGCCGTGGCGGGCGTACGGCGGTCGGCGGGGAGCCGAACCCGCCGGACATGCTCGTCTGGACCGCCAGTCGTCGGCCCCGCCTCCGCTGCCATTCCCGTATCCTCCCCTCCCATTTGCCCGAAAGCCAAGCGGCCAGGCCGCTTGCGGCCCCCGGGCGCGTCGCCCTCCCGTACGCCGACCCAGCCCGCCCCGCACTCCAGTCAGCCTGTTCCGCACGCCGTTGTGGCCCGTCCCGTTCCACCGCGCGGCGCGACAGCGCATCGACGGGCGGGAGTGCCCGGAGCGGCGCGGAGATGCGATGTACGGAAACGGGCACAATGATGGGATGGCCGGCACGAGCCTGGAGGCCCCCGAGCTGAGCGAGGAATGATGACGACGGCGAGAAACCCCGCCGGCGCGGACACCGCGACGTGCGACCACGATGCTGTGCTCGGCGAGCTGGCGGCGGCGCTGCGTCGGGTCGGTCAGGGCGACTTCAAGGTCCGGCTGCCCCGGCGGGCGGGTGCGGCCGGCGACGTGGTCGACGCCTTCAACGACGTGGTGTCGTTGCAGGAACGGCAGTACCTCGACCAGCGCCGGATCAGCCGGATCGTCGGCCGGGAGGGCCGGCTCACCGAGCGGCTCGACGAGGAGGGGCTGGACGGCTCCTGGGCGGAGGGGCAGCGCGCGGTCAACTCGCTCATCGACGACCTGGGGCGGCCCACCACCGAGATCGCCCGGGTGATCGTGGCGGTCGCCGACGGCGACCTCTCCCAGCACATGGCGCTGGAGATGGACGGCCGACCGCTGCGCGGTGAGTTCCTGCGGATCGGCAAGACCGTGAACACCATGGTCGGCCAGCTCTCCTCGTTCTCCAGCGAGGTGACCCGGGTGGCCCGGGAGGTGGGCACCGAGGGCAAGCTCGGCGGTCAGGCCGACGTGCGCGGCGTCGCCGGCACCTGGAAGGACCTCACCGACTCGGTGAACACCATGGCGTCGAACCTGACCCACCAGGTGCGGTCGATCTCGCAGGTCTCCACGGCGGTGGCCAAGGGCGACCTGTCGCAGAAGATCACCGTGTCGGCGAAGGGTGAGGTCGCCGAGCTGGCGGACACCATCAACTACCTGACCGACACGCTCCGGCTCTTCGCCGAGCAGGTGACCCGGGTGGCCCGGGAGGTGGGCACCGAGGGCAAGCTGGGCGGCCAGGCGGAGGTGCCGAACGTCGCCGGCACCTGGAAGGACCTGACCGACAGCGTCAACTCGATGGCGTCGAACCTGACCGCGCAGGTCCGCAACATCGCCCAGGTCTCCACGGCGGTGGCCCGGGGCGACCTCTCCCAGAAGATCACCGTTGCCGCCCAGGGCGAGATCCTGGAGCTGAAGGACACGGTGAACACGATGGTGGACCAGCTGTCGTCGTTCGCCGACGAGGTGACCCGGGTGGCCCGTGAGGTGGGTACGGAGGGCAAGCTGGGCGGTCAGGCCCAGGTGCGCGGGGTCTCCGGCACCTGGCGGGATCTCACCGAGAACGTGAACCAGCTCGCCGGCAACCTGACCAGCCAGGTGCGGAACATCTCCCAGGTCTCCACGGCGGTGGCCAAGGGCGACCTGAGCCAGAAGATCACCGTGGACGCCCGCGGCGAGATCCTGGAACTGAAGAACACCGTGAACACGATGGTGGACCAGCTCTCGTCGTTCGCCGACGAGGTGACCCGGGTGGCCCGTGAGGTGGGCACCGAGGGCAAGCTCGGCGGTCAGGCCCAGGTGACGGGGGTCAGCGGCACCTGGCGGGACCTGACGGACAACGTCAACTCGATGGCGTCGAACCTGACGTCGCAGGTGCGGAACATCGCCTCGGTCACCACCGCCGTGGCCAAGGGTGACCTCTCCCAGAAGATCACCGTCGACGCCCGGGGCGAGATCCTGGAGCTGAAGTCGACGGTGAACACGATGGTGGACCAGCTGTCGTCGTTCGCGGACGAGGTGACGAGGGTCGCGCGTGAGGTGGGCACCGAGGGCAAGCTCGGCGGTCAGGCCCAGGTGCGCGGCGTCGCCGGCACCTGGCGGGACCTGACGGACAACGTGAACTCGATGGCGTCGAACCTGACCGCCCAGGTCCGGAACATCGCCCAGGTCTCCACGGCGGTCGCCAAGGGTGACCTGTCGCAGAAGATCACCGTCGACGCGCAGGGCGAGATCCTGGAGCTGAAGTCGACGGTGAACACGATGGTGGACCAGCTGTCGTCGTTCGCGGACGAGGTGACCCGGGTGGCCCGTGAGGTGGGCACCGAGGGCAAGCTCGGTGGTCAGGCCCAGGTCAAGGGCGTCAGCGGTACGTGGCGGGACCTGACGGACAACGTGAACTCGATGGCGTCGAACCTGACGTCGCAGGTGCGGAACATCGCCTCGGTCACCACCGCCGTGGCGAAGGGCGACCTGGGCCAGAAGATCACCGTCGATGCGCAGGGCGAGATCCTGGAGCTGAAGAACACCATCAACACGATGGTCGACCAGCTGTCGTCGTTCGCCGACGAGGTGACCCGGGTGGCCCGGGAGGTGGGCACCGAGGGCAAGCTCGGCGGCCAGGCCCAGGTGCGCGGGGTCTCCGGCACCTGGCGGGACCTCACCGAGAACGTGAACCAGCTTGCCTCCACGCTCACCACCCAGCTCCGGGCGATCTCCCAGGTGTCGACGGCGGTGACCCGGGGCGACCTGACCCAGGCGATCCTGGTCAAGGCGCAGGGCG
This sequence comes from Micromonospora pallida, assembly GCF_900090325.1. Taxonomy (NCBI): domain Bacteria; kingdom Bacillati; phylum Actinomycetota; class Actinomycetes; order Micromonosporales; family Micromonosporaceae; genus Micromonospora; species Micromonospora pallida. The sequence continues at coordinate 5,664,559 of NZ_FMHW01000002.1, read as the reverse complement.
AGGTCGCCGAGCTGAAGGACAACATCAACCAGATGATCGTCACCCTCCGGGAGACGACGAAGAAGAACGCCGAGCAGGGCTGGCTCGACTCCAACCAGGCCCGGATCAGCGGTCTGCTCCAGGGGCAACGGGACCTCGGCGAGGTCTGCCGCATGATCATGATGGAGGTGACGCCGCTGGTCGACGCCCAGCTCGGCGCCTTCTTCCTCGCCGACACCGCCGACGGCGTCACCCGACTGCGGCTGACTGCCTCCTACGGGTACGTGGCCCGGGGCCACGAGGTCACCTTCGGCCCCGGCGAGGGCATGGTCGGGCAGACCGCCCTGTCCCGCCGTACGATCCGGATCAGCGCGGTGCCGGACGGCACGATCACCCTCCGCTCCGGCCTGGCCGAGACGAACCCGGCCGACCTGGTCGTCCTCCCCGTCCTCTTCGAGGGGGAACTGCTCGGGTGATCGAGTTCGCCAGTGTGGCGGCCTTCTCCGACCTGCACCTCTCCTTCCTGGAGCGGCTGGTGCTGACCATCGGCATCGCGGTCAACACCATCCAGGCCAACCGGCGTACGGAGGAACTGCTCGCCCAGTCGCAGCGGCTCGCCCTCGAGTTGCAGGAACAGTCGGCGGAGTTGCAGCGCACCAACGCCGAACTGGAGGACAAGGCCCAGCTCCTGTCGGAGCAGAAGGGCAACATCGAGACGAAGAACCGGGAGATCGAGCTGGCCCGGCTCGGCCTGGAGGAGAAGGCGCAGCAGCTCACCCGGGCCTCGGCGTACAAGTCGGAGTTCCTGGCGAACATGAGCCACGAGCTGCGTACGCCGCTGAACTCGCTGCTGCTGCTGGCCCGGCTGCTCGCCGAGAACTCGGAGCAGAACCTCACGCCGAAGCAGACCGAGTTCGCGCGGACGATCCACAGCGCCGGTTCCGACCTGCTCTCGCTGATCGACGACATTCTCGACCTGTCGAAGATCGAGGCGGGCCGGATGGACGTCCAGCCGACCGAGATGCGCTTCTCCGACATCCGCGGCTACGTCGAGCAGGCGTTCAAGCCCCAGGCCGAGGAGAAGGGACTCGACTTCCAGGTCGAGGTCAGCAAGGACCTGCCGACCACCGTGGTCACCGACGCCCAGCGGCTGCAGCAGATCCTGCGCAACCTGCTCTCCAACGCGGTCAAGTTCACCGACGCCGGGACGGTCACCCTGCGGATCGGCCCGGCGGCGGAGAACGTGGTCTTCGACATACCGGCGTTGACCAACGCCCGGCAGGTGATCGCCTTCACGGTGGTCGACACCGGGATCGGTATCCCGGACGACAAGCTGTCGCTGATCTTCGAGGCGTTCCAGCAGGCGGACGGGACGACCAGTCGCCGGTACGGCGGCACCGGTCTCGGGCTCTCCATCAGCCGGGACCTGGCCCGTCTGCTCGGCGGCACGATCACCGTCGCCTCCATGCCCGGCCAGGGGTCGACGTTCACCCTCTTCGTACCCGACGTGCTGGCCCCGGACGCGGTGGTCGCCCCGCTGCCGCCCTCGCCGGCCCGGGCCGGACTGCCCTCCTCGCTGCTGATGCCCCCGCCGGAGATGCCCAAGCCCCCGGAGGGACCGGCGACGCCCCGGCTGGAGGGCGCCACCGTGCTGATCGTCGACGACGACGTCCGCAACGTCTTCGCCCTGACCAGCGCGTTGGAGCTGCACGGCATGACCGTGCTCTACGCGGACAACGGCGCGGACGGCATCCGGCTGCTCGCCGAGCACCCGGAGGTCGACATCGTGCTGATGGACGCGATGATGCCCGACCAGGACGGGTACGAGACGACCCGTTCGATCCGGCGGAACCACCGCTTCGTCGACCTTCCGATCGTCTTCCTCACCGCGAAGGCGATGCCCGGGGACCGGGAGTCCGCACTGACGGCGGGCGGCAGCGACTACATCACCAAGCCGGTCGACCTGGACCAGTTGATCGAGCTGATGTCGTCCTGGATCAGTGGCAGCCGACACGAGGAGAACCAGTGACCCAGATGGCGAAGGCGCTGCTGGTCGACGACCGACGGGAGAACCTGATGGCCCTGGAGGCGATCCTCCAGGGACTGCCCGTGCAGTCGGTGGCCGTGGAGAGCGGCGAGGCGGCCCTGAAACAGCTCCTGGTGGACGACTTCGCGGTGATCCTGCTGGACGCCCAGATGCCGGACATGGACGGGTTCGAGACGGCCGGGCACATCAAGCGCCGGGAACGGACCCGGCACATCCCGATCATCTTCCTCACCGCCGCCGACCGGGACGCCCAGCTCGCCCTGCGCGGGTACGCCGTCGGCGCGGTCGACTACCTGACCAAGCCGTTCGACCCGTGGGTGTTGCGGGCCAAGGTGTCGGTCTTCGTCGACCTGTGGTCGAAGACCCGGCAGCTCGCCGCCCAGTCCGAACTGGTCCGCGAGCGCGAGACGCAGTGGCGGGTGCTCACCGACGCCGTCGACGAGGCCACCGCCCTGCTCCGCTCCGACGACCCCGACGCCCGCGACCGCGCCGTGGAACTCCTCGAACAAGCCCGCTGGGGCACGCCCCTCTGAACCCGCCCCGCCTCCCGCGTGCCGCGTCGCCCCCGCCCGCTGACCCCGATCGATTAGAGGTTCGCGTCAGGCCGCGGCCGTTTCGGTGACGCAGACCTCTTGATCAACCCAGAAACGGGGGCGGGGTCAGGGGGCGGACTGGTTGTTGCGGATCATCAGGGCGGAGCGTAGGCCGGTGATGTCCAGGACCCGGAGCAGGAAGTCGCCGACCTGGGTGAGCACCAGCAGGCTCTGTGCGTGACTGGCCTTCCGGCTGAGCACGACGAGGGTGCCGAGCCCCTGCGAGTCGCAGAAGGTGACCCCGCCGAGATCGAGGACGATGCGTGGCGGCGGATCGGTGAGGATCTCGTTCACCGCGCTGGAGAGCTGGGCTGCGGTGAGCATGTCGATCTCACCGACCAGGCGCAACACCACTTCGTCGGCCGTTCGGTGTACCGTGATGGCAAGTTCAGCACGATCCACCGGGCCAGCCTAGCGCGATCCGGGTCACCTGGCTGGGCGAGGCCGATCCGACCCCCTGCCGGGCGTGGCGGCCGGAGCCGGGGTGAGTCTGGTAACCCTGGTCAGGGGTGGTTGTCGATCGGGCCCCCGACGCTGACACAATGGCCGCATCGTGACGGATACGAACCCTGCCGGAACCGGCCGTTACCCGGCCGACGCACCGGCCTCCGAGGCCCTGTTCGACCGCGCCCGCGCCATCGTGCCGGGCGGGGTGAACTCCCCTGTGCGCGCATTCCGTGCCGTCGGTGGCACCCCGCGCTTCATGGCCCGAGGGGAGGGCCCCTGGCTGTACGACGCGGACGAGCGACGCTACGTCGACCTGGTCTGCTCCTGGGGGCCGCTGATCCTCGGTCATGCGCACCCCGGTGTGGTCGAGGCGGTGCAGGCCGCCGCCGCGCGGGGCACCAGCTTCGGTACGCCGACCCCCGGTGAGGTCGAGTTGGCCGCCGAGATCGTCGACCGGACCCCGGTCGAGCAGGTCCGGCTGGTCAACTCGGGTACCGAGGCGACCATGTCGGCGATCCGGCTGGCCCGGGGCTTCACCGGCCGGTCCAAGATCGTCAAGTTCGCCGGCTGTTACCACGGGCACGTCGACGCGCTGCTGGCCGCCGCCGGCTCCGGGGTGGCCACCCTCGGCCTGCCCGACTCGCCCGGCGTCACCGGCGCGGCGGCCGGCGAGACCATCGTGCTGCCGTACAACGACCTCGCCGCCGTGGAGGAGGTCTTCGCCGCCGAGGGGCCGCACATCGCCGCGGTGATCACCGAGGCCGCCGCCGGCAACATGGGCGTGATCGCCCCCCGCGAGGACTTCAACCAGCAGCTCGCCCGGATCGCGCACGCGCACGGCGCCCTGCTGATCCTGGACGAGGTGATGACCGGTTTCCGGGTCTCCCGTTCCGGCTGGCACGGCCTCGACCCGGTCGACGCTGACCTGTTCACGTACGGGAAGGTCATGGGGGGTGGGCTCCCCGCCGCGGCGTTCGGCGGGCGCGCGGAGATCATGGCCCGGCTGGCCCCGGCCGGCCCGGTCTACCAGGCCGGCACCCTCTCCGGTAACCCCCTCGCCTGCGCCGCCGGCCTGGCCACCCTGCGGTTGGCCGACGACGACGTCTACCGCCGGCTCGACACCACAGCCGCCACCGTGGGCAAGCTCGCCGGTGACGCGCTCGCCGCCGCCGGGGTTCCGCACCGGCTGTCGTACGCGGGCAACATGTTCTCGATCTTCTTCACCGACGCCGAGGTGGTCGACTACGACAGCGCCCGCACCCAGGAGGTGCCGGCGTTCACGGCGTTCTTCCACGCGATGCTGGCCGGCGGGGTCTACCTCCCGCCGAGCGCGTTCGAGGCGTGGTTCGTGTCGGCGGCGCTGGACGACGCCGCCCTGGAGCACATCGCCGCCGCCCTACCGACGGCGGCGAAGGCAGCGGCAGCAGCAGGCCACGGGGGGTAGGTGCGGTGAGCAGCAAGACGGTGGTCCACGTGCTGCGGCACGGCGAGGTGCACAACCCCGACCAGATCCTCTACGGCCGGTTGCCCGGGTTCCGCCTCTCCGAGTTGGGCGTGCAGATGGCCAAGGCCGCCGCCCAGGGCCTGGCCGACCGGGACGTCGTGCACGTGGTGGCGAGCCCGCTGGAGCGTGCCCAGCAGACCGCCGAGCCGATCGCCGCGCAGTTCGGCCTCCCGATCGGGGTGGACGAGCGGCTGATCGAGAGCGCCAACTGGTTCGAGGGCAAGAAGGTCTCGCCAGGGGACGGCTCCTTCCGTGACCCGCGCAACTGGTGGGTGCTGCGGGACCCGATGACCCCCTCGTGGGGCGAGGCGTACCGGACGATCGCCGAGCGGATGTTCGCCGCGCTGCACGCCGCCCGGGTCGCCGCCGAGGGACGCGAGGCGGTCTGCGTCTCCCACCAGCTCCCGATCTGGACACTGCGCCGGCACGTCGAGCGCAAGCGGCTCTGGCACGACCCGCGCCGCCGGCAGTGCGGCCTGGCCAGCCTCACCTCGTTCCACTTCGAGGGGGCGAAGATCGTCGGCGTCGGCTACTCCGAGCCGGCCGCCCACCTGATCGCCATGTCGCCGACCGCCCGGACAGCCAAGGGGGCCTGATGGACGCCCGGAGGTGGACCGCCGGTCTGCTCGTCACCGTCGCCACGGTGGCGCTGGCCGGGTGTACCGCCGAGGGCGCCGAGCAGCGCTGCGTCACCCGGGACGGCTTCCTGGAGTGCGCCCCCGACCAGCGCGGCAACGCACCCGACGTCACCGGGGAACTCCTCGGCGGCGGCAACTACGACCTCGACCAGGACCGGGGCAAGGTCGTCGTGATCAACTTCTGGGGTTCCTGGTGCAACCCCTGCCGGGCCGAGGCCGACGACCTGGAGAACACCTACCAGGCGACCAAGGGCTCCGGGGTGACCTTCCTCGGCATCAACGTGACCGACAGCCGGGACAAGGCGAAGGCCTTCGAGAAGAACTTCGGGGTCACCTACCCGAGCCTCTTCGACCCGCCCGGCCGTACCGCCCTGGACTTCGACATCGCGCCGAACGCGATCCCGGCGACCATCGTCCTCGACCGGGAGGGACGGATCGCGGCGCTGCGCCGGGGCGCGGTCCTCCAGGACGACCTGCAACCCGTCGTCGAGCGGGTCGCCGCCGAAGGCGCCCGCTGATGGGCGAGACCTTCCGCACCCTTGCCGAGAGCGGCCCACTGCTGCTGGCGATCGGCGCGGCGGCGCTCGCCGGGCTGGTCAGCTTCCTCTCCCCGTGCGTCCTGCCGCTGGTTCCGGGCTACCTGTCGTACGTCACCGGCCTGGCCGGCGCCGACCTGGAGGGCCGGGGTGGTAGCAGGGGACCCCTGTTACCGGATTCTGCCGAGGAAGGGTCCCCTGCAACCACCCCATCCGGTGGCGGCACCACCTCAGCCGGCACCACCTCAGCCGGCGGCACCCCAGTCGGCGGCGGCACTGCGGTCGGGGTGCGACAGCGACAGCAGACGTCGTCGACCGCCGCGGTGAAGGGGCGGGTGCTCGCCGGGACGCTGCTCTTCATCGCCGGTTTCACCGCGGTCTTCACGGCCACCGCGATCCTCTTCGCCAGCGTCGGCAAGGTCCTCTTTGCGTACGAGCGGGCGCTGGAGATCGGCATCGGCGCGTTGGTCATGGTGCTGGGGCTCGCCTTCGTCGGGGTGCTGCCCGGTCTCCAGCGGGAGTTCCGGATCCACCGGCTGCCGTCGGCCGGCCTGGCCGGCGCACCCGTCTTCGGCGCGGTCTTCGCGCTGAGCTGGATGCCCTGCACCGGCCCGACCCTCGGCGCGGTGCTCGGCATGGCCGCCGCCGGTGGGCAGACCGACCGGGCGGTGGTGCTCGCCGTGGCGTACTGCCTGGGGCTGGGCCTGCCGTTCGTGGTCTTCGGGCTGGCGTTCCAGCGGCTGCTCGGGGTCTTCCGGCTGATCCGGCGCAACAGCCGCTGGGTCACCCGGGTCGGCGGGGTGCTGCTGGTTCTGATCGGGCTGGCCCTGGTCACCGGGGGTTGGCAGAGCTTCGTGATCTGGTTGCAGACCACCTTCGGGGTGGGCGAGGTGAGCATCTGATGGCGATCGTCGACGACCGGCCGGCGACGCCGTCCCCGCCGGCCCCGCGCCGGCCCAACCCGCTGCTGGCCCTGCTGCGCAACTCGTGGCGGCAGCTCACCAGCATGCGTACCGCGCTGGTCCTGCTCTTCCTGCTCGCGGTCGCCGCCGTCCCCGGCTCGGTGCTGCCGCAGCGTGGGGTCAACCCGGAGGACGTGGACGACTTCTTCGCCGAGCACCCCGACCTGGCCTCGACGCTGGACCGGATCGGCGGGTTCGAGGTCTTCGGCTCGGTCTGGTTCTCCGCGATCTACCTGCTGCTGTTCACCTCGCTGGTCGGCTGCATCGTGCCCCGGCTGCGCGACCACGTACGCGCGCTGCGGGCCGTACCGCCGGCGGCGCCGAAGCGGCTGGAGCGGCTGCCGCAGCACACGGTCCTGACCGACCACGACGGCGACCCGGAGGCCATCGCGGCGGTGCTGCGCCGCCGCCGCTGGCGGGTGGTGGTCCGGGGCAACGAGGTCTCCGCCGAGAAGGGGTACCTCAAGGAGACCGGGAACCTCCTCTTCCACACCTCGATGATCGCGGTGCTGATCGGTGTCGCGCTCGGCTCGTGGTACGGCTGGAGCGGCAACCGCCTCCTGGTCGCCGGTCCGGACAACGCCTTTTGCAACACCCAGTTCCAGTACGCCGAGTCGAAGTTCGGTGCCCGGGTGCAGAGCCCGGACCTGCCCCCGTTCTGCCTGACCCTGGACAAGTTCGACGCCCGGTTCCTGGAGTCCGGTCAGCCGGAGTTCTACAACGCCACGGTGACCGTCTCCGAGGACGGGAAGGCGGACCGCCGGGAGGAGTTCTCGGTCAACTCGCCGTTGCGCCTCGACGGGGCGAACGTCTACCTGCTTGGCCACGGGTACGCGCCGGTCATCCGGTACACCGACCGCAACGGCGACTCGCAGACCTCGACGGTGCCCTTCCTGACCATGGACAACACGCTCACCGGCGAGGGTGTGGCGATGTTCCCGGACATCAACGTCGACCCGGCGACCGGCAAGCGCGACCCGGACCTCCAGATCGCCTTCGAGGGGCTCTACCTGCCCACCGCGCCGGACGCCCCGCCGTACGTGCGGTCGGAGCACCCGACCGAGCGGAACCCGGCGGTCTTCCTGGTCGCGTACCGGGGCAACCTGGGTGTGGACGCCGGCATCCCCGGCTCGGTGTACCAGCTCGACCAGCGGCAGGTCCGCAACGGCAAGCTCAAGCAGCTCGGCGACGCGAAGCTGCTCAAGCCGGGTGAGAAGTGGACGCTGGACGACGGCACCTCGGTCGAGTTCCTCGGCACCGAGCCGTTCATCACCCTCTCCGTCCGCTACGACCCGGGCTCGACGCTGATGCTGGTGAGCTGCGGCGTGCTCCTGGTCGGCCTGATGGGTTCGCTCTTCGGCCGCCGGCGACGGGTGTGGTTCCGGGTGCTCCCGGCCGGGACGGGCGGCACGGTTCTCCCTGCCGGCACGGGCGGCCCCGGCGGCGCGGTCCTTCCGGCGGGAACGGGCGACCCCGCCGCCGCGACGACGAACAGCACCGACGACCCGGCCGGAAGATCCACGACGGGCGGTAGTAGTTTGGTGGAGGTCGGTGGGCTGCCGCGCACCGAGTACCCCGGGTTCGCCGCCGAATTCATGCAGCTCGTCGACGAGGTCCGAGGCGCCGGCGGGGCAGGTTCCGCCAGTCGGCCCGCCCCGGGCTCGCGAGAAGGGACCGAGTGATGTCCGCGCTCTCCGATCAGCTGGTGACCTTCGCGATCCTCACGTACCTGGTCGCGATGATCTGCCACGCCGTCGAGTACGCCCTCGGCAACGCCCGTACCCGGGCGATGGCCGCGACGCCCGCCCGCGAGCTGGTCGGTGCGGGGGTCGGCGGATCCGGCGGCGGCCCGGTCGTCACCGAGGCGGGCTCGGACGCTGGTGTGAAGCCGCCGGCGCGTCCGGGTGGGCGGGGCCGGTTGGCCGGTCGGATCGCCGTCGTCGCCACCGCGGTCGCCGCCCTGCTGCACCTCGCGGGCCTGGCCAGCCGGGGCGTCGCCGCCGACCGGATGCCCTGGGGCAACATGTACGAGTTCGTGCTGACGGTCTCGTTCATCGGGGTCGCGAGCTGGCTCGCGGTGCTCTGGAAGCGCCCCTCGCTGCGTCGCCTCGGGCTGTTCCTGACCCTGGTCATGGTGCTCCTGCTGGCCACCGCCGAGCTGGTGCTCTACGTACCGGTGGTGCCGTTGGTGCCGGCGCTCAACTCGTACTGGTTCGTCATCCACGTCTCGACGGTGGTCTTCGCCTCCGGTCTCTTCCTGCTCGGTGTGGTGCCGGCGGTGACCTACCTGATGCGCGCAGGGTACGAGCGGGGCAAGCGGAGCTTCCCGTACACCCTGGCGAAGCGTATGCCGTCGGCGGAGAGCCTGGAGCGGCTCACCTTCGCGCTGCACGCGTTCGCCTTCCCGGTCTTCACCTTCGCGGTCATCGCGGGCGCGATCTGGGCCGAGGCGTCCTGGGGTCGGCCGTGGGGCTGGGACCCGAAGGAGACCTGGTCGTTCATCTCCTGGGTGATCTACGCCGGCTACCTGCACGCCCGCGCCACGCCGAGCGTGAAGCGCAACGTGGCCACCTGGATCGCCGTGCTGGGCTTCCTGACCATGCTGATGAACCTGTTCGGCGTGAACATCTTCTTCGAGGGCCTGCACTCGTACGGCGGCCTCGACTGATCCACGGCCGGTAAAGGCGACCGCCGGCGCCCTGACGGGCAGCCGGCGGTCGCGTCGATTCGGGATCAGGAGATGGTCACGGGGGCGCTGTCGTTCGCCGGGTTGTCGTCCGTCCGCGGGTAGCCGTACGGGATGCGGACCTCGCCTGCGGCGTCGAGTGGGCCGTCGATCCGCAGGTCGAAGCCGACCAGGAAGGTCTCGCCGGCCGCGAAGACGCCACCCGGCTTGGTGCAGTACCAGGTCACCGGCTCCTCGCCGCCCTCTCCGTCGCCCGTGGGCGAGCAGCCCGTCGGCTGGTTGGCAACGACCGTGCCGGCCGGCGGGACGAAGGCGAAGAGAGCCGCATGCCCGCCGGAGATGGTGCCGTCCGGGACGCCCGGGCCGTCGTTGCGGATGCCGACCTGGACCGTCACCGTGTCGCCCACCGAACCGGTGGCGGCGGCACCGAGCGCCACCACGTCGAACGCGCCGGGGACGTCGCGCAGGTAGTACTGGCCGGACGGGTACTGGTGGTCGGCGCTCAGGACATCGACCGGCACACCCACCTGGCGGAGCCGGAGGGCGCTGTCGGCGGGACGTCGCTCCAGTACCACACCCTCAGGCGGCGGGCCGGCGGTCGTGGCCGGCTCCACCGTCTGCACGATCCGCTTGTCACCGAGGGCGGCCGGGCCGACCGTGGTGGCGAAGCCGCCCGGAACCTGGTAGCTCAGCCCGGGGGAAAACGTGCCCGGGATGACGCAGACCACGATGGTGCTGAGCTGGCCGCCCGCACCGTAGCCACAGTTGCGGTAGGCGGCGGGCTCCAGCCCGACCGGGAACCGGATGGTGAGCCGGAGACCGGACACCGCCACGTTGCCGGCGCTGGTCAGGGCCACCTGCATGGCGAGGGTGTCGCCGGTGTCGACATCGTCGACGTACTCGTTGACCAGGCTGACCACGTCCGGCCCGGCGTGCACCGAGACAGCGGCCTGCTGGGTCTCGCCGTCGACGCCGTCGGCCAGCACGGTGTAGCCGATCGTCCCGGCCGCGCCGTCGGCGGCACCGGGGACGCCCCGCAGCACGACCGGCACGGTGCCGTTCAGCGTGCCGAACTCGTCCGGGGTGGCGGTGGGCGGCATCGGGCACGTGACCCCGGCGCCGGCGGTGACACACCAGTCCGGGAAGGTGGCGGTAGCGACTCCGGTCAGCCCGCTCAGGTCGAAGACGACCCGGGGATTGGTCGCTCCGCTGCTGCTCAGGCTGAGAGCAGCGGTCCGGCCGGGGGCACCGGCGGCACCGACGGTGGTGTCGCTGAGCCAGCCACTGACCCAGCCGGGGTCGGTCTCCGCCGCTGCGGGGTTCGCCGCCATGCCGACCAGGGTTGCCGCCGCGAGCGCCGCCGCGCCGACCTGGAACGTGCGGGTAACACGCACAAGTGCCATGGGACTCCTCAGGGAGGGTGAGCCGCTCGGACCGTTCGGCCGAGCAGCGGACTGAATCCTATGAGGAGGGTGTGACGGGCTGGGGGCGGTCAGTGACGGACGGGGACTGGTCCGGCCTGGCTAGGCTGTCGCCGTGGTCGAGAAGGAGTCTTCGCGGCACCCGGAGGTCGCGCTCTCGCTACCGTTCACGGGGCTGTGGCTGGCCCGGAACAGTCCGGCCCGGCGGGTCCCGAGCCACGGGACGGACCTGTTCGGTGAGCGGTACGCCATCGACTTCGTCGGGGTGGACGAGCGCCGCCGGACCGCCGGCCACCGGGACTGGCGGACCTTCCTCGCCACCGAACCGGCGGACCGGTTCTTCGCCTACGGTCGACCGATCCTGGCCCCCGCCGACGGCACCGTCGTCGAGGTGCACGACGGCGAGATCGACCACGCCGGGCGGCGCTCACAACTGGCCCTCGTGCCCTACATGCTCGGTCAGGCGGCCCGGGTCCGGCAGGGCGTACGTGCGGTGGCCGGCAACTACCTGGTCATCGCGCTCCCCGGTGGCGCGTTCGTCGCGCTCGTCCACCTGCGGGCCGGTTCCGTCCGGGTCAGCCCCGGGGAAGTGGTGACGGCAGGGCAGCACGTCGCGGCCTGTGGCAACTCCGGCAACTCGACCCAGCCGCATCTGCACATGCAGGTCATGGAGACCCGGGACTTCTCCGTCGCGCGAGGCGTCCCGATGGCGTTCCGGCACTTCCGCGAACGGCCGCGCGGCGCGAGGCAGTTCCACACCAGGGAGTACGGCGTCCCCGCCGAGGGCGCGGTCGTTGAGCCGCTGCCGCTACCAGGGGCGCACTCGACTTCCTGACCGAGTTCCCGGCCAGACAGATGCCCGCTGCGTACGTCACGCCGGACCGACACCTGTCAGCAAAATGTATAACCACAGTTATAAGAAGTGTAGTTATACATTCTGCGGTGCCGACTGAGCGGCCGGAGACCAGGTCGCCAGCGTCCGTTCCACCTGGCGGGTGATCTGGTAGGCGACCTCTGGTACGGCGTCGAGTTCGATCCGCTCGGCCCGCAGGGCGAGCTGCGCGTGCAGCTCCCGGGAGATGGCGTCGCGAAGCGCGACCAGCAGCGGGGAGAGCCCGTCCGGATCCCCGACGACGTAGGCGTCCGACATCTCGCCAGCCTGGCAGCGCGGCCAGATCTTGTCGAGCCTCAGTCGCGCGCCGCCAGTTGGACGGGGCCCTGGCAGCGGGAGTGCCAATCAACCCGGCCGTACGCATTACTGCAGAAAAGTTCTGCCTCGACGAGCGGTCTGTTGGGTGGTCGGGCTGTACGCAGAGCTGCAGGGGCTGCATGCTCGTCAGGAGGGCCAGGGAGCTTCGTAGTACCTGGTCCACGAGGAGATGGTGACGAGATACTGGTGCCTTTGCAGCGGACCAACCCGCAGTGCGTCGAGGTCGACCGGTTGGGCCTCGACGAAGACGGTCGGCCAGGTGAGGTCCGGGACCGATTGACTGTTCAGCGGGTCGCTGACCTGCGACCACCCGACCCAAATCGGCGAGTCGTGCCCAGGGGCGAAGTAGCTCAACCCCGGTAGGGGCAGCAGTAGCCCGTCTTCGGTCCTGCCGTTCGCCGCGTAGTACCTCTCGACATCTTCGATGGCCGAGGTGGTGGCTGGCATCAGACCGGAAGCCTTGGCGCCCTTGTCGACCTCGCGCAGCACATCCAGAAGGTCGCTGCCAGTCCCGAAGTACCTGGTCTCGCTGAGGCGGCAGGTGAGGCGGTACTCGTCGTGGCCCCACAGGCCATTGGTATCTCCGGCGTGGCAGATGTCGAGTGTTGCTGTGGCGACCGGTTTGAGCGGCGACGGCTGGGCCGCGGCGGAGAGCACCGTGCTGATCTGCTCGGCCTTCGACGCGCTTGCCTGTCGGACTGCGGCCGATTGCGCTTCCCGGGTGGCTTCGTCCCGCGTGGGCGCGTCTGACCCGCACGCCGCCAGCATGAGAACCAGAGCTGCGACCGTTGCCAGCTTTATCAGGCGACGAGGAGCCATGGTCACAAGGGTGCTGGCCAGCGGTACGAAGAGGATGAGTTGTCGTACTCATCTTCTGCCGCGAGCAGTGGAACCGAGCCCAGAGCACCTGCGTAGATCAGGTGCTCCACCCACCCGTCGCAGCGCGTCAGCCCGGCTCGTCTTCGTCGGCTGGGGGGCGGGGCTGGCGGTACTTGGCGATGTACGCCTCCACGTCCGACCGCAGCCACACCGAGCCGGCCATGAGCGTCTGGAACGGGCGGGGAAAGTTCGGATGCACGATGATCTGCCGGAACCGCGAACGGCCCACGCCCAACATCGCCAGAATCTCGCCTGGCCCGACGAGCGGTCCCGGGACCTCCTCACCCATGACAAGAACGGTAGGCATGGTGCGGCCTACCCCATGTTGCCCGCCTCAATCGGTCCGTGCGTAAGAGTCCGTCAGATTAAGCGCGCCTATATTGACAGGGGGGTCGCACGCGTGTTGGATCGGTTACGCGGTGCCCCCGGTTCGGTGGAGGTGTAGCCCGGCGGGCCGGGGTGCCGCGAAGACCCAGCTCAGCCCCGGGAAGGCGATCGGCCATGACGCACAGGGAACCCGTACTCGTCCGGTGCTCCTGGCTCGTCCTGACGTACCACCGTCACCGACGGTGCGGGTCGTGCCGGCTCGGCGGCGGGTGCCCCCGGGTCGAGCTGGCCCGACGGCGCATCCGCGCCTGGCGGCGGTTCGGCGCGTGAGCGCTTTCGCTCGGGCCGGCAACAGGGCGGCGAGGGCGGCCCCGGCCGAGATACAGCTCAGGGCGGGGGACGTCCTCCACCTGACCCGGGCCGCGAGTGTCCAGTTCCACCGGCCGATCATGTTCCGGCTGATCCGGGTGAAGGACGACTGGACCACCTTCGACGGCTGGGTCTGGCTGGACGGCTACGAGTTGGACAAGAAGGGCAACGCCGTCGCGCGGCGAAGCGTCTTCGTCCAGTGGGCCGGGCTCCGGGTAGTGCCGCAACCCCGACCCCTTCCGCCCACCCAGAACGCGCCACCCGCTCAAAACGGGCCACCCGCCCAGACCGGGACGCCCATCCGGAACGGGCGGCAGTACCCGCCGAACTCGCGTCGGCTGCCCTCGGCCCGGCCCTGATGTCCGGCGACGCCGTCGGACTTTCGCCGATATGGCGGTGTCCAGCGAACGGGATACCGCGATATCGCCGAAGAGGAGTGGATCACCGAGGGGGCGGCGACCGGCTTCCGTGCGGACCGGGTGGGATGGGGTTCAGGGCGGTGCGGGAGACTGGGGGCATGGCGGTTCGTGGCTTCCCGTACACCGATCTCAAGGACTTCCTGACGGCGCTGGAGCGCGCGGGCGAACTGCGGCGCGTGAGCGTCCCGGTGGACCCGACGCTGGAGATCAGCGAGATCGTCACCCGGACGGTACGGGCGGGCGGGCCGGCGCTGCTCTTCGAGCGTCCCACGCGGGGCGAGATGCCGGTGGCGGTCAACCTCTTCGGCACCGAGAAGCGGATGGCGATGGCGCTCGGCGTCGAGTCGCTGGACGAGATCGGCGACCGGATCGGCGCGATGATCAAGCCCGAACTGCCGGTCGGCTGGTCCGGCATCCGGGACGGGCTCGGCAAGGTCATGCAGCTCAAGTCGCTGCCGCCGCGCAAGGTGAAGACCGCCCCCTGCCAGCAGGTCGTCTACCGGGGTGACGACGTCGACCTGAACCGGCTGCCGGGGTTGCAGGTGTGGCCCGGCGACGGCGGCATCTTCCACAACTACGGGCTGACCCACACCAAGCATCCGGAGACCGGCAAGCGCAACCTCGGGCTCTACCGCCTCCAGCAGCACAGCCACAACACCATCGGCATGCACTGGCAGATCCACAAGGACTCCACCGCCCACCACGCGGTCGCCGAGCGGCTCGGGCAGCGGCTGCCGGTGGCGATCGCGATCGGCTGCGACCCGGTGGTCAGCTACGCGGCCAGCGCGCCGCTCCCCAGCGACATCGACGAGTACCTGTTCGCCGGTTTCCTGCGCGGAGAGCGTACGGAGATGGTCGACTGCCTGACGGTGCCGCTCCAGGTGCCGGCGCACGCGCAGGTGGTGCTGGAGGGCTATATCGAGCCCGGCGAGCGGCTGCCGGAGGGACCGTTCGGCGACCACACCGGCTTCTACACCCCGGTCGAGCCGTTCCCGGTGATGCACGTCGAGACGATGACCATGCAGCGCGACCCGGTCTACCACTCGATCGTCACGTCCAAGCCGCCCCAGGAGGACCACGGCCTGGGCAAGGCCACCGAGCGGATCTTCCTGCCCCTGCTGCGGATGCTGATCCCGGACATCGTCGACTACGACATGCCGGCCGCCGGGGTGTTCCACAACTGCGTGATCGTCTCGATCCGCAAGCGCTACCCGAAGCACGCCCAGAAGATCATGAACGCGATCTGGGGGGCCCACCTGCTCTCCCTGGCCAAGCTGATCGTGGTGGTGGACGAGGACTGCGACGTGCACGACTACCACGAGGTCGCCTTCCGCGCCTTCGGCAACGTCGACTACTCCCGGGACCTGCTGCTCACCGAGGGGCCGGTGGACCACCTGGACCACTCCTCGTACCAGCAGTTCTGGGGCGGCAAGGCGGGCATCGACGCCACCCGCAAGCTCCCCACCGAGGGCTACACCCGGGGCTGGCCGGAGGAGATGACCATGTCGCCGGAGGTCGTCGCCCTGGTCGACAAGCGCTGGAAGGAATACGGAATCCGATGACCGCGGTCGCCGAACGGCCCGGTCGGGTGAAGTCGTTCCTCCGGCTCGTCGCGATCGAGCACTCGGTCTTCGCACTGCCCTTCGCGTACCTGTCCGCGCTGACCGCGATGCGGCTCGAGGGCGGTCGGGTGCGCTGGGTCGACCTGCTGCTGATCACCGTGGCGATGGTCGGGGCGCGGACGTTCGCGATGGCCGCCAACCGGATCCTCGACCGGCGGATCGACGCGCGGAATCCCCGTACCGCCGGGCGGGAGCTGGTCACCGGGGCGGTGAGCGTGCGGACGGCCTGGACCGGCGCGGTGGTCGCGCTGGTGGTCTTCCTCGCCGCCGCCGCGCTGCTCAACCCGCTCTGCCTGGTGCTCGCGCCGCTCGCCGTGGTGCCGCTGGTGGTCTACCCGTACGGCAAACGGTTCACCGACTGGCCGCACGCGATCCTGGCGGTCGCCCAGGCGGTCGGCCCGGTCGGCGCGTGGCTCGCCGTCACCGGCACCTTCGCCGGCTCGTGGCCGGCCTGGCTGCTCGGCGTCGCGGTCGGCCTGTGGATCGGCGGGTTCGACCTGATCTACGCCTGCCAGGACGCCGAGGTGGACCGCGAGATCGGGGTACGCAGCGTCCCGGCCCGGTACGGGCTGCGCTTCGCCCTGCACGCCTCGACGGTGGCGCACGTGGTGACCTTCGCGCTCTTCGTCTGGTTCGGGGCCCTGGTCGGGTACGGCTGGCCGTGGTGGGTCGGGCTGGCGCTGACCGCGCTCGCCTTCGGCTACCAGCACGTGGTGGTCAGCCCGACCGACCTGAGCCGGGTCAACCGGGCGTTCTTCACCGCGAACGGGTTCGTCGGGATCGCGCTCTTCCTCTTCGCCCTGCTCGACCTGGTGCTCCGGCTGGACCTGCGGCCCTGAACTCAGCGCGCGTCAGGGCACCAGGTAGCGGGCGCTCTCCAGGGACCAGTCGATGGTGCCGCGTACCGAGTTCGCCACCCCGTCCAGGTGGACGGCGACCGCCCGGTCCAGTTCCGGCCCGAACGACGGCACCGTCGCGCGTAGTGCCACGAAGTGATCCATCGCCGCCCGCCACCTGTCGGTCACCAGCGACATGGCGGTCTCCACCGGCACCCCGTGCTCCCGCGCCGTGGCCAGCACCAGGTTGTGTCCACCGGAGTTGGTCCGGTCCCGGTCGAGGGAGATCACGTCGTTGAACCAGGAGAGCAGGTCGTTCGCGGTCTCGGCGATGCGGACCAGGTGCGGGTGGTGGTGGACGGCGTCCGGCAGCACCTGCCCGGTGGCGAACTCCACCAGCGCGTACGCCACGTACGCCGCCGACGTGGCCCGGCGCAGCGGAACGTACTCGGCGAGCGTCGGCACCCGGCCGGCGGCCTTGTCGGCCGACTCGCGCCACACCCCGTCCAGGAAGTGCGCCATCGCGTCGACGAAGCGGACCCGCCAGTGGGCCGGCATCCGGGCCCGGGGAGCCCGCCAGACGTCCACCAGCATCCGGCGCAGCGGGCCGGTGAAGCCGGGATGACGCGAGCGCGGACCGGCCCGCAGCAGCTTCAGCACCCCCTGCCGGAGCCCGTCGACCTGCTGGGGAGTGGAGTTCCGTGGCCGGTCGCAGAGGTCGTCCACCAGGAAGAACCAGGTGAACAGGGCGGCGAGGGCGCGCAGCTCGGTCGCGCCGACGTCTGGGCAGATCCGACCCGCGTACCGGGCGATGCCGGTGCGGTGCAGCCGGTCGAGGGCGGGCGGGTCCAGCGGCAGGTCGAAACGGGTGAGCCAGGTGGAGAGCCACTCCTGCGTCGCGTCGGCGTGCGGTGACAGCCGTGGCGGGATGGGGCAGTCGAACCGAGGCAGGCCGACGAAACCGCCGGGCATCACCGATTCCTTCCCCACGCCGCGCAGCATGACAGGCGTGAGCGCTCTCCCGGCACCCGCCCCCGTGACCACACCGGGGCGGTGGACGCTCCGGGTCAGTGACCAGGCACGCTTGTCGGTATGCGCGAACCATGGGTGGTCGGGGTCTCCGGAGCTTCCGGTACGCCGTACGCGGCGGCGGTCCTGCGCGGGCTGCTCGACGCCGGGACGGGCGTCGACCTGATCGTCTCCCGGGCAGCCCGGCTCACCGTCCTCGACGAGACCGGCCGCCCCTTCCGGGACGCGCACTGGCGCGACGATCTGGGCGCCTGGCTCGGGCGGGACCTGGCCGGGGACGACCTGCGGTACTGGCCCGCCGGGGACCTGGCCGCCGGTCCGAGCAGCGGCTCCTACCGGGCACGCGGCATGGCGGTGGTGCCAGCCAGCACCGCCGCCTGCGCGGGCATCGCCATCGGACTCTCCAAGGACCTGTTGCAGCGCGCCGCGGAGGTCAACCTCAAGGAGCGGCGGCCGGTGGTGGTGGTGCCACGGGAGACCCCGGTGACCCGCAGCCACCTCGAACATCTCATCGCGTTGCACGACGCCGGGGCGGTGGTGCTGCCCGCCAGCCCCGGCTTCTACGGCGCCGGGGCGTCCGCCTCCGCCCAGCAGTTGGTCGACTTCGTCGCCGGCAAGGTGCTGGACGCGCTGGGCGTACCGCACACGCTGTTCCGCCGGTGGGCCGGGGAACTGGGCGCGGCGGTGTGGTGACCCGATCCAGGCCGGCGTCCGTCAGTAGAGGCCGGCGTTGGCCGGACCCGGGCCGGTGGAGGCCGTCGGACCGGCGTTGCGTGGCCGGTTCGCCGGATCCTCCCCCTCATCGAGCATGCCCTCCCCCTCGAGCAGTGCCCGCACCTCGGATTCCCGGAAACGGCGATGCCCGCCTGGCGTTCGGATGCTGCCGATTCGGCCGGCCGCGGCCCATCTCGTCACGGTCTTCGGGTCCACTCGAAACAGCGCGGCCACCTCGCCCGGTGTCAGCAGGCGATCTCCAGTGTCCACAGCCCCCTCCTCGCGTCGACGAAGCCCTCGGCTGAACACACTGCCCCCGGCTGGTGCGAGCCCAGAGCCGTCATGAGGGACGTATGGCAATTACAGCACCAGCGACGTGACGCGGTCCGCCAAACGCGAAGAAAGCACTGGTTGGGCACGGAGGAGTGGCGGGGCACCCGTGTCGTCCCGGATCCGGTGACGGCCAGGCCGCCGACTCCCGCCGGATCCGACGACTAGGGTCTACAGTCCGTGGACGCCATCGACCTGAGGCTCGTGGAGCTGTTGCGGGGCAACGCTCGTCTGTCGTACGCCGAACTGGCCCGGCAGGTGGGTCTTTCCGCTCCCGCCGTACACGAACGGGTCGGCAAGTTGGAGTCGGGCGGGGTCATCCGGGCCTACCGTGCCGAGGTGGAGCCCGAGTCGATCGGGCTGGGCGTCACCGCCCTGATCGGCATCGTCGAGGACTCCGCCGCCGACACCGACGACCTGCTGGAGGCCCTCCGGCGGATGCCGGAGATCGAGTCCTGTTACTTCATGGCCGGCGTGGAGTCGTTCCTGCTCAAGGCCCGGGTGGGCACGATCGCCGAGTTGGAGCGGCTGATCGTCCGGCTGAACCGTACGCCCGGGGTGGCCTCCACCCGGACCGGCATCGCCCTGTCGACCAAGTGGGAGAACCGCCCCCAGCCCGGCACCCCGCGGTGACTCTTCCGGTGTCCGGAGCGGCGGTGGTGACCGGCGCGGCCGGGGGACTCGGGCAGGCCGTCGCCACCGCCCTCCACGCCGACGGTTGGCCGGTGCTTCTCACCGACCTGGACGCCGGGGCCGTGGCCGCCGTCGCCGCCCCGCTGGGCGGCTGGTCCCGTCCGCTGGACGTCCGCGACGAGGCGGCCTGCGCGGCGGTGGTCGCCGAGGCCGCCGACCGTGCTGGCGGGCTCGGGCTCTGGGTGAACAACGCCGGCCTGCTGGTGACCGGCCCGTCCTGGAGTCACGACGCGGCCACCCGCCGTCGGGTGGTCGAGGTGAACACCTTCGGCGCGATGAACGGCACCCTCGCCGCGCTGGAGCTGATGCGGGCACAGGGGTGGGGACACGTGCTGAACGTCGTCTCGCTCGCCGGCCTGGTCGCCCCGCCCGGCGAGACCATCTACGCGGCCAGCAAGCACGCCCTGCTCGCGTTCAGCCTCGGCACCCTCGCCGACCTGCGGCTGGCCGGGCATCGGGACGTACACGTCTCGTGTCTCTGCCCGGACGGTATCTGGACGCCGATGCTGCACGACCGGCTGGACGACCCCGGCGCGGTGGCGTCCTTCACCGGGACGCTGCTGTCGCCGCAGCGGGTGGCCCGGCGGGCCGCGCGGCTGGCCCGGCACCCCCGGCCGGTCGTCACGCTGCCCCGCTGGCGGGGCGCGCAGGTCCGACTGCTCGACGCGCTGCCCGGGCTGGCGATCCGGCTGGGTCCGCTGGTCCGGGCCGCCGGCCGGGTCGGGCAGCGCCGCCAGCGCCGCCGGCTCGAGCGCGGGTGAACGGCCGCTACCGGCCGGACGTGAGGATTGCTAGTTTTTCGGCGTGACTCATCTCGACCGGTGCGACGAGGTTGTCCGGGCGTGGGTGACCGAGGCGATCGCCGCCGTGGAGGCCGACGCGAACCGGTCGGCCGACACCCACCTGCTGCCGTTCCCGCTGCCGAAACAGTGGGGCATCGACCTCTACCTCAAGGACGAGTCGGTGCACCCGACCGGCTCGCTGAAGCACCGGCTGGCCCGCTCGCTCTTCCTCTACGGGCTGTGCAACGGCTGGATCGGTCCGGACACCACGATCGTCGAGGCGTCCTCCGGCTCGACCGCCGTCTCCGAGGCGTACTTCGCACGGATGCTGGGGCTGCCCTTCGTCGCGGTGATGCCCGCCTCCACCTCACCGGAGAAGATCGCCCAGATCGAGTTCCAGGGGGGCCGCTGCCACCTGGTCGACGACCCGGCGAAGGTGGTCGTCGAGGCCCGCTGGCTGGCCGAGGACGCCGGCGGGCACTTCATGGACCAGTTCACCTACGCCGAGCGGGCCACCGACTGGCGGGGCAACAACAACATCGCCGAGTCGATCTACGCCCAGCTCACCCTGGAACGGCACCCGGTGCCGGCCTGGATCGTGGTGGGCGCGGGCACCGGCGGCACCGGCGCCACCATCGGCCGGTTCACCCGGTACCGCCGGCTGCCCACCAAACTCTGCGTGGTCGACCCGGAGAACTCCGCGTTCTACCCGGCGTGGCAGGCGGCCGACTGGTCCGTCCGCACCGGTCGGGGCTCCCGGATCGAGGGGATCGGCCGGCCCACGGTCGAGGCGTCCTTCCTGCCCAGCGTGGTCGACCGGATGGTGCAGGTGCCCGACGCCGCCTCGCTGGCCGCGATGCGGGCCGGCTCGGCGGTGCTCGGCCGTCGGGTGGGCGGCTCCACCGGCACCAACCTCTGGGGCGCCTTCGGGCTGATCGCCGCCATGCTCGCCGAGGGGCGCACCGGATCGGTGGTGACGCTCATCTGCGACGCCGGCGACCGGTACGCCGACACGTACTACGCCGACGACTGGGTGGCTGCCCAGGGCCTGGACCTGACCCCGCACCTCGCCACCGTCGAGCGCTTCCTCGCCACCGGAGCCTGGCCCGTCGACTAGGTTCGGTCGCAGGCGGTAGACGAGTCCGGGGTCGAGTGCCGGCGCAGCGACGGGTCTGTCGGTGCCCCAGGTCTACCGCCCGACCGAGACGACCAACTCATCGGGAGTAGGGCATGGGCCTCGTCCACATCGAGCTGTTCGCAACCCTCGACCTCGTCGGCCAGTCGCCCGGCGGCCCCGAGGAGGACCCGTTGGGGTTCCCGTTCGGTGGCTGGCAGGCGCCCCTGCTGGACGAGGTCACCGGGGCGCAGGTCGGTGCCGCGTACGAGGGCACCGACGCCCTCCTGCTCGGCCGGCGGACGTACGACATCTTCGCCGCCTACTGGCCGTACCAGGAGGGTGGCGCGGACAACGACATCGCCACGCTCTTCAACCGCGTCCCGAAGTACGTGGCCTCCCGTGGCCGGCCCGACCTCTCGTGGGCCGGGTCCACCCAGCTCGGCCCGGATCTGGCCGGCGCGGTGCGCGAGATCCGGGACCGGCACGAGCATGTGAAGGTGGTCGGGAGCCTGAACCTGGTGCAGACCCTCCTGCGCGAGAAGCTCTTCGACCGTCTCGACCTCTGGGTGCACCCGATCGTGCTCGGCGTCGGGAAGAAGGTGTTCGACGGTGGTGCGGTGCCCACGAACGTCACGCTTCTCGAACCGCCGGTGGCCGGTCCGAAGGGCACCGTGTACCTGCGCTACGGGCTCGCCGACGGCACGCCCGGGACGGGGGACATGAGCGCACCCGATCGCGGTGCCGGGCGCGGCGACTGAAGCCGCCCCGCGCCCTGGTCCGGCCGCGCCGGGGCCGACGGGTCGGTCGCCGTACGGTCAGCGACCGACCCGGTCGACGAGCCCCGGGTAGTGGCGTACGAAGCCGTCGGGGTCGACGTCCAGGTCGGCGGTGAAGTCGCCGCTGGCGAACCGGACCCGGCCGGCGCCGAGCGCCGTGTACGTCTGCGTGGCGGGCAGCACCAGCAGGCTCGGCACCTGCACCCAGGCGACCTCGATCCGCCGTTCGGTGCCCGGCGCGGCGTCCCGTAGCCCGAGTCGGCGTACCGGAAGGGTGTTGAACAGCGCCGACGCGCCCAGGTCGACGTCCACCGCGTCGGCCAGCCGGCCCGGGTCGTCCGTGCCGGGCAGCCCGACCGGGGGTCGACCGGCCGCGCGGAGCGCGACGTCGAGGTCACCCTGCTCGCTGGTCACCACCCGCCAGCGGTCCGGCTGCCGTTCCAGTCGGACCCCGCGTGCCCAGCCCGACCCCTCGACCTCGACCTCCAGCCGGACGGTCGCCCACTCCGGCGTGGTGGTCAGGGTGTACCGGCAGGTGTACGGGACCGGGTCGACGGCCTGCACCTGGCCCCGGGCGGTAAGGCCGCGCGCGTCGTCCAGCAGCGTGTGCTCGCAGCCGGTGGTGTCCAGGCGGCTCCAGAACAGCGACTTCGGCATGGTCGGCATGAGCCGGACACTACGGCAGGCCGGCACCTCGGGCATTCGATCGCGGCGACCCGGCCGCCGTCGGCAGACAGCGACGCCACCCCGACGCAGCCCTGGCGGGTTCTCCACCACCAGGGCGGCGTCCGGCTGGGTCAGTAGCTGCGCGCCGAGGCCCGGCCGCCGAAACCGCGCCGGTCGTCGGTCCGGCTGCGGTAGCCCGGTCGATCGTCACCGACGCGCCGCTCGTCGCGGCCAGCGTGGCGTCCCCCGTCACGGCTGGTGTGGCGCTGCTCGCCGGGACCGTGCCGGTGTTCGGGCCGGCCGCTGTAGCCGCGTCCGCCCCGGCCGTCGCGGTCGCCGAAGCGGGCCTCCCGCTCGGGGTACGGCCGTCCGCCTTGGCTGTCGCGGTCGCCGAAGCGGGCCTCCCGCTCCGGGTACCGCCGTTCGGCCCGGCCGTCCCGGTCGCCGAAGCGGCGGTCGCCCGATGCGCGGTCACCGAAGCGGCGGTCCCCCTGGTCGCGGTCGCCCGAGCGGTGGTAGCCGCCCGGCCGGTCGCCGAACCGTCGCTGGCCGCCGGGCCGGTCGCCGTGCCGGCGTGGCTCCTGCAGCTCGTTGGACACCGGTACGCCACTGGGCTGCCGGGCGCCGGTCAGCTCGGCCAGCTCCGGGTCACCCGCCCGCACCCGCAGTTCGGCCGGCTCGACCCCGGCCTTCTCCAGCATCGCCAGCGTGGTCCGTCGCTGTTTCGGCAGGACCAGCGTGACCACCGCGCCGGACTCGCCGGCCCGCGCGGTACGCCCGGCCCGGTGCAGGTAGTCCTTCGGGTCCTTCGGCGGGTCGACGTGCATCACGAGCGAGACACCGTCCACATGGATGCCCCGGGCGGCCACGTCCGTGGCGACCAGCACGTTCATCCGTCCCTCACGGAACTCGGCCAGGGTGCGGGTACGCATCCGCTGGGTCTTGCCGCCGTGCAGGCCACCGGCCCGGACGCCCACCGCGCCGAGCTGCTCGACCAGCCGGTCCACGCCGAGCTGGGTACGGGCGAACATCATGGTCCGACCGGAACGGGCCGCGATCGACGCCGCCACCGCGAACTTGTCGTGCGGCGGGATCAGCAGCAGGTGGTGGTCCATGGTGGCGACAGCAGCGGTGGCCGGGGCGGTGGAGTGCGTCACCGGGTCGGTCATGAACCGCTTGACCAGCGAGTCCACGTCGTTGTCCAGAGTGGCCGAGAAGAGCAGCCGCTGGGCACCGGCCGGCGTCTTCGCCAACAGCTCGGTGACCTCCGGCAGGAAGCCCATGTCGGCCATCTGGTCGGCCTCGTCCAGCACGGTGACCTCGACGTCGTCGAGGTGGCACACCTGCCGCGAGATCAGGTCGCCGAGTCGGCCCGGCGTGGCAACGATGATCTCCACGCCGCGCCGGAGGGCGTCGATCTGGCGGTCGTAGGGGACCCCGCCCACGGCGGTCTTGAGGAAGACCCCGACCGCCTTGCCCAGCGGCACGAGCGCGTCGTTGACCTGCATGGCGAGTTCCCGGGTGGGCACCAGGACCAGGGCCCGGGGGTGCAGCGGCCGGGCCCGCTCACCGTCGGCGACCCGGGCCAGCAGCGGCAGGCCGAAGGCGAGGGTCTTGCCGGAGCCGGTCTGGCCCCGGCCGAGGACGTCCCGTCCGGCGAGGGCGTCGGGCATGGTGGCCCGCTGGATCTCGAACGGGGTGGTGATGCCCTGCCGGGCCAGAGCCCGGACGAGCGGCTGGGGGAGCCCCAGACCGGCGAAGTCGACGTCGTCGGTGGTGGTGGGGGGGACGGTGTCGTCGCCGGTGGTCACCGGCGGGGTGTCGAAGGCGGACGGGGACGTGCTGAGGTCAGCAAAGGTCGTCAAGAAATACCTCTCCAGCGGGGCGCATCTTCGCGATGGCCCGCCGCGAAAGTGACGCCGCCGGTTCGCCCGCAAGATCGCCCATGGGCACGCGACGACGCGCACCAGGTCAGTGATCAATAACAGTGTACGGCGAGCC
This sequence comes from Micromonospora pallida, assembly GCF_900090325.1. Classification (NCBI taxonomy): domain Bacteria; kingdom Bacillati; phylum Actinomycetota; class Actinomycetes; order Micromonosporales; family Micromonosporaceae; genus Micromonospora; species Micromonospora pallida. The sequence continues at coordinate 5,639,976 of NZ_FMHW01000002.1, read as the reverse complement.
GGCCGATCGGCCAGCACGCCGCGACAGGGTAGTGGGCGGGCTCACCCCGGCCGGTCGCCGGCCCCCGGACGACGGTGCCCGGACTGACGGCTCACCCGTTGATCAGGTTTTCCATCAGGCCGCCCATCGCGTCGTTCGCCATCAGCACCAGCACCAGGCTGATCGCGACCAGCAGCCCGAGCGAGGCGATCAGCACGAGCACCACCCTGGTGGTGCGGGACCGTTCGACGGGGGTGTCGGCCCAGCCCTGGGCGAGGATGTGCCCGGTCAGGGAGCCAGTGTTCTCGACCGGGTTCCCGGGCGGCAGGGCGACCGTGGCGAAGCCGGGCCCCTCGGTGACGGAACCGCCGTAGACGGTCCCGGGGCGGCCGGGCGTACCCGCCGTACCGGCGGTACCGGCCTGGCCGGTGGTGGCCGGGGCGGCGGAGACCCCGTTCGGCGGTAGGTGGTGCACGGAACCGCCCACCGGTGTCCCGCCGCTGGTGGGCGCGAGTGGCGAGGGCCCGGCCGGCGTCGACCACGGGGCAGTCGCACCCGGTCCGCCCGCTTCGGTCGGGGTGGGCCAGGTCGGCCTGGCCGGCTCCGGGACGACCGGCGGTGCCGGCGGGCCGGACGTCGGGGTGGTCCACGGTGCTCCGGAGGCCGGGGCCGACGGTCCGGGGACGGTGGCGCTGCCGGTGACCCGTACCGGCGGCGGTCCGCCGGGCGTGGCGGGGCCGGCGACCCGGGTGGCGGCGGCCGGCGGCGGTGGGAACGGCGGAGCCGGCATCGGCCCGGGTGGTGGCGGAGGGGACGGGATCGGCGGGCCGGGCGGCGGTGCCGGCGGACTCGGCGTCGGTGGCACCGGACCGGGCGGGGTGGGGGACGGTCCCGGCGGCGTGGGTGACGGCTTCGGCAGGGGCGGCGTCGGCGTCGGTACGGGTGGCTCCGGCAGCGGCCCGGGTTTCGGCGTGGGCGCAGGTGGGGTCAGCGGCGCGGGTTCCGGAGCCGGGACCGGTGCGGGACCGGGCGAGGGTGGCTCGGCCGGTGTGGGCTCGGTGGGCGGGGTGGGTTCGGTGGGTGGGGTCTCGGTGGACCGGTACACCTTCGTCCCGCCGGTACGCACCCCGGCGGCGATGCCGGCCTCCTGCGGCGACACCCGGTGCAGTGCCGGTACGGCGGCGCTGGCCCGTGCCCAGGAGGGACTGCGCTGGGCCGGCACCAGGGGCGTGTTCGGCGCGCCCCCGGCTGTGCCGGCAGCGGCGATGCTGGCCCGGCCACGTGCCGGGGCGGTGGTGGCTGCCCTGGCTGACTGCTGCCCGGCGTCGGCGGCCGGCTGGCCATCCGGATTTCCGGCCCCGGCCGTAGCGGCGTTGGCCGAGGCGGACGTGGCCGGCGTGGCTCCGTCGGTGACCAAGGTGGACACGGCCGGCGGGCTCTCGGCGGAGCCCGGTGCGGCGGTGGCCGGTCCGGCGGTGGCCGGTCCGGTGCCGGCTGGATCGGTCAGCGGGCGGGGCTCGGGGCCGGATTCGACGGTCTCAGCGGGAACCTGCTGCTCGCCCATGTTCGTCCTCCGCGCTCGCACCCGGACCCGTGGCGCCGAGCCGGGAGTGCCTGGCTCTCACGGTGCCACATTCTGGTCCGGCCGCACAGCCGGAGTCGGGTTACCGGTCAGCCCTCGGCGTCCGGGCTCGCCGACCCGCTCTGCGCCGGGCTCCCGCCGGGCTCGCCGGTGCCGCTGACCGAGGCGCTCGGGCTGCCACCGCTGGTGCTGCTCTTGCTTGGCGACGGCGAGGTCGTGTCGCTCTCCGACGGGGCCGCGGTGGGGGTGGGGGTCGGCGTGGGGGTCGGCGTCGGCGTTGCGCTGCCGGTCGGCGTCGGGCTGGCGCTGCCGGTCGGCTTGGGCGTGGCCGAGTTGGTCGGCTTGGGCGTGGTGGTGTTCGTCGGCTTCGGGGTGCCGGTCTTCGTCGGACTCGGCGTCGGAGTCGGAGTCGGCGTCGGGGTGGCACCCGGGGCCGGGACCGCGTCGATGACCCGGGTGGCGGCGTACAGCCGCGACCACCGGACGTTGGAGATCTTCACGACGTCGCCGGTGGTCGGGGCGTGCACCATCTTGCCGTTGCCGATGTACATGCCCATGTGGTGGATCGTCGTCCAGCTGCTGCCCGAGGCGTAGAAGACCAGGTCGCCGGGGAGTAGGGCACTCCGGCTGACGGTCTTGCCCTTGGTGGCGTTGTACTGGTCTCGGGAGACCCGGGGCAGGCCGGAGTAGTCGGCGCCCTTCGACCGGTACGCGGCCCAGACCAGGCCGGAGCAGTCGAACCGGTCCGGCCCTTCGGCCGCCCAGAGGTACGGGTCGCCGAGCTGTGCCAGGGCGTACCGGACGGCGGCCATCGCGCGCGGGTGGGAGGTCAGCCCGTTGGCAGTCGCACCCTGCAGGTACTGCTCGCCGAGGCGCTGCTCCTCGGCCTCCTGCTGCCGTTCGATCTCGGCGAGCTGGGTGGCGTTGTCCTGCTGCAGCTTGAGCAGGGCCGCTTCCTGGGTGCGGTAGGTCTTCTGGGTGGTGGTGAACTGCTCCGTCGCGGTACGCAGCCGGGTCTCCGCCGCCGCGTACGCCTGACTGGCGGCCTGCTCGCCGGTGCGGGCCCGGTTCAGCTCGCCGGTCGCGGCGGTGGTGGTGCCCTCGACCTCCTCGCCCCGGTAGATCCGCTCCAGCACGCTCAGGCCGTGCAGTTCGGACGCGAAGTCGCCGGGAGGCAGCTTGGCGGCGGCCTTGATCGCCTCGGCGGCGGCGGCGTCGGCCTCCCGCTGGGCGCGGGCGAGGGTGTCCTGGGCGAGCTTCCGGTCCCGGTCGGCGGTGGCGAGCTGCGTCTTCGCGTCGCTCTGGAGTTGTTCGAGTCGGAGTAGCTCCTGGCCGAGCAGCCCGACCTGGGCCCGCGCGGCGTCGATCTGCGCGGCGAGCGGGCCGTTGCCGACCGGGGTGATCGGGGTGGTGCCGGACTGACCACCGCCGCCGGTGGGGCCGCCGGGCAGGTACACCGGCCCGGCCGCGACCGGACGGGCGCCGGTGTCCGGGACGGTCTGGGGCAGCGTGGGGTCGGCGAAGACCGGGGTGGCGATGGCCGCCGCGGCGACCATGCCGAGCAGCGCGGACCAGAGCCTGGGGCGCAGGACCGGGGAGACGATCGGTGCCCGTCGTCGTGTCCGTCGCGTGCGCTCGTTGTCGCTCATCCCGCTCCCGTCCGACGTGGCGAAGCCGCGCCCTCGTGGAGCGCGGCGTCCGGCCGCAGTGTTGCGCGTCCTACTTTGTCTTACCTGAATGTTTCGCCGGTGTCGATGGTGCGGCGGTAACGACAGCCTGAGAGTCCGGTGAACTACGTCGCTGCGTCGGCCCGCCCCGGACGACCGGCCGACCCCGCGACGTAGGCTCGACCCGGAACCAGGTGGAAGGGACGGGCTTTTCGATGGATGCCGGACTCAAGCGCGAGCTCGAAGCCAAGGTGTACGCGGGTGAGCGGCTGACCCGGGAGGACGGCATCGCCCTCTACGACAGCGACGACCTCACCTGGTTGGGCCGGTTGGCGCACCACCGGCGGACCGAGCGCAACGGCGACCGGGTGATGTTCAACGTCAACCGGCACCTCAACCTGACCAACGTGTGCAGCGCGAGCTGCGCGTACTGCTCGTTCCAGCGCAAGCCGGGCGAGAAGGACGCCTACACGATGCGCATCGACGAGGCCGTCCGCAAGGCCAAGGAGATGGAGGACGAGCAGCTCACCGAGCTGCACATCGTCAACGGTCTGCACCCGACGCTGCCCTGGCGCTACTACCCCAAGGTGCTGCGCGAGCTGAAGGCGGCGCTGCCGAACGTCACGCTCAAGGCGTTCACCGCGACCGAGGTGCAGTGGTTCGAGAAGATCAGCGGCCTGCCCGCGGACGCGATCCTCGACGAGCTGATGGACGCCGGTCTGGAGTCGCTGACCGGTGGCGGCGCGGAGATCTTCGACTGGGAGGTCCGGCAGCACATCGTGGACCACGCGTGCCACTGGGAGGACTGGTCCCGGATCCACCGGCTGGCCCACAGCAAGGGGATGAAGACGCCGTCCACCATGCTCTACGGCCACATCGAGGAGCCTCGGCACCGGGTGGACCACGTGCTGCGGCTGCGGGAACTCCAGGACGAGACCGGCGGCTTCGCGGTCTTCATCCCGCTGCGCTACCAGCATGACTTCGTCGACTCGGCGGACGGCAAGATCCGGAACCGGATCCAGGCCCGGACGACGATGGCCTCGCCGGCCGAGTCGCTGAAGACCTTCGCGGTGTCCCGGCTGCTCTTCGACAACGTCCCGCACGTCAAGTGCTTCTGGGTGATGCACGGCCTCTCGGTGGCGCAACTCTCGCTCAACTTCGGCGTGGACGACCTGGACGGCTCGGTCGTCGAATACAAGATCACCCATGACGCGGACTCCTACGGCACGCCGAACACCATGCACCGCGACGACCTGCTCCACCTGATCTGGGACGCCGGGTTCCGCCCGGTCGAGCGGAACACCCGCTACGAGGTAGTCCGCGAGTACGACCCGGCCCCGGCGCTGGCCGAGCGGCGGGCCGAGCCGCAGCAGGTGTGGGCCTGACCGCCGTCGGGCCGGTCGCCGTCGGTCGACCGGTCTGCTCACGTACCCTGCAAGCGTCATGAGCGAGCGCGAGACACGGGACAGCTTCCCCCGACGGGACGCCGAGGGGCGGGTCGTCGCCCTGGGCGACCTGCTCGGGGTGACCCTGGCCGGGGTGGTCATCGGGGTGTTGGCCCTGATCCTGTTCGACTGGGCGTTCGAGCTGATCGGCTCGGGCGACTTTGGCCAGGCCAACGGCTGGCTCGCGGTGATCCTGCCGGCCTGGCTCTTCCTGGAGGACTTCCGGGCCTGGAGCTTCGGGGCCGCCCGGGTGGTCGCCGCGCTGGTGGCCGTGGTGCTGGGGGTGGCCGGTGGCCTGCTGGTGGCGGGGCTGACCGACGGTCTGTCGCCGTTGGCCTCGGGCACGCTGGCGGCGACGGTCTTCACCGTCGTCTACGCCGTCGTCTGGTTCCAGGGCGTGCACTGGCTGGCCCGACGCACGGGCTGAACGGCTGGCCCGGCATTCTGGCTGAACGGCCGGCCCGGCGGACGGGCTGAACGGCCGGCCAGCGTGCCGGCTGAACGCGGAAGAAGGAGTGGGAACGTGAGCGCGGGCGTCAAGTACACGCTGGGCAGGATCGGGCTCTTCGTGGTGGTGCTGCTCGCCCTCTGGCCGGTCGGGCTGAACGTCTACCTCAAGCTGATGTTGGCGTTGGCCTTCTCCGCCGGGCTCTCCTTCTTCTTCCTGCGGGGCTGGCGGGACGAGATGGCCGAGGATATGGCCGTCACGGCCGATCGCCGCCGGACCGAGAAGGAGCGGCTCCGCTCCGCCCTGGCCGGCGACGACGAGTCCGACAGCACGTCCGAGGCCCCGCCGGGGAGCGATGCCCCCGACGGGCCTCGGCGCTGACCGGCGTACGGGTAAACGCGACGCGCGTCGCCGGGTCAGCCGACCTTCTGAACTACCAGTTGGTGGAACCGTCCGGGCGTACCGGCCAGGGGCGGTCCACCGGCTTGATCAGGTAGGCGACGCCCCCGGGGCCGCTGGCCACGCCACCACTGGCCGTGGTCCGCTTGGTCCGCAGCCAGATCTGCTCGAACTGCTCCCGCGGGTAGACGTTGCGCACCACGTCGTTGCTGGACGAGGCCGGGTCGTTGACGACCACGTCGCCGTCGGCGGTGAAGCCCACCACCACGAAAAGGTGGCCGGAGGTGCCGTAGTTCGAGCCGTCGAGTTCGCTGGCGAGGAACGACTGGCTGGTCACCACCGGGATGCCGGCGGCGATGAAGCGCTCCAGTTCGTCGAGGGAGTGCAGCCGGGTGACCCGTCCCTCCAGGCCGGGGAAGCTGGCCGCGTACGCGGTGTTGAAGGGCCAGTTGCCGGCCCCGGAGTAGGTGTAGTCGTAGACGCTCCGGGCGGCGTGGTTGACCGTCGGGTCCGGGTACGTCGGGTCGACCCAGGCGGTCTCCTCGGCGGTCGGGCGGCGCCCCCAGTACTCCACCACCATCTCGGTCGAGGTGGGGGAGCACCACGCCTGACCACCGCCGTCGTACTCCGGGTAGTGGCCGGAGTGGATCATCTGCGAGTAGCGGGGCACGGGTAGCTCGACGCCCCAGGCGATGCCCCCGGCGCTCGGGGTGACCGTGAACCGGTCGGGGACGTCCGAGCTCATCGCGCCGACCATCCGGACCACCGGGGCGGCCTGCTGGTCGGAGGCCCGGTACAGGGTCAGCCGGAGCTGGTACGCGCGCAGCAACGGTCCGGCCACCTTGTTCCGTACGGAGAGGGTGTCCGTCCAGACGTCGGAGCGTCCGTCTCTCTGCTTGTCGACGGTGGTCCGCCGGATGTCGGCGTCCCCGAGGCCCAGCGGCCCATGACGTACCACGGGGTCTGGACGCCGTCGGTGTAGCGGCCCTGCAACTCGACCTGGAGCCAGGTGCCGGCCGGGGTGGCCGCGTTCCAGGAGGCGATCATCTCGCTCGCGTCGAACCCGATCGGGGTGACCGGCGAGGTCCACGTTCCGTACGCCCAGGCCCGTTTGATGCCGGTGTGCGGATCCCGGTAGGTGGTGGTGCCGGCCGGGACGCCGAGGGTGAGCCCGGTGGGGGTGGTGACCGTGCCGGCGGCCGTGCCCTGGCTCCAGTCAGTCGACCCGGCCCAGTCCTGCCAGGTGATCTGTTCGTCGTGGGTGGCCTTGCCGCGCGAGGCGGAGCCGGGGGACGCGACGGTGGCGGTCGCGGTGGTCGCGAGGAGGGCGAACGCGGTGACGCCGACGACGGCGACCGCGCGTAGACGTGGTCCGGCCATGGAAGCTCCACTGCTGGTAGGGAGTTATGCATCGCTGTCTTTCACTATCTCGTTTGGTGGGAAGTTTCGCCAGATGTCCACTGGGGGAAGATTTTTGCCGATGTGAGGATCCGCTTGGCATGAAAGAGAAGGCCGTCGATGTTGCTATGACTATGTGGCCGGTGGTGAAGTGTGGTCCACCAGCGGAGACGCTCCGCACTGTCAGGAGGTTGGCATGGCCTTCCGAAAATCCGTCACACTCCGGCGTGGGTTGGTGCTCGCCGTCAGCGCCGCGGTGGGACTCTTCGCCGTGGTCTCCGGGCCGGTCTCAGCGGAGCCGCGAGGTGACCGTTCAGAGTCGGTCGCCACGCAGTACCAGGTGCACGGCCCGCGTACGGTCGACGACCGCAGCGCGGTGGCCCGTACCGGGGCCAGCATCGACGGCATCGAGCACGGCCGGCTGGTCGTCTCGGCCACCCCGGCCGAGGCCGCCGAGATCAAGAAGCTCGGCTTCCGGCTCGACCCGATGGCCGCCCCGCACGACCACGCGGACGAGTCGTCGGAGGTCGGCCCGGCCGCCTTCCCGCCGGCCGACTCGAACTACCACGACTACGCCGAGCTGACCGCCGTGGTGAACCAGGTGGTCGCCGACCACCCCACCCTCGCCCGCAAGATCAGCATCGGTCAGTCGTACGAGGGCCGCGACCTGATGGCGGTCAAGATCTCCGACAACGTCGCCACCGACGAGGACGAGCCGGAGATCGTGTTCAACTCCCAGCAGCACGCCCGGGAGCACCTGACCGTCGAGATGGCGATCTACCTGCTCAACCTCTTCACCGACAGCTACGGCACCGACTCGCGGGTGACCAACGTGGTCAACAGCCGGGAACTGTGGATCATCCCGACGGTGAACCCGGACGGCAGCGAGTACGACATCGCCACCGGCTCGTACCGGTCCTGGCGGAAGAACCGGCAGCCGAACAGCGGCTCGACGGCGGTCGGCACCGACCTGAACCGGAACTGGGGCTACCAGTGGGGCTGCTGCGGCGGCTCGTCCAGCTCGCCCTCGTCGGAGACCTACCGTGGCCCGTCGGCGTTCTCCGCGCCGGAGACCGCGGCCTTCCGGAACTTCGTCAACAGCCGGGTGATCGGCGGCGTCCAGCAGATCAAGGCGAACATCGACTTCCACACCTACTCGGAGCTGGTGCTCTGGCCGTTCGGCTACACGTACAACAACACCGCCCCGGGGATGACCACCGACCAGTACAACACCTTCGCCGCCATCGGCCAGCAGATGGCGGCCCTCAACGGCTACACCCCGGAGCAGTCCAGCGACCTGTACATCACCGACGGCGACAGCCTCGACTGGATGTGGGGGCAGCACAAGATCTGGGCGTACACCTTCGAGATGTACCCGAAGAACGCCTTCAGCGGCGGCTTCTACCCGCCCGACGAGGTGATCAGCCGGGAGACCACCCGGAACAAGGACGCGGTGCTGCTGCTCAGTGAGTACGCCGACTGCCCGTACCGGGCGATCGGCAAGCAGGGCACCTACTGCGGTGGCGGCACCCCGCCGCCGGACCCGACCGGCTGCACGGCCACCAACGGCACGGACGTCGCCATCCCGGACGGCGGTACGGCGGTGACGAGCGCGATCACCATCGCTGACTGCGGCCGGGCGGCCTCGGCCACCGCCAGCGTGGCCGTGGACATCCCGCACACCTACCGGGGTGACCTGGTCATCGACCTGCTCGCCCCGGACGGCACCGCCTACCGGCTGAAGAACAGCAGCAGTTCGGACAGCGCGGACAACGTCAACACCACCTACACGGTGGACGTGTCGGGCGAGACGGCCGACGGCACCTGGCGGTTGCAGGCGCGGGACATCTACACCACCGACACCGGCTACATCAATACCTGGACCCTGACGGTCTGACCAGCGACGGTGGGGGCGGGCCGGGCACACCGGGCCGCCCCCACCGTCCGTGGTGCGCTACCGTTCCCCCGGACCACCCGCAGCGAAGCCGGTCCGAATCCGGCGCTGTCCCGCAACTGTGACGCCTTCCACCCCGGCCGCCGGTCGGGGACGCGCCGGCTCCACGCCGGACGGAAGGACGAGCCAGGCCGCCTGCGGACGGTCGCGACACGCGCTCTCGAGGAAGGGCGCCTCGCGGGCGGTCGGGCCCAGGCCCCTGTCGGCGAAGCACACTCCTCGACCGACAGGAGGTCAGATGTCCAGACGTACCCCTCGACTCCTCACCGTGGCGCTCGCGGTCACCGCGCTCGCGCTCGGTGCCTGCGCCGAACAGACCACCGACGAGCCGACCGCCGGCGCGAGCAGCGGGGCTGGCCAGTTCCCCGTCACGGTCGGCAACCTGACCTTGGAGAAGCGGCCCGAGAAGATCGTCTCGCTCTCCGCCGCCGCCACCGAGATGCTCTTCGCCATCGGCGCGGGCCCGCAGGTCACCGCGGTCGACGACCAGTCGAATTACCCGCCGGAGGCGCCGAAGACCGACCTGTCCGGCTTCCAGCCGAACGCCGAGGCGATCTCCGCGAAGAGCCCGGACCTCGTCGTGCTCTCCGACGACAGGAACAAGATCGTCGACCAGCTCGCCGCCCTGAAGATCCCGGTCCACCTCGTGCCGGCGGCACAGACCCTGGACGACACGTACCGACAGATCACCGAGCTGGGCCAGCTCACCGGGCAGGCCGACGAGGCGGCCGACGTGACCCGCCGGATGAAGGACGACATCGCCAAGCTGGTCGAGGGCCTGCCGAAGCGCACCGAGAAGCTCACCTACTACCACGAGCTGGGCCCGGAGCTGTACACCGCGACCAGCAAGACCTACATCGGCTCGCTGTACGCGCTGGTCGGGCTGGAGAACATCGCCGACCCGTCCGACGCCGACGGCAAGAACGGCGGCTACCCGCAGCTCTCCCAGGAAGTGATCGTCAAGGCCGACCCGGACTTCATCTTCCTGGCCGATACCAAGTGCTGCCAGCAGAGCGCGCAGACCGTGGGCGCGCGCGGCGGCTGGGCCGGTCTCACCGCGGTGAAGAACAACCAGGTCGTGCCGCTCGACGACGACATCGCCTCCCGGTGGGGGCCGCGCGTGGTCGACCTGCTCCGCGCCATCGTGGACGCCGTCGCCAAGGCCCCGGTCGCGTGACCGTACCGAGCTGGTAGCAGGGGTCCCCTCCTATGCAAAAAGCGGTAACAGGGGACCCCTCCTCACACCTGGGCGGGGCGGGCACGGGCAAGGGCACGGCTCCTGCGCTCGGGGTGACGCCCCGGCCGGCCGGGTTGCGGCTGACCTGGCTGGCCACCGGGATCCTCGCGGTGCTCGTCGCGCTCGTCGCCGGGGTGTCGTTCGGCGCGGTCAGCCTGCCGCCCGGCAGCGTCGCCGTCGAACTGCTCAACCTCGTTCCCGGGGTACGCCTCGACAGCGGGCTGACCGAACGCGAGATCGCGATCATCACCGAGCTGCGCCTGCCCCGCACCGTGCTCGGTCTGCTCGTCGGTGGGATGCTCGCCCTGGCCGGGGGCTGCTACCAGGGCGTCTTCCGCAACCCGTTGGCCGACCCGTACCTGCTCGGGGTGGCGGCCGGGGCGGGCCTCGCGGTCACCGTGGTGATCGCCCTCGGGGGCACCGACGGCACGCTGACCCGGTTGCCGCTCACCATTCCGCTGGCCGCGTTCGTCGGCTCGCTCGGGGCGGTGGCGATGACCTACCTGCTCGGTGCCGCCGGGGGGCGCGACCGCTCCACGGCCACCCTGATCCTGGCCGGGGCGGCGGTCTCGGCGTTCCTCTCCGCCGGCCAGACCTACCTGCTGCAACGCCACTCCGACAACATCCAGCAGGTCTACTCCTGGCTGCTCGGACGGCTGGCCACCGCCGGCTGGCACGACGTGCTGCTGGTCCTGCCGTACTTCGCGGTGACCGTCGTGGTGGTGCTGCTGCACCGGCGGGAACTCGACGTGCTCGCCCTCGGCGACGACGAGGCCACCAGCCTCGGCCTGCATCCGCAGCGGTCCCGGTACCTGCTGATCGCCGCCGCGTCGCTCGGCACCGCCGCTGCCGTGTCCGCGTCCGGTCTGATCGGCTTCGTGGGGATCATCGTGCCGCACACCGTACGGCTGCTCGCCGGCTCCAGCTACCGGGCGATCCTGCCGCTGTCGATGCTCTTCGGCGGGGCGTTCCTGGCCCTGACCGACGTGGTCGCCCGGACCGCCGCCGCCCCCGCCGAGGTGCCGATCGGCGTGGTCACCGCCCTGCTCGGCGGACCGTTCTTCGTCCTGGTGCTGCGCACCGCCCGGCGGGTGATCACGTGACCGCCGACCGCCCGGCACCTGATCACGTGACCGCCGACCGCCCAGCGCCTGGTTACCTGAGCGCCGACCGCCCGGCGCCTGCTCACGCGGGCGTCGCCGTCGAGGTCCGGGGGTTGCACGTCAGTCTGGACCGTGTCCCGATCCTCACCGGGGTCGACCTGACCGTCGCGGTCGGCGAGTGGGTCACCGTGATCGGCCCGAACGGCGCGGGCAAGTCCACCCTGCTGCGCGCCGTCGGCGGCCTGCTCCCCGCGACCGGCGCCATCTCCCTCTTCGGTACGCCGAGCGCCGCCCTGCGCCGCCGGGACCGGGCCCGGGTGGTCGCCACGGTGGCCCAGTCCCCGGCCGTCCCGGCCGGCATGTCCGTCTTCGACTACGTGCTGCTCGGGCGCACCCCGTACGTCCCGCCACTGGGCCGGGAATCCGCCACGGACCTGGCCGCCGTGCGCGAGGTCCTCGACCGGCTCGACCTGACCGGCTTCGCCCGCCGCGAGCTGGCCACCCTCTCCGGTGGGGAACGGCAGCGGGTCTTCCTGGCCCGGGCCCTGGCGCAGGGAGCCACGCTGCTGCTGCTCGACGAGCCGACCAGTGCCCTGGACATCGGCCACCAGCAGGAGGTGTTGGAGCTGGTCGACCAGCTCCGCCAGGCGCACGGGCTGACCGTGCTCGCCACCATGCACGACCTCACCGTCGCCGGCGAGTACGCCGACCGCCTGGTGCTGGTCGCCGGCGGCCGGGCGGTCGCCACCGGCACCCCGCGCGAGGTGCTCACCGAGGAACTGCTCGCCACCCACTACCGGGCCCGGGTCCGGGTCGTCGACGGCACCCACGGCCCGCTGGTGGTTCCGGTCCGCCCCATGCCGGCCACGCCCTGACGCCGTACCTCGGTGCCGGCCACGCCCTGATGCTCCACCTTGCTGCCGGCCACCGGTTTGATGCCTACCCCGGGGCGAGGGCGACGACGGAGAAGAGGGCGCCCTGTGGGTCGCGGAGGGCGGCGTGCCGGCCGGCCGGGCTGTCCCGGGGCGGCACCAGGACCTCCCCACCGAGCCGGACTGCGCGGTCAGCCGTCGCGTCGGCGTCGTCCACCGCGAAGTACACCGTCCAGTACGCGGGCATCTCGGCCGGGAAACCGTCCCCGAGAGGCGGCATCATCCCCGCGACGATCCGCTCCCCGAGCCGCCAGCCGGTGTAGGGCCCGTCCATCGGCTGCTCCTCCGGATGCCAGCCGAAGACCAGCTCGTAGAAGGCCTTCGCCCCCTCCGGGTCGGGGGTCACCAGCTCGTTCCAGGCCATCGCGCCCGGCGTGCCGAACAGTTCCGCGCCGGGCATCGCCATCGGCTGCCAGACCGACAGCACGGCTCCCGCCGGGTCGCTGAAGACCGCCATCCGGCCCTGGTCGAAGACCTCGAACGGCGGGACGAAGACCCGACCACCGGCGGCGGTGACCCGGCCGGTGAGCAGGTCCGCGTCGTCCGTGGCCACGTACGTGGACCAGATCGGCACCTGGCCCGGGGCGGCCGGCGGCCCCGCACCGGCGACCGCCCGGCCGCCGCAGCGGAAGGTGGTGTACCCCTGCGCGTCCGGCTCCGGCGCGACGTGCGCCGTCCAGCCGAACAACTCCGGGTAGAAGCGCCGCGCGTCCGCCAGTTCGGGCGTGGCCAGGTCGGTCCAGCAGGGCGTACCCGGCGGAACGGAACCGTGCACCGCGCCCCCTCTCGGCAGGGGCCCGCCCTGTCGGCGCGCCCTGCCGGCATCCTGGCACCGGCGGGCCGGTCGTGTCCGGGGATCCGGCCAGAACCCACCCGAGGTCGACCAGCCGGCCTACCCCGCTTCGGTGAGCAGGGTGGGCAGAGGGGTGGCGTGCAGGACGGCGAGGCGGGAGACCGCCCGGGTGAGCACCACGTAGAGGCGGTGCAGGCCGCGCGGCTCGGCGGCGACGATCGCCGCCGGCTCGACGACGACCACGTGGTCGTACTCCAGGCCCTTGACCAGGGTGGCGGGGACGACGGTGACCCGCGCGGCGGCCTCGACGTCGTCGGCACTGCCGGTCGGGACACCCGCCGCGTCCAGCGCGGCGCGTAGCCCGTCGACCGTGTCGTCGGCAGCGATCACACCGACCGAACCATCGTGGGCCAGCGCCGCGTGTACCTCGGCGACCGTCGCCGCCGTCAGGTCGGTCACGGTACGCACATCGAGCGCCCCGTCGTGCCGCAGCGACTCGGCCGGCGGGACGTCGACGGCGAGCGCCGGGAGCAGCCGGTTGGCGAAGGCCACCACCACGGCCGGTACCCGGAAGCCGACGGTCAGCGGGACCACCGCCGCGCCCGGCTTGCCCAGGTGGGCCAGGCTTTCCCGCCAGTCGGTGGCGGCCCACGGGGCGGTGCCCTGCGCCAGGTCGCCGAGGAGGGTGATCGAGCCGTGTTCGCTGCGTCGGGCGATGGCCCGGCACTGCATCGGGGAGAGGTCCTGGGCCTCGTCCACCACCACGTGTCCGTAGCCGCCGGGGCGTTCGATCAGGCCGGCGGCCTCGTCGACGAGCACCGCGTCCGCGGCGCTCCACCGGGTGGCCTTCGGGGTCCGGGCTGGCTTCGCCCAGGTCAGCAGGGCCTGTTCGGCCGGGGTGAGCAGGCCGTCGGCCGCGTCGGCCAGGAACTGCGGGTCGGCGAGCAGCCGGTGCACCAGCCCTTCCGGGGTGAGTGCCGGCCAGACCGCGTCGAGGTAGGCGGTGACCGGTCGGGACTTCCCCATCCGGCGTAGCCAGGCGTCGCTAGGTGACTCACCCCGCCGCGCCTCGGCCTGCCGTTGCAGCAGTCCGACCACCCGGGCCCGGACCCGTTCCCGTCCGGTGGCGTACGGCAGCCGCTCCCGGTGGATCTCCTCGACCAGCCGGTGCAGCGGGTTCAGTCCGATCCGCCAGCGGTACGAGCCGTCCGGGACCACCATCGGCTCGGTCGGTCCGACCACGTGCGACTCGACCGCCCGGCGCAGCACCGCCGCCATCCGTGGATCGTGCTTGAGCGTCGCCACCGCCGGGTCGTCGACCGCCCGGACGGTGACCCGGCCGAGCAGGTCCTCCACGGTGGACTGGTCCACCTCGACCTCGCCGAGCGCCGGCAGCACCGCCGCGATGTACGACAGGAACGCCCGGTTCGGCCCGACGATCAGGACGCCGGACCGGCGCAGCCGTTCCCGGTGCAGATAGAGCAGGTACGCGGCCCGGTGCAGGCCGACCGCCGTCTTGCCGGTGCCCGGCGCCCCCTGCACACAGATCGAGTCGGCCAGGTCGGCCCGGACCAGTTCGTCCTGCTCGGGTTGGATGGTGGCGACGATGTCCCGCATCGGCCCGACGCGCGGCCGCTCGATCTCGGCGGCGAGGATCCGGCTGGCCGTGCCGAGTTCCTCACCCCGGTCGAGGTGCTCGTCCTCGAAACTGGTCAGCGTGCCGCTGCTGAAGCCGAACCGGCGTCGGGTCGTCACACCCTGCGGGTCGCGGGCGCTGGCCCGGTAGAACGAGCGCGAGACCGGGGCCCGCCAGTCCAGCACCAACGGTTCGCCGGCCTCGTCGGTGACGTGTCGCCGCCCGACGTGGTACCGGTGCCCGGCGTGCTCCGAGTCCGTGTCGCCGCCGTGCTGCTCGTTGGCCAAGTAGCCGAAGTCGAGCCGGCCGAAGAAGAGCGGGGTGGTGGGGTCGTCGGCGAGTTCGGCGACCCGCCGGGCCATGTGCCGGCCGAGCTGCTCGGCGGTGTAGGCGTCACCCGCGACCTTGTCGCCACCGGCGAAGAGGGCCTCGGCGCGTTCGCGCATCCGGCGCAACGCCGTGCGGGACGCGGCCAGGTGGGCCTGTTCGGCGGCGAGTTCGTCCGCCAGGGACACGGGGGCGTGCAGGGACATCCGACGTACTCCTCGACGCGGGGGAGAAGACACTTCCGCTCGCGTTTCCGACCAGGTGGGTCGGCGCGGGACGTCCGCTGCGGTGCTCGATCACCGCGGCCGTCGGCGGGAACGACAGAGTCTACGCCCCGGCGGCCGCCGACGTTGCGGGTTTTCCCCGACGCGCCCGGGAGAGCCGGCTCGGTCAACCGGTTGCCCCGGGCGGACGTTAACCGATTGACCGAGCCGAACGCCCGTGACTACGTTCCGCGAAATGCCCACCACCTCCGCCCTGCCGGCGGGCCCGCCGACCTCACGCTGGACCGACGTCGGGTTCGCGACCGCCGCCCGGGGAATCTCCATCTGCGGGGACTTCCTCGCCGCCACCGCGCTGACCCTGGCTCTCCAGTCCGCCGGCGCCGGTGGGCTGGCGGTGTCGGCGCTGCTGCTGGCCGCGACCCTGCCCCTGGTGGTCCTCGCCCCGCTGACCGGACGGCTGGCCGACCGGGTGGACAGCCGGACCCTGTTGGTCGGTGCCGGACTGGCCCAGGCGGCGGTCTGCCTGGGGCTCGCGTACGCCGGGCACCCGGTCCTGATCGTCGCGTTGGTGGCGCTGCTCGCCAGCGGTCTCGCGCTCACCCAGCCGGTGCTGGCCGCGTTGCTGCCCGCGATGGTCCGGACCGAGGACCTGCCCCGCGCCAGCGCCTTCAACCAGACCGCCGCCACCATCGGGATGCTCGGCGGGCCGGCACTGGCCGGGCTGCTGGTGGGCCAGTTCGGCACCCGGGTGCCACTGCTCGTCGACGCGGCCAGCTACCTCGCGCTGGTGCTGGCCGGGCTGGTGATCCGTACCCGTCGGGGTGGGGCCCGATCCGCGACGACGGCCGCACCGGGAGACGAACGCCCGGTGGTGCGGGCCTGGCGGCTGCGGAGTGACCCGTTGCTGGTGGCGATGGTCGGCACGATGGCCACGGTGGTCGGTGCGCTCGGCGCGCTCGGGGTGGTCGAGGTCTTCTACCTGCGGGAGACCCTGGACGCCTCCGCGACCCTGTTCGGCGTGGTCACCGCGGCCTGGCCGTTCGGCATCCTGCCCGGAGCATGGCTGCTCGCCCGGCTGGCCCCGAGATTCGCCGACGACGCCGCGCTGCTGTGGGGCGGACTGGTCCTGCTGGCGGTCTGCTGCCTGATGGTCCTGGTCGGGGCGGTGGTGCCGACCGCGCTGCTGGTGGTGCCGTGCTGGCTGCTCGGCGGGATCGCCAACGGCGGCGACAGCGTGCTGAACAACCTCCTGCTGACCCGCCGGGTGCCCGAGGCGGCCCGGGGCCGGGCCTTCGCGGTCTTCGGCGGGGCCACCCAGGGCGCGGCGATGGTCGGCTACCTGATCGGTGGGCTCGCGCTGGAGGCGACCGGTCCGCGTCCGCTGGTCGCTGCCTGCGGTGTGGCGGGCCTGCTGGTGGTGGCCGCCTTCGTGGTGCCGGCCGCCCGCGCGGTACGGAGCGACCGGCAGTCCCGGTCGGCCCCGGACGGTGCCGCCGGTGCTGGGTGGGCCACTCCCACCCCCGTCCGGTGAGCCCGCCGGTTCCGGCGGGGATACGGTCGGGGCATGGTTGACCGCGTCGCGCGCCCCCGGGTCGGGCACATCCAGTTCCTCAACTGTCTGCCGATCTACTGGGGGTTGATGCGCTCCGGCGCGCTGCTCGACGTCGACCTGCACAAGGACTCGCCGGACCGGCTCAGCGCCGCGCTCGTCGCCGGTGACCTGGACATCGGCCCCATCTCGCAGGTGGAGTACCTGCGCCACGCCGACGAACTGCTGCTCCTGCCCGACCTGGCGGTGGGCAGCGACGGTCCGGTGCTCTCGGTCAACGTCGTGTCGACCCGGCCGCTGGCCGAGCTGGACGGCCGCCGGGTGGCGCTGGGCTCCACCTCGCGGACCGGGGTGCTGCTGGCCCAACTGCTGCTCGGCGAGCGGTACGGGGTGCGGCCCGAGTACTTCCGCTGCCCGCCCGACCTGACCCAGATGCTGCTGGAGGCCGACGCCGGGGTGCTGATCGGCGACGTGGCGCTGCGCGCCCTCTACGAGGCGCCGCGCCGAGGGCTGGCGGTGACCGATCTCGGGCAGGCCTGGCGGGAGTGGACCGGCCTGCCGATGGTCTTCGCCGTCTGGGCGGTACGCCGGGACTTCGCCGCCGCCCACCCGGGCCTGGTCAAGGAGGTGCACGAGGCATTCCTGCGGTCGCGCGACCTCTGCCTGGCCGAGTTGGACGAGGTGGCCGTTGCCGCCGCCCGCTGGGAGCCGTTCGACGCGGCGACGCTGGCGTCGTACTTCCGGGTGCTGGACTTCTCCCTCGGCGAGCGCCAGGTCGCGGGGCTCCAGGAGTTCGCCCGACGCGCCGCCGGGGCGGGCGAGGCGCCGGCGCTGCCGTCCGGCGGGCCGGAGTTCTTCGCCGGCTGAGTTTTCTTCGCGGGCTGGGTTCTTCGCGCCGGCTGACTCGCGGGCCGGCCTGCCCCACCGGCGGATTCGTCGGCGTTCAGAATCGGGCTGCCCACCGGCGGATTCGCCAGCGTTCAGGACCGGCCTGCCCACCGGGGACGCGCCCCGGCGGGCAGGCCGGCGGGGATCAGGTGGCGGCTGCCCGGAGCTGCTCGGCGATTTTCTCGCAGTTGTTCATGCCGTACTCGTAGCCCAGGTTGATCGGGTAGCGGACCATCACGCCCATGGTCCAGCCGTCGCCGATGGCCAGGCAGTTGACGTGGATCTCCTGCTCGCGGGTCCGGTCGACCCAGCCGTTCTTGATGGCGATCTGCTTCTGCTCGGCCGCCGGGAACGCCTTGCGGATGCCGAAGTCACCGGTGCCCCGGACCAGCTTCATCTCGTTGAGCAGCCAGTCGGTCCACTCCGGCCCGGCGGCCCGGCCGTCGGCGATGCAGGCCCCCATCCGGGCGGTGTCCCGCGCGGAGAGGTTGGTCCGGCTCCAGCCGCCGTCGGCGGCCGGGCTGCTGTCGGTCAGCTTGCAGGTGGAGATCAACCGCTTGATCGAGGGCACGCCGCCGAGCGCCTCGTAGAACTGCTGGGTCCGGGTGTTGTCGCTGTCCCGAATGATCTTGGTGGCGTCGGCGAGCTTGGCCTTGCTCACCGTACGGCCGGCCTCGTCCGCGCGGCGCAGGTAGTCCGCGACGATCCAGGCCTTGATCAGTGAGGCGGTGGTGTTGGTCTCGGTCATGGTCTCCGACCCGGCGATCTCGCCGGTCCGGGTGTCCAGCAGACTCCAGCTCCACCAGCCCTCGGCGTCCAGCTCGACCTCGGTCGGGCGGACCGGCAGCGGCTCCAGCGTGGGCGAGGGGGACGGCGACGGCGACGGGCTCTGCGTGCTCCGCGCGCTGCGGTCGGTGGCCGCGTCGGTGGTCCGGCTGGCCTGGTCGCTGGTGCCCCAGCGGACTGCCGCGTCCGACTCGAACGGCGAGCCGGGCAGCAGCCGGAGGGAGACCAGTACCAGCCCGATCAGGACGACGGCGATGCCGATCAGCCGCAGCGGCGAGGGATCGCCGCCCTTCCGGCCGGTTCGAGGGGTGCCGGCCATCAGGGCTTCGCCACCGGCGGCGGAACCTTGAGCGCGGCACCCGGCTGCGGGGTGACGAGCTGCGTGGTGACGCTCTGGCAGACTTCCGCGCCGTAGTCCAGACCGTGGTCCTTCGGATACCGCATCATCACCGCGAGACTCCACTTGTCGGTCACGGCCAGACAGTTCAGGTGCCACTGGAGGTCAGCCCAGAGCATCGTCCAGCCGTTCTTGATGCTGACCGGCCCCTGGGTGGTGATCGACGACGGCAGGCCGTCGATGATCCCCCACCGGCCGCCGCCCTCCTTGAGCTGCTGGTCCTCGGGAGCCGTGGTACCCCGGACCTTGCTCATCTCGTCCAGCACGTACGACGTCCACTTCGGGCCGGCGGCCGTGCCGTCGGCGATGCAGTCGCCCATCCGGACCGCGTCCCGGGGCGACATCTGGGTGTACGCCCACCCCTGCGCGTTGATCTCGGTGTCGGTCAGCTTGCAGGTGCTGATCAACCGCTCGATGACGGCCCGGCTGCCGCCGGCCTTGTAGAGCGACTGGGCGGCGGTGTCGTTGCTGTCCCGGATGGCGGTGCTGGTCTGCTTGCGCCGCTCGGCGGTCAACGGCTTGTCCCCGAGGCGGCGCAGGTAGTCGGAGACGATCCAGACCTTGATCATCGACTCGGTGGAGTTGGTGGTGGTGAGGTTCTTCGCACCCGAGATCGTGCCGGTCTCCCGGTCCATCAGGGCCCAGGAGAAGTACTTTCCGTCGAAGGGCACCGACACGGCGGCGTTCGCCAGCGTGGGCGGCTGCGGTGCGGCGGGCGGCGGGGCCGCGACGCTCTCCGTGCCGCCGTCCGAACTGTCGTCGGCGGCGAGCCGGGCGTATGCGGTGGGGACCAGCATGCCGCCACCGAGCAGAACCGCCAGGATGGCGAGCACCAGGGTCACGCGGGGACGCATGAGTGGGTGAACTCCCAGAAGTCAGGGCCGGGGGACCAACTTTTCCGATGTACGTCGGTGGACGGCCGAGGCCTGGGATGCGGCCTGTCGGGGACGGCGATCGTCCGGAACCGATCGGTGTGACCGGCAAAGTCTACGTCCGGAACCGGGACACGCCAGAACCCGAGGCTCGCCGAGTCGCCCCAAAATCACGACATATGGCACATTAGCGCAGCTTTTCCTGCCTGGCGGATGTGATGTCTCCCACTCGCGTGCGGATCGCCCCGTCCGATGTCGCTGGCGGTGCTCGGTTCGGCCGGGAGCCGCCTGCTCTGGATCGCTGTTACATGCCTCTAGCGCCCGCTGTGGTGAGCTGTAACACTTGACCTGTGTACGGCAACGACTTCGCGAACCCGGACGAGGCTCCCGGCGGGGGTCTGCTCGATCAGGTCGAGGCGGCGGAAGCGGCCCTGCGGGAGGCCGCCGCCCGGGGGCGTCCCGACGGTGCCCCACCCGGGACGGACCTGGCGGCGTACTTCGCCGAGGTGATCGAGGCCGACCAGAAGATCGAACCCCGCGACTGGATGCCCGAGGCGTACCGGAAGACGCTGATCCGGCAGATCGCCCAGCACGCCCACTCCGAGATCATCGGCATGCAGCCGGAGGGAAACTGGATCAGCCGCGCCCCCTCGCTCAAGCGCAAGGCGATCCTGCTGGCCAAGGTCCAGGACGAGGCCGGCCACGGCCTCTACCTCTACTCCGCCGCCGAGACCCTCGGGGTCAGCCGGGACGAACTGGTCGAGATGCTGGTGACCGGCCGGCAGAAGTACAGCTCGATCTTCAACTACCCGACGCTGACCTGGGCGGACGTCGGCGCGATCGGCTGGCTGGTGGACGGCGCGGCAATCGTCAACCAGGTGCCGCTGTGCCGCTGCTCGTACGGGCCGTACGCACGGGCGATGATCCGGGTCTGCAAGGAAGAGTCCTTCCACCAGCGCCAGGGCTACGAGATCCTGCACGTCCTCGCGCACGGCACGCCGGCACAGAAGGCGATGGCCCAGGACTCCGTCGACCGCTGGTGGTATCCGTCGCTAGCGATGTTCGGCCCGCCGGACGGCGACTCCACGCACTCCGCGCAGTCCATGGCCTGGAAGATCAAGCGCTTCTCCAACGACGAGCTGCGCCAGCGCTTCGTCGACATGTGCGTCCAGCAGGCCGAGATTCTCGGCCTCACCCTGCCCGATCCCGACCTGCGCTGGAACGAGCAGCGGCAGGCGTACGACTACACCCAGCCGGACTACGCCGAGCTGATGCGGGTGATCAAGGGCGACGGGCCGTGCAACCGGCAACGGCTGGAACACCGCCGCCGCGCCCACACCGAGGGCGCCTGGGTGCGCGAGGCCGCCGCGGCGTACGCGGCCAAGCAGGCGGAACGGAAGAAGGAGCGGGTCGCCGCATGAGCCAGGAACTGTCCCCGCTGTGGGAGGTGTTCGTCCGGGCCCGGCGCGGGCTGTCGCACACCCACGTCGGCAGCCTGCACGCCCCCGACGCCGAGGTCGCCCTCCGGCACGCCCGGGACCTCTACACCCGGCGACAGGAAGGGGTCTCGATCTGGGTGGTCCCGGCCGGCGTGATCACCGCGTCCAGCCCGGACGAGAAGGACGCCTTCTTCGACCCGGCGGCCGACAAGGTCTACCGTCACCCCACCTTCTACCAGGTGCCAGACGGGGTGGCCCACCTGTGAACCGCGACCTGCACGAGTTCACGCTCCGGGTCGGCGACGACGCCCTGATCGCCGCCCAGCGCCTCGCCGAGTGGACCAGCCGGGCACCGGAGATGGAGGAGGACGTCGCGCTGTCCAACATCGCCCTCGACCAGCTCGGCGCGGCCCGGCTGCTGCTGACGTACGCCGGTGAGCTGGAGGCCGCCGGGCGGGACGAGGACGCGCTGGCGTACCTGCGCGACGATCGCGAGTTCCGCAACTGCCTCCTGGTCGAGCTGCCGAACGGCGACTTCGCGGTGACCATGGCGAAGCTGCTCTTCCTCGCCGCCTACCAGCATCTGCTCTACGAGTGGCTGGTGGCGTCCACCGACGAACGGATCCACGCGATCGCCGCGAAGGCCCGCAAGGAGTCCGCCTACCACCTCGACCACGCCGCGCTCTGGGTGCGCCGGCTCGGCGACGGCACCGAGGAGTCGCACCGGCGGATGCAGGCGGCGGTGGACGAGATCTGGCCGTACACCCACGAACTCTTCGCCGCCGACGAGCTGACCGCCCGGCTGGACGCGGCCGGGCTGGCCGCCGCCCCGTCGACCCTGCGGGACCAGTGGCTGGAGACGGTGGAAGCGGTGCTCGCCGACGCGACGCTGACCCGCCCGGCCGACGGCTGGGCCCCGTCCGGCGGTCGCGACGGCGTACACACCGAGCACCTGTCGTACCTGCTCGCCGAGATGCAGGTGCTCCACCGCGCCCATCCCGGAGCCGTGTGGTGAGCGCGAGGAGTGCAGCGCAGCGGAGCCCCGCAGTCGCGAACGAAAGGCGACACCGTTGAACCCACGGGTCGTCGTGGCGGCGGTGGTGGACCCGGAGATCCGGGTGCTCACCATCGACGACCTCGGCATCCTGCGCTCGGTCGAGGAGGACCCGGCCACCGGCCGGGTGGTGGTCACCATCACTCCCACCTACACCGGCTGCCCGGCGATGGACGTGATCCGCGCCGACATCCGCCGCGCACTCGCCGCCGCCGGCCACCCCGACGCCGAGGTCCGCACGGTGCTCATGCCCGCCTGGAGCACCGACTGGATCTCCGAGGCCGGGCGGGCCAAACTGGCTACCGCCGGCATCGCCCCACCAGCGTCAACCCGGACCGGCGGTGCGGTGCCGCTGACCCTGGCCGTCCGCTGCCCGCGCTGCGGGTCACCGGAGACCGAGCAGATCAGCCGGTTCGGCTCCACCGCCTGCAAGGCGCTCTGGCGCTGCCGATCCTGCCGTGAACCCTTCGACCACCTGAAGGCGCTGTGACTGTCACGATCACCCGGCCGGTCCGTCGCCGCCCGGTCTTCCACCCGCTGCCGGTCGCCGCCGTCGACCGGCTCACCGACGACGCCGTGGCGATCACCTTCGCCGTACCGGAGGAACTGCGCGCGACGTTCGCGTTCCGCGCCGGCCAGCATCTCACCGTCCGGCGCCCCGGCTCCGCGGATGCCGACGACGGCGACGTGCGCCGCTCGTACTCGATCTGCTCGACCCCGGACGACCTGGCCCGGCACGGTCGGCTGCGGATCGGGGTGCGGGAGGTCCCCGGCGGCGCGTTCTCCACCTTCGCCTGCGGGGCGCTGCGCTCCGGCGACACCGTCGAGGTGCTGCCGCCGCTGGGGCACTTCACCACGGCGTTCGCGCCGGACCGGGTCCGCCACTACGGCGCGGTGGTGGCCGGCTCCGGCATCACCCCGGTGCTCGCGCTGGTCGCGACCGCGCTGGCCGTCGAACCCACCAGCACCTTCACCCTGGTGTACGGCAACCGTACGGCGAACAGCGTGATGTTCGCCGAGGAACTGGCCGACCTGAAGGACCGGTACCCCACCCGGCTGCACCTGGTGCACGTGCTCTCTCGGGAGCCGGGGGAGTCGCCCCTGCTCTCCGGCCGGATCGATGCCGACCGGCTCGGCCGCCTGCTGGCCAGCATCGTTCCCGGTGACCAGATCGACGAGTGGTTCCTCTGCGGCCCGTACGGCATGGTGGTCGACGCCAAGGCGGTACTGACCGACCGGGGTGTCCCGGCTTCGGCGGTGCACACCGAGCTGTTCCACGTCGACGCGCCCCCGGAGCCGCCGCGCCGACCGGCCGACGTGCCGGGAGCCGGTGCCGAGGTCACCATCCTGCTCGACGGCCGGGCGTCGACCTTCACCATGGGACGCGAGCAGCGGGTGCTCGACGCCGCCCTGAAGGTGCGCGGCGAACTGCCGTACGCCTGCAAGGGTGGGGTCTGCTCGACCTGCCGGGCGAAGGTGGTGTCCGGCGAGGTCTCGATGGCCCGTAACTACGCGCTCGAGCCGGACGAGGTGGCCGCCGGGTACGTCCTGACCTGCCAGTCCTCCCCGACCACCGACCAGGTCGTAATCGACTACGACGCCTGAGCCCAGCCGCCACCCCGTCCCGGTCGTCAACTCCCCGCCACCAGCCCAGGCGAGAGGGCTCGACGGACCTCCTGGACGATGTGATCCGGGCGACGGTAGAGGTCCCGGTCGGTGAAGTGCCGCATGGTCCAGCCGCGGGCCGACAGCCAGTTCATCCTGGCTCGGTCGTTCCGGAGGCGCTCGCGGGTCAGGTGGGAACTGCCGTCGTACTCGACGCCGACCCGGTGGGCGCGGTAACCCAGGTCGAGCCGGAAGGCCGGGTGCCCCCACTCGTCGGCGATCCAGATCTGCGGCTCGGGGCGGGGCAGGCCGCCGTCGACGAGCACCAGACGTAACTGGCTCTCCTGCCGACACTCCGACCTGGCGTCCGCCAAGGACACGAGCTCGCAGGCCTGCCGTACGCCGCGCAACCGGGCATGTCGCGTCACCTCCTGCGCAAGGTCGGCCGGCAGGCAGGCACCGGACCGCAGCGCGAGATCGAGGAGGGGCAGCACGTCGATCCGCCGCAGCGTGCGGGCCAGGTCGACGGCACAGCGGGCGGCCGGGGCAGCCGGCACGCCGGAGAGCAGCACCGGATCGCGTACCGGCAACATCGCCTCGTGGACGGTCACCCCGGCGATTTTCGGCACTACCGAGCCGGCTGGCACGATCACGTGCAGGACATCCTGCGGCACGTCACCGAATCCGTGCAGGCGGGCTCCGGTATGGAAACCGACCACCGCCCCGGCCGGCAGCCGCATGAACAACGCCCGTAACTCCGCGCCAAGCTCGCGGTCCGAGCCGGCGTAGATTCCCCGGGTCACCCGGCGAAGGCGCCCAGCATCGACAGCGTGCCGGACGGCACCTCGGGTCTTGCCGCCGGAGAGCAATTCGGGATAGCGATACAGGTCATCGGCCACCCCGCTGATGCTCGCCGCCCTCCCCACCCTCCTCCACCCCGTCACCCCAACCTGTGGACAACCCCGCCCCCTGTGGAAAACCCCCTGATCAACCCCCCATCTGCTAAGCCCCACCCGTCTCCCCGTCTCCCCGCCCCCACCCACCCCGTCGATCATGGACTTTGGGCACCGCTCAAACTTCGCAATCACCACTAATTGGGCGCCACAACTCCATGATCGACGGGGCGGTCAGGGGGCGTGGGGTGGGGGGTGGGGGTGGGGGGTAGCAGTGGGGTGAGTAGGCGGGCTGGGGTGATGGTGGCGGGGCGGTCGCTGACCTGGGCGTCGCCCAGCTCGACCACGCGCCAGACGCCGTCGTCGCGCTGCGCTAGGTCGACGGTGACGAAGGGCAGGGAGAGGGCGGCCACCAGTGGCGTGATGGTGGTCAGGTCGGGGGTGGTGTCGGGGGGCAGGTTGGGCGTGTCCGGATGTGGGCCGACCAGGACGCACTGGCCGTCCCGCCACCAGGTGCGTACCTCTGCCGAGGTGAACTGCTCGAAGCGGCGGAGCACGAAGCCACCGACGAAGTCGTCCTCGCGGAGTTCCCGGAAGCGGCGAGCGACCGCCCAGGCCGCCTCGGCGTCGGCCAGGTCGGGGATGAGGGTCGCCTCGTGCCAGTAGTGCTTCATGGACTTGCAGTAGTCGCGGAGCACCGCCGGGCCGTCACCGAGTTCCGTGCGGGCCTGGTCGAAGGCGTCCCGTCCGTCGCCGGACGTCCAGACGGTCACCGGGGTCACCGGGGCCAGGTCCGCGTACCAGCCGGGCAGTTCGTGCGCGCGTCGGTACTGGTCGGGGCGGGTGCGTAGGGTGACGCCCCGGGTGGCTAACGCCTCGGCGAAGGCGGCGTACCGGTCGGCGTGGAGCATCCAGCCTCGGTAGACCGCCTCACCCTCGCCGGGCAGGCGTCGTAGAGCGGCGTCGGCGTCGCCTCGGGCGAGCGCGTCGTGGTCGACCAGCGCGACTGGTACGCCGGCCTCCCGGGCGGTCAGGGCCTCGGGGGCGAAGTGCGGGTCCGGGTGGCGGGGGCGAAGCGGGTCGGCGGGTACGAGCAACATTCCGCCATCATGATCAGGTCACGCCACCCGGTCGGGCCGGTCAGCTCGGGACCCTGAGTAGGCGATGCTGCGCCACAGGTCGAACGACGGTGCCGAGGCGGTAAGGCTCGTGGAAGTCGGCTGTCGGAGTGCCTCGTCCCCTACCTGCCGTCGTACGGATTCACGATCACGCCCGGTCGTAGGGTCGGTGCCGAGATCTCGCGAAGCGTGGGGGAGGCGAGGTAGTACCGGCCCCGTGTCTGGCCGTGCTGCTCCACCAACCCGGCCCGGACGAGCGTACGCAGATCGCGGCCAGTTGGAGTGGGTGGCGGATGCGGTCTGCGTCACCTGGTCGGAGGCGCGTGCCGGTGGTCGGACCGCCGACGTAGGCTCGCGGGTGTGAGTGTGAGCCGGGAGATCGACGACATCCTGCAGCGTGGTGCGGACGGCGGGCGGATCACGCCCGAGGAGGCGCTGCTGCTCTACACCGAGGCGCCCTTCCACGCCCTCGGTGAGGCGGCCGACGCGGTACGGCGGCGGCGGTACCCGGACAACATCGTCACGTACCTGATCGACCGCAACATCAACTACACCAACGTCTGCGTGACCGCGTGCAAGTTCTGCGCCTTCTACCGGGCGCCGAAGCACCAGGAGGGGTGGACCCACCCGACCGAGGAGATCCTGCGCCGCTGCGGCGAGGCGGTCGAGTTGGGCGCGACGCAGGTGATGCTCCAGGGCGGCCACCACCCGGACTACGGCGTCGAGTACTACGAGGAACTGTTCTCCTCGGTGAAGAAGGCATACCCGCAGCTCGCCATCCACTCGATCGGGCCGAGCGAGATCCTGCACATGGCGAAGGTCTCCGGCGTCGGCCTGGACGAGGCGATCGCCCGGATCAAGGCCGCCGGGCTGGACTCGATCGCCGGGGCTGGGGCGGAGATGCTGCCGGAGCGCCCTCGGAAGGCCATCGCGCCGCTGAAGGAGTCCGGCGAGCGCTGGCTGGAGGTCATGGAACTGGCCCACCGGCAGGGGGTCGAGTCGACGGCCACCATGATGATGGGCACCGGCGAGACCAACGCCGAACGGATCGAGCACCTGCGGATGATCCGCGACGTGCAGGACCGGACGAAGGGCTTCCGCGCCTTCATCCCGTGGACGTACCAGCCGGAGAACAACCACCTCAAGGGGCGCACCCAGGCGACCACCCTCGAGTACCTGCGCCTGGTCGCGGTGGCCCGGCTCTTCTTCGAGACCGTCCCGCACCTCCAGGCGTCCTGGCTGACCACCGGCAAGGA
The DNA here is from genome assembly GCF_900090325.1 of Micromonospora pallida. Classification (NCBI taxonomy): domain Bacteria; kingdom Bacillati; phylum Actinomycetota; class Actinomycetes; order Micromonosporales; family Micromonosporaceae; genus Micromonospora; species Micromonospora pallida. Next base: position 5,612,995 of record NZ_FMHW01000002.1, on the reverse strand, counting down.
CGTCGGCCAGCTGGCCCTGCACATGGGGGTGGACGACCTCGGCTCGATCATGCTGGAGGAGAACGTCATCTCCTCGGCCGGTGCCCGGCACCGGTCCAACCTGCACGAGCTGATCGCGATGATCCGGTCCGCCGACCGGATCCCGGCCCAGCGCGACACCCTCTACCGCCGCCTGGCCGTGCACCACACGCCGGCCGACGACCCGACCGACGACCGGGTCGTCTCGCACTTCTCGTCGATCGCCATTCCGGGTGGCGGGATCGGCCGACCGCTGCCATTGGTTGATGTCAAGTAAACGCTGAGTAATCGCTGCCCGTTCGGTCGGATCGACCGAACGGGCAGTCGTCGTTCGGCACCCGGGCCGATTCCGGTGCCCGTTGGGGCTACCGTGGCCGAGGGTCCGCCGCGCAAGCGCCAGCAATTCGGACAATCCTTAAGTGATTCTTAGCCGGGCAGCTCACCGCCGATTCGCCGACGGGGTAGCGGGCCTGAACGCGGACCGCTAGCGTGCGATCGGAAATTCCCGGACGGGTGGCATACCCGGACGCGCTGGCGCTTCGTCCCCGCCGGGGGATCCTTCGTCCTCAACCGGCCCGTGCGGGCCGTCTACATAACGCACCGCAGTGGGGGCGGGATGGGTGACCGTCCCGCTCCCGCCGTCTTCCGGACAACCTTTTTCGGGCTGTCCCGACGTTCCTTCCATCCATGTCCGCAACATCGAGGGAACCCATGAACCTGTTCACCCGTCCGGCGTTGGCCCGGGCCGGCGCCGCGACCCTGCTCACCGCGGGGCTGGTCGCGGTCGGTGCCCCGGCGCAGGCGGCCGACCAGGCCGACCTGGCACTCATTCCGGTCAGCAGCCAGATCGCCAAGGGCGTCACCGAGGCCAAGGCCAAGCCCTTCAAGTTCACCGTGGACAACACGCGAGGCGCGGTCGACGCCCGGAACGTCACCGTCAAGGTGGACGCCCGGAAGGTCAAGCAGAAGAAGGTCGGCTTCTTCGCCCCCGAGGGCTGCCAGGTGCAGGAGGCGGCCGTCTACTCCTGCCTTCTCGGTGACCTGACCGCCGGGACCAGCGAGGACTTCGGCATTCCGCTGTTCAGCACCGGTACGCGCGGTGCCGCCGGCACCCTGGTGGTCACCATCAGCGCGGACACCACCGACCCGAACCTGGAGGACAACACGGTCGAGGTCGACCTCACCGTGACCAAGCCCGGTTACGACCTGGTCACCTGGGCGCAGGACGTCTACGCCGACGTCGTGGTCGACGGTGACGAGGAGTCCGAGACCGGTCTGCGGCCGGTTCGGCCGGGCGAGACGGCCCCTCTGGACTGGGCTGTCTACAACGGTGGCAGCCGGCGGGCGACCGGACTGTTCTACGGCATCGTCCTGCCGGCCGGGGTCAGCTTCGCCGAGCTGCCCGAGAACTGCGTCCAGGAGGACTTCCTCGGGACCGCCCGGGCCTTCTGCGAGGACCTCTCGGTGCTGATCAAGCCGGGCCAGTTCTACACCGACGTCGTGCGGGTGAAGGTGTCCGAGGAGGCCACCCAGCCGGTGCTGCGGGTCGGCGAGATCTTCGCCTACGGCCTGGACGGGCTCCTCGAGGGCGAGCCGGAGGAGGAGCCGCAGCCCGTCCGTGAGGCGCAGCGCCGGACCTTCGTCGAGGCCGACGACTCCGACAACCAGGCGGTCTTCGACGTCTTCGTCGACCTGACCGCTCCGACGCAGGGCCCGACCACCTCGCCGACGGCGTCGCCGACCGTCCCGCCGGCCGCCGGTGGTGGCGGTGGCGGCGAGGGTGGGCTGCCGGTGACCGGTGTGCAGGCCGGCCTGATCGGCGGCGTGGGCGGCAGCGTCCTGCTCGTCGGTGGCGCGCTGCTGCTGCTCGCCCGGCGGCGTCGGGTGCTGCTGGTGACCCCGGCCGACGAGAAGACCGTCAACTGACGAACCACCCGGGGCCGGGTGGGATGGGCGACCATCCCGCCCGGCCCCGTCGGGCTTGGTGCTGGCAGAGTGGGGGCGTGAGCCGTACCCCGCAGGGCCAGCGCGCCAGTCTGGACAAGCAGCCGCACGAGGTCGCCGCGATGTTCGACGGCGTGGCCGCCCGATACGACCTGACCAACACCGTGCTCTCCTTCGGGCAGGACCGGGGATGGCGCCGGGCGACCCGGCTCGCCCTCGCGCTCGAGCCCGGCGAGCGGGTGCTGGACGTGGGGGCGGGCACCGGGGTGTCCACCGAGGAACTGGCCCGCTCCGGGGCGTACGCCGTCGGCGCCGACCTGAGCCTGGGCATGCTCGCCGCCGGGCGGCGGGTCCGGCCGGAGGTGCCGCTGCTGGCCGGGGACGCGCTGCGGCTGCCGTTCGCCGACGCCACGTTCGACGCGGTGACCATCTCCTTCGCGTTGCGCAACGTGTCGGACCCGGATGCGGCCCTGCGCGAGTTCGCCCGGGTCACCCGTCCCGGCGGGCGGCTGGTGGTCTGCGAGTTCAGCAGCCCCACCAACCCGGCGTTCCGCACCGTCTACCTGTCGTACCTGATGCGTTCGCTGCCGACGGTGGCCCGGACGGTCTCCAGCAACCCGGACGCCTATGTGTACCTTGCCGAGTCGATCCGGGCCTGGCCCGACCAGCCTGCGTTGGCCGCGCGGATCGGCGCGGCGGGGTGGGGTCGGGTGGCGTGGCGCAACCTGACCGGAGGGATCGCGGCGCTGCACCGGGCAGTCCGCGACTAGCCACTCTCACGTTCCCTGTTATCCCTTTTTGGCGGCCTTTGCGCCCGTAGGCTGTCCGCCATGACGGGAGCAGACGAGGCGCACCGGGTGGCCGGTGACGAGGACGACACACGCGAACTCGTCGCCCAGCTCAGGCAGCTCGCCGGCGCCGATCCGGCCACCGTCCGGCAGGTGGTGGCGGAGGTGTTGACGGCGCTGGACCGGGTGGCCGGTGGGGCGCTGCGCGACCAGTTGCCCGAGGCGATCCGGCTCGATGTGGGGCTGGACCGGGCGACTCCCGGTCATTCCTGAGTGGCCACTCAGTCGCCGGAGAGTCCCCTTCAGGCAAGTTAGGGTCACCTAACCCTGGGTGGGGGTAATGACGGTCATAGACTCCTCCCCGATGGGCTTGTGAAGTGTTTCACGAGCGTATGGGGAGGAGGCCCGGATGACGACGGTGGAGCAAGACGCCGACGTGATCGTCGTGGGCGCCGGTCCCGGCGGCTCGGCGACCGCGTACCACTTGGCGCGGCACGGGGTGCGGGTGCTGCTGCTCGAGAAGACCGAGTTCCCCCGGGAGAAGGTCTGCGGCGACGGGCTGACCCCGCGCGCAGTCCGGCAGCTCGTCCGGATGGGTGTGGACACCTCGCCCGAGGCCGGCTGGCTGCAGAACCGGGGCCTGCGGGTGATCGGCGGCGGCCTCCGGCTCGAACTGGACTGGCCCGACCTGGCCAGCTTCCCCAACTACGGTCTCGTCCGCACCCGGCTGGACTTCGACGACCTGCTCGCCCGGCAGGCCGTGTCCGCCGGCGCCGAGCTGCGCACCGGCGTGAACGTGGTCGGCCCGGTGCTCGACGGCAGCGGCCGGGTGACCGGCGTCGAGGCCGAGGTAGGCCCGGACAAGGCCCCGGCCACCTTCCACGCCCCGCTGGTGGTCGCCGCCGACGGCGTCTCCGGCCGGTTCCCGCTGGCGCTCGGCCTGGCCAAGCGGGAGGACCGCCCGATCGGGGTCGCGGTCCGGCGCTACTACCGCTGCCCGGCCAAGCACGACGACAACTACCTCGAGTCCTGGCTCGAACTGCGCAGCAAGGGCAGCGACGCGCTGCTGCCCGGGTACGGCTGGATCTTCGGCCTCGGTGACGGCCGGGTCAACGTCGGCCTGGGCGTGCTCAACTCCTCCTCCGCCTTCGGCAAGACGAACTACCGGCGGCTGCTCACCGACTGGCTGGCCAACACCCCGGACGACTGGGGCATGACCGACGAGGCGAACGCCGAGGGCCCGATTCTCGGCGCGGCGCTGCCGATGGGCTTCAACCGGGTGCCGCACTACACCCGGGGCGTGCTGCTGGTCGGTGACTCCGGTGGCATGGTCAACCCCTTCAACGGTGAGGGCATCGCGTACGCGATGGAGTCCGGCGAGCTGGCCGCGGAGATCGCGGTGCAGGCGCTGGCCCGTCCGGCGGGCGCGGAGCGTGAGCGGGCGCTGTCGGCGTACCCGACGGAGTTGAAGGCGCGGTTCGGCGGCTACTACCGGCTCGGCGGGATCTTCGTGAAGCTGATCGGCCGACCGGAGATCATGCGGCTCGCCACCAAGCACGGCCTGCCGCAGCCGCTGCTCATGCGCTTCGTGCTGAAGCTGTTGGCCAACCTGACCGATCCGCGCGGCGGGGACGCGATGGATCGGGTCATCAACGCGATGACGAAGGTGGCTCCAGCGGTCTAGGTCACACCCCGGCGCAAGTTGCCGGAGGTGAAGTTCGTAGTGTGAATTCGCCAACCATCGAGGGCAGGGAAGGACGAGCAGGAGACAACCATGACGCTCTCGCCTTACGCACCCATCATCGGGCTGTTCGCCCTCGCCGCAGCGTTCGCGCTCTTCTCGATCGCCGGCGCCCGCCTCGCCGGCCCGCGCCGCAACAACAAGGCCAAGCTCGAGGCGTACGAATGCGGCATCGAGCCGAGCCCGCAACCGGTCGGCGGTGGCCGGTTCCCGATCAAGTTCTACCTGACGGCGATGCTCTTCATCGTCTTCGACATCGAGATCATCTTCCTCTACCCCTGGGCGGTCTCGTTCGACGCCCTGCCGATCTTCGGCTTCGTGGAGATGGTCCTGTTCATCGTCGCGGTCTTCGTCGCGTACGCCTACGTGTGGCGGCGTGGCGGCCTGGACTGGGACTGAGGGAGGAACCACATGGGAATCGAGGAGAAGCTTCCCGCCGGCATCCTGCTGACCTCGGTGGAGAAGCTGGTCAACTGGTCGCGGAAGTCGTCGGTCTGGGGCGCCACCTTCGGCCTGGCCTGCTGCGCGATCGAGATGATGGCCGCCGGTGGTCCGCACTACGACATGGGCCGCTGGGGCATGGAGGTCTTCCGTGCCTCGCCCCGTCAGGCCGACCTGATGATCGTCGCCGGCCGGGTCAGCCAAAAGATGGCCCCGGTCCTGCGGCAGATCTACGACCAGATGGCCGAGCCCCGCTGGGTGCTCTCGATGGGCGTCTGCGCCAGCAGCGGCGGCATGTTCAACAACTACGCCATCGTCCAGGGCGTCGACCACGTCGTCCCGGTCGACATGTACCTCCCCGGCTGCCCGCCCCGGCCGGAGATGCTGATCGACGCGGTCCTCAAGCTTCGCGAGAAGATCGGGCACGAGCCGCTCGGCCCGAACGGCCGCAAGATGCTCGAGGCCCGCAAGGCCCGCGGTGACGTGCCCGTCGTTCCGTACGGCTCGATGCCGTCGTCGTACCGCGAGGACCGGGCCCGCCGCGCCGAGTGGACCCAGGCGGTCCGGGAGGGGCGCGAGGAGCAACTCCGGATCGAGAACTGGATGAAGGCCCAGAACCACCTCCACCCGTACGGGGGCATCAAATGACGGCGCCACACGACAAGCCGAACGACGGGGGCGTTCCGGTACCGGTGACGCCGGCCGGCGCGAGCACCACCGCGCCGGCCGAGTACCCGCCGGCCAGCCCGGCTGGTCGGGGCATGTTCGGCATTCAGGGCTCCGGTGACACCTCCGGCTTCGGCGGCCTGGTCCGGCCGCGCCGGCCGATCGAGGAGGCCAGCCGGCCGTACGGCAGCTACTTCGACGAGGTCCGTGACGCGCTGGAGGAGGCGTACCCGGGATTCGACGAGGCGATCGAGAAGGTCGTCGTCGACCGGGGTGAGCTGACCCTGCACGTGCGCCCGGAGAAGATCGCCGAGGTGTGCCAGGTGATGCGGGACGACCTCGCCCTCCGCTTCGAGCTCTGCTCCTCGGTCTCCGGGGCGGACTACCTCGGCGCGGACGAGCGCCGGCTGCACGTGGTCTACCACCTGACCTCGATGACCTACCGCCGTCGGGTGCGCCTGGAGGCCGCCGTTTCGGCGGAGAACCCGCACCTGCCGAGCGTGACCAGCGTCTACCCGACCGCCGACTGGCAGGAGCGGGAGACGTACGACATGTTCGGCGTCGTCTTCGACGGCCACCCCAGCCTGACCCGGATCCTCATGCCGGACGACTGGGAGGGGCACCCGCAGCGCAAGGACTACCCGCTCGGCGGCGTTCCCGTCGAGTACAAGGGCGCGGAGATCCCACCGCCAGACCAGCGGAGGTCCTACCAGTGAGCACCCCGAGCTACGCCACCGAGCGCGAGACGACCGAGGGCAGGGTCTTCACCGTCACCGGCGGGGACTGGGACCAGGTCGTCTCCGGCACCGATCCGATCAACGACGAGCGGATCGTCGTCAACATGGGTCCGCAGCACCCGTCCACGCACGGCGTGCTGCGGCTGATCCTGGAGCTGGAGGGCGAAACCGTCCGCGAGATGCGGTCGGTCGTCGGTTACCTGCACACCGGGATCGAGAAGAACCTCGAGTACCGCAACTGGGTGCAGGGGTCGACCTTCGTGACCCGGATGGACTACCTCGCCCCGATCTTCAACGAGACGGCGTACGCGCTGGCGGTGGAGAAGCTGCTCGGCATCGAGGAGCAGATCACCGACCGGGCGACCACCATCCGGGTGCTCATGATGGAGCTGAACCGGATCTCCTCGCACCTGGTCTGGCTGGCCACCACCGGCATGGAGCTGGGCGCGATCTCGATCATGCTCTACGGCTTCCGCGAGCGGGAGTACATCCTCGAGATCTTCGAGCTCATCACCGGCCTGCGGATGAACCACGCGTACGTCCGGCCCGGCGGGGTCGCCCAGGACGTGCCGGACGAGGCGATCGTCAAGATCCGCAGGTTCCTCAAGGAGATGCCGAAGAAGCTCAAGGAGTACGAGGACCTCCTCTCCGGTCAGCCGATCTGGGTCGAGCGGACGAAGAACGTCGCCGTGCTCGACGTGACCGCCTGCCTGGCGCTCGGCGTCACCGGTCCGGTGCTCCGCTCCGCCGGGCTCCCCTGGGACCTGCGTAAGACCATGCCGTACTGCGGCTACGAGACGTACGAGTTCGACGTGCCGACCCACCCGGACGGCGACGTCTGGGGCCGCTACCAGGTTCGGCTCGCCGAGATGCGGGAGTCGCTCAAGCTCGTCGAGCAGGCGCTGGACCGGCTGAAGCCGGGCCCGGTGATGGTCGCCGACAAGAAGATCGCCTGGCCGGCGCAGCTCGCCATCGGCGTCGACGGCATGGGCAACTCGCTGGAGCACGTGGCGAAGATCATGGGTCAGTCGATGGAGTCGCTGATCCACCACTTCAAGCTCGTCACCGAGGGCTTCCGGGTTCCGCCGGGCCAGGTCTACGTGGCGATCGAGGCGCCCCGTGGCGAGCTGGGCGTGCACGCGGTCTCCGACGGCGGCACCCGGCCCTACCGGGTGCACTACCGGGAGCCGAGCTTCGTCAACCTCCAGGCGCTCCCGGCGATGGCCGAGGGCGGCCTGATCGCCGACGTGATCGCCGGTGGTGCCTCGCTGGACCCCGTGATGGGTGGTTGTGACCGATGACGACGACTTTCACCGACGAGACCCGGGCTCGGGCGCGGGAGATCATCGCGCGCTATCCGGCCGACCGGTCGCGTTCCGCGCTGCTCCCGCTGCTGCACCTGGTGCAGTCCGAGGAGGGGTACGTCTCCCCGGCCGGGGTCGAGTTCTGTGCCGAGGTGCTCGGCCTGAACAAGGCCCAGGTCGGCGCGGTCGCCACCTTCTACACCATGTACAAGCGCCGGCCGACCGGTGACTACCTGGTCAGCGTCTGCACCAACACCATGTGCAACGTGCTCGGCGGCCAGGAGGTCTACGACACCCTCGCCGAGCACCTCGGCGTGGGACACGACGAGACCACCGCCGACGGGAAGATCACCCTGGAGCACGCCGAGTGCCTCGCGGCCTGCGACTACGGCCCGGTGATGACGGTCAACTACGACTTCTTCGACGGGGTCGACCCGCAGGCCGCTCTCGGGGTGGTCGAGGAGCTGCGCGCCGGGAGCCGGCCCACGCCGAGCCGGGGGGCCCGCCTGTGCACGCTGAAGGAGATGTCGGTCCAGCTCGCCGGCTTCGCCGACGAGCGGGAGGGCGCGGTGGCCGACGGCGTGCCGGGCGAGCCGACCCTGCGCGGGCTGCGCCTGGCGCAGCAGCACGGCATCTCGGTGCCCGGCTTCGACCCGAGCACCCCGATCCGCAGCAAGGCCGAGGCCGACCGGGCCGCTGCCGAGGCCAAGGCGAAGGCCGAGGCCGCCAAGCCGGCCCCGGCACCCGAGCCGAAGCCGGCGACTGCGCCGGCCGCCTCGACCGGCAACGCCGGTGCGGGTGAGCCGGCCCGACCCGCCGAGGCGACCGGCAGCACCGCCCCGGACGTCAAGGCACCGGACGACAAGTCGCCCGAGGTGCGCGCCGCCGAGACTCGGCAGCCGGACGCGAAGACCGCCGTCGCGGACGCGCCGGGCACCAAGGTGCCGGTCGACACCGCGCCGCCGGCCCCGCGCGACGCGCGGGCCGCCGAGGCGGAGGGCGCGGCGGCCAACGCGCCGGCTGGCGACGGCAAGCCCGCCGGGGACGACGCCGCTGCGCAGGAGCGCTCGCTCAAGGAAGCGGAGGCCAACAAGTGACGACTCCTCGGCCGGAGACGCTGGCCAAGCTGACCCCGGTACTCACCAAGCGCTGGCTCTCGCCGGACGCCTGGCAGATCGACACCTACCAGAAGCTGGACGGCTACGCCGCCCTGCGCAAGGCGCTCAAGGCCCACCCGGACGACCTGATCCAGCTCATCAAGGACTCCGGGCTGCGCGGTCGCGGTGGTGCCGGCTTCCCGACCGGCCTGAAGTGGGGCTTCATCCCGCAGGGCGACGGCAAGCCGCACTACCTCGTGGTCAACGCCGACGAGGGCGAGCCGGGCACCTGCAAGGACCTGCCGCTGATGACGCACGACCCGCACTCGCTGGTCGAGGGCGTGATCATCGCGTCGTACGCGATCCGGGCCGACCGCGCGTACATCTACATCCGTGGTGAGGCGGTGCACGCCGCCCGCCGGCTGCGCAACGCGGTGCGGGAGGCGTACGACCGGGGCTACCTCGGGCGGAACATCCAGGGCTCCGGGTTCGACCTGGATCTGGTGGTGCACTCCGGCGCGGGCGCGTACATCTGCGGCGAGGAGACGGCACTGCTGGACTCGCTGGAGGGCTTCCGGGGTCAGCCCCGGCTGCGTCCGCCCTTCCCGGCGACCCACGGCCTGTACGCCAGCCCGACGGTGGTCAACAACGTCGGCACCATCGCCAGCGTGCCGTATATCGTGCTCGGCGGGGCCGACTGGTGGAAGACCATGGGTACGGAGAAGTCCTCCGGGCCGATGATCTACTCGCTTTCCGGCCGGATCGTCAACCCCGGCCAGTACGAGTGCTCGATGGGCATCACGCTACGTGAGCTGCTGGAGTTGGCCGGTGGCATGCAGCCCGGTCACAACCTGCGGTTCTGGACGCCGGGCGGGTCGTCGACGCCGCTGCTCACCGCCGACCACCTCGACGTGCCGCTGGACTTCGAGGGCGTGGGGGCGGCCGGCTCGATTCTCGGCACCACGGCCACCCAGATCTTCTCCGACCAGGACTGCCCGGTCTACGCGACCTACCGGTGGCTGGAGTTCTACCACCACGAGTCGTGCGGCAAGTGCACCCCGTGCCGGGAGGGCAACTACTGGATGGTCCGGGTCTACCGGCGGATCCTTGCCGGCAAGGGCACCCACGAGGACCTGGACACCCTGCTCGACACCTGTGACAACATCCTCGGCCGCTCGTTCTGTGGTCTGGGTGACGGTGCGACCAGTCCGGTGACCTCGTCCCTGAAGTTCTTCAAGCAGGACTACCTCGACTACATCGAGGGACGCACTGCTCCCAAGTTGTCGGAGAAGACCCTGGTAGGGGCGCACTAATGACCGACGTAGCGAAGCAGACCGAGACCGTCACCCTCACCATCGACGGCATCCAGGTCACCGCTCCGAAGGGAGCACTGCTGATCCGGGTCGCCGAGCAGATGGGCATCGCGATCCCCCGGTTCTGCGACCACCCGCTGCTGGCCCCGGCCGGCGCGTGCCGGCAGTGCCTCGTCGACGTGGAGGGGCAGCGCAAGCCGGTTGCCTCCTGCACCCAGACGGTGGCCGAGGGCATGGTGGTCCGGACCCAGCTCACCTCCCCGGTGGCCAAGAAGGCGCAGGACGGGGTGATGGAGCTGCTGCTGATGAACCACCCGCTCGACTGCCCGATGTGCGACAAGGGTGGTGAGTGCCCGCTGCAGAACCAGGCGATGTCCAGCGGCCGCAGCGACTCCCGCTTCCACGAGCACAAGCGGGAGTACGAGAAGCCGCTGAACATCTCCAGCCAGGTCCTGCTGGACCGGGAACGCTGCGTGCTCTGCCAGCGGTGCACCCGGTTCTCCGAGGAGATCGCCGGGGACAAGTTCATCGACCTGATGGGCCGGTCCTCCGCCGAGGAGATCAACATCTACCGGGACGAGGCGTACGGGGTGGAGGAGGGCGAGGAGACCGGCGACGTGCCGTTCAACTCGTACTTCTCCGGCAACACCGTGCAGATCTGCCCGGTGGGTGCGCTCACCGGTGCCCAGTACCGCTTCCGGGCCCGCCCGTTCGACCTGGTCTCCACCCCGAGCGTCTGCGAGCACTGCTCGGCCGGCTGCGCACAGCGCACCGACTGGCGGCGGGGCAAGGTGCTGCGCCGGCTCGCCGGTGACGATGCGCAGGTCAACGAGGAGTGGAACTGCGACAAGGGCCGCTGGGGCTTCCAGTACGCCCGCGCCTTCGACCGGATCACCACCCCGCTGGTGCGGGACGCCAAGACCGGTGAGCTGCGCGAGGCGTCCTGGAGCGAGGCGCTCACGGTGGCCGCCGAGGGGCTGGCCGCCGCCCGGGACGGCGGGCAGGGCACCGCGGTGCTCACCGGTGGCCGGCTGACCGTCGAGGACGCCTACGCGTACGCGAAGTTCGCCCGGGTCGCGCTGAACACCAACGACATCGACTTCCGGGCCCGTCCGGTCTCCCGCGAGGAGACCGAGTTCCTGGCCAGCAACGTCGCCGGGATCACCGAGGTCACCTACGCCGACGTCGAGAACGCCTCGGCGGTGGTGCTGGCCGGCCTGGAGCCGGAGGAGGAGTGCCCGATCCTCTTCCTGCGGCTGCGCAAGGCGTACCAGAAGAAGAAGCTGAAGGTGTACGCGCTGGCGCCGTTCGCCACCCGCGGCCTGGAGAAACTCGGCGCGAAGCTCGCCCGGGTGGTGCCGGGCGAGGAGGCGCTGCTGCTGGCCGAACACGACACGGTCCGCGAGGCGCTCAGCGCCGAGGGCGCGATCCTGGTCGTCGGCGAGCGGCTGGCCAGTGTCCCGGGTGGCCTCAGCGCCGCCGCCGACGTGGCCCGGCGTACCGGGGCGAGGTTGGCCTGGGTGCCGCGGCGCGCGGGTGACCGGGGTGCGGTCGACACCGGCTGCCTGCCGAACCTGCTTCCCGGCGGTCGGCTGGTCACCGAGCCGGCGGCCCGCGCGGAGCTGGGCGAGGCGTGGGACATCGCGGCCGGGGTGATCCCCAGCCAGGCCGGCCGGGACACCGACGGCATCGTCGCGGCGGCGGCGGCCGGTCAGTTGGGCGCGCTGGTGGTGGCCGGGGTCGACCCGGCCGACCTGGCCGACCCGCGCCTGGCCGAGCAGGCCCTGGACGCGGTGCCCTTCCTGGTCAGCCTGGAGCTGCGGATGAGCGCGGTGGCCCGCCGGGCGGACGTGGTCTTCCCGGTCGCCCCGGTGGTCGAGAAGGCCGGCAGCTTCCTGGACTGGGAGGGGCGGCTGCGTCCGTTCGACGCGGTGCTCCAGACGCCGGCGATGTCCGACGGCCGGGTGCTCGACGCGCTCGCCGACCGGCTCGGCGTCCAGCTCGGCACCGGCGACGTGCTGAGCGTCCGCCGCGAGTTGGGCGCCCTGCCGGCCACCCGCACCGACCGCCCGACGGCCCCGTCGGTGGAGCCGCAGCCGGCGCCCCGACCGGGCGACGGCGAGGCGGTCCTCGCCACCTGGCACCAGCTCATCGACCTGGGCAGCCTCATCGACGGCGACGAGCACCTGGGCGGCACCGCCCGGCCGCCGGTGGTGCGGCTGGGCAAGGGCACCGCCGAGGCGCTCGGCGTCGCCGACGGTGACGCGGTGACGGTGGGTACCGACCGGGGGGCGCTGACCCTGCCGGCGGAGATCACCGAGATGCCGGACGGCGTCGTCTGGCTGCCGACCAATTCACCCGGTTCGACCGTCCGGCGCAGCCTCGGCGCGACGTCCGGCACGGTGGTACGCGTCCAGGCCGCCGCGACCGCTCTGGTCGCCGCGGACGCCGCTGACCGCCCGGGTCCGCTCCTCAACACCGGGGGTGTATCCCAGTGAACGCGGTCTACCTCGCGCAGGACCCGACGCTGGCCGACTTCGGCCGGGACCCGTGGTGGCTGGTCCTGGTCAAGATCCTCTTCGCGTTCGTCTTCGCGGTGCTGGCCACCCTGCTCGGCGTCTGGTTCGAGCGGCGTGTGGTGGGTTACATGCAGGTCCGGCCGGGCCCGAACCAGATCGGCCCGCTCGGTCTGCTGCAGACCCTCGCCGACGGCCTGAAGATGGCCTTCAAGGAGGACATCCTCCCGAAGGCTGCGGACAAGGTCGTCTACTTCTTCGCCCCGGCGGTGTCGGTGATCTGCGCGGTCACCGCGCTGTCGGTGATCCCGTTCGGCCCGATGGTGAGCATCTTCGGCCACCGGACGCCGTTGCAGGTCACCGACGTGTCGGTGGCGGTGCTGGTGGTGCTGGCCTGCTCCTCGATGGCGGTCTACGGCATCGTGCTCGGCGGCTGGGCCTCCGGCTCGACGTACCCGCTGCTCGGTGGTCTCCGCTCCAGCGCCCAGATGATCTCGTACGAGGTCGCGCTCGGGCTGAGCATCGTCGCCGTCTTCATGACCGCCGGCACGATGTCCACCAGCGGGATCGTCGCCGCCCAGGCGCACGGCTCCCAGCTCAACATCTTCGGGATGGAGTTCTCCGCCCCGGGCTGGTACGCCATCCTGCTCATGCCGAGCTTCATCATCTTCTTCATCGCCACGGTCGGCGAGACCAACCGGGCGCCGTTCGACCTGCCGGAGGCGGAGTCGGAGCTGGTCGCGGGCTTCATGACCGAGTACAGCTCGCTGAAGTTCGCGCTCTTCATGCTCTCCGAGTACGTCGCCATGGTGACCATGTCGGCGTTTACCGTGACGCTGTTCCTCGGCGGCTGGCGGGCCCCCGCGCCGATCACCACCTTCTGGGAGGGCGCGAACTCCGGCTGGTGGCCGATGCTGTGGTTCTTCGCCAAGGTCATCATGCTGGTCTTCGTCTTCGTCTGGCTGCGGGGCACCCTGCCCCGGCTCCGGTACGACCAGTTCATGCGGCTGGGCTGGAAGGTCCTGCTGCCGATCAACCTCGTCTGGATCCTGGTGCTGGCCTGGCTGCGCTCGATCGAGGACTGGGAGGGCCAGAGCCGGCTGGTCGGCATCGGCGTGCTGGCCGGTGTGCTGCTGCTGGTCGTACTGCTCTGGCCGAACCGCAAGCCGGAGCGGAAGCTCACCCCGCAGGAGCAGGTCGACAAGCGACCGCACGGCAGTTTCCCGGTGCCCCCCATGGACCTGCAGGTGCCACCGAGCCCGCGCACCCGGCGCGTGGTGGCCGAGCGGGAGCCGGCCAACATCGGTACCGGCCCGGACTCGAAGGAGGTGTGACGTGGGCGGGATCACCGGAACGTTCAAGGGCTTCGGCGTCACCTTCTCGCACATGTTCAGGAAGGTCGTCACGACCGACTACCCGTTCAAGCCGCCGACCCCGGCGCCGCGCTACCACGGGCGGCACATCCTCAACCGGCACCCGGACGGGTTGGAGAAGTGCATCGGCTGCGAGCTGTGCGCCTGGGCCTGCCCGGCGGACGCGATCTACGTCGAGGGTGGCGACAACACCGACGAGCAGCGCTTCTCGCCGGGTGAGCGGTACGCCAGCACCTACCAGATCAACTACGCCCGCTGCATCTTCTGCGGGCTCTGCATCGAGGCCTGCCCGACCCGTTCGCTGACCATGAGCAACGAGTACGAGCTGGCCCGGGACAGCCGGCAGGACCTGATCTTCACCAAGGAGCAGTTGCTCGCGCCGCTGCTGGCCGGGATGGAGCAGCCGCCCCACCCGATGCGACTGGGCGACAGCGAGAAGGACTACTACGTCGGCGCGCTGGAGAACCCGGGCACCTCGGCCGGGGCCGAGCGCTCCCCGATGGGACCGGGCCGGTACGCGCTCGACGAGACCCCCGGCGTGACCTTCCCCGGCGCCGAGCAGGCGGCCCAGCGGGCCGAGGCGGCCAAGGGCAGCAAGGGAGACAGGGCATGACCACGCAGACGGTGCTGGCCGCGGCGGGCGAGGTGTCCGGCGGCGAGGAGGTCACCTTCTGGATCCTCGCCCCGTTGGCGCTGCTCGGCGCGATCGGCATGCTCTGGGCCCGCAACGCGGTGCACTCGGCGCTCTGGCTGGTGCTGACCATGCTCTGCCTAGGCGTGTTCTACGTGCTCCAGGCAGGCCCGTTCATCGGCATGGTGCAGATCATCGTCTACACCGGCGCGATCATGATGCTGTTCCTGTTCGTGCTGATGCTGGTCGGCCGGGACTCGTCCGACTCGCTGATCGAGACGTTGCGCGGGCAGCGGGTCGCGGCGATCCTGCTCGGCCTCGGTTTCGCCGGCCTGGTCGCCGGTGGTCTGGCCCGGGCGCTCGACGGCACCACCGCGGTCGGCCTGGACGAGGCCAACGCCGAGGGGAACGTGCAGGGCATCGCCCGGCTTCTCTTCACCAAGTACGTCTTCGCCTTCGAGTTGACCTCGGCGCTGCTGATCACCGCCGCGGTCGGGGCGATGGTGCTGGCGCACATCGAGCGGCGACGCGAGGACAAGGTCGACCAGATCGCGACCATGAAGGCCCGGTTCCGGCCCGGCAGCTACCCCGGCCCGAAGCCCGGTCCGGGTGTCTTCGCCACCTCCTCCTCGGTGGCCACCCCGGCCCGCCTGCCCGACGGCCGGCTGACCGAGCGCAGCATCCCCGAGATCATGCCGGTCCGGGAGCTGAGCGCGGAGGAGACGACGCTGAAGGGGACCGACCGGTGAGCGCGAGGAGTGCAGCGGAGCGGAGCCCCGCAGTCGCGAACGAAAGGCAGGCATCCGTGAGCGCGAGGAGTGCAGCGGAGCGGAGCCCCGCAGTCGCGAACGAAAGGCAGGCTCAGGGATGACGCCGGACAACTACCTGATCCTGGCCGCGGTGCTGTTCACCATCGGTGCGGTCGGGGTGCTCATCCGTCGCAACGCGATCGTGCTGTTCATGTGCATCGAGCTGATGCTGAACGCGGCCAACCTGACCCTGGTCACCTTCGCCCGGATCAACGGTGACCTGAACGGGCAGATCATGGCCTTCTTCGTGATGGTGGTGGCCGCCGCCGAGGTCGTGGTCGGACTCGCGATCATCATGTCGATCTTCCGGACTCGACGCTCGGCGAGCGTCGACGACGCCAACCTGCTCAAGTACTAGAGGGGCCGACGCAGTGGAAGAAACTGTGCGTTACGCAGAGGCCACGGGTTTGCTCGGCAGCGTCTGGCTGCTGGTGGCCATCCCCCTGGTCAGCGCGGCGATCCTGCTGCTGCTGGGCCGGCGGGCCGACCGGTGGGGGCACTGGCTCGGCGTGGCCGCCATCGGTGCCGCCTTCGTCCTCGGTCTCACCTACTTCTTCCAGCTGCGTGGCCTGGAGAACAAGTCGGTCGAGCGGAGTCTCTGGGACTTCATCGCCGTCGGTGACTTCCGGGTGGACTTCGGCCTGCTCTTCGACCCGCTGGCCGCGGTCTTCGTCCTGCTGATCACCGGCGTGGGCTTCCTGATCCACCTGTACGCGGTCGAGTACATGGCGCACGACGCCGGGCGGCGGCGCTTCTTCGCGTACTTCAACCTGTTCGTCGCCGCCATGCTCCTGCTGGTGCTCGGCAACAACTACGTGATGCTCTACTTCGGCTGGGAGGGCGTCGGTCTGGCGTCGTACCTGCTGATCTCCTTCTGGTACGACCGGCCGAGCGCGGCCACCGCCGGCAAGAAGGCGTTCCTGATGAACCGGGTCGGCGACGCCGGCCTGGCCATCGGCATCTTCATCATGTTTGCCACCCTCGGCACCACCCAGTACGACGAGGTGTTCAACGGGGTCGGCGGCCTGGCCGGCGGCACCGTCCTGGCCCTCGGCCTGCTGCTCCTGCTCGGCGCGACCGGCAAGTCCGGTCAGTTCCCGCTCCAGGCGTGGCTGCCGGACGCGATGGAGGGCCCGACCCCGGTGTCGGCGCTCATCCACGCGGCCACCATGGTCACCGCGGGCGTCTACCTGATCGCCCGCTCCAACCCGGTCTTCTCCGCTAACGAGACGCTCCAACTCGTGGTGGTCAGCGTCGGCGCGCTCACCCTGCTGATCGGCTGCCTCATCGGCGCGGCCAAGGACGACATCAAGCGGGTGCTGGCCTGGTCGACGGTGAGCCAGATCGGCTACATGTTCCTCGGCGTGGGCCTCGGTGGCGCGGCGTACGCGCTGGCCATCGTGCACCTGCTGGCGCACGGCTTCTTCAAGGCCAACATGTTCCTCGGGGCCGGCTCGGTCATGCACGGCATGAAGGACCAGGTGGACATCCGGCGCTTCGGCGGACTGTCCACGCACATGAAGATCACCTGGCTCACCTTCATGATGGGCTGGCTCGCCATCATCGGCATGTTCCCGTTCTCCGGCTTCTTCTCCAAGGAGCCGATCATCGTGGCCGCCTTCGAGCGGGAGGACTGGACGGCCTGGCTGTTCGGCGGGGCGGCGCTGCTCGGCGCCGGACTGACCGCGTTCTACATGACCCGGCTCTTCGTGCTCACCTTCCACGGCCCGAAGCGGTGGACCGAGGACATCGAGCACCCGCACGAGTCGCCGGCCCTGATGACGATCCCGCTGATCCTGCTGGCGGTCGGCTCGGTCGCCGCCGGCTTCCTGCTCGCCACCTCTGTGCCGGACTGGCTCACCGCCACCGCCGGGCTGGGCGGCGAGGAAGGCCACCACGAGTCGGTCCTGCCGCACAGTGTGCTCACCGTGCTCTCCCTGCTGGTCACGGTGCTCGGTGCCGGGCTGGCCTGGATGCTGTTCCGCAACGGCACCGCCACCACGCCGCAGCCGGCCGGGGTGCTGGTCACCGCCGCCCGGCGGAACCTCTACACCGACGCGTTCAACGAGGCGGTCTTCGAGAAGCCGGGCATCTTCCTCACCCGGGCGCTCGTCTTCCTGGACAACCGGGGCGTCGACGGGCTGGTCAACGGCCTCGCCGCCGCGGTCGGCGGGGGCTCCGGCCGGCTCCGGCGGCTCCAGACCGGCTTCGTCCGGTCGTACGCGACGTCGATCCTGACCGGCGCGCTGCTGGTGGTGGCGGCGTTCCTGGCCGTACAGGCGGGGTGGTTGGCGTGATCGACCTCTTCCCGGCCGCCGCTGCCGGCGGACCGCGCAGTAACGACGGAGGTAAGGCCGAATAATGTCCGACTTCCCCTTCCTCTCGGTGCTGACCGTGGCGCCGCTGGTCGGCGCCCTGATCGTGGCCTTCCTGCCGCGTAGCCGGCCGGAGTTCGCCAAGCAGGTCGCGTTCGTCTGGTCGCTGGCGGTGCTGGCGCTGACCGTGGTCATGTGGGTGGCCTTCAAGACCGGTGGCGAGCGGTTCCAGTTCCGCGAGTCCTACACCTGGATTCCGCAGTGGGACGCGCGGTTCACCTTCGCCGCGGACGGCATCGCCCTGGTGATGCTGATGCTCATCGCGGTGCTGGTGCCGCTGGTGATCCTGGCCTCCTGGCACGACGCCGAGCACTCGAAGCGGTCCGTGCCGGCCTACTTCGCGCTGCTGCTGGTGCTCGAGAGCACGATGATCGGCGTCTTCGCCGCCGCCGACGTCTTCCTCTTCTACCTGTTCTTCGAGGTCATGCTGGTGCCGATGTACTTCATCATCGGTAGCTACGGCGGTCACCAGCGCCAGTACGCCGCGGTGAAGTTCTTCCTCTACTCGCTGGTCGGCGGTCTGTTCATGCTCGCCGCGGTGATCGGCCTCTGGGTCGTCGGCGGGAAGACCTTCGACTGGCAGGCGCTGGTGCAGGCGGACATCTCCGCCGGCACCGAGCGCTGGCTCTTCCTCGGCTTCTTCATCGCCTTCGCGATCAAGGCGCCGTTCTTCCCGTTCCACACCTGGCTCCCGGACGCCGGTGGCGCGGCCCCGGCCGGCTCCGCCGCGCTGCTCGTCGGCGTCATGGACAAGGTCGGCACCTTCGGCATCCTGCGCTACTGCCTGCCGATGTTCCCGGAGGCGTCGAAGTGGTTCGCGCCCTGGGCGCTGGCGCTGGGCGTGATCGGCATCATCTACGCCGCGCTGCTGGCGGTCGGGCAGAACGACCTGAAGCGGCTGGTGTCGTACACCTCGATCGCGCACTTCGGGTTCATCGGCGTCGGCATCTTCGCCTTCACCACCCAGGCCGGCACCGGCGCGGTCCTCTACATGGTCAACCACGGCCTCGCCACCGGTCTGCTCTTCCTGGTGGTCGGCATGTTGATCGCCCGGCGCGGCTCGGCGCTGATCAGCGACTTCGGCGGTGCGGGCAAGCTGGTCCCGGTCCTGGCCGGGGTGCTCTTCTTTGCTGGTCTCGCCTCGCTGGCGCTGCCCGGCACCGCGCCGTTCATCTCCGAGTTCCTGGTGCTGATCGGCACGTTCACGGTGAACAAGCCGGTCGCGGTGATCGCCACGCTCGGCATCATCCTGGCCGCGGCGTACGTGCTCTGGATGGTGCAGCGCACCACGCAGGGCACCCTGAACCCGGCGTTGACCGAGGTCGAGGGCATGAAGCGGGACCTGAACCTGCGGGAGAAGGTCGTGGTCGCCCCGCTGATCGCGCTGATCGTGCTGCTCGGCTTCTATCCCAAGCCGCTCACCGATGTCATCAACCCCGCCGTCCAGGCGACCATGCAGGACGTCGGCAAGACCGACCCCGCTCCGACGGTCGGCAGCGTCCAGGAGGCAGCAAAGTGACCGAGCAACTTGAGTTGCCGTCGATCGACTATCTGGCGCTCCTGCCGATCCTGACCATGCTGGGCGCGGCCCTGCTCGGCGTCCTGGTGGAGGCGTTCGTGCCGCGCCGGGGCCGCCACCCGGTCCAGCTCATGCTCGCCCTGCTGGCCGTGTTGGTCGCGTTCGTGGCGGTGGTCGCCGCCGACGACCACAAGGGCATCACCATCGGCGGGGCGATCGCGGTGGACGGGCCGACCCTCTTCCTCCAGGGCGGCATCCTGATCCTCGCCGCGGTGGCGCTGCTGCTGATCGGCGAGCGCACCGTCGAGCGGGGCGGGGCGTTCGTGGCCCAGGCCGCGGTCCGGGCCGAGTCGACCGACGACCGCCGGCAGGCCGAGGGGCAGCACGGGGCGACCGAGGTCTACCCGCTGACCACCTTCGCCATCGCCGGCATGCTGATCTTCGTGGCGGCGAACGACCTGCTGACCATGTTCATCGCCCTCGAGGTCTTCTCGCTGCCGCTCTACCTGCTCTGCGCGCTGGCCCGGCGGCGCCGGCTGCTGAGCCAGGAAGCCGCGCTGAAGTACTTCATGCTCGGCGCGTACGCCTCGGCGTTCTTCCTGTTCGGCGTGGCGCTGATCTACGGCTTCACCTCCGGCATCCCGAACCGGGAGGCCGGGGTCGACCTGAACACGGTCGCCGCGGCGGTGACCGAGTCCACGTCCAGCCGGGTGCTGCTCTTCGCCGGCATCGCGCTGCTCGCCATCGGCCTGCTGTTCAAGGCCGCGGCGGCTCCGTTCCACGTCTGGACCCCGGACGTCTACCAGGGCGCGCCGACCCCGATCACCGGCTTCATGGCCGCCTGTACCAAGGTCGCCGCCTTCGGGGCCCTGCTGCGGATCTTCCACGTCGCCTTCGGCGGGGCCGCCTGGGACTTCACCCCGGTGCTCGGCGGGGTGGCGGTGCTCACCATGCTGGTCGGCGCGGTGTTGGCGGTCACCCAGACCGACATCAAGCGGCTGCTGGCGTACTCGTCCATCGCCAATGCCGGTTATCTGCTGGTCGGCGTGCTCGCGCCGGGCAGCGAGGGCCTCTCCGGCACGATGTTCTACCTGGTCGCGTACGGCTTCTCGGTGCTCGCCGCGTTCGCTGTGGTGACCTTGGTCCGGGACGCCGACGGCGAGGCCACCCACCTGTCGCGCTGGGCGGGTCTGGGGCGCCGGTCGCCGTTCTACGCCGGTCTGTTCACCCTCATCCTGCTGGCCTTCGCCGGGATCCCGCTGACCAGCGGCTTCATGAGCAAGGTCGCGGTCTTCGGTCCGGCGCTGGACGGCGGGCAGGCGTGGCTGGTGATCGCCGGTGTGCTGACCAGCATGGTGCTCGCCTTCCCGTACCTGCGGGTCGTGGTGATGATGTGGCTCTCCGAGCCGGGCGACTCCACCCCGACGGTCACCGTGCCCGGTGGACTGACCGCCGCCGCACTGATGATCGGGGTGGCCGCCACGGTGTTCCTGGGCGTGGCCCCGGCCCCGCTGCTCGACCTGGCTGACGGCGCCGCGCAGTTCATTCGATAACCCTCACGGCCGGTCCCGGCCACCGCCGTCGCCTCCGGTTCGCCGGGTGCCACGGCAGTGGCCGGGACCGGCCGTTTCCGTACCCTGGCTCCGCTTCTCCGCCCCACCCCGCCCTCGGGGCGCCCGTTTTCCGGATGCCTGCCGGGTCGGTGGTCGGCTGAGCGGTTTTCCGGTCGACGGTGACTGTGCCCGGGATTGCACCGGCGCCGCCCCGACCGGAACAGGTCGAGGGGGTGTGGCATGGTTGAGGGCGTGGAGAAAGCGGCTGGCCAGCGAACAGGTGCCCTCGGCTCCGGCGGTCGTCGGACCCGTCCGGGAGCGGGACAATTCGACTCGCTCGGCCTCTACTTCGCCGACGCCCAGATCGAGGCGTCCGTACTTGGCCTGCTGGAAACGGTCGAGGCCGAGCTGAGGTCGAGCGTCGCGAGTGCCGACCCGCTCGTCACCGAGGCCGCCCGGCACCTGGTCGAGGCCGGCGGGAAGCGGTTCCGGCCGTTGCTGGTGGCACTCGGTGCCCAACTCGGCGACCCGACCGCCCCGCAGGTGGCGCCGGGGGCGGTGGTGATGGAACTCACCCACCTGGCCACGCTCTACCACGACGACGTGATGGACGAGGCGTCGGTGCGTCGGGGTGCGCCCAGCGCCAACTCCCGTTGGAACAACTCGATCGCCATCCTGGTCGGCGACTACCTCTTCGCCCGGGCCGCGGACATCGCCGCCGACCTGGGCACCGAGGCGGTCCGTCTCCAGGCACGCACCTTCGCCCGCTTGGTGCACGGCCAGATCGCCGAGACGGTGGGGCCGCGCCCCGGGGACGATCCGGTCCAGCACTACCTGCACGTGATCGCCGAGAAGACCGGTTCGCTGATCGCGACCTCGGCCCGGTTCGGTGCCAAGTTCGCCGGTGCCCCGGCCGCGTACGTCGAGGCGCTCGCCGGGTACGGCGAGACCATCGGTCTGGCCTTCCAGCTCTCCGACGACCTGCTCGACATCTCGTCCGAGTCGGTGCAGTCGGGCAAGACCCCGGGCACGGACCTGCGCGAGGGCGTCCCCACCCTGCCGGTGCTCTACGCGCTGGCCTCGGACGACGCGGACGCCTCCTCGGTGCGGCTGCGGGAGATCCTGGCCACCGGACCGGTCACCGACGACGACCTGCACGCCGAGGCGCTCGGTCTGCTCCGGGAGAGCCCGGCGCTGAAGCGGGCCCGGGAGACGGTGCACAGCTACGCCGAGGAGGCCCGGGAACAGCTCTCGCCGCTGCCCGAGGGTCCCGCCCGCCAGGCCCTCGAGTCCCTCTGCGACTTCGTAGCCGACCGCACCAGCTGACCCCTGTTTTACGGCACCCCGTCCCTGGTTCCGTCTTACGGCGTCGGTCAGTCGGTGCCGCCGACTCCTTGTTCAACCCGCTGAGGCCGGGGCCGGCGGGGTGGGAAGGGTGCGGGTGGCCAGGAGCATCAGGGCGGCGGCCAGGAGCATGGCGGCTGCGCCGGTGGCCCACATGGTCGGGTAGCCGAGGCGGCCGGCCAGGAGACCGAGCGCCAGCGGACCGAGGCAGCCGCCCGCGTACACGCCGGTCTGGGTGATCGAGGTGGCGACGGCCGGTGTCTGCGGGTACAGCCGGACCACGGCGAAGTTCATCACCCCGGGCCAGGCCCAGCCCAGGCCGAAGCCGAG
The DNA here is from genome assembly GCF_900090325.1 of Micromonospora pallida. Classification (NCBI taxonomy): domain Bacteria; kingdom Bacillati; phylum Actinomycetota; class Actinomycetes; order Micromonosporales; family Micromonosporaceae; genus Micromonospora; species Micromonospora pallida. The sequence goes on along the minus strand of NZ_FMHW01000002.1, from coordinate 5,590,496 downwards.
CACCACGCCGACCACCAGCGGAACCGTTCCGGCCACGGCGAGCAACGCCAGCCCCAGCGCGCCCACCCCGAGCATCCCGGCGATGACCGCGACGTGGCTTCCGGTTCGCCGGTCGGCGAGCCAACCGGACCCCACGCGGGCGAGGACGCAGACGGCGCTGCCCAGGGTCAGTGTCAGTCCGGCCAGCCCCGGATCCAGTCCACGGGCGGCGGCGGAGTCGACCAGGAAGGTGCCGAGCGCGTTCGCGGCGGCGGCGGCGAGCGTCCCGGCCACCCCGACCAGCACCAGCGGCACCGGTGGTCGCCCCCGCTGACCACGGCCGGTCCGTCGGACGGGCTCGGGTTCCCGCCCGGGTACGGTGCCCAGCGCCGCCACGGCCGCACCCGCCGCGATCACGAATGCCCAGCGCCAGCCGGCGGTCAACGCGACAGCCGGTACGGCGGCACCCGCCAGCAGGGTGGCGACCGGGATCGCGGCCTGCTTGGCCCCGAACGACAGCCCCTGGCGACGGGTGGGCACGTGCCGGGCCAGTGCGGCGTTGCTGGCGATCTGCCCGAGCGCGTTGGCAGCGGCGCTGACCGCCAGCAGGGCGACCAGCACCGGGTACGACCGCGCGAACGCCGCCACGGCGAGCAGTGACCCGGCGGCCAGCAGGATGCCGGCGCGGGCGACCCGGGTGGGGCCGTACCGCTCCACGAGTGCCCCGGAGGGGATCGAGGCGACCGCGCTCACGCCGAAGTAGACGGCCACGGCCACCCCGAGTCCGGTGGGGGAGAAACCCAGCTCGGCACCCATCTGCACGGCCAGGCCACCGAGCAGGAAGACGGGCAGCACGCAGGCGACGGTGGTGGCGATCGCGCCGACGCCGACGCGTACCGGACGGGCCGGAGCAGGGGAAACGCGGGTGGCGGGGGTGGTGTCGGTCATGGTGCGGCCAACGTACCCAGCGGCGGTCACCGCAGGGTTAATTCGGGCGCAGATCACAGTCGATCAACTCACTGTGTCTGTCGGTGCACACACAGTCGATGGATATCTGGCATCCTCGATCGGGCAGGCATTTCGTACGAGGCCTGTTTTTCATATGGTGTAGATCCCCGGCGGCGGAGGTGGTTGTGCGCGACCCCTTGGCGGAACCTTCCGATCTCATCCGGAGCGTGTCCCGCGCGCTACGAGTGCTCGAGGCGGTCGGTCGTGCCCCGAAGGGCCTGACCGTCAAGCAGATCGCCCGGCGCTGCGAGTTGACGGTGGCCACCACGTATCACCTGGTCCGGACCCTCGCCTACGAGGGATACGTGATCCGACGGGAGGACGGTACCTACATCGTCGGCCTGGAGATCGCCGACCGGTACCGGGAACTGGTGACCGCCTTCCGAGGTCCCCCCGTGGTCGGCGAGACACTGCGCCGAGCGGCCCTGGACAGCGGGTACAGCCACTTCCTCGGCCGGTTCGTGGGCGGCCAGGTGGCGATCACGGCGGTGGCCGAGGGGGCGCGGTCGCCGTACCTGGAGGATCTGATGCCCGGCTTCGACGAGGCCGCCCACGCCACGGCGCTCGGCAAGGGCATGCTGGCCACGCTCACCGCCGAGCAGCGCTTCCGCTACCTGCGGGAATACGGCATGCGCCCGTTCACCTCCGGCACGCTGACCACTGTCGAGGCGTTCGAGACCGACCTGGCCGCCGGCGACCGGCGGGGCATGCAGATGGAACTGGGCCAGTTCCGGCCGGGGGTGGCGTGCGCGGCGGTGCTCGTCGCCCCGGACAAGGACATCGAGCGTCGGGTGGTGCTCGCCTGTGCCATGCCGATCGGCGAGCTGATGACCTCCGCCCGGGCGGTCCGCGCCAAGCTGCTCACCGCGGCCCGGACCGTCGCCGAGGGGCTCACCGCCGAGCAGTGAACCACCGAACCCCTGGGCCGGCGAGCACGATGCCACCGAGCGCGATGCCACCGAGCAGGATGCCACCGTGTGCCGAGGCGTCGCGCCGCCGGCCCAGGTGGTAGCAGGGGTCCCCTGTTACCGCTTTTTGGGTAACAGGGGACCCCTGCACACACCTCAGGCGCCGATCGGGCCGCCGTCGACCCGCCAGGTCACGACCACGCCCGGCTTGGCGAAGTCGCCGTCCGGCCAGTTCGAGGCCGGGTTCTCCAGGCTGGCCCCGCTGATCTCACCGGGGTGCTGCACCGCCACGAAGACCGAGCGGTCGTCGGAGGTGATGAACGGGCCGCAGGTCTCCCCGCCGACCGGCACGGTGAGGAACTGCTTCAGGTGGCCCTTCTCCGGCCCCTCGATCGGCGTCACGAAGAGGCCGTCGTTGCTGCCCAGCGCGTTGCCGTCGGTGGAGATCCAGAGGTTGCCGACGCTGTCGAAGGCGACGTTGTCCGGGCAGGAGATCGGGGAGACCTTGGTCTTGTCGTACCCGGAGAAGTAGGTCGCCGGGTCGGCCGGGTCGCCGCAGACGATCGGCAGCGACCAGGTGAAGGTCAGGGAGGTGTTGTCGCCACCGTCCTCGACCAGCTCCAGGATGTGCCCGTGCCGGTTGCTGGTACGCGGGTTGGCCTCGTCCGCCTTCGGGTTGCTGCCGGTGCCCCGAGCGGTGTTGTTGGTCAGCGCCACGTAGACCTTGCCGGTGGCCAGGCTCGGCTCGACGTCCTCCGGGCGGTCCATCTTGGTCGCCCCGACCTTGTCACCGGCGAGCCGGGTGAAGGTGAGCACCTCGGCGGCGGTCATCCCCTCGACGAACGACTGGTCACCGCTGACCAGCTTGATCCACTGGCCCTGGCCGTTGAACGCGCCGTCGCTGGGGAGCTTGCCCGAGCCGTCGATCTCGGCGGCGCTGGTGTAGCCCAGCTTGGCCACGTAGAGCGTGCCCGACTCCAGCAGGGTCAGGTTGTGCTCGCGGGCCTTGTTGGAGTTGCCCTTCTCGAACTTCTTGTCCGAGACGAACTTGTAGAGGTAGTCGAACCGCTCGTCGTCACCCATGTACGCGACCACGTGGCCGTTCTTCGCCACGATGACGTTCGCGCCCTCGTGCTTGAACCGGCCCAGCGCGGTGTGCTTGCGCGGCCGGCTCTCCGGGTCGAACGGGTCGACCTCGACGATCCAGCCGAACCGGTTCGCCTCGTTCGGGTGCTTGGCCAGGTCGAAGCGCTCGTCGGCCCGCTCCCACTTCCGGCTGCCCGACGGGTAGCGGTTGGTGGTGTCGATGCCGTAGCGGGACAGCTTCGCCTTGACGTCCGCCGACGCCTCGTTGCCGCCGACGAAGTACTGGTTGAAGTTCTCCTCGCCGGAGAGCACCGTGCCCCACGGGGTGATGCCGCCGGCGCAGTTGTTCAGCGTGCCGATGACCGTCCGGCCCTTCGGGTCGGCGGCGGTCTGCAGGTACGCCGAGCCGGCCGCCGGGCCGGTCACGTCGAACTTGGTGGCCAGCGCGGTGATCCGCCGGTTGTACTTGCGGGAGCCGTTGTCGCGTACCCGGTACTCGCCGGTGTCGTCGACCCGCTCCAGCTCGACCACGGAGAGGCCGTGCGCGGCCATGGCCGCCTTCACCTGCTCGACGGTGAGCGCGTCCTGGCTGGTGAAGCCGGGGAACATCAGGTCCTCGTTGGTGTACTCGTGGTTGACCACGAGCAGCACCCGCTTGCCGCTCGAGGTCAGCGGGAGCACGCCGACGAAGTCGTTGTTGTAGCCGAACTGCTTCGACTGACGGGCACCGGTCTGGTTGTGCACGTCCAGCGCGGGCGCGCCCGGCACGACCTCGTCGCCCCAGCGGAGAACCACCGAGTGGTCGTACCCGTTCGGCACGATGAGGCTGTCCAGCTTGTTCGGCGGGACCGCCTTGAAGGTCAGCGCCCGGCTACCGGACTGCTGCCGGGCCGCGAAGTCCACCTCGGGCACGTCGGCGGTGGTACCCGCCGGGGCGGCGGAGGCCGCGCCGGCTCCGGCGAGCGAACCGCCGACCCCGAGGACGAGCGCCCCGATGGCGCCGGCCCGGACGACCCCGCGCCGGGAGACCTCGGTGCTGATCATGTCACCGAGGTACTGGTTGTCGGAGGTGTTGGGGACCGGGTGGTCGCACGCGTTGCCACACCGGTAGAGACAGGTCATCGAGTCGCGGCTGCCGTGGCGGTTGGCGCCCAGCAGGGGAAGCAGCCGGCGTCGGTCGCTCATGTGGAGGAGCCTCCTGGAAGGGTGGGGGCGCGCCGGGAACCTCTCGGCGGCGCGCGTACCTGCCGCACGCTAAGAGGGCTGGTTGAGCGGGCGTCGGCCTCGACATGAACCGCACGTGAACACCTCCAGGTCAGTGAACCGATCCGGGTGGTCGCGCGTATCTTCCGACGTACGACCGCTGCGGCGACGGCGAGGAGACCGCCATCAGCGACCACGACGCCCACCTGCTCCGGGCCATGCACGACGAGCACGCCGAGGCGCTGCACGCGTACGCCCTGCGCCTGGTCGACGGTGACCGGCAACGGGCCGAGGACCTGGTCCAGGAGACCCTGCTCCGGGCCTGGCGCAATCCCGCGTCCCTGGACCCGGAACGTGGTTCGGTGCGCGCCTGGCTCTTCACCACCGCCCGCAACCTCGCCATCGACGCCTGGCGGCGACGGTCCAGCCGGGTCGGCGAGGTGGTCACCGACGCGCTGCCCGAACCCCCGCCGACGGTCGACGAGGTCGAGCGGGCGGTGGAGGCGTGGACCATCGCCGAGGCGTTGTCCCGGCTCACCCCGGACCACCGGGAGGTGCTGGTGGAGTGCTTCTACCGGGGACGGTCGGTGGCCGAGGCGGCGGCCCGGCTCGGGGTGCCGCCGGGGACGGTCAAGTCTCGCACCCACTACGCGTTGCGGTCACTACGGTTGGTGCTGGCCGAGATGGGAGTGACGACGTGACGGGCTGCGAGTTCGCGTACGACGACGGTGCGTACGTGCTCGGCGCCCTGGCCCCGGCCGAGCGGGCCGCGTACGAGCGGCACCTGGCTGGCTGCGCGGCCTGCCGGGCGGCGGTCGCCGAGGTCGCCGTCCTGCCCGGGTTGCTCGGTCGCCTCGACCCGACCGAGGTGGCGCACCTGGTGCCGGCGCCGGAGGAGCCCCGGGTGCCGGCGCTGCTCGCCGCCGCCGAACAGCAGCGCCACGCGGAGCGGCGGCGGGTCCGCTGGCGGTACGCCGTGACCGCGCTGACCGCCGCCGTGTTCACGCTGGTCGTGGGCTTCGGTGTGACCACGCTGCGGTCCGCCTGGCAACCCGACGACCGCGCCCGGATGGTGGCGATGCGGCCGGTCGCCGGGACCGCCCCGGTGCACGCCGAGATCGGGCTGACCGGCACCGAGTGGGGCACCGAGATCACCATGCGCTGCGGGTACGACGCGCGCCCCGACTACGTGAAGGCGTACGTCTTCCGGCTGGTCGCGTACGGCCCGGGGGGTGAGTCGGAGCAGGTCGGGTCGTGGCTGGCCGCCCCCGGCGACGAGGTCCGGTTCACCGGGACGACCCGGTTCACCGACGCGGACCTGGTCCGGCTGGAGCTGCACCGCGCCGACGGCACCCCCGTGCTCGGCTACGACGTCCGCTGAGCCGGCCAGGGCGGCGGCACGTCGCGGGAGCCCCCGGCGGAATCGACGACGGCTGGATCGGCGGCGGTCGAGCCTGCGGCGGCGGCCGAGTCGGCGGGGGCGGCTGGGCCTGCGACGGCGGCCTGGCCTGTAGCGCCCGGCTCGGGGGCGGTTCGTGCGGCCGTGGCCCGGCGGCGGGCATGCCGGAGGGCGTCCACGGTGAACACCACCAGCGCCGCCCAGACCAGCGTGAAACCGGCCAGCCGGACCGGTGGCATCGGCTCGTGCAGGATCAGCACCCCGCAGGCGAGCTGGAGGGTCGGGGTGAGGTACTGCATCATGCCGAGCGCGGTCAGCGGCAGCCGGTTGGCCGCGCCGGCGAAGCAGAGCAGCGGGGCAGCGGTCGCCGCGCCGGTCAGCACCAGCAGCGTGGTGTGCCCGGCCGAGACCCGGCCGAAGGTGAGCCCGCCGGCGGACCAGAGCCAGCCCAGATAGCCGAGGGCGGGCAGGAACAGCACCGCCGACTCGACGAAGAGACCCTCGGCGGCCGGCAGCCCGAGCCGCTTCTTGACCAGCCCGTACCCGCCGAAGCTGAGCGCCAGGATCAGCGCCAGGTACGGCGGGCGGCCGTAGTCGACGGTGAGCACGCCCACCGCCAGCCCGCCGATGCCCACTGCCGCCCACTGTGCCGGCCGCATCCGCTCCCGCAGCACGGTCACCCCGAGCAGCACCGACACCAGCGGGTTGACGAAGTACCCGAGCGCGGTCTCCACCACCTGGTCGGTGTCGACCCCGTAGGCGTAGACCCCCCAGTTCACCGCGATCAGCACGGCGGCGAGGGTGACCCCGGCGAGGGTGCGGGGGCGGCGCAGCAGGTCCCGCAGGACGGTGATCCCGCGCAGCGCGGCCAGCAGCACTGTCACCAGGAGCGCCGACCAGACGATCCGGTGGCCGAGGATCTCGACCGGACCGGTCGGGCGCAGCTCCCGCAGGTAGAGCGGGAAGAACCCCCACACCAGGTACGCCCCGAAGGCGTAGAGGTAACCCAGCCGCAGCGGGGTCACGACAGGCCGCGCCGGTCGAGCAGCATCCAGCGGTCCGGGTCGGTCATGGGCAGGAAACCCACCTTCGCGTACACGCCGTGCGCGTCGTTCGTGGCCAGGAGGATCCGGCGTACGCCGAGGTCGTCCAGGTGGTCGCGGACCGCCTCGGCCAGCCAGCTGCCCAGCCTGCGGCCCCGCTCGGCCGGGTCGACGTAGACGTCGCAGAGCCAGGCGAAAGTGGCCCGGTCGGTGACCACCCGGGCCACCGCCACCTGACCGCCGTCACCCGGCCGGTACACGCCGAACGGCAGGGAGTTGGCGAACGCCCGGGCCACCGTCTCCCGGTCCCGCCCCAGCGCCCAGTACGCGTCGGTGGAGAGCCAGTGGTGGATCCGGTCCAGGTCTAGGCGGTCCGGGTCGGTGCAGAGTTGGTAGCCGTCGGCGCGGGTCAGGGTCAGCACGTCCGTGAGGCTAACCCCGGTCACCGGGCCGTTCAGCAGCCACTTCCCGGGATGCGGCCCACGACACCCAAGGGTCAGTCCCGGTCGAGGAGGGCGCCGAGCAGCCAGGTGACCACGCTGACCAGGAGGGCGCCGAGCACCGCCGCCGGCCAGAAGCCGTCCACCTCGAACGGCAGCCCGACCCGCCCGGCGATCGCGCTGGTGAGCAGGAAGAGCAGCCCGTTGACGACCAGCGCGATGAGGCCGAGCGTGAGCAGGTAGAAACCGCAGCCCACGGTCTTGATGATCGGCTGGAGCACGGCGTTGACCACGCCGAAGATCACCGAGACGAGGACCAACGTGGTCACCGTCTCGACGAGGGAGTCGGAGTCGAGGGTGATCCCGGGAATCAGGAGGGTGGCCAGCCAGAAGGCCAGCACCGTGCTCCCCAGCCGGATCAGCAGAGAGGTCATGGCGGCGATGGTGCCATGCCCGGCCAACCGGGGGAACCCGCCCGAAACCGGATCAACGGCGGGTGGGTGGGCCGATCAGTTGCGCCTCGACCAGGGTCGGGGCGACCAGCGCCCAGCGCAGCGCCCGTCGGTTGACCACCGCCACCATGTCCTCCCGGATCCGGGTCAGCCACTGGGCGGAGCCGCCCAATCCGAGCGCCGTACCGGCGACGGTGGCCTCGGCCGCGTCCAGCGGTTGCAGCACCGCCAGGTCCGCCCGGGCGAGGGCGTCGGCGTCCGCCGTGGTCAGCTCGTCCCGGACGACCAGGGTGGCCTGCCAACCCGGTTCGGGCGTGGGATCGGCGGCCACCGGGCCGGCGTCCACCACCAGCAGCAGCGGGCGCAGCGGCGAGCCCGCCCCGCCCACCGGCCGTCCGGGCGGGACCATCACGATCGCGCCTCCCGGCACACCGACCCCCCGGACGAACGGCTCCCAGGCCCGGGGGCGGGCTGTCTGCACCACGATTCGGGCCCCGAGCGCCATCGCGCGCACGGCGACCAGTTGCGCGACGCGTACGCCACCGACCAGGACGATCCGGGTGGCCTCGGGACGGAACAGCCGCAGGGTGACCGGCAAGCCGTGCCGGTTCAAGCCGATCATCAGCCCGGCGGTGCCGAGGGGCAGCTCCACCGCGTCGAGCGGGCCGGCGACGGCGGACACCCCGCCTCCGGCGCGGGCCAGCGGCAGGGTGCCGGTGAGTCCGGGAAGCTGGTCGCCGTCGAGCCGACGTACCGCCCCGCCCAGGCCGTGGACCAGGCGGCGGAGCGCCTGCTCGGCCACGGAGAGGTCACCCGGGGTGCCGGCGGCCAGCCGTACCGACAGCTCGAGCGACGCCGGGTCGCCGCCGCGCGGCCTCGCCGGGTCGCCGCCGTGCGGCCCGGCCGAGAGCAGGACGGTGATCGCCGTGGCGGGCAGCCCCAGCAGCCTCGGCACCAGCCGGCGACCACCCTCGGTGCGCGGGTCGGGCCAGCGCCGCAGCCGGTGGGTGGACTGCACCAGACCACCCAGGCGGAGGGCTCGCCAGCTCTCCCGGGCCGGCTGGCCGCCGTCGTGATGGGCCAGTTCCCCCAGTACGCGCAGCGCGGCCTCCTCGCCGAGCGGACGGGCGGTGACCGGGGCGAGACGACGAACCACCTTGCGCAGCGCCCCGGCGAGAGCGCGCCGGAGCTCCTCGTCGGACCAGCCGTCGACCCGCAGCGCCCGAACGGCCAGCACCGCCCGCTCGTACCCGGGCACCCGCCCCTCGGTGAGCTGCCGGTACGAGGTCGCCACCTGGCTGCCACCCGCCCCGGGGACGGGCGCGGGCGCACCGGCGAGCAGTAGCTGGATCCGTACCGGTGGCGCGTCCGGGCCGGCCGGCGGCAGCAGGGCCGCCGGGGTGGGCAGGTGCCGTTCCCCGTCCCCGAGCAGGCCACCCGGGTCGGTCAGCTCGAGCAGGACGGTCAGCCCCTCCGGGTCGCCGACGACCGCGGTGAGGTCGCCGGCCAGTTCGGTGCCGTGCACCGAGGCGTCCGGCGCGACCAGGGCGAGCAGCGCGGCCGGGTCGGTGGACGGAGCGAGGACCCGCCGCCGGGTCAGATGTCCGGTGGCGGTGCCCAGCCACTCGAAGAGCCACCGTCCCCGGAGTCGCACCCAGGCGACCGACAGCAGCAGCACCGCGACCAGCACCGCGCCGGCGGTGGCCAGGACGCCCCGACCCAGGGCGGCACCGACCAGGGCGACCGCCACCTGCGCGGCGACGATCTGGCCGGCCCGTACGCCGAGCACGGGGCGGGGCCGGCGCGCGGGCCACCGGGCCGGCGACGGGGGTCGGGACGCGGCCGCGACGCCCGGCGTGGCTGCACCCCGGTCCGGCCGGTCGGCCGGGGCCGGATCCCCGCTCCCGGTCGCCGCAATGGGCCGCCCGGTCGTCGCCACCGTCACCGTGCGCCTCCTTCGCCGTCACCGCCTGGTACAGCGGCCCATGGTAGGGGTCGGGCGGGGGCGTCTGTCCACAGGCGACCGGGGCGGGGTAGCAGAACCAGATGGAGCCCGCTACCGTCGGCGACGAACTCCGCTGACCCGCTCCGTGTCGCTCGCCTACCCGGCGGGCGACCGACGCGTCCACGCCCGACGTCGGCGGGCAGCCCCGACCACACGAGACGAGGTGACGTCCGGGTGTCCCAGACCCAGGCAGAAGCCGCGGTGATGCAGCAGACCGCCGCGAAGTTCGAGCAGGTCGACCAGTCGTTGCAGACGATGCTGACCCAGCTTATGACCGAGCTGGAGGTGTTGCAGCAGGCCTGGCGCGGGGCAGGTGGCCGGTCGTTCGAGCAGGTCAAGCAGCAGTGGTCGCAGGATCAGGCGGCGTTGCAGCGGGCCCTGCGGGAGACCGCCCAGGCGATCCGCACCGCCGGCACGCAGTACGACGCGTCGGACGCCGAGGCGGCCAGCCGCGTGGCCGGCACCAATCGCGGCATCCAACTGCCGCTCTGACCGATCTTTGGAGGGGACAATCCCATGAACGACGGTGTGCTGGTCGTCAACTTCGCCGCGCTGCAACAGGCCAGCGCGGACATCCAGCGGGCGCTGAGCACGCTCGACTCGCAGCTCGGCCAGTTGGAGCGGGACGCCGCCCCGCTGGTGGCGAGCTGGACCGGTGAGGCGCGCGAGGCGTACTCGGTGCGCCAGACGCGGTGGCGCTCCGCCTCGGCGGATCTCCAGGCGATGCTGCGGGACATCAAGGTCGCCGTCGACGACTCCGCCGCCGACTACCTGAACACCGAGAAGCGCAACGTCAACCTCTTCCAATGACGCCGACGGTCCCGGCGGGGCACCCCGCCGGGACCGCCACGGCGGTCGGGGTCAGCCTGGCCGCCAGCGGCGGCGGAAACCGCGGGGCACGACCACCGCCAGCAGCAGGGCGGTGATGGCCAGCGCGACGGTCCCGGCGGCGACCAGCAGGGCCCGTCGGCGGGCGTCGGCCCGTCGGGCGTCCTGGGCCACCCGCACCGGGTCCACCCGCTCGGCCGGGAGCGCCCCGGCCCGTCGGGGGCCGCCGGTCGTACCGGCCCCGGTCTCGGTGACCGCCCGGTACGGATTGAGCACCCCGGCGCCGTACCCGGCCGCCCGCCCGGGGGCGGGATCGGCGGTGGCCACGATCCGCTGCGCGACCTGCGCGGCGGTCAGTTCGGGGCGGTACTCCCGCAGCAGCGCGGCGGTGGCCGCCACGAAGGGGGTGGCGTAGCTCGTCCCCTCCGCCCGTCGGTGGCCCCGACCCGGAGCGGCCATCAGCACGCCGCTGCCCGGGGCGACCACGTCGACGTACCCGCCAACCTGGGAGAAGTCGGCCCGGACGCCGTTCTCGGCGATGGCACCCACGCCGACCACCCCGTCGTAGGCGGCCGGGTAGGGGCGGGGATCGCCCTCGGCGTGCAGGTTGCCGACGGCGGCCACGACCACCACGTCCCGCTCGAGCGCGTACCCGACGGCGGCCCGGACGGCCGGCTCGTCGGCGTACAGCACGACGGAGAGGTTGAGCACGTCCGCGCCCCGGTCGACGGCCCACCGGATCGCCCGGGCGAGGACCGCCGCGCTGACCGTACGCCCCGACTCCCGGCCGTCGACGACCTGCTGTTCGCTGACCCGTACCGGCAGGATGCGGGCCTCGGGGGCCAGCCCCCGGAAGGCGACTCCGGCTCGTGGCGTGGCGGCGATGACGCTCGCCACGCCGGTGCCGTGCCCGGCGCAGTCCCGACTGCCGTCGTCGCCCGGGTCGAGGTAGTCCGTGCCGTCGAGAACCCGTCCAGCGAGCTGCGGGTGCCGGCGGTCCACCCCCGAGTCGATCACCGCGACGACCGTCCCCGCCCCGGTCGCCAGTGGGGCCAACCGGTCGGGGGCGTACCGTAACTGTGGCCAGGGTGCCTCGGCGACCGGTCGGGTCGGCGCGAGCGGGGTGGTGCATCCCGGTGCGGCCGAGGCCGGTACGGCCGGGAGCGCGGCCATGAGGAGGGCGGCCAGTGCGGCGGCGATCGGACGTGGAGTCGGTCGGGGCATTCGTCGCCTCCGTATCGTGTCGGCTCCAGGACGGCATGCTATCGGCCTGAAGTCATCGACATGGATCGCACCGGCCAGACATTGTGATCTTGTTACAACCTTGTAGGTTGTACGCGATGCCTATGGCCTGTTCGCGGGAGGAGAGGTGGCCGTGACCGACTGGGAGCCGGCTACCGAGGCCGAGGCGGCGATGCGGGACGCTCTTCGCGCCCACGACCAGGAACTCTACTTCCGGATCCTGGCCCGGACGGATCTGCTGCTGCCGGTCTCCGCGGAGGCCCTGGCGGGGCAGGCGCCGATGGGCTGGGGTACCTGGACCACCAACGGCCGAACCCACGTGCTGGCCTTCACCTCCGAGGCCGCGCTCCGCGCCTGCCTCGGCGGAAGCAACGGTTCGAGCCGGCGTTGCGCGTACCACGACCTGGCGTCGGGTTGGCCCAACCACGAGTGGTGGCTGGCGGTCAACCCCGGCCTGCCCATCGAGGGCTACCTGCCGGCCTGGTTCGTGTCGCAGCTCTCCCGGGGCGACGTCCGGTTGCCCGGCCGCACGCTGGGCGCACGGGCTCGGCTGGAGCAGGTGGAACAGCTCGCCCGGAGCAGGGCGGCCGGGGCTGAGGCACCCGCGCCGGAGCCGTCCCGGCCGTCACCGCCCGCGTCACCGTTGTCACCGCCCGCGTCACCGTTGTCACCGCCCGCGTCACCGTTGTCACCGCCCGCGTCACCGTTGTCACCGGCCGCGCCACCCTTGTCGCCGCCCGTGGCGCCCTTGTCGCCGGCCGCGCCGCCGGAGCCCGCCCGGCCGTCGTCGCCCGCCCCGCCGTACGGAGCCAACCGGCCATCCGCCGCGACGCCACCCCGCCGGGGAGTGCCTGACCAGTCCGGCGCGGCCACCGAGCCGCCCCGGGCGGCACCACCCGACCCGCGCGGCGTGCCGGAGTCGCCGCCGTCGGGCGGGACCGCCGAGCCGGCCTCGAACTGGCTGACCAACCCGCGCCGCGCGTCCCGCCCCGAGCCGGGACCGACCCCGCCGGCCAACGGCCAGTCCGCCGGCACCACCGGCCGGAACTCCTACTTCGAGCCGGCACCGCCGGGGCGTAGCGCCGGTCCGGCACCGATCTCCCCGCTGCGGCAGGAGCGGGCGGTTCCCCCGTCCCGGCTGGGTGAACCGGGCCGCGCCTTTCCCCGGCGGCGGCCCTACCGGCCGGAGCCGACCGGCAACGAACCCACCCGGGCGTTCCAGTTCACCGACTCCGCGCCTGCTCCCACCGAGCAGCCCGCCACGCCGTCGAACCGCTTCCCGTCCGGGCCGCCGGCCGCCGAGCCTACCCAGACACTGCCCCGGCGGCAGCCGCTCCAGGACCCGGTGGTCGGCGACCAGACCCAGGCGCTGCCCCGCCGGATGCCGACCCCGCAGTCCGGTGAGTCCACCCAGCCGTTGCCCCGACGGGTACCACCGGACGCGGGCGAGTCGGTGGCTCCGGAGCCGACCCAACCGATCCCGTACGCCGGGCCGCCGGATGCCGCCGACCCACCGCCGCTGACCGAGCCGACCGGGTACGCCGGGCCTGAGGGCGGGTACGCCGGGTCTGAGTCGCACGTCGGGTACGCCGGACCCGAGCCGGCCGGGTATGCCGGACCCGAGCCGGCCGGGTATGCCGGACCCGAGCCGGCCACCGGGTATGCCGGGTCTGAGCCGGCCACCGAACCGGCCGGGTATACCGAGCCCGAGCCGGCCCGATCGCCGTCGCCGTCGCCGTTGGTCATCGAGGGGACCGTCGTCGAGTCCCGCGACCTCGTCGACCCGGCATCGGCGTACCGGACGGGCCCGGACGTTGGTGCGTCCTATCCGCCGGGCACCGCCGACCAGCCGAGCCAGCCCACCACCTCGCGGCACGACCCGGCCCCGGCCGGGTACGAGCCCGCCGGGTACGACCCGGCCACGGCCGGGTACGAGCGGGCCGGGTACGAGCCGGCCACGGCCGTGTACGAGCCCGCCCCGGCCGCGTACGGGGCCTTCGCGTCTCCCTACGAGGCCGCCGGGTCGGGACAGGAGACGGCTGGAACGGGGTTCGGGGCCGCGGTACCGGAACACCAGCCCGTCGCGGCACAGTCGCCGGAGCCGGGGTACGGGTCGGCCTCGCCGTCGGGGACGGAGCCGCTGGACGCGCCCGGTGCCGGATCCCCGGCGTCGACGTCCCCGGCGGTCGACTTCGATCCGGCCAACGACGTCGAGGAGGAGTTGCTCGACGCGGCCGGTACCGGCAGCACCGACACCTTCCTGTCCACCCTGCTCCTGGCCCGGGTGCTGTTGCCCGTCGCGCCCGACAGCTCGCCGGGCGCCCGTCCGGGCGAGAGCGGCTTCGTCTGGCGGACCGAGCAGCTCGACGGTGAGCCGTACGTGGTCGTCTACACCTCGCCGGAACGGCTGGCCGATCACGTCGTCACCACGGTCGAGACGGTGCAGGTCAAGTTCGTGCAGCTCATCCGGAGGTGGCCGGACGAGCAGTGGTCGTTCGCCGTCAATCCGGGCACCCCGGTCGGCGCGAAGCTGCCCGGTGAGCAGATCGTGGCGCTGGCCAACTGGGCCGCCGAGGTCGGGCTGGGCGACGACGTCGAGCCGGAGCCGGTGGAACCGGTCGCCACCCCGACGGCCGAGGAACCGGAGACCCCCACCCGGTACGCCACGACGCCGGAGGATCCGAACCGCCCGCCGATGATGCAGAAGGCGGTCGCCCCCAGTCAGCTTGCCTACTACCTGGAACGGGGCTACGACCGGGTCTCCGGGTTCGTGCACCGGGCCGGTGAGGTCGCCCACCTGAACACCCCGGCCAGGCTGCACGCGGCGCTCGGGCTCTGCTATCCCGGCTCCCCGTTCTCCCCCGACGCGGACGAGATCTACGTGCTGCGCTGGCCGGCGTACCGGCCGAGCCTGTACCGGATTCCGTACGGCGGGCAGAACGAGAGCGCCATGCGGGCCATGGAAGGCTGGGTTATCGAACGGCCACCGTTCCGGGGCAACGGGTTCGCGCCGGGAGAGAGCAGCGACGTGGTGGCCGAGTTCAAGGTGGACAGCGCCCGGCTGCCGCACGGCGCGCAGCTCTGGCGGATCGGCGCGGACGGCAGCGAGCGGGTGGTCGCCACCCTGGACACCGACGCCCTGCACTGGCGACAGGTCGGGGAGTTGTGATGCGCGACGGGTACGTGGCCCGCTGGCGCGGGCGGGAGTACCAGGCCAGTCCGGACGGCAGCGACGTGCGGATCTACCAGCCGGAACCGGGGGACGGCTTCGAGGAGGTCCGGCCCGGCCGCTACGTGCGGGTGCTGCCGGTGGACGAGGTGGACGACCTGGCGTACATCCGGACCACCTGTAGTTGGCAGGGGCAGCCATTCATCGTGCTCGCCGAGCACGACGGCTGGCTGCGGGTGGAGTACACCGGCGGACGCTGGCCGGTGGCGCAGGCGATGGGGCTGGAGGTCTTCGACTTCGGCGTGTACCAGGGCTGGGCCCCCGCCGCCGAGGTCGCCGACCTGCGGGAACACCGGATCTGACCCGGCCGGCGGATGCTGGACCGGCTCTGGGCCGACCGGGGCAGGATCAGGACTTCGCCCAGCGGAGGATCTCGCCGAGCACCAGGTCTGGTGCCTCCAGGTGCGGGAAGTGCCCGACACCGTCGAGCAGCCGCCACTCGTACGGGGCCAGCACGTAGCGGCCGGAGCCCTGGGCGGTCCGCGGCAGCGAGGCGATGTCCTCCGCGCCGTGCAGTTGCAGGGTCGGAGTGACCAGGGGCTTCTGCATCAGCTTGACGAAGCGGTAGCCGTGCAGCCGCAGCACCGAACGGAACGCCCACCGGTACATCTCCAGGGCGCAGAAGGCGGCCTGCGGGATCCGCATCGCCTCCCGGCAGCGGGCCGCGTAGGGGGCGAAGTCGGGGCTGTTCACCCAGCGTCGCCCGCCCCACCGGCGCAGCATCTGCTCGACCCGGACCGCGTCGTTCCGGGTGAGCGTGTGCTCGTAGCGGGGCACCTGGAACTTCAGGGTCGGGGTGGCGGCGCTGAACTGGCCCCGGGGGTCGGCGAAGATGCCCGCCCGCAGCCGCAGCGGGTGCGGTGCGCCGAGCACCACCAGTCGGCGGACCAGCCTCGGGTGGAACGAGGCGGCGGTCCAGCCGAGCAGGCCGCCAGCTCCGGTGCCGACCACCGTCGCGGAGCGTTCGCCGAGCGCCCGGATCAGGCCGGCGACGTCGGCAGCGAGGGTGTAGCCGTCGTACCCCCGGGGTGGTTTGTCGGTCGCGCCGTAGCCGCGCAGGTCCACCGCGACCGCCCGGAAGCCGGCGTCGGCGATGGCGGGGAGCATCTCGTGCCAGGCCCACCAGAACTCGGGGAATCCGTGCAGGAGGAGGACCATCGGCCCGGCACCGGCCTCCACCACGTGGAACCGGCTGCCGTTCGCCCCGACGAACCGGTGCGTCCACGGCCCGTCGGTCAGGACGCAGGACTCGTCGATCGGTCCGTCATGCTGCTCGGTCATGTCCCACAGCCTAGGACCCGGGCGCGTCCTGCCTGCTCGTGCGGGGTCGGCGGGGTGTCCGGCGGAAACGGGGACGGCGCCCGGGGCGAGTGCCCCGGGCGCCGTCGGATGACCGGTCGGATCAGGAGAAACGGACCTTGATGGAGGTGCCGTCCTGCTCCAGCACCTTGATCTTGGTGCCGGTCGCGGGGAGCTTGACGCCGTGGTTCGGCAGCTCCGGGTACCAGTACTGCTTGGTGTCATCGAACAGCGGCTGTGCCGCCTGGCCGCGGATGTACTGCGGCTGGCTGTTGTGGCGCAGCGTGAACGAGTCCGCCTTCTTCAGGCTGAACGGCGCGTCGTAGACCTGGACGCGGGCCCGCCAGGGCTGTCCGGTCAGGTTGTAGATCGGCCGCGGGTGCGCGTCGATGATCATGTTCCGACCCTCACCCGGGTGCTCGAACGTGTCGTTGTCCGGCCACCGCAGGTTCCAGTAGGAGATCAGCAGACCCTCCTGGTACGCGTAGTGGTCCACGTAGTCCGGGCGGGTGTTCGCGTAGCCGAAGTAGTACGGCCCGGTCTTCAGGTACTTGTCGTACGACACGTACGAGCGGTGACCGGCGATGTAGTAGTTGTCGAAGAGACGGGTGTAGGTCTCCTCGACGACCGACCAGCCGGCGAGGGTCCACGACCCGGCGCCGTTCTCGCCACCGTCGACCGAGACCGGCTGACCGTCGGCGGTCACGGTGAGCGCGTCACCGTAGAAGCCGCCCTCGGCGACGCCGCCGTCGGTCTGGTAGCGGAGCCGGAACTGCACCGTCTTGCCGGCGGCGAAGTCCAGCGGGATGTTGATGTCGACCCACTGGCCGCCGCTGGACCCGTCCAGCGCGGGGCGGCCCGGGGTGACCTCGGGGAGCGGCTCGCCGTCGACGGTGCCCGGCAGGGCGGTCCAGGTCTGGCCACCGTCCTCGGACGCCTCGAAGAACAGGTAGTCGTACCCGGCCTCGATGCTGTAGCGGCCCTTCATGGTCAGCGCCGCCGACGACTTCCCGGTCAGGTCGATCGTCCGGGTCATCGTGTTGTTCAGGTCGTCGTCGTTGCCCGAGAAGAACTGCTTGGTGCCCTCGAACGGCTTGCCGTTGTCGAAGCTGTACGCCCGCTGCGGGAGGACCACCACGGCGGCCTGCGGCTTGTCGGAGTTGTACTCCTGCGGGCCGAGGGTCATGGTGCGCTTCTGCCCGGCCACGACCACCTCGTAGTCGAGCCAGCCGAGCTGGAGCTTGTTCCACGCGCCGAGGTCGCCGCCGCGGTTGCCGATGTCCTGTGCGTCCTTGGCGCCGAGCCGGCTCTGGGCCATCAGGGTCCAGTGCTCGTTGTTGTTGTCGCCGCCGTTGGTGACGTTGTAGTCGTCCGGCAGGCCCAGGTCGTGGCCGTACTCGTGGTAGAAGACGCCCCGGCCGCCGTTCTCCGGCTGGATGGTGTAGTCGCCGATCCAGATGCCGGTGGTGCCGATCTGGGCGCCACCCGCCGGGAAGTTCGGCGGGCCGGTGACACCCTGGTCGCTGGCGAAGGCGTACCAGCGGTGGCTCCAGATGGCGTCCTCGCCCTGCCACGGGTCACCGTCGGCCTGGTCGCCGCCGGAGTGGACGATCTGGAAGTGGTCGATGTAGCCGTCCGACTCGTTGAAGTTCCCGTCGCCGTCGTGGTCGTACCGGTCCCACTTGTCGAAGGACTTCATGTCGGCGGCGATCTGCGCGTCGGTGCGGCCGGCGGCCTTCTGGTCCGCCACCCACTGGTTGGCGGCGTCCCGGACCAGCGCCCAGGTGTTGGAGCAGACGTTCGAGGCGCACGGGTAGCCGTTGGACCGGCCGTAGCGGGCCTCGTTGTAGTTGACCTTCACCCAGTCGGTGACGGTGCCGTCCACGCTGTAGCGACCCGAGGACTGGGCCTCGTAGTACTGCTTGAGCGACTCGTCGCCCTGCCCGGTGCCGAAGTACATCTTGCGGAAGTGGTCGGCGTTGTAGTCCGCCTGCCAGACGGTGGAGTTGTCCACCGCGCGGTTCGGCTCGGGGATCTCGTTGTGCAGCGGTCCGTCGAACCGGGCCGGCCCGGGGGTGCCCGGGTGGGTGTCCTGGTCCGGGTAGCTCGGGTGCCGATCGTTGCCGAACTCGGCGAGGATCACGAAGATCCGGTCGGTCTGCTCGCGGGCCAGCTCGACGTACTGGTCCTGGGTCTGGCTGGTGCCCTTGGCCGACCGGGCGGCCGGCCCGGTGGCCTGGGTCTTGCCGACCTTGACGACCGTGCTGCCGTTGATCCGCTCGGCCTTGGCCCGGCCGGAGAGGACCTCGCTGAGGCCCTCCTGGCGCAGCGCGCGCCGCTTGTTCTCCAGCGGGTTGGGCAGGTCGTGCTCGGCGTGGGTGGACTCGGCGGCCGACGGAGCCGCTCCCGGCGTGTTTGCCGGGGGCGCGGCGTTGACGGCCGTGCCAACCGTCAGGCCGGTGGCCGTCAGCGTCAAACCGAGCAGACCCACTGCGACTTTGCGCACGTGGTACCTCCGGTGTAAGGGAAACCGACCCGATCGGGGTTCGGGGTCGGCGGAAGGGGTCCCACGAGTGGGACCACTGTGAACATAGACACTGCTGGGACGGCTGGGAAGACGCTGAAGTCGATTTGTTGCACAAGCCGGACGCGAACGCGGGTCAATGTCACATCCATGCTGGTCCCGCCCGGATACGGCCCGGGGCCGGTGGCGTGATCGCCACCGGCCCCGGGTCGGGAACCACCGGTCAGTTGCTGATGCGGACGACCATGTCGTCGTTCGGGCCGGTGCCCTGCTCGATGATCTCGATGCGGGTGCCGGTGCCGGCCACCTTCACCGAGTTCTGCGGGTTGTTGGCGTTCCAGTAGCGGTTCGAACCGCTGTCGCTGAACACCGGGTTCGGGTCCAGCGCCGGCACGGTGACCGGCACCCCGTTGAGGTGGAAGGTCTGCGCTGGCTTGGCGAACTTGCTGAACGTGGCGTCGAAGCTGCTCCGCCGGTTGGTGATGGTGCCCTGGCCGGGGACCTTGATCGCGCTCGGGCGGACGTCCACCGGCAGGTTCAGGCCGTAGCCCGGGTGCTGCGAGGTGTTGTTGTCGCCGTAGGCGGTGTTGACGTACCAGACGAGCATGCCCGGCTGGACGGCGAACCGCTCCACGAAGTCCGGCCGGGTGTTGGCGAACCCGAAGTTGTAGCCACCGGTACGGAGGGCGTCGTCGTACCCGAGGTAGGTACGGTTCTCCGCGATGTAGTAGCGCGGGTACGAGTCGGTCACCGAACCGGTGCTGCGGGTCCAGCCCCGGGCGGTCCACTCCGCGGCCAGCGTCTCGGCGTCGTCGGTCCAGACGGTGGCGCCGCCCTTGACCAGCGAGACGTTGTCCAGGAAGACGCCGGCGAGGTGCACGCCGCCGTCGGTCTGGTAGCGGTAGCGGAACTGCACGGTCTGCCCGGCGTACGCGGACAGGTCGTAGTTCAGGTCGACCCACGCGCCGTTGGTGGAACCGTCGATGCCGGTCTCGCCGGCGTCGATGGCCGGGGTGCCCAGCGGGGTCCAGGAGGAGCCCCCGTTGGTGGAGACCTCGGCGTAGAGGTAGTCGTAGTCCTCTTCGATGTCGTACCAGGCCTTGGCGTTGATCGACGCGGACGTCGTCCCGGTCAGGTCCAGCGTACGGGCCAGCGTGGTGTTCAGGTCGTCCGCGCTGCCGCCCCACCACTCGTACGAGCCCCCGTACGGGGTGTTGTACGAGGTGGTCTGGGTCTGCGGGGGCAGGTTGACCACGACCGCTTGGGCCTTCGGCCCGTTGTTGTCACCAGCCGGGCCGAGGGTCACCTGGGTGGTGCCCTGGCCGTACTCGACCGTGGAGTAGTTCAGCCAGCCGAGGAAGAGCTTCGAGTACGGGTCCATGTAGCCCGGGGTCGAGCCGATGTCGTCCGTACCGTGGCTCAGCCAGGAACCGGAGGCCATGACGCTCCAGAACCCGACGCCGTTGTCGCCGCCGGCGGTGTCGTAGTAGTCCGGCAGACCGAGGTCGTGGCCGTACTCGTGGACGAACACGCCCAGGCCGCCGTTCTCCGGCTCGGTGGTGTAGTCCCGGATCCACAGCCCGGTGTCACCGATCTGGACGCCACCGGCCTTGTTGTCCGCCGGACCGGCGCTGCCGGCCAGGTTCGGGAACGCGGCCCAACGGTGCGACCAGATGGCGTCCGCGCCCTCGGCGCCGCCACCGGCCTCCTCGCCGGCACCGGCGTGCACAGCCTGGAAGTGGTCGACGTAGCCGTCCGGCTCGTTGAAGTCGCCGTCACCGTCGAAGTCGTACCGGTCCCAGGTGTCGAACTGAGCCAGGTACTGCTTGATCTGGTCCGGGGTCTTCCCGGCAGCGACCTGGGAGTCGTACCACGAGGTGGCGGTGTCCTTGACGAAGTTCCAGTACCCGTCGGACTCGGGGATCTCGTTGCTGCCGTACCGGGCCTCGTTGAAGGGGACCTTCACCCACTCGCTGACGTCGCCGCCGACGGTGTAGCGGCCACCGGACTGGTCGAGGTAGAAGCCCGCCATCGACTCGCCGGCACCGTAGAACAGGTTCTGGTAGTGGGCCCGGCTGAAGTCGGACCGCCACAGGGTGCTGTTGTCGTCGGTGGCGCTGCCGTCCCAGTTGCGGTCCGGCTGGGGGATCTGGTTGCGTACCGGGCCGTCGGTGCCGCCGGTGCGCGGGTCCTTCTGGTTGCCGAACTCGACCAGGATCGTGAAGATCGGGTCGGTCTTCGGCGCCTGCTGGTACTCGACGAACAGGTCGTCCTTGACCTGGATGACCTTCGAGCCGTTCTTGTTCTGCAGCTTGGCCTTACCCGAGAGAAGGTCGGCGATGGCCTGCTTGCGGACCTCCCGCTGCTGGCTGGCCAGGGCGTCGGGAAGGTTGTCCGTGCGGTGCTGGGCCCGGTCGGAACCGGGGGCCGCGTCGGTCGCCGGGGCGCCGTTGGCCGGCGTCGCCGCGACTCCTGCCGCCAGCAGCGCGGCCGTGGTGGTGGCCAGACCGGCTGTGACTCGTCTCCTCAAAGGTCTCCTCCTTTGTGGATGTGACATGCCAGGGCAGCCTGTGGCGCTCACTGTCATGTAATGCGGCACTCACCCTTGCAGAACGGTTGGTGCTTGTCACTAGTCCGTCGCCGATGCGTGGCTCTTCTACTGGCTGACCAATCAGGACAAAATGCTGCCAACGCGCCACCTGTTGGGGCAATCTGTAACGTTAAGTTTTTGTCACGATCACCTGGAGTGATTGTGCTTATGTGGATCCCATGAGGGAGCGTCGGAGCGTGGCAAAACGTCACACGGCGGCCGGTTGAATCCCCGGCGGAAACGGTGCGGCCCGCCCGGAGCGGGTGCTCCGGGCGGGCCGCTGACGGGTGGCCGGACGGCCTCCGTCGGGGTGCCCCTTCAGGGGGCGGGCGTCACTGCCGGGCCGGCGTGACGTACACCGAGGCGTACGCGTTGTCCCGCGCGGTGTGCTTGATGGTGATCGAGACGCCGTAGCTCACGCCCTGGTCACCGGGGTTGCCCGTGCCCAGGATGGTGAAGCCGAGGTCCTGCCCGTACAGGCTGGTCGCCGGGGTGCCGTCCGGGTTGACCACCCGGGTGGTGTACGGCGCACCGTCCCGCGACGGGACGACCACCGAGGCGTCGCTGTCCCGGGCGAACAGCTGCGAGCCGTTGCGCACCTCGATGCCCGGGTACCAGCCCTTGGCGTCGGTGAAGGCCTTCACCGCCGGCTGCGCCGGGAAGTCGGTGCAGTACTCGCTGAACGGCTCGCCGGCCGCCTCCAGGCACTCGGTAAACGGGGACGTCGGGTTCAGCCCGAACGCCGCGTTCGACGACTGCGGCCGGCTCGGCAGGTTGTCCAGCGTCGACGGGTCCTTCACGGCTGCCTCGCCGGTGCGGCGCAGCGGGTCGAAGTGCGAGTCGACGATGAGCAGCCCGCCCTTGGCCCCGTAGCTGGGCAGCGCGGTGAGCTGCGCGGTCACGTGGTTGACGTCGCCGAGCATGGTGTCCCGGTACCAGACCAGCATGCCGGGCGCGTTGTACGCGACCCGGTCGACCTTCCAGGCGTCGTTGGAGTACACCGTGTCGTAGGTGTACTTCAGGCCCTTGTCGAAGCCGTCCAGGTTGCGCCACTCGGCCAGGTAGTAGTGCGCCTGGACGCGGGTGCCGCCGTCGGTCCGCCAGCCCCCGCCGGTGGTGTCGGTGAACGTACCGCCGGTCTGGGTCCAGCCGGCCGTGCCGCCCTCGACGTCGTCGCTCCAGGTGGTGGTCCCGCCGCCGGTGACCGAGAAGTCGTCGGCGAACCAGCCCCGCTCCACGAACGCGGCGTCGGTGGCGTAGCGCAGCCGCACCTGGACAGTGCTGCCCGCGTACGCGGACAGGTCGACGTAGTCGTGCCGCCAGCCGTGCGAGTCACCGTGCAGGCCGTACTTCTTGTTGCCGTAGTCGGCCATCCGGCCGTTCGGGTCGGAGTAGTTGTCGCCGGTGCTGACCAGGTTGCCGGCCTCGTCGTAGACCTTCAGCTCGGTCCAGGACGCGCCGCCGTTGGTGGACACCTCGACGAAGCCGTAGTCCCAGTCCGCCTCGATGGTGTAGTTGTTCCACATCCAGAACTTGGCGTCCGCGGCGGCCGGCACGGCCACCTCACGGCTGAGCTTGACGTCCGCCCAGTCCTGGTCGTTGCCGCTGTGCCACATGTTCGCCCCGCTGTGCGGGGTGGCCAGGGTGATCACCTTGTCCGGCAGGTTGATCTTGATGCCGTCCTGGGTGCCGCGCGGGGTGCGGGAGGTCTGGCCGAGCTGCACCGTCCGCGGGTCCGCGCCGACCGGGATGTCCAGCGGGTCGGCCCAGCCGAGCACCCACTTGTCCCAGAGGCCCATGTGGGTGGGGAGCGCCTGGAACACCTCACCGGCGTGCGATCCCGAACCCATCAGGTCCCAGAAGTCGATGTCCGAGTCGGCGTTGCCGGAGGTGTCGTAGAGGTCCGGCAGACCCAGGTCGTGGCCGTACTCGTGGGCGAAGACGCCGACCCCGGCGTCCTCCGGCTGCACGATGTAGTTCGAGATCTGGAGGTTGGTGCCGGGGATGGAGTAGCCGCCGGCCACCGCCGAGGAGTGCGCCCAGATGGCGTAGGTGCCCTGCGCGCCACCGCCCCGGGACTTGCCCTGTCCGGCGTGCACCAGCACCAGGTGGTCGATCACGCCGTCCGGCTCGTTGACGTTGCCGTCACCGTCCCGGTCGCCCTGGTCCTCGATGTCGTAGTCGGCCCACGGGAAGCTCGGGTCCATCTGCGCGAGCGCGTCGACCGCGTCGGTGGCGAGCCGGCCCGCGCCCAGCGGGTTGTCCGGGTGGCCGTTGTGCGACTGCTCGCGGCCGGCCACCCAGTTGCCGTTCTCGTCCTGGAAGCAGCGGGACGCGGCGTACCAGCCCTCCGAGTGCGGCAGCTTGATCCACGGGCTGGCCTGCCCGTCGACCGTGTACGCCCCCTTCGACATCTCCAGGTACATGTTCCGCATGCTGCGGCCGGAGATGTCGATGCCCGGCTTGCCGTCCGGCCCGGTCAGGTCGGTCCGAACCCGCTGGGTGATGCCCTCGGTGCTGTAGAGCATCTTGTTGTAGTGGGTGGGCGAGAAGTTCGGCACCCAGAACGAGTTGTTGTCCTCGTGGGCGTACGAGGCCGGGTTCGGGATGTTGTTGTGCAACGGGCCGTTCTGCACGGTGCCGGGAACGCAGCTCCGGTCCCCGAAGACCGTCTTCGGCACCATAGTCCCGGTGAAGTCGTCGTTCGCCTGGTCGTTGAACTCCACCAGCAGGGTCAGCAGCTTGGCCGTCTGGGTCTGCGGGGCCTTCTTGAACTGCCGGGGGCTCTGGCCGGTACGGATCGCCTTGGCCTCGTTGCGGGCCAGCTCCCGGGCGGCGATCGGGTTGCCCCGGGCGAACTTGCGGTCGTACGCGCGGGCCGACTCGACCACCGGCGCGTGGATGCCGTTGGCACCCTTGACCTCCCGACCCTTGGTGTCCGGTTGCACCGCGGGTTCGGCGTAGTTGATGTAGTACTCGTCCGCGCCGATCTCAGCACGGACAGGCCCGGCCGACTCGGCCGAGGCATTGCCCGGCACGATGAGCGCCGAGGCGGCGAGCGCGATCGCGGGCAGGGCGACGACCAGGCGTCGTCGTGATCCGCGTTGCGGGACAGATTGGTGCATGCCACTCCAATTCTCGGGCATGAGGGGAGAGCGCCGGGTTCGTCGCCGCCCGTAGAGCGACGGGCGTCAACAGATCCGACGGCGTGAACGTAATTCATAAATCGACCAGGGGACAGGTCCCCGGCCGCTCTCCACCCGATCAGCCTCCTCCGGCCTCCCCCAACCGTCCGAAACGGAGCGATCGCCTGGCTCGGGGTGGGGTGGTGTGGTGTGGTGTGGTGTGGTTGCAGGGGTCCCCTGCTACCGCTTTTCGCGTAGCAGGGGACCCCTGCAACCACCTGAGGAGCGTGGCCGGCCCGGAAACGCCGGTGGGTGACGGCCCGTCGGACCGTCACCCACCAGAACGAGTACGTGTTGCGTCAGTCCTCGTCGGACTTGCCGCCGCTCATACCCGAGGAGATCAGCTCCATCACCGAGGAGTCCTGGAGCGTGGTCACGTCACCGAGGGAACGGTTCTCCGCCACGTCCCGCAGCAGCCGGCGCATGATCTTGCCGGACCGGGTCTTCGGCAGCTCCGCCACCAGCATGATCTGCCGAGGCTTGGCGATCGGGCCGAGCGTCTTCGCCACGTGGGTGCGCAGGTCCGCGATGAGCTGCTCGCCCGCCTCACCCGAGGTGTCGGTGGTGCCACGCGGGATGGCGAACGCGACGATCGCCTGCCCGGTGGTCGGGTCGGTCGCGCCGACCACCGCCGCCTCCGCCACCGCCGGGTGCGACACCAGCGCCGACTCGACCTCGGTGGTGGAGATGTTGTGCCCGGAAACCAGCATCACGTCGTCCACCCGGCCGAGCAGCCAGATGTGCCCGTCGTCGTCCCGCTTCGCGCCGTCCCCGGCGAAGTACATGCCCTCGAAGCGCGACCAGTACGTCTCGATGAACCGGTTGTCGTCACCCCAGATGGTCCGCAGCATCGACGGCCACGGCTCGCGCAGCACCAGGTAACCGCCGCCGCCGTTCGGCACCGACTGGCCCTGGTCGTCCACCACGTCCGCGCTGATCCCCGGCAGCGGCGTCATCGCGCTGCCCGGCTTGGCCTCGGTCACCCCCGGCAGCGGCGAGATCATCATCGACCCGGTCTCGGTCTGCCACCAGGTGTCGACGACCGGCAGCTCACCCCGGCCGACGTGCTGGCGGTACCAGATCCACGCCTCCGGGTTGATCGGCTCGCCCACGCTGCCGAGCAGCCGCAGCGACGACAGGTCATGCTGCGCCGGGATGTCCTCGCCCCACTTCATCATGGTGCGGATCAGCGTCGGGGCGGTGTAGAGGATGGTCACCCCGTACCGCTGGACGATCTCCCAGAACCGGCCCTTGTGCGGGGTGTCCGGGGTGCCCTCGTACATCACCTGGGTCGCGCCGTTGGCCAGCGGGCCGTACACGATGTAGGAGTGCCCGGTCACCCAGCCGATGTCGGCGGTGCACCAGTAGACGTCCGTCTCCGGCTTCAGGTCGAACACCGCGTACGTGGTGTAGGCGGTCTGGGTCAGATAGCCGCCGGTGGTGTGCAGGATGCCCTTCGGGCGGGCGGTGGTGCCGGAGGTGTAGAGGATGAACAGCGGGTGCTCGGCGTCGAACGGCTGAGCGGTGTGCTCGGTCGACGCGGTCTCCACCGTCTCGTGCCACCAGTGGTCCTTCTCCGACCAGGCAACCTCCCCACCGGTACGGCGGACCACCAGCACGTGCTCCACCGACGGGCAGTTCGCCAGCGCCTCGTCCACGGTCGGCTTCAGCGCCGACGGCTTGCCCCGCCGGAAGCCGCCGTCGGCCGTGATCACCACCTTGGCGCTGGCATCCTGGATCCGGTTGGTCAGCGCGTCGGCGGAGAAACCGCCGAAGACCACGCTGTGCGTCGCACCGATCCGGGCGCAGGCCAGCATCGCGACCGCCGCCTCCGGCACCATCGGCAGGTAGATCGCCACCCGGTCACCGGCCACCACGCCCAGGTCGGTCAGGGCGTTCGCCGCCTGACAGGTCAGTTTGTGTAGCTCGGCGTAGGTGATGGTGCGGGTGTCGCCCGGCTCGCCCTCCCAGTGAATGGCGACCCGGTCGCCCAGGCCGGCCTCGACGTGCCGGTCCAGGCAGTTGTACGCCACGTTCAACTGCCCGCCGACGAACCACTTCGCGAACGGCGGGTTCGACCAGTCGAGCACCTGGTCCCACTCCCGCGTCCAGGTCAGCCGGCGGGCCTGCCGCTCCCAGAAACCGAGCCGGTCGGCCTCCGCCTCGGCGTACGCGTCGGCCTTGACGTTGGCGTTCGCGGCGAGCTCGGCCGGCGGCGGGAACTGCCGCGTCTCGTTCAGCAAATTGGCCAAGGCCTCGCTCATGGGCGTGACTCCTCGTTGCTCGGGTGACCTGCGTCTCGTTGCAGAGAGGTTAACTTTGTCGGCCAGCCGCCGCGACCACGATCGTCACCCCGACGCGCCCAGTGGCCCGCCCAGCGCGCCCACCGGCGCTGCGCTCGGCTGCTGACGGGGATGTGCGCGTGGTTGCAGGGGACCCTTCCTACCGCTTTTTGCCGAGGAAGGGTCCCCTGCAACCACGTCAGCGGCGTGCGGCGTACCGCGACCGGCCCAGCGGGTGGGGACGTCAGGGGGAGTGTCGGGACGGGCGGCAATGTCCGGTCGATAGCGTGACGGGGTGACCTCCGACCCGCTCGCCCCGCTCCTCGCGCTCGCCGACGTCGCCCCCGCCGTCGAGCAGGCCCGCGACCACGTCGACCAGGCGATGCGGCACCGCGCGCTACGCCGGCACGGCGGCCAGGTCGCCGCCGAGGTGAGCCTGCGCTCCGCGGTGGCCAGCGCCGCCCTCGAGGGGTACGCCCACGAGCGCGAAGCCGTCCGGGCCGGTACGGTCACCGACCCGGTGCTCCAGGGGGCGCTGCGGGTGGCCGGGGCGCTGCCCGGACTGGCCGACCGCTGGCTGCGGGCGCCCCGGCAGGTGCTGGCGAGACTGCACGTGCTCGCGGCCCGGGACGTGGTGGCCGAGGAGGCACTGGGACGACCGGTGGCGGACCCGGTGGTCGGGGCCCGACTGGACGGCCTGGCCGGGCTGGTCGCCGGGGGCACGAAGGCCCCGCCGTTGCTGCTCGCCGCAGTGGTGCACGGAGAGCTGCTGGCGCTGCGGCCGTTCGCCGGCCCGTCCGGGGTGGTGGCCCGCGCCGCCGCCCGGCTGGTGCTCATGTCGACCGGTCTCGACCCGCGCGGCCTGGTCGCGCTGGACGTCGGGCACCAGGAGCGGGAACCCGAGTACGTCGGCTCGGCCGGGGCCTTCGCCACCGGCACCCCGGACGGGCTGCGCTCGTGGCTGCGCCACTACATGACCGCCACCGAGGTGGCCGCCACCCAGCTCACCCTCATCGGCGACGAGATCCTCGCCGCCTCCTGACCCCGGCCCCCCGGTGCGGCCTGCGGCGCCGGCGGCCTGCGGCGCCGGCGGGCAGATAGCCGGCGGGCAGGGAGCGGGCGTCATGGGCGGCGGGTGGCTCGGCTTATCTTCCGGTGCAGGAGCTGCCGGGTGACGGGGCCGAGCTCGTCCACGATCTCGATGAGTACGCCGAGTTGGTCGAGCGCGGCCATTGCCTGCTCCGCGCCGTCGGCGTCCACCCCGTCGTAGAGTTCCAGCCCGACGAACGCGGCGGACACGGCGCGGGCGAGCCCGGGCACGTCGGCGACCTCGGCGAAGGGCGATCCGGCCAGCAGTCGGCGCAGGACGACCTCGATCTCGTCCACCCAGAGCTGGAGCGCGGCGGCGGTCGGCGCGGCGAGCCGCTCGTCGGTCTGCGCGCCGGCCAGCATCTGCGCCAGGAACGAGACGTTCCCGAGCGCCCGTTCCTCGGTGTGCAGGGCCCGCCCGACCGCCAGCAGTTCGCGCAGGCTGCGTACCTCGGCCAAGCGGGCCGACCAGCTCGCGACCCGCTCGGCGGTGCCGGCCCGGCAGGCTGCCGCCAGCAGTTCGTCCACGCTGCCGAAGTGGTAGAACACCAGCGCCTGGTTCACCCCGGCCGCGGCGGCGATGGTACGTGCCGAGACCCCGGCGATGCCGTGCTGGCGGATCGCCGCCATCGCCCCGTCGATGAGGCGGCGCTTGGTGTCGGACATCGCTCTCCTCGAGGCCGCGACGGGTGGGGTGGTGCGATCATCGCATCGGTCACGAGTTGCGCCAGCCAGATGATCCCGGGTAGTCGCAGAATCCAGCCCACCCAGGCCCAGCCGAGGTGCACGTGTTCGAGCGCGCGGGCGACGGCGGCCACCCCCCGTTCCGTGTGGCCGTCGCCGCCCGCGTACCCGGCCCGCCACAGCACTTCCGTGGGGTGCCGTGCGGCGGGCGCGATCGTGAGGCTCACCGGGCGGCGGCGTTCCAGGAACCGCCGGACCGCCGCACACGGCCCGCAGTCGTCGTCCAGCCAGAGCACCGCCGGCTCCCCGGGCAGGTACGGCCGCCACCGGGGCCACCAGGGGCGGACCCGACGGCGGTGGTCCCGCCAGCGCCGTCCGTACCGGTGGTCCAGGTCGTGGTCCTCGTGCGGCCCGGCCACCGCGACACTGAAGGCCACCGCGAGCACCGCCCCCACCGCCAGCACGGCACTGCCGGCGACCAGCGCGGTGAGCAGCATCAGCGCCACCGCGCCGGCCTGCATCGGGTTGGCCAGATAGGCGTACGGGCCGGTGGTGACGAACCGGCCCGGCGGATCCCACGGGTACGGTGTCCCGCCGCCCCGGACGGCGAATTCGTGCACCGCCGTCACGGCCGGCGTGGCGACCAGCAGGGCCACCTGGGCGAGGAGCAGCAGCCGGGACGCTGACAGCCCGTCCAGCCACGTCCAGGAGTCGCCGGCGAGGGTGAAGGCCACCGTGGGCAGGAACCACAGCAGCAGGACGCCGAACAACCCGAGTTGGAGCAGGACCCGTGCGGACAGGTGCCGCCGGTCGGCGCTCCACCGACCGAGCAACTGTGCCGGCAACGCCACCCCGAGCAGCCCGGCCACCTCCCCGGTCAGCCAGTCCGGTCCGAGTACGAGCAGGGGACGCAGAGCGGGCATGGTCACCACGTCCAGCCAGCCCAGCAGGCCGAGGGCGACCGGCAGGGGCAGCACCCGACGCAACAGCACCGGCAGCGGCCCCCAGAGCGCCGCCCAGCCGAGCCACAGGTCCACCGGCAGCCCCCGGTACGCCCCGTCGACCGGGGCGAAGGCGTACCAGCCGGTCGTCCGGGCCACCTCGTGCAGGGCGGCGACACCGACGAAGGCGGCCACGAAGGCCAGCAGCGCCGCTGCGCGGGCGGCCCGGTCCCGGTCCCACCGGGCTGCGGCCAGCACCGCCAGCAGGGGCAGCCCCAGGCAGAGGTACCGGGCGGC
Source organism: Micromonospora pallida (assembly GCF_900090325.1). Lineage (NCBI taxonomy): Bacteria > Bacillati > Actinomycetota > Actinomycetes > Micromonosporales > Micromonosporaceae > Micromonospora > Micromonospora pallida. The sequence goes on along the minus strand of NZ_FMHW01000002.1, from coordinate 5,560,783 downwards.
GGTCACCGCAGCGCCAGCATGTCGAGCAGGTGCCCGCCGCCCTGGTCGAGCAGGACGTCCTGGAGCGGACCGAAGTACCAGGAGGGGTCGAGGCCCCGCCGGTAGTCCACGGTGAGGCGTACCTCGGTGGTGCCGGCGTCCACCGCCTGCCAGCGCAGGTCGGCCTGCCGCCAGGTGAACCAGCGGCCGTTGATGGTCGTGTCCTCGGGGAAGCGGAAGGTCAGGTGCCCGGGTTCGCTGGTGGCGACCTCGGCGACGAGGTGGCCACCAGGCCCGTGCGCACTGCCGTGGTACCCGAACGTCCACCGGTCGCCCGGAGCGAGGCCGGACCCGGCGACGTGCTCCGGCAGGGGCGCTCCCAGTAGCCGCAGCGCCGGCGACTGGACCGGAACGGGTCGGGGACCGGCTGCCAGGCGGGCGGCCACCGCGTCGGCGGAGAGCGCGACGACCCGGGTCACCTCGACCGACTGCTCCGGGGCGATCCTCGGCCCGATCCCGCTGCCCTCCAGGCCGGGCAGGAGCAGCAGCGGCACGAGGATCACCGAGTAGGTACGGGAGGAACGCCGGACCAGGTTGATGAACCCCATCGTGCCGTGCGCCACCGCGTAGACCAGGGGCGCGGCCAGTACGACGCAGATCGCCCCCTCGTGCAGGGCCACCGCCGCCAGCAGCAGGGCGATGGTGGTGGCGACGAAGACCCGGCCGTGCGAGGTCCGCCCGGGGGACAGGGCCAGGGCCGCGGCCAGCAGGACCGGCAGCGCTACGAAGAGCAGTGCGCTGTCAGCCCGCCCGTCGCGTACGGCGATCACGAAGACCACCAGCCCGAAGACCCCGATCAGCCCGGCCAGGATCCAGTTCGCGCTGGTCCGGCGCGGCCGTGGTGCCGCTGCTGCCTGCTCCGTCATTGACCCGCCCCCTCGGTTTTGAGCGCTCGCTCAAAACCGAGGGTAGGGGAATTTGAGCAGTCGCTCAAGAGGGGTGGGAGTCCGTGACACGACGAAGCCCGGTACGGCTCTTCCGTACCGGGCTTCGGGAGTGCGGAGGTGGGTGGTCGGTCAGGCGACCGGGGCGATCCGAGTGCGGCGGTGCCGGCCGTACCAGGCGATGCCAATGGCGACCCCGACGCCGACACCGAGCGCGGCGGCGGCCACCGGCACGGCCGGGCGCTCCCGGAGGCGGCGGCCCAGCGGGATCGGGTGCCGGAACTCCAGCACCGGCCAGGAGTTCTCGGTGGCCAGGCGGCGCAACTGTCGGTCCGGGTTCACCACGGTGGGGTGACCGACGCACTCCAGCAGCGGTCGGTCGCTGTACGAGTCGGAGTACGCGTAGCACTCGGTCAGGTCGTAGCCCCGTTCGGTCGCCAACTCGCCGACCGCCTCGACCTTGCTCGGGCCGGCCGCGTAGAACTCCACCTCGCCGCTGTACCGGCCGTCCTGCACCGCCATCCGGGTGGCGATGACGTCGGTGATGCCGAGCAGTTCGCCGATCGGGCGGACCATCTCCTCGCCGGAGGCGGAGACCAGGACGACGTCCCGGCCGGCGGCCTGGTGTTCCTCGATGAGGGCGGCGGCCTCGGCGTACACGTAGGGGTTGATCAGCTCGTGGAGGGTCTCCGCGACGATCTGGCGGACCTGTTCCACCTGCCAGCCCTTGCAGAGGGTGGCCAGGTAGTCCCGGGTGCGGGCCATGGTCTGCTCGTCCGTGCCGCCCAGCCGGAACATGAGCTGGGCGTACGCGGACTTGACAACGTCCCGTCGAGTGATCAGGCCGTCCCGGTAGAACGGCCGGCCGAACGCCAGGGCGCTCGACTTGGCGATGACGGTCTTGTCCAGATCGAAGAAAGCGGCACCTCGGCCCACGGCGCGAAAGTCTAGTCCGATGGTCTAGGGTCGGCGGCTACCCGGGGGCGATCAAGGCCACTCACCTGCGAACACGCCCCGCCACTCGGGGCGATTGTGACGACGGTCACATGCGCGGGTTGGAAATTCGCAGGGAGTGGACGTTACGCCACTCGACGTGAGCAGGTCTGCTACGGCATGCTTGTACTTACGACGACTTTTCACATCTGTACAAACCCCGGACCTCGGCGGTTGCACCCCCCGTAACCGCTGAGCGGGTTCGGCTCAATCCCCCCCGGAGCCGAACTCCCCGACGACCCCCGTCTCCCCCGACGGGGGTCGTCCCTATTCCCGGTTTGGCCCGCGCCGGCGGCCGTCGAGACGATCGCCCAATGCCGGGGCGGCACAGCCGGGAGCAGAGACGGTGGTCAGTCGGCCTGCTCGGGTGGGAAGTCATCGGCGAAGGCGGCCTCGGCGGCTGCCGCAGGCACGCAGTCGTGATCGTGGGCCCAAGTGCCTGCACCGTGCAGCACGGGATCGGGTCCATCGTCAGTGACGAAGGTGAAGTCGACGCGTTGAGGCAGGGTACGCAGCCAGCACTGTCCCTCGATCGGCCTGAGCGGCTCCCACCGACAGCCTGCGGCGGCCAGGGCGTCGGCCACCTGAACGAAGGTCAGTCTTGAGGGCAGGACGATGACTTCGCCCGGCCGTGCTTCGCTCGGCAACTCGACCGTCCCTCGCCAGGTCTGGACCATCACTGAGGTGATGATCCGGCAGCGGCATAAGACAAACTCGACATCACCGTAGGAGTACAGGTGCGGCCATCTGTGGCGTTTTTCGATCCGCCCGATGTCCCACGGCATCCCGTAGGCTGCGGCGACTCCTCGTAGGCGGGCGCCGGGACGAAGAAGACCGACCCGGCCAGTTGCGCCGAACTCTGCCAGGACATCGAGCGCATCCATGTTCCCAGCCTCCCGCGGTAACCGACTCCCTAGCGACGATCGCAGCATGACCAGTCAGGAAGGTAAGCCCTGGCCCGCGTGCGGGCATGCACCTCAGGTGCACCCGAGGCCAGACGGTCGAGACCTCTCCATCTGTGCGATCTGTGTCTACGAAGAGGATGAAGGGCTGTGTGACGTCGAAGCCATGTGTACGCGGGCCTTCCCAGCGACGTGAGTGGGTGGGTGGGTGACTCACCGGGTGACGACGGGCGTGTCCGACGGTGGACACGCGTGGACAGTGACCGACCGTTCGGCCAGCTCGACATTGTTGCCGTGCAGCTCACCGACAACCGATCATTCCTGCACACCGAAACGGTCACGAGCCTCCGTCGGAGGCAGCAGGGCTGACGGCCCAGATCGCACCCCGGGTCCCGCCCATTACCGTGCGGACGACCCTGCTGCCTGCCAGTCAGTCTCCCATGCACTGGTCCCCGTGCCGGCTCTCCGGCGCACCTATGCCTCTCGTGGTTGAAGCGGAACGCTGCTCAGGAGATGCCGCCGTCGCTGTGCAGGAGTTGGCCGTTGATCCAGCCTCCATCGGGTGAGCACAGGAACGCGACGAGGTTTGCGCAGTCCTGTGGGCGCCCGAGTCGCCCGAGCGGCGTGGCCTGCAGGGCCGCCGCCTTGATCTCTGCGGTCATCCAGCCGGTATCGGTTGGACCTGGATTGATGGCGTTGGCGGTCACGCCGAGATGGGCCAGTTCCTGGGCAGCGGCCAGGGTGATCCGATCCAGGGCACCCTTGCTCGCTCCGTAGGGAAGGTTCCCGACGGTGGCGTCACTCGTCAGGCTGATGATGCGTCCGGTGCCGTGGGGCCCTTGGAACCGTTGGGCGTACTCGCGAATCAGAAGCCAGCTCGCCCGGGTGTTGACCGCGAAGTGCAGGTCGAAGCTTTCGAGGCTGGTGTCGACGAGGCCCGAGTCGACACTCTCGCAGTGAGCGAGGATCAGTGCGGTGACCTGACCCAACTCGTGCTCAACCGTCTCGAAGACTGCACTTGTGGTGTGGGGGTCACTGAGGTCCACCTGGATGGCCACAGTTCTGGCCCCGTGTTCGCCGGCCTGGTCGCTGAGTTGCGTCACGGCCTCGGGATCTGCTCCCCAGGGCATCTTCGCGTCGTACGGAGTCCAGTAGGTGAACCCGACATCCCACCCGGTCTGAGCCAACTTCAGCACCACTGACGCGGCAATGCCGGCGCTGCGGCCGGCACCGGTAACCAGCGCGACGGGTCGATGCTGGTGATCCATACCATCCATGAGCGCCATCCTTGCCGCCCATCGAAGGACCGTCACCATGATTACGTCGCCGAGACAGCGGAGCCGGGCCGTACATTGTTGCAACGTCAAGCATGTCTGGGCCGCGTCCCGCTAGTATCCGTACTCGTCTACGTCCAGCTCGGCTCCCGTGTTCTGAAGGAACTCCAGGACACGGCGGTCGAGGTGCCAGCCGAGAAGCTGATGCTGGCTGGGTAGACGGACCAGGTCAGTGTCATCCGGCTGCGGATTCTCTTCTTCGCTGTCTTCGTCACCGAAGTAGCGCACCACTTGGAGCGTTGCGGCAGGCCATTCCCCCTCCGACGCGTCGATCTCCCGGGCGAGCGCCGCGATTCGATCGGTGATCGGCTGGAGTCGACCTATTACCTGATCGATCTGCTCATCTACCGTCAGGCCGTCATCACGGCAAACAACCTTCCACGCGTGACAACGCGGCACCGGAGGATTCGCTCTCCTGCTGGCCTTGACCTTGGCTTCGTCTGCCTCCATGTCCAATCGCGCCGCCATCTCGTCCGCCGGCATCTGATCCGACTGCAACGAGAAGTACACGTACTGACGAACCCGCATGGCTCCCGATCATGGCAGCCGGCCGGCGCGACAGAGCGCCGGCAGCCCCGCTTCGTGCCCGACACAGCGGCCGACATGGGGCAAGGGTGGCATGTCACGCTCGTTGCTACTTCAGGTTGACTTTCCGACGAGGGTCGCCCTCTGGTCGGCCCGGGAGAGGAGCATGAGTGTCGAGCGAACCGGAGCCGGGTCTCGTGCCCGAGCACCTGCGTACCAGATATCAGGGCGACCCGGTGACGCTGACGGTCGACGGGCAGGAGTTTCGCGTCCGTACCCGGGCCGGCGCGCCCGGCACGTACGACTTCGACTGGCTCACCGGGCCGCACGAGTACGGCTTCGCGCTCTCCGGGCCTGCCGAGCCCGCGATGAGCCGTGCCGAGATGGAGCGCCACATCCGTGACTTCCTCGCCGACATCGACCCCGCTACGGGGTACCTGGCGGAGTAGCCGCGGAGGCCCGGGTCAGGGGAGGCTGGCCGGGAGGCCGAAGTGGCCGAAGACCTCGGGGTCCAGGAACGAGGTGATCGCCGCGACGCGGTCGCCACGCAGCGTCAGCACGTCGATCGACCAGGCGCGGTGCGTACCGCTGCCGTCGGGGTCGAGGTAGCTGGCCACGGCGGGCTGCCCGTTGGCGTGCGTGGGCAGGTGGCGCCACGTCCCGCACGTGCTCAGCGGCACCCGTACCGCGAAGTCGGTGACCGCCCGGCGCCCGGTGTACCAGGCGGGCAGCGGCGGCATGGACCAGGTGACGTCCTCGGTCAGCAGCGCCACCAGGGCGTCCGCGTCGGCGTTCTCCAGCGCCGTGGCGTACCCGTCGACGATCTGCCGCAGCCGCGCGTCACCGATTTTGCGCAGCGTGTGCTGCTGGCTGGCCGGGCCGACCCGGTCCGCGACGAGCCGGCGGGCGCGGGCCAGCGCCGAGTTCACCGACGTGGTCGAGGTGTTCATCATGGTGGCGATCTCGGCGGCCGAGAAGCCGAGCACCTCGAAGAGCAGCAGCGCCGCCCGCTGGTTGCCCGGCAGGTGCTGGAGGGCGGCGACGAACGCGAGTTCGACGGCCTCCCGCTGCTCACAGCGTGCGTCCGGGTGCGCCGGGCCGTCCGCCAGATCCCGATCCGGGTACGGCCCCAGCCAGGCGATCCCGTCCAGCGGCGCGTCACCGACCACGGCACTGTCACTGGCCGGGCCGAGGTCCACCGGCAGGGCGCGCCGCCCCCGGGCCGCCACCGTGTCCAGGCAGACCCGGGTCGCCACCGAGTACAGCCACGAGCGCAGTGAGCTGCGCCCCTCGAAGCGCGGCAGCCCCCGCCAGGCGCGCAGCAGGGCGTCCTGGAGTGCGTCGTCGGCGTCGTGGGTCGAACCGAGCATCCGGTAGCAGTGGGCGTGCAACTCCCGGCGTAGGGGTGCCACGAGGTGGTTGAACGCCTCGTCGTCGCCGGTCCGGGCCCGGTCCAGGACCGAGTCGGCCGCCACCTCCGTGGGCCGGCTCGGGACCGTCCGAAAAATGTCCCCCACGAGCGACGATTCTGCCCGACAGCGGGAGTCACCTCTTCGACCGAACGATTCATCCCGTACCACGGAGGACCTGATGAGCCCCACTGCGACCACTTCCGCCACCGTCGGGACCCTGCGGGTCGCCGACGCCACCCTCCACTACGAGGTACGCGGACAGGGCCCGCTGGTGGTGCTGGTCGGCGCGCCGATGGACGCCGCCGCGTTCGTACCCCTGGCGGACCTGCTCGCCGTCGACCACACCGTGCTCACCACCGATCCCCGGGGCATCCACCGCAGCAGGGTCGACGACCCGGACCGGGACTCGACCCCGGAGATGCGCGCCGACGACCTCTCCCGGCTGGTGGCCCACCTCGACGCCGGGCCGGCCGTGGTCCTCGGCTCCAGCGGCGGCGCGGTCAGCGCGCTGGCGTTCGCGCAGGCCCACCCCGGCCAGGTGCACACCGTGATCGCCCACGAGCCGCCGCTCGACGAACTGCTCGACGACCGGGAGGAGTTGCGGGCCCGTACCGAGGAGATGGTCGCCACGTACCTGGCCGGTGACCCGGTCGGCGCGTGGCGGCAGTTCCTGGCGGTGGCGAACATCCAACTGCCCGAGGAGGTGACCGAGGCGATGTTCGGCGGGGAACGCGACCCGCAGGCGGTGGCGGACGAGCACTTCCAGTACGCGCACATGCTGATCCCGACTACCCGCTGGCAGCCCGACCTGGCCGCCCTGCGCGCCTCGGCGACCCGGATCGTGGTCGGCATCGGTGAGGAGTCCACCGGTCAGCTCTGCGACCGTACGTCCCGGGCGCTCGCCGCCGGCCTGGGCCTCGCGCCGACCATGTTCCCCGGCGACCACATCGGCTTCGTCGACGCCCCGGAGCGGTTCGCCGTCCGGCTGCGTGAGGTCCTGGGCGAGGGGTGAGCGACCCCTCGGCCCGGGCCGTCCACGGTGACGGGGGAGCGGCCGGACGCGGGTGCTCGCCGGGCCGCGCCCGGACGCGGCGTGTGGTCGTCGTCCGGCGTGCTACCGGATGACGGCCCGGGCCGGCGACGCTACCGGCTGGAAGACGGCCAGCGCCCGGCCGCTGCCGTCGGTGACCACGAAGGGATACCCGACGTTGGTGTCCTCCCGGTGGGACTCACCCGGTGACAGCCGCTCGATGCGCACCCGGTAACCCCAGTGGTTCAGCCAGTACACGATCACGTGTCCGTCCCGCTGGTTGACGAACTCGACGGTGGTGTCCGCCCCACCGTTCACCGAGTGCAGGTCACGTTCCTGCTCGGCGGGGAGCGGGGTCAACTCCACGACGCCCGGCGAGGCGGACCGGGTCGGGGAGGGTTCGGGCCGGTCCCCGGTGGAGGCGCTCGGGTCGGGGGACGGGGTCGCGGCGGTCGGTGACGGGGAGGGGGACGCGGTGGCGGAGGTCTTCGCCGCGGTCCGCCCGGGTGCCGCTTTCGGCGTCGTGTCCACGAAGGTGGGCAGCGGGATCGCCGCCACCGACGGCTCGGCCGCCGGCCGGCGTACGGGCGTGACGGCGGTGTCGAGCGCCCAGACCACCGCGACGGTCAGCCCGCCGACCACGAGCGCGACCAACGTGTACGCCCACCAGGCCAGACGGGGCCGTCGTCGGCCCTCGTCCTCCGGCCCGGACCCTGCTGCACGAGTCATGGATGATGATCTCCGCTCCGGGTGCTGCCCGGATGGGGCGGCACGGATCCACGATTATCCGTAATGAATTTTTGCGCGCGTCAATAGACCCCCGTCGGGGCGGTCAGTCGCGATCACGGGCGCGGGCTGCGCGGACACCGTTCCCCATAGCAGATCGACTGCCGTGGCGGGCGTTGTCCACAGGCGCTCCGGTTGTCCACAGGTACGGCGGCTCCGTCAGCGCGTCCGGTACGCGCCGGCGCAGTCTCTCGGGAGCACCCCCGAGCCTGACTGTTGGAGGCCGCGATGCCACCCCGTACCGATGTCCGGCCGCACCGACGGCTCCCCCTGGTCGTCACTGCGGACGTCGACCTCCTCGACGACCTCCTCCGGCTCGCCGCAGCCGGCGGTACGGAGGTCGAGGTGGCCGCCGACCCGGCGGCGGCGCGGTCCCGGTGGTCGCCGGCCCCGCTGGTGCTCGTCGGTGGTGACCAGGCGCAACCCTGCCTGCGCGCCCGGCTGCCCCGGCGGGCCCGGCTCGTACTGGTGGCCCGCACCGATACGGCCGATCCCGGCTGGGAGGTCGCCGAGCTGATCGGGGCGGAACACGTCGCGACCCTGCCCGCAGCCGAACCCTGGCTCGTCGACCGGTTCGCCGAGTGCGTGCCGCAACAGACGACCGCCGACGCCCGGGTGGTCGCCGTGCTCGGCGGACGAGGTGGGGCGGGTGCCAGCGTCTTCGCCGGTGGCCTGGCGGTCACCGCCGCCCGGGCACGGCTCCGGACGCTTCTCGTCGACGCTGACCCGCTCGGTGGTGGCCTGGACCTGGTGCTCGGCTGGGAGCAGTTGGAAGGGCTGCGCTGGCCGTCGCTCACCGACGCCGACGGCCGGGTCGATCCGCCCACCCTGGTCCGGGCCCTGCCCAGCCGGGGCGACCTGGTGGTGCTCTCCGGGGACCGGGGCGACCCGTTGCCGTTGCCCGCGCCGGCGATGGCCGCCACCCTCGACGCCGCCCGCCGGGGCCGGGACATGGTCGTGGTCGACCTGCCCCGACAGCTCGACGACGCGGCCGTGCTCGCCCTACAGGCCGCCGACCGGGTGTTCCTGGTGGTCCCGGCCGAGCTGCGGGCCACCGCCGCCGCAGCTCAGGTGGTCGCCGCCGCCGGGCCGCACTGCACCGACCTGGCGGTGATCGTCCGGGGGCCTGCGCCGGGTCGGCTCAAGGCCGGCGAGGTGGCGCGGGCGCTCGGCCTGCCGCTCGCCGGCACGCTGCGGCCCGAGCCGGGCATCTCCCGGGGGCTGGAACGGGGCGAGGCGCCGGCGGCGACCGGCCGTGGCCCGCTCGCCGCCCTCTGCCAGCGCATCGTCGCCGACCTGACCGGCCTGTCCGTCGAGGGCGCCGCATGACCGACCAGTCCCGCGCCGCGCGACACCTGTCGGACCGTCCGGCCGCCGTCGTCGGCGACCTTTCTGCCCGCGTACGCCAGCGCTTCGCCGCCGAGGCCACCCCGGTCACCCCCGCCGCGGTCGTCTCCGCAGTCCGGGCCGAGCCGGCCGCCGCAGTGCTCGGTGACACGGTGGTGCTGCGGATGGCCGACCGGGTCCACGACGACCTCGTCGGTGCCGGGCCACTCGGGCCGCTCCTGGCCGATGCCCAGGTCACCGACATTCTCGTCAACGGAACCCGGGTCTGGGTCGACCGGGGCGACGGCCTGCGACAGGTGGCCGTCCCGGTCGGCACCGTGGACGACGTACGCCGGTTGGCGCAGCGCCTCGCGGCCGGTGCGGGCCGTCGGCTCGACGACGGATCCCCGTACGCGGACGCGCGGCTCGCCGACGGCACCCGGCTGCACGCCGTCCTGCCCCCGGTGGCGACCAGCGGGCCCTACCTGTCGCTGCGCACCTTCCGACAGCGTCCGTTCACCCTCGACGAACTGGTGGAGCACGGCACCGTGCCCCGGCCGGTCGCCCCGCTGCTCGCCGCCATCGTGGCGGCCCGGCTGGCGTACCTGGTCAGCGGGGGTACCGGCTCCGGCAAGACCACCCTGCTCAACACCCTGCTCGGGCTGGTTCCGGCCACCGAGCGGATCGTGTTGGTCGAGGACGCCGCCGAACTGCGCCCGGTGCACCCGCACGTCGTCGGGTTGCAGGCGCGCACCTCCAACGTGGAGGGATCGGGGGCGGTGGGCCTCGCCGACCTGGTCCGGCAGGCGCTGCGGATGCGACCGGATCGGCTGGTGGTGGGCGAGTGTCGGGGCGGCGAGGTGGTCGACCTGCTGGCCGCGCTGAACACCGGCCACGACGGCGGCGCCGGCACGCTGCACGCCAACGCCCCGTCGGACGTACCGGCCCGGCTGGAGGCGCTCGGCCTGCTCGGCGGGCTGCCCCGCGCGGCCCTGCACGCCCAGGTGGCCGCTGCCCTCCAGGTGCTGCTCCAGATGCGGCGCGGCCGCAGCGGCCGGGTGCTCGAATCGATCTCCCTGCTCCTGCCCGACGGGCCGGAGCGCCTGGTCACGGTGGTGCCCGTGTGGGTACGCGGGCGTGGTCTCGGGCTCGCCGGCCGAGCCCTCGGCGTGCTGCTCCAGCAGCGCGGCGTGCCCCTGCCACCGATCCTGTCCCACCCGTGGACCGGTGCCGAGGGGACGCCGGCGTGAGCGCGACCGCCTGGCCGGTGGTGCTGCTGGTGCTCTCGGCCGCCGCCGTCATCGGCTGGCCGGCGGGCGGGGTCCGCGCCCGGTATCGGGACCTGTTCCGATCTGGGCAGCCCACCACCCCTGACCCGACGGCGCGTCCTCGGTACGTCCGTCACGTCCCGAGGTTCCGGCTGCCCGGGCCGATCCGGGCCACCGGTCGGCGGCCGTCAGGCGGGCCACCCACCCGCCGGGACCCGTCCCGGCCGGCCGGGGGGTCCGAGGAACCAGACCTGCTCGTGCCCGGCGGCCGGGACGGCAGCCTCCGAGCCGCCGCAACCCTCCTGGCCGACCGGGGCGTGCCATCAGGCACGGCCACCGGCACCGCCGGGCAGGTCGACGACGCCGATCGCGGCAGCACCCGCCGTTGGGCGGTGTCACCGGGGCGGGGCGTCCTGCTGGGAGCCGCTGTCGGGGCGACCGGCGGTGGCCTTGTCGCCGGCCCGGTGGCCGCCGTGGTGGCCGCCGCGTACGCCGCCCTCGGCGTGCGGGCGCTGCTCCGGCGTCGGGCGACCCGGTCGGCGGACCGCCTCTGGCGGCACCGGCTGGACCAGCTCGGCGCGCTCGCCGCCGACCTGCGGGCCGGACTGCCGGCCCCGGTCGACCGGCCGGAACGTTCCGCCGCCGAGCTGGTCGGCCTCGACCGGATCGACCGGTTGACCCGGTCAGCGACCCGCCTCGCCGACCGTACGGGTGCGCCGTTGGCCGAGCTGGTGGAGCGGATCGAGGCCGACCTGCGGGCGATGGACCGGGGCCTGGCCGCCGCTGCCGCCCAGGCCGCCGGGGCCCAGGCCACCGCCTGGCTGCTTGCCGGGTTGCCGCTCGGCGGCATCGCCCTCGGGTACGGCATCGGCGTCGACCCGCTCCGGGTGCTGCTGCACACCCCGATCGGCGCTGGCTGCGTGGTTGCGGCCACCGTGCTCCAGGTCGTCGGACTGCTCTGGGCCGAGCGGCTCGGCGCCACGCCCGGGCGGGCCGTCTGATGCCCGCCCCGCTCACGGCCCTGGCCGCTGGTTCCACGGTGCTCGCCCCCGGTCCCGTGGCAACGGCCGGGTTGGTCAGCGTCGGTGCCAGCCAGCTCGTCGCCGCCGGCTGCCTGGTCGTCGCGGCACTGGTCGTCGGCAGGGCGCACCGCCGGTCCGGCCGCCTGTCGGCCCTGCTGGCACGACCGCGCGACCGGGCCACGGCGGCGACGCCACAGCGGCGACCGGACGTCATCCGGCTCACCGCCGGTCTGGCCGGGGTCGCGGTCGCCGTGGTCGTCGGCGGTTGGCTCGGGCTGGCCGGCGGGGTGGTGGCCGCCGGGGCGCTCGACCGGCTGCTCCGGCGGATCGAGCCGCCGACCGTCCGGGACCGCCGGCTCGCCGAGGTCGCCGATCTGCCGCTCGCCGCCGACCTGCTGGCTGCGGCGATGCGGGCCGGCGCACCCGTCGACCGGGCGGTGATCGCCGTGGCGGAGGCGCTCGGCGGGCCGCTCGCCGACCGGCTCGGTCGGGTCGGCCGCACCCTCCTGCTCGGCGGAACACCGGAGGAGGCGTGGATGCATCTCGCTCCGGTGGACGGGGCGGACCGACTGGTGACCGCCGCCGTCCGCTCGGCCCAGAGCGGCGCGGCACTGGCCGGGGCACTGGCCCGCCTCGCCGACGACCTCCGGACCGATCGGGCGCTCGCCGCCGAGGCGTCGGCCCGCCGGGCGGGCGTGCTGATCGTGCTGCCGTTGGGGCTCTGCTTCCTGCCGGCCTTCATACTCGCCGGCCTGGTGCCGGTGATCGTCGCCGTCCTCGGCGACGTGCTCTGACAACCGTCGAGAAAGGACCAGACCGTGCGCAAACTGATGGCCCGCCTGCGCGGGGACGCCGGGATGAACACCGCCGAGTACGCCGTCGGCACCCTCGCCGCCGTCGCCTTCGCCGGCATCCTGTTGAAGGTGCTGACCAGCGGCAACGTGCAGTCGGCACTGACCGCGGTGATCGACCGGGCACTCAAGTGACCGGGCGCCGGTGGGCCGGCCGTGGTCCGCGTGTTGCCGGGGCGGCGGTCGGTGCGCTCCTCGGGCGGCCCGGTGGCCGCGCTGAGGTGCCCGGCCGCACCCCGGACACCGCCGATCGAGGCTCCTTCACGGCTGAGCTGGCGGCCGGCCTGCCGGCGCTGATGCTCTTACTCCTGGCCGGGTTGACTGCGGTCAACGCGGTGACCACGAAGGCCACCTGTCTGGACGCGGCCCGGGAGGCGGCGCTCGCCGCCTCCCGGGGCGAGAGCGGGCGGACGGCCGGCGCCCGGGTCGCTCCGGCCGGGGCCGACATCGCAGTTCAGGTGGGCGAGGAGCGGGTGACCGTGACGGTGCGGGCCCCGGTACGGGCGCTCGGCGCGAACCTGCCCCGGGTCACCGTGGCCGCCACGGCGGTCGCCGCCGTCGAGCCGGGCACACCCGCTCCGGCGTCATGACGGTGATCCGGGAAGGGAGGCGGTCACAGGTCGGGCGAGGTGAGCAGGCGCTGGCGGGGGACCGGGGTGGGGCGAGCGTCCTGCTGCTCGCAGTGGGGCTGGTGTTTCTGCTGGTCGGGGTCTTTGGTGCAGGGGTGGGTGCCGCGCGTACGGCCCGCCAGCAGGCCCGGGTGGCGGCCGACTTCGCCGCCCTGGCCGGCGCCGGCATCAGCCTCCGGGGCGAGCAGAGCGCCTGCCGCCGGGCCGGCGAACTGGCCGCCGCGAACGGTGCCCGCTTGACCCGGTGCCAGTTGGACGGGCTGGACCTCCAGGTGACCGCGGAGGTGACCGTCGAGCCGCTGCCCGGGCTGCACCGGAAGGCCGCCGTCACCTCCCGCGCCGGCCCGGTACGCGGCTGAGCCGGGTTCGACGGTGACCCGGCTACCGTTCGGCGTCAGCGACTCTCGAGGGTGTCCAATCCGATGCTTGCTGCTCAGGCGTTGAACGTGCCGGACTTGATGCCCTGGACGAAGCCGGTCCACTGGTCGGCGGTGAAGGAGAGCACCGGCCCCTGCCGGTCCTTGCTGTCGCGGACCTGGGCGGTGGCGTCGGCGTACCGGGCCTCTACGCACGCGCCGTTGCCGCCGCTGCGGCTGCTGGTGCGCCACTGGTGGTCGAGCGCCTTCATGGCGTCTCCTTGTCGGTCGATCTTCGTGCAGCCGGCGGGGCTACGGAGACTGGTAAAAGCTCCACAACCCCGCCGCGCACCGAGGACGACTACCCACGCTTGATCAGCGAGGCCACCACCGGAACAGGCCGGACGCGGCCTTGATGATCGCTGCCCGATCCTTGGACTCTGCCCCTCCGAGGGCGATGCTGGCTATCGCTTCGGTCGGCTGCCAGGTGGCGTCAACGGCTCTGGAGGGCGTCCAAGCCGATGGCCATCGCGATGACGAGGCGGCGGTCGATCTGCGGGTGCGTCACCTCGACGGTGTAGCGGTCGCGTAGTCCCCACTTCTTGACCACCGAGAAGATCGGCTGACCGTCGGCGACGAAGTCGAAGTGGTACGGCAGCCAGGACAGCGAGTCGACGAACCGCCGGAGCAGGGCCACCGGCATGCTGCGTTCCTGGCCGGTCGTCGGCGGCAGGCCGGGCTGCTCGACGTGCCAGGTGGAGCGCAGCAGCGACTGGGCGAAGTCCTTACGGAACAGGCCGATCGGGTTGCCTACGGCGTCGGTGACGTCGTAGGTGGCCCCGACGTCGAGCCGTTGCCGGGCCTTGAAGCCGAGCAGAGGCTGCTGCTTGCTGTCGTCCGTGTAGATGGTCACCTGCTCCTTGAACGCGAGCCGCTTCTGCTGCGCGAAGGCGAGCAGGCCGCCTTCCGAGCCGTCCGGCGCGACCGCGTGGACCTCGTACTGGTTGACCATGAACCGCAGGCGTTGCCGGATGTGGAACCGCTGTTGGGCTTGGAGCTGGTCGGGCTGCATGAGGGGTTCCTTCCGTCTGATGCGGCAGACTCTCGCACATCCCCACTCCACCGGCAGAATTGATCATGAGGTTGCCGCCCCGCCACCGGGGGGAGGAGCCCCGACGGGAGCGCTATGCCCGTGATTCGTCGGGCAGGTGGGTCAGGACCACCTCGAGGACCTTCACCGCGTCCGCCTTGCCGAGCGGGTTGTTGCCGTTGCCACACTTCGGGGACTGGACGCACGACGGGCACCCGGTCTCGCAGCCGCACTCGACGATCGCGTCCCGGGTGGCGCGCAGCCACGCCGCCGCCGTCCCGTACGCCCGCTCGGCGAAGCCCGCCCCGCCGGGGTGTCCGTCGTACACGAAGACCGTGGGCGCCTCGGTGTCCGGGTGCAGCGCCGTGGAGAGCCCGCCGATGTCCCAGCGGTCACAGGTCGCCATCAGCGGCAGCAGCCCGATCGCGGCGTGCTCGGCGGCGTGCAGTCCGCCCGGCACGTCGGCCGGTTCCACCCCCGCCCCGGCCAGCGCCTCGGGCGTGACGGTGAACCAGACCGCGACCGTCCGCAGCTCCCGGGCCGGCAGGTCCAGCGGCCGGGTGTCGATCACCTCGCCGGAGGAGAGCCGCCGCCGCTGGTACGAGACCACCTGGCTGGTCACGTCGACCTCGCCCAGGAACAGCCGGACCGGGCCGGCGTCGACGGACGACCGGACCGACACCACCGACAGGGAGATGACGTCCCGGGCGTGAGTGGACCAGTCCGGCTCCTCGGCGTGCACCAGTGCGCAGCCGTCGGCCAGGTCCAGCTCGTCCACCACGTACGAGACGCCCTGGTGCAGGTAGACCGCGCCGGGGTGGACCAGGAAATGCGACGAGCCACCGTCGACCGTGCCGAGCAGGCGCCCGGTCGCCGACTCGACCACGCAGATAGGGGCGCCCCCCTCGCCGCGCAGGTCCACCTCGGGCCGCTCCCGGTGCCGCCAGTACCAGCCGGTCGGGCGCTGCCGCAGCGCCTCCGCCGCGACCAGCGCGTCCACCGCCTCCTTCGCCCCGTCCCCGAAGAGTTCCAGGTCGGCGGCGGTCAGCGGGGACTCGGCCGCCGCGCAGGCCAACTGCGGGGCCAGCACGTACGGGTTGGCCGGGTCGAGCACGGTCGCCTCGACCGGCGTACCGAACAGCGCCTCCGGGTGGTGCACCAGGTAGGTGTCGAGCGGGTCGTCCCGGGCAACCAGCACGGCGAGCGCCTCGCCGCCGGAGCGTCCCGCCCGTCCGGCCTGCTGCCAGAGCGAGGCCCGGGTGCCCGGGTATCCGCAGATCAGCACCGCGTCCAGCCCGACCAGGTCGACGCCGAGTTCCAGGGCGTTGGTCGAGGCCAGCCCGAGCAGTTCGCCGTCGAGCAGCGCCCGTTCCAGCTCACGCCGCTCCTCTCGTAGGTAGCCGGCCCGGTACGCGGCCACCCGCGCGCCGAGCCCGGGCACCGCCTCGTCGAGGGCACGGCGCGCGCTGCTCGCCACCACCTCGGCACCCCGCCGGGAGCGGACGAACGCGAGGGTGCGTACCCCCTCGACGACCGCGTCGGCGAGCAGGTCGGACGTCTCCCGCAGCGCCGACCGGCGGACCTGGGTCAGGTCCTGCGACGTGTCGTCGGCGGTGGCGGGCAGCAGCGGTGGCTCCCAGAGCGCGAAGGTCACCCCGCCGCGTGGCGAGGTGTCCTCGGTGACGGCGGCCACCGGCAGCCCGGTCAGTCGGCCGGCCGCCGTCGCCGGGTCGCCGGAGGTGGCCGAGGCCAGTACGAACGTCGGCGTCGGGCGGGCGGTGCCGGCGGTCGGCGTGGTCGGGGCGTTCACCACCGGCCCGAGGTCGGAGCGTCCCGGGCCGAGGTCGGACCGGCGGCGGGGCGCGGGTGCGGCCGAGGGACGCAGGGTGCCCCCGCACTGGCGGCGCAGCCGACGCAGCACGTGGGCGACGTGCGAGCCGAAGACACCACGGTAGGTGTGGCACTCGTCGACGATCACGTACGTCAGCCGGCGCAGGAAGCCGGACCAGTGCGCATGCCCGGGAAGGATCCCGTGGTGCAGCATGTCCGGATTGGTCAGCACGAAACGGGAGTGCCGACGGATCCACTCCCGCTCGGCGCGCGGGGTGTCCCCGTCGTAGCAGGCGGGGCGTACCCCCTCGAGTTCCAGTTCGGCGACGGCCCGGAACTGGTCGGCGGCGAGCGCCTTGGTGGGGGCGAGGTAGAGCACGGTGGCCCGGGGGTCGGCCAGCAGGGTGGCCAGCGCCGGGAGCTGGTACGCCAGGGACTTGCCGGACGCGGTGCCGGTGGCGACCACCACGTGCTGGCCGTCGTACGCCAGGTTCGCCGCCTCGGCCTGGTGCCGCCACGGCGCGACCACGCCGCGTCGCTCGAACGCCGCGCGCAGCTCCGGCGGAGCCCACGCCGGCCAGGGCACCGGTACGCCCGACCGGGGCGGCACCCGCTCGACGTGGGTCACCGGGTCGGCGGCGGTCCGGGCCCGCAGCCGCCGCAGCAGCTCGGCCGGGGAGCGCCCGGGGCCGGAGCCGGTCGACACGATGGCGGCGGAGGTCACCCTGGCACTCTCGCACCGGAAAGCGGCATTCGACCACCCGGGTCTGGGTAAGGAGATGCGCGCCGCCGGTGACCTGCTCGGTACGGCGACGGGGATGGTTAGATGCCCAGGAGAGTTTGCGGCTCTTGCGAGGGAGGACCGATGGAGCTGTCGCTGGCGACTCACGGCGAGGGCGAGCACACGGTGCTCGAGGTCGGCGGTGAGGTCGACGTCTACACCGCTCCCCGCCTGCGCGAACGGCTCATCGAGCTGATCGACGGCGGCGCCCGCAAGGTCGTGGTCGACCTGGGCCGGGTCGACTTCCTCGACTCCACCGGTCTCGGGGTGCTGGTCGGGGCGTTGAAGCGGCTCCGGTCGGTCGGCGGCACCTTCGCCCTGGTCTGCGACAAGGAGCCGCTGCTCAAGATCTTCCGGATCACCGCGCTCGACCAGGTCTTCCCGCTGCACCCGACGGTCGCCGCGGCGATCGCCGCCGACCCGTCCGCTCCGGGCGCGTGATGGCCACGGTCCGGCTCTCCTTCTCACCCGCTCCGGTCCACGTCCGTACCGCCCGCCTGGTGGGCGTGGCGGTCGCCCGACGGGCCGGGGTCCGCGAGGATCTGCTGGACGAGGTACGCCTCGCCATCGGTGAGGCGTGCACCCGGGCGGTCGCCCTGCACCGGCAGTACGACATTCCCGAGCCGGTGCTGGTGGAGATGTCCGACCGTGGGGCGTACGCGGTGCGGGTGGTCGACCGGGCGCCGATCGAGGCCGGTATCGGGCTCGCCGCGCTCCCGCCGGACGAGTTGGCCAACGAGTCGCTCACCGACGAGGCGCTCACCACGGGCGTCGGGTTCGCCCTGCTCGCCGGGTTCGTCGAGGACCTCCAGGTGCGGCCGGTCGACGAGGGCATCGGCACCGAGGTCCGGATGGTCTGGCCGGTCGGCCGCTGACGGCTTCGCGCAGAAGGCCGGTCCCGCCGGAGCGCGTTCGGTCCGGCGAAGATTCGGTCCGGCGCAGAACAGCACATCAACGAAGGTCGTGTCCCCGTCGCGGGGCGCGGCCTTCTTACTGTGAGCACCGCCTATATCAGATTTCCTCGCATACCACAGCGATGAAGATCATCCACCCGACGCGTACCCTCGGTGTGACCTCCGACACTGGTTAGGGCTACAGTACGCGGGTTGTCAGCAAGCGTCCCGCCCACCACCAGCGGCTATAGGTGATCTTCGCTGCTCGCGTGCCCGATGGTGGGTCGGCTCCGCTTGTGAGTCCGCATCCAGGCGTCGGCGGGTACGTCCCACCAGCCGACGCGAGTGTTCGGTTCAGGAGGACACAGATGTCCGGGATCTTTGCCGCCGACGGCGGCGAGCTCTCCCTTACCGGCGCCAACGTGTCGTACGTCGTCATCGCCGCGGTCATCGCGCTGGTGGCGCTCGTCTTCGCCGCCGCCTTGACCAAGGCGGTACTGGCAGCCGGTAAGGGCACCACCAACATGCAGGAGATCTCCGGGGCGGTCCAGGAGGGCGCCTCGGCCTATCTGCTCCGGCAGTTCAGGACACTCGCGGTGTTCGTGGTCATCGCCGTCGTACTGCTCTTCCTGCTGCCGGTGCACGGCACCGACGGCAGCGAGACCATGGTGAAGATCGGCCGGTCGGCCTTCTTCGTCGTGGGCGCGGGTTTCAGCGCCTTCATCGGCGGCGCCGGGATGTGGCTCGCCACCCGGGCCAACCTGCGGGTCGCCGCCGCCGCTCGGGAGCGGCAGGGCGGTCGTGAGGCGGCGATGAAGATCGCCTTCCGCACCGGCGGTGTGGTCGGCTTCCTCACCGTCGGCCTCGGCCTCTTCGGCGCGGCGCTGGTCGTCCTCATCTACCGGGGCGACGCGCCGACCGTGCTGGAGGGCTTCGGCTTCGGCGCCGCGCTGCTGGCCATGTTCATGCGGGTCGGCGGCGGCATCTTCACCAAGGCCGCCGACGTCGGCGCGGACCTGGTCGGCAAGGTCGAGCAGGGCATCCCCGAGGACGACCCGCGTAACGCGGCCACCATCGCCGACAACGTGGGCGACAACGTCGGCGACTGCGCCGGCATGGCCGCCGACCTGTTCGAGTCGTACGCGGTCACCCTGGTCGCCGCCCTGATCCTCGGCCGGGCGGCGTTCGGCGAGGAGGGCCTGGTCTTCCCGCTGATCATCTCCACCATCGGCGTGCTCATCGCGATCGTCGGCGTCTTCATCACCCGGCTGCGCGCCTCGGACCGCTCCGGCCTGACCGCGATCAACCGGGCGTTCTACCTCTCCGCGGTGATCTCGGCGGTGCTGGTGGCGATCGCCGCCTACGCGTACCTGCCGGCGAGCTTCGCCGACCTGGAGGGCGGTCTCACCGACGCGGACCAGAACCCGCGTCTGGTCGCCATCGGCGCGGTGGTCATCGGTATCGTGCTCGCCGCCGCCATCCAGGCGCTGACCGGCTACTTCACCGAGACCGACAAGCGCCCGGTGCAGGACATCGGCAAGAGCTCGCAGACCGGCCCGGCCACCGTCATCCTCGCCGGCATCAGCGTCGGCCTGGAGTCGGCGGTCTACTCGGCGCTGCTCATCGGGGCCGGTGTCTTCGGCGCCTTCCTGCTCGGCGGCAGCTCGATCACCCTCTCCCTGTTCGCGGTCGCGCTGGCCGGCACCGGCCTGCTCACCACCGTCGGCGTGATCGTGGCCATGGACACCTTCGGCCCGATCTCCGACAACGCGCAGGGTGTGGCCGAGATGTCCGGCGACATCGACGAGCACGGCGCGCGGACCCTCACCGAGCTGGACGCGGTCGGCAACACCACCAAGGCGATCACCAAGGGCATCGCCATCGCCACGGCGGTGCTCGCCGCCACCGCGCTGTTCGGTTCGTACACCGACACGCTGCGCACCGCGTACTCCGACGCCGGGGTCGGGGACGTCGGCGCGGAGATCCTGAACGCGCTCAACGTGGCCAACCCGCGCAACCTGGTCGGCCTGATCATCGGCGCGGCGGTGGTCTTCCTCTTCTCCGGCCTGGCCATCAACGCGGTCTCCCGGTCCGCCGGTGCCGTGGTGATGGAGGTCCGCCGGCAGTTCCGCGAGCTGCCCGGGATCATGGACCGCACCCAGCGTCCCGAGTACGGCAAGGTCGTCGACATCTGCACCCGGGACGCGCAGCGCGAGCTGATGACCCCCGGTCTGCTCGCCATCATGGCCCCGATCGCGGTCGGGTTCGGCCTCGGGCCGGGCGCGCTCGCGTCGTACCTGGCCGGGGCGATCGGCGCCGGCACCCTGATGGCGGTCTTCCTGTCCAACTCCGGTGGTGCCTGGGACAACGCCAAGAAGATGGTCGAGGACGGCGCGTTCGGCGGCAAGGGTTCCGAGTCGCACGCCGCGACCGTCATCGGCGACACCGTCGGCGACCCGTTCAAGGACACCGCCGGCCCGGCGATCAACCCGCTGATCAAGGTGATGAACCTGGTCTCGCTGCTGATCGCCCCGGCCGTGGTGGCCTGGAGCATCGGCGACGACCGGAACACCCCGCTGCGGGTGACCATCGCGGTCGTGGCGACGCTGGTCATCGTCGCGGCGGTGCTGGTCAGCAAGCGCAAGGGCGTGACGATGTCCGACGGCGACGGCTCGGGCGGTGCCGCCGCCGGCAGCCCGGACCAGCGGCCGGAGCCGGCTCGCGCCTGAGTCCGACGCCCACGGAGTCCCCGGTCGGCACACCGTCGACCGGGGACTCCGTGGGCCCGCCCCCGCCGGGCGTGACCTCGGTGATCCGTCGATGGGTGGGTGGCGGATCACGACAGAGGCCGTACGCTGCAACGCATGCGTACGTGCCGGGCGGCAGCCGCCGGAAAGCTCACGGTGCTGCTGGCCACGATCGTCCTCGTGGCCGGCGCGTGCGGTGCCGGACCGACGCCCCGGGTCTGGGCCGCGGCGGTCTGCGAGGCGCTCACCCCCTGGCGTGCGGAGATCAACAAGCTGACCAGCAGCACCCAGCAGCAGATGACCGCGCAGACCACCCCCGCGCAGGCCAAGGAGAACCTGGTCCGGCTCTTCTCCGGGGCCGAGGAGGCCAGCGAGACGGCCCGTGGCAGGGTCGAGGCGGCCGGCGTTCCGGACACCGACCGCGGCGAACAGGTCTCCGCCGGGTTCCTCGACTCCCTGACGAAGGTCCGGGACGCCTACGGCCGGGCCCGGAGCACCATCGCCGGCCTGGGCACCGGCCAACCGACCGAGTTCTACGACGGGGTGCGCGGCGCGGTGGACACCCTCAACAAGGAGTACGACGCGAGCGCGCTGGACACCAGCAAGCTCAACTCGGAAGAACTCAAGCAGGCCTTCGCCGAGGTCCCGGAGTGTCGCTGACACCGCCACCCGACGCGCCGGCCGGTCCCGGACCGGTCCGCCAGCTTTCCCTTTTCGGTACGGAGGCGGCCGACCCGTCCCCCGCCGACCTGGCCGGGCTGCTCGCCGGACCAGCCGAGATCGTCCGGATGGGCGGCACTGCCCGGCTGTCGGTCGTGGTGGACGCCGCCTGGCGGGTGCACGTGCTCGTCGCCGAGCTGGCCCGGCGCGGGCTGACGGCGGCCTGGGAGGCGATCGAGGACCGGCACCGGGTCCGCACCTCCTACACCAGCGTCCTGGCCCCGCTCGCGCTGGCCTGGCTGCCCGACGGACCCGACCGGCCGACCGATCCGCCGGTGGGCCGGGACGAACCGGTGGTCAAGCGGCCTCCCGCCACCTTCCACCTCAACGGTCGCCGGCTGCGGCTCTGGCTGGCCGCGGCGGGTGTCGTCGAACCGTCCGGCTTCCGGCTGCGCCTCGGCGCGGCCGACGAGCACTGTCGGGAGCCGGTCCGCCGGGCGCTGGCCGCCGTCGGACTCCCCGGAGCCTTCCTCGACGCGGAGCCGGACGGGCCGGCGTTCCGGATCAGCGGGCGACGTCGGCTGGCCCGCCTCGCCGAGCTGGTCGGTGACCGTCCGCCGGCCGCCCCGTCGGCGGAGTGGCCGCCCGGCACCACCTGACATCCCGGTCGGCGGAGCGGCCGCCCACTACCACCCGACATCCCCGACGGCAAGTTACTGAGAGTAGTCGGTCGCCCGCAGAAAGTGCGAACCGGACCGGGGTGGCCCGACCGGCGCGCCTTCCGGGCGATCTTCTCCGGCCTCCCTCGCATGCTCTGGCCTGCTGTCGGGTAGGGGACAGCGGGTGGCCGGGAGGCGGCTACGGGTGATCCTCTGGGATGCCGGTCGCGGGCCGACGTTCGACACAGTGGCCCGCCCACAGGTGGATTCGCGGTGTACGGTGACGCCGTCCGGCACATGTGTCCGCACCGCGTCGGGAGGCGACCGCCGCTGTCGGGTGGCTTCGCCGCCCACGAAACCCCGAACGCGGACGGCGCGTTACGTTGGACATCCGGACCGCTGGCGGCCCGGAAGCACGGCGGTGCCGCTCGGTGGGCGGCCGGGCCACGAGCAGGAGTGAGGTCGCAGGAGACGTGCCGAGCAACGCCAGGACCACCCGTCTGGTCATCGTCGAGTCACCGGCGAAGGCCAAGACGATCTCGGGCTACCTCGGCCCGGGGTACGTCGTGGAGGCCAGCTTCGGGCATGTCCGCGACCTGCCGCGTAACGCCGCCGACGTGCCGGCGAAGTACAAGGGCGAGCCCTGGGCCCGGCTCGGGGTGGACGTCGACAACGGCTTCCACGCCCTCTACGTGGTCTCCGCCGACCGCAAGCAGCAGATCACCAAGCTGACCCGGCTGGCCAAGGAGGTCGACGAGATCCTCCTCGCCACCGACGAGGACCGCGAGGGCGAGGCCATCGCCTGGCACCTGGTGGAGACGCTCAAGCCCAAGGTGCCGGTCAAGCGGATGGTCTTCCACGAGATCACCAAGCCGGCGATCCAGGCGGCGGTGGCCAACCCGCGCGAGATCGACCGCGCCCTGGTCGACGCCCAGGAGGCCCGGCGGATCCTCGACCGGCTCTACGGCTACGAGGTCTCCCCGGTGCTCTGGAAGAAGGTCATGCCGAAGCTCTCGGCGGGCCGCGTCCAGTCGGTGGCCACCCGGATCGTGGTGGAGCGCGAGCGGCAGCGGATGGCCTTCCGTACCGCGGAGTACTGGGACATCCTCGCCACCCTCGCGGTGGCCGACCCGGGCCAGGGGCCGCGCACCTTCCACGCCACCCTGATCGCGCTGAACGGCGACCGGATCGCCACCGGCAAGGACTTCGAGCCGACCACGGGTCGCGTCCGGCCGGGCGCGGGCGTGGTCCACCTCGACTCCGGTGGGGCGCACGGGCTCGCCGCCCGCCTGGCGGGGCGGCCGTTCACCGTCACCCGGGTCGAGGAGAAGCCCTACCGCCGTCGCCCGTACGCGCCGTTCATCACCTCCACGCTCCAGCAGGAGGCCGCCCGCAAGCTGCGCTTCTCGTCGCAGCAGACGATGCGCACCGCGCAGCGGCTCTACGAGAACGGCTACATCACCTACATGCGTACCGACTCGGTGAACCTGTCGGAGACCGCCATCGCGGCGGCCCGCCGGCAGATCGCCGAGCTGTACGGCGAGCGCAGCGTGCCGCCGGAGCCGCGCCGCTACACCGGCAAGGTGAAGAACGCGCAGGAGGCGCACGAGGCGATCCGCCCGGCCGGGGACAACTTCCGCACCCCGGGCGACGTGGCCAAGGAGCTGCCCGCCGAGGAGTTGAAGCTCTACGAGCTGATCTGGCGGCGCACCATCGCCTCGCAGATGACCGACGCGGTCGGCTCCAGCGTCTCGGTGCGCATCCGTGCGGTCTCCAGCGCGCAGGAGGAAGCCGACTTCGGCGCGACCGGCAAGACCATCACCGACCCGGGCTTCCTGCGGGCGTACGTCGAGTCGAGCGACGACGAGAACGCCGAGGCCGAGGACGCCGAGCGCCGGCTGCCCAACCTGGTGAAGGACCAGCCGCTCACCGCCGACGAACTGGCCGCCCAGGAGCACCACACCCAGCCGCCGTCGCGGTACACCGAGGCGTCGCTGGTGAAGGCCCTGGAGGAGCTGGGCATCGGCCGGCCGTCGACGTACGCGTCGATCATGCAGACCATCCAGGACCGGGGGTACGTCGTCAAGCGCGGTCAGGCGATGATCCCGTCGTTCCTGGCGTTCGCGGTGATCGGGCTGATGGAGCGGCACTACCCGCGCCTGATCGACTACGACTTCACCGCCAGCATGGAGAACGAGCTGGACGAGATCGCCGGTGGCGACCACGCGGCGGTCGACTTCCTCACCGCGTTCTACTTCGGCAGCGCCAACGGCGCCGGCGACCGGGACATCGCCCGTTCCGGCGGGTTGAAGAAACTGGTCACCGAGAACCTCAGCGAGATCGACGCGCGCAGCGTCAACTCCATCCCGCTCTTCGCCGACGACGAGGGCCGCGAGGTCGTCGTCCGGGTCGGCAAGTACGGGCCGTACCTCCAGCGGACGGCGCCCGGTGAGGCCCCGGCGGCGCACGCCGAGGGCGAGGAGGGCGGCGCGCCCGGCGACCGGGCCCCGATTCCCGAGGGGCTGGCCCCCGACGAGCTGACCCCGGAGAAGGTGCACGAGCTGTTCCTCGGCGGCGGCGGTGAGCGCAAGCTCGGCGACGACCCGGCGACCGGGGAGCCGATCCTGCTCAAGTCCGGCCGCTTCGGCCCGTACGTGGCCAGCGGCGAGCGGAAGGCGTCGCTGCTGCGTTCGCAGTCACCGGACGCCCTCACCTTCGCCGACGCGTTGAAGCTGCTCAGCCTGCCCCGGCTGGTCGGCGTCGCCCCGGGCGGCGGGGAGGTCTTCGCCAACAACGGGCGTTACGGCCCGTACGTCAAGCAGGGCGAGGAGTTCCGGTCGCTGGACTCCGAGGAGAAGATGTTCACGGTCACGCTGGACGAGGCGCTGGCCCTGCTCGCCGCCCCGAAGACCCGCCAGCGTCGGGCCGCCGCGCCGCCCCTGCGGGAAATGGGCGCCGACCCGCTGACCGAGAAGCCGCTGGTGATCAAGGACGGCCGGTTCGGCCCGTACGTCACCGACGGCGAGACCAACGCGTCGCTGCGGCGTGGGCAGACGCCGGAGGCGCTGACCCTCGAGGAAGCCTCCGAGATGCTCGCCGAGCGGCGGGCGAGGGGCCCGGCGCCGAAGAAGACGGCGAAGAAGACGACGACCGCAGCGAAGAAGGCACCGGCGAAGAAGACGTCGGCCGCGAAGACCACGGCCGCGAAGAAGGCCACTCCCGCCAAGAAGGCCGCCCCGAAGAAGGCTCCGGCCGCTCCTGAGTGAGCCGACCATCCGTGATCGACTCGAATTGCGGCATGTCGGGGCGTCCCACCAACTCGGACACCCCGACATGCCGTATTCCGGGTAAGTCCCGGTCAGGGGCCGAGGACGCGGGTCAGGTAGGGGTTGCTGAAGACGCGGGCGGGATCGAGGGTGTCGCGGAGGGCCTGGAAGTCCGCGAAGCGCGGGTAGACGGGGGCGAGGGACTCGGCGTCGCGGTAGTGCAGCTTGCCCCAGTGCGGCCGACCCGCCAGGCCCCGGGCCACCTCCTCGAACGCCCGGAAGTACGGCTCGTACGGCATGCCCACGTACTGGTGGACGGCGAGGTACGCGGACTCGCGCCCGTACCCGTGCGACAGCCAGATGTCGTCCGGCGCGGTGAAGCGCACCTCGACCGGGAAGAGCACCGGGAACGGTAGCCCGTCGACGATCCGGCGGAGCGCGTCCAGTGCCTCGCGGAGCGCGGCACGCGGCACGGCGTACTCCATCTCCACGAAGCGGACCCGGCGTGGGGTGCAGAAGATCCGGTCGGAGCGGCCGGTGTAGCGGCGTTCGGTCAGCGCCCGCGCGCTGACCGCGCTGATCGCCGGGACCAGGCGGGGCGATGCCCGGCCCAGCCGACAGGCCCGCTCGAAGACGGTGTTCGCCAGGAACTCGTCGTCCAGCCAGCCCCGGATCGCCGACAGCGGCCGGTCGTCGGCGGCCACCCGGTCGTTGGTCTTGACCTGCACCCGGTCGGTGTACGGGAACCAGTAGAACTCGACGTGGTCGTGCCCGTCGACCAGCGTGGGCAGGTCGGCCAGCACGTCGGCCAGCCGCGCCGGGCGTTCGTGGGCGAGCAGGGTGAAGGCGTCCACGCAGCGCAGCGTCACCTCGGTCAGTACCCCGAGCGCGCCCAGCCCCACCCGGGCGGCGGCGAACACGTCCGGGTGCTCCCCGGCGGAACAGCGCAGCACCTCCCCGGTCCCGGTGACCAGCGTCAACGCCTCGACGGCGGTGGCCAGGCAGCCGAGCCGCGCGCCGGTGCCGTGGGTCCCGGTGGAGATCGCCCCGGCGACGGTCTGCGCGTCGATGTCACCGAGGTTGGGCAGGGCCAGGCCGTGCCCGGCGAGCAGGTCGTTGAGCGTCCGTAGGGTCATCCCGGCGGGGACGGTGACCAGCCGGTGCTCCCGGTCCACCCGGACCGGCTCGGCGAGGTCGGCCAGTTCCAGCCGGTGTCCGTCGGTCACCGCGATGCTGGTGAAGGAGTGGCCGCTGCCCACCGGCCTGATCCGTACGCCCGCGTCGGCGGCGGCCCGTACCGCCGCGACCACCTCGGTGGTGTCGCGTGGGCGTGGCACCGCCCCGGCGACGCCGCGCTGGTTACCCGCCCAGTTCGTCCAGGCGGTGCCGACAATGACCGTCCGCGTCATGTGCGCCTCCCGTGCGCCAATGGAACCATCAGAACGTCGTGCCTGGTAAACACCACAATGCCGGTCCGCTCGTTAGTACCGGTAGCGTCACGCTTCCGTGACGTGCAGGAATGTTTATCCGTCGAAGGGGGGTGGCGTCGAGTGTCCACACCAGCCGCCACGACCGGGCCGCTGCGCCGGGTACCGGTGCAGGGGCGAAGTGTCGCGCGGGTCCAGCGGATGCTGGACGCCTGCGCGGAGCTCGTCGACGAGGTGGGGTACGAAGGGTTGACCACCACGCTTCTCGCTGAGCGGGCCGAGGTGGCGATCGGGTCGGTCTACCAGTTCTTTCCGGACAAGCGGGCGATCGTGCAGGCGTTGACCCTGCGCACGATGGAGTCCTACCTCCAGCGACTCGACACGCGGTTCGCCTCGGACGACCTGGCCGACTGGTGGGACGGTGTCGACGCGGCGATCGACGAGTACATCACGATGCACCGCACCGTTCCCGGCTTCCGTACCTTGCACTTCGGCGACGTGGTCGACCTGCACCTGCTGGACGAGCAGCGGGACAACAACGGCGTGATAGCCGACCAGTTGGCCCGGGTGCTGACCGAGCGGTTCGGGCTGACCGACGAGCCCCGGCTGCGTTTCATCCTGGAGATCGCCGTGGAGGCGGCCGACGCGTTGATCAAGCTCGCGTTCCGCCGCCAGCCGGAGGGGGACGATCGCGTGCTGGCCGAGGCCAAGGCGTTGATCCGGGAGTACCTGCACCGCCAGGTCCACGCCACCGCCGGCAGCAGCACGGCCGGCAGCGCCACCGCCGGCAGCGGCGGCACGACCGGTAGTGCCCCGGCCGACAGCGGCACCGGGGACGACGGTGGCGCCGATGCGGACGGGGTCGACGGGCGTACCGGCGCAGCGGCCGGCGCGGTGGCCGCCGACGCAGGCTGACGCCCGCTCGGCTGAAGCCCACGCGGCCGACGCCAGCCCGGTCGACGCCCGCTCGGCTGACGCCAGCCCCGTCACAGGAACGCCCATCCCTCGCCCCGGTAGGTGGGGACGCTCGCGACCACGGCGTCCCCGTCCACCAGGTGCAGCTCGTTCACCCGTTCGCAGACCTCGCCGGCCTTGGCGTGGCGGAACCAGACCCGGTCACCCATCCGGAGCCGGTCGGCCGCCGCGCCGGTCAGCGGGGTCTGCACCTCGCCCGCCCCCTCGGTGCCCACCAGCCGCAGCCCGGCCGGCAGCCACGGCTGGGGGAGTCGGCTGTGCTCGGCGGTACCGGAGGCGATCCACCCGCCGCCGAGCACCGTGGCCATCCCGGGCGCGGGCCGGCGGACCACCGCACAGGCGAAGAACGCCGCCGGGATGGGCCGCCAGGCACGGTACGCGTCGAAGAGCGTCGGGCCGTACAGCCCGGATCCGGCGGTGATCTCGGTGACCGCCGGGTCGGCGCTGGTCGCGGCCACGCTGCCGGTGCCGCCACCGTTGACGAACTCCAGGTCGGCCTGCGCCCGGACGGCGTCCACCGCCGCGCCCCGACGGGCCAGCAGTTCCCGGTACGACCGGCGCTGCGCGGCCCGGATCGCGGCGCCCCGTAGCGCCTGCCCTGGCGGGGCGTCGCCCAACCCGGCGATCTGCGCCTCGTACGCCATCACCCCGACCAGCCGGAAGCCACGTCGTGCCGCGACGGCGGCGGCGAACGCCCCGGCCGCCGCCGCACTGTGCACCGGGGAGCGGCGCACCCCGACGTGCACCCGCCCGCGCAACGGTCGCCAGGAGGCGTCCAGGTCGAGGCAGACCCGCAGTTCGGGGCGCTGCCCGGGGGCGCGTACCGCGTCGACGAGATCGAGCTGCGCCGGGTCGTCCACCATGAGGGTCACCGCCGCGGCGAGGCCCGGATCGCCGGCCAACTCGGTCAGAGCTGCCCGGTCGGCGGTCGGGTACGCGACCACCACGTCGTCGCTGATCCTGGCGCGGACCAGCCGGATCGCCTCGGGGAGGGTGAACGCCAGCACGCCCCGCCAGCCCGGCCGGCCGAGGACCCGACGGAGCAGGTCCCGACTGCGGACCGACTTGCTGGCGACCCGTACCGGTTTGCCGGCGGCCCGGTCGACCAGCGCGGCGGCGTTGGTGTCGAAGGCGGCCAGGTCGACGACGACGAACGGCGGATCGAGGTGGGCGGTCGCCCGGTCCAGGCGGTCGCGGAGTAGATCGCGTTCGATGGCCACGTGAGCACGCTAACTGTGGGAACGGGTAATGCGAAACACCCTCGCGTCTGCCCTTGCTGGTGACCCTCGTGCGCCGAGGACCTAGGCTCGCGAGCAGCGGAATGTCACTGGGTGGGATGACTCCCCACCGCGACTAGAGTGTGACACCGGGGGACGCCCAGGGATGGGCCGGCACTGGAGGTACGGCCATCGAAAGCCAGAAGAACGGCGAGTCGTCCGGCGTGTCGTCGACGGGCCAGGTCGATCGGACGGGCTATGCCGCCCTCCGCTCCGTACTGCGCATCCGGCCGTTCCGCCGGCTGTGGATCGTGCTCGGCGCGGCCTCGTACGGTGACTGGCTCGGTCTGCTCGCCACCTCCATCTTCGCCGCCGACCAGGTCGAGGGCAGCACCGCCAAGGGTGCCGCGTTCGGCACGGTGATCGCGGTCCGGCTGCTGCCCGCACTGGTGCTCGGGCCGCTCGCCGGGGTCTTCGCCGACCGGTTCGACCGGCGCTGGACGATGGTCATCTGCGACGTGCTCCGCTTCCTGCTGTTCGCCTCCATCCCCCTGGTCGCGATCCTCGGCGCCAGTGGCGGCGTGGTGGTCGGCTGGGCGACGGTGGCGACCTTCCTGATCGAGACGATCACCCTGCTCTGGATCCCGGCCAAGGAAGCGGCGGTCCCGAACCTCATCCCGCGCGCCCGGCTGGAGATGGCCAACCAGCTCACCCTGATCACCACGTACGGCATCACCCCGGTCCTGGCCGCGCTGAGCATCGCGGTGCTCGACGCCAGCGTCCGGGCGGCGACCGGCGGCGTGGTGCCCTCCTGGTCCGAGCCGGCGCAGCTCGCGCTCTGGTTCAACGCCCTCTCCCGGCTGGCCACCGCGCTGGTGGTGGCCTTCGGTATCAAGGAGATCAGCGACGGGCAGGCCGACCGGGATGCCCGTACCGAGCAGAGCATGCTCCGGCAGTTCAAGGAGGGCTGGCGGTTCATCGGCCACACCCCGCTGGTGCGGGGCCTGGTGCTCGGCATCTTCGGGGCGTTCGCCGGCGGCGGCATCGTGATCGGCACCGCCCGCTTCTTCGCCGCCTCGCTGGGCGCCGGTGACGCCGCCTTCTACCTTCTCTTCGGGGCGATCTTCGTCGGCCTGGCGATCGGTATCGGCGGCGGTCCGATGATCGTCCGCGACCTGTCCCGACGCCGCTGGTTCGGCATGAGCATCGTGCTGGCCAGCGCGTCCGTGCTGGCGCTCGCCTTCGCCATCCACCTCTCCATGGCGATGCTCGGCGCGGTTCTGGTCGGCGCGGGCGCCGGCATGGCCTTCCTCGCCGGCACCACCCTGCTCGGCGGGGAGATCGCCGACGAGGTCCGGGGCCGGGTCTTCGCCGTGGTGCAGATCGGCACCCGACTAGTACTGATCTTCGCGATCGCGCTGAGCAGCCTGCTGGTCGGTGTCGGTGGCTCGCGGGAACTGCGTATCGCCGACCTCGGCATCTCGATCTCCTCCACCCGGCTGCTGCTGCTCGCCGCCGGCCTGGCCGGCATCTTCGCCGGGATCAGCGCCTTCGGCCAGATGGACGACAAGAAGGGCGTCCCGGTCCTGGCCGACCTCTGGGGCTCGATGCGGGGCCGCCCGCTCACCCCCGCCGAGCCGTTCGTCTCCACCGGCCTCTTCGTGGTCTTCGAGGGCGGCGAGGGCGCCGGCAAGTCCACCCAGGTCACCCGGCTCGCCGAGACCCTGGGCGGGCAGGGGCGCGAGGTGGTGACCACCCGGGAGCCGGGAGCCACCCCGGTCGGCCAGCGGATCCGCGCGCTGGTGCTCGGGGCCCCCGGCTCGGACACGCCGTCGCCGCGCGCCGAGGCGCTGCTCTACGCCGCCGATCGGGCACACCACGTGGCCACCGTGGTCCGGCCGGCGCTCGTCCGGGGCGCGGTGGTGGTCAGTGACCGGTACGTCGACTCCTCCCTGGCGTACCAGGGGGCCGGGCGGACGCTGCCGGTCGACGAGGTCTCCTGGCTCTCCTCCTGGGCCACCGGCGGACTCAAGCCCGACCTGGTGGTGCTGCTCGACGTGGAGCCGCGGGTCGGCCTGAGCCGGGTCGCCGCCCGGGGCGAGGAGACCGACCACGTGGAGGCCGAGTCGCTCGCCTTCCACGAGCGCGTTCGGTACGCCTTCCTCGACCTGGCCGCCGCCGACCCGAAGCGTTACCTGGTGCTCGACGCATCCCGTCCGGCCGACGAGATCGCCGCCACGGTGGCCCGCCGGGTCGAGGAGATGCTGGTCGACCCGTCCGCGATCGTGCACCCGGCCCCGGCGAAGCAGCCGGACACCTCGGTGCAGCCGGAGTTATCCGACGCGGAGCTGGTGACGATGGAACAACCCCGCTGATGCCGGAGGTCTTCGCCGAGCTGGTCGGGCAGGACGAGGCGGTCGACACGTTGCGCCGGGCCGTCGCCGCGGCCGCCGCCGTACTGCGCGCCGCCGGCACCCGCCCCACCGCCGCCTCCGACCCCACCGCAGCCTCCGGGCCGGAGGCCGCCTCCGGCCCGGATGGTGCGGACGCCGGGGCGGGGCCGGACCCGGGTGCGGGGATGACCCATGCCTGGATCTTCACCGGCCCGCCCGGTTCGGGACGGTCGGTGGCCGCCCGTGCCTTCGCCGCCGCCCTCCAGTGCCTGCACGGGACCGGCTGCGGCGGGTGTGCCGGCTGCCACACCACGATGGCCGGTACGCACGCCGACGTCCGGCTGGTCGTGCCCGAGGGGCTCTCCATCGGCGTCAACGAGATGCGGGCGCTGGTGCTGCGCGCGGCGAGCACCCCCTCCGGCGGGCGCTGGCAGGTCGTGATCATCGAGGACGCCGACCGGCTCACCGAGGCGGCCGGCAACGCGCTGCTCAAGGCGATCGAGGAGCCGCCGCCGCGTACCGTCTTCCTGCTCTGTGCCCCGTCCACCCACCCGGACGACATCTCGGTGACCATCCGGTCGCGCTGTCGGGTCGTACCGCTGCGGCAGCCGCCGTCCGGCGCGGTGGCCGAGGTGCTGGCCCACCGGTACGGGATCGCCCCCGACACGGCCGAGTGGGCGGCGTCGGCAGCCCAGGGCGACGTGGGCCGGGCCCGGCTGCTCGCGGCGGACCCGGAGGTCCGCGCCCGGCGGGACGCGGTGCTGGCCGTGCCGCGCCGGCTGACCGGGGTGGGCGCGGCGTTCGACGCGGCGTCCGCGCTGATCGAGGCGGCCGAGGCGGAGGCCGCGGCGGCGGTCGCGGAGACCGACGCCGCCGAGAAGGCCGCATTGCAGACCGCGCTCGGCGCGGGCGGCACCGGCCGGGGGGCCGCCGGGGCGGCACGCGGGACCGCCGGTCAGATCAAGGAACTGGAGAAACGGCAGAAGTCCCGGGCCACCCGGGCGCAGCGGGACGCGCTGGACCGGGCCCTGGTCGACCTGGCCGGTTTCTACCGGGACGCCCTGGTTACGGCGCTGCGGGCGCCGGTCGCGCCGGTGCACGCCGACGCTGCGGCGATGGCGCGCGCCGGCGCCGAGAAGTGGGACGCCGAGGGGGCGCTGCGCCGACTGGAGGCGGTGCTGGAATGCCGGGCCGCGATCGACGCCAACGTCAAGCCGAAGATCGCGGTGGAGGCGATGATGCTCGCCCTGTGGAAGGGCTGAGCCCCACCGGGTACCGCTGGGCCGGCGCTTCTCCTGCATCGACAGTGCCGATTGATTGCGGTACCGTCCGTGTGCCGTGGTGACGGCGACGGCACCCTCAGTGATACCGCTTGCGGGAGGAGTCCGCCCATGCCGCGGGGGGAGATCGACGAAGCCTGGATCGAGGAGGCCGTCCGGCGCTACCGCCGGATCGAGTCCCTCCAGGCCGAGTTCGACGCGGCGGTCGCCACCGTCCAGGTCACCGTCCGCTCCCCGGACGGGCTGGTGGAGGTGGTGGTCACCGCCGCCGGCACGATCACCGACGTCCGGTTCCTCGGGCCGCTGCACAACCGCCACCCCCGGGACGTCGCCCAGTCGGTGCAGGCGGCGGTCACCGCCGCAGCCGACGCCGCGCAGTGGGCGCGGGAGAAACTGCACAACGAGACGTTCGCCGCGTACCGACCGCTGGCGGGGGCCTGAGATGGACCGCCTGCCCGCCGTGGCCGCCCGGCTCGACGAGGCCAGCAGCACGCTGACCGCCGTGGCCCGCGCGGTGGCCGCCGCCGGCCCCGCCCCGACCGACTTCGGCGCCGACGGGCCCGGCCGTCCCGGTGACCTCGGTCGTGCCCTGTACCGCCTGTGGGTCACCGCCACCGACAACCGGGCCCGGGAGGCGACCGCCGCCGCCGCCCGGCTCGACGCCGCCGCGTCCGCGATCCGCGACGCCGCCGACCGGTACGCCGACACCGACGACGCCGTCCGGCGCCGTCTCACCGCCCACCACGCCCCCGACCGGTACGCCCCCGACCGGTACGCCCCCGACCGGTACGCCCCCGACGGGTATGTCCCCGACCGGTACGCCCCCGACGGGTATGTCCCCGACCGGTACGCGCCCGACCGGTACGCGCCCGACGGGTACGCCGCTGGCGGGTACGCCGATACCGACGCCGCCGATTCGTGGTTCGACAGCGTCCCGGCCGGCCTGGGCGGGCCCCGGTTCGGTGCCGACGCCGTCCCGGCCGGTCGCACCGGGTCCGGTTACCCGTTCCCCGCCGACGACCCGCTCCGCGTGCCACGGGTGCCCCGCCCCCGGCCGGGTGACGGCTGATGGACCGCCTCGACCGGCTCACCGAACCCGGCCTCGACCTGCTCGGCCGGGTCGACACGCTGCTCGCCGCCGGGGTGCCGGAGGGGCACCCGGTCTGGCCGCTGCTGCGCCGGATGCGGGCCCTCCCGGGCGAGGCCGTCCGGACCTTCCTCGACCTGCACCCGGCCCCGCTGGCCGAGGCCGGGCGCGCGGTGCGCCAGCTCGTGCGCCGGTACGACGACGCCTGCGCCGCGCTGACCGACCAGGCCGCCTGGTCCGGCCCGGCCGCCTCCGCGTACGGGGAGGTGCGGGCTGAGTTGCTGCGCCACCTCGACGAGGGGCCGGACAGCCTGGTCGGGCGGCTCGAGTCGACCGCCGGATACGCCGACGCGCTCGCCGACTGGACCGAGCGCAGCCGGCTGGCGCTGGCCCGTACCCTCGCCGACGTGCTCGGCTCCGCCGAGGCGGTGACCGTGGTGACGGCCACCGGCGGTGGTCAGGCCGGTGCCGGTGGCAGCGGCAGTGGTCAGGCCGGTGCCGCTGGCCCCGGCGGTGGCGCGTCGGCCCGTGCCGCCGCCGAGATCGCCGCCCGGGTCCTGGCCGTCCTCTCCGTCGCCTACGACGGGGCGGAGACCCTGCTGCGCCAGTGGGCCCCGAGCCTCGCCGAGGCGTCCTGGCGTTCCCGGCCCCGTGGGTCCAGCGGGTCGGACCCGCTGCGCGTCCGCTGGCGGGACGATTAGTGCTGTGTCCACTAACGTTCACCAGGTTTCCGGTGGTGTGTTGTGGATCACTAGCGGGTCGGACCCGCCGCGCGTTCGCTGGCGGGATGATTCGCCGGTGGTCGATGGCTGCGCCGGGTGACCGGGTGACGACGACGGGGTGGGTGGGGGCCCTCACTTGGTCGTAGGGTGACAGCATGGGCATGCTCTGCGCGGTCAGCTTCAACCGGTACGGCCGCCTCTACTACCTCGATCCGGGCGAGTTCCGCCCGCAGGTGGGCGACCGGGTGCTGGTGCCCACCGACGACGGTCCCGAGGTGGCCGAGTGCGTGTGGGCGCCGCAGTGGGTCAGCGAGGACACCGACGGGTTCCCGAAGATCGTCGGCCTCGCCGACGAGGAGGACCTGCGCCGTGACGAGCTGCTGCGCAAGCGCAAGGCCGAGGCGAAGGTCGCCTCGAAGCGGCTGATCCGCGAACACGGGCTGCCGATGAAGGTGGTCGCCGTCGACCACGTGCTGGGTGCCGAGTCCGGGGGCAGCGGCCGCACCACCATCTACTTCACCGCGCCGCACCGGGTGGACTTCCGGGCCCTCGTACGGGATCTCGGCGCGACCCTGCACTGCCGGGTCGAGCTGCGTCAGCTCTCCGCCCGCGACTCCGCCCGGGTGCAGGGCGGGATCGGCTCCTGCGGCCGTGACCTGTGCTGCGCCACCTTCCTCAACGACTTCGAGCCGGTGACCATCCGGATGGCGAAGGACCAGGATCTCCCGCTCAATCCGCTGCGCATCTCCGGGGCGTGCGGCCGGTTGATGTGCTGCCTGAAGTACGAGCACCCGCTCTACCAGCGCTTCCATGAGTCGGCCCCGGCGGTGGGCAGCCGGGTGTCGACCCCGGCGGGCGAGGGCAAGGTGGTCGGCCACAGCGTTCCGAAGGACTCCGTGACGGTCCGGCTGGACGCCGACGGCTCCCGCTCCATGTGCTCCCGTGCCGACGTCTGCGGCTCCCGCCAAGCCCACGACCAGCACTACACCCCCTGACCCGTCCGGGGCCCGCCGCGCCTGCGGCGCTGGGGGGCAACGCGGCGCTGGGCGGACGCTACGGGGCGAGGGTGATGGGGGGTTCGGCCAGGCGGGGGGTCAGGGGGGCCTGCGGGGTCAGCCAGGAGGCGGTGGGGGACTGGTCCGGGTTCACCTGCCAGCGCCGGGAAACCCGGTCGACGGCGATCGGATAGATCGTGAGAGTGCCGTCCGGATCGATCCGCAGACGTAGGAACGACTTCGCGTCCTCGATGCCCTGACCGGCGAAGAGTTCGTTCACGTTCACCCCGAAGCCCGACGCGACCAGCAGGTACAGGGCGGTCAGCTCACTCGCCACCAGGCCGAGCACCGGCCCGTAGAGCACTGCGGCGGCCACCACGGGCAGCGGCCACGGCCAGTCGTGGAACGGCAGCCGCAGCCAGACCCAGGTGCCCCCGGCGGCCAGCGCCACGTGCGCCAGCCCGTGCGTGACCCCGAGGATCCAGTGCCGGGCGTGACGTTTGCCGTCCACGCTGGGCGGCTTGGCGAACAGGCCCGCGCCGACGACCGTCACCAGCAGCATCGCCACCAGCGGAAGGCTGAACAACCGCTGTTCGACGCTGTCCACCCCGTTCGCCGCCACCCCGACCATCGCCAGCATCAGCAGCGTGTGCAGGGTGCCGAGCAACGCGCCGAAGCCGGGGTTGCGGAACGGCAGCCGGCCGAAGATCCCCCAGCCGTACCGTCGGGAGCGGGCCGCGTCGGGGTAGCGGCCCGCCAGGTCGTACGGCTCAGAGCGGCTGGCCCGCCGGGCGAGGGTGTCACGCGGCGGCACCTCGATCCGCTCCGGCAGCTTGTGCGTCGGGTAGAGGTACGCCCCACCGCCGCCGCAGGTCACCAGTTGCCGGCCCGGCCCCGCGTAGCGGGCGTAGTGGTGCAGGTCGCCGGTGATCACCAGCCGAACCGTCGCCCCGCTCGGCGCGACGACCGTACGGATGAAGTAGTCCAGCGAGTCGTACGCGGTGGGGTTGTCCACGGCCCGCACCCAGGTCGGCGCCGGCACCGCCAGGATCACCCGCGACTGCGGGCCGAGCCGGGCCGCCGCCGTCTCGAAGTAGGTGAGCTGCGGATCGTCCAGGTACGACCCGGACTGGTCGTCCAGGCCGAACAGCCACCAGTCGGCGGGCAGCTCGACGGCGAAGTAGGAGCGGGACTGTTCGGTACGCCAGCCGCCGAAGTACTGGTCCCGGGAACGGACGAAGAGCCGTAGGAACGCGGTCAGACCGTCGTACCAGTCGTGGTTGCCGGGCACGGCGAACAGCGTCGGCCCGCCGGGCGTGGCCAGCGGCAGCGCCGCCTGGTACGGCCCCTTGCAGCGGTCCTCGTACGCCTCGTAGCCGGCCGAGGGGTAGACCTGGTCACCGCCCATGACCAGGGCCTGCGCCCGGGGCAGCCGGTGTCCGTCGACCTCCAGCTCGGGCTGGGCGATCAGGTACGCCACCGAGTATGTGGCGTCGAAGCCGTCACCGAGGTCGGCGACGTAGTCCAGCCAGAGCCCGCCGTCCGGTCCGACCTGACGGGACACCCCGTTCCCGAACGCGTTCTGCAACTCCCGTTTGTCCAGGTACGCCCCGAAGAACATCGCGAGCAGCGTACGAATGCCGGTGCTGATCAGCAGGAACGGCGCGAGCCACGGCACCGCCCGGCGGGGCGTGAAGCCCAGCTCCTGGGGATCGGTGCTGCGCGGGCGGCGGGGATGAGCCTCCTCGGCGCTGGTCGCCTCGGGCGGAGTGGTGGGCGAGGGGTGATCGTCACTCACAGCCGGAGCGTAACCGGCATGGATGGGAACCGCTGTCTGCTGCTGGACGGTTCGGCCACCCTTGCCCCGGGATGATCACCTGTGCGGGGGTTGGGTGGTTGCAGGGGTCCCCTGCTACCGCTTTTTGCGTAGCAGGGGACCCCTGCAACCACCTCCACCCTGTGGAGGACGGCGGCCGACTCCGCACGGACGGCGACGGGGGATCCCGGGAGACCGGAGCGGGTGGCGTGCCGTACACTTGACGATCGTTGCCGCCTTAGCTCAGTCGGCTAGAGCGACGCACTCGTAATGCGTAGGTCGACGGTTCGATTCCGTCAGGCGGCTCGGTGAAGAAGCCCAGGTCAGCGACCTGGGCTTCGCCGTTTTCCGAGGTCGACCACACCGCCGCCGGCCGTGCCTTCCACCAGTTCCCCGCTGACCTCCGCGAGGGTGACCGCCACGGGTGCCCGACGCCGCAGCAGGTCCAGCCGGGAGGCACGCGGTGCCGACGCCTCGCCCCAGCGCAGCCCCGTGTAGGCGCGGAAGCGCACGGGCAGCCCGTAACGCCCGCACTCCATCACCACCGCGCATGCCAGAACCCTGCTCACCGTGCATGAGCGGCCGTCTGCGGGTGCGGGAGAATCAACAGATGGATGACCTCGTGGCCGGTTCGGCGCCCACCGCTCATCACGCCTTCCTGCTGCAAAGCCTTGCCTGGAAGCGTTCGCACGTTCTCGAGGCGATCGAGGGTCTCGACGACGAAGCGCTCAACCGAGCCCACGTCGCGTCCGGCTGGACCCCGCTTGACCTGGTCCGGCATCTCACCGTCGACGTCGAGCGATACTGGTTTCAGGCGGTGATGCTGGCGGAGCCCGACGCGGTCGCCTTCGCGTCCGGCGACAGCTCCGGATGGCAGGTCGGCGTGCCCGAGGCATACGACGACGTTGTGGCGGCGTACCGCGACGAGATAACCCGATCCGACCGTGTGCTGGCATCCCTGGCGCCAGAGGCGAAACCACGGTGGGTCGAGGGAGCGGTGGGACGGGCCGACCTGACCTCCGTCATCGTGCATGTCCTCGTGGACACCGCCACCCACGCCGGCCAGCTCGACATCGTGCGTGAAGGAATTGACGGCCGACAGTACTTAGTCGTTCACCCCTGACCGCAGACCAAGCGGGACCCCGGACGCTCCTGCGGGTGACCTGGGTCTTCTTCATGCCCCGTGGTGCCGGCAGGTGGGCGAGTGGCATCCCACTAGGTGGCTACCCTATCTAGATAGTTGTGCTACCTTGCTGTCCGTGGATCAGGATCGGCGTGGGCAGTGGCTGCGTGGCGTCCTCGACGTCTGCGTGCTGGCGCTGCTGTGTCGGCGGGAGTCCTACGGCTACGAGCTGGCGCAGGCCCTCGACCAGGCCGGACTGGGGCAGATCCAGGGCGGCACGCTCTATCCGGTGCTGCTGCGGTTGCAACGCTCCGGGCTGATCACCGCCGAATGGCGTGAGGGCGAAACCGGCCCGGCGCGCAAGTACTACCGCCTCACGACGTCCGGCCAGCAGACCGTACGCCGGCTGGCCGCCGACTGGACCGCGTTCGCCGGCCGGGTGGACGCCATATTCCGGGAGGAACTGCCGTGAACAACGACAGCTGGCTACACGCGCTCGGCCAGGAGTTGGCCAGGCACCAGCTCGGCCCGGACGTGACCCGCCACGTCATCGCCGAGGCCGCCGCGCATCTGCGCGACAGCGGCCAGCCGGCGCTGCGGGCCTTCGGCACGCCGCAGGGGTACGCGGCCGCCGTCGCGGACAGCCTCGCCGCCCGGCGCCCACCGCGCCGTCCGCCCGGCCGCGTCCGGCTCGACGCGCGTGGGGTGACCAAGAGGTACGGCCGCCGCACCGTCCTGCGGGACGTCGATCTGACCGTACGCGCGGGCGAGGTGGTGGCGGTCGTCGGCGCCAACGGGTGCGGCAAGAGCACGTTCCTGCGGGTCTGCGCCGGTCTGATCTCCGCAGACACGGGAGAGGTGGTGGTCGACGGCGTGCTGGGTTACTGCCCGCAGGACGCCGGGACGTACGACTTCCTCCGACCCGACGAGCACTTCGTCCTGGTCGGTGCGGGTCGGGGCATGGACCGGGCCCGGTCGCGGCGGCTGGGGCGGGCCGGTGCCGCCGCGTTGCAGTGGGACCCAGCGGAAGGAACGCAGGCCCGGCACCTGTCCGGCGGTACCCGGCAGAAGCTCAACCTGGTGATGGCCTCGATGGGCGACCCCGACGTGCTGCTGCTCGACGAGCCGTACCAGGGCTTCGACCGGGGCACGTACCTCGACTTCTGGCAGCACGTGTGGCGATGGCGCGACGAGGGCCGGGCGATCGTCGTGGTCACCCACCTGCTCAGCCAACTGGACCAGGTCGACCAGGTGCTGGACCTGACCGTGCGGGAGGTGGCCGCGTGAAGATCACTACGGTCGCCGACATGGCGCTGCGCGAGATGCTGCGGCGCCGTGGCGTACTCGTTCTGCTGCTCGCCCTTCCCCTGGCGTTCTACCTGGTCCGACGCGG
This sequence comes from Micromonospora pallida, assembly GCF_900090325.1. Lineage (NCBI taxonomy): Bacteria > Bacillati > Actinomycetota > Actinomycetes > Micromonosporales > Micromonosporaceae > Micromonospora > Micromonospora pallida. The sequence continues at coordinate 5,521,072 of NZ_FMHW01000002.1, read as the reverse complement.
CGACCACGTCGGACAGTCGATCCGGTTCCTGCTCCTCGGGATCGCCTGGGCGGTGAGTACTGCGGCGCTCTTCGCCAGCGGCGCCAGCCGGCCGATCGAGCCCCGGCTGCGTCTGTCCGGCTACCGGAGTCATCACCTCTACCTGGGCCGGCTGGCAGCGATGTGGGTGCTCGGCGTGTCGATCGCCGTGCCGTTCTTCGCGCTGGTCGCGGTCGACCACGGCGACCAGGTGCGACTCGGCGCCGTGGCCCTGGCGATGCTGCTCGCGGTCACCGTGGCCGCGCCGTTCGGGCTGCTGATCGGCGCGGCCGTGCCGCGTGACCTGGAGGGGACGCTGCTCCTGCTGGTCGTGGTCGGCGTGCAGATGATGATCGACCCAGCCGACGCGATCACCCGGCTCCTGCCCTTCTGGTCCAGCCGGGAGATCGCCACGTACGCCGTCGACCACACCGGGTCCGAGTACCTGACGCGGGGCCTGGTGCATGGCGTGCTGTTCGGCGTACTCGCCACCGCCCTGGTCGCTGTGCTGGCCACGATCCGCCTCCGCCGCCGCCCGCACGTCCGCTTCGTCACCCGCTAGCGGTGAGTGGACGGGTTGCTCCCGCCGACCTGCGTCCGGTCCCAGCTTTGGACCATGGTCTGCTGGTGGAGTCGACGGCCACCGTCGCGGACACCGGGCACCAGCGGTGTCGGCCCGTACGGGGCGAATCCCATCCGGGTGAAGAACCGCACCGCCCGGGTGTTCTCCACCAGCGTCTGTAGGTGACACCCGGGCGAGCCGGCCTGCTCGAGCTGGTCGAACCAATGGCTCATCAACTGCGCGGCGGCGCCGGTGCCCCGGCCTTCGGGCGCCACGTTGATGTGCAGGTGCGACGGCCATCGTCGGTCCGTGAAGTCCCCTGCGGTGGGTTGCCGCCGGAGGGCGGTCAGGATCCCGTCCGCCAGGGCCCGGCCGAGGAACGGCGCGGTCGTGGGACGCAGGGGAAGCCGATACCGGCGGAATGCCGCCCCGATGCGCTCCTCCTCGCTGGGGAAGGTCGAACTGTCCAGGCACCCCGTCAGGTAGCCGACCAGCGTCCCCCGGTCGGTGGCGACGAACAGCGATCCCGGAGCCAGATCCAGGTACGGGTCCAGGTAGACGGCCGCTGCGGATTCGGCGTGCCCCCACAGCGACGAACCTGGGGCACCGGCACCGGCCCGTGCGAACAGATCACGCAGTGCGGCGCGGTCCGCCTCCGCGTACGGCCGGGCCTCGATCATGGCCGCACCGTAACACCGGGAATCCATCGGGCCCGCTGTCCAGCGAGCCCGGGTGGTCGCGGCACGTCGGGACCAGGAACCCTCGCGTCGTCGCCGGGAAGTGATGGCGCCGCCTGGTGGTTGGCCCCAGAGCAAGCCACGGTCTCACCAGAGGTCGTACGCGATGGCGGAGCCTGTGTTGGAGGAACGAGTCGATGCGCGCTGTCTGGTACGAGCGGCCAGGTCCTGCCGCCGAGGTCCTCGAGGTCGGGCAGCTTCCCGACCCGGCACCCGGCCAGGGGGAGGTCCGGGTGCGGCTCACCCGTTCCGGGGTGAATCCGGGGGACGCCAAGAAGCGCGGTGACTGGGCGGGGTACGGGATGCCGTTTCCGCGCGTCATTCCGCACAGCGACGGTGCCGGAGTGATCGAGTCGGTCGGCGAGGGGGTGGACCGGGCCCGGATCGGTCAGCGGGTGTGGGTGTTCGGGGCCCAGTCCTACCGGCCGTTCGGCACGGCCGCGCAACTGACGGTCGTACCTTCCTGGCAGGCGGTCGACCTTCCGGACGGGGTCAGCGACGAGCTTGGCGCGTGTCTGGGCATCCCGGGGATCACCGCTCATCGGGCGGTGTTCGCCGACGGCGCGGTCGATGGCCGGACCGTGTTGGTGCAGGGTGTGCTCGGTGGTGTCGGGGCGCTGGCGGCGCGGCTCGCGCAGTGGGGTGGCGCAACCGTGATCGGGACGGTGCGTCGCCGGGGCGACCTGGCGCAGGTGGACCGCTCGGCCGTCCCGCACGTCGTCGCGCTCGACGCCCCCGACCCGGCCAGCGCCATCCGTGAATATGCCCCGAGGGCGTGGACCGCATCATCGAGGTCGCCTTCTCCGAGAACGTCGACCTCGATGCCGCGGTGGCGAGGAACCAGGCCGTCATCGCCGCTTACGGCACCCGGCGCGAGCGCCCGGACTTCCCGTTCTGGCCGATGTTGTTCGACAACGTTACCATCCGCCTGCTGGGCAGCGACGACTTCCCCGTCGAGGCGAAGCGCCGAGCCGCGGCCGACCTGACCATCGCTGCCCAGGACGGAGCGCTGTCCGTCGCGATCGGTGACCCGCTGCCCCTCGAACGCGTAGCCGAGGCCCATGACCGCGTCGACGCGGGCGTCCGGGAGCGGGTGCTACTGGCCATCCCCGACTGACGGACCGGCATTCCCGCTAGCCGTACGCACCGGTGCAGGCCAGGTTTCGCCTGGGTTCAATCCAGCCAGTGCCAGCCGTCGCCGAGCGACCAGCGCACCCGGCAGGGCTCCGCGAAGCAGTCGAAGCGTGTGTCGCCCGGCGTCCCGGCAAAGTACGCGTAGCCGGCTGCGCCGTCCGGCCTACCGACCCGGACCGGCAGGAGGATGCCCGTAGGCCCGCTGCCCTCGGTGCCGATCCGCACCGCCCGCCCCTTGGACGACAGGTGCCACAGATCCTTCGGCAGCACCTGGCCGTACCGGTCGCCGTACCTGGCGGTGACCTGGTCGGCGAGCGTGGCCGCAGCCTGGAAGTCGGTCCGGTGGAGGCGGTAGAAACCGTGGACGAAGGTGGACGTCCAGTCGACGGCCAGGATCGCCACCGGGGCCAGCACCCCGGGGATCAGCACCAGCGACAGCACCGGGACCGACCGAGTCCGGCGCCACATGGCCCTCAGGGCGAGCCCGGTGGCGGCCAGCGCCACCAGCCAGCCCAGCCCGGTGAGGAGCAGGCCGAACACCCACAGGTTGGCCAGCCGCAGGCCGACCAGGTGCAGCCCGGCGACGATTCCCCACGCCGCCAGGACGCCCGCCACCCAGCCGACGAGGGCGCGGCCACGAGGAGGTACGGCTGATGTGGTTCCACCTGCGGCGACGGACATCCGCTCATTATGGCGACGGACAGCAACCTGGCTCCGAGGCTCCGGCCGACGTCGGAGCCTGGACCCGGCGCTCCGGCCGGCGGTGGAACCTGGTCCGGGGCTCCGGCCGACGGCGGACCGTAGGCTGCCCGGGTGGAGTTGAGCGAACTCACCGACGCTGTCGAGACGGTTTCCCGCAACTACGCCCGGCGGCACGGGATCACCCAGGACGCGACCTGGTTCCTGCTGAAGCTTCAGGAGGAGGTGGGCGAGCTGACCCAGGCCTTTCTGATGCGTACGGGCCAGGCCCGGGACAAGGGGCTCAGCGCGCAGGAGATCGACGAGAGGTTCCGGGCGGAACTGGCCGACGTGCTGTGCCAGGTGCTGGTCATGGCCCGGCACCATGGCGTCGACCTGCGGACCGAGGTCGAACGGAAGTGGCTGCGGTGGAGGCCGCTTCCCGCCTCGGAACCCGACCGTTAAACCCGATGCGCGACCGGCCGCCACTGGCCACAATGCCTCGTGCTCATCGATTACTGGCCGCTGCTGGGACTGCGGGTCCGCACCGCCCGGCTCGAACTCCGACTGCCCACCGAGGACGAGTTGGCCGAGCTGGCAGAGGTTGCCGCCCGGGGCGTGCACGAGCCGGGTGAGCGACCGTTTCTGCTGCCGTGGACGGAGGGCACCCCGATCGAGCGGGCCCGCGCCCTGCTCCAGGCCCACTGGCATCGGCGGGGCGAATGGACCCCGCAGTCGTGGAAACTCGACCTGGTCGTCTTCGCCCAGGGCCGGCCGGCGGGCGTCCAGGAGGTCTGGGCACGGGAGTTCGCGGTACGCCGTGAGGTGGCGACCGGCTCCTGGCTCGGTCTGGCGTACCACGGTCAGGGAATCGGCACGGAGATGCGCGCCGCCGCGCTGCACCTGGCCTTCGCCGGGCTCGGGGCCGCGCACGCGACCACCGCGTCCTTCGTCGACAACGCCCCGCCGCTCGCGGTCTCTCGCAAACTGGGGTACCAGCCGGACGGGATCAGTCGGGACGTCCGCGACGGCGAGGTGCTCGTTTCCCAGCGACTGCGCCTGACCAGGGAAGACTGGGCACGGACAGATCGTCCGGAGGTCGTACTCGATGGCCTGGCCCCCTGCCTGGACCTGTTCGGCGCGGTCTGAACCACCCGTCCGGCCGGTCAGCTGGAACGGGCGATCAGCAGGAGTTCGCCGTCTCCCGCCCCGACAGGCTCGCGCTGCCATCCACCGTGCACATGTTCGACGGCGAACCCATGTGCGTGCAGCGAGGCGCGGAGCTGGGCCTCGGTCCGGAACCGCAGCATCGCCGAGCTTTCGAGCTCCAGGCGGGTGTCCTCATGCGGAGATCCACTCCGTTTGCGGCATGTCGGGGTCTCCGGTTCATTGGAGACCCCGATATGCCGTAAGTGGTGTGGATCACCGGCCGGTGAGGGCGGGAAGCGGTAGTGGTGAGTGAAGGAGACCAGGTCACCCCGGATCTCGGTGACCTCGGTCCACGCCTCGACCGTCCGGCCGTCGGGTAGGCGCGGGTGGCGTCGTGAGTCGACCGGGTTCCACCGTTCCCAGCGTCGGTCGGCGGGGTCGCGCGAGTCGAAGACCAACCGCCCACCGGGTACGAGCGCCCGGCGCAGATCGGCGAGGACCGCATCCCACTCCTCGTCGGTGGTGAAGAACTGTGCGACGTGGCTGGTCATCACGGCCACGTCGAAGGACCGGTCGGGCAGGTCCGTGGCGGTGCCCTCGATCCAGGTCACCCGGTCCGCGCCCGGCTTGGCGCGGGCGGCGTCGAGGGAGGCACGGGCCGGATCGATGCCGGTGACCCGGTGGCCGGCGTCGGCCAGGGCGAGGGTGAGCCGCCCGGTGCCGCAGCCCAGGTCCAGTACGCGGGCCTGCGGGGTTTCGCCGACCACCGCGAGGAAGAAGTCGTCGTCGGGCCCCCACGGGCACTCGGCGTCGTAGACGGTGACGAGCCGAGGATCCTCGAACTCCCCGTGGCGCATGACGAGATCCAATCAGCTCAGGAAATCCGATCAGCTCAGGAGGACCGTGGTGGGAAATGGCCCCAGGAGGGCCAGAAGCCACCACGATCCCGTCCTACCCGGCTACTTCTCGGCGACGAAGACACCCCGTCCCGGCCGCCCGACCAGAATGCCCCGTTCGCGCAGGGTTGCTATGGCCCGCTGGATGGTCGAGTGAGAGACGTCGTATTCGGCGGCGAGGGTCCGGCCGGATGGCAACTGGGAGCCGGGCGGATACGAACCGTTCTCGATCTTGCGCAACAGGCTGCCGAGCAGCTCATCCATGGTGGGTGGGATAGGCACGTCTGGTCCCTTGCGGTCGGTTGGCCTCCCAGTATCGATCGATGTCTCGAAGCAGGCAATGCATGTAATGACATAGGTGACGGTGCTGATGGTGCAGCAACAGCTGCATTGAACGTACTTGATGTAGGTACGCCAGTGTCGATGGCGTTACACACGGCGATGCCGTACTGGCGGTCGGTTGGCACCTTCGTGAGGACGGCATCCGTGGCACACCACGTACCTGCCCTGGTCGGGGTGGTCGGTCTACTTCCCCCGGCTGGCTGCCCGCTTCCCCGCGATCGGGGCGGCCCTGTCGTCGTACCGCCGATGAGCTGCGCGGACAGGGCGGGGGTGTCCCTGCCGGACCCGAACCAGCAGGGGCACCCCCGAACACCAGGAAACACCACTTCGGCGAACATCACCTGACTTCCGAAAGGCGGTCACTCGTGCGCGTACTCCTGCGCCATCCCCGGCGACCGGGCCGACACCACCTCCGACCCCCGTCCACCCGCGACACTGCCGCCCGTTGGCAGGCCGCCCAGGCTCCGACTGCCCAGGAACTGGCCCGATGGTGACCGGCCCGCGGAACCTGAGCCGCTGGGTCATCCACCTGCCCATCGTGGTGCCCGACCTGACCCGGGCGCGGATCTTCGCCCGGACCGCCGCCCGGGCGCTCGCCCAGATCACCGGCTGCGTGGACGCCGGTGAGGTGACCGTCTCCGAGGAGGACGCCCGGGGCGTACGGCACCGGGTTTTCTGCGACCGGCTGCTGCCCGGCGGCGGCCGGTGCGACCTGCCCACCGAGCACACCGCGCCCTGGAGCGCACGACGCCGACGGCCGAACCCGGACCGGTTTCGCTGAGCGGCGTCCGCGTCAGGCGTACAGCTTCTTGAGGTACGCCGGGCCGTAGTACTGCTCCAGGTCGGTCAGTTCGGACTCGGGGGTCTCGATCGTCTTGGCGATCCGGGCCCGGGACGGCAGCGCGTCCGGCTGCCAGGTCTCCGGTTTCCACAGCTCGGAGCGGAGGAACGCCTTTCCGCAGTGGTGGAACACCTGCTCGATCTCCACGACGGTGGCGAGTGCCGGACGGTGTCCCTTCACGACCATCCGGTCGAAGAACGGCGCGTCCCGGAGCAACCTTGCTCGGCCGTTGATACGCAGTGTGTCCGTCCGGCCGGGGACCAGGAAGACCAGCCCGACGTGCGGATTTTCCAGGATGTTGTGGAAGCCGTCGGCCCGCCGGTTGCCGGGACGCTCCGGGATGGCGATGGTCCGCTCGTCCAGCACCAGGGTGAAGCCGGGCGGGTCGCCCTTGGGCGAGACGTCGCAGGTGCCGTCCGCGCCGGAGGTGGCGATGAGGCAGAACGGCGAGGCGGCCAGCCACTGCCGGTCCAGCTCGTGCAGGACGCGGCGCTCCTTGCCGGCCGCCCGGGCGTTCGGCTGGCCGAGCAGCTCACGTAGCTCCTCAGCCGAGGTGATCTCCGTCGTCACGTTGTCCTCCCCCGTGCGTTGACCTCGGTGACAGCACCCGCGCCGAGGGGGCAGGCGCCAGCGCCAGCGTACGCCGGGCGTGCCACGGCGAGTTTGTCCACCGAGGGCGGGGGTACCGCCTCAGGGCGCCCTGCGCGGGCGCTCGTTCCGGAAGACCCTGGAGGCCGGAAATGGAGAGCCGACTCAAGGTGCTCGGGCACCCTGTGCACCCCATGCTGGTGATGTTCCCGTTCGCCCTGCTGGTGACCGCGGTCTTCTTCGACTTCGTCGACACGCTCGGCGGGTCCGCCGTCTTCGGGGAGATCGCGTACTGGAACATCGCTGTCGGACTGGTCATGGGTCTGCTCGCGGCGGCCGCCGGCTCGGTCGACCTGCACGCCATCCCGGCCGGCACCCGGGCCAAGCGGATCGGGCTCACCCACGCCGCCGCCAACCTGGCGGTGGTCCTGCTCTTCGCGGCCGTCTGGGTGGTCCGCTTCAACGCTGACTCGCGGGCGGCCGGCGGCGCGCTCATCGCCATCGAGGTGGTCGCCCTGGCCATTCTCGGCATCAGCGGGTGGCTCGGCGGTGAACTGGTCGACCGGCTCGGCGTCGGGGTGTACCCAGAAGCCGATCTGAACGCCCCCAGCTCGCTGCGGCACGAGACAGCCACCCCGCGGCGCGGGGAGATGCGGTGAGTGTCAGGGTGGCCGTCCGGTGGATCGGAGCGGTGCGGTGAGAAGTCGGGGCGGCCGTCCGGTGGATCGGGCGAGGCGATGAGTGAGCAGCCGGGCGGCGGTCCCGGTCAGGGCTGGCGGGAACGGTCGCCGGGCTGGGATCCGATGGGCGAGTTGCAGGCGCTCCGTGGCGAGCTGGCCCGCCTGGTCGGCGGCCCGTCCGGACCACCCGAGGTGGAGCTGACCGAGACCGCCGAGGGTTGGGAGGTCGTCGTCCGGCTGCCGGGGGTGGCCCCGGAGGAGGTGGCCGTCGAACTCGACGACCGGGAACTCTGTGTGCGGGCCCGCTCGGAGGCCGAGGTCAACGCCGACCACGGTATCCCCGGCGGGTTGGAGACCCGGGGTTTCGAGTACCGGGTGGACCTGCCGTCCCGGGTGGACCCGGACGCGATCGACGCCGTCATGGACCACGGACTGCTCCGGGTGCGGCTGCCCCGGGCGGCCCGACCCGCGCCGCGCACCATCACCGTCGGCCCGTCACCAACTGTTCGGCCGGGACCATCGGCACCGCCGCGCCCCGTCGACCGCCGCGCCGGTCAGGGTGGGAATCCCGTCGACCCGGCCGCCGACCGGGAGCTGCACCACCCGGACGTGGGCACCGGCTCCGGACCGGCCGTCACCGACCGACCCGACCCTGCCCGACCCGAGCCGGCCGACGGTTCGGACGAGATCGACCGGCCGTAGCGGATGGTCGTGCTGGGGCCGGTCAGCGGGCGTGTGCCGGACGTCGAGCGGATCGCCGTGCTGCGCGCCAACGCGCTCGGTGACTTCATCTTCGTCCTGCCGACGCTGGACGCGCTGCGGGCCGCGTACCCGGAGGCGGAGCTGGTGCTGCTCGGCGCGCCGTGGCACGCGAAGCTGTTCGGCGACCGGCCGGGCCCGGTGGACCGGGTGCTGGTGGTCCCGCCGGCACCGGGGATCCGGGGCCGCGACCCGGGCGAACCGGAGTCGTCCATGGACGACTTCCTGGCCGCCGCCCGGGCCGAGCGCTTCGACCTGGCGTTGCAGGTGCACGGTGGCGGGGCCAACTCGAACCCGTTCGTCAGTGGGCTCGGCGCGCGGGTCACCGCCGGGCTGCGGGCCGAGGACGCGCCGCCGCTGGACCGCTGGCTCCGGTACGTCTACTACCAGCACGAGGTGATCCGCTACCTGGAGGTGGCCGCGCTGGTCGGCGCACCCGCCACCACCGTCCTGCCCACCCTCGCGGTGACCGACACCGACCGGCTCGAGGCGCGGGCGGTGCTCGGTGCGCCGAGCCGGCCCCGGGTGGCGCTGCACCCGGGAGCGACCGACACCCGCCGTCGCTGGCCGGCCGAGCGGTTCGCCGAGGTCGCCCGGGAACTGGTCGCCGACGGGTACGAGGTGCTGGTCACCGGCACTCCGGCCGAACAGGAGGTGGTGGACCGGGTGGTCGCGGCGGCCGGCGTGCCGGTCCGCCCCCAGGTCGGCACGCTCAGCCTCGGCGCGCTGGCCGCCTGCTACGCGGACTGCGCCCTGGTGGTGTCGAACGACACCGGTCCGCTGCACCTGGCGGCGGCGGTCGGTGCGCCGACGGTGGGCGTCTTCTGGGTCGGCAACCTGATCAACGTGGGGCACCCGCTGCGCGGCCGGCACCGGCCGATCATGTCCTGGCGGGTGCACTGCCCGGTCTGCGGCGTGGACTGCACCCCCGGCGTGTACCCGGCCCGGCCGGGCGACGGCGACTGCCCGCACCGAGACTCGTTCGTCACCGACGTGCCGACCGTCGAGGTCGTCGAGGCCGCCCGCGAACTCCTCACCACCGCCGGGTGACCGGGGCTGGGGTGGTAGCAGGGGACCCCTGTTACCGCTTATTGCCGAGGAAGGGTCCCCTGCAACCACCTCAGCAAGCACTCGGGCAGCCGAGCAGCCGGGCAACGGGCAGACACCTCAGGGGGTGTGGGCGGGGTCGGGTTCGGCGAGGACGAGTTCCCACGCTTCCACGTCCCGTTCGGTCACCGTGGTCGGCGACTCCAGGTGGTACGCCCCGCTGGGCAGGATGCCGGCCCCGCCGTACCGGGCCAGCACGGCGAGCTGCGCCGCCACGTCCTCGCCCTGGTGGCGCTCGGGCAGCCGGTGCCAGAAGTCGAAGCCGCCCGCCTCGACCAGTCGCGTCCGGTCGTAGAGCACGCAGCCGCCGATCCAGGAGATCTTGTACGCCCGCCAGGCGTCCGGCGGCAGTTCCAGCCGTCCGGTCACGTGCAACAGGTTCGCCGCCGAGTGGATGGTCGCGCGCTGCCATTCGCGGGTTCCGGGGCGGACCGTCTCCGGGACGGGTGGACCGGTCCACTCCTCGTAGTGCCGGTGGGCCTGCGGCCGGACGTCGTCGAGGTAGGACAGGCCGTGCACCCCGTTGCCGACAAAGCCGCAGCCCAGCTCGCTGATGGCGGTGACCAGCCGGGGCAGCGCACCCGGCTCGAGCCAGATGTCGTCGTCGAGGCAGAGCACGTACCGGGCCGCCGACCGGTCCAGCAGGTACGCCCGGTGTTCGGCCAGGCCGCGTCGGGGCAACCGGCGGGTGAGCAGCACCGGATGCCCCCGGTGCCGCAGCGCCCGGACCATCGTGGCGACCGCCGGGTGCTGGAACGCCGGTTCGCCGTCGGACTGGTCGCTGACCACCACCCCGAACCCGGGTACGCCCTCCTGGGCGGCCAGCCCGGCGAGGGTGACCGCGAGTTCGGCCGCCCGGTTCCGGGTGGGGATCAGCACGTCCAGGTTCCGCTCCCGGCGGAAGCCGTCCGGCGAGCCGGGATCGAGCGGCCGGTTCCCGGCGTCGGACGGGTTGGCGGCGGCCTCGGGTCGGTTCGCGGCGGCGTCGGGTCGGTTCACGGTGGGGTCGGGCGGGTTGGCGGCGGCGTCGGGTCGGTTCACGGTGGGGTCGGGCGGGTTGGCGGCGGGGTCGGGCCGGTCCACGGCGGGGTCGGGCCGGTTCACGGCGTGTGGCCGGTGAGGAAGGGGCCCCGGTTCCCCTTTCCGTGCCCGCTGCCGTTCGGATGGTCGGTGGCGGTCGGCCGGCGGTTGCCGGTCGGCTTCCCGGCTCCGGTGCTGTTCCGGGAGACCGCCCCGACCTGCTGGGCGCGAATCCGTTCGATGATCGCCGAGGTGGAGCGGTCGGGGACGTAGCCGAGGGTGCGCACCTCACCGCCGAGCCGGCGGACCAGGGGTGCCTCGGGCACCATCTCGGGCGGGTAGTCGCCGCCCTTGACGTACACGTCGGGCTGGACCGCCTCGATCAGTGTCGCCGGGGAATCCTCCGCGAAGACCACTACATGGTCGACGCAGGCCAACGCGGCGAGCAGGGCGATCCGGTCCTCCACCGGGTTCACCGGCCGGTCCGGGCCCTTGAGCCGGCGGACGCTGTCGTCCGAGTTGACCGCCACGACGAGCAGGTCGCCCAACTCGGCAGCCTGTTCGAGGTAGCGCACGTGACCCGGGTGGAGTACGTCGAAGCAGCCGTTGGTGAAGACCACCGACCGGTCGGCCCGCCGGTGTGTGGCGACGATCGCGGCCAGGTCGTCCGGGCCGATCAGCACCGGCTGGTCGCCGCCCTCGGCCGTCACGCCGAGCGCGGCGAGCAGGTCCTGGCGTCGGCAGACGCAGGTACCGGTGTCCGAGACGGTGATGGTCGCGACGAGTTGGGCCAGGTGGGCGGCGGTGGGCAGGGGCGCCTCGGCGGCGAGGGCCAGCGTCATGGCGGCCAGGTACGCGTCCCCGGCCCCGACCGCGTGGCTGGCCGGCACGGGGGTGGCGTGGCTGCGTCGGGCCGTACCGTCGGCGTCGCCGACCACCGCGCCCTCGGTGTCCAGGGTGACCGCCACCACGTCCGCCCCGGTGTGCGCGCGCAACTCGGCGAGTCGGGACTCGGCCAGCCGCGCCCGGTCGGTGCCGATGCCGTTGGCGGAGACGGTGATGCCGGCGCCGGTGACGGCGACTCCGTCCCCGGTCAGCGCGACCCGGTCCTCGCCGGGGGTCGGCTCACCGGTTGGTCCGGTGGGCGGCACACCAGCCGGTACGCCACCTGTGCCGTTGGCCGGCAGGCCGGTCGCGCTGGCGGGCGCCGTACCGTCCGGGCCTGGTGCCGGTACGCCGAACGCGCCTCGGGGTGGCGGGTCACCGCCGGCGGTGGTCGGGCCGCCAGGGTGTGGCGGCCGGTTCGGGACGGTGCCGACCTGTGGGGCGAGAGTGGCCGTCCGGGTGGTCCGGCCCTCGCCCGGGGCGGTGCCGACGACGAGTTCGGAAGGGCCGTCCGGCGGGTCGGGATGGTCGATGTGCAGTTCGTCGACGCCGCCGGCCGGGGCGGTGACACCGGCGGCGGTGGCGCGGGCGAGCAGCCGGGTCGCCTCGGCGAAGCTTGGCGTCACCACGGTCGGGGCGAGTCCACGCCAGTCGGCGAGGTCGTGTGCGTCCAGGGCGACGGTGGCGAACCGGTGCCGGTTGGCGACCAGCCAGGCCCGGATCGGCGCGGGTAGCGCGCCGAGACCGTAGTCGCAGACCACCAGGGTCGGCGCGGCGCCGCCCGACGCGGCACGCAACTCCTCGACCGCGCAGGACACGGCGGTCAGCAGCCGGGTCACCCCGTCGTCGGTCAGTACGTCGTCCGGGTCGCCGGAGTCCTCCCGGAGCAGGATCTGGTTGCCGGCGAGCATTCGGCGCTTGACCGGGGTGGGCCTGCTGGACTGGTTGACCGTCCGGTCCCAGACGCCCGCCCGGTCGAGACAGTCGTGCAGTTCGTCCCCGGCGACGTCGGCGCCGACCGGGGCGACCAGCGCGGCGAGGCCACCCAGGGCGGCCAGGTTCACGGCGGTGTTCGCCGCCCCGCCGGCCGCGGAGATCCGCCGCCGCAGGGTGAGCACCGGGGCGGGCGCCTCCCGGCAGAGCCGGTCGGAGTCGGCGAACCGCCACTCGTCGAGCATCGCGTCGCCGATGACCAGGACGGGCCGTCCCCGCCAACTCTCCACGACGGTGGCGAGCCGGCGCTGTTCCGCTGCTGCTCCTGCCATGTTCTGCCGGATCCCCCTGCCCTGGCAGGTCAAACCCGACCCCGCCCGCTGTGGCGGGGCCGGCGCGTCCGCTATGGCGGGGCCGGCGCGTCCGCTATGGCGGGGCCGGCGCGTTTCGTCCCTCCCGCCCCGGGAACACCAGCAGTACGTACCAAAACAGGACGAGACGGAGAGGAGGACAGGCTGATGTCAGGCCGAACACTCAAGGGCAGGCGGATCGCGTTCCTGGCCGCCGACGGCGTGGAGGAGGTCGAGTACGTCCAGCCCCGTGAGGCGGTGGAGAAGGCCGGGGCCCGGACGGAACTGGTCTCGCTCAGGGGCGGGGAGATCCGATCGTTCAACCACCTCGATCCGTCGACCAGTTACCACGTGGACGTGCCGGTGGCCCAGGCGGACGTCGGGGCGTACGACGCGCTGGTGCTGCCGGGCGGGGTGGCGAACCCGGACTTCCTGCGGTCCGACCCGGAGGCGGTGCGGTTCGTGCGGAGCTTCCGCGAGCAGGGCAAGCCGATCGGGGTGATCTGCCACGGCCCGTGGACGTTGGTCGAGGCGGACCTGGTCCGGGGCCGGCGGATCACCTCCTGGCCGAGCCTGCGAACCGACCTGGTCAACGCCGGGGCGGCGTGGGTCGACGAGGAGTGCGTGGTCGACGGCGGCATCGTCAGCAGCCGGAAGCCGGACGACCTGCCGGCGTTCTGCGCGACGATCGTCGAGGAGTTCGCCCGCTGACGCCAGCGGGGTGCAGGGGAGGCTCGGATCAGGCCGGGGCGCGGTCGGCGGCGGTGGCCGCCCAGGCCGCGTCCTCGGCCTGTTTGCGGGCCAGCCCGTCGCGGCCGTCGTAGCGGACGAAGGTGGGCAGCAGGGCGGCGAGCGCGGCGGTGCCGACGACGCAGAGGATGCCGCCGGAGATGATCGAGCCGTTGACCCCCATCCAGCGGGCGGCCAGGCCGGAGCGGAGTTGACCGAGGAGTGGCCCGGTCGAGTAGGAGAGCAACTCGATGCCGGCGAGCCGGCCGCGCAGGTGGTCGGGGATGGTCTGGTTCCAGATGATCATGCGGAACAGGCCGGAGACCATGTCCGCCGCGCCCGCCAGGGCCAGGAAGAACAGGGCCAGCCAGAGCGAGTCGACCAGGCCGACGCCGATGATCCCCAGACCCCAGGCCCCGGCGGCGAGCACCACCATGAGCCCGTGCCGGTGCACCCGGGCGGTCCAGCCGGAGCCGACGGTGGCGATCATCGAGCCGACCGCCGGTGCGGCATAGAGCAGCCCGAGCACCGACGGCCCACCCAGCTTCTCGGCCATGAACGGGTAGAGGGCCTGCGGCATGCCGAAGAACATCGCGTTGATGTCGACCAGGTAGGTGCCGAGCAGCTCGGGGCGGCTGCGGGCGTACCGCAGGCCGGTCACCACCGAGCGCAGTGACGGTCGGTCGGCGGCCGGGGGCGGCGGCACCGCGCGGACCGCCGCCAGGCAGACCAGCGATACGGCGAAGGTGGCCAGGTCGATCGCGTACACCCAGGCCAGGTCGACGGTGGCGATCAGGATGCCGGCGACACCCGGCCCGCCGAGCTGGGCGAGCTGCATCCGCAGCGAGTTCAGCGCGCTGGCCGCCGGGATCTGGTCCGGGGCGACGATGCGCGGCGTGAGCCCCTCCATGGCCGGTCGTTGCAGTCCGTCCAGCGCCGCGGTCAGCGCCGCCACCAGATAAAGCAGCCAGAGCTGCGGCTGGTCGCCGAGCGAGTTGACCAGCAGCACACCGCAGAGCAGGGTGAAGCCGATCTCGCCGCCGAGCACCAGCAGCCGGCGGTCCAGGTAGTCGGCGAGCGCGCCGCCGACGAAGGCCATCACCAGCAGGGGTACGAGTTCACAGACGCCGATCAACCCGACCAGCAGGGGATCCCCGGTGATCTGGTACACCTGGTATGGCAACGTGACGTAGGTGATGAACGACCCGAAAGCCGACACTCCCGCCCCGGTGAAGACCAACCGGAAGTCCCGGGAGGTGCGCAGCGGTCCGAGGTCGATCGCCGCGCGGCGGAGCAGGCTGAACAGCACGTGCGGGATGCTCGCCGGTTCGCCGCGTCCTGTCCAGGGGTTTCCCGGTCCGGCGTCGACGCGGGCTCTCGGGTGATGTAACGAAAACGGCCGCGACGGCGTCCTCCTAAGTGGACTGACCATCGACACATGGGGGATGACACATGTCGTTACGCCGTACCCGCCCGTTCCGGGCCGGGCTCGCTCTCCTCGCCGTCGCGGCCGGGGCGCTGCTGCCGGCTCCGGCCGTCGCCGCCCCGTCGCGGCCCGACCTCCGGCTCACCATGTCCGCCACCGTGATCATGACAGGCGACACCCGCGCCCAGACGGTTGTGTCGGCTGTCGTCGACAACATCGGCACGGTCGCCGCGCCGGACGTCACCATCGCGTTCCAGCTTCCGGCCGGGGCCTGGATCATCGGTGACCCGTCCTGGCAGTGCGACTACGTGACCTTCGTCTGCACCGACGTCTATTACGGGGGCCCGGAGGTGCCGGCCGGCGGCTCCGCCGAGCCGCTGAACATCTACTTCGGGATGCCGGTGCAGCCGATCGGCACGGTCGAGACGATCAGCGCCACGATCTCGACCAGCGCCCGCGAGTCGACCACCGCCAACAACACCGGCCAGGTCCAGACCACCCACTCCCTGGTGCCGGAACTGCAACTGGTGGCCGCCCGGGACGACAGCGTCTGGAGGGACATCGCGGTGCCGGCCACCGGCGGGCAGTTCCTGCCAGAGTTCCTCGTCACGAACATCGGTTCGGGGCCCACCGAGGACCTGCGTCTGGTCGTCCAGTGGCCCGCCGGGGTCACGAACGACGGAGCGCCCACCAGCGACACCGGGACGATTTGGCAGTGTGACTTCTCGCCCGGCCTCGGGGTGTGTACGGCCGGTCCGCTCGCGCCGGGTGGCCTCGCGTCGATAACGATCCCGATGTCGGCCCCGGCGGGCACGCCGGGCACCACGTTCGCCATCGGGAGCGAGTTCTCCACGTCCACGCCGGAGTGGCGGGACGAGGCGTCGGCCATCGCCCGTACCTGCCGGTACGTCTGACCGGCCGGCCGGCTGGTCCTCGGGTGCCCGTCCGGGGCTACTTGAGGATCAGCCGGTCGGTCTGCTCGAAGACGGCCAGGTCGGCGAGGGTCTCGACGACCGAGGGGGAGAGCGGGGCGGGGAAGGCGTTCGGGTGGAAGAAACCGGCGTCGGTGGTCTCGTCGGTGATCCGCAGCAGTTCGCCGTCCCATTCGTCGACCTGGAACGCGGCCGTGAAGACCTGGTACGTGTGGCCGTACATGTTGGTGTGGGTGCGGTCCGGGCCGGTGTAGAGGGCGAAGGCGCTGACCCGCAGGGCCCGTAGCCCGGTCTCCTCGCGGACCTCCCGGACGGCGCAGTCGGCGATCGACTCGCCCAGCTCCATCGCGCCGGCCGGCATCGACCAGTGGCCGTTGTCCGAGCGCTGGATGAGCAGCACCCGTCCGCGCCGGTCCCGCAGCACGGCCCGGGCGCCGACGAACATCAGGGTGCGGTCGCCGGCCAGCGCGCGCAGTTGTCCGACGTACGACTCGGCCCAGGAAACGCTCACCGGCCCAATCTACGGGGTTCCCAATGTGATGTCCGCGACACTAGTTTGTTACCCATGCGTAGCACCATGATGGACACTCCGCTCCAGGTTGCCCGGATCCTCGAGCACGGCGCCACGGTGCACGGCACGGCCGAGGTGGTCACCTGGACGGGCGCGGAGCCCCGCCGGATGACGTACGCCGAGGTGGCCCGGACGGCCGCCCGGCTCGCCCACGCGCTGCGCAACGAGTGCGGGGTGACCGGTGACGAGCGGGTCGGCACCTTCATGTGGAACAACAACGAGCACCTGGTGGCGTACTTCGCGGTGCCCAGCATGGGCGCGGTGCTGCACACCCTGAACATCCGGCTCTTCCCGGACCAGGTCGCCTACGTCGCCAACCACGCCGAGGACCGCGTGGTGCTGGTCGACAGCACCCTGATCCCGCTGCTGGCCCGGGTGATCGGCGAGATGACCACGGTGCGGCACGTGGTGGTGGTCGGCGGCGGCGACCCGGCGCCCCTGCTGGCGGCGGCCGGCGACCGGATCGTCGTACATCACTGGGACGCGCTGCTGGCCGACCGCCCGGAGGTCTACGACTGGCCGGCGGTGGACGAGCGCGACGCGGCGGCGCTCTGCTACACCTCCGGCACCACCGGCCACCCGAAGGGGGTGGCCTACTCGCACCGCTCGATCTACCTGCACTCGCTCCAGATCTGTCTGCCCGAGGCGTTCGGGCTCGACCCGTCCACCCGGGAACTGGTCATCGTGCCGATGTTCCACGCGATGTCCTGGGGCCTGCCGTACGCGGCGTTCCTCTCCGGTGCGTCGTTGGTCATGCCGGACCGGTTCCTTCAGGCCGCGCCGATCGCCGAGATGATCGCCACGGAACGGCCCACGCTGGCCGCCGCGGTGCCGACCATCTGGACTGACCTGCTGGCGTACCTGGACACCCACGAGGTCGACGTTTCCGGGCTGCGCGAGGTCATCGTCGGCGGCTCGGCCTGCCCGCCCGCCCTGATGCACGCCTTCGCCGAGCGGTACGGCATCGAGCTGGTGCACGCCTGGGGAATGACCGAGATGTCACCGCTCGGCTCGGTGTCCCGCCCGCCGGCCGGGGCGACCGGCGAGGACGCCTGGCGGTACCGCTACACCCAGGGACGTGTCCCGGCCGGGGTGGACGCCCGGATCGTCGGTCCGGACGCCACGGTGCTGCCCGCCGACGGCACCTCCGTCGGTGAGCTGGAGGTACGCGGCCCCTGGGTGACCGCGCGTTACCTCGGTGACGAGGCCCCGGACGGGGAGAAGTTCCGTGACGGATGGTTGCGCACTGGCGACGTCGGCACGCTCTCCCCGGACGGCTTCATCGTGTTGACCGACCGGTCCAAGGACGTGATCAAGTCCGGTGGCGAGTGGATCTCGTCGGTGGAGTTGGAGAACGCCCTGATGGCCCACCCGGCCGTGCTTGAGGCGTGTGTGGTCGGGGTGCCGGACGAACGGTGGGACGAGCGACCGCTCGCCACGGTGGTGTTCCGCGAGGGGGCCTCGGCCACCCCGGAGGATCTGCGCGAGTTCCTCGCCGGGTCGGTGGCGCGGTGGCAACTGCCCGAACGGTGGGCGTTCATCGAGGCGGTGCCGAAGACCAGTGTCGGCAAGTTCGACAAGAAGGTCGTCCGGGCTCGTTACGCCGACGGCGCACTCCAGGTGCACGAAGTGACGGTGTAACAGTTCTCGGCACCCCGGCGCATGAGGGGGTAGGGCGGAAGACTGCTACCCCTCCCCCCAAGAGGCGGCCCCGGCGTTCGCACCGCGCCGGGGCCGCCCACTAACGCGGGTCCTGCCCGCACCTGAATTGTTGCGAAGCCTTCTCGCGTTTACCGCCGGTCGACGTGTTCGTCCCCCGGTCGGCGGAAACCGCGGCGATTCGCCGGTCAGGCCGCGCTGGTGCTGAGCAGCACCTTGCCGACCACCGACTCCTCCACGCTGCGGTGCGCCGCCGCCGTGGCGTCGAGCGGATAGTGGTGCAGCGGCAGACCGGCCTCCTCGCCCACCCGTACGTGCCCCTGGGCGACCGCCGCCGTCACGTCCGTGATCGCCTGCTCCTTGGCCGACCAGGGCATGGTGTAGACGAGGACGAACTGCCAGCGCGCGTTCGGCAGCATCAGCGCCCGGATCGGCAGGCTCACCTGGTCGCCGCCGTCGTCGGCGTAGACGCTGACCACCGCGCCGGCCCGCAGGATCCGTACGTCGGTGGCGGCGTTACGGGCGGCGGAGACCTCCACGATCGCGTCCACCCCGTCGGGCGTAACCCGGCGGACCTCCGCCACCACGTCCTGCTCCCGATAGTTGATCACGTGGTCGGCGCCGGCCGCCGCCGCGAGCAGGGCCTTCTCCGGGCTGCTGACGGTGGCGATCACCGTGGCGTCGGCCCAGCGGGCGAGCTGCACCGCCGCGTTCCCCACCGCGCCGGCCCCGCCCTGCACCAGCACCACCCGGCCGGTCAGCGCCCCGGCGTGCAGCCGCTGCGGCGTGGTCTCCCCGGCGGTCAGGCAGCGGTGCGCGGTGAGGAACGGGATGCCCAGGCAGGCCCCCAGGTCGAAGGAAGCGTCGCCGAGCGGCACCGCCTGCCGTGCCGGCACCACCGTGTACTCGGCGGCGGTGCCCCACGGGCGCCGCCAGGCCGCCTCCCACACCCAGACCCGCTCGCCGATCAGGTGCCGGTCCAGCCCGTTGCCGACCGCCTCGATCACCCCCGCGCCGTCCTGCCCCGGGGTCTGCCAGCCCTCCGGCAGCGACCGGTCGCGACGCGCCTTCCAGTCGGTCGGGTTCACCCCGGCGACCGCCAGCCGTACCAGCACCTCCCCGGGACCGGGTTCCGGCACCGGCCGGTCGACCACCCGGAGCACCGAGGGGTCGCCGTTGCGCTCGTACACGATCGCCTTCATCCCGTCCCCTCTCCTCCCGGTCGGGCGCTGCCGTACCCGACCGTGCCCCGATCATGCCGGTTTCGGCAGCAGGCCGGGGGGTCAGCCGGCCGCCGTCGCCCGGCTGACGTAGTCGATCAGTCCCGGCGTGGGGGCCGCCGGTGGGAAGAGGCCTGGTCCGACCGGCGTGGCCGTGGTGGGAACCATCAGCCGGCGACGACCTCCGGGGTGAGCGCGCCGATCGACGGGAGCACCACGGCGGCGAGCCGTTCGGCGTCCGGGTCCAGCGGGTACGCCCCGTGCGGCACCGCCACCACCCGCATTCCCGCCGCCGCGGCGGACCGTACCCCGTTGGAGGAGTCCTCCACCGCCACGCAGCGCGCCGGTTCCACGCCGAGGCGCGCGGCCACCGCCAGGTAGACGTCCGGAGCCGGCTTGCCCTGCGCCGTCTCCTCGGTGGAGAGGGTCGCGCCGAAGGTGTCGGTCAGGCCGGTCGCGGCCAGCGCCGCCGCGATCAGCCGGGTCGGTGAGGAACTGGCCAGCCCCAGGGGCCAGCGGGTGGCTAGCTGACGCACCACGTCGTCGGCCCCGTCGATCAGCGGGACGTGCTCGGCGTACCGCCGGGTCATCTCCTCGACCACCTCGGCGGCCACCTGCTCGGCGGTCCGGTCGACGCCGAGGTCATCGCTGAGGTAGCGGGACCACTCCCCGGTGCTCATCCCCATCAGCCGGCGCTGGGTATCCGGCTGCCAGGTGCCGCCGTGCGCCGCCACGTACGCGCGGCGGACCTCCTCCCACACCGGCTCGGAGTCCACGATCACGCCGTCGAGGTCGAAGACCACCGCATCCGTCACAGCTCCCCATCCTGCCGTGTCCCGGGCCGGTCAGCCGGGCGGGGCCGGCAGACCCCGGATCGCCCGGCGGGGCCGGCAGACCCCGGATCGCCCGGCGGGGGCCGGCAGCGGCCGGATCAGTCCGGCAGGGCCGGGGGTCAGTCCGAGAGGGTCGGCAGGCCGATCGGGTTGTCCGGGGGGATCATCGTGTGGCAGCGGCGGGCCAGTGGTTCGAGCAGTTCCCGGAGCCGTTCGACGCGCTGGGCGCCGAGCGCCTGCCACGGGTGGGCGGCGGCCCGGTTGGTGGCCTCCTCGACCGCCCGGAAGCCGGCCCGGCCCTCCTCGGAGGGCTTCCCGTCCGGGGTCAGCCAGCCGCGCTCGACCAGCCGGGCCTGGGCCGCGTGCCACTGCTCCTCGGACCAGCCCCGGCCGGTCAGCATGATCGGCTGTAGGCCGTCGGCGACCCGCCAGGCCAGCGTCTCCACCGGGTCGAGGCCGGCGGCGACCAGCGCCGCCACGTGCCCGTCGCCCCGGTGCTCGCGCAGGGTGGTGGCCGCCTGCCAGAGCCGGGCGAGCGGGTACTCGGCGCGGGGCAGGGCAGCGTTCGCCGCGCCCAGCACCCGGCCGCCCGGCTCCACCGCCGAGGCGGCGGCCTCCAACAGTTCCGCCGCCTCGGCCAAGTGTGCCTCGGGCAGTTCGTACGTCAGCTCGGCGAGCGCCTGCACCGCGCCGGTGAGCCGGGCCCGCAGCGCCTCCGCCGGGGTGGCCAACTGCCAGACCGCCGGCAGCGCCCGACCGACCACCTGCGGGGCGAAGGTGAAGAAGGCCGCGACGACCGGGGCGGCCTCGGTCGCGCCCAGCGGCGCGGTCCGCCCGGCGAAGTAGCCACGCCAGTACCCGCGCAATCCGACTGCCTCGAACGCGGCTCGGGAGCGGGGATGGAAGTAGGTCACCACGTGCAGCGGCTCGTAGTGGGTCCACATCGACCGGGCGGTTCGCCCCGGATCGTCCAGTGACGTCACGTGCACCTCCGCGTCCGGCGGGTGGTCGCCACGCGGCGCTGCGTGGCGGATCCTGAACCTACTGCCACCGGTCAAGCCGCCGGAAGGCTCCTGTGGTCCACACCGCACGAACCGTCCACCCGTCCCACCACGATTTCTTCCCGCCAATACCGGGCGATGATCCACTCCAGTTACGGCAAATCGGGGTGTCCGATCGACCGGATACCCC
Source organism: Micromonospora pallida (assembly GCF_900090325.1). Classification (NCBI taxonomy): domain Bacteria; kingdom Bacillati; phylum Actinomycetota; class Actinomycetes; order Micromonosporales; family Micromonosporaceae; genus Micromonospora; species Micromonospora pallida. Next base: position 5,499,832 of record NZ_FMHW01000002.1, on the reverse strand, counting down.
GACATACCGCAAACGGAGTGGATCACCGCCCGGGCGGACGCCACCGGCCGACGGCACTGGTCACTGGGCGGCGAGGACGTCCACCACGAAGCGCAGCGGGCCGGCGGGGCCACCGTTGGCACCGTCGCGATACGCCAGCTCGGCCGGGATGTCGAGCTGTACCCGGCTGCCCACGTTCACCCCGACCAGGCCCTGGTCCCAGCCCGGGATCACCCTGCCCGCGCCGACCGGGAACTCGAACGGCTGGCCGGTCTTCCAGGAGGCGTCGAACTCCTCGCCGGTGGCGTAGAACACCCCGACGTAGTTGACGGTGAGCTGCTGGCCCGCCTTGGTGGCCGGGCCGGTGCCCTTGATCAGCGGGGTGACGGTGAGTTTCTTCAGCTCGCCCGAACCCTTGGTCACGGCCGGCTTGGTGCCCAGCGCCGGGTCGGCGCCCTCGGGCAACTGCGGAGTGTCCGCCGCCGGCGCGTCCGCCGAGGCGCTCGGCGAGGAGGTCATGGCCTGGTCCGCCGGCTCGTCGTTACTCCCGAAGACCACGAACGTCCCGACGATCACGCCGACCACGACCAGGCCGGCGAGCGCGCCGAGCATCGACTGTCGGCGGCGCTTCGCCTCGGCGGCCTTCTGTTCGGCCAGCTTGGCGGCGAGCCGCCGCTCCGACTTACTCGCCGTGCTCTGGCTCGAGGACCGCTTATCCGTGCGCTCACTCACGTCGAGGACTCCCTGTCGCGATGGAAGGTGGGTCGGCGCCGGTGCCGGGCCGAAGTCGACGCAAACGGTACCCGGATCGATGCCCTGCGGGCAGGGGTGCCGGCGGCCCCGACGCCGGTCATCGGGCTGTGGGTGGGCGGGGCCGACGGTAGATTCGGCGCATGGCGTTCCTCACCGCAGACGACATTGCCCTCCTGAACGAGCCGCAGCTGGCCCACGTGGCCACGATCGACGCCGACGGCACCCCGCACGTCACCCCGGTCTGGGTGGACACCGACGGCGAGCACGTCATCTTCAACACCGCCAAGGGCCGGGTGAAGCACCGGAACCTGGAGCGCAACCCGGCGGTGGCGATCTCCGTCTCCGACCGGGCGAACGACTACCGGACGCTCTGGATCAAGGGCACCGTCGAGCTGGTCACCGAGGGCGCCGACGAGCACATCGACAAGATGACGAAGAAGTACCTCGGCCAGGACACCTACCCGTTCCGCAAGCCGGGCGAGGAGCGGGTGATCGTCAGGGTCACCCCGACCCAGCGGCTGCGCCAGGGCTGACGTACGACCGGGGTCAGGCGGTCTTGCGTGCCGCCTTCTTCGGGGCGGCCTTCCTGGCCCCGGTCTTCTTCGCGGCGGCCTCTTTCTCCGCCGGCTCGGCCTTCTTCACCGCCGCCTTCTTGGGGGCGGCCTGCTTCGCCGTGCTCTTCCCCGCCGCCTTCCTGGCCGGGGCCTTCTTGGCTGGCGTCTCGTTCGCCGCCGTCTTCTTCGCGGGGGCCTTCTTCGCCGGAGTCTTCTTCGCCGGGGCCTGCTTCGCCGACCGGGCGGCGGAGATCGGCGTCGGCTCGCCGCCAGCCGGCGGCTCCTCGCCCCGCGCCGCCCGGGCCCGTTCCACCGACGCCCGGAGCGCGGCCATCAGGTCCACCGCGGCGGCCGGGACCTCCTCGACCTCCTCCGGCTGGACCACCTCCCGCCCCTCCACCTTGGCGTCGATGACCTCCTGCAACGCGGCCCGGTAGTCGTCGGTGAAGGCATCCGGCTGGAACTCGCCGGCCATCGAGTCGATCAGCGAACTGGCCATCGCCAGCTCCGGCGGCCGGACGGTGATCTCCTCGTCCAGGAAGCCGAAGTCCGGTTGGCGTACCTCGTCCGGCCAGAGCATGGTGTTGAGCAGCAGTACGCCCTCCCGGACCCGCAGGGTGGCGAGCTGCTCCCGCTGGCGCAGCGCCACCTTGACGATCGCCACCCGCTCCGAGTCCACCAGGGCGTCGCGCAGCAGCACGTACGGCTTGGTCGCCGCCCCCTCCGGCTCCAGGAAGTACGCCTTGTTGTAGAGGATCGGGTCGACCTGCTCGGCCGGGACGAACTCCAGTACGTCGATCGCGTGCGAGGTGCTCAGCGGCAGGTCGGCGAAGTCCTCGTCGGTCAGCACCACCATCTCGCCGCCGCCGATGTCGTACCCCTTGGCGATGTCGTCGTAGTTGACCTCCTCGCCGCAGACCGAGCAGGTGCGCTTGTACCGGATCCGGCCGCCATCGGAGCGGTGCACCTGGTGGAACCGGATGTCCTTCTCCTGGGTGGCGGAGTAGAGCTTCACCGCGATCGAGACCAGCCCGAACGAGACGGCGCCCTTCCAGATGGCCCGCATGCTGGCGCTCCTCTCCCCGCTTCTGACCAGGATCGCAAATGATCGAAGGTGACGCGAGGCGTTCACCGGCGAACTACAGTCGGTGTCGTGCCGGGCCGCCCGCCGCTGAAGCCGATGCTCGCGACGAGCGGGCCGCTGCCGACGGGCCCGGACTGGACGTACGAGTTCAAGTGGGACGGCGTACGCGCCCTGGCCGACATCACCACCGCCGGCCAGCGCCTGTACGCCCGCTCGGGGGTGGAGATCACCGCCGCGTACCCGGAGCTGGCGGGCCTGCGCGAGCAGGTGGACGACGCCCTGCTCGACGGGGAGGTGGTGCTCCTCGGCGCGGCCGGGCAGCCCTCGTTCACCGCGCTGGCCGAGCGGATGCACGTACGGGACCGGAATCGGGCGGCCCGGCTGGCGGCGGTCGCCCCGGTGACGTACATGATCTTCGACCTGTTGCGGTTGCGCGGCGCGGACCTGACCGGCTGGCCGTACGCCCGGCGGCGGGCGGAGTTGGAGTCGCTGGCGCTCGGCGCGGCCCGGTGGGCGGTGCCGCCGAGCTTTCCGGACGGCCCGGCCACCTACGAGGCGGCCGGCGAGCACGGGTTGGAGGGGGTGCTGGCCAAGCGGCTCGACGGGCCGTACCGCGCCGGGGTGCGCTCGCCGGACTGGGTGAAGGTCAAGCTGGAGGTGACCGGGGACTTCGTGGTGGGTGGCTGGCGGCCCGGCGCGCGGAAGATCGGCGGGTTGCTGGTCGGGGTGCCCCGCCCGGACGGCCCGCTCACCTATCGGGGGCGGGTCGGTGGCGGGATCGGAGCGGCCCTGGAACGGGCGCTCCTGGCCGAGCTGGAACCGCTGCGTACCGCCGGATCGCCGTTCGATGGTGGCGTGCCCCGGGAGGACGCCCGGGGCGCGATCTGGGTGGAGCCCCGGGTCGTGGTCGAGATCAAGTACGGCCAGCGCACCCCGGACGGTCGGCTGCGCTTCCCCCGGGTACTCAGGCTGCGTCCGGACAAACCCCCGAGGAGGTCGACGATGCCGGGTGAGCGGCTGCGCGTGGAGGTGGCGGGACGCTCGCTGGAGCTGTCCAACCTGGACAAGGTGCTCTACCCGGACGCCGGCTTCACCAAGGGTGAGGTGATCGACTACTACACGCGGGTCGCCCCGGTGCTCCTGCCGCACCTGCGGGACCGGGCGCTGACCCGGATCCGCTACCCGAACGGGGTGGCCGACAAGTCGTTCTTCGAGAAGAACAAGCCTGCGGCCACCCCTGACTGGGTGCGCGTGGCGACCCTGCCCGCGCCCGGTTCGACCAAGGGACGGGAGACCATCGACTACGTGGTCGCCGACGACCTGCCGACCCTGGTCTGGCTGGCCAACCTGGCCGCGCTGGAACTGCACACCCCGCAGTGGCGGATCGGCGCGCACCCGGACATGCTGGTCGTCGACCTCGATCCGGGGCCACCGGCCGGACTGCGGGAGTGCTGCCAGGTGGCGGTGCTGCTGCGCGATCGGCTCGCCGACGACGGGCTGGACAGCTACCCGAAGACCTCGGGCAAGAAGGGCATGCAGTTGTGCTGCCCGGTGGCCGGCACCCAGTCCGCCGACCTGGTCTCCGACTACGCCCACCGGGTCGCCCGGGAGTTGGAGAGCGCCCACCCGAAGCTGGTCGTGTCGCGGATGGCGAAGAATCTGCGCCCGGGGAAGGTCTTCATCGACTGGAGTCAGAACAACGCGGCGAAGACGACGGTGGCGCCGTACTCGTTGCGGGCCGAACCGGTCCCGTCGGTCTCCACGCCGCTGACCTGGGACGAGGTGGAGGCGGCGGCCTCTGCCGGCCGGCGCGACGGGTTGCGCCCGTTCATCGCCGCCGAGGTCCTGGCCCGGGTGGATGAGTACGGCGACCTGCTCGCCCCGCTGCTCGACGGCGGCCCGGAGCTGCCCACCCGCTGACGCCCCCGGTTGCTATTCGATGTCCATCGATGCGACGCTGGCGGAAATCTCAGTCGGCGCCTCGAGTGGGAGATCGTCCATGAAACGGCTCATGTCCCGCCTGCTGGCGGCCGCGTTGCTCCTGCCGCTGCTGGCCGTGCCGGCCCAGCCGGCCACCGCCTCCACCCCGTTCCGCAACCCGCTCAACCCGGGCGCGGACCCCACCATGACCTACTTCAACGGCGCCTACCACCTGGCCACCACCCTCGGCGACCGGATCGGCATCTGGAGCTCGCCGACCCTGGCCGGGCTGGCCACAGTCCCCGAACGGACCGTGTGGCGGGATCCGGACCCCAGCCGCAACAAGCAGGTGTGGGCCCCCTCGATCCACCGGTTCGTCCGGCCGGAGGGACCCCGGTGGTACATCTACTACACCGCCAGCGACGGCGTCGACGCCAACCACCGCAACTACGTCATCGAGTCCGAGGGCGACGACCCGCGCGGCCCGTACCACTTCAAGGCACGGATCGCCGACGACGGGGAGTACGCGATCGACGGTGAGCCGTTCGTGCACAACGGCACGATGTACTTCGCCTGGTCCGGCCCGGGGCGGGGGATGGGCGGGCCGCAGCAGCTCTACCTGCGCCGGATGACGAGCCCGTGGACCACGACCGGCAACCGGGTGGCCCTGCCCGCCGACGGCGGCTGCCACGAGGTACGCGAGGGACCGACCGGACTGCGCGGCCCGGGACGGCTTTTCCTCGTCTACTCCACCTGCGACACCGGCAAGCCGGACTACCAACTCTGGATGAAGTCCATCGCGGACGGCGCCGACCCGCTGGTGCTGTCGAACTGGCGGCAGCACCCCGGGCCGGTCCTCGCCCGCAACGACGCGGCCGGGGTCTTCGGGCCCGGCCACAACGGCTTTTTCCGCTCGCCCGACGACACCCAGGACTGGATCGTCTACCACGGCAAGACCACCTCGGTGTACACCTACGAGGGGCGCACCACGCGCGCCCAGCCGGTCACCTGGAACAGCGACGGCACCCCGAACTTCGGCCGCCCGCTCGCCCTGTCCGCCACCCAGGCGCCACCGTCCGGGGACCCGTGGGCCAGCCAGGAACCGGGTGCGACCCGCAGTTACGTCTCCGCCGAGCAGCGGCACCACTTCGACCGCGCTCCCGACGGCATGCTCACCCACTGGTGGTGGGACCCGGTCGACCGGACGGTACGCCGGGACGTGTGGGGCGGTCCGATCGCGGGCCGGCCGGTCGGCTACCCGGTCGGTGCCGAGCAGCACGTCTTCGCCCGTACCCCGGACGGTCGGCTGCGGCACTGGTGGTGGGCGCCGGGCGGGAGCGTACGCCAGGAGGACTGGGGGCCGGGCCTGGCCGGCGATCCGACCGGCATGGTCACCGCCAACGGGCAGAAGCACGTCTTCGGCCGCGCCCCGGACGGCCGGCTGGCGCACTGGTGGGCGGAGCCCGACGGCAGCGTCCACCGGGACACCTGGACCGGCGGGGACGTGGTCGGCAACCCCGTCGCGTACGCCTTCGGCGACGAGCAGCACGTCTTCGCCCGGGGCAGTGACAACTCGCTGCGCCACTGGTTCTGGTTCCCCGGAATCGCGAACAACCTGCCGGGTCTGGACGATTGGGGAGCGGTCGGCCGGGTGCACTCCGACCCGACCGGGTTCGCCTTCGGCGACCAGCAGCACGTCTTCTACCGGACCGCCGACGGCAGCGTCGAACACCGCTTCTTCGACCACGGCGACTGGGCCCTACGGACCGACAACTGGGGTGGCGCGGTCGTCGGCTCGCCGTTCGCCATCCGGCAGGGCCAGACGCAGCAGGTCTTCGCCCGGGGCACCGACGGCGCGCTGTGGCGGTTGGTGTGGCGGCCCGGTGGCTCGGTGACCGCCGACCGGGCGACCGCCGGTGCCACCACCGACCCGGTGGCGCTGGCCTGGCGCGACGAGACGCACGTGCTGGCCCGGGGCGCGGACGGAACCCTGGTCGACTGGCACTGGCAGCCCGCCGGCGGCGCGGCGCCCACCTCCTGGGGCGGCCAGGTCGCCCCCTGACCAGCCGGCACGCGCCGGCCCGCAGCAGGCGCGCTGGCTCGTGTCCGGACCGCGTGCCGCCCCTTGGCCTGGCGTCCCTGACGCTGGCGCGCCGGCTCGCGCCCGGACCGCCGGCCGCCCCTCGGCCCGCAGATCGTGGACACTTACCGTCCTGACTGGACGGTAAGTGTCCACGATTCGGCCAGGTTCAGGGGCGCCAGCGCACGGCGGCGGCTGCGGCGAGGTCACCGGCGTGGGCGAAGCCGGCCAGCACCACCAGATCGCCCGAGCGCGGCCGCCCCTGCCTCAGCGTCTCGTGCAGGGTGATCGGCACCGCCGCGCCGAAGAGGTTGCCGTACTCGTCGAAGGTGTCCGGATGCCGGGCCGGGTCGATGCCCAGGGACCTGCGCCAGTTGGTGAGGAAGAGCCGGTTCGGCTGGTTGGTGACCAGTAGGTCGATCGCCGAGGTGGTTACGCCGAGGCGGTCGCAGAGCCGGCCGACCACCTCCGGTACGAGGGCATTGCCCCGCTCGATGATCGCCCGGACCTTGTCGGGGGTGAACGACACGTCGAGCTGGCTGTGCCCCGGCTCCCAGTAGCGGCGGCCGTCTTCCAGCCGGACGCCCATGTCCCCGGCGAACTCGCCGATGTTGCGCAGTTCGATGTCGAGGATCGGCGACTCGTCCCCCACCCGCAGGTAGCCGATCCCGCAGCCGTCGCCGGGCACCGAGGCGTGCGAGCGGCGGCGGACCTGGGACTGGGCGAACATCTGCCCGGCGGTGTTCTGCACGCAGCAGACCAGCGCGGTGCGGGCCTCGCCGGTGCGCAGGATCTGTCGGGCGGTCCGGAGCATGTGGACGAAGGAGACGCAGCCGCCGTTGTGCACGTCCAGCACCCACCCCGGGTCGACCCCGAGCCGGTGCGCCACCGCGGCTCCCGCGCCGGTCCACGGCAGGTCGGGCAGTTGGACGTTGGTGAGCAGGACGTCCAGCGGCCCGTCGCCCTGTTCGGCGGCGCGGTCCAGGACCGGGCGGGCGGCCTTCTCGATCATGTCCACGGCGGTCTCACCCGGAGCCACGTGCCGCCGGTGTCGGGGCGACCGGAACATCACGCTCTCCCGGAGCGCGTCGTCGTCGCCGCCGTAGAAGTCCACCGTCACCCGTCGTTCCGGCAGGTAGCTGCCGATGTCCACCAGGCTGACCGGGTTCACGCGGCATCCCCGGCTCGGTGGGATTGACTGACCAGCCGGAACCGAGGATCGGGTCTATCCATCGAAGATCGCCCCTGTCATGCGGGTGGTGCGGACGTCCTTCGCTCGCGGCTAATCGTCGCCGGGAATTCGTCCCCGCACAAGTGGACCGCTCGTCCGGCTGTGATCGACTCCGTTCCGGCGAAATGGGGCTGTCACGGGCGCCCGAGACCGCGGTTTCGGCGAAGTGGGGCTGTCCAGGAGGGCCCGGACGTGCTCAGGAAGCGGTGGTGGGCTTCTGGGTGGGGTCGGCCGCAGGGGAGTCGTCAGTGGGGCGGCGGGTCAGGACCTGGGGGCCGGCAGCCGTGATGGCGACGGTGTGTTCGGAGTGGGCGGTGCGGGAACCGTCGGCGGAGCGGATCGTCCAGCCGTCCTTGTCGAACTTGATCTTGTCGGTGGAGCGGCAGAACCAGGGCTCGATGGCGATGGTGAGGCCGGGGTCGAGTCTCAGGCCGCGGCGGGGGCGGCCGTCGTTGGAGACGTGCGGGGCCTCGTGCATGGTGCGGCCGATGCCGTGGCCGCCGAACTCGGCGTTGACGCCGTAGCCGTAGGAGTGGGCGACCGCCCCGATCGCGGCGGAGATGTCGCCGAGGCGGCCGCCGGGCTGGGCGGCGGTGATGGCGGCCTCCAGCGCGACCTCGGTGGCCTCGATCAGCTTCAGGTCGGCCGGGTCGGGGGTGCCGACGATGACGGAGAGCGCGGAGTCGGCGACCCAGCCGTCGATGCTGACCGCCATGTCGATGCTGAGCAGGTCACCGTCCCGCAGGACATAGTCGTGCGGCAGGCCGTGCAGCACCGCGTCGTTGACCGACAGACACAGCACGTTGCGGAACGGACCGCGGCCGAACGAGGGAGCGTAGTCCCAGTAGCAGGATTCGGCGCCACGTTCGGAGATCCGGCGGCGGGCGTGGTGTTCGAGGTCCATCAGGTTGACGCCGACGGCGGCGACATCGCTCAGTTCGGCGAGCAGTTCGCCGACGAACTGGCCGGTCACCGCCATCCGGCCGATCTCCTCGGCGGACTTGAGCTCGATCACGGCAGCCTCCCTCTCCGGGCCCGGTATTCTTATACCGGCATTTTTATACCATGCCAGGTCGGGGATGGTCCGGCGGGATATCCTGCTGGCATGGTTCGCCAACCACTCACCGCCGAACAGATCGCAGCGGGCCAGCGCCTCGGAGTCGCCCTCCGGGCCGCACGTTCCGGCCGCAGCCTCGTCGAGGTGGCCCTGGCGGCCGGCATCTCCCCCGAGACGCTGCGCAAGATCGAGGCGGGCCGCCTTCCCGCACCGGCGTTCGGCACCGTGGTCTGCCTCAGTCAGGCCCTCGACGTCCCCCTCAGCGACCTGGCCGACGTCTGGCTGGCCGACATGCCCGTCCGTCAGGCGTCCTAGAGGCCGTTTGTCAGGCGTCCTGAGAGACCAGTCCTGCTGTTCAGTCGACGGTCGGGAGCTTGGGGCCGAGGACGTCGTCGGCGTCGACGATCGTGTACGCGTACCCCTGCTCGGCGAGGAAGCGCTGCCGGTGGGCGGCGTACTCGGTGTCGATGGTGTCCCGGGAGACCACGGTGTAGAAGTGCGCCTGGCGTCCGTCGGCCTTGGGGCGGAGCACCCGTCCGAGCCGCTGGGCCTCCTCCTGCCGGGAGCCGAACGTGCCGGACACCTGGATCGCCACCGCCGCCTCGGGCAGGTCGATGGAGAAGTTGCCGACCTTCGAGATGACCAGGGTACGGATCTCGCCCGACCGGAACGCGTCGAAGAGCCGCTCCCGTTCCTTGTTGGTGGTCGAGCCCTGCACGATCGGGGCGTCCAGGTATTCGCCGAGCTGGTGGAGCTGGTCGATGTACCCGCCGATCACCAGCACCTGCTCGTCCGGGTGCCGTTTCACGAGGGCCCGAACCACCGGCAGCTTCGTCCGGGCGGTCGCCGCCATCCGGTAGCGCTCGTCGGGCTCGGCGGTCGCGTACGACAGCCGTTCGGCGTCGGTCAGGGTGACCCGTACCTCGGTGCACTGGGCGGGGGCGATCCAGCCCTGCGCCTCGATGTCCTTCCACGGTGCGTCGTACCGCTTCGGGCCGATCAGGCTGAACACGTCGCCCTCCCGGCCGTCCTCGCGGACCAGGGTCGCGGTCAGGCCGAGCCGGCGACGGGCCTGGAGGTCCGCGGTGAACCGGAAGATCGGCGCGGGCAGCAGGTGTACCTCGTCGTAGATGACCAGGCCCCAGTCGCGGGCCCCGAACAGGTCCAGGTGGGTGAACGCGCCACCGCGCCGTGAGGTGAGCACCTGGTACGTGGCGATGGTGACCGGGCGGATCTCCTTGCGCTCGCCCGAGTACTCGCCGACCTCCTCCTCGGTCAGCGAGGTGCGGGCGATCAGCTCGCGCTTCCACTGCCGGCCGGCGACCGTGTTGGTGACCAGGATCAGCGTGGTGGCCTTCGCCTCGGCCATGGCCGCCGCGCCGACCAGGGTCTTGCCCGCGCCGCAGGGCAGCACCACCACGCCGGACCCGCCGGCCCAGAACGCCTCCACCGCCTCCCGCTGGTACGACCGCAGCGTCCACGGGCGGATCCCGTCCTTGCCGGACTCGGCCAGCTCGATCGGGTGCGCCTCGCCGTCGACGTACCCGGCCAGGTCCTGGGCGGGCCAGCCGAGCTTCAGCAACGCCTGCTTGAGCCGACCGCGCTCGGACGGGTGCACCGCGATCGTGTCGTCGTCGAGCTTCGCGCCGAGCATGCCGGCCAGCTTCTTGCTCTTGGCGACCTCGATCAGCACCACCCGGTCCAGCGCGTGCAGCACCAGGCCGTGCACCGGGTCGTTGACGAGCTGGAGCCGGCCGTACCGGTCCATGGTCTCGGCGACGTCGACCAGCAGCGCGTGCGGCACCGGGTAGCGCGAGTACTTGAGCAGGGCGTCGACCACGCCCTCGGCGTCGTGGCCGGCGGCTCGGGCGTTCCACAGTCCCAGCGGGGTGAGCCGGTAGGTGTGCACGTGCTCGGGAGAGCGTTCCAGTTCCGCGAAGGGCGCGATCGCCATCCGGCAGGCCTGGGCGTCCGGATGGTCGATCTCCAGTAGCAGGGTCTTGTCCGACTGCACGATCAGTGGTCCACCGTTCACGCCGGGTCCTCCCGCTCTCACCAGGTGTTTCGCCGTCTGCGTCACTGTCGGCTCCACCGAGCGGCGGAATCTGGGCGACCCTCCAGTCTTGCACGAAAGGGGGACGGCCAGAAAAATTCACTACAGGGTGCAACCTTCGCGGCACTCACATACGTCTAGCGAAGGGACGGCTGTGCCCCAAGGAGGACGCATGAACAGAGTTCGGTCCACCATCCAGGTCGCCGCCCTGGCAGTGGTCACGCTGGTCGGTGCGGGCGCGTGCGCGCTCGACCCGCAGGCTGATCCGGCCGGCGACGACCTCGCCCCGGTCAGCGTGTCGGGACGGTTATCGGGGGAGAGCGCCTCGCTCGGCTCCGACCAGCTGGCCGCCCCAATGCCCGCCAACAAGGCGGCCACGACCCTCGAGACCACCCGTACCCCGGTCCAGAAGACCACGACCAAGACCAAGGCCAAGACCACGACGACGGCGGCCAGTTCCTGCCCGCAGGGCGAGTACCAGAAGGCCGTCGAGACGTACCTCGCCAAGCTGGGTACGTTCGGCAAGGTCATCGTGGACGGCAAGCAGTCCGCCACCGACTGCGCCGCGATCAAGAAGTTCCAGCAGCGGTACGACATCCGGCCGGTCCAGGGTCGGGCCGGCCCCACCACGTACGACGTGTCGAAGCGGCTGGCCACCACGAGCGTCAGCAGCTGCAAGGCCGGTTCCGGCGTGACGTTCTGCATCGACCTGACCCGGCAGACCACCTGGGCGATGCGCGACGGGAAGGTGGTCATCCCGCCGACGGTCACCCGGACCGGGATGCGCGGCTACGCCACCCCGACCGGCACCTACAAGATCAACAAGCGGAACATCAAGGAGTGGTCCGACCCGTACGAGGTGTGGCTGCCGTACTGGCAGCGCTTCGTGGGTGGCATCGGGTACCACCAGACCACCACCTACCTGCACGACAAGTCCATCGGCTCGCACGGTTGCATCAACCTGCTCCCGTACGACGCCAAGCGGTTCTGGGACTGGGGCAAGATCGGTTACCGCGTCGTCGTGTTCGGCAAGCGGCCCGGCACCTGATCCGATCCGTCCGCGTCCACCCTGTCACTTCGTTCCCACAGGTGACAGGGTGGACGCAGGGGGCGGCGACGGGGAGGTCAGCAGCAGATGACGGTCGACCGGGACGTGACCACCGAGGACGGCCACCGGCCCGCCGCACCCACCCTGTCCGGGGTACCTACCCCGTCCGGGGCACCCACCCCGACCGGCAGCCCGGCCAGGAAGCCGGTGTCCACCGCGACCGTGGTGGCGTACGCGCTGGCCGGCACCGCGATCCTCGGCTGGTTCCTCTTCGGCTGGCTGGTCCTCCAGCAGGGCTTCGTCGACTCGGTCGGCGAGTCCGCCGGGGCGGCGTTCGCCCTGCTGCTGGTCATCTCGATCGTCGGCACCGTCCGACGCAGCCGGCGCCGCTGACGACTCCCGCACCGCGCCGCTGACGCCTCCCGGGCCGCCGCTGACGCCTCCCGCAGCGCGCCGCCGGACGACTCATTCCTCCCGCACGGCGGCGGTGATCCGGTGCAGCGCGAAGGTGTGCAGCATCTCCGTCCGCTCGTCCTCGGCGCGCAGGTAGCCCGCCCCGATCGACACCGGACGCACCAGCCGGGACACGGCCGCCCCGTGCGCGTCCACGTACCCCACCCAGACCAGGGCCTTGTCCCGGACCGCCTGTTGCAGCACCGCCAGCGCGTCCCGGTGCCCCGGCACCGCGACCGGGCCACCGCCCTCCGGCGCCACACCGCGCAGCACCGACGGGGCCCGCCGGGCGGCCCGCGCCGCCGCCTCGCCCCGCCGGATCTGCTCCACGATGCCGAGCAGCCGGGGCGGGGTGAGCCGGGCGGCGGCCAACGGGTCGACCGACCGGGTGGCCACCGGCATCCGGGACGGTGCGCGGCGTGCCTTCGGCCGGGCCAGCACCGCCGCGCCGGCCGCGTCCTCCGGCACCGGCGCGTAACCGTTGTCGCGCAACGCCACCATCAACCGGCCCACCTGGTACGGGGTGACCAGCACGGTCGGGGCCAGTCGGCGCAGCGACAGCCCCTCCAGCCGCCGGTCGGCGAGCACCTCGGCCAGCAGCGCCTCGTCGTCGCTGCGCAGGTACGCCCCGGCCGCCCCGGTCCGCAGCCCGCCGTGCCGGCGGGCCACGTCGTCCACCAGGTACGTCAGCCCCTGCGGAATCGGGGTCCGGGACCGGATCCGGAACAGCGAGTGCAGGTCTTCGGCGGACCATCCGGCGTCCAACGCCCGCCGCACGCTCGCCGTGGTGATCCGGTGCACGCTTGCCCCACCGGCCGACTCGTGCTCGGCGACCACGTCGAGTTCGGCGGCGAGCGTCGGCTCCGGCGGACCCGGCACCACCACGGTCAGGTCGGCCTGGACGAGGAAGTGGTCGACCGGCTGGGGGAGCAGCGCCTCGAGCGCCCGGACGGCGGTCGACTGCTCGTCCGGGTCGGTCCGTACCCCCAGCGGGTCGTCGGTGCCCGTCACCTGGGCCTCCGCGTCGGCCACCAGCAGTCGGCCGTACGAGGTGAGCGCCCCCAGCCCGGTCACGCCCAGCGTGGCCGCCTCGACCAGCATCTCCCGGTGCGCCGCCTCGCGTCCCCGGCTGCGGCGCGGCGTCCGCCAGTCGAGCAGTTCCAGCACCTCGTCCGGGGTGGGGGCGGTCGCCGGGGGCAGGTCGGCGAGAACGGTGAGCACGGCCCGCCGGGCGGCCGGCGCGCCGGCCCGCTCCGCCTCGGCGGAGAGCACGCCGATCGGCCGGTCCCGGTCATCCCGCTGCCCGACCAGCCCGGCCTGGCGGGTCATGGTCAGCCAGGCGCGGGTCAACTGCTCCCAGCGCCGGGCGAGGGAGACCGCCCGCCACACCTCGTACCCGCCGGTGGGCAGGACCTGCTGGTCGGCCCCGTACCGGGTGGTGGTGACCCCGGGCAGGTCCAACTCGCCGATCAGGCCCGCCGCGTGGGCCGTCTCCAGCAGCAGTGCGGTGGTCGTCTCGTCCAGCCCGGTGACCTTGGCCAGCCGGCGCAGGTCCCGTACGCCGATCCCGCCGGTCTTCAGCACCGCGGCCGGGTCGGCGGCCAGCGCCTCCAACAGCGTCTCGGTGTGGCGGACCACCTCCATGGTCTGTCCGGCCCCGGCGTTGTCCACGACCTTCGGGTCCCGGGACGCGGCGGTCACCGCCGGCGGCTCCGTCCGGAGCGGTCCGAGCGGTCCGGTCTCCCGCCGCAGTAGCAGGCCGATCTCGCGGGGCAGTTCCACCGCGCCCGCCCCGCCGGACTCGGCCCCGGAGATCGGCACCAGCAGCCGGTGGTCGACCAGCCAGCGCACCGGGGAGCCGGTGGGCGGGCCGCCGTTGGTCGGGTCGGCGGGCACGATGTCCTCACCCCCGGAGGCGGGAGCCCGCAGCGCGCCCGGGGCCACCGTGCCGACCGGTGGTCCGGCGGCGAGCCGGTCCAGGATCGCCCGGGCCGAGGGGGGCGCGGCCAGCAGCGTCCGCCGCAGCTTCGCCGGGTCCGCACAGAGCGCGGCCGTGGCCGGGTCCAGCTCCGCCGCCGGTCGGCCCAGCCCCGCCGGGTACGCGGACACCTCGTCCACACTCGCCACCACGTGCAGGTCGTGCTCCGGGCCGTACAGCAGGAAAAGCTCGCGCAGCCGCAGCAGGGCGGCGCGGATGGCGGTCGGCGCGGGCGGACGCGGCCCGGCGGTGGCCATCGCGAGCACCGCCTCGACGGAGGTGCCGCCGCCGGGGCCACGGGTCAGCCGGGCGGCGTCGAGGATCTGGAGGGTGAAGTGGTCCAACCCGTCGAGCGCGCGGGCCACCGAGACCCGCGACTGCGCCCGGGCGGCGAGGGCCGAGAGGTCGGCGGGCACCGGTACGACAAGGTCCGGCCGCCGCGCGAGCAGCGCGGCGAGCGCCTCGTCTCCGAGGGTGCGCAGGTGGTCGGCGAGTGAGGTGGCCATCGTCGTACCACGCTAGCCGCCCGAGAGGCCATTGCGCCCCTCGGACGTCCGGCCGGTAACCCCGGTGGCGGTAGGTTCGCGGGCATGCCCCCACTGACAGTCGGATTCGATCTCGACATGACCCTGGTCGACTCGCGGCCGGGGATCGCCGCCGCCTACCGGGCGCTCACCGCCGAAACCGGGGTGCACGTAGACGCCGAGGTGGCGGTCGCCCGACTCGGGCCGCCGCTGCGCACCGAGTTGGCCCACTGGTTCCCGCCGGAGGACGTCGAGTCGGCGGTCACCCGCTTCCGGGAGCTCTACCCGGCGTACGCGATCACCCCGGCGGTGCCGCTGCCCGGCGCGCTCGACGCCGTCGCGGCGATCCGGGCTCACGGTGGGCGGGTGCTGGTGGTCACCTCGAAGCTCGGCCGGTTGGCCCGGCTGCACCTGGACCACCTCGGGCTGGTCGTCGACGAGGTGGCCGGCGACCTGTTCGCCGAGGAGAAGGCGACCGCGCTGGTCGCGCACGGCGCGACCCACTACGTCGGCGACCACGTGGCGGATATGGTGGCCGCCCGGACGGCCCGGATCCCCGGCATCGGAGTGACGACCGGTCCCTGCTCGGCCGAGGAACTGCGCGCTGCCGGGGCGGAAACGGTTCTCGATGATCTCACCCGTTTCCCAGCGGCGCTGGAACGGTGGATCCGGCTAGCCTGAGGGGAGTAGACGTCTCAACGAAGCAGGGGTTCTCAGGTGCCGACGGGTCGAGTGAAGTGGTATGACGCGGCCAAGGGATACGGGTTCGTCACCAGTGACGAAGGTGGCGACGTGTTCCTGCCCAAGGGCGCGCTGCCGACAGGGGTCACCGATCTGAAGGGTGGTCAGCGCGTCGACTTCAGCGTCGTGGACAGCCGCCGGGGCGCGCAGGCGATGGGGGTCAAGCTGCTCGACGCCCCGCCGTCCGTGGCCGAGCTGCGTCGCCGGCCGGCGGAGGAGCTGCACGGCCTGGTCGAGGACATGATCAAGGTGCTGGAGGCCAAGGTCCAGCCGGACCTGCGGCGGGGACGCTTCCCCGACCGGAAGACCGCGCAGAAGATCGCTCAGCTCGTCCACGCGGTCGCGCGCGAGCTGGAGGTCTGAGGTACGAGCCCGGCGTCGGCGGCCCGGCGCAGCAACCCCTCGACGGCGGCGAAGCCGGCCTCACCCAGGTCGGCGGTGAACTCGTTGACGTAGAGGCCGATGTGCCGGTCCACCACGTCGGGCTCCATCTCCTGGGCGTGCGTCAGTACGTAGTCCCGGGTGGCCGCCGGGTCGGCCCAGGCCCGCTCCACCGAGGCGCGGATCCAGCCGGCGGCGGCCTCCGGGTCCACCACGCCCCGCCGGGCCAGGATCGCCCCGAGCGGGATCGGTAGGCCGGTGGTCGCCTCCCACCACTCGCCGAGGTCGACCAGGGCGGTCAGCCCGTGCCGGGGGTAGGTGAACCGGGCTTCGTGGATCACCAGACCGGCGTCGTACCGACCGGCGGCCACACCCGGCATGATCTCGTGGAACGGCACCACCTCGATCCGGGCCGGCGGCCGCTCGGCCGACCAGAGCCGGAACAGCAGGTACGCCGTCGTCCGGTCACCGGGTACGGCGACCGTCGCGCCGCTGAGGTCCCCCCGCCGAGGGCTGGCCGGGCCACCGTTCCCGGCGCTGGCCGCGTCGCTGTTGTCGGTGCTGGCCGCCTTGCTGTTTCCGGTGCTGGCCGCGTCGCCGTTTCCGGCACTGCCCGCCGTGCCGTTTTCGGGGCGGGTGAGCAGCAGGGGGCCGCACCCCCGGCCGAGCGCCCCGCCGCAGGGCAGCAGGTGGTAGTCGTCCAGCAGCCACGGCAGCGCCCCGTAGCTCACCTTCACCAGGTCGAACGCGCCCCGCTCGGCGGCGTTGTTGGTGACGTCCACGTCGGCGTACGTGACCTCGACCGGCGGTGCGCCGGGAACCAGACCGTGCACCAGCGCGTGGAACACGAAGGTGTCGTTGGGGCAGGGGGAGATCGCCAGGGAGAGCGCCACGACCCCACGGTAGTCCCTGGGCCTGATCCCTGGTCAGGACGGTACGTGTCCACCGGTCGGAGCAGTTGTCCACAACCTTGTCCACAGGGCTCGGCAGCCTGTTGAGAAGAGTGTGCCGGCCCGCATGTCACTCACCCGGGTTGCCGGTGGCCGCCACGCGCCGCGAAGGAATCGTGGCTACCGCCGCCATCCCCAGCAACAGGGCCGGAACGACGAACCAGAGTCCGATGCCGAGGCCGAGGATGAGGCCCCAGACCAGCATCACCAGCGCCCCGACCGTCGTCGTGATGCCCACCGCGCGGCCGGTCAGGTCCGCGACGAGAGGACCCACGGCCGCCACCACGGGCACGCCCAGGAGGTAGCCGGCGGAAGCGCCACTGTCCCTGAGCGTGGACGGCAACAGCGCAATGACGATCGCCGCCGTGGCGGCGAACGCCAGCAGTCGCAACACCCGACCGACGACGTTGGGTGTCGTACGGTGCCTGCTCAGGTACATGAACGCTGCCGCGGTGACGAACAGCGCGAGAAATCCGCCTACTATCGTGGCCATATTCATTTCGGGGGCTCCTCTGTCGCGGCAATGTCAGCGAGCCGGGTCTCGTACACGTGGACCGGCCACTTCTTCCGCAACGATTGGGCGAGCCGGCGCAGGTGTTCCTCCTGGCGATACGTGGCCATCGCCGACTTTACTTTGTAGGCCAGCGTCGCGTCCCAGTTCAACTGCTTGAAGGAGATGCGCTCGACGCGGACCACCCACCATCGGTTGTTCGCCGGGTCCGCGGACAAGCCGACTCCACCGGCTGCGCCCACTGCGAAGGCCGCGCGCGAGATCATCGGATCGGCGCCTTCGCCATGATCGTCAATGGTGGCCGTGTCGCTGACCTTCGCACCGCCCTCACGCACCATCCGTTGAAACGTCGGCTGATCGGTGTCAATCGCTTGCTCCAGCGCCATCTTAGCCTGGGCGGCGTCCGAGAACTCGCCCCAAGCGACGTCGGCCTGTGCCACGTTTCCAAATACCCTGCGGTGCTCCTGGTACCAGGCTTGCGCCTCCTCGTCCGCGATGCTTTCGGCGGTGAGGCCGGCAGCATCACGCTGCTCCTGCGTGATGAGTGTGGCGATCTGTTGGGCCCTGGTCGACCCGCTGATGCCCCGGCGAGCGGCTTCACGCCCCAGTAGCTCGTCCCGGATCGCCAGCTCCAGCGCCTCCGGCCACGGGCCGGAGTAGCCGCCGGCTACCAATACCGCCGGCAGGGGACTGTCGGGGATCAGCGCCTGAACCTGCTCGACGGTGACTGGTTCGTCCGCCACGGTGGCCAGAACGTTTGGCGGCGGGTCCACGGACTGGTCCGTGGACCCGCAGCCGGACGCCAGCAGTGCCAGCGCCACGAACGAAACGGTGAGAAGAAGTCGTTTCATCGTTCGAGAGGACCCGACTCTAACCGCACTGGTTCGTCGACCAGAGGAAGTCGTCGTCCGCTTCCCAGTACTCGTCGCCGCACTCGCTGTCCCAGGGGTCCGTCGACCCACCGTGGACGCGGCCACAGCGGTCGTGGTCAGCGCAGTCGTAGGTGTAGCCGGTGATGATGAAACAGCCACCACCGCACTTGCCCATGCAGTCGTACGAGGCCGGGCCGACATAGACGCTCTCGCCCATGATGCAGTGGTCGGCCGCATCGTGGATTACCCACTCGTTCACGTTGCAGCGCGTGTACCAGATCCCGTCCTCGTTGGGTTCTTGGCACGCGGCGACCACCGCTTTCCGTTCCGCGCTGTTTGCCACGGTGGCGTGGGTGCCCTCCTGCAGGCACGACTCCACCTCGGCAGCGCCTTCCGGAAGCTTCCGCTCGCCGTACCGTTCCGCCGGACGGGGCACATCCTGGGTCCCGATCCTGGTGCCGGGGGGCGCCTCGGCGAGAAGCATGGCAAGGCGGATGGTCAGGTCTCGATGCAACGAGATCGGCGCTTTCGTGGCACTGGCCGGCTCGACCCACTCCGACTCGAGGGCCTTGGCGAAGGCGTCGAGTGCCAGACTGTCGTCCGGGTGCAGTGCGAGGCCCGCACCGGACCACTGGGCGGAGCCTTCCGCGATGTTCTTGGTGGCGGTGAACTTCTTACCGCCGACGGTGAGCGCCACCTCCGTCGATACGGCACTCTCCGCCGTGGCCGCGAACTCGATCACCGTGGCCGAGCGGGCGAACGTGCCGCTGTCATGGCCGGCGGACGACGCGGTGATTCGGAAGTCGTTGCTGGCCAGCGGCTGTGCCATCGGCACCGGCGCTGCGGAGGCCGCTGGCGCGGCTGATGTCGCAACCAGGACGAGTGCGGCGCCGACCACCAAGATCTTGGAGTGGCGAAGCGGTGAGGAGGTCCTACGTTTCATGCATTTCCCCAATCGGAGTCCGGTGGGGCACGCATCAATAGGGATCGCTCCTGTGATGGCTGGACGAAGCGATCGCCGCGATGGCACCCGGGTTGCCATTGGCGATATCGATCGTCAGCGATGGATGTAACAGTTGTCAATGCCTGAAAGGCAAAGATCTTAATAGTTGTCCTGGTTTCCGCCGTGTGCTCAGCGTGTGCCGGTCCGGAGGGCGTCGAGGGCGGTCGCCGCCGTACCGAGGGCGGCGAGGGCCTCCCGGAGTCGCCACGCGCCCCGGTCCCGGGGACCGATCGGGTTGGAGATCGTCCTGAGTTCCACGAAGGGGAGCCCGGCCTGAGTGGCGGCGACCGCCACGCCGTACCCCTCCATCGCCTCGGCCACCGCGTCGGGGTGCCGTTCGGCGAGCGCCCGGGTGCTGGCGGCGGTGCCGGTCACGGTGCTGACCGTCAGCACCGTGCCGACCACCGCTTCCGGTAGTGCTGACCGCAGGGTGGCGAGCAGGGCGGGATCCGCGTCGACGGCGATCGTGCCGCCGAGCATCTCGGGGGACATGCCCAGCTCGTCGACCGGGACGAACCCCTCCGGTGACTCCGCGCCCAGGTCCGCCGCGAGGCTCCGGCCGGCGAGCACCGTCCCGCCCACCGCCACCCGGCCGGCGAAGCCGCCGGCCACGCCGGCGCTGACCACACCTCCGTACGGCCGCCCAGCGGCCTCGGCGAGGGCCAGCAGGCGCGCGGTGGCCGCCCCCGCCAGGGCCGGGCCGACCCCGACCGGCACGACCGTGGCCGTGGGATCGGTCAGGCCGGTCCGGACGGCTTCCGCCTCGGCGGGGACCGCGGTGACCACGAGCAGTCCGGTCACGCCACCGGCCCCGGGGAGTCCTGGCGGTCCTCGTCGTCCGAGCGGCTCCTCGCCGACGAGGGGCGGTAGACGTGGTAGCCGGGCAGGTCCGACGGCTCGTCCTTTGGCTCGGCGGGTCCGGGCGGTCGGGCCGGTGCCGGGGTGGGGTCGGATGGCTCGGGGACGCTGGCGGACGCCGGGGCGGGCTCGGCGAGGTCGTCGTCGCCGAGTGGTCGGCCGACCAGGCGTTCCCCGCGCAGCCGGCTGGTGACCACCATGCCCCGGATGGCGGCGAGCGTCCCGACGGCGGCGGCCACACCGATGCCGATCCGCCCGTCGAACGGCACCAGCCCCAGGCCGCCGCCGGCCACGAAGGCGAGCATCAGCACCGTCTCCGAGTGCGCGAACGAACTGGCCCGCAGTCGCTCCGGGATGCGTTCCTGGATCGACGCGTCCACGGCGAGCTTGGCGACCCCGCTGACCAGGGCGGCCACCAGGCAGAGCGCGGCCACCATCTCCAGGGAGAACCGGATCGTGGCGAGCACCGCCACCCCGGCCACGATGACCATGCCGCTGGACTGGATCAGCGCCGGGTGGTGGATGCGCAGCCGGGTGCCCACGGCGGTGGCGAGGAAGGTGCCCAGGGCCAGTGCCGCACCGACCAGGCCGAGGGCGGCCTCGTCCCCCAGCTCCCGCCCGAGCAGGACGGTGGTCAGGTCCCCGGCCTTGATCGCGAAGGCGAGGAAGAGCAGCAGGAAGCCGTACACCGCGCGCAGGGTGGCGGAGCCGATCAGGGTGGCCAGCACCAGCCGTCCGGCCGGACGGCCCCGGCCGAGCGGGCGTTCGCCGTCGCGGCCGAACGCCCGGCGCAGCGGACGGGGAACCCGTTCCGGTGGCTCGGAGTCGGCACGGGGCGGTAGGCGCAGGGAGATGACCATGCCGGCCAGGAAGATGAGCGAGGCGACCCGGAGCGGCCACTGCGGGCCGAACCAGAACGCGGCCAGTCCGATCGGCGCGACCAGGCCGCCGGCGATCGTGCCGTAGACGCTGGCGCGTGCGCCGACCTGGGAGAGGCCGAGCCCCTCGGGAAGCAACCGGGGCACGGCGGCGGACCGGGCCACCCCGTACGCGCGGGAGAGGGCGAGCACCCCGAACGCGGCGGGATAGAGACCGAAGCCGTGGATGTAGTCGGAGATCAGCCAGGCCAGGAACGCCCGACCGAGCATGGTGGCGGCCAGGGCGTAGCGCCGGCCGTGCCGGAAGTGGTCGAGCAGCGGGCCGACCACCGGTGCCAGCATCGCGAACGGCACCATCGTCACCAGCAGGTAGAGCGCGACCTTGCTGCGGGCCTCGCCGAGCGGGACGTTGAAGAAGATCGTCCCGGCCAGGCCGATGGCGATCAGGGTGTCCCCGGCGCACGAGACGGCGTGCAGGTCGAAGAGGCGGACCATGCCGACCTCGTTCCCGGCGCCGCGCGCCCGGGCCCGGCCGAACCGCCGCCCCATCCACCGGCCGCCGTTGACCGAGCCACGGAAGAGCGTACGGGTGGCGCGGACGCCCGCGCCGGCGGTCGTCCCCAGGACGGACCGCCCGGAGCGGGAGAACAGCGGCATGTGCACCATCCTCGCCCATCGTCCCGACCGCCGTCGCCTCTGCCCGCGAAGACGTGTGTCGGGGAGTCCCTGTCGGTCGGCGTCGCGCATGGGGGACAATGGAACGGTGACCAGGCCCGCCTCCGCTCGTGCGCGTCTCGACCAGATCTGCGCCACCGCCGTCGAGGTGGCCCGTGACGGCATCACCGAGGTGGAACCCTCGGATGTCGGCGACCACCTCAAGGCGGTCGCCGAGGGCGACCGGATCGTCACCCACTACTTCGAGTGTCGGCTGACGGGTTACCAGGGCTGGCGCTGGGCGGTGACGGTCACCCGGATCCCGCGCAGCCGGAACGTCACCATCTGCGAGACCGTCCTGCTGCCCGGCCCGGACGCGCTGCTCGCGCCGGGCTGGCTGCCCTGGCAGGAGCGGCTTCAGCCGGGCGACCTCGGCCCCGGTGACCTGCTGCCCACCCCGCCGGACGACGAGCGTCTGGCCCCGGGCTACCTGCTCTCCGACGACCCGGCGGTCGAGGAGACCGCCTGGGAACTGGGGCTCGGCCGGGCCCGGGTCTTCTCCCGGGAGGGGCGGATCGACACCGCCCAGCGCTGGTACGACGGTGACCACGGCCCCTCGGCGGCGATCTCGGTGGCCGCTCCCGCCGCCGCGCGCTGCGGTTCGTGCGGGTTCTACCTGCCGTTGGCCGGGACGATGCGGCAGTCCTTCGGCGCCTGCGGCAACTTCTACGCCCCGGACGACGGCCGGGTGGTCAGCGCCGACCACGGGTGCGGCGCGCACTCCGAGGCGCTGGCCGAGGCGGTCGAGACGCCGGTCGACGAGCTGCCCACCGTCTACGACGACAGCGCGGTCGAGGAGCTGTCGGTGAGCCGGGCGCCGGGCTCCGTCGAGGCGACCGAGCCGGCGGAGCCGTACGGGCACTCCTGAGCCGCCCACCGGCCACGGTCTGGCCGGGGTCCGACATGGGCCGGGCCGCCGGTCACGGCCGGTCGTAGGACGCCAGCCGGCCACGTCCCGGCCGGAGACTGGCATGAGTCGGGAGTGGCGGCTCGCTCAGCGGCCGGCGCGGCGGCGACGCCGGTTCGCGTCGTGCCGCATCATCACCGCCAGACCGGGGAATCCCCAAAGGAAACCAGCCAGGCAGGTCCAGAGCCAGTTCTCATGACCGTGGGTGGCGAGCCAGTCGCGGAAGAAGAGCAGCAGGGTCAGCCCGGCCACGGCCCAGATCGCCAACCCGGCGAGGGCGAACGGCACCATCGGCGGGTCGAGCGGCTCGGGCCGCGGTGGCTGCTGTCTGGGCACCTGGGAAGCGTACCGCGATCAACTTTCCCTGGTAGCCCCTGATCTGCGACGATGCGGCCCGACAACCGGAAGATCATCTGCGAGGAACCGAATGGACACAGCGCCCCCCGAGCCCGCCACACCCTCCGACGCCGCCCGCCCTCGCAGTGGCTTCGACCGGTTCTTCGAAATTTCCGCCCGTGGGTCGACCCTCGGGCGGGAGATGCGCGGTGGCCTCGCCACGTTCTTCACGATGGCGTACATCGTGGTGCTGAATCCGTTGATCATCGGCGGGGCGGTCGACGGCGCGGGCGAGCGCCTCGCGATTCCCGCCCTGGCGGCGGCGACCGCGCTGGTCGCCGGTGTGATGACCCTCCTGATGGGTGTGGTGGGCCGGTTCCCGCTGGCGCTGGCCGCCGGGCTCGGCGTGAACGCGCTGGTCGCGTACGAGATCGCGCCGCAGATGACCTGGGCGGACGCGATGGGCCTGGTGTTCATCGAGGGTGTGATCATCGCCATCCTCGTGCTCACCGGGCTGCGGACGGCGGTCTTCCGCTCCGTCCCGACCCAGATGAAGACGGCGATCGGCGTCGGCATCGGCCTCTTCCTGACCATCATCGGCCTGGTCGACGCCGGGTTCGTGCGCCGGGTGCCGGACAAGGCGAACACCACCGTCCCGGTCGGGCTGGGCATCGGCGGCAAGCTGGTGAGCTGGCCGATGCTGGTCTTCGTGATCGGCCTGCTGGTGACCCTGGTGCTGGTGGTGCGCAAGGTCCGGGGTGCGATCCTGATCGGCATCCTGACCTCGACGGTGCTGGCGATCGTGGTCGAGGCGATCGCGAACGTCGGCCCGTCCGTGGTGAACGGCCAGCCCAACCCGAAGGGCTGGGCGCTCAACGTGCCGGAGCTGCCGAAGCAGGTGGTGGACGTGCCGGATCTCTCCCTGCTCGGCAACTTCAACGTCCTCGACTCGTGGAGCCAGGCCGGCTGGCTGGTCGTGCTGATGTTCGTCTTCACCCTGCTGATCACGGACTTCTTCGACACGATGGGGACGATGGTCGCGGTCGGCCAGGAGGGGAACATGCTCGACGAGCGGGGCACCCCGCCGCGGGCGAAGGAGATCCTGCTGGTCGACTCGATCGCCGCGGCGGCCGGTGGTGCGGCGAGCACGTCGAGCAACACCTCGTACATCGAGAGCGCGGCGGGTGTCGCGGAGGGTGCCCGGACCGGCGCGGCGAACCTGGTCACCGGCGGGCTCTTCCTGCTGGCGATGTTCCTCGCGCCGCTGGTGGTGATCGTGCCGTTCGAGGCGGCCTCGACCGCGCTGGTGGTGGTCGGCTTCCTGATGATGACCTCGGTGCGGACCATCGACTGGACCGACTACGAGATCGCCATCCCAGCGTTCCTCACCATCGTGCTGATGCCCTTCACCTACTCGATCTCGAACGGGATCGGCGCGGGCCTGATCACGTACGTGGTGGTGAAGCTGGCGAAGGGCAAGGCCCGCGAGGTGCACCCCCTGCTGTACGGGGTGGCCGCCCTCTTCGTGGTGTACTTCCTGCGGGGGCCGGTCGAGGCCGTGCTCCTGTGACACCCGCTCGGCCCGGAACGCCTTACGGCTGTTCCGGGCCGAACAGGGACGAACCTCCTGGTGAGGCTGCTCATATCGGATGTCGTTAGCCCGGCTTATTAGCTAGGCTAACCAATGTGACGGAGCGGACGGTGACGACGAGACGCGTGCCACCGACGCAACTGGCGCAACACCTGCGTGATGCGCTCACTCGGCTCAATCGACGGGTCCGCCAGGCCCGCCCGGTGGGTGACCTGACGGTGACCCAGCTCTCGGCCCTGACCAGCCTCCGGCTGGCCGGTGCGCTCACACCCAGGGAGCTGGCCGACGTCGAGCGGGTACAGCCTCCGACGATGACCAAGATCGTCGCGAAGCTGGAGGATCGCGGGCTGGTTCGCCGTACCCCGCACCCGACCGACGGCCGGCAGGTCATCCTGACGGTCACCGACGGGGGGCAGGCCGTGCTCGACCAGTTCGAGCGGGCCCGCGACGGATGGCTGGCCACCCGGCTGGCCGACCTGACCGAGGAGGATCTCGACGTCCTCGATCGGGCCGCCGAGATCCTGCAACGGATCGCCCGCGGCTGAAACGCCACCGGGTCCGCGCCGTCCACCGTGGATGACGCGTACCCGAGGAGGCGCACCGAGCGTGCGGACGAAGCTGAGCACGATGTTCCAGTCCCTACGAATCCGTAACTACCGGCTCTTCGCATCCGGACAGTTGATCAAGTTGATCGGCGTCTGGATGATGTTCATCGCCCAGGACTGGCTCGTCCTCGAACTCTCCGACGACTCCGCCACCGCGCTCGGCATCGTCACCGCGCTCCAGTTCACCCCGGTCCTGCTCCTCACCCTCCTCTCCGGCCGCCTCGCCGACCGGTACGACAAGCGCCTCCTCCTCTTCGTCGCCAACGCCTTCTGGAGCGTGCTCGCCCTCGGCATGAGCCTGCTGGTCGTCACCGACCTGGTGCAGCTCTGGCACGTCTTCGCCTTCGCCGCCCTGCTCGGCGTCGCCAACGCGGTGGAGACCCCGGTCCGGCAGGCGTTCGTCTCCGAGCTGGTCGGCACGCCGCTGCTGCCGAACGCGCTCGCCCTCTCGGCGGCCACCTTCAACAGCGCCCGGATCATCGGGCCTGCCGTCGCCGGGGTCGCCATCGCCATCGTCGACGTCGGCCCGGTCTTCCTGGTCAGCGCGCTCAGCTCGCTCGCCCCGCTGGCCAACGTGGTCCGGATGAACCCCGCCGAGCTGCACCGGGAGGCACTGCCTCCGATGGCGGAACGCGGCTCGGCGAAGGTGGTCGACGGGCTGCGGTACGTCGCCAAGCGCCCCGACCTGCTGCTGCCGATGGCGCTGATGTCCGTCATGGGGATGAGCCTGTTCAACTTCCAGCTCACCCTGGCCGCCCTGGCCAAGACCGTCTTCAACACCGGTGCCGCCTCGTTCGGCCTGTTCACCACCACGCTCGCGGTGGGCTCACTCGCCGGTGCGCTGGCCGGCAGCGGACGGCGCAGCCGTCCGTCAGTCTGGGTGGTGCTCGGCGCGGCGGTCGCCTGTTCGGTGTTCGGCACCCTGGTCGGGCTCGCGCCCGCCTACTGGCTGGTCGTCGCGCTGCTCATGCCGACCGGCTTCTTCCTGATCTACTTCGCCCAGGCGGCCAACCAGCGGGTGCAGCTCGGCACCGACGCCGCCTTCCGGGGCCGGGTGATGTCGCTCTGGGTGCTCGTCTTCCTCGGCACCAACCCGGTCGGCGCGCCGCTCATCGGTTGGGTGGCCGAGACGTACGGTGCCGGCGCGAGCATCTGGGCCGGCGGGCTGATCTCGCTCACCGCCGCCGGACTGGCCCTGACCTGGCAACTGCGCCGCTCCGGTGCCCGGATCCGGCTGCGGATCCTCCCGCTGCCCCGGTTCTACGTCGTCTCGCCCTCCGACTGCTGAGCCGTCCGGTCGAGCCCACAGCGGGCCATGGAGGCCGGTGTCCGGTGGAACATCCCCGACCGGATACCGGCATTCCGCTGGCACGGCGCGGTGTGCGGGATTAGCGTCGATACGTGGAGATCGGTCGGGCGATGCTGCTCGCACTGGTGATCCTCCTCGTGGTGTGTCTACCGGCCGCGGTCGTTCTGGTGTGCTGCGGAGACGACCGCCTCGAGCGGATCGCCGGTGTCTGGCCGCGTTGGCGTGCCCGCCGCCGGGAGCGGCGGACGATCGCCGGGCTCGACCGGGCCGTCGACGCCGACACGCTCACCCGGGACATCGACCTCACCGAGTTCGATCGGCCGGACCGCCGGCCGGTGGAACAGCTCGCCGCCGACCTGTGGCGGCTCCGCGCGTACCGGCTGGGGCGTGGGGGACGGCCCGTCGTCTGGCCCCTGCTGCTGATCCAGGCGTACGACGAACGCCTCCGGCTGGCCTGCCGGTGCCTCGGCGTCCCCGAACACCTGACCGAGCTGGACGGGGTCGACCGGGAGATCGAGCGGATCCGTGTCGAGGGGGCGCTGCACGCTGCCGGGCTGCTCCTGCCGGCCGCCACCACCGACCACCGCCAACGGCACCGGTGACCCGCGCTCGCGGATGAGACTGTTCGTCGCGATCCACCCACCCCCGGAGGCGCTGGCTGACCTCGCCGCGCAGGTCGCCCGGCTGCGGATCGGGCTGGCCGCCACGGCCGGCACCAACGTGCGGCTGGCCGACCCGGCGAACGCGCACGTCACCCTGGCCTTCCTCGGCGAGGTGGAGGACGACCGCCTGGCCGCCGTCGAGGACGCGCTGGGCCGGGCCGTTGGCTCGTGCCAGGGACCGGAACCGCCCCGACTCCGGCTCGGCCGCGGCGGCCAATTCGGGCGCGGCCGGAGCACCGTGCTCTGGGTGGACGTGCTCGGCGAGGTGGAGCGGCTGCGAACGCTCGCCGAGCGGATCCGGGACGAGCTGCGCGCCGCCGGACTGCCGCACGACGACCGTCCGTTCCGGCCCCACCTGACCATCGCCCGCCCCGGCGACCGGCTGGACGTCGAGGAGGACCGGATCGCCCTGAATGGCTACCTCGGGCCGAGCTGGCCGGCGACCGAGATGGCGCTGGTCCGCAGCCACCTCGGTCCGGACCGCCGGTACGACCACCGCGCCACCTGGCCGCTGTGACCCCGCCGGCGGGCGGGTGGGGCTGGGTTGGGCTGGGGTTGGGGTGGTAGCAGGGGTCCCCTGCAGGCACATAGTCACTGCAGGGGACCCCTGCTACCCAGCTGACGCGCCGGCCCCGGCCGACGTCCCGGCCCAGCCGCCCCGCTGACGCCCCCGGCCCGGCCGCCGGGCGGTGCCGTGGCTACCAGGCCCACGCCTCGGGGGCGGGACCGCCACTGCCCACCGGTGGGAAGAGCTCGTCGAGCCGATCCTCGGTCGCCTCGTCGAGGCGGACCGCCAGGGCGCCGAGGGACCGGTCGAGCTGCTCGACGGTCCGGGGGCCGATGATCGGCGCGGTCACCCCCGGACGGGAGAGCAGCCAGCCCAGCGCCACATCGGCCGGATCGTGGCCGAGGTCCGCGCAGAGCCGCTCGTACGCCTCGATGGTCTCGCGGTGCTCGGCCAGCGCGTCGCCGGAGCGGCCGGTGGTGCCGCGCGCCGCCCCGCCGGCGGCCATCTTGGCCAGCACCCCGGCGAGCAGCCCGCCGTGCAGTGGCGACCAGGGGATGATCCCGAGGCCGAGGTGCTGGGCGGCCGGGATCACCTCCAGTTCGACGAACCTGGTGAACAGGTTGTAGATGCACTGTTCCGAGACGAGCCCGAGGAAGTTGCGCCGGCCGGCGGCGGCCTGGGCGACGGCGAGGTGCCACCCGGCGAAGTTGGACGATCCAACGTAGAGGACCTTGCCCTGCGCCACCAGGGTCTCCATCGCCTGCCAGATCTCCTCCCACGGCGTGCTCCGCGAGATGTGGTGCATCTGGTAGAGGTCGATGGTGTCGGTCTGGAGCCGGCGCAGCGAGTCCTCGCAGGCCCGGACGATGTGCCGGGCGGAGAGGCCCTGGTCGTTCGGCCAGTCACCCATCTTGCCGTAGACCTTGGTCGCCAGCACGACCTTCTCCCGGCGGCCGCCGCCCTGGGCGAACCACCGGCCGATGATCTGCTCGGTGACCCCCTCACCGGTCTTCCAGCCGTAGACGTTGGCGGTGTCGAAGAAGTTCAGGCCGTGCTCCAGCGCCCGGTCCATGATCGCGAAGCTGTCGGGTTCGCTGGTCTGCGGTCCGAAGTTCATGGTGCCGAGGCAGAGCCGGCTCACCGAGAGACCGGTCCGGCCGAGGTTCGTGTACTCCATGGGCTCACCCTGCCACGGCCCGGTTCACCGCACCGGACAGCGGTGCGGTGAATGGGTACTCCCGGCAGCCAGTCGGCCGGTCGGGTCAGGAGGACTCGCGGGCCGCCGGACCGGAGCCGAAGAGAACGTCGTCCCAGCTCGGCAGCCGCTTGCGCGGCTTGCCGGTGGTCTCGGCGGTGGTCTCGGCGGCGGGCGCGCCGGTGCGCCGGGGCCGGAGCACCGCCAGCGACGGCACGGCCGGCACCTCCTTCGGCGCGTCCGAGTCGTCGTCGAACGCCGAACCCTGGCCACCGCCGAGCAGCGCCGCCGCGCCGCCGCTGATCGCCCGCTGGCGGGGCGTCTCCTGGTCGCCGAGGGCGGCCGGGGTACGCGGTTCGAGGCCCCGGCCGGAGGTCGAGCCGAGCGGTCGGTCCAGCGAGGCGAGCAGGGCGTCCCGGCCGGCCCGGATCGGGTCCCGGGTCGGCCGGGCCCGCTCGACGGGGGCCGGCAGGCCGTGACCGCCCCGGCTCGGCTCGGCGCGCGACGGGCCGGGCAGCGCGTGACCCCGCTCCGGGGCCAGCTCCTGCCCGAGGATCGGGGTGGGCCGCTCGGCGCAGAGGTACTGTGCCATGTCGTCGTGCGGGGCGACGCTCTGCCGGGTCTTGTCGAGATCCCAGATCGCCTGCGCGGTGGCCTTGCCGGACGGCCAGGTGGCGATGATCCGCCAGGTGCCGTCGTCGCGCCGGTACGCGTCCCAGGAGATCTTCTCGGTGTCGATGCCGTGCTGGGCCAGCCGGCCGTTGACCACCTCGGCGAGCGGGGTGGGCTTCTCGGCGCCCTTGAGCCGGGTCCGCCGGGCGTGCTGGGCGAGCATGGCCCGCTCCTGGAGCACCGGGCCGGCGTAGCGGAGCACCCGGTCGACCGGGACACCGGCGATCCGGGCGACGTCCTCGGCGGACTCGCCGGAGCGGATCCGGGCCTGGATGTCCCGCGGGGAGAGCGAGGGGATCGGGTCGGGGGCCCGTTCGGTCGCGACGGTCAACGGCGGCGCGCCCGGTTCGGCGTGCAGCACGTGGGTGACGCGCTCGTCGATGGGCAGGGCGAGCAGCCGCCCGACCTCGTCGGCGAGCACCAGGGCCTGGCCGTCCTCGGAGAGGGCGACGAAGCGTACTGGGCGCATGACGTTGCCTCCGTCCCGCTTCGCTGGCCGCACGCCACGAGTCAGCCACCCGGGCGTCTGGTCAACACGGTACGCCCATCCGCCGGCGGGGTGGGGGATGCCACGCCCGCATGTCACGGCTGAGCTGGTCAGGAATCACAGTCGTAGGGACGCCGCTGGTCAGCGACGTCCCCCACCATAGCGGTTAGAGCCGCTCGACGACGTAGTCGATCGAGGCGGTCAGCGCCTCGACGTCCGCCGGCTCCACCGCCGGGAAGAGCGCCACCCGGAGCTGGTTGCGGCCGAGCTTGCGGTACGGCTCGGTGTCGACGACACCGTTGGCACGCAGCGCCTTCGCGATCGCCGAGGCGTCCACGCCGTCGGCGAAGTCGATGGTGGCGACCACGTTGGAGCGCAGCGCCGGGTCGCTGACGAACGGGGTGGCCACCGCGGACCGCTCGGCCCAGCCGTACACGATGCCGGCGCTCTCGGCGGTGCGCTTGGCGGCCCAGGAGAGCCCGCCCTGCGCGTTCATCCAGTCGGTCTGCTCGGCGGCCAGGAAGATCGTGGCCAGCGCCGGGGTGTTGTAGGTCTGCTCCAGCCGCGAGTTGTCGATCGCGGTGACCAGGTCGAGGAAGGCCGGGATGTACCGACCCGAGCCCTTGATCTCGGTGGCCCGCTCCAGCGCGGCCGGCGACATCAGCGCGATCCAGAGGCCGCCGTCGGAGCCGAAGCACTTCTGCGGGGCGAAGTAGTAGACGTCGGTCTCGCCGACGTTGACGTCCAGGCCGCCGGCACCGGAGGTGGCGTCCACCAGCAGCAGCGAGCCGGGGTCGGCCCCGCCCACCCGGGCGATCGGCACGGCCACGCCGGTCGAGGTCTCGTTGTGCGGGGTGGCGTAGACGTCGACGCCGGCCTCGGCGACCAGGGACGGCGCGCTGCCCGGGTCGGACTTGCGGACGGTCGGCTCACCGAGGAACGGCGCCTCCTTGACCGCCTTGGCGAACTTCGCCCCGAACTCGCCGAAGCTGGCGAACTGCGCCCGGTCACGGACCAGACCGAAGGCGGCGACCTCCCAGAAGGCGGTGGTGCCACCGTTGCCGATCACGACCTCGTACCCCTCGGGGAGGGAGAAGAACTCGGCGAGGCCGCGACGCAGCCGAGCGACCTGGTCCCGGACGGTCTTCTGCCGGTGCGAGGTGCCGAGGTAGCTGGTCGCGACGTCGGCGAGCGCGGACACGGCCGCCGGACGGACCTTGGACGGCCCGCAGCCGAACCGGCCGTCGGCGGGCTTGATCTCGTCGGGAATCCGGATGGTCGAAACATCAGCCACGGTGATCAGGCTTCCTTCTGTGGGCCACTTGACCGGGGTGCGGTGCGGTTCGCCGGCGGCGTTGCCGAGGCCCCCATCCTTCCATCCGCGCCCGCGTGGAACGCCTTCAGCCTCTCGTCCATCGGTGAGGCGCTGCCCACATCCCCGGCCCCCCTGCCAACCCCCCTGCCCCGTCGATCATGGACTTTGGGCACCTCTCAAGCCTCGCAAACGCCACTAATCGGGCGCCACAACTCCATGATCGGCGGAGTGGGGGGTGGGGGGTTAGACGCCGTGGGGGATGGCGCGCCAGCCTTCGACGTCCTGCGGCTTGCGGGGGCCGTGGCCGACGTAGTGGGCGGACGGGCGGACCAGCCGGTTGAGTCGCTTCTGCTCGAGGATGTGCGCGCTCCAGCCGCCCATCCGCGCGCAGGTGAACATCGAGGTGAACATGTGCGCCGGCACCTCGGCGAAGTCGAGCACCACGGCCGACCAGAACTCGACGTTGGTGGCCAGGACCCGGTCCGGACGGCGGGCCTGGAGCTCGGCCAGAGCGGCCTTCTCCAGCGCCTCGGCCACCTCGAAGCGGGGCGCGCCCAGCTCGCGGGCGGTGCGGCGGAGCACCCGGGCGCGCGGGTCCTCGGCCCGGTAGACCCGGTGGCCGAAGCCCATCAGCCGCTCGCCCCGGTCGAGTACGCCCTTGACGTACCCCTCGGCGTCGCCGCTGCGCTCGACCGCCTCCAGCATGGTCAGCACGCGGGACGGGGCGCCGCCGTGCAGCGGGCCGGAGAGCGCGCCGATGCCGGAGGAGATGCAGGCGGCGGCGTCGGCGCCGGTGGAGGCGACGATCCGGGTGGTGAACGTGGAGGCGTTCATGCCGTGCTCGGCGGCCGAGATGAAGTACGCGTCGACGGCCTTGACGTGGCGCGGGTCGGGCTCGCCCCGCCAGCGCTTCATGAACCGCTCGACGATGGTGGACGCCTTGTCGATCTCCTTCTGCGGCACGGCCGGCAGGCCGAGGCCCCGGGCCGACTGGGCGACGAAGGAGAGCGCGGTGACCGAGACCCGGGCCAGGTCCTCGCGGGCCTGCTCGTCAGAGATGTCGAGGAGTTGGCTGAGCCCCCAGTACGGGGCGAGCATCGCCACCGCCGACTGCACGTCCACCCGGATGTCGCCGGAGTGCACCGGCACCGGGAACGGCTCGGCCGGCGGCAGGCCGGGACCGAACCGCCCGTCGACCAGCAGCGCCCAGACGTTCCCGAAGGAGACCTGGCCGATGAGGTCCTCGATGTCGACTCCGCGGTAGCGCAGCGACCCGCCTTGGCGGTCCGGCTCGGCGATCTCGGTCTCGAAGGCGACGACGCCCTCCAGACCCGGTTTGAAGTCGGCCATGTCGTCTCCTGGATCTGCTCGGTGCGCCCGCCTGGGCTCATCCGGCCAACCGGCCGGGCGCCGTAGGCGACCCTCAGGGATGTTTCGGAACATCTTGCCTGGTGGGTAACCGGGTCTGCGACCCGCAACCACTGTGCTACAGCCGACATCCTTCCGGGCGGTCAACCGCAATGTCGTGGTGACACGGGGCACAAGCCGCTGGTCAGCGCTGTGTGGCACCGTATCGGCAGGCGAGGAGGAGGGGAACGTGACGGGAGACACAGCGGTCCCGGACGTCGGGCCGGCCGGGAACGCCGAGGAGAAGGGGCTTTCCCGTACGGA
The DNA here is from genome assembly GCF_900090325.1 of Micromonospora pallida. Taxonomy (NCBI): domain Bacteria; kingdom Bacillati; phylum Actinomycetota; class Actinomycetes; order Micromonosporales; family Micromonosporaceae; genus Micromonospora; species Micromonospora pallida. The sequence continues at coordinate 5,466,952 of NZ_FMHW01000002.1, read as the reverse complement.
TCTGGCGGTCGACTGGTGCACCCAGTTCGACCGTTGGTTCCGCGACGTGGTCGCCGCCGGCCTGCCCGAGCCGACCGCGATGGTGCTGGGCACCGCCGACGCGACCGGCCGGCCGAGCGGGCGCACCGTCCTGCTCAAGCGGTACGACTCCGAGGGCTACGTGTTCTTCACCAACCACACCTCGCGCAAGGGCGTCGAGGCGCTCGCCAATCCGTACGCCAGCCTGGTCTTTCCGTGGTTCGCCCTCGGCCGGCAGGTGACGGTCACCGGACGCGTGGTGCCGTTGGAGCGGGCCGAGACGGAAGCGTACTTCGCGAGTCGTCCGCGTGGTTCCCAGCTCGGCGCGTGGGCCAGCCCGCAGTCGCAGGTGATCCCCGACCGGGACTACCTGGTGGCGCGCGAGCGGGAGGCGGCCGAGCGGTTCGCCGGCACCGACCCGGTCCCGCCCCCGCCGCACTGGGGCGGTCTGCGGGTCGTACCGGACATGGTGGAGTTCTGGCAGGGACGGACCAACCGGCTGCACGACCGGTTCCGCTACCGCCGGGACGGACAGGGCGCCTGGGTCGTCGAGCGGCTCGCGCCGTGACCGGGGCGGAGACCGGCCCCGGGGCGACCGCCGTGACCGGGTCGGAGACCGGCCCTGGGGCGACCGCCGTGACCGGGTCGGAGACCGGCCCTGGGGCGACCGCCGGGGCCGGGGTGAAGGACGAACCGGGGGTGAAGGACGAACCGGGGGTGACGGCTGGGCCTGCGGTGAAGGCTGAGGCCGGGGTTAAGGAGGCCCGGTCGGGTGCCGGGCGGCGCTGGGCGATCGACCTGCGTCCGCTGCGCGTGCCGGCGTACCGGCGGCTCTGGACCGGCAACAGCGTGGCGATGTTCGGCTTCCAGTTCACCGCCGTCGCGGTTCCCGTCGAGATGTACGCCCTGACCCGCGACTCGTTCTGGGTCGGTCTGATCGGGGTGGCCGCGTTCCTGCCGCTGCTGGTCTTCGGGCTCTGGGGCGGGGTGATCGCCGACGTCCGCGACCGCCGCCAGGTGCTGCTCGCCGGCTCGCTGCTGCTCTGGGCGGCCACCCTCGGGCTGCTGGTGCAGGCGCTGCTCGGGGTACGCAGCCCGGTGCTGCTGCTGGCCCTGGTCGCGGTGCAGTCGGTCGGGTTCGCGATCGCCTCGCCGGCGCGCAGCGCGATGCTGCCCCGGCTGGTGCCGCTGGACCTGGTGCCGGCGGCGAGCACCCTGAACTACACCACCAACACCGCGGCCACGGTGACCGGACCCATGGTCGCCGGGTTGATCTTCGGCATCTGGGGCACCGACACCGGCCTGCCGATCGCGTACGCGGCGGACGCCCTGCTGCTCACCGCGCTGATCTGGGCAGCCCGTGGGTTGCCGGCGCTGCCTCCCGAACCGGACCCGGCGGGGGCCGGGCCGCGTCGGCGGGGACTGACCGGCGTGGTGGACGGGTTCCGCTACCTGGCCACCACCCCGGTCCTGCTGCTGTCGTTCGGCATCGACCTGATCGCCATGATCCTCGCCATGCCCCGGGCGCTCTTTCCCGAGATCGCCGAGGAACGTTTCGGCGGTGGCGCGGCGGTCGGCTGGCTGTTCAGCGCGATCGCGATCGGGGCCCTGCTCGGCGGGCTGACCTCCGGCTGGATCGGCCGGATCCGGCGGCAGGGGCTGGCGCTGGTGGTCGCGGTGGTCGGCTGGGGTGTCGCGGTCGCCGCCGCCGGGCTCGCCGGGAACCTCTGGCTGGCCGTCGGGCTGCTCGCCGTGGCCGGTGCCGCCGACCTGGTCAGCGCGGTGCTCCGGCAGTCGATGCTGCTGGTGTACGCGCCGGACCGGATGCGCGGTCGGCTCCAAGGGGTGAACACGGTGGTGGTCGCCGGTGGACCACGGCTGGGCGACCTGCGGGCCGGGACGATGGCCGCCGGTCTGGGCAGCGGGGTCGCCTGGATCGGCGGCGGGTTGGCCGCGGCGGTGTTGGCCGTGCTGCTCGCGGTCAGCTTCCCCGCCCTGGTCCGGTACCGGACCACCTCGACCGACGACACCCGACAGCCATAGGACGGCTCGATCCGTCCCCCAGGCGGCGACCGGCGCGGAGCCGGGCCCAGGCACTAGGGTCGCCGGCATGCAGACCACCCACCCGCAGCCGCCCTCCGGGGCACAGTGGACCATCGCCGCCGCCGGCCACCAGGCCGTCATCGTGGAGGTGGGGGGTGGACTGCGGGCGTACCGCCGGGACGGCGTCGACTACGTCGACGGCTACGCCGCTGACGAGATCTGCCCCGGTTGCGCCGGGCAGGTGCTCGCCCCCTGGCCGAACCGGGTACGGGACGGCGCGTACACGTTCGACGGGCGGTCGTACGCGCTGCCGCTGACCGAGCCGAGCCGGCACACCGCCATCCACGGCCTGGTCAACTGGGTGCCGTGGCGGCTGGTCGAGCAGGCCGACGACGCGGTCATCGTGGAGTACGAGTTGGCCCCGCAGCCCTGGTACCCGTGGCGGCTGCGGCTGCGCACCCGGTGGAGCGTCGGGGCGGACGGGCTGCGTGCCGAGCACGAGGCGACCAACCTCGCCGCCGAGCCGGCCCCGTTCGGCCTCGCCGTGCACCCGTACCTGCGACTGCCCGGAGTGCCGGTGGACGACCTGCTGATGCGGGTGCCGGGGCGCAAGCGGCTGGTGGTGGACGGCCGGCTGCTGCCGGTCGGGGCGGCCCGGGTGGCCGGCACGAAGTACGACTGGACCACGCCGCGCCCGATCGGCGACGCGATGCTGGACAACACCTTCGGTGACCTCGTGCGGGAGGCCGACGGCGGCTCGGCGGTCACCCTCGCCGCCCCGGACGACACGGACTCGGTACGCCTCTGGGCGGACGCGGAGTTTGGCTGGTGGCAGGTCTTCACCGGCGACGCCCTGACCGGCGAGCGGCACCGCCGGTCGGTGGCGGTGGAGCCGATGACGTGCCCACCGGACGCGTTCCGTTCCGGGCGGGACCTGATCACGCTGGCCCCGGGCCAGACCTGGCGGGGCGCCTGGGGCATCCGCCCCGGGGCCTGAGCCGACCGATGGAGAGGAAGGCGCACATGGAGTTCGCGGAGGTTGTCCGGCGGCGACGGATGGTGCGCAACTACGACCCGGACCGTCCCGTCCCGCCGGAGGTGGTCGACCGGTTGCTCGACCACGCGGTCCGCGCCCCGTCGGCCGGGTTCGCCCAGGGCTGGGGGTTCCTGGTGCTGGACGACCCGGCCGACCGCGAGCGGTTCTGGTCGGCGGCCACCCCGGAGCGGGGCGGCCGGGACCGCTGGCTGACCGGGATGCGGCGGGCCCCGCTGATCGTGGTGCCGCACGCCAACCGGGACGTCTACCTCGACCGGTACGCCGAACCGGACAAGGGTTGGACGGACCGCGCCGAGGAGCGCTGGCCGGTGCCGTACTGGTACGTCGACACCGGGTTCGCGGCGCTGTTGATGCTGCTCACTGCCGTGGACGAGGGCCTGGGCGCGTGCTTCTTCGGCATCCCGCCGGAGCGCACCGCCGCGTACCGGGCGGCGTTCGAGGTTCCGGCCGAGTTCACCCCGATCGGCGCGATCACCATCGGTTACCGGGCGTCGGACCAGCGGTCACCGTCCCTGCGTCGGGGACGTCGTCCGGTGGACGAGGTGGTGCACCGGGGACGTTGGGGACGAGTGCCACCCACTCGTGACATCGGGGCAGCGGCTGAGTAGCGAAACTGACAAGAGGGAGCAAAATGCGAAGTGGCGGGGGCGGCTAGGCTGACAAGGTCATCGAATACCGCTGGGTCGCGGTGTCACGCCGCGGCCCTCGGCTGGCGGGGTGCCGGCCGACTCGGCAAAGGGAGGGGAGCGTGCTGTCGTGATCTTCAGAGCGGTCCGGGACGGGCGTCCCTACCCGGAGCACCACCTCACCCTCAAGCAGTGGGCCGAGATCCCGCCGCGTCCGCTCCGCCTCGACCAGCTCATCACCACCAAGCGGGAGTTGGCGCTGGACAAGCTCCTCGCCGAGGACTCCACCTTCTACGGCGATCTCTTCCCGCACGTGGTGCAGTGGAACGGCGGGCTCTACCTGGAGGACGGGCTGCACCGGGCGCTGCGCGCCGCCCTCCAGCAGCGCAACCAGATCCACGCCCGGGTGCTCGTCCTGAGCGGTCACTCCGAGTAGTGGCCGTCGCGGCCGCGCCTGAGGAGTCGTTAGGGTGACGGCATGACCACGCCCTCCATCGACCTGCTCGACCTGGACTCGTCGCTCGGCGAGGAGGACCGGCAGATCCGCGCCGTCGTGCGCCGGCTGGTCGACGACCGGGTACGCCCGTACGTCGCCGAGTGGTACGAGCGCGGCGAGGTGCCCGCCCGCGAACTGGCCCGGGAGTTCGGCAAGCTCGGCCTGCTCGGCATGCACCTGACCGGGTACGGCTGCGCCGGCTCCACGGCCGTGGCGTACGGCCTGGCCTGCCTGGAGCTGGAGGCCGGCGACTCGGGCGTCCGGTCCCTGGTGTCGGTGCAGGGCTCGCTGGCCATGTACGCCATCTGGCGCTACGGCAGCGAGGAGCAGAAGCAGCGTTGGCTGCCCCCGATGGCGACCGGCGAGGCGATCGGCTGCTTCGGGCTGACCGAGCCGGACCACGGCTCCGACCCGGCGTCGATGGCGACCCGGGCCCGCCGGGCCGGCGACGACTGGGTGCTCAACGGCGGCAAGATGTGGATCACCAACGCGCCGGTCGCCGACGTGGCGGTGATCTGGGCCCGCACCGAGGAGGGCGTGCGCGGGTTCGCCGTACCGATGGACACGCCCGGGGTGACCACCCGGGAGATCCGGCGGAAGATGTCGCTGCGTGCCTCGGTGACCGGGGAGATCTCGCTCGACGACGTCCGGCTCCCGGCGGACGCCCTGCTGCCCGAGGCGGCCGGGTTGAAGGCCCCGCTGAGCTGCCTCACCGAGGCCCGGTACGGCATCGTCTGGGGCGCGCTCGGCGCGGCCCGCGAGTGCCTGGAGACGACCCTTCGGTACGCGACCACCCGTACCCAGTTCGGCCGCCCGATCGCCGGTTTCCAGCTCACCCAGGCCAAGCTCGCCGACATGGCGGTGGAGTGGCAGAAGGGGTACCTGCTCGCCCTGCACCTCGGCCGGCTGGCCGACGCGGGCGGGCTGCGCCCGGAGCAGGTCAGCGTCGGCAAGCTGAACAACGTCCGGGAGGCGCTGGCCATCGCCCGGCAGTGCCGCACGATCCTCGGCGCGAACGGCGTCTCCGGGGAGTACCCGGTGATGCGGCACGGCGACAACCTGGAGAGCGTGCTCACCTACGAGGGCACCTCGGAGATCCACCAGTTGATCGTCGGCCAAAAGCTCACCGGCATCGCCGCCTTCACCTGACCCTCGTTCGCCCCGTCCCGAAGACCCACCCCGTCGATCATGGAGTTGTGGCGCCTGATTGGTGACGATTACGAGGTTTGGGCGGTGCCCTAACTCCATGATCGACGAGGGCGGGGGGTGGGGCAGGGGTGGGGTCGGGCCTTCAGCGCAGGGCGCGGCCGTGCGAGCGGGCCAGGTCCTCGGCCTGGGTACGCAACTGGGCGGCCAGGTCCTTGAACTCGTCCAGGGCGGGGTTGACTCCGACGAGGGTGAACTCGGCCTCGACCACCTTCAGGTCGAGCTGCCACACGTCGGCGAGGATGCGGCGCATCCACGGGGTGGCGTGGTCCCAGCCCTCCCGGGGAGTTCCGCTTCCGTAGGCACCCCCGCGCACCGTGACCAGCACGGCCGGCTTGCCGGCGAGGAGCGGCGTGGCGCCAGGGCCCATGCGCGGGTCGGTGATCACCGTGTCGACCCAGGTCTTGAAGTGCTGGGAGACACCGAAGTTGTAGAGCGGGACCGCGAACAGCAACGCGTCAGCGGCGGCCAGCTCGTCGGTGAGCTGTGCCGCCAGCGCCACCGCCGCCTGCTGCTCGGCCGTGCGCTTCTCCGCCGGGAGGTAGCCGGCCGTCACCGCGTCGGCCCAGGTCGTCGAGGGCAGCGGCTCGGTGCCGAGATGGCGGCGCACGATCGTGTCGTCCGGGTGTGCGGCGCGCCACTCGTCTTCCACGATGTCGGCGATCTCGCGGCTGTGCGAACCCTCTACCCGGATGCTCGCGTCGAGCCGGAACAACGACATGGTGATCTCCTCGAATCATGGTCGTCAGCAAATTGCTGATGCGTCAGCGAACCTACGACGGAAGATGCTGATGCGTCAACAAACCGGGGGTAGAGTGTGATGTATGACCGAGCCGCCCTGGCTGGACGAGCAGGAGAGCCGCATGTGGCGGGCCTACCTGCGGATGCATCGCGTCGTGGAGGTCGCCGTCGACCGCCAGCTCAGTGAAGCCGGCATCTCCCGTCCCGACTACGAGGTGCTGGCGCTGCTCTCCGAAGCCGAAGGGCGGACCCTACGCGTGCGGAACCTGGCCATCTGGCTCGGGTGGGACCGTAGCCGCATCGCCCACCAGCTACGCCGCATGGAACAACGAGGGCTGATCACCCGCTTCGAATGCTCCGCCGACGCCCGCGGCACCATGGTCCGACTGACCGACCAGGGTTACGCCGCGGTCGCCGCAGCCGCGCCGGGCCACGTCGAAACCATCCGCGACGTCCTCGTCGACCAGCTCGACCAGGACGAGATCGCCCAGTTGACCGCCATCGCCGAACGGGTTGTGGCCGCCGCTGGCTGGTGCCAGCTACCCCACCCCGGGCCCGCCCAGAGCTGCTGACGGGACGGCGCCCACGTGCGCCGCACGCGTAGCGGACCCGAACGAGGCCACTGTCGGGCGCTGGTTCCCGAGTTCCGCTCAACGGGCGCTCGTCGTACCCGGGACGTACCGTCATTCTCAGGTAGCGATGTCACGACCGAGGACGGTGAGGGCGATGTCCGGTAAGGGCGATGTCAACCAGCCCACGCGTGAGTTCCCGGAGTTTCCGGCCAGCACGTCGTCAACGGAGCCGGCGCCGGCCGTCGGGACCGAAGAGCCCGCCGACGCCGGTCGCCGGGGCCTGTCGCGCGGGCTGATCCTGGTGCTGGGGGCCGCCGCGCTGGCCGTGGTGGTCCTGCTCGGCACCCAGGTGACCGGCCTCTGGCCGAGCTGGCGCAACCCGTTCGCCGAGGAGACGACCGACCGTTCCCAGCCGCCCCTGCTGAAGTCGATCCAGGACCTCAGCCGGTACGTGGCCGCCGAGGGCAACTTCCAGGTCGTCGTCGACCTGGAGTCCGACCGGAAGTACGTCCCAGACTTCCTGGTCAACGAGCGCACCCTCTTCGTCGGCGCGGGCAGCGTCGAGGCGTACGTCGACTTCTCGAAGATCGGTGAGGGGGCGGTGAAGCAGTCGGCCGACGGAAAGTCCGTGGAGATCGTCCTGCCTGCTCCGCAGCTCGGCGACACGAACCTCGACATCGAGAAGAGCTACGTCTTCGCCGAGAAGCGCGGCCTGCTCAACCGGCTCGGGGACGTCTTCGCCAACGACCCGAACCGACAGCGGGAGGTCTACCGTCTCGCCGAGGAGCGGATCACCGCCGCCGCCCGGGACAGTGGGCTCGCCGCCCGCGCCGAGGCAAACACCCGCAAGATGCTGGAGGGGTTGCTCCGTTCGCTCGGCTACCAGACGGTCACCGTCACCTACGCCGCGCCCTGAGCCCGAGCCGGTCGAGCCGGTCTGAGCCGCCAGTCCGCGACGGCCAGAGCCGGTCGAGCCGACCGCAGCCGGACCGGGAGCAGCCGCAACACAGGAGCAACCGCGAACGGCACGGCGCCCGCCCCGAATCACCGGGGCGGGCGCCGTTGGTCGTTGGAGTCGTGCCACGTCGTCGTGGCGGCGGGGGGTCAGTACTGGACGGCGTACCGGTCCTCGTTGGGCATCAGGAGCCAGAGCACCAGGTAGACGATCACCTGGGTGCCGGGCAGCAGCACCGACAGCACGAACAGCAGTCGGACCATTCCGGCGGACATGCCGAACCGCTGACCCAGGCCAGCGCAGACACCGGCGAGCATGCGCCCCTGTCGGGGCCGGACCAGTTTGCGACTCATCGTCGTCTACTCCCACTTCTGCGGCGCTTTGGCCGCCTCTGTAATCCACGGTAGGTGGGGCGTGCCACCGCGCCCTCAGTCCCGAGGTGGATTGCCACCGGCGTACCCGTAGGTACTTACCCGTCCCGGAATGGGGTGACGCGCCCCGTACGGCATCGATCGCAATGGGTGTGGCGATGACCGACCTGGGTAACCGCGACCAGGGCGGGTACGCTCGCCGGCGGCCCCGCCGACGTCATTGGGGGCCGATGGGAGAAGTGCGGATCATGATCAGCGTCTTCGATCTCTTCAGTGTCGGCATCGGGCCGTCCAGCTCACACACGGTGGGTCCGATGCGCGCCGCGCGGACTTTCGTGGGTGGGCTCAAGGCTGACGGGCTGCTCGCCGACACCGCGCGGGTGCGGGCCGAACTGTTCGGGTCGCTCGGCGCGACCGGACACGGCCACGGCAGCGACCGCGCGGTGCTGCTCGGCCTGGCCGGCGAGTTGCCGGAGACGGTCGACACCGACGGCGTCGGTCCCCGGGTCGACCAGGTCCGTGCCGACCGGCGGCTGAGCCTGTTCGACGTACACGAGATCGACTTCGACCCCGACCGGGACCTGGTGCTGCACCGGCGGCGGTCGCTGCCGTACCACCCGAACGGGATGACTTTCAGCGCGTACGACGCGGACGGCCGTGAGCTGCGTACCCGTACGTACTATTCGGTCGGCGGCGGGTTCGTGGTCGACGAGGCGGCGGCTGGCGCGGACCGGATCCGGACGGACACCACCCGGGTCCGGTACCCGTTCTCCACCGGCGCGGAGCTGCTGGACGTCACCACGGCCACCGGGCTGTCGATCAGCGAGGTGATGCTCGCCAACGAGCTGTCCTGGCGCAGCGAGGCGGAGGTCCGTACCGGCCTGCTGGAGATCTGGCGGGTGATGCGGGAGTGCGTCGCGCAGGGCTGCGCCCGCGACGGCGTACTCCCGGGTGGGTTGAAGGTCCGGCGGCGCGCGGCCGAGCTGCGCCGGGGCCTGGAGGCGGACGCCGGCAGCGCCGACCCGCTGCGGGTGATGGACTGGGTGACCCTGTTCGCCCTGGCGGTGAACGAGGAGAACGCGGCCGGTGGGCGGGTGGTGACCGCGCCCACCAACGGGGCGGCCGGGATCATCCCGGCGGTGCTGCACTACTACGCCCGCTTCGTGCCCGGCGCGAACGACGAGGGTGTGGTCCGGTTCCTTCTGGCGGCCGGCGCGATCGGGGTGCTGTTCAAGGAGAACGCCTCGATCTCCGGGGCCGAGGTCGGCTGCCAGGGCGAGGTCGGGTCGGCGTGCTCGATGGCGGCGGCCGGGCTGGCCGAGGCGCTGGGTGGCACCCCGGCGCAGGTGGAGAACGCCGCCGAGATCGGCATGGAACACAACCTCGGTCTGACCTGTGACCCGGTCGGGGGTCTGGTGCAGATCCCCTGCATCGAGCGGAACGCGGTGGCTAGCATCAAGGCGATCACGGCGGTCCGGCTGGCGTTGCGGGGCGACGGGGTGCACGTGGTCTCCCTGGACAAGGTGATCAAGACGATGCGGGAGACCGGCGCCGACATGAAGGTCAAGTACAAGGAGACGGCACGCGGGGGTCTCGCGGTCAACGTGATCGAGTGCTGAGCCGGAGCGACCGGCCACCCGCGTAGCGACATCACGGCGAGCCGGTCGCCGGGATGCCCGCCGGGGCGGGAGGCGACGGTGGCGACCGGTGTCGCGGCCCTGTGGTCGCACCGCAACGCCCTGCGCATCCTGGTCCACCGCGACCTGGCGGTGAAGTACCAGCGATCGGTGCTCGGCTACCTCTGGTCGCTGATCGAACCGCTCGGGCTGGGCGCGGTCTACTACTTCGTCTTCGGTGTCCTGTACGCCCAGGACACCGGCCGTCACCTGGGCGAGGCGGCCGGCTCGTACCCGCTGTACCTGATCGCCGGCATTTTTGCCTGGCAGTGGGCCAGCTCGGCGTTCAGCGAGGCGACCGGCGCGCTGACCGGGCAGGCCCGGTTGATCACCGTGCTGAACGTGCCCCGGGAGATCTTCCCGGTCGGCCGGGTCGCCGGCCGGTTCGCCGAGTACGTCGCCGGCCTGCCGATCCTGGTCGGCGTCGCAGCGGTCTACGCCCTGCGCGGCCGGATCGACCCGGGCGTCTCCCTGCTCGCCCTCCCGCTCGCCCTGCTGGTGCAGGCGACCCTGCTGGTCGGCGTGGCGTTGCTGCTCTCCGCGGTGAACGTGCTGATGCGCGACGTGGAACGGGTGATGCGCCTGGTGATCCGGCTGCTCTTCTACGCCACGCCGATCATCTACCCGCTGAGCCTGGTCCGGGACTCCTCGGCCCCTGGCTGGTTGAAGGCGCTCTACGAGCTGAATCCGCTGGTCGGCATCATGCAACTGCACCACGCGGCCTGGTACCCGGACGAGTTCCCGGACGCCCGGCTGCTGGTCACCTCGATCGTCGGCAGCCTGCTCGTGCTCGTCGCCGGCTGGCTGGCGTTCCACCGGCTCGAACCGGCCGTACTCAAGGAGCTGTGAGACGTGCGGGCCGGGACCGCGATGATCGAGGCGGACGGGCTGGGTATCCGGTTCGTCCGCAACCGGCGGCGGCAGCTCCGCCTCCGTGAACTGGTCTTCCACCGGCGTGACCGGAACCCGGCCGCCGGCCGGTTCTGGCCGCTGCGGGACGTGTCGTTCACCGTCGCGCCCGGGGACCGGGTCGGGGTGCTGGGGCGCAACGGCTGCGGCAAGAGCACCCTGCTGCGGCTGATCGCCGGGGTGCTGATCCCCGACGAGGGACGGGTCCGGGTCCGTGGCGCGGTCGCTCCGCTGCTGGAACTGAGCGCCGGGTTCGTGGGCGATCTGACCGGGCGGGAGAACCTACACCTCGTCGGTGGACTGCACGGACTCTCACCGGTTTACCTCCGGCGACACTTCGATGACATTATTTCCTTCGCTGGCGAGCAGGTCGAGCGGGCGGTCGACACCCCGGTACGGCACTACTCCTCCGGGATGAAGATCCGGCTCGGCTTCGCGATCATCAGCCGGCTACCGCACCCCGTGCTGCTGATGGACGAGGTGACGGCGGTCGGGGACGCGGAGTTCCGCGCGAAGTGCTACGCCACGATCGACCGACTGCTCGCGGAGGGGCGCACCTTGGTGCTGGTGTCACACAACGAGAAGGACCTGACCCGGTTCTGCCGTCGGGGTCTCTACCTCGACGGTGGCCGGTTGACCGTCGACGGGTCGCTGGACGAGGCGCTCGCCGAGTACCACCGGTCGGTCGCGCGGTGACGCTGGCGATCGTGCTCGCCGCCGGGGACCCGGCGACGAACCTCTCCGACGACACCGTCCGCCACCTGGTCGACCAGTGGCGGGCCGCCGGGGCGACCGAGGTCCGGGTCGCCGCCGACCTGCCCGAACTGGCCGCGCTGGCCGAGCGCGCGACCGGGTCGGTGCTGGTCTCCGGAACGGACCTGGTGGCCCACACCGCCGTGCTCAAGCACCTCGCCACCAGCCCGGTCCCGGGTACGGTCGCGCTGGTGCTGGCCGACCCGCCGGCCGCTCGGCACGCGGTGGTCCACGAGGAACGCGGCCAGGTGGTGAGCGCCGGCTCCGCCGGGGAGCTGCCCGACGCGACCGGTAGCTTCGGCGGGGCGCTGCGCGTCGTCCCGGCCGACCTGCCCGCGCTGGCCGCCGCCGCCCGGACGGCCGCCGCCACGCCCACCCCGGCCGATGCCGCCGCCACGCCCGCCGGTACGACCGGTGGGCCGGGCACTCCGGTAACCGAGCCGACCGGTTCCGTGGGCGCGGCCGCGCTGGTCGGAACCGACCTGGACCGGCTCTTCGCCGCGTTCACGGCCACCGGGGCGTTGACCTTCGCCCACCGGGTACGGCTGCTCGTCGCGCACCGGGCCGTCGACCCGGCCGGGCTGGCCGCCGCCCGCGCCGAACTGGCCGGGGTGAACGAGGACGCGGCCGAACTGCGGCTGGCGGTGAAGGAACGGGACGACTTCTTCACCACGTACTTCGTCAGCACCTGGTCGCCGTACGTGACGAAGGTCTGCGCCCGGCTCCGGCTGACACCGACCGGGGTCACCATGATCTCGGTGCTCTTCGCCGTGGTGGCAGCGGTGCTGTTCGGCGTCGGCGGACGGCCGGCGCTGGTGGCCGGCGGAGTCCTGCTCTACCTGGGGTTCGTGCTGGACTGCGTGGACGGGCAGCTCGCCCGGTACACCCGCAACTTCAGCCCGTGGGGCGGCTGGCTTGACACCATGGCCGACCGGGCCAAGGAGTACGTCGCCTACGCCGGTCTCGGCTTCGGGATGACGCACGCCGGACTGGGCAACGGCTGGGCTCTGGCGCTCGCCGCGATGACCCTCCAGACCGTCCGGCACCACACCGACGCCTGGTACGGGGTGCTGCACGACGAGGCGGCCCGCCGCCCGAAGGCCGCCAGCTCCGGCGGGGGTCTCGGCGACAAGCTGAACGCCGCGTCGAACCGGGTGCAGGCCGACACCGGCTCCCTGTCGTACTGGCTGAAGCGGACCGTGGTCTTCCCGATCGGGGAGCGCTGGGCGCTGATCGCGCTCACCGCCGCGCTGTTCGACACCCGGGTCGCCCTGATCGCCGTCCTGGTCTGGGGCGTGCTGGCGTTCGCGTACACGGGGGCGCTGCGCACCCTGCGGGCCCGGTTCATGCGGGTGCCGGTGCTCGGCACGGTCGACGCCGGCCTGCACCGGGACGACGGCCCGCTGCTGCGCCGCCTCGGCGGCCGGATCCCGGCGCAACTCCCGCTCGCGATGCTCGCCGCGTTGGCCGCGACGGGCCTGCTCGGGGTGGCGCTGGTCGGCGGGGAGACCGCCCGCTGGGCCGCCCCGGTGGCGCTGCTGGTGCTGCTTGCCGCCGGTCTCGGTGCGCGGGGCCGGGCCGAGGGCGCGTTGGACTGGCTGGTGCCGGCCGCGTTGCGGGCCGCCGAGTACGTCTTCGCGATCGCCGTCGGGGTGGCCGGTGACGTGCCGCTGCCGCTGGTCTTCGGGTACGTCTTCGTGCTCACCCTGCTGCACTACGACCTGGTGGCGCGGTTGGAGAAGCGACAGCCGGCCCCGCCGCTGCACGACGCGACGCTGGGCTGGGAGGGGCGTTCGGTGCTGCTGACCGTGGCGCTGATCGCCGGATTCGCGTGGGTCGGCATGGCTACACTCAGTGCGTACCTTTTCGTGGTTTTCGTGATGAGTGTGGTCGCCGCCTGGGTGACCGTCCCGGCCCGCGTGGCGCGTACCGCCCCGGCGCGGTGAGGGGGCGCGCGGCGGGCTGACCGGGGGGTGGCCCGGGATGGCGCTGATCAGCTTCGTCGTCCCGGTCCACCGGGTCCAGGGCTACCTGCGGGAGTGTCTGGACTCCCTGCTCGGGCAGGCGTTCGACGACGTCGAGGTGATCGCCGTCGACGACTGTTCGCCGGACGCCAGCCCGGAGATCCTCACCGGCTACGCCGGTCGGGACCGCCGGGTCCGGCTGGTCCGGCTGACCGGGAACGTGGGGCTCGGTCCGGCCCGCAACGTGGGACTGGACCGGGCCACCGGCGAGTACGTCTGGTTCGTCGACGGTGACGACTGGCTCGCCCCCGACTGCCTGCCGGTGATCGCCGAGCGGCTCCGCACCACCCGGCCGGACGTGCTCCTGGTCGACCACGTCCGGGTGCACTGGGACGACACCACCACCCGCAGCGCGCTGCGCGACGTCCACCCGGAACCGGTCGGGGCGGAGACGTTCCGCCTGCGGGACCGGCCCGAGACGGTCGGACTGCTGCACACCGCCTGGAACAAGCTGGTCCGGCGGGAGTTCCTGGTCGGGCTCGGACTGCGCTTCGAACCCGGCTGGTACGAGGACGTCTCGTTCAGCTACCCGGTGCTGCTGGCCGCCGAGCGGATCGGCCTGCTCGACCGGGTGTGCGTCAACTACCGGCAGCGGCGGGCCGGCGCGATCACCCGTACCCCGGGGGACCGGCACCTCGACGTCTTCGCCCAGTGGGAGCGGGTGTTCCGGTTCCTGGCCGACCACCCGGCCGCGATCGGGGCGGACGAACTGCACCCGGTGCTGTTCGAGCGGATGGTCTGGCACTATCTGACGGTGCTCGGCAACGGGGAGCGGATCGCCCCGCACCTGCGGGCGGCGTTCTTCGACCGGATCGTCGCCGACCACGCCCGGTGGCGGCCACCGGACGGTCACCGGGTGCCGGACGGCGTCGAGGGGCTGAAGCACCGCCTGGTGGCGGCCGGCCGATGGCGCACCTTCAGCGCGCTGCGCGGCGTCCACCAGGCCGGGGTGGCGGCCCGCCGGACCGTCCGGGCGGCCCGGCGGCGGGGCACCCCGGCGCTGTGGGGCGCGGCGCGACTGACCTGGGACGCCGTGCTGCGGGCCGAGTACCACGCCGAGCTGCGCCGACCGGTCGATCCGACGCTCGCCGTCTACGCCGCGTACTGGTATCGGGGGTACGCCTGCAACCCGGCCGCGATCCACGCCGCCGCCCGCCGGTTGGCGCCGCACGTGCGGGGGGTGTGGGTCGTCCGGCGGGACCGGGTGGACGCGCTGCCGCCCGGCGTCGAGTACGTGGTGGCCGGCACCCGCGCCTACTTCCGTACCCTGGCCCGGGCCCGCTGGCTGGTCAACAACGTCAACTTCCCCGACTACGTACGCAAACGCCCCGGCACGGTGCACGTGCAGACGCACCACGGCACCCCGGTCAAGGTGATGGGGCTGGACCAGCGGCGGTACCCGCTCGGCGCGTCCGGGCTGGACTTCGACGCGCTGCTGCGCCGAATCGACCGGTGGGACTACAGCATCTCCTCTAACAGCTTCTCCACCCAGATGTGGGAGCGGGCGTACCCGGCCGCGTACACCACGCTGGAGGTGGGCTACCCGCGCAACGACCGACTGGTCACCGCCACCGCCGACGAGATCGCCGAGCTCCGGGCGGGGCTGGGTGTCCGGCCCGGGGAGCGGGTGGTCCTGTACGCGCCGACCCACCGTGAGCACCTGCCCGGGTACCGTCCCCCGTTCGACCCGCACCGGCTGCTGGACGCGCTCGGACCGGCCGGGCGACTACTGGTGCGCAGCCACTACTTCCACGACCGGGAGTCGGGCGAGGTCACGCCCGGCTGGCCGTCCGCCGACCCCCGGGTGACCGACGTCAGCGGGTACCACCCGGTGGAGGACCTCTACCTCGCCGCCGACGTGCTGGTCACCGACTACTCGTCGGCGATGTTCGACTACGCCGTCCTGGACCGGCCGATCGTGGTGTACGCACCGGACCTGGCGGCGTACCGGTTGGCGCGGGGGGTCTACCTCGACGTGACGGAGGAGTCGCCGGGGGCGGTGGCGACCACCTTCGCCGGACTGGTCGACGCGTTCCGCTCCGGGGCGGTCGACTCGGCCGCCGCCACCGCGCGCCGGCAGCGGTTCCGGGCCCGGTTCTGTGTCTGGGACGACGGGCACGCGGCCGAACGGGTGGTCCGCCGGGTCTTCCTCGACGAGCCGGTCGGCGACGGGCCCGGGGACGTCGGCTGATCCCGGCGGCTGATCCGGGCGCCGGCCGGCGGGAGGGACGGTCGACGTAATAGACCTGTCACGAGCCGAACATGGCACGTTTACCCGATGTCCGGATCCCTTGGCGCTGGTCAGAGTCATTGAGTTGTCCGCGACGAACAGCGGGAGGTGACGGGTGGCCACCGTCGCGTTGAAGGATGTCTCCAAAGTGTTCCCGAACGGAACGCTCGCGGTGGACAATGTCAACCTCGATGTGAACGACGGCGAGTTCATGGTGCTGCTCGGGCCGTCGGGCTGCGGAAAGTCGACGGTCCTGCGCATGGTCGCCGGTCTGGAGGACCCGACCAGCGGCGCGGTGATGATCGACGGTGAGTACGCCAACGACCTGACACCGCGTGACCGGGGGATCGCGATGGTCTTCCAGGACTTCGCGCTCTATCCGCACATGACCGTCGAGAACAACATCGGCTTCCCGCTCAAGCTGGCCGGCATGGAGTCCACTCCCCGCGAGGAGCGGGTGGCGAACGTGGCCGGCGCGTTGGGCATCGGGGACGTGCTGGGCCGTCGGCCGAGCCAGCTCTCCGGCGGGCAGCGGCAGCGGGTGGCGATGGGCCGGGCGATCGTCCGTCGCCCCCGGCTGTTCCTGATGGACGAGCCGCTCTCCAACCTCGACAGCGGCCTGCGCGCCGAGCTGCGGGCGGAGATCTCCGGGCTGACCCGGGAACTGGGCGTGACCACCCTCTACGTCACCCACGACCAGGCCGAGGCGCTGACCATGGCCGACCGGGTCGCCATCATGCGCAAGGGGGTGCTCCAGGACGTCGGCACCCCGACCCAGGTGTACGGCCGTCCGGCCACGCTCTACGTCGCCGCCTTCCTCGGCAGCCCCAAGATGAACCTGCTGGAGGCGTCGGTCTACGTCCACCTCGACCGGTACGTCGCGCTGAACCTCGGCGAGCAGTCGCTCTACCTGCCCTGGGACGACATCCGCAGCCGGACGGTGGCGCACTACCACGGTGAGCGGATCGTGGTCGGGATGCGCGCCGAGGCGCTGACCCCGGTCGCGCCGGACGCGCCGGGCGACGTCCTCCAGGGCCGGATCCGGTTCCTCGAGCACCACGGGCACGAGTCGCTGGCCTTCCTCGACGTCGGCGCGACGGCGGTGGTGGTGGACGAAATGGGCGGCCCGGTCGGTGACACGGGTACCGGGTCGCGCGGTCTGCGCCGGGGGTTGGGGCACGTGGTGCAGCGGCTCACCGGCCGGTCGGGCGAGGCGCTGCCGGAGGAGCCGGTCCGCCGCGACAACCGGACGAGCGTGCTCGGCGAACCGGGCCGGCACCACCGGCGTCCGGCGGAGCTGTCCGTCCGGCTGGCCCCGTACCCGGGGGTCACCGCCGGTCAGCCGCTGGCGGTCTCGGTACGGATGGACGCCGTGCACTTCTTCGACGAACGCGGCGACCGGATCGACGTGGGCTGGCGCTGAACCGGTCCGGTCGCCGGGCCGCCCTCGGGACCGGCCCCGGCGGTCCGCCGGCCGCCGCATGATCCCGGACGTGCCCTCGGCGATCGCCGCTCGAACCGAGCCCGAGCCCTACGGTCTTGCCCAGAAAGTTACCGAACAGTAGCCTCTGTGGGCATGTCGATTGACTCGCGTCAGGTGGCTGCCGGTCTGCTGGCGGCGGTGCCGTTCGTCCGTACCCTCGATCTGGAGGTCGTCGAGGTCGCGCCCGAGGCCGACGGCGGGATCCGGGCCGTGCTGCGGCTGCCCGACACCCCGGCGACCCACAACCACGTGGGCGGCCCGCACGCCGGGGCGATGTTCACCCTCGGCGAGAGCGCCTCCGGCGCGGTGGTGCTCGCCGCCTTCGGTCACCTGCTCGACCGGGCGACGCCGCTGGCCGTCAAGGCCGAGATCGGCTACCGCCGGCTGGCGATGGGGCCGGTCACCGCGACCGCCCGGCTCGGTCGCCCGCTCGACGAGGTGATCGCCGAGTTGGACGCCGGCCGCCGGCCGGAGTTCCCGGTGCCGATCGAGATCGCCACCGCCGACGGCACCACCACCGGCACGATGACGGTGATCTGGACCCTGCGTCCCAACTGACCGCCGTTGGGCGCCGAATCGGGTTTGCCGGCTGTTTCCGCTGGTTAGATTCATGGGGTGCTACTGGGGCTACCCGATCATGTGACCGCCTGTCTCTTCGATCTGGACGGCGTGCTGACGCAGACCGCCCGGGTGCACAACGCCGCGTGGACCGAGACCTTCGACGCGTTCCTGCGGGCCCGGGCCACGGCCACCGGCGAGCCGTACCGCCCGTTCGACCCGGGGGACGACTACAACCGCTACGTGGACGGCCGCCCCCGGGCCGACGGGGTCCGCACCTTCCTCGCCTCCCGGGGGATCGTCCTGCCCGAGGGGACGCCGGACGACCCGCCCGGGGCGGAGACCGTGTACGGGATCGGCAACCGCAAGAATGTCGTCCTGCTGGAGCGGCTGCGCACCAACGGCGTCGACGTCTACCCCGGCTCGGTGGCGTATCTGGAGGCGGTGGCCGCCGCCGGGTTGCGCCGGGCGGTCGTCTCGGCCAGCGCCAACTGCCGCGAGGTGGTCGCCGCCGCCGGCCTGGAACACCTGCTCGAAGTCCGGGTGGACGGGCTGGTCGCCCGCGCCGAGGGACTGCGCGGCAAGCCGCACCCGGACACCTTCCTGGCCGGGGCGCGGCAGCTCGGCGTCGTACCGGCCCAGGCGGTGGTCTTCGAGGACGCGCTGGCCGGGGTGGCCGCCGGCCGGGCGGGCGGCTTCGGCTACGTCATCGGCGTCGACCGGGCCGGGCAGGCCGACGAACTGCGCGCCCAGGGCGCCGACGTCGTGGTCCGTGACCTCGGTGAACTGCTCGACGAGGAGGCCGGCGGGTGATCCGGGAACGGGCGTATCCGGTCGAGCCGTGGCACGTCCGGGAGGTGCTGCTCGACCTGGACGTGCTGGCCCAGTCGGAGTCGATCTTCGCGCTCTCCAACGGGCACATCGGGCTGCGCGGCAACCTCGACGAGGGCGAGCCGCACGGCCTGCCGGGCACCTACCTGAACTCCTTCTACGAGCTGCGCCCGCTGCCGTACGCCGAGGCCGGGTTCGGCTTCCCCGAGTCCGGGCAGACCATCGTCAACGTCACCAACGGCAAGCTGATCCGGCTTCTCGTCGACGACGAACCGCTCGACGTCCGGTACGGCGAACTCCTCGAGCACGAGCGGATCCTCGACCTGCGCGCCGGGACGCTGCACCGGTACGTGTACTGGCGCTCCCCGGCCGGGCGGGAGGTGAAGGTCCGCAGCACCCGGCTGGTCTCCTTCCGCCAGCGCTCGGTCGCGGCGATCAAGTACGAGGTCGAGGCGGTCAACGGGCCGCTGCGGCTGATCGTCCAGTCCCAGCTGGTGGCCAACGAGGCGCTGCCCGCGCAGAGCAGGGATCCCCGGGTGGCGGCCGTGCTGGAGTCGCCGTTGCTCGCCGAGGAGCAGCTCACCAGCCGTGACGGCGGACTGCTGATCCACCGGACGAAGGTGAGCGGCCTGCGGGTGGCCGCCGCGATGGACCACGAGGTGCGGGCCCCGGCCGACGTGACGGTCAACACCGAGGGGTACGAGGACTGGGTCCGGACCACCATCGGCTGTGTGCTTGAGCCGGGGGAGAAGCTGGAGGTGGAGAAGCTGCTGACGTACAGCTGGTCCAGCCAGCGGTCGCTGCCGGCGCTGCGCGACCAGGTCGGCGCGGCCCTCGCGGCCGCCAAGCTGGACGGCTGGGACGGCCTGCGCCGCGAGCAGCGGGAATACCTCGACGAGTTCTGGGACGCCGCCGACGTGCGGGTCGAGGGCGACCCGGAGGTGCAGCAGGCGGTCCGGTTCGGCCTGTTCCACGTGTTGCAGGCCGGTGCCCGCGCCGAACGGCGGCCGATCGCCGCGAAGGGACTGACCGGCCCCGGGTACGACGGACACGCGTTCTGGGACACCGAGATGTTCGTGCTGCCGGTGCTCACCTACACGCAGCCGAGCGCCGTCCGGGACGCCCTGCACTGGCGGCACGCCACCCTCCCACAGGCCCGGGACCGGGCACGGACGTTGTACCTGGAGGGGGCGGCCTTCCCCTGGCGCACCATCGAGGGGCCGGAGTCGTCGGCGTACTGGCCGGCGGGAACGGCCGCCTTCCACATCGCCGCCGGCGTCGCCGACGCGCTGCGCCGTTACGTCGTGGTCACCGGGGACACCGAGGTGGAACAGTCGATCGGGCTGGAACTGCTGATCGAGACGGCCCGGCTGTGGCGGTCGCTCGGGCACCACGACCGGCACGGCCAGTTCCACATCGACGGCGTGACCGGTCCGGACGAGTACACCGCGGTCAAGGACGACAACGTCTACACCAACCTGATGGCCCAGCGGAACCTGCTCACCGCCGCCGACGTGGCGATGCGCTACCGCGACCAGGCGATCCAGCTCGGGGTCACCGAGGAGGAGGCCGCGGCCTGGCGGGATGCCGCCAACGCGATGCACATCCCGTACGACGACGAGGTCGAGGTGCACGAGCAGGTCGAGGGGTTCACCCGGCAGGAGGAGTGGGACTTCGAGCACACGCCGTCGGACAAGTACCCGCTGCTGCTGCATTACCCGTACTTCGACCTGTACCGCAAGCAGGTGGTCAAGCAGGCGGACCTGGTACTGGCGATGCACTGGCGGGGGGACGCGTTCACCCCCGCGGAGAAGCTGCGCAACTTCCTCTACTACGAGCGGCGTACCGTGCGCGACTCGTCCCTGTCGGCCTGCACCCAGGCGGTGCTCTCGGCCGAGGTGGGCCATCCCGAGTTGGCACACAGCTACCTGCGCGAGGCCGCGCTGATGGACCTGCACGACCTCAACGAGAACACCCGCGACGGCGTGCACATGGCCTCCCTGGCCGGGGCGTGGATCGCGCTGGTCGCCGGCTTCGGTGGACTCCGCGACCACGACGGGGAGATGACGTTCTCCCCCGGCTCTCCAGCCGGCTCAGCCGCCTGGAGTTCTCCCTCCAGTGGCAGCAACTCCGGCTGCGGGTGGACATCCGGGCGCACCAGACGACGTACTCGTTGCGGCACGGCGGACCGGACTCGGTGCTGGACCTACAGCACTACGGTGAGCGGATCCGGGTCACCTGCGACCAGCCAGTCACCATGCCGGTGCCCCCACCCCATCCGCCCGGTCCGCCCCCCACGCAGCCGCCCGGCCGCACGCCGCTCCGCCAGGCCGAAAAAATCCGCGAGTAGCACCCCGGGTGCCACCACCGCTCCGTCGATCATGGAGTTGGGGCACCATGCAAACCTCACAAACGCCATTATCTGGGCACCACAACTCCATGATCGAGGAGTGGAGCCGGAGCGTCGGGTCAGAGGTGTCCGCCGGTGGTCGGCTTGCCCGCCGCGTCGTGCGGGGCCATCGCCCTCGGGTCGTCGGCGGTACGCGCCTGGGCCGCCTCGTCCGCCCAGTCCCGGCCGCGTTCCTCGTCCTCCCGACGTCGCTGCTCGTCAGTGCCCTGCTTGCCGGACTTCTGCTGCTGGCCCATGCCGGTCCTCCCCGTCTGGTGGCGGACGCGGTCCCGCCCGCCGGTCACCCGCGGCTACCCGGGCCCGACACCGGCAAACCCGACCGCCGCCGGCCGGGCAGCTCCCCGGCGCGGGCTCCCGGCGGTCGCTGACGGCCGGCGACCCGGTGAGCGCGAGCGGCTCGTCCGGGTGCGGTGGGAGGGCCGGAGTGATAGTCGCCGAGTCGCGGGCGGCTCGTCCGGGTTGCGGTGGGAGTGCCGCCGTCCGGCCCGGGTAACCGACGGCATCGGAGCCGGCCGGGTGGCCGGCGGTTGCGGAGGTCGGGCCATGGACGTACGCGCCACCGAGACGGCGATCCCGGTCGCGGGCGCACCCCGGGAGTCGCCCTCACCGCAGACCTGCTGGTGCCCGCCGACCCGGTCGGCGTGGTGCTGTTCGCGCACGGCAGCGGCTCGTCCCGGCACAGCCCACGCAACGTGGCGGTGGCGCACACGCTCAACGACCGGGCGCTCGGCACCGTCCTGGTGGACCTGCTGACCCCGGACGAGGAGCAGGTGGACGAGCTGACCGCCGAACTCCGCTTCGACATCGACATGCTCGCCGGCCGACTGGTCGGCATCGTGGACTGGCTGGCCGCCGATGCCACGCTGGGGCGGCTGCCGATCGGCCTGTTCGGGGCGAGCACCGGCGCGGCCGGGGCGCTGGTCGCGGCGGCGCAACGGCCGGACCAGGTCCGGGCGGTGGTCTCCCGGGGCGGTCGCCCCGACCTGGCCGGTGCCGCCCTGTCCCGGGTACGCGCACCGAGCCTGCTCCTGGTCGGCGGCCGGGACGAGGAGGTGATCGCGCTGAACGAGTCCGCCATGTCCTCCCTCGACGGGGTCGGCGAACTGCGGGTGGTGCCCGGCGCGACGCACCTCTTCGAGGAGCCGGGCACCCTGGAACGGGTCGCCGACGAGGCCGCCGGCTGGTTCACCACCCACCTGCCCTGAACTCCTGCGGGCGGACGGCGGGTCAGGCCGGGCCGGGCTCGGGCTCGGGGCTGGCCGATTGGTGGGCGGCCTGCTGACGGTGCCGCTGGACGGTGTCGACCACCCGGTAGGCGACGGCGGTGATCGGCACCGACACGAACGCGCCGGCGATGCCGGCGACCAGCGTGCCGGCGGTCACCGCCACCAGGATCACCGCCGGGTGCAGCCGTACCTGGCGCTTCATGATCAGGGGTTCCAGCAGGTTGCCCTCGGCCTGCTGGACGGCGATCACGGCGGCGAGCACCAGCAGCGCTGTGCCGGGGCCGTTCGCGGCGAGCGCCACCAGGACCGCGACCACGCCGGCCACGGTCGCCCCGATGATCGGCACGAACGCGCCGATGAAGGTGATCAGCGCCAGCGGGAAAGCCATCGGCACGCCGAGCAGCACCAGGGCCAGCCCGATGCCGACCGCGTCGATCAGGGCGATCATCATCGTCCCCCGGCTGTACGCGCCGAGAGTGCGCCAGCCGGCCCGTCCGGCGGCGGCAGCCGTCGTCCGGTTCCGCTCGGCGATCCGCCGCACCACCCAGTGCCACATCGACCGGCCGTCCTTGAGTAGGAAGAAGAGCAGGACGAGGGAGAGCAGCACCGAACCGGCCACCTCGGCGGCGGTCCGCGCCCCGGCCAACGGATCCGGCGAGCCACGCTCCAGGCCGGCCTGCGCCTGCTCGGTCAGCCGGTCGAGTTGGGCCTCGCTGACCGGCAGCGTCGAGGTGACGAAGTCCCGGGTCCGCTCCACGCCCTGGTCGAGTTCACCGGCCAGGTCACGGAACTGACCGGCGGTCAGGCTCCAGACCAGTACGGCCGTACCGAACAGCACGCCGAGCAGGAGCAGTACGGTGAGCAGCGCGGCGAGCGACCCGGGCAGCCGGAGCCGGCGCAGCAGGCGGGTCACCGGGTCGAGCAGCGCGGTGAGGAAGAGGGTCACGGCAAGCGCGATCGCCAGCGGGGCGAGCAGCACCGCGATCCGTCCGAGCAGATAGAGGGCGGTGACCAGCACCACCAGGCAGGCGCTCCACATGACCACCGAGCGCACCAGCCAGGGCAGCCGGTCCCAGGTTCCCCGCAGTCCGCCCGGCGCGGTCCGGTCCGGCGGACGCCGCTCGTCATCCTCGATCACGTCAACCCTCCTCGATCCCAGCCCGGAGGTACCCGTCCACCGTGTCTCCGACACCCGACCCCGGCGCGGGTCCGTTTGCCCCGCTGGGGCGAGGGAAGGCAGGAGGGACCGACATGGGAGGGAGAGACCCGGTGAGTGAATTCATGGACAAGGTCAAGGACTTCGCCGACAAGCACGACAAGCAGGTCGACCAGGGGATGGAGAAGGCCGGCGACATGGTCGACCGGCGCACCGGCGGCCGGTACGACGAGCAGATCGACCGGGCGGTGGACCAGGCCCAGACGCGGACGGGCGAGGGCGACCAGGCGCGCTGACCACGCCGGGGTCACACCGGGGGCTCTGGTCAGGATCGACCACTCTCGCTACTATCCGCATTCGGGGCATGACTCGACGTCGGGTCGTGTGCCGCGCGGACGCCGACGAGAGGAGACCCCGGTGACCCCGTCGTGGCGGGTTAGCGTCGACCCCACCCGGTGTATCGGTTCCGGCATCTGCACGGGTGCCGCACCGGAACACTTCGTTCTCGTCGACGGCCTGTCCTGCCCTCGCAAGGAGCTGATCGAGCCGGCGGACCCGGTGATCGATGCGGCCGAGTCCTGTCCGATGGAGGCCATCCGGGTTTCCGACGCGACCAGCAACCGGAAGATCGCCCCGGAGCTGTGAGCCGGGCGCCGGCACCGTCCGGTCAGCGGTGAGGCTGCTTCTGGCGTAGCTCCGCCAGGCTCGTCGGACGGCCGCTGAGCGCGTCGCGTATCCGGTCGACCAGGCCCGCGCCGGGAGCGAGCAGCTTGTTCGCGGGCGGGTGGTCCGGTGTGGCCGGGTGCGGGCGGGTCGGCGCGATCCGCTTGACCGCCTCCACCTTCTCCGCGAGATCCACCAGTTCCTCCTGCGCGACCGCGGCCCGCAGCCGGGGGAAGAGGTCGGCCTCCTCCTCCTGCACGTGGTGCCGGATCGCACTGGTCAGGTGGGCGAGCAGTTGGTCGAAGCGCGGGTCGGCCGAGTCCACCGACTCCAGCTCCTTCATGGTCCGTTCGGCCTCGGCATGCTCGGCGATCTCGTGATCGGCGATCTGGTCGCCGTCCGGGAGTGCCTTCCGGGCGGCCGGGTAGACGTACGCCTCCTCGGCGACGCTGTGCCGCACCAACTCGGCGATCACCACGTCGGCCAGCCGCCGGCGGTGCTCCGGGGTGCCCTGCCGGCTCTCCAGTTCGACGAAGAGCGCCTCGACCTCGCGGTGGTCAGTGGTCAGGATGTCGATGACGTCCCGGCCCCTGTCGGCTTGTGGGGTGGTCATGTCGCTGCTCCCTACCGGGGTGGATCGTTGCGGATGTTCCCTCCGGTACCCCGCGTTCCGTCGATCAATCGGTGACGCCGGGTGAATCTGGCGCGGCGCCGGCCGGGGGCGCGGTGCTGCCGCTGCCTGAGGACGCGGTGCTGCCGCTGGCCGGCGGACGGCGCAAGCCCGGCCGTGGAACGACGCGGGCCGGCCGGGGGATGACGGGGGCGGCCGTGGAACGACACGGGGCCGGCCTCCCCGCAGGGAGACCGGCCCCGGTCATGTCACACCACCGTCGGGTCAGGAGCTGTAGCCGCGCTCGGCGATCCAGTTGGCAAGCGCCCCGGTGGTCATCCAGTACTCGCCCATCGCGTCGGCCGGGTCCGCGATCCGGACCACGTCGCCGCCGTCGCGGTAGCCCACCACGGTCACGTAGTGCCCCGGGAACGCGTGCAGCCGGCCATCGGTGTCGACCGCGCTGCCATTGACGTTCGCCACCACCGGGTCCCCGGCGTCCAGAGCGTCGACCACGTCGGCGCGCAGTCGCTCGATCTGCTCGGGGCTGGCCGCCGACTCCCGGATCTCGGTGGTCCGGTAGCGACCGCCGCCGGTCAGCTCGTTGAGCACTCGGGTGACATCCACGGCCGAGTCGGTGCCACCCTCATCGGTGCCCAGCTTCGCGGCCAGGTCGTCCTGACTGAGGTACTTGCCGGCGGCGCTGAGGGCGATCCGGGTCGCGGCGGGCCCGCAGTAGTAGTAGTTCGGCTGGGCCTGGTACTCAATGCCGACCGAACGCTCCCGACGACCCCGATCACCCTTGTCCCGATCGCTCTTGTTCTGGTCGCCCTTATCCCGGTTTTCTCGGCGCTGGTCGCCCTTGCCCTGGTTGTCCTGGTTGTGATCGTCCCGGCTTCCGTTGCCCTGGTCGCCCTGGCCGTGGTCGCCCTGGTCGGCGCGAGGTGCGGTGACCGGGAACCGCTCGGTCGACGGGGGCGCGGCCTGGGCGGCCACGGCAGGCCCAGCGACGGCACCGCCGGCCAGCACCAGCCCGGTGACCGACAGCATGCTCTTGCGCAGCATCCAGTTCATGTCGAAGCTCCTTCGGGGGTCGTGACGTCCGCGCCGGGGGTTCGGGGAGGGCCGACGTCAGCACCGAGTCAGGTGCTCGGCTGTCCAGGAAGTTGCCCCTGCCGGGGCGTACCGGGATGTCAACCACCCACCCCCGCCGGTCATTCCGCCCTGCCCCGACCGGCGGCGACGCTCATGAGTCGGGAACGTCCTCCCCCACGCCTGTCGGCGGGGCGGCGGTCAGAGGGTGCCGAGGAGGCGGGTGACGGTGATCTCGATGACCACGCGGGCGGGGTTGGGTCGGGGTGCGCGGTACCGCTCGGCGTAGCGACGTTCCGCCTCGGCCACCGCCGGGGCGTCGGCCCGGATCACGGCCCGGCCCTCGATGGTGAGCCAGCGCCGGCCGTCGACCTGGCTCACCGCCACCGGAGCCCCCTCCGGCCCGGCGGCGGCGACATGGTGGGCCTTGTGCGAGGTTCCCGAGGTGATCACCCGGGCCAGGCCGGCCTCCGCGTCGAAGGTCACCCCCACCGGTACGACGTGCGGAGTGCCGTCCGGGCGCAGCGTGGTGAGGGTCGCGAGGTGCCGTTCCCGGCAGAACGCGGCGACCCGTTCGTCGTACGGGTCAAGCCGGTGTCCACCCCCCGTCCGCTGCCCCACCGTCCGCCCCCCCCGTCCCTGTTCCTGTCCCCGTCCCTGTTCCCGTCCCCCCGCCTCCCCGATCATGACACGCCCCTCCCGCCCCGCCCCGAAACCACCCGCCCGTCCCGCCCCGCCCGCCTCGTCCCGCCCCTCCGCCCCGTCGATCATGGAGTTGTGGCGCCTGACCGGTGACGATTGCGAAGTTTGCGCGGCGCCACAACTCCATGATCGACGGAGGGGTGGGTGGGGCGGGGCTGGAGTGGGGGTGGGAGGGGAAGGGGGAGGGGGCTAGGCGACGGCGGTGCGGCTTTGGGCGAAGTCGGTGCGGGGTGGGCGGTTTGCGGCGGGCGTGGGGTGGTCGGTGCCGGGGAGGGGGAGCAGGTTCGGGGTCTCGGGCTCCCGGCCGGCGGCAGCGAACGCCTCGTCCCGGAGACTGCGGGCGGACGCGGCGGCCAACTCCGCGTCGTGCCACGCCGAGCGCTCCCGCTCGGCGGCGGCCCGGTGCTGGGCGAGCAGGTGATCGCGGACGGCCCGCCGCAGCACCAGCTCCTGTTCGACCGGGTGCCGCCGGGGATCCCATCCGTTGCGGTGCGCGAGGGCGTCACCGAGCTGCTGCTCCGACAGCTCCTGGCGCTCGTACGCGGCCCGGGCGGCCCGGTGCAGGTAACGCTCCCGGTCGGCGTACTCGGCCGGGGTCTGCGGGGTACGCGGCAGGGGCAGGGCGGTGGCGGCGGCGAGTCGGCGCAGGTCCACCTCGATGTCCTGGCACGCCTGCCAGGCCGCCTCGACCGCCTCCTGGGCGGTGAGCCACTCGGCCCGGCGACGCTCGGCGGTCACCCCGGCACGCTCGGCGGCGACCGCCACCTCCTCGGCGTACCGGTGGAGTTCCTGTCGCTCCGGGGTCACCTCCGACTCGGCCGGCAGTGCCGCCTGTCGGATGCGGCGACCGACGCGGAACAGGTCCGGGCGGACGATCAGGGTGGCCACGGCGGCCACGATGACGCCGAGCAGGGCCAGCCAGATGACAGCGGCCCGGGGGACGTCGAGCAGGACGGAGGAAAGGACGGTCTGCATCACCAGCACCTCGTGACGGGACGGAGGGGACAGGGTTCGACGGGGTGCCCGGTCCGGACGGGCACGGGGCGCGCGAGCGCGGTGGGAGCCCCTAGGGCGTCGGCCGGTCGGGAAGTCCGGAGCGTCCGGGCCGGTCGCCGGGGGCGGTCGGTCAGGCCCGGGGCGGGGCGCGCCGGCCCGGGAAGCCCTGTCCGGGGTCGGCGGCCGGGGGCCGGAGCGGGGTGACCGTGGGGATGGTGCGCGGGTCGCTGGCCGGGAGGGCCGATGCTCGTCCGTGGCCGTCCTGCTCGTCGACCGGCCGGGACGCCACCTGCGTCACGATCGGGCGGGTGGCCGGCTGCGGGAGGACGGTGGCGGAAGCCGGCCTGAGTTGGTACGCGCTCGGGGGCGTCGCCTCGGCCGAGGCGACGGTGGGCCCGTTGAAGGTCAGCGTCAGGACCAGGGCGGCCATCGCCAGACGGGTCAGGCTACGCAGGGCGCGCAGCATCGTCGGCCGGAGCGGGCGGACGATGGCGGGCGGCTGCACGTATCCAACCTAACGCCCGGTCCGTGCCCTCGCCCGTCGAAAAGCGTGGTGTGACCCGGTCCACCGGCTGTCCCCGGAGGTATCGCCGCTGGTCGCCCCGCGTTTCGCGGGATCGGTACCCCGACGCCTTTTCGCTCCGGCAAGGGCTGCGATCGGCTGGACGGTGCAGAGTGCGAATGGAGGTCGCGCCCTCAGCCTCGGGTCCGCAGGCGGCCAGCACGGCACTGTGGACGGTGGAGAGTGGCCGGAACGGGCGTCAGGTGGTGAGCGGGGGAGCGGCGGCTGGCGGCGTGTCGTGCTGCTCGGTGAAGAGCGCGAGCAGGGCGCCCACGTGCTGGTACGCCTCGGCGGGGTGCCGGAAGCGTCCGGCTGGGTTCACCGTGTACTCGTTGCGTCGACCGACCCGGGTGCGCTGGAGGTAGCCGCCTGCCTCCAGGTCGGTCACGATCGCCTGCGCGGCCCGTTCGGTGACGCCCACCTCGTCGGCGACGTCACGCAGCCGGGCGGTGGGATTACGGGCGATGGCGAGCAGTACGTGTGCGTGGTTTGTGAGGAACATCCAGTTTCGTTGGCTCCCGTTCTCACGCTGTGGTGTCGCCATGACCGTCATGTTATGACCCTGCCTTCGCATTCACCCTCGCCACCCTCCGGCGTCAACACCTGAAACGCATATCACGTATCCCTTGACGGGGTTTGCGCTGCGTGTGAACGTGGTGGCGAGCCGTGGTCACCCTCGTCACGCCGAGCGGACCCGGCCCGGAGAAGGGGTGAGGAGTCATGACCGTTCCCGGGGCACAGCAGCCTCCGACGAGTCCCGTGCAGGCGCTGGCCGAGCTACAGGCGGGCAACCGGCGCTTCGTCACCGGCAGCCCGTTGCATCCCAACCAGGACGCCGGTCACCGGGCGGCGGTCGCCGACGGGCAGCATCCCTTCGCGGTCGTCCTCGGCTGCTCCGACTCCCGCCTGGCCGCCGAGATCATCTTCGACCGGGGCCTCGGTGACCTCTTCGTCGTCCGGACCGCCGGGCACGTCGTCGGCGCCGAGGTGCTCGGCAGTGTCGAGTACGCGGTGACCGTCCTGGACACGCCCCTGGTGGTCGTCCTCGGTCACGACTCGTGCGGAGCGGTGCAGGCCGCCCGGGAGGCCGACGGCACCGGGACGACGCCCCCCGGTTACCTCGGCGCGGTGGTGGGCGCGGTGGTGCCCAGCGTCCGTCGGGCCGCCCGGGAGGGCACCACCGACGTCGACCGGATCGTCGACATCCACATCGAGCACACCGTCGAGGTGCTGCTGGAGCAGTCGGTGACGCTGAACCGGGCCGTGCAGGAGGGGCGGTGCGCCGTGGTCGGCATGTCGTACCGGCTGGCCGCCGGCGGGGTGCGGGTGGTCCACTCGGTGCCGGCCGGCGACGACTTCGCCCTGGCCGCCGGCGCGGCCCCGCTGGCGCCTGGTCGGTCCTGACCGGCGAGCTGGCGCCTGGCTGGCCCCGAACTGCGAACGGGCCCGCAACCGGTCGTCCGGTTTGCGGGCCCGTTGTCGTCGGCTCGGTCAGAGCATGGACACGTGTACGTGGTCCGTGTGGTTGGACGGGCCGCTGTACGACTTCCAGCCGGTCGCCGGGAACCAGATCTGCCTGTTCCAGATCACGTAGTAGATGCCGAGGCGGTCGGCGTTGCGGACCAGGAACGCGGTGAGGTTGTTGCCGTACATCCGCTCCGCCTTGGTGTCCCAACTGCTGAAGCCCGACTTCTGGAGCGACCAGTCGCAGGCCCGCCCCTTCGGGTGCTCGTACGGCCCGCCCAGCCGGTGGCACCCGACGAACATGTTGAAGCCGGCTCGCTTGACCTCTTTGTACATGTGCAGCGTGCGCGCGGTGATGCAGCCGCCGGTGGTCGGGTCGTCCTCGGTACAGCCCAGCGGACGCCAGTTGCCGTTGCTGTCCCGGCCGGGGCCGGGCCGGGCGATCGGGGAGGTGGCGTCCACCAGGCCGCCGGTCAGGCCGACGCCGCCGACCAGCGAGAGGGACTTCTCCGCCTCCCGCTTGCGCTTCTTGAGGATGTCCGCCTGCTTCTGCTGCTCCATGACCTCGGCGTCGAGCGCCTTCTTGGCCAGTTCCGCCTGCTTCTTGACGGCGGCGACCGCGGCGACCTTCTTGCCGTTGACCATGTTCATCTCGTCCAGCGCGCTGGCGCGCTCGACGAACGAGTCGGGGGTGTTGCTGTTGAGCAGCATGGAGGTCGCGCCGACCCGACCGGTCATGTACGACCGTACGGCGATCGTGGCCACCTGCGGGGTGAGCGCCTTCAGTTCGTTCTGCGCCCGCTCGACCTCCAGCGCGAGGGTGAGCTGCCGCTTCTTCGACGCGTCCAGTTTCGCCTGGGCCTGCGTGTAGCTGCGGTTCGTCTCCTCGATCACCTCGTTGAGGAGCTTCGGCTGCTCTCCGTCGTGCCCGGACGGGCTCGACGGCTCCGCCATCGCTGGCGCGGGGCCAGCGGCCACGGCGAAGGCGGCGAGTACGGCCACGACAGGTTTCAGCCAGCGGCGTGAAGGTGCCGTCACAGTTGTCCCTTCCATCGACCGCCGACCGGGTTAGCTGACGGGTTCAGGGCGGAAGTGGCCCCTACCGCTGACGCGGATGCACCCCATGAACCTGGTTCCCCGGTTCGCCGCAGGCGATTAGGCGGTGGCCCCGCTGGCGCCGGTGCGCGCCTTCGGCGGTAACCGGCAGCGAGGTTACCCGACAGTGGGCACCGGGTTCTACGCCCGGATACCGACCAAAAGCGTCATTTCCCCATTGCGTTCCGTCACTCCCGCCACATTTGTCAAGATCAGGCGATTGATGATAACGCTGTGCGATTTCACCATGTCGATTCCGTGTTTCCCGGTCGACCGGGTCCGTCGGGGATATTGTTCGGTCCGGTGGCGACCCGGGGGCCGCTGAGGGCGGCCAGCGCCTCGTCCCGTTCCCCGGCGGGCCGGCGCGGGCGAGGGGTCGTCGTACCGCCCCGCCCGGCGGTGGTGACCAGGGCGGCCAGGCCGGTGGTGATCGGCACGGCGGCGATCAGCCCGAGCGTCGCGACGATGCTGCGGACGATCTCCTGGGCCAGGAACTCGCTGGTCACGATCTCGGTGACGCCGCGGGTGTCGGCGGTCAGCAACAGCAGCAGGGGCAGCGACGCCCCCGCGTACGCGAGCACGATCGTGTTGACCGTCGAGGCGATGTGCGCCCGGCCGACCCGGGTGGCCGCCCGGTAGAGCTGGAGCCGGGTCAGGTCCGGATTGGCGTGGGCCAACTCGGTGACCGTGGCGGCCTGGGTGACCGTGACGTCGTCCAGCACGCCCAGCGAGCCGATGATGATGCCGGCCAGGAGCAGTCCGTGCAGGTCGACGTCGGCCTGGAACATCGAGAGCGTGGTGGCGTCCTCGGAGCCGTACCCGGTCAGATGGGTGAACGCGGTCGCCAGGCTGCCGAGAAGGCCGGTGAGCACCAGGCTGGCCAGGGTGCCGAGGACCGCGACGGAGGTCTGCGCGGTGACCCCGTGGGTGAGGTACAACACCACGAACATGATCAACGCGGCCCCGGTGATCGCCACTGGCAGCGGCGCCTGCCCGGCGCTGATTCCGGGCAGCACGAAGGTGAGCAGGATCGCGAAGCTGGCCGCCAGCCCACCGAGCGCGGCCAGCCCGCGCCACCGGCCGAACGCCACGATGGCGACGGCGAAGACCAGGGCCAGCCAGATCAGCGGCTTCCCCCGCTGGTGGGCGGCGATGCTGTAGCTGCTCACCGTCGGGTCGGCCGGATCGGTCAGTACGACCAGGACCACCTTGTCGTCGACTTCCACCGAGGGGGATCCGGCACCGGTCGGCAGGGGCGTCTCGACCCGCTGTCCGGCGTCGGGCCCGGTCTCGACCGCGATCGTGGCGATGCCGCACGGCCCCGCCGTCGTCCCCTCCGGGGTTTCCGGGGCGGGCGGGCAGGCCTCGGTCACCACCCGCTCGACCGTGCCGTGGTAGCGGGGAGCATCCTCGCCGCCGCCGACCTCCGGGGCGTCCCGGGGCCAGAGCACCAGCGCCGCGACCAGCGTTACCAGGAAGAGCGGGACCACGGTCGCGATCAGGACGCGCCGTACGCGCGGCGGCGCGGCGACGGCGGGACGGCTGTGGTCGTGACCCATGCTTCTCCCAACGGTCCTGGTGTGGCGGTTGCCCCGGCCGAACCATTCTGCCGGGTCCGAAGCCGCAGCTCGCGGCCTGCTCACCGATCCGGCCCGGGCTCACCGGCACCCGCCGTCGTGCGCGAGCGGCAGCTCACACCGCTGTCCGCCGCCCAGTCGCGCGTCACACCAGACCCGGGTACGCCTCGACTGGTCGTCCTCCGCGCTGACCGTGGCCTCCCCGAAGTCGAGGGCCGGCACGTGCCCGAGGGAGTCGCGCAGCGCGACCACGAGGACGACGGCGTCCACCCGGCGGGGCAGCGCCACCGGCAGGTGCAGCACCCAACGACCCATCGTCACCACCGCCTACGTCCCGGGTCCGCCGCGACGGCGGGGAACTGCGCCGTGAGGGCGGCAACCGTCTCCCGTAGGCCGGCGGCGGTCAGTTCGATCTGCCCGGCGGCCCGTGCCCATTCCCAGGTCGCCGCCTTCACGGCCGGGCCGTCCTCCCCGGCGGCCCGGAGCTGCTCCTCGGCCACCCTGATCCGGTGCGGGAACCGGTCGATCCGGTCCGCCGCCGCGCGGAGCCGGACGACGACCGCCCCCACCGTGGCGGCCAGATCGTCGACGGGCGCGTGCCGTCCCGGAGCCGTCCGCAGGCGCTGGACGCCCAGGCCGAGCAGCCGTTCCGCCTCGTCGGCCAGATCCAGCGCCTGATCGGCACCCCGCTGCGCCGCGCGCAGCGCCGGATGCGCCGCACCACCGCCGACCCGTTCCAGCAGGACGACGGCCGCGCCGACCGCGACGTACGCCTCCCGCAACTCGTCGGCCACCCCGGCCACCGCCCACGCGGCGCTGGCCGTCGGCACGCTCACGACCTGCGGGTACGCGGGCGACGTCGGCGCGGCGGCCGGCTCGACCGGCACCGGCAGGTACCGGTCCGGGCACGGCCAGGCGCAGCCGCAACCGCAGCGCCGCCAAGCCGTACGCCAGTCACGGCGGTGACGCGGAGCGAGCGGGACCGGATGGTGTCGGGGCACGGGGACCTCCCTCTTTCGGCTTATCGGCCATATCGCGGTGACCGTGGGTGTACAGCCTGCCCGTGTCGCCCTAGGATTCCGAACACTCCGCTTCGCCATAGCGACTGTGAGTGATGGTCTCGGGCTGGGTGGGGTTCGGCTACGTTGACCGAGGAGAGTGGAGGAACGTGTGGGAATCTCGCCGTCCGAGTTCCTGTTGCGCGAGCTGCGCCGACGGCGGGTGGCTGCCGGGTTGACCCAGGAGGCGCTGGGTGAACGGGTGCACTACTCGAACACGCACGTCAGCGCGATCGAGACCGGCGTCAAGCCGCCCAAGCCGGATTACCTGAAGGCCGTGGACGAAGCCCTGGAGACCGGCGGAATCCTCCTCAGTCTCTGGGAAGACCTGGTCAAGGACGCGAGCGCTCCGGTGTGGTTCCGGAACTGGATCGAGATCGAACGCCAAGCGCTGTCCCTGCGGTGGTACGAGATAACGGTTCTGCCTGGGCTGCTACAGACAGAGGCGTATGCGCGGGCGGTGTTCTCGTGTGGTGGACTGCTGACCCCTGAGGAAGTCGAACAGAGGACGGCCGCCCGCATCGCCCGTCAGGAGGTGCTCACGCGGGACTCGCCACCACAGTTCGTGGCGGTTGTCGATGAGTATCTGTTGCATCGCGAAGTCGGTGATGCCGCGCTGATGCGCGACCAGTTGTCCCGACTGGTGGAGCTTTCTGCCCAGCTTCCGCACGTACGAATCCATGTCGTTCCCTCGTCCGCCGGGGCGTACGCTGGCATGAGTGGTCCCTTCGTGTTGGCGACACTCGAAGGAGGGGACGAGTACGCCTACCTGGACAATCAGCTCCAGGGTCAAGTGGTGGACGAGCCATCCAGCCTGATCTGGGTGCGGCAGGCGTGGGAGTCCATCCGCGGCGAGGCGTTGCCCCACAAGCAGTCGATTGAGCTGATCAGGGAAGTGGCTGAGAAATGGATCTGAGCGGCGCTGTTTGGCGCAAGAGCACGCGCAGTAGCCAGAACGGTGGAGCGTGTGTCGAGGTGGCGGACAATCTGGCGGGGGTGATTCTCGTGCGGGACACGAAGAACCGGTCGGGCGGCACGCTCGCCTTCGCCCCCGAGTCCTGGCGCGCGTTCGTCGCCCAGGTATCCAGCCGGCGGTAACAGCACTCGTGGCGAAAGGGCGTCCGACTCCCGGGTGGGGGTTGGGCACCCTTTCACTCCCGCGCTTGGCGTGGCCGCCTTACCAAGCCCGCTAAGTTCTGTCCGGCGGATTTCGAGGGTCCTCCATCCGGTACTCCCAGCCCTCACGCCAGGCGAAGTCAGCGTCAATCAGATCCTCCAGCCGCACCCCGTTGATCCAATGGTCGAGGCCCCACCGAGTGGCAACGTGTCCGATCACCAGGACTCGTCGGCCCGCCCACCGCAGCGACAGGTCATCGAGAAAGCGCCCGACCCGGTGCACGGCCTGTCGCCAGCTCTCACCGCCGGGGTAGGGGTGTTCGAGGTACCGGCTGCGCTGCTCGTGCAGCTCGGCGGCCGGCATGCCGTTACGCTCCCCGTAGTCACACTCCCGCAGGCGCCAATCGTGCAACACGGGGATCGTGGTTCCCGAGAGGGCTATGTCGACCGTCTCCACAGCCCGACGCAGGTCCGAGGCGAATACCGCCTCGATGCCGTCGCTTCGCCTGCGCTGGCCAAGCTCGGCTGCCAACGCTCGTCCCCTGGCAGACAATTGACCCGGCAGCCAGCCGGTAGCAAAACCTCGGTCGTTGTCCTGGCTCCAGGAGTGAGTCTCGAAAACGATTTCGGTCGGCATGGGGCGATGCTACTGACGAGATGGGAAACGTGGCGCGACCACCACGGGCCATCGACGCGATCTGTCGGGTGAAACGCACCAACTCGCGTTCGACCCCGACGCATCCGGGCGCGACCGTGATGGAGGTTCGACGGTCGACTCAGACGCGACGGATGACCAGCCCCGGTTTGACGTCTGAGGTGGCCGAGAGGTGTGCGATGTCCTCCGGATCGCTGGTGAAGACGATCGCGCCGCAGGCCAGAGCGATGGTGACCACGCTGGCGTCGACGACATCGCGGGTCCGGGCCTTGCCGCACAGCACGCTGACCCACGACGACGGAGGGGATAAGCAGGCGTCGCCCCTCCTCCAGGGCCAGATGGTGGATCGCCTACATCCGCCGGTCGTTGCCGTCGATCGCAAGGAGCACCCCGGCGTCGTAGACGTAGAGAACGCTTACGCCGTCGCCTGGCCGAGCCCGCTGACTGCATGCGCGTCGGCGGCGGCCATTTCTGCACGCGCTGCGGCGATCTCCTCCACGGAGAACGTGCCGTGTTCGGCCTGCCAGTCTGCGACCAAGCGCCGCCCGACCCGCCGCCGGAGTTCGCTCTTCGCCGCATGGGCGACCAGCCTCGACAGCGGGACGCCATCTTCGCGAGCCGCCTCACCGAGTGCCGCCACCAACTCCTCGGGGAGGGTGACCGTCACCTTCTTCGCCGCCATGCAAGCACCATATGAGTAAGGCTTCCGGTGGTCAGCCGCGTTTCATGAGGCGGCCGACTGCCGCCATCATCTCGGTCGCCATCTCGTCGGCGCGGCCCTCGGCGGCGCCCTCGTGCATGCAGTGCCGGGCATGGCCGTCGAGCAGGCCGAGGGCGACCTTGTCCAGGGCGGCCTGGATGGCGGAGATCTGGGTGAGCACGTCGATGCAGTAGCGGTCCTCGTCGACCATCTTCTCGATGCCCCGGACCTGCCCCTCGACCCGGCGCAGTCGCGCGAGCAACTGGTCCTTGGTGGCCGTGTATCCCCGGATCGGTGTGGGTGCGCTCATGATGTCGAGGATAGCTTACCCCCTGGGGGTATGCTACGGTCCAGTCGAAGGGATACCCCAGGAGGGTATCCATCGTCGAGAGGAGTTCCGATGGCCACCGAGACGTACCAGGTCCAGGGCATGACCTGCGGACACTGCGTCAGCGCGGTCAGCAGCGAGCTGGGCGCGGTCGACGGCGTCACGGACGTCCAGGTCGACCTGGCCTCGGGGCAGGTCACCGTCACCAGCGACGCCCCGTTGGAGACCGAGACGGTCCGCGCGGCGGTCGACGAGGCCGGATTCGAGCTCGTCGGCTCATGAACACAGCGACGAAGCTGAGCGGGCTCGCCCTCGGCCTCGTGGCGGTTCTCGGTGCGGCGTACGGGGTCGGGCAGTTGACCGGCCCCGTCACCCCCGCCGAGAGCGGCCAC
Organism: Micromonospora pallida; assembly: GCF_900090325.1. NCBI lineage: Bacteria > Bacillati > Actinomycetota > Actinomycetes > Micromonosporales > Micromonosporaceae > Micromonospora > Micromonospora pallida. The sequence goes on along the minus strand of NZ_FMHW01000002.1, from coordinate 5,430,601 downwards.
CCCACCGCCGGGCACGCGCCCGCCGACCCCGAGGACGGCGACGGGCACGAGGGCGGCACGGGTGCGGCCGACCACCTCCCCGGCGGGCTACTGGTCTCCGACCGTGGCTACACGCTCACCCCCGTCTCCGCGCCGGCCGGCGAGTTCGCCTTCCGCATCACCGGCCCGGACGGGCACGCGATCACCGCCTTCGACGAGGCGCACGACAAACGGATGCACCTGATCGTCGCCCGGCGGGACCTCGCCGGCTTCCGGCACGTGCACCCGACGATGGACCCGGACGGCACCTGGCGGATCGCCTCCCCGCTGGCCGAGCCGGGGAGCTGGCGGGCGTTCGCCGACTTCACCCCGACCGGGGCGGAACCGCTCACCCTCGGTCTGGACGTCGCGGTCCCCGGCGCGTTCACACCGCGTACGCTGCCCGCGCCGACGGCCACCGCCACCGTCGACGGGTACGCGGTCACGCTCACCGGCGAGCTGCGCCCCGGCGACACCAGCGAGCTGACCCTGACCGTACGCCGCGACGGCGTACCGGTCACCGATCTTCAGCCCTACCTCGGCGCGTACGGGCACCTGGTGGCGCTGCGTCAGGGGGACCTGGCGTACCTGCACGTGCATCCGGACGGCGCGCCCGGCGACGGGCGGACCCGGCCCGGTCCGGAGGTCCGCTTCCGCGCCGAGGTGCCGTCCGCCGGGACGTACCGCCTCTTCCTGGACTTCCAGCATGGCGGCACGGTCCGTACCGCGGAGTTCACGGTCGTGGCCGGCGCAGCCGACCACGCACACGACTGATCGGAGGTACTGATGTCCACCGCTGAGCCACTACGGGTGGCACCCCACCGGATCGAGCTGGCCATCGGCGGCATGACCTGCGCCTCCTGTGCGGCACGGATCGAGAAGAAGCTCAACCGCCTGGACGGGGTGACCGCCTCGGTCAACTACGCCACTGAGAAGGCGACCGTCCGGTACGACGACACTGTCACGCCGGAGGACCTGATCGCCACGGTCGAGAAGACCGGTTACACCGCCGCGCTGCCACCCCCGCCCACGCCGGCCGCCGCCCCGGAGGGGGCTGCCGAACCGGTGGACGAGCTGCGCGGACTGCGTACCCGGCTCTGGGTGTCGATCGTCCTGACGGTGCCGGTGGTCGCGCTGGCGATGGTGCCGGCCTGGCAGTTCACCTACTGGCAGTGGCTCTCGCTGACCCTGGCCGCCCCGGTGGTGGCCTACGGCGGGCTGCCCTTCCACCGGGCCGCGCTGATCAACCTGCGGCACGGTGCCGCGACCATGGACACCCTGGTCTCGCTCGGCACCCTCGCCGCGTTCGGCTGGTCGGTCTGGGCGCTCTTCCTCGGCGACGCCGGCGTGCCCGGCATGACCCACCCGTTCAGTTTCGACATCACCCGTGGCGACGGGGCCGGGAACATCTACCTCGAGGCGGCAGCCGGGGTGACCACGTTCATCCTCGCCGGCCGCTACTTCGAGGCCCGGGCGAAGCGCACCGCCGGCAGTGCCCTGCGGGCCCTGCTCGAACTGGGCGCGAAGGACGTCGCCGTGCTGCGCGACGGCGCGGAGGTCCGGATCCCGGTGGACCAGCTCGCGGTGGGGGACCGGTTCGTGGTCCGGCCCGGCGAGAAGGTCGCCACCGACGGGCTGGTGGCCGAGGGCACCTCGGCGGTCGACGCCAGCATGCTCACCGGCGAGTCGGTGCCGGTCGAGGTGGGACCGGGTGACGCGGTGGTCGGGGCGACCGTCAACGCCGGCGGCCGGCTGGTGGTCACCGCCACCCGGGTCGGCGCGGACACCCAGCTCGCCCAGATGGCGAAACTGGTGGAGGAGGCGCAGACCGGCAAGGCGGCCGTACAGCGGCTGGCGGATCGGATCTCCGGGGTGTTCGTCCCGATCGTGATCGCGCTCGCGGTCGCCACCCTCGGCTTCTGGATCGGCCGGGACGCGGGCCTGACCGCCGCGTTCACCGCCGCCGTGGCGGTGCTGATCATCGCCTGCCCGTGCGCGCTCGGCCTGGCCACGCCGACCGCCCTGCTGGTCGGCACCGGCCGGGGCGCGCAGCTCGGCATCCTGATCAAGGGACCGGAGGTGCTGGAGTCGACCCGGCGGGTGGACACCGTCGTGCTGGACAAGACCGGCACCGTCACCACCGGCAAAATGACCCTGGTCGACACGCTGCCGGCGGACGGGCAGGACGCCGCCGAGTTGTTGCGGCTGGCCGGCGCGCTGGAGGCGGCCAGCGAGCACCCGATCGCCCGGGCGGTGGCCGCCGGAGCGGCCCGCGCCGGGACCCTGCCCCCGGTGACCGGGTTCGCCAACGTCGAGGGGCTCGGCGTCACCGGCGGCGTTGACGGCCGGCAACTGGTGGTCGGCCGGGTACGGCTGCTGCGCGAGCGTGGGTTCGACGTACCCGAGGAGGTCGCGCGGACCGTGACCGACGCGGAGGCCAACGGACGGACGGCGGTGCTGGCCGGCTGGGACGGCCGGGCGCGCGGGGTCCTGGTCGTCGCCGACGTAATCAAGCCGACCAGCCGGGACGCGATCACCCGACTCCGCGAAATCGGCCTGACGCCGGTGCTGCTGACCGGGGACAACACCGCCGCCGCCCGCACGGTCGCCGCCGAGGTCGGCGTGGACGAGGTGATCGCCGAGGTGCTGCCGGCGGAGAAGGTCGACGTGGTCAAGCGGCTCCAGGCCGAGGGAAAAGTCGTGGCGATGGTCGGGGACGGGGTCAACGACGCCGCCGCGCTCGCCCAGGCCGACCTGGGGCTGGCCATGGGCACCGGTACGGACGCCGCGATCGAGGCGTCCGACCTGACCCTCGTCCGGGGCGACCTGACGGCGGCGGTGGACGCTATCCGGCTCTCCCGCCGGACGCTGCGGATCATCAAGAGCAACCTCTTCTGGGCCTTCGCCTACAACGTGGCGGCGCTGCCACTGGCCGCCGCCGGGCTGCTCAACCCGATGATCGCCGGAGCGGCGATGGCCCTCTCCTCGGTCTTCGTGGTCGCCAACAGCCTCCGCCTGCGCGGCTTCCGCCCCGTGGCGTGACCCGGCGGGAGGTGGCCGCCCTGCCCGACGGCGACCCGGGCGGCAGGGTTGGGCCGGCAGCGTCGGGGTAGGAGGAAGACGTTCCACCCGCGATTCTGGAGGTGCGACATGGGTCTCGATAACAAGATCGACAACGCGTCTGAGCAGGTGGCCGGCAAGGTGAAGGAAGGCGTCGGCCGGGCGACCGACGACGAGCGCCTGGAGGCCGAGGGCCGCCAGGAGCAGGCCAGCGGCCATCTCAAGCAGGCCGGCGAGAAGATCAAGGACATGTTCCGCAGCTGATGTCCGCGTTCCGCGTCGGGTCGGCCCCTCGGCCGGCCCGACGCGCGCGTACGGGTCACCTTCGACCGGCGCGGCTTTGGGCACGAGCGGCTGCTGATCGCCGGCGGGCCCCTGCCCGAGCCGGTCGCCGGCCGGCCCCTGCCCGAGCCGGTCGCCGAACGGTCAGCCGGCCGCTCGCGCCGCGCGCAGTAGCCGGAGCTGCCCGATCTCGGCGACGTTCTTCATCAGCTCGGCGTTCGCCCAACCGAGGGTGTGCGCGACGGTGTGCGCCGGATCGTCCTGCCACGGGAAGGTCGCGGGGCGGGCGAGGTCGGCGTCGGTGAGCCGGTCGAGCACGGCCAGCCATCGGGTACGCAGGTCGCGGAGCCAGGTCACGGTCGGTTCCCCCGGGCCGGGCCAGTGGACGTCGGTACGCTCGCGCGGCGCCAGCCCCTCAAGGTGATCCAGGGTCACGCTCCACCACCAGCCGAGATGCCAGGTCAGCCAGCCAATCGTGGGCACCGGTACCGGTTCCGGCTCGGTGTCGGCCCAGTCGGGCACCCACCCGCCGTCGGGGCCGACCCGCATCGTCCAACAGAGTGTGGCGGGCTCCCAGCCGAAGTCCTCCGGTTCGAGTCGTTCGAGGTGGTACTCGAAAAGGGACCAGGTCAGGTCGAACTGCCACCGCGTGAGCGCGAGGGAGGGCACCGGCATTCGGGCACCATGCCACCGCGTCGCCCCGCCGGTCGACCGAATATGGCCCGCCGTGCCCCCGTTGACGCATGGCGTCGCACCTTCCGTGGCGTTGGCGTGACGACGGAATCGACGGATCAGGAGGCTGGGTCGCTGCGGTAAGGCCGTCCTCGCGCTGGCCGGCAGGAAGCGACCACAATCGACACATGGCCGCTGACTTCGACATCGACGCCTTCCTCGCCCAGCCGCTCACCGCTCGCCTTGCCACCAACGGACCTACCGTTCGGCCTGTCTGGTATCTGTGGGAAGACCAGGCCTTCTGGATCATCACCGGCCCCTGGTCCAAGCTGCGCGACCATGTTCGAGTCGACCCCGCCCTGGCCATCACCGTCGACGTCTGCGACCTCACCACGGGTCTGGTCCGACAGGTCATCGCTCGCGGATGCGCCGAACTGCTGCCGTTCGACATTCCGCGTGGCAAGCGCAAGCTCAGCCGCTATCTCGGCCCTGACGAGACCCGCTGGGCCACCCGCTTTCAACTGCACGACGACCTTGCCGAACGTGACACCGTCTGGCTGCGGCTGCGACCCACCTCCATCACCGCCGCTGACCTCAGCTACCAGGCTTGACGGACACGATCTCGATCAGCGTGACCCGTCGGCCGGCTGCTTGATCCACTCCATTACGTCGAAACGGCGGTCTCCGACGTTTTGGGCAGCCCCATCTCGCCGAAACGGAGTCGATCACCCGAGGCCGGCTGCTTGATCGACTCCGGTTGCGGCAAGTTGGGGTCACCCGGGCCGTGGAGACCCCGACATGCCGCAAATTGAGGGCCGGGCCGAGGGACGGGCCGGCGGCGGACGGTCCGGCGTCCGGCGGGCGCGTCGGCGGGCGGGCCGGTCGGCGGCGGACGGGGCCGGTCGGCGGCGGACGGGGCCGGCGGCCGGTGGGAATGGCGGCGGGGGTGGGGTGGTTGTATCCCCCGTGCGGCTGTGACCCCGCCCCTGGTGAGTGGGCGGGTGGGCCGGGCCCCCCGGGGAATGGGGGCGGCCGGTTGGTCGTTATACCTTGTCCGCGCCGATGCAGTGGCCCCCTGTGTGGCGGGCCTGGCGGATCCCCCGATCCCCCTCGTCTGGTGCGGTGAGTATCCCCCTGGATCTTTCTCAGAGCGCCCTTACGTGTGGTGCTTACGCGCTTGTCCGGTATCTGCCGAGATGGCCGGCTGTGGTGCGTCGACCCCGAACGGAGCTTTGATCATGAACAAGCTTATCGAGCGTGGTGTGCTGTCCATTGCCGGTCTGACCGCTGTGGTGGGTATGGCGGCTGGTTCGGGTCTGTCGCAGGACGTGACTCCGGCAGTGACGACGAAGCCGGTGGCGGCGACGCAGCAGGTGTCGGCGGACAGTGGCAAGCAGGTGTCGATGGACAAGTTGCTGCCCAACGGTGTGCCTGGTGGGCAGTCGGCGATTCCGCTGAACGGTGAGCAGAAGGACAACGCGAAGGCGATCGTCGAGGCGACGAAGAAGGCCGGGATGGACGAGCGGGCCGCTGTGGTGGCGATCGCGACGAGCTTGCAGGAGTCGAAGTTGGAGAACCTGGGTCATCTGGGTGACCGCAACGACCATGACTCGCAGGGTCTGTTCCAGCAGCGTCCGTCGAGTGGGTGGGGCACGGTGGAGCAGATCACCGACCCGGAGTACGCGACGACCGCGTTTTTGAACGGGTTGAAGGGTGTGGACGGCTGGGAGGACATGCCGCTCACTGAGGCCGCGCAGACGGTGCAGGTGTCGGCGTACCCCGACCACTACGCGCAGTGGGAGAAGCAGGCCGCTGACCTGGTCGCCGAACTCTGGACCAAGTGACGACAGCACCGAGTCACGACAGGACCAAGTCACGATAAGACCAAGTCACGACAGGACCGAGTGACGGCAGGGCCAAGTCGCGACAGGACCAAGTGACACACGCACGAGGGCTCCTTCCCGGACGGGAAGGAGCCCTCGTCGTCTTCAGGCCGGGCGGAGGTCTGTGGTGTGGTGGACCCGCCAGGCGGGAGAGCCGACGATCCAGGCGGCGGCGGTCGCCGCCCCGACGGCGCAGAGCGCCAGCACGGCCGTGGTGCCCCACTGCTGGGCGAGCCAGCCGGCGAGCAGCGCGCCGACCGGGGCGGAACCCCAGACGACGGTACGGATCGTGGCGTTGACCCGGCCGTGCAGGTGGTCCGGGGTGAGCGCGTACCGGATCGGCACCTGGTGCACATGATGGACCTGCTGCCCGAACCCGGCGACCACCTGGGAGGTCAGCACCAGGGCGAACGCCGCCCACCCGGGCGTCCACTCGGCCAGTGGGGTCAGGCTTGCGCCGAGCCCGCCGACCAGCAGGGCGTACGCCATGGTCGGGCCGCTGCCCAGGCGGCGGCCGAGCGGTGCGGCTACCGTCGCGCCGAGCAGCCCGCCGACCGCCGCCGCACCGAGGGTCACCCCGAGCAGCCAGGGGGCGAGGTTCCGTTCCCGCAGCAGGTGGAGCACGAGCAGGGCGGACGACCCACTGGTCCAGAAGACGAGGGTGGCGGTGGCCAGGGTGACCGCGCGCAGTACCCGTTCACCGAAGACCACCCGCAGTCCGGCCCGGATGGCGGTCAGCAGACCGGTGGCCGGCCCGGCGGGGCGGGGCGCGCGGTGCCGGATCGCCAGCACCGAACCGGCGGCGACCAGGTGGGAGAACGCGTCGACCGCGACGGCGACCGGTGCGGTGAGCACCTGTACGAGCCAGCCGGCCAGGGCCGGCCCGCCGAGCTGCCCGGTCGACTGGGTCACCTCGATGATGCTCTGCGCGCCGGTGCGTTGCGGTGCGGGCACCAGCGTCGGGACGTACGCCAGATGGGCGACGTCGAGGAAGACGGCGAACGACCCGGCGACGAAGGTCACCGCGTACAACTGGGGGAGGCCCAGCCAGCCGAGGAGCGCGCCGGCCGGGACCACCGCGAGCACCGCGGCCAGGGCGAGGTTGACCGCGACCAGCGCGGGGCGGCGCGGCAGCCGGTCGACCCAGACCCCGACGACCAGGCCGAGCAGGAGGTACGGTGCCCGGCTCAGCGCGGCCAGCACGCCCATGTGCAGCGGGCCGGCGTCGAGCGCTGCCGCCGCGGTCAGCGGCAGCGCCACCACGCTCACCTGGGAACCGAGGTACGACACCCCCTGCCCGGCCCAGAGCCGGCGGAAGTCCGAATCACGCCAGGCGGTCAGGAGTGCGTCACGCTCAGGCCGTAGATCAGCGTCTGACCGTAGTTGTCACTGCTGCACGGCGACGAGTTGCTGCAGTTGGCCTGGGTGTACGCGCCGGCCTTGAAGTACGCGCCGGAGAAGCTCTTGCTGAGCGTGGTCTGGAGGGTGCCGTTGTAGTACGCCTTGATCTGCCCGCCGCTGACCACGAACTTCACCTGGATGCGGGTGCCGAGCTGGTAGCTGCTGGTGACCAGCTTGTGGTGGGTGGTGTCGCCGTTGGTGACGTACAGGCTGGACCCCTCCAGCCGGAACACGGTTACGTCGTCGCTGCCGTCGTGGATCTGCGCGCCGACGACGTGCGGCTTGGTGGACGGCAGGCGGGTGAAGGCGAGGTCCACGGTCAGGGTGTGCGTGCCGGAGGTGGAGGACCAGGCCGCGTTGGACGTCCCGTTGTTGGTCATCTCGCGCAGCTCGGAGCGGGGGTAGCTGGACCCGCTGGTGGTCACCCCGTTGACCGGGGCGCGGAACTGCACCGCCCGGCACGAGTCGGCGGTGACGAACCACGGGGAGATCTGGTAGCCGTCCAGCGTGGGCTGCTTGATCTCGGTCGGGCTCTCCGACGACCCGGTCGGCAGGGTGATCTTCCAGTTGGTCAGGTTGAGCACGTCGGCGGGGACGGAGCAGGTGCCGCCGCTGCCGTCCGCCCCGTACACCTGGGCCTCGGTGATGCTGTTCCAGTCGTTGTACGTGTTGCCGTAGCCGACCACCCGGATGTACCGGGCGGTGCGGTCGGCGAAGCCGTACGTCTCGAGCTGCGTGGTGCTGCCGCTGCTCGTCCGCTGGCTGACCACCGTGTTCCAGGTGGAGCCGTCACCGGAGACCTGCACGGCGAATGTCTGCACCCGGGTGTCGCCCTGGTGCCAGGCGATGGCGATCGAGCCGATCGTGGTGGTCGCCCCGGTGTCGAAGCGGATCCAGGAGCCGTCACCCTCGGCCGACCAGCGGGTGTTCAGGTCGCCGTCGACGGCGTTGGCCGGCACGTTGCCGTCGTGCGAGCTGGCGGTCACCGCGGAGACCGGCAGAACCGTCGCGGCCTGGGCGGGCGCGGCGGCCAGGCCGGTGCCGAGCAGCGCCAGCGGTAGGAGGGCAGCCATTGATCGTCGCAACGGACACCTCACGTGGGTCGGGGCAAGCTCGATCGCTTTGCCAACGCCGAGCGACCCTAGGAGAGAGTTCGGTGTCCGTCAATGTGTGTCCGGGCCATACCGGGGCCGGACAGCGAGCGACGTGCCGAATGCGCTGCCTCGGTGGTCGCCGCTGTCAGGTTTCAGACAAGCAGGAAGGGGGAGATGCGGTCGGATTTCCCTTCTTGCGGAGGTGCGACATGGCCACCAGAACCGATGCCCGAGCCCGGGCCGCTCACCCGGTGCGCAGGGCCGCCCAGTTGGTCGGGGCGGTCTTCCTGCTGGTCGGGGTGCTCGGCTTCGTACCCGGCATCACCTACGACGTCGGCGAGATGACCTTCGCCGGCCACCACTCCGACGCGAAACTGCTCGGCCTGTTCCAGGTGTCCGTCCTGCACAACCTGGTACACCTCGCGTTCGGCGTCGCCGGGCTCGCCCTGGCGCGTACCGTCTCCGGCGCGCGGACGTACCTGGTCGGCGGGGGCGCGATCTACCTGGTGCTCTGGCTCTACGGCCTGGTGATCGACTTCGACAGCGGCGCGAACTTCATCCCGCTCAACACGGCCGACAACTGGCTTCACCTGCTCCTGGGCATCGGCATGATCGCCCTCGGCATCACGCTGACCCGGGGCTCGCCGGCGGCCCGACGCCGCTAGCGTTTCCGGCGAGGCGGGCGGCGCGCATCAGCAGGTAACGCTGCTCCGGCTGGCTGCTGGTGCGTTCGGCCGCCGCCCGGTAGTGGCCGAGCGCCGCCTCCCGGTCGCCGGCCAGTTCGTGCAGGTGGGCGCGGGCCGCGTGCAGCCGGTGGTGTCCGGCGAGGCGGGGGTCGGCGGCCAGCTCCGCGAGGGCGTCCAGGCCGGCGACCGGCCCGTGCACCATCGCGTACGCCACCGCGCGGTTGAGCGACACCACCGGGTTGTCGGCGTGCCGCTCGAGGACCTCGTACAGCGCGAGGATCTGCGGCCAGTCGGTCTCGGCGGCGGTGGGTGCCTCGTCGTGCAGCGCCGCGATGGCGGCCTGGATCTGGTACGGGCCGACCGGCCCCCGGGGCAGCGCGTGGGTGACCAGGGCGATCCCCTCGGCGATCGCGGCCCGGTCCCAGCGGCTGCGGTCCTGGTCGGTCAGGGAGATCAGCTCTCCGTGCGGACCGGTCCGGGCCGCGCTCCGGGCGTCGGTGAGCAGCATCAGGGCCAGCAGCCCGGTGACCTCGCTGTCGTCGAGCAGCAGGGCGTGCAGCAGGCGGGTCAGCCGGACGGCCTCGTCGGACAGGTCGACCCGGCGCAGGTCGGGGCCACCGCTGCTGGTGTGCCCCTCGGTGAAGATCAGATAGAGGACGTGCCGCACGGCGTCGAGCCGGCGACCGCGTTCCGACTGCTCGGGCAGCCGGAACGGGATTCCCGAGGTGCGGATGCGCTGCTTGGCCCGACTGATCCGCTGGGCCATGGTGGCCTCGGGCACCAGGAAGGCGCGGGCGATCTCGGCCGTGCTCAGGCCGCCGACCGCGCGCAGGGTCAGCGCGATCGCCGAGGCCGGCGAGAGCGCGGGATGAGCGCAGAGGAAGAGCAGGGTCAGGGTGTCGTCCCGGTCCGCTGCCAGGTCGTCGGCCGCCGGTGCGTACTGCCGGTCCGTCGGCTCGCGGCGGGCGGCGAGGTCCTCCCGGCGCCGTCGGGCCTGCTCGCCCCGGACCTGCTCGACCATCCGGCGGTACGCGACCTGGACCAGCCAGCCGCGCGGGTTCTCCGGCACCCCGTCCGCCGGCCACTGCGTCGCGGCGGCCAGCAGCGCCTCCTGCACCGCGTCCTCGGCGGTGGCGAAGTCGCCGAACCGGCGGGTGAGCACGCCGAGGACCTGCGGCGCCAGTTCGCGCAGCAGGTCCTCGGGGGCGTGGCTGCTCGTCACATGTCCTGTGGCGGCGCGGACATCACCGGGTGCACCTCGATCGGCATGTTGACCGGGCGTCCGCCGGGGCCGGGGGCGGCCGAGGCGAGGGCGGCGATCTCGACGGCCCGCTCGGCGGACTCCACGTCCACCACCCAGTAGCCGGCGAGGAACTCCTTCGTCTCGGCGAACGGGCCCTCGGTGACCACCGGCCGGCCGCCCTCGCCGGCCCGGACGATCTTCGCCTGCTCCGGCCCGCCCAGGCCCTGCCCGTCGACCAGCTCGCCGGCGGCGGTGAGCTTGGCGTTCAGGTCGCCCATGTGCCCGATGTGGGCCCGGATCTCCTCCGGCTGCCAGGTGTGGATCGGCGGGAACTCGTCGAACGCTCCGCTGAACTGCATCAACAGCATGTACTTCATGGTCTGCTCCTCAGGGCCACCGCACCATTCTCGGTGCGTTCACCCCAGGTCGAAGCCGCGACCCGCGTCCTCGACATGCCCGCCGGAAAAATCTTTGGAGATTTCTCAGCCGGCCGGGGCGTACCGGGCGAGGGGGTTGGCGAGGGTGCCGACCAGTTGCAGGGCGGCGGAGGGATCGGCCAGGTCGACCATCTGCTCGTTGTTGCGCAACTGGAGCCGGTTCAGGCAGGACAGGGCGAACTCGTCGGCGAAGAGGTCGTACCGCCGGAACCGGTCGGCCAGGTGCGGCACCCGGTCGCGGTAGTCGGCGGCGCAGGCCGCCACCGTCCGCCAGAAGCTCTCCTCGTCGAGGACGCCCTCGGTGGACAGCACCGCGTTCAGGTGCCGGAAGAAGCAGTCGAAGACGTCGGTGAAGATCGACAGCAACCGCATGTCCTCCGGGATCTCGGCCTGGACCCGGCGGACCGTCTCGGGCAGCTCCACCGCCGGATCCATCACGCAGATCTCCTCGGCGATGTCCTTGAAGATCACCCGTTCCACCGTGCCGCCGTCCAGCACCAGGATGACGTTCTCGCCGTGCGGCATGAACGCCAGGTCGTAGGCGTAGAAGGCGTGCAGCAGCGGCACCAGGTACGCGTCCAGGTAGCGGCGCAGCCACACCTCGGGGGCCAGCCCGGACTCCGCGACCAGCGCGGCGGCCAGCGAGCGCCCGTCGCGGTCGACGTGCACCAGCGACGCCATGGTGGCCAGCCGCCGCCCCGGCGCCAGGGCCGGCACCGGGCTCTCCCGCCACAGCGCCGCGAGCATCTTCCGGTACGGGGAGTACCGGTCGGTGGCCGCCTCGAACTGCTGGTGCCGGTAGCCGATCGCGGCCCGCTCGCGCAGGACGGTCAGGCCGGTCTCCTTGATCACCTCATCGGCGTCGAACAGCTCGGCGAGCCAGTCGTTGATCGCCGGGGTGGCCGCCATGTACGCGGCGGAGAGCCCGCGCAGGAAGCCCATGTTCAGTACGGACAGCGCGGTCTTGACGTAGTGCCGCTCCGGCGCGCTGACGTTGAAGAAGGTGCGGATGGACTGCTGGGCCAGGTAATCGTCCGGCCCCTCGCCCAGGCAGACCAGCCGCCGCTGGGCTACCTCACCGGCGAAGGTGACCGCGAGCCGGTTCCACCACTGCCAGGGGTGCACCGGGATGAACAGGTAGTCGGCCGGGTCGAGGCCGAGGTCGGTGAGGGTGGCGGCGAACCGGTCCAGGGTTTCCGTACCCAGCTCGTACGCCATGAGGGTGTCGTAGTCGAGGTCGGCGGCGCAGGTGAAGGTGGCATGGTCGCGGTGCGCGGCGAGCCAGAGCAGGCGGACCGGGTGGGCCGCCTCCGGGGCGTACCGGTGGTATTCGTGGATGCCGAAGCCGAGTCGCCCGTTGTTGGCGACGAAGCAGGGGTGGCCCTCGGTCATGCCGGTCTCGACGGCCTGGAAGTCGGCGCGGGCCAGCTCGGCGGCGCTCACCGCCGGGCGGCTCAGCTTGTACGCGGTCCCGGCCAGGGTGGAGGTGATCTCCTCCAGATAGACCGGCAGCACCCGGTCGGAGAGGCCGAGCGCGCCGCGCAGCTCGGTGCAGAGGTCCAGGGCGTCCAGCGGCAGTTCCGCGCCGTCCCGGTGGCGGGTGATGCTTTCCGGGTCGATGTGCCAGTGCTCCAGGGAGAGCAGCCGGGCAGTGAACCGGTACTCGACGCCACCGTCGTTACTGCGGATGAGATACCTGCGCCCAGCCGGGCCGGTCGAACCGGTGGGCTCGTCGTCGACCGGCTCGGGGGTGAGCAGCCGCTCGTGGGCGAACTCGGCGAGCGCCTTGCGCACCAGCAGCCGGTTGGCCCGAGCCCAGTGCTCCGGGGTCAGATGGGTGACGGACTCGAGGGGGTTCACGCGCGGGACTCCTCCGGGGACGGCCGGACCGTGGTGTCCAGGCCGGTGGCTTTCTCGAACATGGCCCGGGTGCAGACGCTGAGCAGGGCCTTCTTCTCCGGCTTCGCGAGCGGGCCGACCACCTCGAAGCCGACGGCCGCGTTGAGCGCGTGCACCGCCGTGTTGCGGATGTCCGGCTCCACCACCACCCGGCGGGTGGCCGGCTCGGCGAAGAGCCAGGCCAGCACGGTGGTGATCACGGCGAGAGTGAAACCGTGCACGGGTGTGTCGGTGGGGGCGCAGAGGAAGTGCATGCCCACGTCGCCCTCGACCGCGTCGTACAGGCCGACGAGTTCGACGTGCGCCGGGTCGTACCGCTCGGCGAGGAAGGCGGGCCGCTCCCGCCACAGGCCGACGAAGGCGTCGTGGTGCGGGTGCGCGTGGATGCGGCGGTACTCGGCGGCGACCTGGACCGGGTCCATGTCCGACATCAGCCAGAACGCCGCCTTCGGGTGGGTCACCCAGCCGTGCAGCAGCGTGGCGTCCGCGTCCGGATCGAGGGTACGCAGGGCGAGGTCGCCGAGCCGGTCGTCGACCCGGCAGTACACGACGGTGGTCACGCCCCCGCTCCCGCCGGTGCGCCGAACTCCTGGAAGGCGATGCTCTTCTCGATCGGGTAGTGCTCCCGGCCGGTCAGCTCCCGGATGATCCACGAGTTGCGGTACGGACCCATGCCCAGGTCGGGCGAGGTGATGCTGTGCGTGTGGGTGCCCGCGTTCTGGAGGAAGATCTCCCGCCCGGCGTGGTCGACGGTGTAGTTGCGGGCCACGTCGAAGCGGCCGTGGCCGTCCCATCGGATCCGGTCCCGCACCGGTTCGAGGAAGTCCGGCACCCGGTAGTGGTAGCCGGTGGCCAGCACCAACCCCTCGGTGTCCAGGGTGAAGTCCCGTTCCTGCTCGACGTGGCGCAATCCGAGCCGGTAGCTGCCGGTCGACGCGTCGTACGCGGCGCTGGTCAGCTCGGTGTTGGTGAGCAGCCGGGTGCGGACCGGTCCGTCCAGGCTGCGGGCGTAGAGCAGGTCGAAGATGTCGTTGATCAGGTCGGAGTTGATCCCCTTGAACAGGTTCTTCTGCTCGGACTCCAGCCGGTAGCGGGTCGCCTCGGGCAGGCCGTGGAAGTAGTCCACGTAGTCCGGGGAGGTCATCTCCAGGGTGAGCTTGGTGTACTCCAGCGGGAAGAAACGCGGCGAGCGGGTCACCCAGTTGAGCTGGTAGCCGTGCGCGTCGAGGTCGCCGAGCAGGTCGTGGTAGATCTCGGCCGCGCTCTGTCCACTGCCGACGACGGTGATGCTCCGCTTGGTGCGCAGGGCGTCCCGGTGCTCCAGGTAGTGCGTGTTGTGGATGAGGTCACCGCCGAGCTTCGCGCAGGCCGGCGGCAGGTACGGCGGGGTGCCGGTGCCCAGCACCAGGTGTCGGGCGCGGTACTCGACCGGCTCGCCGCTCGCCGCGACCGTGGCCCGGACGGTGTAGCCGCCGTCGGCGTACTCGACCGAGGTGACCTGCTGGCCGAAGCGGATGCTGTCCAGCTTGCCGGCTGCCCACCGGCAGTAGTCGTTGTACTCCCGGCGGAGCGGGAAGAAGCTCTCCCGGATGTAGAACGGGTAGAGCCGCCCCGACTCCTTCAGGTAGTTCAGGAACGAGTACGGCGAGGTCGGGTCGGCCAGGGTGACCAGGTCGGCGATGAACGGCGTCTGGAGCCGGGTGGACGCCAGCAGCATGCCGGGATGCCAGTCGAACTCCGGGCGGGCCTCCAGGAAGACGCCGTCCAGTTCGGTGATTGGTGCGGTCAGGCAGGCCAGGCCCAGGTTGTACGGACCGAGCCCGATCGCGATGAAGTCGTGGGTCGACATGCGGCTCTCCATCAGACGGGGCGGTCAGCCGACGTGGCAGGGCTCGGCGACGGACACCTCGGCCGGGACCGGCAACGCCATCTCGGCGGCGGTCCGCGCCCGGACGTACCGGCCCGCGTGCGCGGCGACCAGGTCGAGGACGTGCGCGATGTCGTCGATGGTGGTCTCCGGGTTGAGCAGGGTGAACTTCAGGAAGTGCCGGCCGTCCACCTTCGTCCCGGCGACCACCGCGGCGCCGGAGGCGGCCAGCGCCTCCCTGGCGTGCAGGTTGGCGTCGTCGGCGAGGTGACGTTCCGCCGGCAGGTACCGGAACACCACCGTGCTGAGCTGCGAGCGGGTGACCACCTCGAAGCGCGGGTCGGTGCTGAGCAGCGCCCAGGCGTCGGCGGCCCGGTCCACCACCTCGTCGAAGAGTTCGCCGAGGGCGTCCGCGCCCATGATGCGCAGGGTCAGCCAGAGCTTGAGCGCGTCGAAGCGACGGGTGGTCTGGAGGCTCTTGTCCACCTGGTTGGGGATGCGCTGCTCGACCATCCGGGCCGGGTTCAGGTAGTCGGCGTGGTAGGTGACGTGCCGCAGCATCCGCCGGTCCCGGACGAGCACCGCGCTGGAGCTGACCGGCTGGAAGAAGGACTTGTGGTAGTCCACGGTCACCGAGTCGGCCTGCTCGATGCCGTCGAGCAGGTGCCGCCGGGTGCGGGAGACCAGCAGCCCACAGCCGTACGCGGCATCGACGTGCAGCCAGACCCCGGCGGCCCGGCACTGCTCGGCGATGGCCGGCAGCGGGTCGATGGTGCCGAAGTCGGTGGTGCCGGCGGTCGCGACCACGGCCATCACGACCAGCCCGGCCCGCTGGCAGCGTTCGATCTCGCGGGCCAGCGCCTCGGGACGCATCCGCCGGTCGGCGTCGGTCTCCACGGTGACCACCGAGTCCCGGCCCAGGCCGAGCAGCTTCGCCGACTTCTGCACGCTGAAGTGC
This sequence comes from Micromonospora pallida, assembly GCF_900090325.1. Classification (NCBI taxonomy): domain Bacteria; kingdom Bacillati; phylum Actinomycetota; class Actinomycetes; order Micromonosporales; family Micromonosporaceae; genus Micromonospora; species Micromonospora pallida. The sequence continues at coordinate 5,415,101 of NZ_FMHW01000002.1, read as the reverse complement.
CCGGCCTCGGAGGCGAGGATGCGCAGCTTCGGCAGCAGGTCGGCGCGGGGCAGCGGCTGCGTCGCGCAGGCCTCCTCCCGGGCCATCAGCAGGGCCTGGAGGTTGGACTGGGTGCCGCCACTGGTGAAGACCCCGTCGGCGGTCGGGCCGAGGCCGATCCGGTCGGCCGTCCAGTCGATCAGACGGCGCTCGATCAGCGTCCCGCCGGCGCTCTGGTCCCAGGTGTCCAGGGAGGAGTTGACCGCGCTGAGCACCGCCTCGCCGAGCAGCGCCGGGATCACCACCGGGCAGTTGAGGTGGGCCAGGTAGCGGGGGTGGTGGAACCAGACCGCGTCGCGGAGGTAGACGGAGTCCAACTCGTCGAGGGCGGCGGCCGGGTCGTGCAGCGGCCGGTCCAGGTCGATCCGGCCGATCGCGGGAGCGAGACGGTCCGGGGTGACGCCGGTGAACGGGCGGTCGACGCCGGCCACCCGGCCCGCCACCCGGTCGACCCCGGCGGTCACCGTCCGCCGGTAGTCGTCGACCGTGGCCTGGTTGAGCAGGTACGCGCGGGCGGCCGTCGGCCGGCGTCGCGCCGGGATCGGCGCAGCCTCGTGCCCCTGGAGGTTCATGGCGGTTTCCTCAACGGTCGCGTGGAGACGGTCAACGGCGACCGGGCATCCGGGAACGGACGCGCCGGCCTGGGCCGTGGTTAGGTTACCCTAACCTAATTTCCTGTCAAGGAGTTGTGGTCGCCTCGCGCACCGTGATCGGATCGGTGGAATTGTGCGCACGCTCTCCGTTACATAGGTTAGGCAAACCTTATCGATGAGAGGGGTCGAGTGGAACACCGGGTCTTCCGTGATAAGTGGGGAATTCCGCACCTTCGGGCCGACGACCCGCACGCGCTCGCCTTCGCCCAGGGGCGTAACGCGGCGACCGACCGGGCCTGGCAGCTCGAGGTGGAACGGCACCGGTCACAGGGGACCAGCGCGTCCTTTCTCGGCGCGGAGGCGCTCGACTGGGACCTGTTCGCGCGGCGGGCCCGGCTCGCCGACACCGCCCGACGCTGCCACGACAACCTCGACCCGGCCACCGCCGCCTGGGTGCGCGCGTACGTCGACGGCGTCAACGCCGGCCTCACCGCTGGTGCCCGCCGCGCACCGCAGTTCACCGCCACCGGGCTGACCCCCGGACACTGGCAGCCCTGGACTCCGCTGGCGATCTGGCTCTCCCACCACGTGCTCTTCGCCGGCTTCCCGGCCAAGCTCTGGCGGACCGAGGTCGCCCGCCGCCTGGGCGCGGACGCGGTCCGCCTCTTCGCCACCGACCGTCCCGACACCGCCGGCAGCAACGGCTGGCTGCTCACCGGGGCACGGACCGCCAGCGGGTCGCCGATCGTCGCCGGGGACCCGCACCGGTTCATCGAGGACCCCGGCATCTACCAGCAGATCCGGCTGGCCTGCCCGACGTACGACGTGGTCGGGCTGGCCGTGCCCGGCGTGCCCGGCATCGCCCACTTCGGACACACCGGAACGGTGGCCTGGGCGATCACCAACGCGATGGCCGACTACCAGGACCTGTACGCCGAGCGGCTGCGCCGCCGGGGCGACACCGTCGAGGCGCTCGGCCCGGACGGCTGGCACCCCGCCGAGCGGCACGTCGAGTCGGTCGAGGTGGCCGGCGGGGATCCGGTCGAGGTCGAGGTCGTCGAGACCGACCGTGGCCCGGTGATCATCGGCAGCCCCGACGACGAGTCGGCGATCAGCCTCCGCTACCCGCCCCGGGTCTCCGGCGCCCTCGGCTTCGCCGCGCTGCCCGCCCTGCTCACCGCCACCCGGGTGGCCGACGTGGACGCCGCCTGCGAACACTGGGTGGAACCGGTCAACGTGGTGCTCGCCGCCGACACCGAGGGCGGCCTGCTGCACCGCGTCGCCGGGACCGTCCCGGTGCGGGACCGGGACAACGGGCTGCGGGTCGTCCCGGCCTGGGAGCCCGGCCACGAGTGGCGCGGCTGGCACGACCTGCCCCGTACCGAGGTACGCGACGTCGCGGTGATGGCGAACGAGCGGGGCGTCGCCACGCCGCTCGGCGTCGAGTTCGCCCCACCCCACCGGGCCGACCGGATCCGGGAACTCCTCACCGCCCGGACGGACTGGTCCGCCGACCAGCAGGCGATCGTCCACACCGACACCAGGCTGGCCTCCGCCGAGCCGCTGCTCGCCCTCCTCGCCGGCCTGGACGGGCTCGCCCCGGCCGCCGCCGCGCTGCGCGACCGGCTGCTGCGCTGGGACCGCGAGATGCGCGCCGACAGCGTCGACGCCGCCGCCTTCGCCGCCGTCCGGGCCATCGTGGTACGCCGTCTCGCCGCCCACCCCACGCTGGCCCCACTGGCCGATCTGCCGGCGAGCTACCCGGCCCTCTTCCACCCCTGGCTAGCCCTGGTGCCGAAGGTCGGCTTCGCACTGCCGACCCTGCTCACCACGGATCTCCTCACCACGGATCTCCTCACCACGGCCGACCGGTCCGCCTCCGCCCGTGCGGCGCTCGACGAGGTGGCCGACGCCGCCCTGACCCGGTGGGGGGACGTGCACCGGCTCGCCCCCTGGGCGGCCCGGCCCGACCCCGAGGAGCAGTGGCCGGGCCTCTCCGGAGACCACGACTGCGTGCTCGCCACCTCCAGCGTCCCCGGAGTCACCCACCTCTGCTTCCGGGCGTCGGCCGCCCGCTACGTCTGGGACCTGGGCCGACGCGACGACAGCCGGTGGATCGTGCCGTTCGGGGCGTCCGGAGTGCCCGGCGACCCGCACCAGCGTGACCAACTGTCGTACTGGCTGCGTGGTGACCTCGTCCCCGTGGTCACCGACTGGCACCAGCTCACCGAGGAGCGAAATGACCAAACCCCCTGACCCGGTCTGGCAGCGGCAGGTCGACGGCTTCGGGGAGGTGGCCATCCGTCCCGTCGACCCGGTCACCGACGCCGGCCTGATCCACGACTGGGTCACCCGGGAACGGTCCCGCTTCTGGGGCATGCGGGACGCCAGCCGGGAGCGGGTCCAGGAGATCTACGCCTACCTGGACTCGCTCGCCACCCACCACGCGTACCTGATCCACCGGGACGGCCGCCCGGTCGGGCTCTTCCAGACGTACGAGCCGGCGGCCGACCCGGTGGGCGAGTGCTACGACGTGCAGCCGGGCGACTTCGGCATCCACCTGATGGTCGGCCCGCCGGACGGCGGGGTCGAGCCCGGTTTCACCGGCACCGTGCTCGGCGCGTTCCTCGACTTCGTACTGGCCGACCGGTCCCGGCGGCGGATCGTGGCCGAACCCGACGCCCGCAACGACCGGGCCATCGCCCGGTTGGTTCGCGCGGGCTTCGTCCTCGGGCCGCAGATCGACCTGCCCGAGAAACGCGCCCAACTCCTCTTCCTCGACCGTCCCGCCCCCTGACCGCCCCCGGCTGGGGGCTCGCCAGGTGAGCCTCCGTTTCGCCGATAGTGCGGTGTCCCAGCCTGAGGAAGGCGCAGTATCGCCGAACCGGAGTGGATCAACGCGGGGTGGGGCCGGCGGGGCGGTCGACGTGGCGGGCTGGCGGGGGCTGGTCAGTCGGCGGTGCGGCCCAGTCGCCAGTAGCCCATGAAGGCCACCGCGCTCCGGTCGAGCCCTCGTTCGGCGACCAGGTGCCGGCGCAGCCCCCGGATCACCGCCGCCTCCCCGGCCAGCCAGGCGTAGAGCGGGGCGGTGGGGGCCACGTCCGGCACCTCCCAGAGGACATCCCGGTCCACGTCCACGTCGGCCAAGGAGCCGACCGTCGCAGCCATCGCGTCGGCCAGGGAGTCGACCGTCGGGGTTCCTCCGCTGGCCAGGGTCAGGGCGGGCAGGGCGGCGGGGAGCAGTTCTCCGGCGAGTGTCGCCACGGTCGGGGTGAGCCGGCTGCCGTGGGCCGCGCCGATCCGGGGCAGCCAGGTCACAGTCATCCCCGGCGGTGCGGTCACCGGCAGGGTGTCGCCGGCCTCCGGTACCTCGATCAGCGCGTGGCCCCGGGCGTCGGCCGACAGCCGCTCCAGGATGGCGCAGATTGCCGGTGCGGCGGTCTCGTCCCCGGCGAGCAGCAGCGTCCCGACCGTCGGGGGCCGGAACTCGATGCCGCCGTGCACCCCGTCGTAGCCGACGTCCGGGCCGACCAGGGCGAGCCGGTCGCCGAGCCGGGCCCGTCGCGCCCACCGGGTGGCCGGACCGCCGTCGCCGTGCAGCACCAGGTCGACGTCCACCTCCTGGGCGTCCGGCCGGACCGCCCGGACCGTGTACGTACGGATCGGGCAACGCGTCTCCTCTGGCTGCGCCCGCCACTGCTGGTACCAGTCGGGACCGTCCGGCAGTTCGGCCGCCAGCTCGCCGGTACGCGGTAGTGCCACCTTGATTCGCTGGTCGTACCCGTTGTCGGCGAACCGGTCCAGGTCCGGGCCGGTGAAGGTGACGCGCAGGAACGACGGGCTGAGCCGGCGCAGTGCCCGGACCTCGACGGCGAAGACGCGCCAGGGCGCGACGGAGAGGGTGCTCGGCATGGCGGCCTTCCTTATCGGTGTCTGGTGGCCCGGCACGCCTGCCGGGCCGCTGGTCGGGAACTCATCGGGGGGCGGTCGCCGTGCCGCGCGAGCGCCACAGCAGCCAGACGAAGTACGGGGTGCCGATCATGGCGGTGACCAGGCCAGCGGGGACCTGGGCGGGGGCGATGACCGTGCGCCCGAGGGTGTCGGCGAGGCTGACCAGTGCCGCGCCGAGCAATATGGCGACCGGCAGCACCCGGGCGTGCCGGCCGCCGACCAGGGCCCGCGCGGCGTGCGGGGCGACCAGCCCGACGAAACCGATCACGCCGACCGCGCTGACGGCGGTCGAGGTGAGCAGCGCCGCCGCGCCGAGGGCGAGCAGGCGGGTACGTTCCAGTGGGACACCGAGCACCCGGGGGGTGTCATCGTCCAGGGTGAGCAGGTCGAGTTCGCGGCGGGCCGCGACGACGGCCGGGATGCTGAGCAGCAGGGCGATCGCCACCGGCAGCACCTGCGGGGCGGTGCGGCCGTAGGTGGAGCCGGAGAGCCAGGTCAGCGCCTTGCCGGTGTTCCACGGGTCGGAGCTGACAATGATGAAGGTGATGACGGCGGTGCCGCCCTGCCAGACCCCGAAGCCGATCAGCACCAGCCGGTCTGAACTCAGGCCGCCGTACCGGGCCAGGCCGTAGACCAGCGCGAACGCCAGGATCGCGCCGAGCCCGGCCGCACCGGAGATGGCCGCGACGCCGGCCAGCGGGACGAAGGTCAGCAGCGCGACCGCGCCGATGCCGGCCCCGCCGGTGATGCCCAGGATGCCCGGCTCGGCGAGCGGGTTGCGGCAGACCGCCTGCACGGTGGTGCCGGCGACCGCGAGCGCCGCGCCGGCCAGCAGGGCCGCCACGACCCGGGGCCAACGCTGGTCCAGCACGAAGGTGTACGCCGGACCGGTGCGCCCCTGCACCCAGTTGACCACGTCGCCGAGGAGGACCCAGGTGTCCCCGGCGAGGATGCCGAGCACCACCGCGCCGACCGTCACCGCGGCGGCGGTGGTGACCACGCCGAGGTGGAAGGCACGGGAGCGGACGGCCGCGTGCCCACCCGGCGGCCGGCGGGTGGGGCCGGCGTCCCGGTAGCGGCGGGCCAGCCAGATCATCAGCACCGCGCCGAAGAGGGTGGTGACCACCCCGGTCGGCACCTCCACGCCGGCCTGAGCGCCGAGCACGGCCCGCAGCAGCACGTCGGAGCCGAGCACGATGAGCACGCCGACGATGCCGGAGAGCGGCAGCAGGACCCGGTGCCGGTGCACCCCGGGCACCATCCGGCCGAGTAGCCGGACGATCACCGGCGCGCAGAGCCCGACGAAGCCGATCGGCCCGGCGAGGGTCACTGCGGCGGCGGAGAGCAGGACGGCCAGGAGGACCATCACGAGCCGGGTACGCCGGACGTCCAGCCCGAGCACGGTGGCGGTGTCGTCGCCGAGGGCGAGTACGTCCATCCGGTGCCCGAGCGCCACCAGCAGCGCGGTAGCGATCCCGATCACCGGGGCGAGCTGCGTGAACGCCGTCAGGTCGGCCTGCACCAGCGAGCCGTTGCCCCAGGCGAACAGGCCGATGGTGGCCTGCTCGAACAGGAGCATCAGCAGCATGGTGAACGAGTTCAGGGCGAGCGCGGTGGCCGAGCCGGCGAGGATCAGCCGGGTCGTGCCGGCATGCCCGCCGGTGGCCAGCGCCATCACCAGCCCGGCTGCCGCAAGTCCGCCCAGGAAGGCCAGTACGCCGGAGGACAGGGCGGGCAGGGAGATGCCGAACGCCGCCGCACCGACGATCGCCAGGTGCGCGCCGGCGTTGACCGCGAGGGTGTCCGGGGAGGCCAGCGGGTTGCGGGCCAGCGACTGGAGGGCGGCTCCGGCGAAGCCGAGCGCGACGCCGACGGCCAGTCCGGCGAGCATCCGGGGGAGCCGGGAGGCGACCAGCACCCGGGCCGCCTCGTCGTCCGACCCGGTGAGCAGGCGCAGCAGGTCGAGCGCGCCGACGCTGGAGGTGCCCTGGGTGAGGTGCACCGCCGTGACCACCAGGAGCAGGGCGGTGGCGACGACGAAGGCGGTGACGACCCGGGCGGGGGCGAGCGGTCCGGTCGGAGCCGGGCCGGTGGCCGCCCCCGACCGGACGGGTGCGCTGAGCTGGCTCAAGCCGCGTAGACCTTGACGAACTCGTCGATGTACTGCTTGCCGGAGAGCGGACCACCGAAGGTCCAGATGCCGTCGGGCATCCGGTGCAGCTTGTTCTGCTGTACGAAGGACAGCGACTTCCAGATCGCGTTGCCGGCCAGGCCCGTCTTGAAGACGTCGTCGCCGTCCGAGGCGTTGTAGAGGAAGGTCAGGTCCTGACCCTTGAGGACGGTCAGCCCCTCGACGTCGGTCTGGCCCAGCCCCCACATCTCGTCTACCTCGCCGGTCCAGGCGTTCTTCAGTCCGAGCTGGATGCCGATCTGGGAGACGAACGCGCCCTGACCGAACATCCGGATGGTGACGTTGCTGCCGTCCTTCCAGCCGTCGGCGACGGCGAACTGCTTCCCGGCGGCCCCGGCGTCGGCGATCTTCTTCTTGGCGTCGGCGAGCGCGGCGTCGAAGTCGGCGAGCAGCTTCTCGCCCTCGGCGGTCCGGCCGGTCGCCTGAGCGATCATGGTGACGTCCGACCGCATCCGGCCGAGGTTGTCCTTGGCGTCGCTGCCCTTGGTGACCAGCACCGGCACGTACTTCTCCAACTGGTCGACCAGGGTGGCGCCCCGCTCGGCCTCCATCACCACCAGCTCGGGCTGCAACGCGACGATCGCGTCGACGCTCGGCTCGGCCCGGGTGCCGACGTCCGTGACGCTCGGGTCGAGCTTGGCGGCGCCGACCCAGGTGGCGTACGCCTTGGTGTCGGCCACGCCGACCGGCATGACACCGAGGGAGACCAGCGTCTCGGCCTCGGCCCACTCCAGCGCGACGACCTTGGTGGCCGGCGCCTTGAGGGTGACGGCCTTGCCCCGGCTGTCGGTGACGGTGACCGGACCGCTGGCCGCGGTGTCGGCGGGGGCGGGGCTCGCGGCCGGGTCTTCGGTGGTGCCGCAGGCGCTCAGTGCCAGCGCGGCGACGGCGGCGACCAGGAGGGTCGCGCGGGTACGCATCATGACGGTCTTTTCTGCTCGTGATGGGCGGGTCAGGCGAGGGCCCGGGTCGAGTGCCGGCCGACGGGTCGGGTGGTGAGGATCCCGTTGACCGGGTCGACGGTCACCTCGATGCGGATGCCGTACGTCTCGGTCAGGGCCTGCTCGGTGAGGACGTCGTTCGGGGCGCCGGTGGCCCGGACGCGTCCGCCGTGCAGGAGCACCACCTCGTCGGCGACGGCGGCGGCCTGGTTCAGGTCGTGCAGGACGACCCCGACCGCGACGTCGTGGTCGTCGGCGAGGTCCCGCATCAGGTCGAGGATCTCGACCTGGTAGCGGAGGTCGAGGAAGGTGGTCGGCTCGTCGAGCAGCAGCACCCCGGTGTCCTGGGCCAGGCAGGTGGCCAGCCAGACCCGCTGCAACTCGCCGCCGGAGAGTTCGTCAACCGGCCGGTCCGCCATCGCGGTCACGCCGGTGGTCGCCATGGCCCGGTCGATCATGGCCGGGCCGTCGGGGTCGCCGGCCCGCCAACGTCCCCGGTACGGGTGCCGGCCGTAGCCGACCACGTCCCGCACGGTAACGCCGCTGGGCGTGGGGCGGCTCTGGGCCAGCAGGGTTACCCGGCGGGCGAACTCACGGGCGGTGAGCGCCCGGGCCGAGGTGCCGTCGGTGAGCCGCACCTCGCCGTGCTCCAGCGGGTGGAGTCGGGCCAGCCCGCGTAGCAGCGTGGACTTGCCGCTGCCGTTCGGCCCGACCAGGGCCGTCACGGCACCGGGGCGCAACGTGATGGCGGCGTCGTGCACCACGGTCGCGCCGTGGTAGCCCAGACGCAGGTCCACGCCCTGGAGGCCCTCGGCGCGACTGTCCCGACTACTCATGGCGGTTAGGTTATCCTAACCTCACTTACCCCTCAAGGGCGGCAGTGGGTAGTCGTTCAACTCCGTAGCGTGAATGATTGGAGCCGGCCGGTCAGGAGACCGGCCGGCTGGGCTTGCGGGATCAGGTCGGTCGGGTCAGGGGGTGAAGACGCCCTGCTCGAGCGCGGACGTCCAGACCTCCGCCGCGATCTTGTTCTGGCCGGCGATCGACGGGTGGAAGCCGTCGAGGATGGACAGATCCGTCCTGGTGAACGGCGTGTTGTGCACCGCGCCGTTGTCGTAGAAGACGTTGGCGCGTTCGGCGGCGAGCTTGGCCAGTCGCTGGTTGTACTCGTCGACGCGTGCCTCGACCGCGCTGCGCCGCGCGTTGGCCTCCGACGAGAAGTTCATCGGGTCGGCCAGCATGATCTCGCAGATGCCGATCAGGTTCCACCGGGTGCGGATGGTCACGTTGTCCCGCCCGATCTGGTACAGCGCCATCAGGCTCGGCGCCGACGCCAGCATGACCCGGGCGTCCGGGTTCTGGGCCTTGATGATGTCCAGCGTGCGGCGCACGTTCGACTCGAACGTGTCGGCCGACGTCATCCCGGACAGCGTCGATGCGGCGCAGACGTCGTTGCCGCCGATGAGGATGGTGACGTAGTCGGGTCCGGTGGCGGCGGCGGTGGTCGCCTGGCCGGGCAGGTCGCCGGAGCGGGCGCCACCCTTCGCGTAGTTGCCGGCGGTCATCGTGACCCCGGCAGCCTGCATCCGGCGCAGGTGCGAGTTGACCGAGGTGCTGGTGCCGGTCGACCACGAGTTCTGCGGCTGGCTCGCGGTGGTGCCGTCGGCGACCGCGGCCCGGGTGATCGAGTCTCCGAGCGCGGCGATGCGGGCGTGGCTGGGCAACTCCGCGGCCCCGGCGGCCGTCGGCGAGAGAGCGACGGCAGCGGCGGTGGCGCCGACGGCGAGACTGGCGAGCAGGCTACGCAGAATATTCACGTCGATCACAGTAGACGGTGGTGAGCATTCCGATCCAGATCCGCGTTCGATGATTTCCTGGCCTCGCGTTTCGGCGTGAAGGCGCTGGCTGTGACCGCCCGGCAGGATCCGGTTTCCGGCTGGGGGCGGCACGATCGCGTACCCCCGGACGGCTCCGTACGCAATAAGGTGTGTGAATGCGGTGTCCGGCGCTGCGCCGGCGACCGCGCGGTGGTGTGGGGCGCGCGGTGAATCCCCGCGGCCAGCGAAAAGCGGAACGGTAGTGGTCAATGTGACGACTATTGCTGACCGGTGTCGGGGCGCTGCCGGCAGCCGTTCCCGGTGACGATGGGAGAGCAGGCATGGACGGTGTGGGCGGGTCGGCCGTGGCGGCGTATCCCGGTCCCGGTGTCGCGGCGCTCCGGCGGGACGTGGACACCGTGCTCGACGACTTCCTCAGCGCCCACCTCGACACAGCCGGCGACGAGGACTGGCGGGAGGACGTCGAACTGCTCCGGTCCTTCGTTCTGGGCGCGGCTGGCAAGCGGACCCGGCCGACCTTCTGTCATCTGGGCTGGCGGGCCTGCGGTGGGACCGGTCCCGAGGTGGTGCGCGCCGCCGCCGCGCTGGAGCTGTTCCACGCCTTCGCGCTGATCCACGACGACGTGATGGACGACAGCGACACCCGGCGCGGCCGGCCGACCCTGCACGTCAGCATCGCCGACCGGCACCGACGCCGGGGCTGGCGGGGGGACGCGGAGCGGTTCGGCCGGAACATGGCGATCCTCTGGGGCGACCTCTGCCTGGTCTGGTCCGAGCAACTGTTCGCCAGCGCCGGTGCCGACGGGGTGTCCCGGGTGCGGACGCTGTTCCAGCGGATGCGCGCCGAGGCGGTGATGGGGCAGTACCTCGACGTCCGGGGTGAGGCCGCCGGGGCCGGACTGGCCGACTGCCTGCGGATCCTGCGCTACAAGTCCGCCCGTTACACGGTGGAGCGCCCGCTCCAGATCGGGGCCGCGTGGGCCGGTGCCGGCAGCGCCGAGCTGGCCCTCTTCTCCCGGATCGGCGTCCCGCTCGGCGAGGCGTTCCAGCTCCGCGACGACGTGCTGGGCGTCTTCGGCGACGACACGCACACCGGCAAGTCCAACCTGAGCGACCTGCGCGCCGGCAAGGCGACGGTGCTGATGGCGCTCACCCGAGAGGTCGCCACGACCGCGCAGGCCGCCGCCATCGACCGGTGGCACGGTGACCCGCACCTGGACCGGGTCGGCGCGGACGTGCTCCGGGGAATCATCGTGGACACCGGCGGCCTGCGCCGGGTGGAGGAAATGATCGCCGCGCGGACCGAGGAGGCGGTGACCGCGCTCGCCGACGCGCCGCTCGTCGACGACGCGCGGGCCGAGCTGATCGGGCTGGCCCGCCGGCTCTCGGTCCGGAGCCGCTGAGGGACCACAAGGGACGGCGCCAGGTGATCGAAGCCCGCGCACTCGACGGGACGTGCGTCGGCGTGCCCGGGGCGGTCAGCGGCGGAGCAGCGCGAAGACTCCCCAGCCGAGATACTCCCGGGCGTACCGCACGTGACGGACCGGGTCCTCGGTCAGTTCGGCGCGCATTCGTGGGGCGAGGTCGTCGTCCGGGTTGTCGTCGAGCCAGCGGCGGAGGTTGAGCCAGTGCGCCGCCGCGTATCGGTCCCAACTGTCCTGGTCGGCGAGAACCATCTCGACCAGGTCCCAGCCGCACCGCTGGAACAGCTCGACGAGGCCCGGCAGGTCCTGGAAGTCGTCCCGGGAGGCGGCGTAGCACCCCTGCACGGTCGCCTGGTCCGGGGGCGTCCGCCGCCAGTACGGCTCGCCGACCAGCAGCATCCCGCCGGGCCTCAGGCCGCGTTCCAGGATCTCCAGGGTGCCGGGGACACCCCCGCCGATCCAGGTGGCACCGACGCAGGCGGCCACGTCGACCGGTTCATCGGGTACGTAGGCGGCGGCGTCGCCGTGCACGAACCGTACCCGGTCGGCCACCCCGAGTTCGGCGGCGCGGTCCCGGGCGGCGGCGGTGAAGGCGGTGCTGATGTCCACACCGGTGCCGTGGATCCCGTACTCCCGGGCCCAGGTGCAGAGCAGTTCGCCCTTGCCGCTGCACAGGTCCAGGACGGACGCCCCGGGGCGCAGCCGGATCGCCTGCCCGAGGGTGGCCAGCTTGCCGGCGTCGAACGGGTTGAGGATGCGCAGGTCACCCTCGCGGATGACGTGACTGCGATCGAGGTCCAACGAGGTCGCTCCTCAGGTCACGGGTCGAGCGTGGTGTCGGCTCCCGTCCGGCAGGTTAGGCGTGGGCGGGCGCCGCGCCAACCGGGATACCGCGGCCCCGGCGACCTGCGTCGGAGCGAGCACCGTTCATGATTGACCGGACAACGGCGTGCGGGGCGTACCGGCTGGGGTGGGTGGTGTCCTTGACGCGCCGGGTGGGGGAGGAGGCGTGGGGACGTTGGGTATCGCGTACCACCAGCGGGTGGAGTTGGCCGCGCTGGACGGGCCGCTGGCCCGGGTCACCGTGCTCCTCGGCGGCCGGCTGATCCGCCGCTACCTGGGCATGGAGGCCGACGGGCTGCGCCGGGAGGTCGAGCGGGACACCGGACGATGAGGGGTGGCACCGTACCGGCGGCTGCGGCCCGGTGAGCCGCGTCACCCCGCAGGCCGACCAGTCCGCCCTGGCCGAGCGGTGCGGCCGGCTCGCCCGGTCCCGCCCGTTCGAGATCGCCATCGTCGTCGTGATCATCGCCAACGGCGTGGTACTCGGCGTCGAGACGTACCCGCACCTGGGGGCGGCCCGGCCGGTCCTGCACGGGCTGGAGTGGACCTTCCGCATCGCGTTCGTCGCGGAGATCGTCATCCGGCTGCTCGCCTACGGCCGCCGCCCGCAGGACTTCTTCCGGCACGGCTGGAACGTCTTCGACTTCGTGGTGATCTCGGCGATCTTCCTGCCCGGCCTGCACGGCGACTCGGCGCTGCTGCGGGTGGTCCGGGTCGCCCGGATGCTCCGGTTGGTGCGTTTCTCGCCGGGCCTGCGCACCATCGTCGCCGCACTGTGGCGCAGCCTGCCGGGCGTCGGCGGCTTCCTGGCGCTGGCCGTGGTCACCCTCTACGTGTACGGCATGGCCGGTTGGCTGATCTTCAAGGACACCTACCCCGAGCAGTACGGGGACATCGGCCGGTCGCTGCTCACCCTGTTCGTGCTGCTCTCCCTGGAGACCCTGCCGGACCTCATCGAGCAGGGCATGGCCGTCTCCCGGTGGACCCTGCTCTACTACGTCAGCTACGTGCTGATCACGGTGAACCTGCTGCTCAACATCCTGATCGCGGTCATCGTGAACTCGATGGAGGAGGCCCGCCGGCTGGAGATGACCGAGCGGCTCGCCCCGGACTACGACGAGGACGGGGACGGCGTGCCGGACGAGGTGGACCGGATCGCGCTCACCCAGCGGCTGGACGACCTCCGGGCGGTCATCGTCGAACTCGAACGGGAACTGCGCATCGACCGTGACGAACCGCACTCCCGGCCGCCGCGCCGGCACCCTGACCGCCCAGGCGGGCACTGACCGGCGGTCGCGCCCCGCCGCCCCCGCCGGCCAGCGGTGATAGCTCGGTGTGACTGTTGGATGACGTTTGCCTGCGGCGCGTGTCGATTCGGCTTTTCCCTGGATAAGGTTGGGGTCGGCGGTCAGTGGATCTTGGGGAGGTTGTGTGCTGGTACTGGTGGCGGTCCATGCGCTCGCAGCCGTGGTCGCCCCGGCGCTGGTACGCACCTGGGGGCGGCGGGCGCTCTACCTCGTGGCGGCCGTACCGGCGGCGACCCTGGCGTGGGCGCTGGCCCACACCGGGCAGGTCCGCTCCGGCGCGCCGGTGGTGGAGACGTTCCCCTGGGTGCCGGGGCTCGGGCTGGAGATCGCCCTGCGGATGGGCACCCTGGCCTGGTTGCTGGTCGTCCTGGTCGGCGGGGTCGGCGCGCTGGTGCTGGTCTACAGCGCCCACTACTTCAGCTCCGACGACCCGGGGCTGGGCCGGTTCACGGCGGTCTTCGTCGCCTTCGCCGGGGCGATGCTCGGCCTGGTGGTCTCCGACGACCTGCTGCTGCTCTACGTCTTCTGGGAGCTGACCACCGTCTTCTCCTACCTGCTCATCGGGTACGACCCGGCGAAACGGGCCAGCCGCCGGGCGGCCATGCAGGCCCTGCTGGTGACCACGCTGGGCGGTCTCGCCATGCTCGCCGGGTTCATCATGCTCGGCCAGCACGTCGGCACGTACCGCTGGTCGCGGATCGTCGAGAACCTGCCCGACGGCGGCTACCTGGCCGTGGCGCTGGTGCTGGTCCTGCTCGGCGCGATGAGCAAGTCGGCGATCTTCCCGTTCACCTTCTGGCTGCCCAACGCGATGGCGGCCCCCACCCCGGTCAGCGCCTACCTGCACGCGGCGGCCATGGTCAAGGCCGGCGTCTTCCTGGTCGCCCTGATGGGACCGGCGGTCGCCGACGTCGCACCGTGGCGGGCGGTGCTGCTCACCACCGGTCTGGTCACGCTCTTCCTCGGCGCCTGGTCCGCGCTGCGCCAGGTCGACCTGAAGCTGCTCCTCGCGTACGGCACGGTCAGCCAACTCGGCCTGCTGATGGTGGTGCTCGGCGCGGGCACCCGGGACACCGCACTGGCCGGCGTGGCGATGGTGCTGGCCCACGCCCTGTTCAAGGCCACCCTGTTCCTGGTGGTCGGCATCGTCGACCACGCCACCGGCACCCGTGACCTGCGCGAACTCAGCGGGCTCGGCCGCCGCGCCCCGGCCCTCGCGGTGGTCGCCACACTCGCCGCCGCGTCCATGGCCGGCCTGCCGCCGCTGGCCGGGTTCGTCGCCAAGGAGGCCGCGTACGAGGCGTTCCGGCACGGCGGCACCGCCGAGAAGGTGGTGCTGGCCGGGCTGGTGCTCGGCTCGGCGCTGACCGTGGCGTACACGTTGCGGTTCCTGTGGGGCGCCTTCGCCGGCAAGCCCGGGGTGCCGCCGACCGAGCCGCACCCGGTGCGCTGGCCGTTCCTGGCGGCACCGGCCCTGCTCGCCGTCGTCGGCCTGGCCGCCGGGGTGGCCGCCCCCGCCGTCGACCGGCTGCTCGCCCCGTACGCCGATCTGTATCCCGTCGCCGGGACCCCGTACCACCTGGCGCTCTGGCACGGGCCGACGCTCGCCCTCGGGTTGTCGGTGCTGGCCGTCGCGGCCGGGGCCGGGCTGTTCCTGCTCGTCCACCGGGGGCACCTGCGCACCGGCCAGTGGCTGCCCTTCGACGGCGCCGCCGGCTACCAACGGGTGGTCGCCGGGGTGGACCGGCTGGCGGTGGAGCTGACCGGTGCGACCCAGCGGGGTTCGCTGCCGTTCTACCTCGGCGTCATCCTGCTCGTGGTGGTCGTCCTGCCCGGCGGTGCGCTGGTGGCCGGGGGCCCGTGGTCCGGTTCGTTTCGGGCCTGGGACACCCCGCTCCAGGCGGTCGCCGCCGCCGTGGTGATCGTCTCCGCGATCGCCGCCGCCCGGGCGCTGCGCCGGCTGACCGCGATGATCCTGGTCGGGGTCTCCGGCTACGGCACCGCGTTGCTCTTCATCCTGCACGGCGCGCCCGATCTGGCGCTGACCCAGTTCCTGGTGGAGACCGTCACGATCGTCATGTTCGTGCTGGTCCTGCGTCGGCTGCCGGAGAAGTTCTCGGAGCGGCCCATCCGGTCCAGCCGGCGTGGCCGGATCGGGCTCGGCATTGCCGTCGGCGCGGTCACCGCCGGGATGGCGTACGTCGCGGCGGGCGGCCGGCAGGCCGTACCGATC
This sequence comes from Micromonospora pallida, assembly GCF_900090325.1. Classification (NCBI taxonomy): domain Bacteria; kingdom Bacillati; phylum Actinomycetota; class Actinomycetes; order Micromonosporales; family Micromonosporaceae; genus Micromonospora; species Micromonospora pallida. Next base: position 5,399,741 of record NZ_FMHW01000002.1, on the reverse strand, counting down.
TCGGTCGACTTCCCGGCCGAGGCCGTCTCCTACGGCGGCGGCAAGAACGTGGTCAACGTGACCCTGGTGGACATCCGGGCCTGGGACACCATGGGCGAGGTCGCCGTCCTGCTGGTGGCCGCCACCGGCGTGGCCAGCCTGATCTTCCGGCGGTCCCGCGACCTGGACCGGCGCAGCGGGATTCCCGGGATGACCAGTACGCCGTCCCGGCCGCGCTGGCTGACCACCGGGGCGACCACCCGCCGCCAGTCGGTGATCCTCCAGGTGGTGACGCGGCTGCTCTTCCACGCCATCGTGATCTTCTCCATCTACCTCCTCTTCTCCGGTCACAACGCGCCCGGTGGCGGGTTCGCCGCCGGTCTGGTCGCCGGGCTGGCCCTGACCGTGCGCTACCTGGCCGGCGGACGCACCGAGCTGAACAGCGCCGCACCGGTCGACGCGGGCAAGCTGCTCGGCGCGGGGCTGTTCGTGGCGGTGGGCACCGGGGTGGTCGCCATCCCGTTCGGCGGGGAGTTCCTCCAGAGCGCCCTGCTGGACTTCCACCTGCCGGTCGTGGGCCACCTGCACTTCGTCACGTCGGTCTTCTTCGACGTCGGCGTCTACCTGATCGTGGTCGGGCTGGTGCTGGACATCCTGCGCAGCCTCGGCGCGGAGATGGACCGGCAGCACGAGACCGAACGGAGCGACGTACCGGCCGAGGTGCGGGAAAGGGAACTGGTGTGACGCCGAACCTTACCTACGTCCTCGTGGTCGGGGTGCTCTTCGCCGCCGGGGTGACCCTGCTGCTGGAGCGCAGCCTCACCCGGATCCTGATGGGCGTCGTCCTGCTCGGCAACGGCGCCAACCTGCTCCTGCTCACCGGCGGCCGGGCCGGCGGCCCGCCGATCGTCGGTACCACTCCCGAGGAGGAGATGAGCGATCCGCTGCCCCAGGCGATGGTGCTCACCGCCATCGTCATCACCCTCGGCATGACGGCCTTCCTGCTCGCCCTCTCCTACCGGAGCTGGCACCTCAACGGTCACGACGAGGTGCAGGACGACGTGGAGGACCGCCGGATCATGGACCTCGCCGAGCGGGACGAGGGGCCGGGCACCGCCGACGAGCAGACCGCCGGTGAGCCGGGCGAGGACGACGACCCGGTGCCCACCCCGTCGGGTGCGGACGCGGGGAGGGCCGGATGAACCACCTCGTCCCGATGCCGGTGGTGATGCCGCTGCTCGGCGCGGCGCTCACCCTCATGCTGGCCGGCCGGCCCCGCGCGCAGCGCTGGGTCAGCCTCACCGTGCTCACCGCGACCGTCGTGGTCGCCGCGCTGCTGCTGTTCTGGTCCACCGTCGACGGTCCGCTCGTCGTCGAGGTGGGCGGCTGGGTCGCGCCGCTGGGCATCGTGCTCGTGGCCGACCAGCTCGCCGCGCTGATGCTGGTCGTCTCCGCCGCGGTCACCCTCTGCGTGCTGGTGTACTCGATCGGGCAGGGCATGGCCGACGGCGACGAGGAGACGCCGCTGTCGGTCTACCACCCGACGTACCTGGTGCTCACCGCCGGCGTGTGCAACGCGTTCCTCTCCGGCGACCTGTTCAACCTCTACGTCGGTTTCGAGATCCTGCTGGTCGCCAGCTACGTGCTGCTCACCCTGGGCAGCACCGAGACCCGGATCCGGGCCGGCACCACGTACGTCGTGGTCAGCCTGCTGTCGTCGATGGTCTTCCTGGTGGCGATCGGGCTGGTCTACTCGGCCACCGGCACGCTCAACCTCGCGCAGCTCGTCGGCCGGCTGGACGCCCTCCCGGACGACCTACGCCTGGTCCTCCAGGGCATGCTGCTGCTCGCCTTCGGCATCAAGGCCGCCGTCTTCCCGCTGTCGGCCTGGCTGCCGGACAGCTACCCGACCGCGCCCGCCCCGGTCACCGCGGTCTTCGCCGGCCTGCTCACCAAGGTCGGCGTGTACGCGATCATCCGAACCGAGACGCTGCTCTTCCCCGGTGGCCGGACGGCCGACCTGCTGCTCTGGGTGGCGGGGCTGACCATGCTGGTCGGCATCCTCGGCGCGGTCGCCCAGTCAGACATCAAGCGGCTGCTCTCCTTCACGCTGATCAGCCACATCGGGTACATGCTCTTCGGGGTGGGGCTCACCACCTCGCTCGGCCTGGCCGCCGCGATCTTCTACGTGGTGCACCACATCACCATCCAGACGACCCTGTTCCTCGCCGCCGGTCTGGTCGAGCGGCGGGGTGGCAGCACCGCCCTGGACCGCCTCGGCGGGCTGGCCCGGCTCTCCCCGCTGCTCGCGGTGCTGTTCTTCGTCCCCGCGCTCAACCTCGCCGGCATCCCGCCCTTCTCCGGGTTCCTCGGCAAGCTCGGTCTGGTCCAGGCCGGGGTCGACGACGGCGGGCTGCTGGCCTGGGGGCTGGTCGCCGCCGGCCTGGTCACCAGCCTGCTCACCCTCTACGCCATCGCCCGGGTGTGGAACCTGGCCTTCTGGCGGGCACCCCACCCGGACATGCCCACCGCCGCCGCACCGGCCGCCGACACCGTCGCGGTCCCCGCCGGCGCACCTGCTTCCGCCGGCGCTGCGGTCTCCGCCGACGCCGCCCCGGTCGCTGCCGGCGCCGTCCCTGCCCCGATCGCCGCCGCCCCGGGCGCCGCCGGCGCCGCTCCCGCTGCCTCCAGCGTTGGGGAGGCGGTGGTTCCGGCGGCCCGGGTCGGCGACGCGGAGCAGACCCGCGAGGAGCCGGACGCAGGGCAGCCGGCTGTCATGCTGCCCCGGCTGATGATCGCCTCGACCGCCGCCCTGGTGGTGTTCGGGCTGGCCCTGACGGTGGTCGCCGGGCCGCTCTTCGAGATCAGCACCGACGCCGCCGACGACCTGCTGCGCCGGACCCCGTACGTGGAGGCCGTCTACCCGGAGGGGACGCCGTGAGCGCCGATCCGTTGACGCCGGGCCAGCCGATCGAGCCGCCGAACCCGCCGCTGACCCGGCGCGCCCGACGGCGCAACCTGGCCGTCGCGGTGACCGCCCTGGTCACCGTCTGGGTGCTGCTCTGGGGCACCTTCACCTGGGCCAACCTGATCAGTGGGCTGCTCGTCGCGGCCGTGCTGCTGGCCGTCTTCCCGCTGCCACCGGTGACCTTCGCCGGTCGGCTGCACCCGCTGGGGCTGCTCCGCTTCGGGCTGCGCTTCCTGCGTGACCTGGTGGTGGCCAGCGCCCAGATCGCCTGGCTGGCCGTCCGGTTCGGGCACACACCGCGCGGCGCGATCATCGCCGTGCCGCTGCGGATCAACACCGACCTGAACCTCACCCTCACCGCCGAGGCGCTCTCGCTGGTGCCGGGCAGCCTCATCCTCGAGGTCGACCGGACCACCGGCACCCTCTACATCCACGTGCTCGGCGTCCGGACCATCGAGGAGGTCGAGCAGTTCCGGCAGGAGGTCCTGGAGTTGGAGATGCGGATCATCGCCGCCATCGGCTCCCCGGACGAGCAGCGCCGGGCTGTCGAAGCCACCCATACCGGCACGTCACCGCCGGCCGACCTGTCAGGGGCATCGAGTTGACCGCCGTAGCCGTGACCGTCACCGTCCTGCTCGCCGTGGCCGGCGGGCTCACCCTGCTCCGGATCATCCGGGGGCCGTCCATTCTGGACCGGGCCGTCGCCACCGACGTGCTGCTGGCCATCGTGGTCGCCGCCATCGCCACCGAGGCCGCGTACAGCCGGGACGCCACCGCGTTGCCGGTGCTGGTGGTGCTCGCGATCCTCGGTTTCGTCGGCTCGGTCAGCGTCGCCCGCTTCGCGGCCCGGAAGGACCCGAAGTGAGCCTGGCCACCGTCCTCGACGCCGTCGCCGCGGTCTGCCTGATCTCCGGCGCGCTGCTCAGCCTCGCCGCCGGGATCGCTCTGGTCCGCTTCCCCGACCTGCTCTCCCGGATGCACGCCGCCGCCAAACCCCAGGTCCTCGGCCTGCTGCTGGTCCTGCTCGGGTGCGCGCTGCGGCTGCGCACCGGAGTGGACATCACCACCCTCGTCCTGGTCGGTGTGTTCCAACTGGCCAGCGCTCCGGTGGCCGCGCACATGGTCGGCCGGGCCGCGTACCCGCACGACGAGATCCGGACGGACCTGCTGATCACCGACGAGCTGGCCGCGCACCTCGACCGGATCAGCGAACGCTCCTGACCACGCCGCACGAGACGGGGGTCAGGAGCGCTCGCGCCGGCCACCGCGCGGACCCGGCCGGGCGTTCGTACCGGGTGGACGGTCAGGGCGTCTCGACGACCTCCCGGCCCAGCGGCCAGAGGGCGGCGGGGACGAGCTTGAAGTTCGCCAGGCCGAACGGGATGCCGACGATGCTGACGCACTGGGCGATGCCGGCGAGAATGTGCGACAGGGCGAGCCACCAGCCGGCCACCAGCAGCCAGACGATGTTCGCCGCGCCGGAGGCCAGGCCGGCGTCCGGCTTCTCGACCAGGGTGCGGCCGAAGGGCCAGAGCGAGTACCGGGCCAGCCGCAGCGCGGCGACGCCGAACGGGATCGTGACGATGAGTACGAAGCAGACCAGCGCCGCGAGTCCGTACCCGATGGCCAACACGAATCCACTACCGAAGACGAACCAGAGCGCATTCAACAGAAAGCGAATCACCGTCTCATCATGACCGGGCCGCGCTACCCGCCCGGCCGGCCGGATGATCGTTTTCCCTGGTGATCGAGCCCGCCCGCGGTCAGCGCACCGGGTCGTGGGTGCCGCGCGGCACCGTGGGGCGGCAGCGCCGTACCCGTTCGGCGGCCAGCCGCCCGCCCACCGCCAGCCCGTGCCGCTCCACTGCGGACAGCCCGTACGCGCCACACGTCGGGGTGAACCGGCACCGCCCGGGCCAGTACGGCGACAACCAGCGGCGGTAGCCCCGGATCGTCGCCACACCCGCCCGGTCCAGCCCCGGCGCCCCGGTTCGGGCCGCCACAGTCGAGCCGACCAGCAGCAGCGTGGAGAACAGACCGAAATCGCAGCAGTCGCAGCAGCCGTCCGGGTTGTTGGACTTCTGCATCTTCCGCTGCTGCCGACGATTTTCCCGGGCGCCTTCCAAGATTCGTCTGATCACAAGGTCATCATCGCAGGGCATCCTGCCCCGCCCGGAGTGCCCGACCCGTAACGGCCTTTTCGGTGGCGTCAGGTGCTTCCCTGGCCGACTCCGATGGCGTTAAGTGGTGAGGTCGGCACTCTCGGCGACGGGGCCGGCCGCCACGGTGGCCGCCCGGTCCGGGCAGCCGGCCGCAGTTCCCCGCCACCGTGAGGAGCGTCCGTGACCGGAGCCGCCGTCGAGTCCGTCCGTCCGGCCGGGGGAGAGGAGCCGGCCGGGACCGGCCCGGCGTCCGCCGAGCCGGTCCTGCCCGAACTGCGGGCGATGTGGTGGGAGACGGGGGTACGGGCCCGGGCGGAGGCGGGACTGTTCGCCGTCTTCGCCGAACTGCCCCGGCTGGTGGCGGAGGCGGTCCGGGTCAGTTGGCGGACCGACCGGTTCCGTACCTCGGTGGTGGCGGTCACGACGGTCGGTGCCGGGGTGATGTCGGCGTTCGGGCTGTTGGCGACGCAGCGGGTGCTGGTGGAGTTGTTCGCGGGCGGCCCGACCGGTGACAAGGTGATGGCCGCGTTGCCGGCGCTGGTGGCCCTCGCGGTGGTCACCGCGATCCGGGCCGGCATGGGCATCGCCTCCGGGTACGCCCAGAACGGTCTCACCCCGAGGGTCGGCCGGGCGGTGGAGCGCCGGCTGTTCGAGGTGACCACGGCGGTACGGCTGGACGCGTTCGACGCCGACGCCTTCGCCGACGAGATGGAACGCGCTTCCCGGGGCGACGAGGCGGTGGTCTCGCTGGTGCAGGCGTCGATGAACCTGCTCGCCGGACTGGCCGGTCTGCTCGCGGTGGGCGTGGCGGTGGTCGTGATCCACCCGCTGCTGCTTCTGGCGCTGCTGGTCGCGACGCTGCCCAAGGCCTGGGCGACGCTACGGGCCGGGCACCTGCGTTACCAGACCTACATCGCCGGGTCGGTCCGGCGCCGCCGGCAGTGGTTGCTGCGCCGGCTGATGGCCGAACGCGACTCCGCCCCGGAGCTGCGCTCGTACGGGCTGCGCCGGTTCCTGCTCGACCAGTACGACCGGGTGATGGGGGTGGAGACCGACATCCAGCTCGCCCTGGCCCGGCGGGTCACCACGACCACCAGCCTTGGCGCGGTGATCGGCGGCCTCGCCACCGGGGCCGTATACGTCCTGCTCGGCCTGCTGCTCGTCGACGGGCGGATTCCCCTTGCGGCGGCGGCCACCTGCGTGGTCGCGGTGCAGGCCGCGCAGCGCTCCCTCGACGCGCTCACCTTCCAGATCGACCGGGTCTACACCGAGGGGCAGCACGTCGGCGACTACACCGGGTTCCTGGCCCGGGCCACCGCCTACCTGCCCGCCGAGGGCGGGAGCGGGGAGGCCCCGCCGCCGCTGCAGGAGATCGCCGTGCGAGGCCTCAGCCTCCGCTATCCCGACCGGGACACGCCCGCCGTCGACGACGTCACATTGACCATCCGGGCCGGGCAGACGGTGGCGTTCGTGGGGGAGAACGGATCCGGCAAGACAACGCTGGCCGCGATGATCGCGCTCCTGCGTACCCCGAGCGCCGGGGTGGTCGAGTGGAACGGCCGGCCGCTGGCCGAGTGGGACGTCGGTCAGCTCCGGGCCCGCATCGCCGTGGTCACCCAGGAGTACCACAAGTGGCCGTTCACGGCCGCGACGAACATCGCCATCGGGGACGTGGACAGCGAGGCACGGCAGGACCGGATCGAGGCCGCCGCCGCCCGCGCGGTCGCCGACGACATGATCCGCGAGCTGCCGTACGGGTACGAGACGCTGCTCGACCGGACCTTCGCCCAGGGGCAGGACCTCTCCGGTGGGCAGTGGCAGCGGATCACCGCTGCCCGGGGGTTCCTCCGGGACGCCGAACTGCTGATCATGGACGAGCCGTCGTCGGCTCTCGACCCGAGGGCCGAGGACGCCCTCTTCCAGGCCATTCGGGACCGGCAGGGCCGGGTGACCACGATCCTGATCACTCACCGGCTGGCCAACGTCCGGCACGCCGACCGGATCTTCGTCCTGCACCACGGGGTGCTCGTCGAGGCCGGCAGCCACGCCGAGCTGATGGCGGCCGGCGGCCGGTACGCCGAACTCTTCGCGCTCCAGGCCGCCGGGTACGACGACACCGTGGACCGGCACCTGCCCGGACAGCGTCGGCCGACCACGTCCTGACCGCCGCGATCCGGGGCCCACCGGACGCGTTTACGCCCGTGTGGTTCCACTGTGTACGGTGTCTGTCCATCGCCGCTCGATCGGGGTAACCCCGCGCGGCGCCCCTCCGTCTGTCGTCCCTCCGCTCCCATGGCCCGGCCGACGGAGGACACCGACCCCCATCGAAGGACTGAGACGAAAATGTACGACGCGATAGTCGTCGGTGCGCGCTGCGCGGGCGCCTCCGCCGCGCTCCTGCTCGCCCGGCGCGGGCACCGGGTGCTCGTGGTGGACCGTTCGTCGTTTCCCAGCGACGTCATCTCGACGCACTTCCTCTGGCCGCACGGAATGTCCTACCTGAACCGGTGGGGAGTGCTGGACCAGGTCACCGCGGTCACCCCCACCCACACCGCCATCGACGTCATCAACGACGGCATCCGGCTGACCGGGTCGGTGCCGGAGGACCTGCTCCGGGAGTACTTCCGGGACCTGCACGGCGACGACTCCGGCGTGGTGCAGAGCTACGCCTCCATCCGCCGCCGGGTGCTCGACCAGATCCTCGTCGAGGCCGCCGCCAAGGCCGGCGCCGAGGTACGTACCAACTTCTCGGTACGGGAACTGATCGTCGAGGACGGCCGGGTGGTCGGCATCCGGGGCCGTTCCGTCGACGGGCAGCCGGTCGAGGAACGTGCCCGGATCGTGGTCGGCGCCGACGGCCGGAACTCGTTCGTCGCCCGTACCCTCGGCCTGCCGAAGTTCGACGAGCGGCCGCGGTGCACGTTCGCCTACTGGAGCTACTTCTCCGGCTTCGACCCTGGCCACGCGCAACTGCACCGGCGCGGCCGGCTCGCCGCCGCAGCGGTGCCCACCAACTTCGAGCAGAACATGGTGCTGGTCTGGGGGCCGAGCGACTGGTCCCGGGAGTTCCGGGCCGACGTGCCCGGCAACTTCCAGCGGGCGCTGGACTTCGTCAGCCCCGAACTCGGGGAGCTGGTCCGGACCCGGGGTGTTCGGGAGGAACGCATCTACGGCACCCTCGACCAGTCCGGGTTCGTCCGGCCGCTGCACGGGCCCGGCTGGGTGCTCGTCGGCGACGCCGAGTCCGCCAAGGACCAGTGCACGGCGATCGGCATGACGCACGCCTTCCGGGACGCGGAACTGGTCGCCGCCGCGCTCGACCGGTGGCTGACCGGCGAGACGTCGGTCGACGAGGCGATGGCCGGGTACGAGGGCCGCCGCCGCAGCCAGAACGCCGCCGCCTACTACGACTACGTCTGCACGCTCGCCGAGATGCGCCCGTACCGGCACGACGAGTTGCAGCTCTTCGTGGCGCTGCGCGGTAACCAGCAGGAGACCGACCGGTTCATCGCCACCCACGCCGACATCGCCCCGGTGTCGGAGTTCTTCCAGGCGTCGAACCTGTTCCTGCTCAACGACGCCGCGAAGGAGTCCTCCGCCGACCACGCGGTCTTCGAGGACTTCGCCGAGACGTCCCGCATGTACCAGCAGAACCTCTTCGCCTGAGAACGGGAGCGCATACCGTGACCACCACCGCCGAGCTGGACCAGCGCGAAGACGGCGAACTGATCGAGATCATCCTGCGCGCGGCGCGGGCCGGGGACGTCGAGACGATGGCGAAGACCGCCATCGAGGTCTCCGAAATGATCCGCAACTGGGCCACCCACATTCCCTGGGACGACTTCCTCGAGGTCGACGCGTCCGGGGCGGACGGGGAACTCGCCCGGATCACCGACGACCTGACCGAGATGTGGGAGCCGGCGCACCTGCGCAACCCCGTCGACCCCGACGAGGAGTACGCACTGGACAAGAACGCGTACGACTTCTACCGGCCGGCCGGGCGGAACCTGCTGTCGCGTACCGAGGACTTCTACGGCTGGGTGGAGGCCCGCCGCCGGACCGAGACCTGGCAGTACTCCCGGGTGCTCGAGGCCGCCCCGGACAGCGTCGCCCAGATCACCAACGACCTGGGCAAGCGGACCCGGGGCATCAACTTCAACTCGCAGGACTACCTGTCGTTCAACACCCACCCGGCGATCCGGGAGGCGGCGTCCCGGGCGATGCGGGACTACGGCCCGCACAGCGCCGGCTCGCCGATGGTGCTCGGCAACACCCACATCTCCGACGAGTTGGAGACCGCCCTCGGCGAACTGGTGGGGCTCGACCACGTGACGCTCTTCCCGACCGGCTGGGCGGCCGGCTTCGGTGCGGTGGTCGGGCTGGTCCGCCAGTCCGACCACATCCTGATCGACCGGCTGGCCCACTCATGCCTGCAACAGGGTGCCCGGGCGGCCACCCGGAACGTGGTTCGCTACGAGCATCTCAACGTCGAGGCGGTCCGCCAGCACCTGGCCGAGATCCGGGCCACCGACACCCGCAACGGCATCCTGGTGGTCACCGACGGCCTCTTCTCCGTGGACGCCGACTGGCCCGACCTGGTCACCCTCCAGCGAACCTGCCGGGAGTACGACGCCACCCTGCTGGTCGACGTCGCCCACGACCTCGGCTCGATGGGACCGGGCGGCACGGGCGTGCTGGGCATGCAGAACCTGCTCGGCGAGATCGACATCGTGATGGGCGCGTTCTCGAAGACGTTCTGCTCCAACGGCGGCTTCGTGGCGTCCAACTCCCCGGCGCTCAAGCAGTACATCAAGATGTTCGGCGGCAGCCACTTCTTCTCCAACGCGCTCTCGCCGGTGCAGACGGCGGTGGTGCTGGAGGCGGCCAAGATCATCCGGTCGCCGGAGGGGGACGCGCTGCGCGGGAAGCTCTTCACCGCCATCCACGCGCTCCGCGACGAGCTGACCAGCCGGGGGCTGACCTGCATGGGTGAGCCGTCGCCGATCGTGCCGCTGCTGATCGGCAACGAGAAGCTCGCCCGTACCGCGAACCGGCTCCTCTTCGACCGGGGGGTCCTCGCGTTCATGGTGGAGTTCCCGGTGACCCCGACCGGGTCGTCCCGGTTCCGGCTCCAGGTGCAGGCCAACCACCGGCCCGAGGAGGCCCGCGAGGCCGCCCGGATCATCGAGGGCGCCATCGCGGACTCCCGCGCGTACCTGTCCAGCGCGTTCGGCAGCGCCCCCAAGTAGGTCGGCTCACCGGGTCGCGTCGCGGCCGAGAAGGGATGGCCCGCGCCGGCACCGGTGCGGGCCATCCCTCCGTCTCAGGAGGACGGTCCGGGGATGGTGCGGCTCCCACCTCGACGGCGGTCGTCGGGCTCGTGGTTACGGCACTAGCATGGTGGCCCCTGTCCGACCGTCGAAACAGGCCGCCATGACCGACACGGTTTTCGAGAACGCCCGGATCCACACGCTCGACCCCGCCCGTCCGCAGGCCGAGGCGATGCTGGTGCGTGGCGAGCGGCTGGTCCACGTCGGGAGCCTCGACGAGTGCCGGGAGCGAGCCGCCGCCGGGGCGCGCCGGGTCGACCTGGGTGGGACGACCGTGCTGCCCGGGCTCATCGACAGTCACCTCCACTCGGCGCTCTACGTACGCGGCCTGGAACAGGTGGACCTGCGCGGCACCACCAGCCTCGACGAGGCGTTGGCCCGGATCCGGGGCCACGCCGCCACCCTGCCGCCCGACGCCTGGCTCTTCGGCGGCCGGTGGGACAGCAACAAGTGGGCCCGGCCGGTGCAGCCCACCCGGGCCGACCTGGACCGGGTCTGTCCGGACCGGCCCGCCGTGCTGCCCAGCATCGACGGGCACACCACCTGGGTCAACACCGCCGCCCTGCGGCGACTCGGCATCGACGTCCACACCCTCGACCCGGTCGGCGGGCAGATCGTCCGCGACGAACACGGCGAGCCGACCGGCATCCTGCGGGAGGCGGCCGGCGACGCGGCGTACGACCTCATGCGCTCGTCCCTGACCGGGGATCTCGTCCAGCAGTTGCGTACCCATCTGCCCCGGTTGCTCGCCGTCGGCCTGACCAGCATCCACGACCTCGACGGGCAGGACTGCCGGGCCGCCTACGAGACCCTGTACGCGCGGGGGGAGCTGCCGCTGCGGGTGCACAAGTCGATCCCGTCGACCGCGCTGGACGAGGTCATCGACCTGGGTTGGGCGACCGGCGACGGGGACCGCTGGCTGCGTACCGGGCCGGTCAAGATCTTCACCGACGGGGCGCTCGGCTCGCACACCTGCCTGATGAGCGAACCGTACGACGGCGAGCCGGACAACCACGGCATCGCGGTCACCCCGGCCGAGGAGTTCGAGCGGCTGGTCGCAAAGGCGGCCGGGGCCGGCATCGCCGTCGCCGCGCACGCCATCGGGGACGCGGCAAACCGGATGGTGCTGCGGGCGTACGCCCGCTGGCGGCAGGCGGCCTGTGCCGACCCGGCCGCTGCCGGAGCGCTGCCCCGGCTGCGGCACCGGATCGAACACACCCAGCACCTGAGTCCGGAGGACGTGCCACTGCTCGCCCGGCTGGGCGTGATCGCCTCGATGCAGCCCACCCACTGCACCAGCGACATCCCCCTGACCAGCAGGATGCTCGCCGGCCGGGACCTCGCCTCGTACGCCTGGCGCAGCCTGCTGGACACCGGCGCGACGGTCGCGTTCGGCTCGGACGCCCCGGTAGAGGATCCCGACCCCTTCCACGGCATCCACGCCGCGGTGACCCGGCAGCAGCCGGACGGGACCCCGCCCGGCGGAGTGGACCCGCACGAGCGCCTCGACCTCGACGCGGCGCTGCACGGCTTCACCGTCGCCGGCGCGTACGCCTCCTACGAGGAGCACCTGAAGGGGCGGCTGCGCCCCGGCATGCTCGCGGACTTCATCGCGTTGCCCGTCGACCCGTACCAGGTCGAGCCGGCGGACCTGCGCGACCTGACCGTGGCGCTCACCGTCGTCGGCGGCGTCGTCCGCTGGCAACGCTGACCTGCCCGGTCGGCAGTGGACGGTGCCGGTATCCGTCGGTCACGCCGAAGCCCGGAGCGGTTTAGCCCTGATGGAGAACGAGCATACGGAATATCCGAGGAGGTGTAGTCGGGCCGGACGGCTTCCGCCGACCGCCACGGCCCGCGAGCCGTCCGACGAGTTGAGGAGGCACGAGATGCGGCGTCCGATCGCCCGTTCCACCCGTACCGGCCTGGTGACGGCGCTCTGCGCCGGCCTGCTGTTGACCCAGGGTTGCGCTGCCGACCCGGACGGGGAACCCTCGGTGACGCCGTCGGTCGGCCCGACGACCGGTGCCTCGGCTGGCGATCCGCCGGCCACGCCGTCCGCCACCACGTCGTCGGCGACCACGTCGTCGGCGACCACGTCGTCGTCGGCCACCGGTTCGCCGCCGGCGGCGGGAGGCGGCGGTGGAGACGAGGCCATCCTGCGCGGTGAACGCCAGGTCGCCATCAAACCGGTCCCCTCGTTCGAGTCGATCCTGGCCGTCGACGAGAAGGGGCGACTCAACCTCACCGACGGCGGCGCGGAGTACGCCCTGTTCGTCCTCGACCCGGTGGGCGGCGGCCGGCATCAGATCAAGACGGCGTCGGCCGACCGCAGCGGCGAGCCCTCCTGCATGGGCCTGCGGGACAACGGCAACGAACCGACCACCGTGATGGCCGCCCCCTGCGACACCTCGGCGGCCGGGCAGCTCTTCACGCTGGAGCGGATGCGGGCCACGGACGAGCGGGGCCGCCCGACGTACGCGATCCGTGGCGACAAGGGTGTCCACCTGCGGGCCACCGCCGACAGCGGTCTGGTGGCCCGGGCGGCGGGCGGCGGGGGACTGGACACGGCCTTCGCCTTCGTCGACAACGGCGAGGCCACGCTGCCCGAACTCGACTGACGGTGACCCGGCTGGCGGCAGTCTGATTCTGCTTCACAGGATATCTTGGCTTCCATTATATTGGGCCCATGAGTTCTCGGGCGATGACGGAACCCGCCTTCTTCATCCTCACGGTCCTGCTCGCCGGGCCGCGCCACGGCTACGGCATCGTCACCGACGTGGCCGACGCGTCGGAGGGGCGAGTACGGCTGAAGATCGGCTCCCTGTACGGGGCGCTGGACCGACTCGTCGGCGAGGGCCTGGTGGAGTTGGACCGCGAAGAGGTCTGGCAGGGCCGGTTACGCCGGTACTACCGGCTGACCGAGCCGGGACGGCACGCCCTCGCCGAGGAGGCCGAACGACTGGCCGCCAACGCACGCATCGCCTCGACGCGGCTACGGGAGCAGCGCCCGATCGCGGACCCGGCATCGTGACCAGTCGGCTGGAGGAGCGCTACCGCTCGGTGCTGCGGCTGCTGCCCGCTGCGTACCGGCAGCGATGGGCGGACGACATGGTCGCCGCCTATCTCGACAGTGTGGACACCGGCGATCCCGAGACGACGGAGGACGTCCTCGACTACGGCCGGCCGAGCCTGTCCGAGGTCGCCAGCATCGTGGCTCTCGCCGTCAAGCTGCGCCTCGGCGGGGCGGACGCGCCACCCCGGCCGTACGCGTGGGGCCAGGCGGTACGGCTGGCGACACTGATGGTCGTACTGACCCACGCCGTCATGGCCACCGGCGGCATCGCCGTCACCCTGTGGCTGTCGGGAAGCGTCGGCTGGCTACCGGCCGCCGCCTCCGACCTGGCGCTCACCCCGCCGTCGAGCACCTGGCGCGTGGCGTGGGATCTCGCCGGCTACGCCTGGTTGCCGGCCTACGTCGCGCTCGTCCTGGGACAGCGACGGGTGGCCCAGGCGGTCGCGCTGCTCGCCGTCGTGCCGCCCACGGTCACCATCGCCGTGACCCAGGCCACCGGCGCGGCGCCGCTGACCGTGTCGCCCTGGGCGAACCGGCTCGTCGACGTCGTCCTGCTCCTGGCCATGGCGGCGTTCCCGCACGGCAGCACGCCGGTGTCGCGCCGACCCTGGCTGCTCGCGCTGCCGATCGGCATCCTCCTCGTCCCCGTACCGCTGTTCGCCCTCCAGGCCACCCAGCCGGAACTGAGACTGCTCGACTGGCCGGGCCTCTGCTGTGTCCTGGTCAGCGTCGCCATGCTGGTCCACCTCACCGGCCGGTCAGCGCGGTCGCTGCCGTGGTCACTGGCGTTCGTCCTGCTCGCCGCGACCGCGCTCACCCTGCGCCTCGCGACCCTGCCCGACTACGGCAACCAGGCACAGCGCACCGCGCTCTTCGTCATCGCCGGCGCGCAGGTCGTCGTCCTGCTCGCGGTGGGTGTACCGGTCGCGCTACGGGCCAGCCGAGCGTTGCGCCGACTCCCACCGATCCCCGTCAACGGGTAACGGGTCGTCGGACCTCGGCGTGCCCTGACTCCACGTAGGAGGGCACACCGAGGTCCGGCGTTCGACTCAGGGGCGGGGCCAGACGTTGCAGATCCGGAACTCGAACCGGCCGAACCCGTTGTCCTTGAAGTACTGGTACTCCGCGCTGCCGGGCTCCGCGAAGACCCAGACGGCGTCCGCGCCGTGCATGAGCGCGTGCAGCGGGACGGTGCCGGGCGGGCTGTCGGTGAAGCAGGCGAAGGCCGCCCCCTCCATCACCCAGTTCTGCTGCACCTGCGGGTTGCCCGAGTAGTAGTAGCCACCCACCTCACCGCAGCCGCTGACGCAGCGCGACTGGTAGATGTTCTGCAAGCCCGGCACCGCTGCGTCCGGTGGGTAGACCCGGCCGATGGTGGACTGCTGGCTCCAGCCACCGGGACCGCCGCCGCCCGGGGAGAGGAAGTTGGCCCGGTTCGGCGCTGGTGCCTTGAAGCGGTGCAGCGGCGCGGGCGCGGTGGACTCGTAGGTGATGGTCACCGGGCTGCCCGCCGGCAGCGCGGCCCCGGGCGCCGGGTCCTGGGCCAACACCTGGTTGACCTGGAGGGTGACCGCGTTGTCGTTGCGGTTGCAGGCCAACTGCGCCGCCTGGAGCGTCGCGCACGCCTGGTCGGGGTTCATGCCGACCAGAGCCGGTACAGCCGGATGCCCGTAGTGGTCCAGCACCACGTTCGAGCCCGGGTCCGCGCCCGCGCCTGCCGCCGGGGTCTGCGCCACCACCACGTAGGCGGGGGTGCCGGGGCCGAGGTTGCGGGGTACGCAGTTCAGGCCCACCGGGCACGCCGTGTCGTACGGCTGCCCGGCGAAGTTGCCGACCGCGATCTGCGCCGGATAGGTGATCTCCACCGGGGCGTCGGTGTCCGCTGCGCTGTCCGGAGCCGGGTTCTGCGCGGTCACCACCCGCACCTCGTTGCCGCTGCTGGCGAGCCCGGAGACCCGATCCACGCACTTCAACCGGGCGGCGATCAGGGCCTGGCAGGCCTGGCCGGCGGGCAGGTCGACCACCCGGGGCACCCGGGCCGGGCCACGGTAGACCACGGTCACCGGCTTGCCCGCGCTGAGCCGCGATCCGGCCGGCGGGTTGGTGCTGAGTACCTTGTCGGTCTCGCCCTCACCGTCCGGCTGGGCCACCGCCACGCAGCGCAGCTTCGGTTCCAGCTGGGCACAGGCCGCCGTCCGGTCCAGCCCCACCAGGTCGGGCACGGTCAGCAGCTCCGCCGGCTTGGGCGGTGGGGTCTTGGGCGTACGGGTCGGCGGCGGAGGGGTGGCCGACTTGCTGGGCGCCGGCTTCGGCGGGTCGTCGCCCCGACCGGTGATGTCGATTTCGGTCGACCGGCCGTTGCCGTCGAAGGAGACCACGATGCCGCTACCGTGCGGGTCGTTGATCCACACCCGGCTGTCCCGGACGCTCACCTCGAAGGTGGCCGAGGTGCCCGGCACGGTGGTGTAGGTGGCCACCCGCAGCTCGTTTACCGGAACCACCAGCACGTGCCGGGAGGTGAAGTCCGGTACGTACACCCGGCCGCCGAGGACGACCGGCGGGCCGAACTGGTGCCCGGCCCGGTCCGGCAGCGTCATGCGCTTCACCTCGCCGCTGCCGAAGTCGGCGATCACCAGTTCGCCGCTGTTCGGCACCACCACGGCCAGGTGGTTCGGGGCGCCGGGGGCGGAGGAGATCCCGTACCGGGCGTCGAGGTCGAGCTGGCGACGCAGCCCGTCCGGCCCGTAGAGGCTGGCCTGTCCGGTCTCCGGCCGGTAGAGCACCGGCGCACCGCTGACCAGGGTCAGCCCGACCTGCTCGCCGCTGCCGGTGACCCGCTGCTTGCCGGTGACCGTACCGCCGCTGATCTGCACCAGCTCGCCGCTCTCCGGCGCGTACGCCCAGGCGGTGCCGTTGCCGTCGACGACCGCCTTGGTGACGCGCGGCGCCGGCACCGGCGCGCCCGGCCCGTCCTTGCGCTCCAGCCGGTTGAGGGTGCCCTGCTCGGCGTCGACCAGGTAGGTCGACCCGCCGCCCGTCACCACGGAGAGCTTGCCCTTGGAGTCGGGCCGCCGCTGCACCGGCTCCGCTTCCAGGGATTCGGTGGGCAGGCGGGTGACCACGCCGGTCTCGTTGTTGACCACGTAGACCAGCTCCGGTCCGACCTGCACCACCTCCAGGGTCTGCTTCCCGGTGGCGAGCTGCTTGGCGGTCCGCGCGTCGATGTCCCGGTTGTCCGCGTTGACGTGCACCACCCGGGACGACTTCTGCAGGTACGCGCCGCCGTCGTCGAAGGCCGCCCGGGAGGACCGGTAACCGGTGCCGAAGGCGAACGCGGTTGCCCCGACGGCCAGGGCGGTCACCAGCAGGATCCGGTTGAGCCGGGTCCCGGTCAGGGTCTTCCGACTGGGCCGTACGGCGGCCAGCCGACGCAGCGCGCTCGCGCTGCGCCGTGGCGGTGGAGTGGATCGGTCTGTTCCAGCAGAGCCGGACATGGGGAATCCTCCAGAGAACGCGGTCGGCCGCAGCGCCCGGGCGGCATCGGGGCGGGGACCGGCAGTGTCCGAGAATAGGCGAGGACCGCTGAGGTCGGCGGGACCGGTGGATGGGGAAGGGTCCCCAGTAGTCGCGGGAAGGAGCGCGGGACCGGTGACAGGGATGCGGATCGAGGCGGCCGATCACACAGTGGAACTGGACCCGGACCAGCGGTTGACCTTCGGACGGGTCCGGGAGTGCACCATCTGCCTGGACCCGACCGACACCGGCATCTCCCGGATCGCCGGCACGGTGGCCCGGGAGGGCGACACCTGGTGGCTGACGAACAGCTCCACCACGCGTCCGCTCTCCGTCGTGGACGACCTGGGGTTCCGGTCGGTGCTGGCACCGGGCCGGCGGATCGCGGTGGAGAGTCCGACCAAGGTGCTGGTGGACGGCACGCACGGCCAGCACGGGCTGACCCTGCTGCCGTCGGCGGTCCCGGCGCCGGCCGGCGAGGCGCCGCCCGAGGACGTGGCCGAGGCGACCGCGGTCGGCGCCGAGGTGATGATCAGTACGGCGGACCGGCTGGCCATGGTGGCGCTCTTCGCCGGTTATCTCGAGGAACTGCCCCGCTACGACCCGTACCCGAAGAGCTACGCGGCGGCCGCGGCGCGGCTCGGCTGGCCGCGCAGCACCCTGGTCAAGCGGATCGAGTACCTGCGGACCCGGCTGCACGCCGCCGGGGTGCCCAACATGACCGGCTTCAGCGCGCTGACCAACCTGGCCGAGTACGCGATCAGCCGGGGCCTGGTGACCAGGGAGGACCTCGCCCTGCTCCGCCGCTGACCGGGCGCTTGCCCCGCCGCCCGGGTCGGTCGGGTCGGTCGGCAGAGCCGGTCGGGTGGGTCGGCGGTCCCGGCCCCGTTGGGGAGCCTTTCCGATTTTGCCGGCCGGTGTCGCTGCCTAGCGTGGTCCTCGACGACACCGACCAGCGAAGGAGATCCGATGTCGGTCATCGGTGGCGAGATTCCCCAACTGCACTCCCTGAACACCAACTTCAACCGGCAGAGCTCGGCGGTGGACAGCCTGCTGCGCGAGCTGCGTAACGAGCTGGCCAACACCTACTGGCGCGGCGGGGCGGCCGACCGGTTCCGTACCTCCTGGAGCAGCGAGTACGAGCCGGCGCTGACCCGCCTCTCCGCCGCCCTTCAGGACGCGGCGCTGGAGGTCCGGCGGCGCGCGGACGCCCTGGAGCAGGCCGGCGGCTGACCGGCAGGGAGGGGGACCGGGACGGGTCGGGGTTCGGGAGGCCGGGATGGAACGGGAACTGCGGATCGCGGTGAGGGGACGGGAGGTCCCGATGATGGTGCGGGCAGGAGCCCGGGCCACCGTCGCGGACCTCGCCGCAGCGATCGACCGGGCGTCGCCGGACGCCGGTCCGGTGGGGCGGGCCGCCCCGGTCCGGCTCTGGCTCCGGGGACGGCCGTTGTCCCGTACCGCCCGGCTGGCCGACCTGCCGCTGCCCGCCGGTAGCCGGATCGAGGTGGCCGCCCGCCCGGAGGAGGCCGGCACCGAGCCGGTCGGCACGGTCGAGGTGGCCGTCGTCGGCGGGGCCGGTGGCGTGGCGGCCACCTCGTTCCACCCCGGCACGGACCTCACCGTCGGCCGGTCACCCGAGGCCGGCCTCGTGCTGACCGATCCGGAGGTCAGCCGGGTCCACGCCCGCCTGACGACCGGACGGGACGGCGTCGCGGAACTGGCCGACGCCGGTTCGCGCAACGGTACGGCCTGGCGGGGCGTCCGGCTGGACGCGCCGACCCCGATCGCCCCGGGGGACGTCTTCGGCGTCGGCGAGACGGTGCTGACGCTGCGGCCGGTGGACCCGGCCGACGCCCCGGTCGAGCCGGTCGACGCGGCCGGCACCATCCAGTACAACCGGCCACCCCGGATCAGCGTCCGCGCCGCCACCCCCCGGCTGACCGTGCCCCGCCGCCCCGAACCGCCGCGCACCGTACGGTTTCCGCTGCTGGCCGTCCTGCTGCCGGTCCTGCTGGGCGGGGTGGCGTACGCGATCTTCCCGAACGCCGGCTACCTGCTGCTGTTCATGGCGCTCTCGCCGCTGCTGCTGCTGGCCAACGTCTTCTCCGACCGGCGCGGCGGTCGCAAGGAGTACCGCCAGGCGCTGGCCGACTACGAGCGGCAGCGCACCGAGCTGACCGAGCGCCTGGACCGCCTCGCCGAAGAGCAGGGGCGGACCCGGCGGGAGGAACTGCCCGACCCGGGACGCCTGCTGCGGACGGCCACCGGACCCACCCGGCGCCTCTTCGAACGCCGCCCGGCGGACGCCGACTTCCTGCGGCTGCGGGTGGGCCTCGCGTCGACCCTGGTGGAGGCGGTCCTCACCGGACCGGGCGCCGAACTCGAGGCGAGCGCCGAACCCCTGGAACTGCCGGCGGTGGCGCAGAGCCCGATCGCCGTGGACCTGACCGTCGCCGGGGTGCTCGGACTGGCCGGTCCCCGGCCCGGTCTGCTGGCCACCGTCCGCGCGGTCCTCGCCCAGCTCGCCACCCTGCACGCCCCGCACGACGTCGGGATCGTCCTGCTCACCGGGGGTGACGAGGCCGACGACTGGGGTTGGCTGAGCTGGCTGCCGCACACCCTGCCGCACACCGCCGACCTGGAGTGCGACCGGATGGTCGCCACCGACGCCGAACAGGCCCGGGCCCGGCTGGCCGGGCTGCGGCGCATCGTCGACCAGCGCCGGGCCGAACGGGCCGCCACGCTCCGGGCCGGTGCTCCGGTCGGGCGGCGGCTGGTCCTGGTGGCCGACGGGGCCCGCCGGCTGCGCGGCCTGCCCGGGTTGGCCGAACTGCTCGCCGACGGCCCCGAGGTGGGGGTCTACGCGATCTGCCTGGACGCGCTGGAGACCGAACTGCCCGGCGAGTGCCGGGCCACCGTGGTGGTCAACAGCGGCTCGGGCACCCGGGCGATGGTGCGCCGACCGGAGCGCCCCGACCTGGACGGAGTGCTGCTGGACCGCCTCGACCCGAGCGCCGCCGCCAGGCTGGGGCACGCGTTGGCCCCGCTGCGGGTGCTCGGCGAGCGCTGGGGTGAGGGCGGCGGCGTACCGGAGACGGTCCGGCTGCTCGAACTGGCCGGGCTGGGCCGTACCCCGGGGCCGGCGCAGATCCAGCAGCGCTGGGCCGCCGAGCCGGCCGGCCGCTCCACCCGGGTGCTGCTCGGCGTCGGACCGGACGGGCCGATCACCGTCGACCTGCGGCGGGACGGCCCGCACGCGCTGATCGCCGGCACCAGCGGCGCCGGCAAGTCGGAGCTGTTGCAGACCCTCGTCACCGGCCTGGCGCTCGGCAACACCCCGGACGCGCTCTCCCTGGTGCTGGTCGACTACAAGGGCGGCAGCGCATTCGCCGAGTGCGCCCAGCTTCCGCACTGCGTCGGCATGGTCACCGACCTGGACGGACACCTGGTCAACCGGGCCCTGTCCGCGCTCCGCGCCGAGCTGCGCCGCCGGGAGGCCCTGCTCGCCGAGGCGGCGGCCAAGGACATCGACGACTACTGGGCGATCACCGGTGGGCGGCTGCCCCGACTGGTCATCGTGATCGACGAGTTCGCCTCGCTGGTGGAGGAGGTACCCGAGTTCGTCAGCGGGGTGGTGGGCATCGGCATGCGTGGGCGCAGCCTCGGCGTACACGTGGTGATGGCCACCCAGCGCCCGGCCGGCTCGGTCAACGCCGAACTGCGCGCCAACCTCAACCTGCGGATCTGCCTGCGGGTCACCAGCGCGGCCGACAGCGCCGACGTGGTGGACGTACCCGACGCCGCCCGGCTCTCCCGGCACCAACCCGGTCGGGCGTACCTGCGGGCCGGGCACAGCGACCTGACCCTGGTGCAGACCGCCCGGATCGGCTGGCCCCGGGTGGCGGCCACGGCGGAACCGACCAGCGTGACGCTGCGCCCCCGACGGGTCCGGGACCTGGGGCGCGGCCCCGCCCCGACCGCCGAGGCGCCGGCCGTCCCGCACCAGCCGGCCCTGACGGACGGCGCGACGCCGCCGCTGGTCCCCGCTGGACCGGCAGCGCCATCCGGCGGGGTCGTTGCCGCAGTTCCCGAGCAGGTGGAGACCGACCTGACCGTGCTGGTCGCGGCGATCCGGGGTGCGGCCGAGGCAGCCGGGATCCGGACGCCGGAGAGCCCCTGGCTGCCGCCCCTGCCCGAGCTGGTGGTCGACGCCGAACTGGCCCGGGGCACCGGCGGCGGGGCGCTGGCCGCTCCGGTCGGGCTTGCCGACCACCCCGAGCAGCAGGCACAGCGCCCGTACCTGCTGGACCTGGAACGCACCGGGCCGGTGCTGGTCGCCGGGATGGCCCGCAGTGGCCGGTCCACCCTGCTGCGCGCGCTCGTGGTCGGGCTGACCCGACGGACCGGCCCGGCCGACCTGCACCTCTACCTGCTCGACCAGGGCAACCGGGCGCTGGCTCCGCTGGCCGGGCTGCCGCACTGCGGGGCGTACGTCGACGGCGACGACAGCGACCGCACCACCCGGGTGCTCACCCTGCTGGACGCCGAGATCGGCCGCCGGCAGCGGTTGCTGGCCAGCGGCGGGTACGCGGCACTGGCCGAGCAGCGGGCCGCCGTCGCCGACACCGAGGCGCTGCCCTACCTGGTGCTGATCCTGGACCGGTACGAGACGTTCGTCGCCCGGTACGGCGAGACCGACGGCGGACGGCTGGTCGACCTGCTCGACTCCCTGCTGCGTCGGGGACCGGCGGTGGGCGTGGTGACCGTGCTCGCCACCGACCGGTCCGGGTTCACCCACCGCCTCTCCGGGGCGGTGGCCACCCGGCTGATCCTGGCCCACGCCGACCCGGACGACCTGGCCGCGTACGGCATCAACCCGCGCGAGGTGCCCCGGACGATGCCGCCGGGACGGGCCATCGGCCTCCCCGGGAACTCCATGTTCCAGGTGGCGCTCCTGGACCCCGACCCGGACGGCACGGTGCAGGCGACCGCGGTGCAGCGGCACGTCGCGGTGACCCGCTCCCGCTGGGACGGGCTGCCGGCGGAACTGCTGCCGCAGCGGGTCGACCCGCTGCCGGTGGCGATCACCGCCGTCGAGGCCGACGCGCTGCGTCGGGGCCCGCTGCCGACCCGGCCCACCGTCGGCACGGTCGGCGTCGGCGGGGACCACCTCGGCCCGGTCGACGTGGACCTCGCCGAACTCGGACACACCTTCCTGGTCGCCGGGGCCCCCGGCACCGGACGCAGTGGAGCCCTCCTGGCGTTGGCCGACTCGCTGCTGCGCCGGCCGGGAGCGCTGCCGGTGGTGGCCCTCTGCCCCCGTCCGTCCCCGTTGCAGGAACTGGCCGGCCGACCCGGCGTGGCGGCCGTCCTGACCGGACCACGGGCCGACGCCGAACTGGCCGCGGTGCTGGCCGACCTGCCCGGTCCGGTCACCGTGCTGGTCGACGACGCCGAACTGCTCGCCGACGGGTCGGCCGCGCACCTGCTGGAGGAACTGGCCCGGCAGGCCCGGGACACCGGCAACCTGCTGCTCGCCGCCGGCACCACCGACGACCTGGTCCAGTTGCGTTACCGGGGCTGGTTGGCCCGGATGTGCCGGGCCCAGGCCGGGCTGCTGCTCAACCCGGTCTCGCACGTCGACGGTGACCTGTTCGAGGTGAAGCTGCCCCGCTCGACCTGCGGCGCCTGGCCGCCCGGTCGGGGACTGCTGATGCTGCGCCGACGGGCCAGTCAGCTCCAGATCCCCCTGCTCGAGCTGGCGGTACGCGGATGAGTCGTCGGCCCCCGGAAGGGGAGGGCTATGGTACGACCACGGTGGCGTTCGCGACGGAGCGTCCGACGCCCCCGCTCCGGTCCGACCACACCCCTGTAACCGTGGAGATCATGACCACCCCGGACGTAGACCCGGCGGGGCAACCCACGTTGCCGCCGACCATGCCCCCCGCCGCGCCGCCCCCGCAGGCCGTGCAGACCGTCGCGCTCGGCAGCCGCTACGTGATGGAACGGCCAATCGGGGAGGGCGGCCACGGCCGGGTGTGGCGTGGCCGACGCCGGGCTGACGACGCGCCGGTGGCGATCAAGATCATGCGGGAGGAGTACTCGGCGGACCCCGCCGCGGTGGGCCGCTTCCTGCGCGAACGCAACGTGCTCCGGGCGCTGCGCCATCCGCATCTGGTGCCGGTCCACGACCTGGTCGTCGAGGGGGACACCCTGGCGATCGTGATGGACCTGGTCACCGGGGAGAACCTGCGGGTGGCCGCCAGCCGGGGCGCCTTCGACCAGGACCGGGCGGTCACCGTGCTCGCCCAGGTCGCCGCCGCGTTGGCCGAGGTGCACGTGGCCGGGATCGTGCACCGGGACGTCAAACCGGAGAACGTGCTGATCACCTGGCGGGGCGGTGAGCCGTGGTCCCGGCTCACCGACTTCGGCGTGGCGCAGGTCGCCGACGGGCAGACGCTGACCCAGCGCGACCACACCGTCGGTACACCCGCCTACCTCGCCCCCGAGCTGGCCCTGGGCCGTACCGCCACGGCGGCGGTCGACGTCTACGCCCTCGGCGTGCTCGGCTACGAACTGCTGGCCGGCCGTCGGCCGTTCGACGCCGAGCACCCGCTCGGGCTGCTGCGGGCGCACATCGAGGACGAGCCGGTCCGCCCGGACGGGTTGGCCGAGCCACTCTGGCAGGTGGTGCAGCAGTGCCTGGCCAAGCGTCCGGAGGACCGGCCCGACCCGACCTGGCTCGCCGAGCGGTTCGCCGCCCTGGGCGGCCAGCCCGACACGCTGCCGGACGACGCCCCGCCGCCGTTGCCGCCCACGTCGGAGGCCGCCGGGGCGGAGCAACCGGCGTGGCGTTTCGAGCCGACCCCGGTCGGCCCGGCATCGGTCCGGGACGCGGCAGGCCTGCGCGCCGACAGCGCCGGCGCCATCCCGGCCAGCCGCACCGGTACGGACGGCTGGACCGGCGCGGACGGCCCGGCCAACCCGACCGGCGCGGCCTCGACCAACCTGGCCTCGACCGGGGGAGCCTCGACCGGAGGGGCCCGCACCGGGCCAGCCTCGACCGGCGCGGCCCTGACCGGCGCGACCTCGGCCGGGGCAGCCCTGACCGGGGGAGCCTCGACCGGGGTGGGGCGGTCGGACGGCGGGGTGGAGGTGCTGGCCACCACCGGCGCGACCGTACCGGTTCCCGAGCCGACGCGACCCGAGCCGGTGAAGCGGCGCCGCTGGCTGGTCCCGGCCGCCGGGCTGGCCGTACTGGCCCTGGTCAGCGCGGGCGTGGGGGTGTGGCTGGGACGACCGGACGACACCGCCCGACCGAACACCCCGACCGCCAGCCCCACCGCCCCCACCGGGCCCACCGCCCAGCTCTACCCGCTGCCGGTCACCGCGAGCAGCCCGCGCGCCGGCACCGTACGGCTGGACTTCGGTGACCAGTCCAAGCTGCCGGGCTTCGACTCGTACGTGATCTGGCGGGACGACACCAAGATCGACCAGGTCGGTGCCGGAGACGTGCCGCCGTACCTGATTCCCGGTGTCGACCGCCGGACCCGGCACTGCTACCGGGTCTGGGCGCTGGTGGTCACCGACCGGCCACCACCGGCCCCGGCCGAACCGGCCTGCCTGACCGCCGACGGCAAGCAGTCGGCCAAGGAGCCGGGCTGATCCGGCCCGAGCCGCCATATTCGCCGTAACCGGCCCTTCCACCGACTCCCAGAGCGAGGATCGCGTGAACACCAGCAACTCCGCGGCCGGCCACGACCCCGCCACCTACTTCGCGGCCCGGTACGAGGCGGTCCGGGCCAACGTCAGCCGGGCGCTCTCCGGCAAGCCGGAAGCGGTACGCCTCGCCCTGACCTGCTTCTTCGCCGGTGGTCACCTGCTGGTGGAGGACGTCCCGGGGGTCGGCAAGACCACGCTGGCCAAGGCCATCGCCGCCTCGTTGGACGCGAGCTGGCACCGCATCCAGTTCACCCCGGACCTGCTGCCGTCGGACATCACCGGCACCAACGTGTACGACCAGCGCACCGGCACGTTCGAGTTCCGGCCCGGTCCCGCCTTCGCGCACCTGGTGCTCGCCGACGAGATCAACCGGGCGTCGCCGAAGACCCAGTCGGCGCTGCTGGAGGTGATGGAGGAACGGCAGGTCACCGTGGACGGCCGCAGCTATCCGGTGCCGGCACCCTTCCTGGTCGTCGCCACCCAGAACCCGGTCGACCTGGCCGGCACCTACCGGCTGCCGGAGGCGCAGCTCGACCGCTTCCTGCTGCGGATCTCCGTCGGCTACCCGGACGTGGCGGCCGAACGCGACATCCTGGTCGGCCGGGCCCGGGAGGGCGGGGCCCCGGAACTCTCCCCGGTGGCCAGCGTCGAGCAGGTGCGCTGGATGATCGAGTACGTCAGCCGGGTGCACGTGGCGGACGCGGTGGCCGAGTACGTCGCCCGCATCGCCGAGGCGACCCGCCGGGATCCGCGCCTGCGGCTCGGCGCCAGCCCCCGGGGCAGTCTGGCCCTCGTCCGGGCCGCCCAGTCCTGGGCTGCCGGGCAGGGCCGGGGTTATGTCGTACCCGACGACGTGAAGGCGGTCGCCGAGCCGGTACTCGGACACCGGCTGCTGCTCGCCTCCACCACCGAGATCGAGGGCGGTTCGGCCGACGACGTGCTGCGCGACGTGCTGGGAACCGTACCCGTACCGCTGGCGGCCCGGGTCTGATGCGCCGCCTGCGCCGGAGCACCGGGCTGACCGGCACCGGGCTGGCGGTGGCCCTGGGCTCGATCGTGCTGCTCACCGCCGGTACGCTCGGCGGCTACCCCACGCTGGGCGGGCTCGGCGCCGCCGGGATCGCGATGGTGCTCGCCGCCGCGCTCCTGGTCCGGCTGCCGGCCCAGGTCCGGGTGACCCGTACCGTCGCCCCGCACCGGGTGACCGTCGGTGACCAGGTCACCGGCTGGCTCAACGTGGTCAACGCCGGCCGCCTGCCCACCGGACGGTTCGAGGCGGTCGACGGGCTCACCGCCCTGGGCACCCCGGCCGATGGTGGTGAGCTGCGGATCGCGGTGCCACCACTGACGCCCGGCGGAGCGATCCGCCTCAGCTACCCGGTGCCGACCGCCGACCGGGGCGTGCTGCGACTCGGGCCGGTGAGGCTGCACCGCCGTGACCCGCTGCGGCTGGCCCTCCGTACCCAGACCCTGGCCGCGCCGGAACAGATCTGGGTACGGCCCCGGGTGCATCCGATCCGTCCACTGCCGATCGGCCCGGTCCTCGACTTCGAGGGGCGGCTCACCGACCGGGTGCTCCGGGGCTCGATGGCCTTCGCCGCACTGCGCGAGTACCGGCCGGGTGACGACCCCCGGCAGATCCACTGGCGCTCCACGGCGCGGGCGGGTGAACTCATCGTCCAGGACCGGGTGGACACCACCGAACCGAGCGCCGCGGTGCTGCTGGACACCCGGGCCACCGTGTTCGGCGCGGAGTTGTTCGAGGAGGCGGTGGAGCTGACCGCCTCGGTGGTGGTCTCCACCAGCCGTTCTGGTCAGTCGGTCAGCCTCGCCGTGCTCGGCGAGGACGGCGCGGACCTGGCCCGGCTCGGCGCTCGTGGTCCGCTGGACCGGCTGGCCGCCGCCGGCCGTACCGACGACCGCGATCTGACCGAGCTGCTGGCGATGGTCGCCCGCGCCCCGGCCGGTGGCGGGTTGGTGGTGGTCAGCGGGGCGGATCCGGCACTGGCGCCCGCGTTGGCCGGGCAGACGCGCCGGTTCGGCGGGATCGTGCTGGTGCAACTCGTCGCGGACGGCTCGGCTGCCCACTCCCCGAACGGTCCGCGCGGCGTCCCGGCGCAGGCCGGTCCCGGGAACGGTCCGCGTGGCGTCCCGGCTGGGGAACCGACCACCGGTACGTCGGTCAGCGTGCAGGGAGGACTGGTGGTGATCCGCGCCGACCGGGCCCGGAGCGCGGCGACCGCCTACAGCGGACTCGCGGGAGGACGCCGGTGAGGCGATGGCTGCTGGCCAGGGCGGCACTGGCCAGCCTGCTCGGACTGGCCCCGGTGGTCGCCTTCGCGGGGCTCTTCGGGCGGACCGTCGACGAGGCCCTGGCCGACCCCGGATACCTGCTGCCGACCGCCGGCGCCGCCCTGGTGCCGGCCCTGGTCGGGTTGCTGCTCGCCGCGACGACCCGGGTTCCGCCGGTCACCCGGCTCACCGTCGAACTGCTGGTACTCGTCGGATACGTCGTGCTGGTCAGCCCGTCCCGGGTCACCGACGGGCCGTACCGGTTGCTCACCTCCGTGCCGCCGGTCGACCCGGGCGGACCGGAGCTGGCCCTGGTGGCCGTACTCGCCGGGCTGGCCGGCATCGGCGCGGTGGAACCGTCGCTGCGCGGCGCCGCCGTGCCCTGGGCGCTGCCGGTGCCGCTGCTGGCCATGACCGCCGGCCTGCTCCTGACCACGCCGACCGACGTACCGGGCTGGCTGGCACCGGCGGTGGCCGGGACCGTCCTGGCGCTGCTCGCCACCGCCGCCGCCGACCAGCGTGCCCCGACCACCGGCCCCGGCCGGCGCGCCCAGCAGGCCGGTGCCGGCCGGCAGGGCCGGACCGTCGGGCTGGCCGGTCGGCTGGTCGCCCTGCCCGGACTGGTCCTGGTGTTGGCCGCCGGGGCGGCAGCCAGCCTGCTCGGGCCGAACCTGGTCACCGCGGCCGGCGACCGGACCCCACCCGATCCCCGGGACCTGGTCGCACAGCCGGTACGCCCGCGTACGGGCAGCAGCCCGCTGGCCCAGTTCCCGGCGCTGCGGACCGGAAAACTCAGCCTGCGGCTCACCGTCACCGGCGACGAAGCGGCCAACCGGTTGCGGTACGCCACACTGGACCGGTTCGACGGCACCTACTGGACCAGCGCGGCCACCTACTGGCGGGCCGGACAGCAGCTACCCGCTCCGACCGGCCCGGCGGAACTGGTCACCCAGGAGGTCCGGATCGACCAGCGGGGCCCGCTCGAGTGGCTGGTCAGTGCCGGTCGGCCGGTCGAGGTGTCGCGCAGCGGGCTCGGAGTGGACCGGGCCACCGGGGACGTGATCTTCCCGGACAACCAACCGGCGCCGGACGCGTACACGGTGCGCAGCGCCGTACCCCGCTTCGAGGCGGCGGACCTGCCGATCGACCCACCGGCCGTGCCCCCGTCGGGATCGGTGTCGGGCAGTCCGGTGCCGTCCGGGCTGGTCGCCAAGGCCACCTCGGTCACCGGGACCAGCGCGGGCTACCCCGCCCTGCGCCGGCTCGCCGACCACTTCGCCCGTACCGGCGACTACCGGCTGGACACCTCGCCGCGACCACCGGCCGGGCACGGGCTCTACCAGATCGACCAGTTGCTGAAGACCCGCAACGGCACGGCCGAGCAGTACGCGTCGGCGTTCGCCGTACTGGCCCGGGCGCTGGGCTACGACGCCCGGGTGGTGGTCGGGTTCCGCACTCGGGCGGGCCACGGCGGCAGCCGCGTGGTCACCGGCCGGGACGTGGACGCCTGGGCGGAGGTCCGCTTCACCCGGGCCGGTTGGGTGCCGTTCCACCCCACCCCCGGCCAGTCCGGCGACCGCCGTCCGGACGAGCCCGAGCCGCCACCGAGCAGCGAGCCCGAACCGACCCGTACGCTCAGCGCACCGACCCCCGCCACCTCCGCCGGCGCGGCCGCTCCAACCGGTGCCGGCCCGGACGCCGGACGACCGGAGCCGGTCCCGCCCTGGCTGACCGTGACGCTGCTCGCCACGCTGGTGCTGTTCGTGCTGCTGGGTGGGCCACCGACGGTCAAGTGGGCGGTACGGGCCCGGCGACGCCGCCTCGACGACCCCGGTCGCCGGCTGCTCGCCGCCTGGCGGGACACCCTGGAACGCTGTGCCGAGACGGGAGTCGCCATCTCCCGGGCCAGTACGACCGGCGAGGCGCTGGCCACACTGTCCGGCCGGGCCCCGGCGGCCGACGTACCGGCGCGGGAACTGGTGGCGCTGGTCGACGCGGCGGCGTACGGTCCGACGCGGGTGACGACCGCCGACGCCGACCGGGCCTGGGCCCTGGCCGACACGGTACGACGGCAGCTCGCCACGGCGTCGTCCCGGCGGCAGCGGATCGTCGCCGCCCTACGGCTACCAGCGCGGACCTTGGTGGTCGACGCCGGGCGGTGAGGGTGGGGAACACTTCCCATTGGCCGCCGCCCGGCCCGGACCTAGCGTGTCGAACATGAGCTTGGGATCGATTGGCGCCAACCCCGCCGGGCTGCGCGCGGTGAGCACCGCGGTCAGCACGGCGGCGGCCGGGCTGCCCCGGACCTGCCCCGTCTCGGCATCGGTGGGGGACCCGGCGGCGGACGCCGCGCTGGCGGACTTCACCCGTCGGTGGAGCGCCCAGTTCGAGCGGTTGCAGGGTGCAGCGACGGTCATCGCCCGCCAGGCGAACATGACCGCGGTGGCCTTCTCGCTGGCCGGGGAGTGACCATGTCGACCGACACCGCCGACCCGGACGCCCTGCGCCGGGCCGCCCGGGACAACGGGGCCCGCGCCGGTGCCCTCGACCACTCGGTGCGTACCGTCCGGCGGGCCAGCGCCAGCTTCGCCGGCACGGGCACCGCCGGTGCTGCCCAGGTGCTGGTGGGCCCGGCCGGCGCCCGGTTCCAGGGCGCCCTCGGCGCGCTGGACGCCGCGTTCGCCGCCGCGCGGGCCGCGCACGAGCGGGTCGCCGAGGCGCTCGGCACGGTGGCCGGACCGATCGAGGACGAGCAGCGGGCCCGCAAGGTGCTGGACCGCGCCGAGACCCGGTTGGACGAGGCCCGCCGGCAACTCTCCGCCGAGCAGATCGGGTTCGGCGCGGCGGCCAAGCGGGCGTCGATCGACCGCGCCGCCGGGCTGGAGGTCCCCGCCCCGGACATGTCCGGTGTGCTCCGGGCCCAGCGGGAGGTGGAGGAGGCCGAACGGGCACACCGCCGGGCCGCCGAGCGGCACGAGGACGCGCTGCGGGACCGCAAGCGGGCCGTGCAGGCCTTCGTCGCGGTGTGCCGGTCGGCCGCTGCGCTTGCGCCGGCCATCCCGGGCGCGCCCGGTGCTCCTGGCCGGGTGACCAACCACACGGTGTTCGGTCCCCGGCTCCTCGACGACATCAAGACCCGCGGCATGCCCAACAAGGGCCGGTCCACCGGCGGGCGCAACCTGACCCCGGCGGAACGGCGGCGGCTGGCCCGCAACGGCCTGAGCCCCAAGGACCCGCTCTTCTCCCTGCTGTACGGGTCCCGGACCTGGCAGGGCTCGTTGAAGAACTACGAGAAGTCCCTGTTGAAGGGCCGCAACGGCAGCGTGGACGTGCAGCTGCAACTGTTGCACCGACTCGCGATGGCCGAGGGCGGCCTGGGCCGGGTCGGCAAGGACCGGTACGGCGCCTCGGTCAACGCGCGGGCCGAGGTGAACGCGTTCGACGCCCGGGTCAAGGCCAAGCTGCGGGCCGGCGGCTTCGGTGCGCAGGGCGAGCTGCGTGGCCGGGGCGGCGCGGACGCCGGCGGCGGGTTGGACATCAACGGGGGTCGCAGCGGTGGCCGGCTCCGGGCGGAGGCGGAGGCCTTCGCCGGAATCCGGGGCACTGCCCGGGGCGAGGTGGACGTGCTCGGCGTACGCCCCCGGGGGTCGCGGAGGGGCAGATCGGCGTCGGCGCTTCGGCCGGGGTGGACGCGGGGGTCGACGGCGGCAAGGTGAAGGTGCAGGCCAGTGTCGGTCTCGCGCTCGGCATCGGCGGCAAGATCACGGTCGGCGGCGAGGTGGACGTACCGAAGATCGCCGGCCACATCGGAGACGGCGCCAAGGCGGTCGCCGACGTGGCCGGCAAGATCAACCCGTTCTGAGAGAAGGACAACGGATGACCGTCGTGGAGTGGCCGAACGCGATCTCCCCCGGCCTGTGGCCGTTCCGGCTGGCCGCGCCCGAGCAGTGGAGCGCGGTGGAACCGGACGAGGGGCTGATGGCCTTCCTCGCCCCGCCGGCCGACGGGTTCCGGGCCAACCTGGTGCTCTTCGGCCGACGGCTACCCGAGGACCTCACCCTGGGCGAGGTGGCCGAACTGGCGCTCGCCGACGACACGCCGCGACGGATCATCGACCCCGGCATCGACCAGCCGGCCGCCCCGGGCGGTCTGCCGGTCGCGGTCCGCTCCAGCGGGACCGTGGTCGACGGCCGCGAGGTACGCCAGATCGCCGTGGTGACCGAGGCGCCGGACCGCTCGCCGTCCGGGCTGCGCAGCGTCTACACCATGCTCGGTACGTACCTGGCCGACCGCGCCGACCTGGACGAGTCGACCCTGACCTCGATGATGGCCTCCTTCGAGCTGATCCACTAGCCCCCATCGAAGGGCCAGGGTTCGAGCCCCCGGGGCGCCGTAGGTGGGTGGGGGCAGCCCCTTGCCGCGCGGTTGTTGCGCCCGTCATTGATGGCGGCTGTACGTTGTCGCCCGACGGCAGTCCGGCGACGTCTCGCCTGGACCGGCATCGGGGTCGATCAGGTCGTGCATCTCCCCGCCCCGTTGCGCAGCTCTTCGACGGCTTCGTTCAGACGGCGCGCATTGGCGGGGCTGGCCGACAGGTATGCCGTCTCCTTCAGTGACTCGTACTCACGCAGCGAGATGATGACGGCGGCCTCACCGCCGGAGCGGGTGATCACCACTTCCTCGGCGTCGTCCACGACATGGTCGAGCATCTTGGCCAGGTTCTGCCGGACTTCTGAGTAGGGGACGGTGCGCATGAGGCCTCCTGAGCTTGGCGTACAAGAAGTTGTACAACCCGGTGGGGTCGTCTATCAGGCGAATCCGGCACCTGGCGGTCTGTCGATCAAGCGTTGGGGCAGCGTCGACGTAGCGGAAGCGGCTCGCTGCCACGGTCACCATATGGTTCGCATGGTGGTGCCTCCGGCCACCCGAGTTCAAAGGCCGTCTCCGCCCACCGGAGACGGCCTTTCTCGATGTTGCGATTGTCGTAGAGCGGGAGGTGAGCCGGCGAGGGCGGTGCGCGCGGCGGGTAGCTGGACCGGTCTCGTTACGGTGTGCTCGTGGCGAATGGGACAGCTGGCTGGGGGATGAAGTTCCTGCTCTGGGTCGGGCTGCCCTTTTTCGCCCTCCTCGGGCTGAGCCTTGCCATACCCGACGTCGCTGCGGCCTGGCAGGCGAAGGCCGGTGACGGCACGGCGGGCACATTCATCGCGCGCTACGAGACGTGCGGCCGCAACTGCAACTGGTACGGCGACTTCGTCCCGGACGGGGGCGGGACGACGCGCAGCGACGTCATCGTCTACGACGGGCCGGATGAACTGACCTCGGGGGCCACCGTGGCGGCCCGCGACACCGGCGCCCGCAGGGGTGTCTTCGCCGCCCAGGGCGGCAGCACCTGGCTGCTCTTCACCGGGCTTGCCGTGGCCGGCGCGCTTGCCGCGATCGGCTGGGTGGTCGTCCTGGTCCACGCGATAGCCAGCCGACTCCGGACGTAGCGGGAACCGACCGGACCCTGGCAGTCGGTCCAGGGCTGAGGCCGCAGGCTGCCTCGTCGCGGACCTGGCGATCAGTCGTCAACGTCGTAGTCGGATCCGTCGACGAGGCCGGTCACGAAGGTCTCGAAATCGGGGGCGAGGACGGTGATCTGATAGTTCCATTCCTGGTCGACGTGTACGACGACCGGCTCCCCAGGCGAGCGGTAGTCGAGGGCAATCATGTCGTGACCCGCAGACGGGCAGTCGGCGATGTAGATGCCGATGTCGGGGTAGCCCCATTCCGCTACCCAGAATGCGCTGCCGAACTCGCCGCAGAGGCTGAACGGAGCAGTTCGACCGATCGCCGCCAGCGCGTATACGCCAACGTGGTCCTCAGCCCAGGAGGTTCGGTTGGGTGCCGGATGGGCGTCACGGGCAAACGAGCCGCCGTTGTGCCGACGGGCCAGGTCGACGTACGCGGTAGGCAGCTTGTGTCCAAGCTGCGCCTCCACCGCGCGCAGAGCCGCGTCGGTGACCGGGGCCTCCATCGGGCCGGAACCGTCGAAGACAGTTGTGGGATCGAGCACGGGCTGACGGTAGACGCTGTCTGCCACGAACTGCCTGTTCATCAGGGGTGCCGCCTGAACCGGGGAGCGTGGCATGATCGGGCGCATGCCGCAGGTGATCGACTCGGCCGGCCCGGAGCAGGTGGCCCGTGGCCGTGGGGCGACCCTGCTGCCGGACTGATGGGCGCTCCCGGTGGCCGCCCGGTACCGGACGGTCAGGCGCCGGTCCCGCCCGACCGGGCCGACCAGTCGACGCCCGAGTCGAACCGCCTCGGCGGGCTGCTGCGCCGGCACCGCACCGACGCCGGCCTGACGATCGAGGAGTTGGCTGCGGCGTCGGGCGTCAGCGTCCGGGCGATCAGCGACATGGAACGCGGCCGGAGCCGGGTGCCGCAGCGGCGGACCGTCGAGGCAATCGTGCGGGCACTGGACCTGCCGGACAACTCGGCTGCCGCGCTACGGGAGGCCGCCAGAGCCGGCCGTCGTGTGCCGGCGACGGCGTCGGCGTTGGCGCCGCCACGGACCGTCGCGGACTTCACCGGCCGGCACGGCGAACTGGGCTGGCTCGGCGACCTCGTCGCGCGCAGCGCCGAACACCCCGACCGGCAGGGTGCTCCGGTGGTCGCGGTCGTCTCCGGGCCGCCCGGCCTGGGCAAGACGGCGCTCATGGTGCAGGCCGCCACCCGGTACGCCGAGTCCTTCCCGGGCGGTGTGCTCTTCATCGACCTGCGCGGCCTGGACCCCGATCCGCCCCGCCCGAACGACCTCCTGCTTCGCCTGCTGACCACGTTGGGCGTGGAGGAAGCCCGGGTGCCCGGCGACGAGCACGCCCGCAGCGCCCTGTACCGGGCACTGCTGCGCGAGCGGCGCAGCCTGCTCCTGTTCGACAACGCCGCGGACGAGGCGCAGGTCCGCCCGCTGTTGCCGGGTGCCGGGAGCACGATGACGATCATCACCAGCCGACGCGGGCTGGCCGGCCTGGAAGCGGTCGACCGGCTCGTCCTGCCGGCTCTCACCCGAGGTGAGGCGGTCGCCCTCCTGCAACGGATCATCGGACCGGACCGCGCCGCCGCCGAGCCGGACGACATGCTGCTCGGTCTCGCGCAGGCGTGCGGACACCTGCCGCTGGCGCTGCGGATTGCCGGCAACCGTCTGCTCAGCCGTCCGGACTGGAGCATCGAGTACCTGTTGTGCCGGCTGGCCGACCAGGACGACCGGCTCGACCTGCTGGTCGCCGGGGACCTCCAGGTCGCGGCGCCGTTCATGCTCTCCTACCGGCAACTGTCCCCGGCCGCCGCCCGTACGTTCCGGCGGCTGTCCCTGATTCCCGGCCCGGACGTCGGTTCGGAGTTGGCCGCCCAGGCGACCGGCCTGGGTGTCCGGGAGACCGAGGCGGCCCTGGAGGAGTTGGCCGAACTCGGGCTGCTCCAGCCGGCCACCGACGGACGCTACCGCTTCCACGACCTCATGCGGTTGTTCGCTCGGGCCCGCCTGGCCGCCGAGGAGACCGTGGCGGACCGGCGGCGCGTCGAGGACCGGGTGGTCACCTGGTTGCTCGACACCGCGGTCGCCGCCGGGCAGTGGTTCGAGCCGGCGTACGCCGGTGGAGCTGGCGGAAGACCGGCCTCCGCCGAGGAAGCCAGACGCTGGATCCAGCAGGAGGGCCTGAACTGGCTCGGTGCACTGCGGGCCGCCTTCGCCGCCGGCCGGCACGCCGAGGTGATGACCGTCGCTGACGCCATGCACTGGTTCTCCGACCGCTGGACGCACTGGGGGAACTGGCTGGAGGTGTACCAGATGTCGGCGGCCTCGGCCGAGGCGCTCGGCGACCCGCGCAACCAGGCCGTCCACCTGAACTACGTCTCGTGGGTGTACACCGCCTGCCTCCTGCGTCCCGACCTGGCGGAGGCACCCGCCCGGGAGGCGCTGCGGCTGGCCGCCGCCGTGGGTGACGCCAGCCAGCAGGGCTGGGCGTGGACGTACCTCGGGTCCGCGGCCCGGCGCCGGGGCGACGCCACGCGGGCGCAGGCGGCGGCCGGGCAGGCGCTGCCGTTGTTCGACGCCGCCGGGGACTGGGACGGGTACGCGCAGGGACTGTCCCTGCTGGCCGGCAGCCTCGCCCAGGCCGGCCGGCACCGGGAGGCCATCGAGCAGTACCAGCGGTTGGAAACGCTGCTCGCCGATCCGGCCCGCGCGCCGTCTCCGCAGGTCGTCGACCTGACCGCCGGTCACCTGCATCTGAACGTCGGCCTGAGCCTGCTGGCGTTGCGACGCTGGGCGACGGCCGCGACCAGCTTCCGGGTGGCGCTGCCCCCGCTGCAACGGGCCGGGGTACGGCAGAGCGAGGCGCGGTGCCGGTACGGGCTGGGTAGCGCGCTCGTCCGGCTGGGCCGGGTCGACGAGGCCCGGGGCGAGCTGCGCCGGGCGGTCCGTATCGCCCGCCGCGTCGGGCCGGCAGACCTGGCGGACCAGGCGCTCGGCCGGCTCGCCGGGCTCGGTTCGCCGACGGATCGCCGAGTCTCGTGAACGCGCGGGCCTCGTGAACGGCGGGCCCGGCCTCGTGAACGGCGGGCCCGGCCTCGTGAACGGCGGGCCCGGCCTCGTGAACGGCGGGCCCGGCCTCGTGAACGGCGGGCCCGGCCTCGTGAACGGCGGGCCCGGCCTCGTGAACGGCGGGCCCGGCCTCGTGAACGGCGGGCCCGGCCTCGTGAACGGCGGGCCCGGCCTCGTGAACGGCGGGCCCGGGACCAGTGGATGCGCGAGGCCCGGACCTATGAACGGCGGGGCCGGGCAGCGCGTGCCCGGCCCCGCGTGTCCACGCCTGGCTACCGGAGCTGGTAGGCCCGGTAGACGGTGGTGGTGACGGT
The DNA here is from genome assembly GCF_900090325.1 of Micromonospora pallida. Lineage (NCBI taxonomy): Bacteria > Bacillati > Actinomycetota > Actinomycetes > Micromonosporales > Micromonosporaceae > Micromonospora > Micromonospora pallida. The sequence goes on along the minus strand of NZ_FMHW01000002.1, from coordinate 5,363,795 downwards.
GTTCCCCGCGCTGTCGACGGCGGTGGCCCGCAGCGACACGAAGCCTGAGGTGCCCTTCGGGTGTTGCACCGTGGCGGTGTACTGCCCGTGCTTCTCCGTCGTCCGGACTGCGGTCCACGTCCGGCCGTCGTCGTACGACACCGACACGTCCGCCGACGTGATCCGGCCTGCGGTCGCCTGCTGGGCAAACGTCAGCGGGATGTCCAGCTTCTTGCCCGCCTGGGCGCTGTTGTCCAGCGCCAGCGCCGGCTGGAACCCGATCGAGGTGAGCGGCAGCGCGCCCTCCTGGGCGGCGGAGGTGGTGAAGGTCCACTCCGTCTCCAGGCGTCGGGACAGCCGGTACGGCTCCGGCAGGTCCAGCTCGTACCGCATCCGGTAGGTGGTCGGTTCGGCGGCCACCTCCCACGAGCCGTACAGGTAGTTGTACTCGCCCACCAGCGTGTCGCCCCGGTGCAGGGTGAAGCGGTGGTTGGTCATCGAGTACGGCAGACCCACGTGGCCGGCCCCGTCGGCGTAGTCGGTGAGGCTGGCCCGTACGGCGTTGCCCTGCCGGGTGACGAGCGGGGAACCGTACTGCGGGGTCAGGGTGGTCTGGAGCACCGCGCCGTTCCAGCGCTCGACGTAGTCGCGGCCGGGCTGGTAGGTGACCGCCTGGGGGTGCGTCAGGTCGAGGATCAACAGACCGCCGGCGACGGTCTCCTCCCGGACGACGGACCGCCACTGCACGGCGCCGTTGTAGTACTCGGTACGGCGTCCCGGCGTCGCCACCGCCGGCAGTTCGCTGGTCAGCATGAGCCCGCCGCCGCTGACGTCCGGGTCGGGCGTGGTGTTGGTACGCGACGCCGCCACCCCGGTCGCGTTCTGCGCGTACTGGGCGTCGACCGTGGCCAGCTCACCCCGGGAGACGTGCCGGACCAGACCGGTGATGAAGGAGCCCTTGATCCGCCAGCCCAACTGGTAGACGTCTGGCGCGCGGTCGGTCCGGGCCGGGCCCTGGAAGGCCGCGTGCACCTGGGTGGCCAGGCCCGGCAGGTCGGCCGGGCCGACGTCGGCGGTGCGGATGGTGTCCAGCTCGCCCGTGACCCCCGCGTACGTCGTCAGCCGGTCGCCGCCGCGCAACACCATGACCGAGGCGTCCTGCGACTGCGCCCGGGTGTCCGGCACGGTGATGTCCAGCGGTCGGGCCTTCCGCGCGTCGAGCACCACCTCCTGGTCGGCGTCGGCGACGATCCTGTTGTGGGTGAGCAGGGCGATCGTGCCGTCCGGGTTCTCGATGTACGCCGACAGCCGCCAGGAGCTGTTCAGCGGCACCCGTACCGACGCGCTCGACGTGTAGAACGTGTGGCTGGCGTAGTTCTGCGGGTCGGGGTTGACCAGCTCGACCATCACCGTGGCGGGGGCGTTCCCGTCCGCGCCGATGGCAGAGACCTTCAGGCCCGCCGCCGGCTCCTCGTGGTAGACGCTGAACGGCGTCTGGAGCTTCACGGCACCGCCGGTGGCCACCAGACGCCCCTTGTACAGCCCGTACGAGGTGCTCGCCCGCTCGTCCACGGTGACCTGGACGGTGGCGTCACCACCGGCCGGGACGGTCAGGGTGCGCGCGCTCAGGGTCAGCAGGCCCGCCGGCGCGTCGCCGTCCAGGGCCAGGTCGAGCGTCACCGGCTGGTCGCCCCGGTTGTGGTAGGTCATGGTTCGCACGGTGGGGTCCTCGGTGTGCGGCCACTCGAGCACGCCGAGGCTCAGCGAGGCCGGCGTGACGGTGACCGGCTGGCTCAACGCCTTGGCCACGTCGACGAAGCCGGCACCCTGGGCGAAGACGTCGTACGCCGGGTTCGGTGACGCCGTCGCCATCAGCGCCTCCTTGAACTGGGCGGCATGCCAGCCCGGGTGGGCCTGCGCCAGCAGGGCGGCGGCGCCGGCCACGTGCGGAGCGGCCATGGAGGTGCCGGTGGCGGCGAAGTAGGACCCCGCCGGCAGGTGGCCGAGGGCGCTGGGCGACCGGGCGGCGGTGATCTCGGTGCCCGGTCCGCCGATGTCCGGCTTGACGCCGAAGTCACCGATACGCGGGCCGCGCAGCGACGACCAGTTCAGCTCCCCGGCCTTGTCGAAGTTCGCCACCGACAGGGCCGCGTCCGCCGTCGACGGCGATCCGACCCGGAACTGCCAGCCGTTGTAGTTGCCGGCGGCGACGACGAAGAGCGTGCCGTACTCGGCGGTCAGGTCGTTGACCGCCTGCTCCAGCGGGTCGACGCCGATGGTGTCCTGGGTGCCCAGGCTCATGTTGACGACGGTGGCACCGGACTCGGCCGCCCACTGCATCGCGGCCAGGATCGCCGAGTCGGAGCAGCTGCCCCGGCCCTCCACGTTCCAGCACACCTTGCCGTCGAGCAGGGTCGCGCCGGGAGCCACCCCCTTGTACTTCCCGCCGGAGGCGGCGCCGCTGCCGGCGATGGTCGACGACACGTGGGTGCCGTGCCCGTTGAGGTCCAGGGCGCTCTCGATCTCGGGGATGAAGTTGCGCCGTGCCACCACCTTGCCGGCGAGGTCCGGGTGGGTGTCGTCGATGCCGCTGTCGAGCACCGCGACCTTCACGCCGGTGCCGTCGTACCCGGCGGACCAGGCGGCCGGGGTGCCGATCATCGGCACGCTGGTGTCCAGGCTGGACTTGCGGACACCGTCCGCCCAGATCTTGCCCCGGGTCAGCGAGGACTTCGTGGTCTGCCAGGTCTTCGCCAGGTCGGTGCGCGGCACCCTGGTGGCGAAGCCGTCCACCGCCTCCAGTTCCGGACCGGTGGCGAGGCCGCGCACGGCGGTCGCGTCGGAGACCACCAACGGCAGGTACGACAGCTCGTCGAAGCCGAACTCGAGCAGGGCGGTGACGTTGAACAGCCGCTCGTCCAGCCGGTCGGCCTTCAACAGGGGGATGGCGTCGGACGGGATGACGTAGTCGGCCCTGTCCCGCTGGAGGCGTACGAAGTGGACGCCCTCACGCGGCGCGACGGTCACCTCCTTGCCGCGAACGGTGACCCGGTCGCCGGTGAACAAGGTCAGCCTCCGCGTGGGCTCCTGGTCGTCGGCCGGGGAGGCCGCCGGAGCCGAAAGCGCTGGCGGAGCCGACGGGGTCGCCGTGGGGCGGGCGGCGGCGGGTGGCACTCCGACCAGTACGGTCGCCAGCGTGGCGCCGAGTGCGCCGTACGCCAGAAGACGGCGTTGTCGCATGGGGGTTCGCTCCACTTCGGGGGTGATCGGCGCGGCTGCGCGATCGGGGGTGAACGGGCACTGGCGATGACGTCAGCTGCACGTTTCGTAGCGGCGGCGGCACGGTGCCGCAATGGGCTCGTCGACGACGACAACTGCCGAGGCTGACGACGTTTGCGCTGCTCAGCGGAGCGATGTCGGAAGTGTTCTGTGACGTTCGCCATGCCCGGGAGTGGGTGTCCCGCAGGAAGTTCTGCCTGTCGTTCTGCCGGATCAGGTGGCCGGGCCAGGCGTCGATCTCCGGCTGCTCGCGAGCTCGACGAGGGAGGCGAGGACCCGTCGAGGCTCACGCCGGGCTGCCGGCCCGCTGCTGGTACGCCCGCCAGCCGCCGAAGGCGGTGATGTCCTCGGCACCGGTCAGCGCCCCGGGCGTACACCCGAAGCCGACCACGTCCCGGCCGTCGGCCAGCCGTACCCGGCCGAGGGTCATCGGCGCGGGCAGGGCGGCCAGGAATCGACCGAGCCCGCCCGGCGAGAGCCACCACAGCTCCCCGGCGATCTCGGCGCCGCCGGAGGCCACCTCCACCAGGCCGGGCTTCGGTGGCTCGGTGTCCAGCGCGTAGAGCCGGTAGGACGGCGCGGTGGTGACGTCGCCGCCGAAGCGGGCGCCGAGGTCGACGAGTTCGTGGTGGAGCGGCCCGCCCCGCAGGTGGGCACCGACCACGGCCAACGGGACCTCGGTGTCCACCCACGAGGGTGCGGCGACGCCGAGGAACCGCGCGGCGATGTCGGTGCACACCTGGTCGTCGAAGGCCCGACCGATGACGGAGATGCCGAAGGAGCCCGCCTCGTTCTCGCCCGCCGGTACCGCCGTCGCGCAGAGGTCCAGCAGGTTGACGAAGTTCGTGTATGTGCCCATCCGGCTGTTCACGCCGACCGGGTCGGCCGCGACCTCGGCGATGGTGGGGTGCAGCGGGGCCGTGGGCAGCACCAGCGCCGTACAGCCGGCCAGGAGTTCGGCGGCCCGGGCGCGGGCGTCGTCGAGCGCGGCCCGGTCGCGTACGTACTCCCAGCCCGCCGGGGTGCGGGCCCCGCGCACGATGCCCGCCACGGTCGGGTCGAGTCCGGGCACGCCGTCCTCGGCGGTCGGGCCGACCCACCGGCCGGCCGCCGCGTAGCGTCCGGCGACGATCGCGCCCTCGTAGAGCAGCAGCGCCGCGTCCAGCAACGGTGACACGTCGACCACCCGCAGGTCGGCGACGGTGGCGAGCCGGGCGAGCGCCTGGTCCCACAGTGGACGCAGCTCCGGGGCGACCGCGCGCAGACCGGCCTCGTCCGGCACCGCGACGGTCGGCCGTGGCCCGGCGGCGAGCCGTACGTCAGTGGGCCACCGGCGGGAGAGGCCGTCCCGGTCACCCGGTCCGGTGATCACCCGCACGCCGCGTACGGCGGTGTCGAGGTCGCGGCCGAAGACGGTGATGGTGTCGAAGGGCCGGCAGGCGTCCGCCATGCCGGTCGTCGGCACCAGACCGAGGGTCGGCTTCACGCCCACGATTCCGTTGAGCGCGGCGGGGACCCGACCGGAGCCGGCGGTGTCGGTGCCGAGTGCCAGGTCGGTCACCTCCAGCGCGACCGCCACGGCGGATCCGGAGCTGGACCCGCCCGAGACGAGTTCGGGCCGGTGGGCGTTGCGGACCACCCCGTACGGGCTGCGGGTGCCGACCAGCCCGGTCGCGAACTGGTCGAGGTTGGTCTTGCCCAGCACGATCGCCCCGGCCCGGCGCAGCCGGGCCACCGCGTCCGCGTCGACGTCGGGCTGCCAGGCGGCACCCGGGCAGCCCAGGGTCGTCGGCTGCCCGGCCACGTCGATGTTGTCCTTGACCGCCACGGTCAGGCCCAGCAGCGGCAGGGCCTCCCCGTCCGCCGCCCGCGCGTCGAGTTCCTGTGCCTCGGCGAGCAGGCTGTCGGCGGTACGCAGGCTGGTCCACACCTCGGGGCGGTCGACCTGCGCCAGTCGCTTCAGCGCGCGCTCGACCCCGGCGGTGGCGTTACTCGGTGGCACGTACGACCTCGATTCCCTTGCGTTCCAGAGCGTCCAGGACCTTGTGTGGCCCGGTGGCGTCGGTCACCACGACGTCGGCGGACGCCAGCCGGCACACCGGGGCGAACGACGGCGCGTCGAGGTGCCGACTCTCCGCGAGGAGGACGACCGTGTCGGCCGCCTCCACCATGGCCGCCTTGACGTGGGCGTCCGTCTGGCTGTAGTCGCTGAACGCGTCCTGTTCGATGTTCACCCCGGCAACGCCCACCACGGCGACATCCCAGCGGCGTTCGCGGAAGAACCGCTCGGTCACCGAACCGAAGAGGCTCAGCTCGATCGGCTTGAGTTCCCCACCGGGCCACAACACGTGGATGTCGGGGTCCTGCCCGAGCACGTCCGCCACCTGCATGCTGGTCGGCGCGGCCAAGATCTGGAGCCGGCGGCGACGGATCTCCTGCGCGACGAAGTACGTCTTGGTCCCGAAGTCGATCGCCACGTTGGAGCCGCGCGAGATCCGGTCCACCACGGCCCGCGCGATCGCCTCCTTGCCCGCCCGGTTGGTCTCCAGGCGGAAGGCGAACGGCGGCTCGAAGCTGCGTCCGGAGTTGACCTCGACCCCGCCGAACACCCGGCGGGCGACGCCGGCCGAGTCCAGGTACTCGATGTCCCGGCGGACCGTCAGTTCGGTGACGCCGAGTTGCTGGCTCAGGGCCACGACCTCCAGCCGGCCGTGCTCCTTGAGCAGTTCGAGGATCCGGCGGCGGCGCCGCGTCTGGTTGTTCTCCCCCACTGGCCGTCGTTCTCCGCTCTTCCGTCGATACTCCCCGGCCGCCGATCGCTGTCGTCGGATGCCGACCGGCGGGCTGTCCGTCCCCATGATGGGCTCAGATTCGCGGATGCAGGCCGGCGACCCCGAGCGCCGGTTCGAGCCGCTCGCCGAGCGTGAGCAGCGCGCCGTCCGCGCCGTGGTGCCCCACCACCTGGAGGCCCACCGGCAGTCCCTGCGGGTCGAACCCCGCGCCCATGGCCAGCACCGGATGCGCCGACGGCACCAGCCGGCACGCCATCCGCTGCCAGAGGAAGTACCGGTCGAAGGTGGTGCCGTCGATCTCGGGCACCCACGGCAGGTCGGCGTTCGGCGCCACCACGGGAGCGCTCGGGGTGATCAGGCCGTCGAGCCCGTCGAGCACCCGGGCCATCTGCTCGAACGCGGCGTACCGGCGGTGCAGGGCGTCGGCGAGGTCGGTGGTGGTGTAGCCGGCGGCCTCGGTCACGTTGACCACGAAGTCGTCCCGGTACAGCTCGGGGTGCTCGATCGGGTGCCGGCCCAGCAGGGTGAACCAGCCGAACATCTCGATCACCTGCCAGCAGCGGTCCAGGCCGTCCGTGTCGAGGTCGACGTCGACGACCTCCACCCCGGCCGCCTCGAGCCGCGCGCGGGCCTGTGCCAACGCGGTGGCGACCTCCCCGGTGACGGGCAGCCCGCCGAGGTCGGTGCTCCAGCCGACCCGGGGGGCCCGGTCGGGCGTCGGAACCCCCGCCGGCTCGGCCCGCAGGTTCGACAGCGGGGCGAGCCGGTGTCGCCCGGACATGCCGGCCAACGTGAGGGCGGTGTCCGCGCAGGTACGTGCCATCGGCCCGTTGACCGAGTGCGGCGACCACGAGGTGCCCGCGGAGACCGCCGGCACCAGGCCGGGGGTGGTCCGCAGCCCCACGATGTTGCAGAAGGCGGCCGGGTAGCGCAGGCTGCCGCCCGAGTCCGAGCCGTCGCAGATCGGCAGCATCCCCGCCGCCACGGCCGCCGCGCCACCGCTGGATCCGCCGGCGTGCCGGGTCAGGTCCCAGGGGTTACGGGTCACTCCGAACACGTCGTTGAACGTCACCGTGCCGACCCCGAACTCCGGCGAGTTCGTCTTGCCGATGATCAGCGCGCCGGCGGCGCGCATGTGGGCCACGTGCGGGGCGTCGGTGGTGGCCGGGCCACCGTTGGCGAACCGGCGCGACCCCCGGGAGGTGGGCATCCCGGCGACGTCGACCAGATCCTTGACGGCGGTCGGCAGGCCGTGCAGGACCCCGAGTTCGTCGCCCCGGGCACGTGCCCGGTCGGCCTCCTCCGCCAGCTTCACGCACTCGGCCCGGGGGAGCCGGTGCACGATGACGTTGACCTCCGCATTGAGTTCCTCGATGCGGTCGTAGAACGCGTTCATCACCTCGACCGCCGACAGGTCGCCGGCCACCATGGCGTCGCGGAGCGCGACGGCGCTCCACCAGTGCAGCGGTACGTCGGTGCTGGTCAACGGGTCAAGCGTCGAGGTCATGGGAAACTCCGATTCGGGTGGACTGGTGGTCAGAGCGGGCGGGTGAAGGGCGCTTCGGCGAAGGCGACCCCGGTGAGTTGGCCGGCGGTATCGACGACCGACAGGACCACCAGGACGTCGACGGCCCCCTCAGCACGGAGGGCCCGGTCCAGCACGACGTCGAGCTGGTGGTCCCCGGCCGGGACGACGAGCCGCAGGCCGGCCAGCTCGACGATTCCGGTGGTCCCCGAGGGCAGGCCGGTACGGATCCGGACGTCGACGGCCCCGTCGGCGCGGACGCGGGCGTCGACCTTCAGGTCGGCCGCCGCACCGACGTTCGGGTCGGCCGCTGCCGCGACGACCTCTCCGGCGGGCGGGGTCACCGCGGTGGAGGGCAGCGGCGCGGTCGGCGGCAGTGGCGCGGCCGGTCGGGGCGGCAGTACGGCTTCGATCTGCTCGGCGAGGTCGAGCAGCCGCACGTCGTCGTAGGCCCGGCCGCAGAGGGTCAGCCCCACGGGCATGCCGAGGTCGGCAGTGAGCCCCATCGGCACGGTGACGCTCGGGATGCCGAACCTCCGGAGCACGTGGTTGGTGGTCGAGAAGACCGCCCCGTCCGCCCAGGCGAGCCGCGCGGACGACGGGTTCACGTCGCAGTCGTACGGCCCGATGTCGCTGTTGGCCGGGAAGACGAGTCCGTCCAGGCCCAGTTCGTCGAGCCAGCGTTCGTACCGGTCGCGCCGTCCCGCCGCCAGGCCGGTCATCGCCTGCTCGACCTGCGCCGACACCACCTCGGGAGCCGGGGGCGCGGAGCGCAGGATCGCGGCGAAGTCGAACACGTCCCGGCCCGGGTGCAGCCGGCCGTTCTCGATGGCGTCGACCGCGAACGGCGGGTCGGGGCGGACCGCGTACGGGGAGATGTCGGCCAGCCGCAGGCCGGAGTCGGTGTAGTCGTCGAGGAAGGACTGCCAGGCCCAGGTCATCAACGGCCCCAGCTCGAACGCGGTCCACTCCGCCGGCAGGTAACCGGCGGCGGTCAGGTCGCGGTGCCGGGCCGAGCGGCCCTCGTACGCCTCGACCAGCGGGAAGTCGACGGCGACGAGTTCGGCGCCGGCCTCGGTGAGCGCGGTGCAGGTCGCCGACCACAGCTCCGCGATGGACGGTCGCAGGGCGACCGGTACGACGTCGGCGTACGGCTCGCCCACGTACAGCCTCGGCACACCGAGCCGCCGGCCGGCGAGAGACACGCGCTCACCGGTGCCGTCGCGCAGCGCCGCCGCCACCCGGTGGGCGGTCGACATGTCGAGCGCCCGCTGCCGCTGCCACACGTCCCGGTCGTCCGGGCCGGCGAGGACGCTCAGCAGTCGCCGCTGGTCGGCCACCGTTCTGGTGTGCGGGACGACCACGTCCCGGTACGGATGGAGCGGCCAGTTGCCCGCGCTGGGCACCACTCCCCAGGACGGGGTGTACGCGACCAGGCCGTTGTTCGACGCCGGGGACCGCCCGGACGACACGGTCTCCTCGCCGATGCCGAACTCGGCGATCCCGGCCGCCACTGAGACGGCGGAGCCGATCGAGGATCCGGAGTGCCAGGCCGCGGCGAGGTACTCCGGGTTGTAGGGGCTGCGCACCCGGCCGTACAGACCCGCCTGGCCACCGCCGATGGCCATCGGCGGCATGGCGGTCCGGCCGACCAGCAGCGCGCCGGCGGCCCGGAGCCGGGCCACGACCACGGCGTCCCGGTCGGCGACGAGTTGGGCGAAGGCGGGCGAGCCGGCGGCGACCGGCAGGCCCCGCGCAGCGAAGCTGTCCTTGATCGTGTACGGCACACCGTGCCACGGGCCGCGTACCCGGCCGGCGGCCCGTTCCCGGTCGAGCCGGACGGCGTCGGCCGGCAACTCCGGCGACAGCACCGGAACCGACCCGAGGCGCGGCCCGTGGCGGTCGACCGTGGCGATGCGGCGCAGGGAGTCGGCGGCGGACCACACGGCGGTCGGCCGCGCATTCGTTCGCTCTGTCATGTCGGAGGCACCCTGTGGTTTCGGTGGGCCGGGGCGGAGGACAGCGCCTCCGCCCCGGCCGGGGGATCAACTGACCTTGCTGCAGTCCGTGGTGTAGAGGTACGGCGCGATGTCAGCGGTACCGACGTTGGCGGCGGTGACCAGCGCCCAGGGCGAGTAGACGGTCTTCTCGGTGATGTCGGCCGCCTTCTTCTCGCCCTTGACGAGCTGCGAGATCAGCGTGGTCGACTCGTAGCCCATCTTGTACGGGCTCTGCGCGATGAGCGCGTCGTAGCCGTTGCCCTTGAGTTCCTCGACCTGGGCGGAGGAGGTGTCGTACCCGACGTGCACGATCGAGTCCCTGGCGTCGCCGATGCCGTTGGCGGAGCCGGTGCCCGCGCCGATGTTGGTGCTGAACACCAGGGCGAGGTCCTTGTTCGCGGACCGGGCCGAGCTGACCGCCTGGGACGCCTTCGCCGCGTCGCCCCCGACGTACTGGAACTCCAGCACCTCCAGACCCGCCTTCGTCTTGATCGCGTCGCGGAAGCCCTCGGCCCGCGCGGTCTGGATCGCGTTGCCCGGGGCGTCGGTGACGATGAGGACCTTGCCGGACGCGACCTTGAAGTCCTCGACGACCTTCAGCGCGGCGTCGTACGACGACTTGTACGAGTCGGTACGGATGCTCTGCACCTGGCTGTCGTCGGAGAGGTACGAGTCGGGCATCACCAGCGGCTTGCCGGTGGAGGTGTAGGGCTTCAGCGTCTGGTTGAAGGCGTTGTTGTCCCAGACGGTGAGCAGCAGGCCGTCGGGCTCGGTCGCCAGGACGGACTGCAACACCTGCATCTCGGCGTCGACCGTCACCTCGGGGGTGCCCTGGATCTTCAGGTCGACGCCCTGCTCCTTCGCGGCGGCCTTCGCGCCGCAGTACATGGCGCCGTAGAACTCGCCGGTGCTCTCCGGCGTGACCATGGCGACGGTGGGGGTCCCGTCCGGCGACCCCGCCTTGCTGCTGGACGAACACGCCGCGAGGCCGAAACCCAGGGTGACCGCTGTGGAGGCCGCGAGGAACGCGCGGCGCTGGGGAGACAAGCGCATTGATGCTCCTTGAGCTAGAACTGACGCAGCTAGAACTGACGCGGGCAGGGCTGGCGGTGGCAGGGCGGACAGCGGTTTGTTCAGTCGTCCCGTCGGCGGTCTCGACCGCGGTCCACGCTCACGGCGACGAGCAGCATCAGGCCGATCGCGATGGTCTGGTAGAACGGGGACAGATTGATGATCACCAGGCCGGATTGCAGGATGATCGCCAGGAACGCGCCGAAGATGGCGCCCAGGAAACTGATCCGCCCGCCGGTGAGTGCGGTACCGCCGATCAGCGCCGCGGCGATGGCCGCCATCGAGTCGTTCAGGTGCCCGGAGATGTTCGTCGTCGAATAGCGGGACAGGTCGATGAACCCGGCGAGCCCGGCGAGCGCCGACGACAGGATGAAGATCGCCAGGGTGTTCCGCAGGGTGGCGATGCCGACCCGACGTGAGGCGCCGAAGTTCGAGCCCATCGCCAGGGTGTGCGTGCCCCAGGGGCCGACCCGGAACAGCAGCCAGACCACCCCGACGACCGCCATGCTGGCCAGCATCGGCAGCGGCAGGGCCCCGAGGTACGCCTGACCGAACTCGCTGGAGAGTTCCGCCGGCATACCGGAGAGGTTGACGCCGCCGGTGACGACCTGCGCGATGCCGGTCATCACCCCGAGCGTGCCGAGGGTGGTGACCAGGGCGTTGATCTTCACCACCCCGACGAGCAGGCCGTTGGCCAGCCCGATGAGGGTGCCGATGGCGATCGAGACGACCAGCCCGAGCAGCACGACCACGGCCAGCGGGTAGTCACCCTGGAGGGCGAGCATCACCTTGCCGGCGACCACCGACGACAGGATCACCGCGGCGCCCTGCGAGATGTCGATCTGCCCGGCGGACATCAGCACCGCCTGGCCGACGGCGAGCAGGATCACCTGGGACGCCGTCAGGGCCATTCCCCGCAGGTTCGTCTGGTTGAGGAAAGCGCCGTCGGGTGACAGCGAGAAGAACACCGCGATCAGTACGATCTCCACCGCGATGATCTGGATCGCGCGGTTGGTGATCAGTTTTCGGCCGAGGTCGCGGTTGGCGGCCAACCCGCCACCGGGAATCTTCGTGACTTCGGAAATTGCCATCACTCGTCACCCACCATCATGGTCACGACCTGAGCTACCGACAGTCCGGCGGGCGTACGGTCCTCGACAATGGTTCCGTGGCGGAGCACCACGATTCGGTCCGCGATTTTCAGCACGCTCGGAATGTCGTGGGACACCAGCACCACGCCCAGCCCGTGGGACGCGGCCGTGGTGATCGAATCCAGCACGATGCCCACCTGCTTGGGCCCCAGCGCGGCCGTCGGTTCGTCGAGCAGGATCAGGTTCTTCGCCCACTTCATCGCCCGCGCGACGGCCAGCACCTGACGCTGGCCCCCGGAGAGCCGGCCGACCGGCATGGTCACGTCGCGCAGGGTGCTGATGCCCAGCCGCTCGATGGCCTCCGTGGCCTCCCGGCGCATCCGCTGCCGTTGCAGCACCCGGACCGGCCCGTACCGGCGGACGGCCTCGTTGCCGAGGAACAGGTTCTCGGCCAGGTTCAGGTGCGGCGCGAGCGCCAGGTCCTGGTAGACGACGCCGACCCCGAGGCGGCGGGCGTCGGCCAGGTTGGTGAGCGGTTCACCGTCGACGAGCACACTGCCGCCGTCGGCGGTGGCGGAACCGCAGATGACGTTCATCAGCGTCGACTTGCCGGCACCGTTGTCGCCGAGCAGGGCGACGATCTCACCCGCCCGTACGGTCAGGTTGATGTCACGGAGCGCCGAGACCGCCCCGAAGTTCTTGCTGACCCCGGTGACCGCCAGGACATCGGCTTTCATCGGTCTCCTTCCAGCTTGTGGACCGTGCTCTCGACGTCCCGCAGCACGGTCCGGTAGCTCTCGACGAACTGCTTGGCGTCCTCCTCGTCGAAGACCAGCGGTGGCCGGATCTTGAGGACCTGACCGGACCGGCCGACCGCGCTGATCAGGACGTGCGCCGCCCGCAGCCCGTTGACCACGTAGCGGGCGACGTCGCCGGCCGGGTGGCCCTGGTGGGCCACCATCTCGACGCCGATGAACAGCCCGGCGCCGCGCACGTCACCGACGAGCGGACTGCTGATGCCGGACAGCTCCTTCGTCAACCACGCGCCGAGATCGCGGGCGTTGCCCATCAGGTCCCGGGACTCGATCTCGTCCATGACCGCCGCCGCGGCGGCGATCGTCACGGGGTTGCCGCCGAAGGTGTTGAAGTACCGGTGGCTCGCGGCGTAGGCGTCGGAGAGTTCGGCGGGCAGCACCAGCGATCCCATCGGCATCCCGCCCGCCATCGGCTTGCCGCAGGTCACCATGTCGACCTGGTCGGTGTGGCGCAGGAAGCCCCACCAGTGGTCGCCGGTCCGGCCGAGACCCGGCTGCACCTCGTCGGCCACGACCAGGCCGCCGGCCTCGCGGATCGCCTGGTAGCCCTCGACGAGCATCCCCGGTTCGCCGGGGTAGATCCCGTCGGTCGACATGATGGAGTCCAGCAGCAGCGCCGCCGTGCCCATGCCGTGCCGCCGCAGGTCCCAGACCGCCCGCCGGATCGACTCGGCGAAGACCGCACCGGCGTCGGCGCCGTACCGGAAGGTGTCGGGTGCGGCCACCGTCCGCACCCAGGGCGCCAGCGGCATCGACGACCCGTTCTCCGGTGAGCAGCCCGCCGTCAGCGCGCTGTTGCCGTGGTACGCCGACTCGGTCACCACGACCCCGAGGTTTCCGGTGCGCCACTGGGCGATCCGGATGGCCAGGTCGTTTGCCTCCGACCCGGAGTTGGAGAAGATCACGTGGTCCAGGTGGTCGGGATGGGTGGCCAGGAACCGCTCCGCGTAGTCGACGACGCCGTCCTGTAGGTAGCGGGTGTGGGTGGCCAGGGTGAGGAGTTGCTGGCGTACCGCCTCGGCGATGCGCGGGTTGCCGTGCCCGGTGGCCTGGACGTTGTTGTAGACGTCGAGGTACTCGGTGCCGTCGGCGGTGTAGAGCCGGGTGCCCGAGCCACGCACGAGGTAGAGCGGCTCCTCGTAGAAGAGCGGGTAGATGTCGCCGAGCGTCGCCCGACGGCGGGCCAGCAGGGCCTGCTGGCGCGGCGGGAGCGCGTCGGCCTGCGCCAGGTCGAACTTGTTGATCATCTGTCCGTCGAGGACGCCGGACTCGGTCGGGCGGCTCTTGTTTCGGACGGCGCTCATGACGGAGTTCCCCCGTATTCGAGTACTGGCACGGATTCGTGCTGGACGGTGGTGGCGAGCGCGACGGCGAGCCCGTCGTAGCGGAGGGCGTAGCCAGCGCGCTCGGGGTGGCGGGCCGCGACCTCGCGACCCCACACGAGCACCATCGCGAGGCGGGTCAGCGCGAGCGCCGGCACGAGGGAGACCTCGACCGGGTCCAGCCCGACCAGCGACGTGACAGTGGCGACGTACCGGTCGACGAGGGGATGCGTGAGGCTCCCGAGCGCCAGAGCCAGGTAGCAGGTCGTCACCGCGACGTCGTACACCCGGGGCGCGTGGACCGCGTCGCCGAAGTCGATGACGCCGGTGACCCGATCGCCGGTGACGAGCAGGTTGGACAGGTTGAAGTCGGCGTGCAGCACCTGGTGCGGCAGCCCGTCCCGGACCGGGACCACCCGGGTACGGAAGTCCGCGACGACGTCGGCCACGAACGCGCCGAGTCCGGTGTCGAGGTGCTGCTCAGCCAGCGGGGCGTAGCCGAGCATCGAGTCGAGACACCACTCCTGCTCGGTCGGTACACGGGCCGCGGCCGGGGCCAGGTCGGCCAGCGCGGCGATGAGGCCGGCCTGCACCTGCGCGATCCGGTCGACCAGGGGCCCGGTCAGCACCGCCGTTTCCAGACTGCTGCCCGGACATTTCGTCATCACGAACACGGCGGAGTCGCCGTGGCGGGTGACCGCGCGGCCGTCGGTGTCCGTCAGCAGCCGGGGCACCGGCAGTTCGGGGTCGTGCCCGGCCACGTGCGCGAGGAGGGCGGCCTGCATCGTCGCGCCACCGCCCGGCCAGGGCGAGATCTTCAGGACGAAGTGGCCCTCCGTCGCCTCGACCAGACAGGTCCGGTCGGCCTCGGACGCGGTCGTCCGAACCGTACGGACACCGGAAACGCCGTACCCAGCGATGATCTCGGTGACGGTCACGCCGCCGAGGCCCAGGTCGTCACCCATCGCTGGCCGCCGTGCACATCCGTACCACCATCAGGGCTATCACCTCGATGGCGCGGCGGTACTCGTCAAGGTCGAGGTACTCGTTCGGCTGGTGGGCGACGCTGAGCTGCCCGGGTCCGAAGGTCACCGTCGGCACGCCCGCCTTGATCGGCAGTCCCATGTCGGTGTGGCAGGTGACGCCCTGCAACACCGCCGGAAGGCCGAGGGTCCGCATGACGTCCAGCGGTACGGTGACCACCGGCTCGGTGACCGGGGTTTCGCCGCAGTCGGCGTCGACGAGCCAGGTGAGCACCGGCGGGTGCGCGGTGAGCCAGGGGTCGTCACCGACGAACCGGGCGAGCATCTCCGCGACCTGCGTCCGCACCACGCCGCCACCGCCGTGCTCGTCCAGTTCCGCCGGGAGGTACTGGATGTCGAACCGGATCGTGAAGGACTCGGCCCAGGCCGACGGGTAGGTGCCGGCGTGGATCTCGGCCACCGTCATCTGGCCGGGCAGCGGCAGGTACTCGTGGTTCTTGACCGGGTCCTTCGCCCAGGCGGCGTTCATCTCGTCGATCGCGTCGAGCAGCCGACGCCCGTAGGCGATGGCGTCCACCGCTCCGCCGTCCCGCCAGTCCGGTTGTTCCAGCTCGATGTGGCCGGCCTTGCCCGGGATGGTGATCTCGCCCCAGAGGATGCCCCGGCACAGCGGGGCCACGGTCAGGCTGGTCGGCTCGGGGATGACGATGCCCAGCTCGGGGCGGTAGCCGCGGTGCACCAGGGCCAGGGTGCCCATGCCGCCGGTCTCCTCCTCGGTCACCGAGGCGAAGCAGACGTCGTTGACCAGCTCCACACCGGCGGACCGGACCGCGTGGATCGCCGCCAGCGCCGCCGCCATGCCGCCCTTCATGTCGCAGGCGCCGCGTCCGTAGACCCGGCCGTCGGCCACCCGCGAGACGAACGGGGCGTCACCGTCCCAACCGGAGCCGCCCGGCACGACGTCACAGTGACCGAGGAACATCAGCGCCGGCCGGGGGAGTCCGCGTCGGCACGGATGCGTCCCACCAGGTTGGGGCGACCGGTGAAGTCCCGGTCCGGGAAGTAACCCGGGCCACCGTCGTAGACCGCGAGTTCGGCGGCGGACGGCTCCCACTGGTCGACCTCGGCGCCGAGTTCCTCCAGCCGCGTCCGCAGGAACGCCTGGATGGCGCCCTCGCCGGTGACGCTCGGGGAGTCGCCGAACCAGGGGCCGACGCTCGGGATCTCGATCATGTCCCGGAGCAGCCGTACGGACTCGTCGAACTGCGCATGGACGGCGGCGAGCACCGCGTCGCGCGTCGCGTCCGGCTCGGGGAGTGCCCGGTCCCTTGGTACCTCCACAGTCATGAACGAGACGATAGGGAGGCCTGATCGAAACATGAACAATCTGCGGTCGCTTTTTACTGCGGAGCAACAGCCTTGTAACGGCTGCCCAAGGGGTCCGCCTGACGCCATCAGGGCAGGTCAGGCCGGGTTGTCCGGGTCTGCGGCGCAGTGGCGGCCGGGGTTCCAGGGCGGCGGCGGGAGGCTCAGCCCGATGAAAGTAGGGGACTTAAGCGCACAAATCTCCGCTCGCCGACGCGCGGCGTGGCCCAACTCGATCATCCTTTGTGATCGAAATGGTCGCCGAATCTCTCGCGCGACGAGCGTCCCTGCCTGCGCGGGCCTCAGGTGCCGCAGAACGTCCGGTACGGTCCGAAGTCCGGCGGGGCGGCAGCGGCGTAGCGATCCAGCCCCGGGCGCTCGTCGTAGGGGGCGGTCACGGCGTCAAGCAGTCGTTCCAGCGGGCTCAGGTCGCCGTCGGTCGCGGCGGTGAGCGCCTCCTCGACGAGGTGGTTGCGGGGGATGTAGACCGGGTTGACCCGGTCCATCGCGTCGGCGTCCGGAGCGAGGGCGTGCCAGCGCGTCAGCCAGTCGTCGACCGCGACGGGGTCGGGGAAGAGACGACGGACGGGTTCGCGGTCGCCCCGGGCGGCGACGGCCAGCGCGCGGAAGAACGACGTGTAGTCGACCTGACCGTCCCGTAGCAGGGTGAGCAGCTCGTCGGCCAGCGGCGTGACGGCCGGGGCGCCGAGGTCACTGGGCAGGCCGAGCTTGCCCCGCATGCCGTCCGACCAGGCAACGTCGTAGTGCCGGCGGAATCCGTCGAGTGCCGTGGTCGCCAGGTCGACGGCCGCCTCCTCGTCGTCGTGCAGGAGGGGCAGCAGGGCCTCGGCGAGCCGGGCGAGGTTCCACTGGGCCACCACCGGCTGGTTACCGTAGGCGTAGCGTCCGTGCTGGTCGATGGAGCTGTAGACGGTGGCCGGATCGAAGGCGTCCAGGAAGGCGCACGGCCCGTAGTCGATGGTCTCGCCCGAGATCGTCATGTTGTCGGTGTTCATCACCCCGTGCACGAACCCCACCAGCATCCACCGGGCCACCAGCGCCGCCTGCGCGGCGATCACCGCCTCGAGCAGCGCCAGGTACGGCTGCTCGGCCCCGGCCGCGTCGGGATGGTGCCGAGCGATAGCGTGGTCGGCCAGGCGGCGTAGCAGGTCCACGTCACCGGTGGCGCGGGCGTACTGGAAGCTGCCGACCCGCAGGTGGCTGCCGGCGACCCGGGCGAGCACGGCGCCCGGCAACGGGGTCTCCCGGTAGACGGTGCGCCCGGTGGCGACCACGGCCAGCGCGCGGGTCGTGGGGATGCCGAGGGCGTACATGGCCTGACTGACGACGTACTCCCGCAGCATCGGGCCGACCGCGGCCAGGCCGTCACCGCCGCGCGCGAACGGGGTTCGCCCGGAGCCCTTGAGGTGCAGGTCGCGGAGCTGGCCGGCGGCGTCGACGAGTTCGCCGAGCAGCAACGCGCGTCCGTCACCGAGTCGCGGGACGAACCCGCCGAACTGGTGCCCGGCGTAGGCCTGTGCCACCGGGGCAGCACCCTCGGGTACGCCGGCACCGACCAGCAGGCGTACCCCGTCGGGGCTCCGCAGCCAGGCGGGGTCCAGCCCCAGCGTGACGGCCAACGGCTCGTCGAGGACGAGCAACCGTGGGTCGGCCGGCTCGTCGGCCTGCCACGGGACGGCCATCTCCGGCAGCTCGCGCGCGAAGCGGTCGTCGAGGTTCACCGGCGGGGCTGGTGCGATGCTCACCCGTCGACAGTACGTCGGCCGCTGTCCGATACCCGTCACCGTTGTCGGCGGCTCCCGGCTTCGACCGCGAATGCCCGGGTCTGAAGCGGAAACGACGCGACAAACGGGGCGAGAGGGAAGCGTGAAATCCGTAGTCGACTGTGGACCTCTCTCCTAACGTCGGAGACGGTCCGACTACGAGGAGGTTGTCTTATGCGCGTCCTATCCCACGGTGTCCGCGCCGGCCGACGGTTCGCCCCGGCGCTGGGCCTGGCGTCCGCCATGGTGCTGGCGACCCAACTGGCGGTGGTCGCGCCGGTCGCTGCCGCACTGCCCGGCCTGACCCAGGTGACCAGCACCGGCCCCAGCAACAGCGACTGGAAGACGTGGCAGGCGTCCTGCCCCACGGACAGCTTCCTCGTCGCGGGCGGCGGCCGGATCAACGGGGGCGGTGGTCAGGTCGTGATGGACACCATGGTGCCGGTCTTCGGCGGCACCGACCTGTATTCGGTGACCGGCCGGGAGGACGACAGTCCCGGCTTCACCGGCGACTGGTCGATCACCGCCACCGCCCTCTGCGCGCGACCGCCGGACGGCTGGGAACACGCGGAGAGCGCCACGGGCTGGGACTCGAACAGCAGCAAGACGCTCACCGTGAGCTGCCCGCTCGGCAAGCGGCTGCTCGGCGTCGGGGTGGAGGTGAACGGCGGCCTCGGCCAGGTGGTGGTGGACGATCTGCGGCCGAGCGCCGACCTGAGCAACGTCACCATCACCGGGATCGAGGACGGCACCGGGTACGCCGCCCAGTGGCAGCTCCAGGGCGAAGTCATCTGCGTGACGGCGCCGGCCGGCCTGGCCCGTGTCACCGGCTTCGGCGTGTTCGACTCGACCCCGGTGAAGTCCGCCGTCGCGTCCTGCCCCGCCGGCCAGCGGGTGCACGGTGTCGGTGGTGAGATCGACAGCGGCGCCGGTCAGGTCCGGATGACCGGCATCGACTTGCTTTCGGACACCCAGGTCAGGGTCACCGCCGCCGAGGACGAGGACGGGTTGGCCAGCAACTGGGCACCCCGGGCGTACGCGATCTGCGCCTGAGTCACGGTCACCCCGGCCCCCGCTGCCGTCCCGCACCGGGGGCCGGGCCGTGATCCGGCGGCCGATCGGGCTGCCCGGCCCGGACGAGCCCGGACGAAACGCGCCCGGACCGCGTCGGCGATAGCATCGATATGTGTAATTGTGCTTGCGCTCCATCGATCGCTCTGTCCGTATCGCCGGCTCCCGGAGGTGGATCATGGCCCGAACAGGTTCCCGTGCGACCCGAACAGTGCCCGTCCGGGCACTCGCGGCGCTCTGCGCCGCCGTGTTGGTCGCCGCGATGGCGTGGACCGCGCCGGCGCTCGGCGCCGGACCCCGCCCGGACGTGGGCGGTTACGGCTCGTCGTTGTTCGCCGTCAACATCGACCCGGCCAACGAGGCGGCCTGGCAGCAGTCGCAACCCGGACGGCTGGCCAGTGAAGGATTCAAGGGCGTCCGGTTCGTGTCGCGCGCGTCGATCCAGCCGCGCATCGACGCCCTGAAGGGGGCCGGCCTCCGGGTGATGCCGATCATCACCAGCGAGTCGGGCGGTTACGTGCCGTGGAACGCCGACTTCCTCCAGATCGGCAACGAGATGGACCACGGGGACACCTACCTGCCACCCGCCGTGTACGCCGACATGTGGGTCCTGTACCGCAACACGTATCCGCAGTTCGCCGGCCGGTTCGTGATGGGTGGCCTGGCCTCGGGCGGACAGAACGCGGTCAACTACACGGCCGCCGTGTTCGCCGCGATCGGTGGTCGCGCGCCCCTGCCCGACATCATCGCCATCCACCCGTACGCGAAAAACTCCGCGCAGGCCGCCGGGGACTTCGACCTGATGTGGAACAACTTCGGCCGTCCGGTGATCGCCACCGAGTGGCACAACGAGGACGACACCTGGAACTTCCAGTGCATGCTCGCCGGCCGGTCGAGTGTCTGGAACTCCGTCTTCGCCTACACCGACGCGATGGTGCCGGGCTTCGGGCTGCGCGACGGGGCGGGAAACCCGAAGCCCTTCTACTACTCACTGCTGTCCGCGCCGGCGGAGTGCCGCTGAGGTGACCGGTCCTGGTGAACAGTCCGCTGGTGACCAGGACCGGTCACCAGCGGGCCAGCAGCGTGTCCCGTCCCTCGCTGGTGCGGTACAGCCAGGTGGTGCCGGGTACCACCGTGCCGCTCAGGTAACCGACGATCGGATCCCGCTGGGCGTCGCTGGGCAGTTCGCCGACCAGGGCGATCGCCTCCTCAACCGGAAAGAACCGCGCCTCGGTGACCTCGTCGTCATGAGACGCCAGGGTGCCCTCCCACTCGGCCAGCTCGAAGGCCATTGCGATCGCCGACGGGTGTTGCGGGGAGTCGACGTGCACCAGAAACGCCGTACCGACCGGGTCGCCCACCAGCAGTCCGGTCTCCTCGCGCATCTCCCGGCGGAGCGCCTCGTGCAGGAGTTCGCCGGTCTGCGCGCCGCCACCGGGCAGCGACCAGAGGAGCTCTCCGTCACGGCCGAGGCGCTCCCGGACCAGGAGTACCTCACCGTCCCGGCGAACGATGCCGATGACCAACTGGACGCGTACGGCGGAAGCCGCCGGCACGGCATCGTCGTCGTCGGGCACGAGCGGTGATGTTACGGGCCGTCAGGCCCGCGCCGCGACGCCAGGAGAAAGGCGACGCGGCCGGTCCGCCGACCTTGAGTCGTCGGACCGGCCGCCACGCTCGGATCACACTGTCAGGCGGAGAGCATGTCCATCGAGCGCCGTCAGGCGGACACGTGCGCGACTCCGGGCCGTCCGTTCTGCACGAAGACGCTGGCCCGGGTCGACACCGGGGCACCCGGAGCGTTGACGAACGGCACGACCCGGTAGTCGGTGCGCATCTCGTCCCGGCCCAGGTGGCACACCTGGTACCCGCGCTGCGAGTTGTGGAACTTCATGTGCGGGTTCTCGGCCAGCCAGGTCACACCGAGGCTGTCGTGGTCGGTCCCGTTGCCGCCCGAGCTGATCGACGTGCCGAGGAACTCGGTGCCGACCGTCCGCGATCCCGGGTCGGAGAAGTCCAGCTTGAGGTCGGCGGCCACGCTGCGGTGCGCGTCGCCGGTGATGATGAGGAAGTTCTCGACGTTCCGCTCGGCCACACCGTCGAAGAGCCGCTGGCGCGCAGCGGCGTACCCGTCCCAGGTGTCCATGCCGTACCGCTCGTCCGGGCCGGCGGTGTGGTCGGCCTCCATGGCGAAGATCTGGTTGCCGAGCACGTTCCAGCGTGCGGTGGACGCGGCCAGCCCGGCCAGCAGCCACGCCTCCTGCTCGGCACCGAGCATCTGCCGGTTCGGGTCCCAACGCAGCGACGCGTCGGTGAGCTGCTGGTCCCGGAACCGCCGGGTGTCCAGCACGTCGAGCTGCAGCAGGTCGCCGAAGTGCAGACGCCGGTAGACCTGCATCTCCGCGCCCTGCGGCATGGACGACTTTCGCAGCGGAAGGTTCTCGTAGTACGCCTGGTACGCGGCGGCCCGGCGGAGCCGGAACACGGCCAGGTCCTGGTCCGGCTCGGTGTCCGGCTGGGAGTGGTCACCGGCCCAGTTGTTCTCCACGTCGTGGTCGTCCGGAGCCACCACCCAGGGCGCGGCGGCATGCGCGGCCTGCAACGACGGGTCGAGCTTGTACTGGGCGTACCGGGTCCGGTAGTCGGTCAGGGAGAACGTCTCGACGGCCGGGTAGTGGGCGCGGCCGATCGAGCCCCGGCCGCCGCCCTCGTAGATGTAGTCGCCCAGGTGGACGACGAGGTCCAGGTTCTCGCGGGCCATGTGGTCGAACGCGGTGAAGTAGCCGTCGGTGTACGCCTGGCAGCTCGCGAACGCGAAGCTCAGCGACTGGAGCGCGGTCCCGGGACGCGGTGCCGTGCGGGTACGGCCCACCGGGCTGACCTGGTCGGCGATCCGGAACCGGTACCAGTACACCCGGTCCGGCCGCAGGCCGTGCACCTCGGCGTGCACCGAGTACCCCCAGTCGGCCGTGGCGCGCTCGACGCCCCGCCGTACCACCCGGCTGAAGTTCTCGTCCTCCGCCATCTCCCACCACACCAGCACGGGACGACCAGGCATGCCGCCGAGCCCGTCGAGGGCGAGCGGGTCCGGGGCCAGGCGGGTCCAGAGCACCACACCGTCGGAGGTCGGGTCGCCGGACGCGACCCCGAGGGTGAATACGTAGCCAGGCAGGGTGATCCGGCTCTCCGGGGCGGCGGAGACCGCCGAAGCGGGTGTGGCGGCGAGGACGGTGGCACCTGCGGCGACGCCGCCCAGGGCGAGAAAGCGACGGCGGGGCAGGCTGAGTGGGGACTGTGACATGAGGTGTTGCCTTCCGGACAGTTCGGGCATCTGCTTTTAGGCATCCCAACGGTCCGGCCTGACGTCCCCTGGAACGGGTGGTGAACGGAATCGATCTTGATGTGGGAGATTCGTGCCCTGATCAGCGCCCGGAGGCCCGGTCAGAAGTAGTCGAGCACGTCGGCGGGGCCACCGACGGCGAGCAGGTCGAGGGCGCGCGGATCGGCGTCGGCACGGTGGCGTAACTGGCCGGCCTGGACGAGGCTCTCGGCGGTGGTGGCGCCGGCGTAGAGCTGGGCGAAGCCGCGCACGCTCAGGTGCAGGCCCGGTTCGCCGGTGGCCGGCCGCAGCTCGGCCGCGCCGTCGGCGACCTCCAGCCGCCAGGCGCCGGTGTTCCAGTCGGCGAGGTCGTCGTCGAGGGTGAACTCGACGCTGCCGCGCGCGTACGGCGGCCAGCCGCGCTCCCGTACGGCCCGGGTCACGTCCACGGGCCGGTGCATCCAGGGCTGCTGCCGGTGCTCCCGGACCGCCTCCAGAGGAAGCTGGGCGGTGACCGCGTCGCCGTCGAGCAGGCGTAGCCGCAGGGTGGGGGCGACGCTGCGCCAACTCGCGAGGACGCCGACGAGTTCCCGGGCCGCGTCGGGGGTGGTGGCGAGCACGTCGTAGACCGTGAGCACGGAATCGGGACCGTAGCCACGGCGGCCACGGTCCCAACTGACGTAGCCGACCAACTCGCCGTCGTGCTCGACGAGGGTGACACCGTCGCTGGGCAGGGCGGTGGTGGCACCGAAGTGGTCGAACAGCTCGCCTCGGCGGGTGAGCAGGCCCCGGCGGTGGCGGGCGACGCGTTCGTACAGGTCGGCGACCGCAGGCATGTCCTCGGCGACGGCGGCGCGCACGGTCAGATGCGGGGCGGGCCGGTGCCGGGGGAGGTCGGCGGTGGCCAGATCGACGGTACGCAGCGTGCCCGCCACCTCCCAGCCGTAGGCCCGGTATGGGCCGCTGACGGTGGGAAACAGGGCGCTGACGGCGGCGCCCCGCTCGCGGGCACCACGCAGCAGAGCGGTCAGCAGAGCGCGGGCGACGCCGCGACCGCGCGCCTCGGGAGCGACGGCGACACCGGCGACGTCGGCGGCCGACACGGCCCTACCGGACCACCACTGCTCGTGGTGCAGGTCGACGGCCTTGCCGCACAGCCGCCCGTCCGCGTCGAACGCTCCGTAGCTGGTCCGGCCGGGAGTGGCGCGGGTGGCGTCCGGCGAGGGTTCCGGGTCGTAGCCGAATGCGTAACCGCCCAGAGCCGCAGCGGCGGGGATGTCGTCGGGAGTGAGCTCGCGGACGGCGACCGTGGGATGCATCGGCCGACGATAACCACGACTCGGCCGGCACCGAACCGGTTTTCGTCGAGGGCAGCCTCGGCCATGGACGGCAGGTGCGGGTACCGCGTGGCCCAACACACTCGCCGCCGGCCATGGGAGGCCTCCGGTGACAACCGCCGCTGAGCCGACCGCGCTCGACGTGGAGCTGGCCGCCAGGTAGGCGGAGCAGCTCCACGTCGCCGGCGGGTACCGGGCCGGCGCGGCTCAGCGAGGAGCCGCCGGCCCCACGTCGGCCCGCGCGACCCAGGCCGAGCGTGGATCACTGAACGACCGGGGCAGCAACACCGCCTTCTGCTCCGGAAAGTGATCGCCCCCGTAGCGGAAGATCCGGGCGCAGTTCTGGCCACGAGTTTCGGTCGCCAGGGCGCGCCGGGCCAGCGGCGAGTACATGGTGCGGTGTTTCACCCAGGCCGCCTCCTCGCCGTGTCGGTCGAAGCCGCGGCCGGTCGCCGCGTGCCCGAACACGTCGTGGACCGCCCGGAACATGTCGTTCTCCCCGTCGCTGAGGTACGGGTGCGGGTTGCCGCTGGCCGCGCTGGCCCACACCTTCAGCCGGCGCTGCCGTACGTCGTCGACCATCGACGCGACGTCCGCGTACGGGTCGGTGTCGACGATCCGTACCGCTACGCCCAGGCCACCGAACTCCACGCGACCCACCAGGAAGTGGTACTGCCGCACCGTCTCGCGGCAGAACGCGGCGTACGCGGGATAGGCCCGTTCGTCCCGGACCGGCGCCGCCACGTAGGCGTCCGCGATGGCCGCACCGACGACGGGGTCAAGGCGCACTCGCGCGTACGCCTGGGACGTTGTGTCGTCCGTGCAGTCGGAGCCGTACCGCCGCGCGCCGCGACGGACGTACGGCACCGGTGGAAAGCACGACGACAGGGTGGTTGGCAGCGCAGATGCGAGCAACGGTGTTCATGGTCCTCCTTCAGACGTTGGGATGGATCAATGTGATCAGCGGGTTTGCGAGCTTTCCCGCCTGTTCTGCGGCGACGCCGCGCCCGCGCCGGGCCGTGAGCCCTGTTCGCGCCGCAGCAGCTCGCCGAGCGCCCTGATCTCGGACACCCGACGGTCCTGATGGAACTTTCCGATCTTTCCGATGGTGGTACTGCGTCCACGACGCGGCATTGGTCCTCCACGAGGCTTGGTGACCCGGAACTGCTAAAGGAACATAGACCCTGTGAACCGTATACACAAGATTGGCCATCGTGCTAGCGTTCACGCGTGACAGCAGAGCCGAGCATGGCCCCGAACGAGGCCACCCTGACCGCAAGTGGCATCGCGCGACTGGCCGACGTCGGCAGGGCAGCGGTGAGCAACTGGCGCCGCCGGTACGCCGACTTCCCGACCCCCGTGGGCGGCACGCCGACGAGTCCGTCGTTCGACGCGCGGGAAGTGGAAGACTGGCTGCGCCGCCACGGCCGGCTGCACCACGCCGGCGCCGACCAGTGGGCCTGGCGGCACATCGAGAGCTACCAGCCCACGACGCAGATCAGCGACGTCCTCGGCATCGCCGGCGCGCTCCTCCTCGTCCGGGCCGACCAGCCCACGACTCTCGACGCCGGCCTGCCGACGCCGCAGCAACTCGTCAGCCATTTGCGCGCACTCGAACCCGACCTGGCCAGGCTGATCGGTGACCTGCTGCCGGGGGAGTGGACCGCGCAGCTCACCACGCTGCTGCGTACGGTCGACCAACTCGGCGCGGAACAGGGCCCGGAGGCCGCCTTCGAGCATCTGCACAACCAGTACGTGGCCTCAGCCCACTCGCTGTCCGGCCTGGCCGGAACAGCGGACCTCGTCGCCGACGTGATGTTGACCCTCGCCGGCTCCGGAGCCCGTACCTTCGACTTCACCAGCGGCACCGGGTCGATCCTGCGGAGGGCCGCCGACCGGGCCCTGCGCAGCGGCACACCCACCCGGTGCTACGCCCAGGAGATCAACCCGCAGTACGCGGTGATCACCCTGCTGCGGCTGTGGTTCGTGCACCTGCGGGCCCGACACGCCGGGCACGACGCCGAGCCGCCCGTCGTGCACGTCGGTGACAGCCTGCTCGACGACGCCCTACCCGAGCTGCGGGCCGACGTCGTGGTGGCGAACTTCCCGTTCGGCATCCACGAGTGGGGTCACGACCGTCTCGCGTACGACCCCCGCTGGACCTACGGACTTCCCCCGCGTACCGAACCCGAACTCGCCTGGGTGCAACACGCCCTGGCCCATCTCGCCCCCGGCGGCACCGCCGTCGTGCTCATGCCCCCAGCTGCCGCGGCCCGCCCCGCAGGCCGCCGGGTCCGCGCGGAGCTGATCCGTCACGGCGCGCTGCGCGCGGTCATCGCTCTCCCCGCCGGCCTCATGCCGCCGACCGGCATCGGACTGCACGTCTGGGTCCTCGCCCAGTCCGATCCGCACCAGCCGCACGCGGGAGACCTGCTCGTGGTCGACACCACCACCGAATCGGCCCGCCGACCCCTCGCCGAGATCGTCGACACCGCGTGGCGCGGCTACCAGACCGACGACTACGTGGAACAGCCCGGCGTCCACCGCACCGTGCCCGCCATCGAGCTGCTCGACGACCAGGTCGACCTGACACCGCAACGCCACCTGCCGCAGGCCAGTGAGCTAGCCGCCACTCCGGCACAGATCATCGCCAGCATCAGCGAGTTCGACCGACTCCTCGACGGTCTGCGCCGAAGCCTGCCCGCCGTACGCGAGACACCGACAGCGATTCTCGGCGAGGCTCCCCAGGCCGACGTCACCGACCTCGTCCGATCCGGCAGCATCACCATCCAACGCGCTGCCCGCAGCCGATCAACCAGCGGCACCGCCAGCACCGCCGCTGTACTGACCGTCGCCGACATCCTCTCCGGTGGCCCGGCCACCGGCTCGGCGACCCGCGCCGCAGACGACGACCCGGGGCCGCGGGTACGCGCCGACGACATCCTCGTCCCGCTCATCGGCCACAAGATCGACGCCCGGGTCGCCACCCCGGAACAGGTCGGAGCCGAACTCGGGCCCGGTACCCAGTTGATCCGCGTCGACACGACCCGCTTCGATCCATGGTTCGTCGCCGGGGTCATCTCCCGTACGGACAACCTGCGCATCGCCGGCCGTACCTCCAGCACCACCCACGGTGCCCTGCGCATCGACGTCAGGCGACTCGCCATTCCGGTGGTGCCGCTGGATCAGCAGCAGACGTACGGACGGGCCTTCCAGCAGCTCGTCGAGTTCCGTACCGCGCTGGAGCGGGCCGCAGCGACCGGAGCCAACCTGGCTCGCGAGATCAGCGACGGCCTCACGGCAGGTGCCCTCGGGCTGGCGTAGCCGGCAGCCCCACAGCCTGCTCAGCGCAGCGCGAGCCCGACGAGCCGCTCCACGAGATCGGGGAAGTCCATCCCGGCCGCGCCGGCCGCCAGCGGCAGGAGGCTGCTCGGCGTCAGCCCCGGCAGGGCATTCACCTCCAGACACATCGGCGCGCCCTCGCTGTCGCAGCGGAAGTCGACCCGGCAGTAGCCGTTCGGCCCGAAGCCGAGCGCACCGTGTGCCCGTCCGGCCAGGTCCTGAAGGGTGTGCGACAGGCTGAGATCGATCTCGGCGGGGCAGACCTCCCGGACCACCCCGGGCTGGTACTTGGCCTCGTAGTCGAAGAGCGGAGAGCCGAGTTCGATCTCGGCAACCGGCAGCACGAGGTCGCCGACCACACTGACGGTGAACTCCCGTCCCGGCAGGAACGGCTCGATGACGAGGTCGTCCGCGTCGCCGGGGGCGGGTGCGAGATCGGTGAGCAACTCCACCAGCCGGACGCTGACGCTGGAGCCGTCGG
Source organism: Micromonospora pallida (assembly GCF_900090325.1). NCBI lineage: Bacteria > Bacillati > Actinomycetota > Actinomycetes > Micromonosporales > Micromonosporaceae > Micromonospora > Micromonospora pallida. The sequence goes on along the minus strand of NZ_FMHW01000002.1, from coordinate 5,336,239 downwards.
CCGCCGGCTTCACCACCACCGGACCGGCGTCGACGAGGCGCTTGGCGGCGATGGGCAGGTCCTCGTGGGCGGGCCGGTAGCGGACCTGCTCGGCGACGGGGACCCCAGCGCCGCGAAGGACCAGGCAGGTGTGGTCCTTGCGCCAGGCGGTGGCGCAGACCGAACTGCTGGCACCGGTGAACCGGATGCCGGCCATCTCCAGCAGCCCCTGGAGGTGGCCGTCCTCGCCCCAGCCGCCGTGCAGGGCGAGGAAGACGATGTCGACGTCCCGCAGCAGGTCCAGCACCGGGCCACGGGTCAGCGTGGCGAAGGCCCTGCGGCGGAGTGCGGGTTGGTCGGCGGCCGACGGCGGGGTCCGGGGGACCGCGAACTGCGGCACCGCCGCCGGCTCCCGGAGCCCGCGCGCGAGGAAGGGGTCCTCCGCTGCGGGGTCGACCAGCCAGACCTCGTGCCGGCGTTCGGTCAGCGCCCGGGCGACCGCGGACCCCGATGCCCTCGAGACGTCCCGCTCACTGCTCTCTCCGCCACAGAGGACCGCGATACGCATGTGATTCATTCTCGCACGGTGATGATCGGATACGTGGAGAATGCACCGATTGGGGCTGCCGTCGCGGGCCTGCTGGCGAGTTCCGCCCCAGGTCAGGCCGCACCTGCCTGTAGTTCCCCCGGTGTTCATCCCGCCTCGCCAGGATCCCGAGAGGCTTACGGTGGACTGAAGAGGACTGGCGATGCGGGCACGCGGACGGCGACTGTTGACGACGAGATGGATTGTCGCGGCCCTGGCGGGACTGGTTGCTCTCGGCACCGTCCACGGGCCCGCCTACGCCGAAGCAGCCGAGGTCCCGCCGACCCTGGTCGGCGGGGTCTACGAGATCGGTACGCCGGAGCAACTGCTCTACCTGAGCCACCACTACGGGTCGGAGGCCGCGCCCCGGTCCGGCTACTACAAGCTCACGGCGGACATCGACATGGCCGGAATCGCCGGCTTCCAGCCGTTCGGGCGCTTCTACGGCACGTTCGACGGTGACCACCACTCGATCTCGAACCTGCTGATCGACCGGCCGGGTGTCGGCACCGTCGGGTTCTTCACCCACCTCGGCGACTCCAACGTGCAGGCGGTCATCAAGGACACCGCCTTCGTCGACATCGACGTCCGGGGCGGCCAGACGACCGGCGCGGTGGCCGGCATGCTGTGGGGCACCATCGAGAACGTCTACACCACCGGATCGGTCGTCGCCTCCGACCACAGCGTCGGCGGGCTCGCCGGACGGATCCCGGTCGACACGTCGGGGACCATTCCCCAGCCCGACCCGGCCGAGGCGGCGATCCCCACGATCCGCAACAGCTACTCGCTGGCCCACGTCCAGGAGGTGGGCGAGGCCGACAGCCAGGGCGGACTCGTCGGGCGGGTGCTCAACCCCCGGACGATCATCGAGAAGTCGTTCGCGGCCGGACCCGTCGACGGATACGGCCGCGTGGGCGGGCTGGTGGGCGACCTGCGTGCCGGCGTGCTGCGCAACTCGGTCGCCGCAAACCCGATCGTCACCGGGCAGTCGTCGGTGAACTCGGCCTACGGCCGGGTCCTCGCCGAGGGAACCGTCGAGAACGTGCTGGCCTGGGCCGGGATGGTCGCGCCAGCGATCAACGGTGAGCCGGTCACCGAGGCCGAACTGCGGTCGATGCCGACGTACGAGGCCCTCGGCTGGGACTTCGAGGAGGTCTGGGACTTCCGGACCGCGACCGTCGACGGCGTCGAGGTGTCCTACCCCGTACTGCGCGGGTTCGCATCCCAGCCGCACCCGTTCGACTTCACCAGCTTCTCCTCGCCCATTTCGTTCGCGATCAACGGCACCGACCCGACCGACTCCGCGCTGACCGTCGACGTCGTCGACGTCACCAACGAGGGTGCCCCGGCCACCGCCGCCGAGGTGGCGATCGTCCAGTCCGAGGCCATGCCCAGCGACGACGGACTGGTCTGGAAGCCGGCGGGTCCGCAGGTCTTCGACGGGCTGGCCGCCGCGACCAAGTACACCTTCTGGGCGAAGGTCCGCCTGACCACCGGCGAGGAGAGCGGCTGGCGCTTCGCTCCGCTCTACACCAGGTACGCGCTCTCCGACGACCCGGAACCGGCCCACATCAGCGCCACCATGACCCAGGACCCGGCGCACAGTGTCACGATCAACTGGGAGACGCCGGACATCAGCCTGGACGACAGCGTCGTGCAGGTCGCCCGCGTCAACGGCAACGGCAAGCTGAAGTTCGAGGTGGTGCGCGGCACCCACCACGTCCAGGAAGTGCACATGAGCGCCAACGAGGGCGTGCTCGACGGCATCCGCAACTTCCACAAGGTGCACCTGGACAACCTGAAGGCCGATACCGAGTACGTGTACCGGGTCGGTGACGTCGAGGCCGACGTCTGGGGTCCCCTCGGCAGGTTCCGGACGGCTGTCGCCGCCAACCAGGACTTCTCGTTCCTCTACTACACCGACCCGCAGGTGCAGGAGGACAACGCGGCGTTCACGCGGAACATGCGGACGGCCGAGGAACGGTACGGGTCGGAGCTCTCCTTCACCCTCATGGCCGGCGACCTCACGGAGAAGGGCTACGCCGAGGGGCAGATGGACACCTTCTACGGCGGTGCGCAGGCCGGGCTGCTCAAGCGCACCTTCCTCGCCACCCAGGGAAACCACGACCGCGACGAACTGCTCGCCCCGCACTTCAACTTCCCCGCCACCGTGTTCGAGAACGTCTGGTCCTTCGACTACGGCGACGCCCACTTCGCCGTACTGAACACCGAGCACTACACGCCCGACGAGCTGGCCGCCCAGGCCAAGTGGCTGCGGGAGGACATGGCGCGAACCGACAAGACCTGGCGCATCGTCACCTTCCACAAGGCCATGTACGCGGCCACCGACCATGTCGACGACGCGGACATCGACGCGCTACGCCAGCACTGGGCACCCGTCTTCGAGGAACTCGGCATCGACCTCGTCATCACCGGCCACGACCACAGCTTCTCCCGTGGCTTCGTCAAGGGCGGTCAGGACGCCACCCCCGCCTCGGTGCGCAGCGGCGACCGCGAGGTGTTCATCGACGCCACCGCCCCGCTCTACATCGTCAACGGCACGGCGGGCAGCTCGAAGTGGTACAAGCGCATCTCCTACGACGCCAGCCTGTTCCACAACGTCGCACCCGACTACGCGTTCATCGACAAGTCCAGCGCCACGAACGACACGGTGCTCCAGGAGCAGAGCTACTCCGTCGTACGCGTGACCCGCGACGGAAAGCTCAGCATCGACACCTACTTCATGAAGTACGACCGCGACGACCCCGACGGCTACGAGGTGGCTCCTTACCTGTTCGACTCCATCGAACTGGTGGACACCGCCGCGCGCCCCGGTAGGGGGCGCTGACGATCCGAAGTCGGGGTACCCGTCAAGCCGCTGTAGTCTCCGCTGCCGGCTGGTCACTTCCTCCGTTCACCGCTCGGGAACGGAGGAAGGTGACAAGCACGACCGCCAGGATCACAGCGTGGATCAGCCAGCCGAGGTGGGTAGCGCCTCGGACGCCCACGAACGTGTAGAGAAGCCACGGCGGGTAGGGCACCTCGCCGGGTGATGCGAACAGGTAGGTTTCCACCGGCGTGGTCAGAACGCAGAGTGTGTTCGGAAGCAGCAGTACGGACGCCACCACCGCGCCTTCGTTGGCCAGCCGCCGTACCGACTGCGTGGCCGCCTGCGCCTGTCGATAGATCCACGTGGTCAGGAGAGTCCCCAGCACTCCTCCTATCAGTAGCCCGATGATGCTGAGTGCTGGGGCGAGGACGGGTTCGTCACGGACGATCTCGAGGGTGGGAGCGGGGCGCGAGTCGACGTCCGACGCGGGTAGGACGGACAGCAGCAGACCGTCCTTGGTGCCGACCAGACCGTCAGGGTCGGATGCGAGGACCTCCCAGCCGGCGGCACGGAGGCGTTCCTCCGTCTCCGTCGCCGCCGGTAGCGGCGAGGCGAGCTTCACCTCGGTCGAGCCGGCCAGGTAGTCGTCATCACCGATAAGGACCCTTACCACCGGATTGCTGTCCGGGGTCCCCTCGTGCTCGTAGTAGAACAACTTCGGGTTCCGGGCGACCTCCGCGATCCGCGCACCTGGCAGGACCTCGCTGGTGACTTTCCTCGCCTGTTCTTCTGTCGGCAGGGCGGGAGCGGACTGCCAGCCCAGCCAGGCGCCGAGCATCGCGGCGGGGACGCCCACAGCGATCACCCCCACGACCGCCAGGCAGATCTTCATCCATCGCCCGGCGAGTGCGCTTCCCACCATCGATACCGTCCTTCTGGTAGCCGGGGCGGGGAGAAGCAACCGCCGCCGAGACAGCCTGACCACGAGCACTGCCAGCGTGGTTGCCGCCAGCAGCGCGAGCATGACCACCCCGATCAGGATCTTGGTGTTCGGGCCCAGCCCGGTCGGTGGTTGTCCACGCCGGCTGGCCCCGCTGGCGATGAGGTCGCTCGCGACGTCCAGTGCCTGGACGTCGTCGACCGGGGTGGCGATCAGGATGCGTGGCTCGGCGTCGGGGCGGAGAGCGGCCACGTCGACCCGGCTGACCCGGACCGCGCTGGTGATGTCGATGCCGGCTTCGAAGCCGACGACCTTCTCCGTCGGTTCGGGGTGGTACCGCGCCACCACGGCTTCTCCCGCCGGTGACCAGCCCATCAGGCGTAACGCCGTGAGGCTCGCCTGCTCGGGTATCACCGGTGCGGGCAGGCCCTGTCCGGTCGCCGGATCGACGACGTGCAACTGCCAGCGCGACGGGTAGGTCTCACCCTCGCAGCAGCGGCGCTGGGTGACCAGGGCCAGGCCACGACCGTCCGGGGTCCACGCCCCCTTGCCCGCCAGCCGCGTGTCGTCGGGGAGAGTGAACCGGCTGCGTTCCGCCCCTCCCATCTCGGCCACCACGATCGCGTTACCTGACTGGTAGGCGAGACGACGGCCGTCCGGGGCGAAAGCGACCATGAAGCCGTCCACGATGCGGGGTGGCTCCACGTCGGCAATGGTGGAGAGGCTGCCGGATTCCAGGTCCACCAGGCCCAGCACGGCCCGGGTCACCCGGTACTCCTCCGTACCGTCCGGCTGCACCACGTTCGCGCGGTTGGTTCCGATCACCGCCAACTGGTCTCCCTGCGGGGACCAGGCCGCCGGGCCCGTGGTCGCCACGCCCGGTATCCGGGGCAGCCGTCGGACCTGCCCGTCGTCGAGGTCGATGACCCGATCCGTCAGCGCCACCCGCGACCCGTCCGGCGACAGCAGCACCTGTTCGCCCGGTCGGCCGAGCTGGTCGTCCGAGAACACCCGATACTCGTCGCTGCCGGCACCGACCACCGCCACCGCACCGTTGGCCTCACCCCACCACCACAGCTCCGAGGAGAAGATCACCGACGCCCGACCCAATGGCCGCTCCCGCACCGAGTCGGTGCCCCACAGCGGTGCCCCCAACCGGTCCGGCACGGACTCCTGGCCACGCCCAGGAGCGGCCGGAGCCGCCGCTCGGCTGGCTGCCTGGAACGGCCCGACCAGCGGTACGAGCACCACCGCCACGGCGAGGACGACGGCCACCGCCACCATCGCCGGGGCCCGCCGACGGCGCCGTCGCTTCTCCGCCGCAAAGCTGACGTACGTTGGAATCGGCGCCGCTACCCTCCACATCGGACCACCCAACCACAGGCGTACCTGCTCACCTATCTCGGCCGGTACCCGGCCGATCTGTTGGGCGGTGCCGTAGGGGGCGCTGTCGCCGCCGGAGAGGACGCCAGGTCAGGACTGCTCCGGCGACGAGCAGCGCTGCGATGAGCACCAGACCGGCGATCTTGAGGTACATCCGGTATTCGGGCCCGATGCCGTCGTCGGGTGGCAGCTTGCCGGGGTGGGTGCGGCCGCTGGCGATCACGTCGTCGGCGATGTCGACCCCGTGCATCGCTTCCCCGGTGCCGGCGAGCAGCGGTCGGGTGTCGTTGCCGGTCAACGCCACCACGTCGGTGTCGTATTTGGTCCATTCGCCGTTGGTGATGCCGTCCTGGACACCGAAGCCGACCACTTTGGCGTCGTCCCAGGGGTGGTAGCGGGCGACCACGGCTGCGCCGTCCGGTGCCCAGCCCAGCAGTCGCAGCGCGACCAGCCCCGCCTGCTCAGCGAGCGGCGTCGTGGTCGGCAGTTCGGCTCCGGTGCTGGCGTCCACCGTGCGCAACTGCCATCTGGATGCGTACGCGTCGCCGTCGCAGCAGCGCCGCTGGGTCACCAACGTCAGTCCGCGACTGTCCGGTGTCCACGTGCCCTTGCCGGCGAGTTGGGTGCCCTCGGGAACGGTGAACCGGTTTCGCACCGCACCGTCGGCCGTCACCACGGTGATGGTTCTCGCGGACTGGTAGGCGAGGGTGCGTCCGTCCGGGCCGAACGCCGCCAGCCAACCGTAGAAGAGCGTTCGCGGATCAAGATCGGCGATCGTGGTGAGCCGGTCGGTGGTCACGTCCCATACCGCCAGCACCGCCCGGGTCACGGTGTAGGCGTCGGTAGTATCGGGCTGCCGCATGTACCGGCCGTCGAAACCGACGAGCGCCAGCCGTTCGCCATCCTTGGACCAGGCGACCGGGAAGGTCACCTCGGTGCCGCTGACGGACGGCAGGCGACGGGTCTTTCCGGTACGCAGTTCCACGAGCTTGTTGGCCGTGGCCACCCTGCCGCCGTCGCCGGAGAGCAACACTGCCTCTCCGGCCTGGCTGCCCCAGTCGTTGGACAGCAGGCGGTACTGGTCGCTACCCGCTGCGACTGCCGCCACCGAGCCCAGGCTCGGCGGCTCGTACCACCAGTTCTCAGCGGTGAAGATCATCGAGGCGGCGGCAACCGGGCGTCGTTGCACCGACCAGGTGCCCCCCTGTGGAGTGCCGACCAAGTCGGGCAACGACATGGCTCCGGATGCGGGTCCCGCCGGTGCCGGTGGGCCCTGCCAGCCGACCAGCCGTGGTGCCACGACGACGCCCACCACCAGCACCAGGACCACTACGGCCGCGACGATCGTCCGGTGCCGTCGCCAGCCGACCAGACCCTTATTCGAGCCGTACGCCGGCATCCCGGCCATGCCTTCCCGCATGGCTTCCGTCGGCTTGCTGGTCACCCGCCACCCCCTCGACAACCTGCCCCGGAGTCCACCAGACGCGGCGCCACTGGATGTAGCCGGATCGGTCCATCATGGCCGGACCGGCTTACCGCTCCGACGCTGCGGGTGGCCACCGCAGCCGGGTCGACGTACCGGGCCGGTGAACGGTGATCGCGGCACCAGCCGCTCGGGTCGGGCGGACCAGCGCCCCTGTCCGCCAATCAATCTATGTATTTAGATATCGACATGTATTACAGTGACGCCGTGCCAGCCCGTACGGGTATGGGACGGCCCACGGCGGCCTCCCGGCACCCCTACTTCCGTGGAGAGGTGCTCATGATCGGTAACTCCTCAATGCGTCGCCGTACCCTGCTGGCCGGCGCGGCTGGTTTCCTTGTGGCGCCGCTGGTGGCCGGAACCGCGCACGCGGCGGGCCCGAAGGTCTACCTCGACCCCGGGCACGGGGGCACCGATCCCGGTGCGGTCGCCAACGGCCTGACCGAAAAGGCCCTCACCCTCAACATCGCGCTCCAGACCCGCAACATCCTGCTGGCCAACTGGGCCGTCGACGTGCGGATGTCCCGCACCTCCGACGTCACCCGCAGTCTCACGTACCGCACCGACGACGCCAACGCGTGGGGCGCGGCGCTCTTCGTGAGCATCCACATCAACGCCGGCGGTGGTAACGGCTTCGAGAGCTACCGGTACCCGGGGACCACCGGCAACACCGCCGCGCTGCACAGTGCGGTCCACTCCCGGGTCCTGTCGGGGATGCGCTCCGTCTCCTCGGTCACCGACCGGGGCATGAAGACCGCGAACTTCCATGTGCTGCGGGAGACCGCCATGCCGGCGGTGCTGACCGAGAACCTCTTCATCGACACCGTGTCCAACGCGAACCTGCTCAAGAACGCCGCCTTCATCACGGCCACCGCTCGCGGGCACGCCAACGGCATCGCCGCCTACCTCGGCCTGTAGCCCGCCGGCTGCTCCGCCACCCGGCAAAGGGCCGGACCCGATCGGGTCCGGCCCTTTCGCTGCGGCAGCACTCGCTGCGTCGGCGGAAACGACACCCGCCCGCGTTCACTCAGAACACGGGCAGGGCGGCAGCCGGATCGTCGAGGACGGCGGCGAGGAGGGCGGATGCCGCCGACCCGGCGGTGACGTCGAGCTTGGCGTAGGTCGGCCTCGGTGAGCGGGCGAGCGGTGTACTCACGGGCGTACGGCACGTCGGTCGTGAACGTTCCCTCGGTGGTGGTGAGCGTGACCCTCGCCCGGTAGCCGTCGCCGGTGTCGCGGAGCGTGTCCGAGGCGCGTACGGTGACCCGTTCCTGCCGGGACGCGCGGAAACGGCAGGAAACCGTCGCGGCAGGTGCTGGCGCGGGCATGTTTCCAAGCCGGGACCCGCGAAGGTCCGCTCTTGCGTCTGCGGGCGCAGGCGCCAGGTCGTCACCCGGGGCACCCCATCGCGGACGAGGGTTGCCTGCCAGCGAGCCGGGGCTTGGCGCTGGCCATCTGGACCTGCGGACACCATAACCACGCCGACGGTCGAACAGGTAGCCGGTAATTCCTATCTGTGATGCAGCTAATTCCGCCGCAGTGGTTCCGGCCGCTTCTCGTAGTTGGTCCCTGAATCGCCTGGTCAGATGCCAGATGGCGGAACTTCGTACCGGCGTACCGAAATCGCCCGGTGCTCGCGGACGGAGCTCAGCCGCCGGTCCGGCCTGGTCAAGCCGCAGGTATGCTGTGGCCAGGTCATGAGCGCCAGCGTCAAGCCCCGGCTCGCTGGCCGGCAACCCTCGTGTTCGCGGTGGGGTGCCCCGGGTGATGACCGGGCCCAGCCCCGTCCGGTGCTGGGCAAGCGCGGACCCCGACCCGACGCGTGACCCGGGGTCCTCGGACTCCGGAGGTCGTCGTGTCCGTCACCCTTGAATCCCCACTGTCCGCCCGGCCGCTCGACGTGCTCGGCGTGCCGGGCCAAATCAACCTCGACTACGCGGCCAGCGCGCCCTGCGCCCGGGTCGCCGCCGACGCCGTGGCCGAGCTCCTGCCCTGGTACGCCAGCGTGCACCGCGGCTCCGGCAAGCTGTCGCGGCACTGCACGCTGGCCTATGAGCGGGCTCGGCAGGCGATCGGCGATTTCTTCGGTGCCCGCCCGGACGACCATGTCGTCTTCACCCGTAACACCACGGACGCGCTGAACCTGCTGTCCCGGGCCCTGCCCGCCGGGACCACGGTGGTCTCCTTCGCCGGGGAGCACCACGCGAACCTGCTGCCCTGGCCGCGCGCCTCGGTGCGGCTGCCGGTGCCGGCCAGCCCCGGCGAGGCGGTCCGCGCACTGAACGCGGCATTGACGGAGCTGCGGCGCGGAGCGCCGGCAGACCGGCCGGTGCTGGTGGCGGTGACCGGGGCGAGCAACGTGACCGGGGAACGCTGGCCGGTGGCCGAGCTGGCGATGGTGGCGCGTCGCCACGGGGCCAGGATCGTGGTGGACGCCGCCCAACTCGCCCCACACGCTCCGGTCGACGTGGCCGCGCTGGGGGTGGACTACCTGGCCGTGTCCGGGCACAAGATGTACGCGCCGTTCGGAGCCGGGGCGCTGCTCGGTCGAGGTGACTGGCTGGACGCGGCCCCGCCGTACCTGGCCGGCGGCGGCGCGACCAGCCACGTCGGGGCGGCCACCCACGACGTACGGTGGGTCACCGGCCCGGCCCGACACGAGGCCGGCACGCCCAACCTGCTCGGCGCCGCCGCCCTGGCCGCGGTGTGCACCGCGTTGACCGACGCCGATCCGGCCGCGCTGCACGCCCGGGAGCAGGCGCTGCTGGCCCGGCTCCGGAACGGTCTGGCCGCCCTGCCCCACGTGGTGGAACTGCGTACCTTCGGCCCGGACGCGCCCCGGGTCGGCATCGTGTCGTTCGTGGTCGCCGGCCGGGACTCGGCGGAGGTTTCAGCCGAGCTGGCGCAGCAGCACGACGTCGGCATCCGGGACGGCCTGTTCTGCGCCCATCCGCTGTCTCGGCGGCTGCTGGCCGAGGCCGCCACCCGAAGCGGACGGACCGATCTGCCGCCGACCGCCCTGCGGGCCAGCCTCGGACTCGGCAGCACGACGGAGGACGTCGACCGGCTGCTGACGGCTCTCGCGACGCTGGCCTGAACACCGTTGCGCCCTGCCCCCAGCCGCGTGCCGCCTGAACACCGCTGCCAGGCCCGATGCTGACAACTGCGCGCTGCCTGCCGTTCGCGGTGCGGACCACGACGCGCAAACCAGCGTCGTTACGTTCCCGCCGGTAGGCCGACGACTTTGGAGACCTCGATGGGGCAGAGCGATGTGCACGAAGCCGGTCTCGGCCGACGGCGGTTTCTGACGCTGGCGGGCGCGGGGCTGCTCGCGGCGGGCACCGTGGCGGCCACGAGCGGGCCCGCGTTCGCCGTGTCGCCGGTCGGCCGTGATCCGTTCACGCTCGGTGTCGCGTCCGGCGACGCGCTGACCGACCGCGTCGTGATCTGGACCAGGCTGGCCCCGGAACCGCTCGATCCGTCGACCCGGTTCGGGATGGGCGAGCTGACCGACGTGCCGGTTCGCTGGCGCGTCGCCAAGACCGAGTCGCACCTGGACACGCCGGCCAAGTGGATCGCCTCGGGTGCGGCCGTGGCGCTCGCCGACGACGGGTTCTCCGTGCATGTCGACGTCGCCGGGCTCGATGCCAGTCGGCGCTACTTCTACGAGTTCGAGGTCGACGGGCCGAACGGGACGGTGTTCCGCAGCCCGATCGGCCGTACGCACACGGCGTTCGCCCCCGGCGGCGACCGTACGGCCCGGTTTGCTGTGGTTACCTGCCAGAACATCGCCCGCGCCGACGGCGGCGAGTTCTACTTCCACGGCCACGACCACCTCGCCGGCCGCGAGGACATCGACTTCGTCGTGTTCCTCGGCGACTACTTCTACGAGTTCGGGCGGGCCGCGCACGTCCCGCCGCGCGAGGTCAGCTCGCTCGACGACTACCGCACCCGCTACGGCCAGTACAAGCTGCGCGGCAGCCTGCGCGAGGTCCACCGGCGGTTCCCGGTGTACGTCATGCCCGACGACCACGAGTTCTTCAACGACTACCGGGGCGGCGACCTCGGCGGGGTCGGCCAGGTCCGCCGGTTCAACCGCGCCCTACAGGCGCTGTGGGAGAACATGCCGCTGCGCAACGCGCACCCCGGCCCGATCGGCGACACGAAGAACCACCTCGCGCTCTACCGGCGGATCGCCTGGGGCACGAATCTCGACCTGTTCCTGACCGACGTCCGCCAGTACCGTGGCCCATCGCTGCTCGGCGACGCCCAGACCGACGATCTGCTCGACTGGCTGCGCACCACCACCGCGACGTGGACCGCGCTGGCGACGCCGACGCCGATCTGGTGGAACGGCGGCAACAACGGCTGGAACGCGTTCACCAGCGTGCGCGACCGCGTCACGGCCGTCCTCGAGGAGCGCAAGACTGCCACACCGGCCACGTTCAACCCGGTCGTGCTGTCGGGCGACATCCACTGCGGCATCGTGACCCACGTGCGCCGCTTCCGCGACCACTTGAGCCCGTTCGTCGCCACCGAGTTCATCAACGCCCCGATGACGAGCCAGAGCAGCAACCAGTTCCGCCCCGACGACGAGATCCGCGGCGCCTACAACGGCAGGTACGGCTACATGGAGTGCACCGCCGGGCCGACCGGCTGGAAGGTGCGCTACGTGGTCGGCGACCAGACCGACGACCCGTTCGGCACCGTGACCGGCGAGCTGCCGTGGCATCTCGACGCGGGCGCCGCTCCGGGCACCGTCTACCAGGTGGCCTGACGGGACACCATCGGGCAACCTGATCCGTACGGGAAACGGCGGGCTCCCCCTTGGGGAGGCCCGCCGTCGTCGGTGGATCTGGCGCCTGCTTGGTGTCAGCGTCCGCTGCCCACGACCGTCCAGAGTCACCCGCTACCGGGTCACTGGTAGTAGCAGCTCTCCTGGATGACCCTGCTGCGCTCGAGCTGCCCCACGGTCCCGTCGTAGCGGGCGAGGTAGTGCAGCGGACCCCGGTAGTCGAGGATGCGGACCAGCGAGCCCTCAGGGACCCAGATTCCCGAGGTCGGGCTCGTGTAGAGGATCGCGGAGCTGTTGGTGCGGCACAGCTGGTTCGGCTGGGCCGCCTGGGCGGCGGCCGGCACCGCCGTGACCATGGCTGCGGTCAGGGCGGCAACCGCCGCGCCGCGCAGGAGGGTACGCATGCAGGTCCTCGTCTCGTGTCAGGTTCAACGCCGCATCGCACTCTAATTGATGATCGTGACTAGGAGAAGAGGCTCGCCGCTGCTCTTCCAGGTACTGCACCGGCATCCCGCAGAGGTGCTGCCGCAGGCCCTGATGAGGCTCGCGCTGCCGACTCCGCTGGAATAGCCTCAGCGACAAAACAAAAATCTGAGTCCTGTTGAATTGATCACAAGGTGCACCATAGACTCCGATCTCGTATTGATCCATACGCATGTAGGGCGCGTCTCGTCGTGACCCCAGAAGGCGCGAGGAAGGATGAATGAGGGCTGGCAAAGTGATCGCTGGTGCCATCATGACCTGCGGCATCATGCTCACCGGAATCGGGATTGCCTCGCCGGCAATGGCCGCCAGCGGCACGGCCTTCAGCACCGACGCCGGAGCCGCGGGGGCCAGCACGCGCTACAACGACGACGGCGACATCTACACCGCCTGCGATCTCGACGCCGACGGCACGGGCGCAGTCGGCTGGATCGAGGTCAGGCAGGCAGACGGCTCCTGGAACAAGTACCCCGAGCGTTACGTCGGTGGGGGCGCTGGTAGTTGCAGCGAGTACAACGCCAATATAGCCAGGGAAAGCGCCGATGTGAGGATCGTCGCCTGCCGCCAGAACGGCCCAACCGCGAATCCCCAGGATTGCGGGCGTCACATTGTGCCGGGAGCCTGAGCGCGCGCGTCACCACTGACCAGCGCGGGAGGCTGATCGTTCTGGACAACCGCGACACTCCCGCTGACGCGGCCAACCGGTGTCGACCCACTCTCTAGTGGGCTCGTTGGTAACGCCCGGATCCGGCGGTCCTTTCTGGGTGAGGTTGGCGGCGAAAAGCGGTCCGCGGCTGACCGACGCTCGGTCCACCTCCCCGACCGGGTGGGTGGGCTGACCGGTCGCCGACCGTGACGTGAGTCGTACCCCGGCCGGGGCGCCCCCGATGGCGTCCCGGCCGGACCGTTTCCTACCCCACCAGCGCGGACGTGACCCCAGCGAGCAGGAATTCTGGGGTTCAGGGATCGACGCAGCCGCTGTAGGCTCGCACCGATCTTGGGGGAGGCCGACCGGTGACGGAAGTTCGCGTCGAACCAGAAGTGTTGGAGAAGACGTCACATGTCTGTGACGACCTGCGTGACGATCTGCGACGCAGTGCGGCAGACATCGAAGACGATACGCAGGCCGCTCTCTCCGGCCTACCCGGATGGCAGACGCGGACGGCGCTGGAGCAGCTGCGCTGGTCGTGGTCGGACGATCTGACCAAACTGACCGGCCACATCTCGAACATCGGCGATGCTCTGCGCGGCTGCGCGAGGGACTATCGCTACAGCGACGTGGCCAGCGCCGCCCTTTTCGACATCCGTGAGCGGTGATCCCCTTGGTCACCTACGCGGACCTGCGTGGTGCGCGCCTCGCCCCGCTTCGGCACGCCGCACAGGCCTGGACGAATCTGTCGCGGTCCTGCGTGAAGCTGGAGGAGCGGTGTGGCGCCGAGCTGACCGGTCCGCTGCGTACCTCGGGCTGGCAGGGGCCGGCCGCCGACGCCGCGTTGGGTCGGCTCGACGAGCTCGATGACGAGTTCGAGGTCGCGAGCCTGCAGACGCGCACCGCCGCCAGCGTGCTACGGGAAGCGGCAGAGGATTTCGAGGGTTTGCAGCGGCGGCTGGAGTCGGCTGTCGGTGCCGCCCGCTCTCTGGGCCTGGCCGTCGACGACACCGGCCGGGTGTCCGCCCCGCCGATGGCGGTGGAGGCCAGGCATGATCCGGATGCGGAACTCATCCATCGTCGGGGCGTGCAGAACGCCGCCATCTACACCGAGCTCATTGGAAAGATCGTGGCCGAGGCCACCGAGACCGACAACCGGATCGCCCGAGCCCTGACCCGGCTGAAGGCAAGCATGCCGGGGCAGTACGAGTGGGAGTACAACAAGGCCCGGGACGGCGCCCGGGCCGCCGCGGCAGCGCTCGGTCTCCGCGAGGACAGCATCCCGGCCCCGGGCAGCAAGCCCGCCGACGTTCGCGACTGGTGGCGGGGCCTGTCCGACGATGAGCGGCAGATCTACCTGACCGCCTACCCGGAACGGATCGGGGCTCTCGACGGGCTGCCCGCCACCGACCGCGACTCGGCAAACCAGCTCGCGCTGCGTACCTTCATCGGCGACAACGTCAACCATCACCGCGACCAGAACAACCCGCAGCACGCCACCGCCCTCATGCTGCTCGACAAGCTCGAAGGGGCGGAGAACGCCCCAGCGCACAAACGCCTGTACCTGCTGTCGGTCGACCCCACAGGTGACGGGAAGGCGGCCGTGGCCATCGGCAATCCCGACACCGCCGCCCACACTGCGGTGCTTGTTCCCGGCGTCGGCACCGAACTCGACGACATCCGCGGCCTGATCGGTCGGGCCAACGACCTGCAGGACGCCGCGATCCAGCTCGACCGCGCGGAGAGCGTCGCCGTCGTGGCGTGGCTCGGCTACGACACCCCGTCAGCCGACATCGACATCGTCACCGCACTCTTCGGCGACAAGTCCGAAGCCGGTGCCCACGCGCTCGACGGCTTCGTCGACGGACTCCGCGCGTCTCACGACGGCACGCCCTCCCATGTCACCGCAGTCGGGCACAGCTACGGATCGACCGTCCTGGGTGAGGCGGCCAGCACCGGTGACGGCCTCGCCGTGGACGACATGATCGCCGTCGGTAGCCCTGGCATGCGCGTCGACAACGTCAGCGAGTTCAACGTCGACCCCCGGCATGTGTGGGCCGGCGCCGCAGCCGACGACACGTTGGTGGCCCGACCCGAAGAGATCGCCAAATGGCTCGACGCTGTACCCATCGTTGGCCCGTTCCTGGGTGACGGCGTGGTCGGCATCCACGGGCCAGGGCCCCACACCCCGGAATTCGGTGCCAACGTCCTGCACGTCGACACCAGCGGTCACAGCGGATACTGGACGGAAGACAGCCAGGTGCTGCGCTCCCAGGCAGCGGTGATCGTCGGCCACTACCAGGCAGTCGCACTCGACCACGGGGAAGCGCCATGAGCCACCGCCGGCGGGCGTCCTGGCGGCGCGCTGTTGCTGTCGCCGCTCTCCCCGCTGTACTGACCCTTGCCGCCGCCTGCACCGACAGCGACTCCGGCGCCTCACCAGGAAAGGACGATCCGTTGCAGACCAAGGCCATCGCCGAGGTGACCGCGCTGGCCCAGGAGCGCGCTCAGGCCGTCGCCACCACTGTGGGGAGCCCACTGGACGACTGGCAGACCAACACCTCACCCTGCCTCGGCCGCCGCGGTGAGATCGCTGATGACGGACGCTGGACGCTCAAGGGCTTCGCCGGGCTGCCGGTCGCCCCGGCCGACCAACTCACCACACTGCACCGGGTTCGGGACATGTGGCGCCAGCAGGGCTACGACATCACCGAGGACCGGTCCTTCGACGACGGCACCGGAGGCGCTGTCTCCATGCGTGACCAGGAAACGGCGATCACGATCAGCCTCACCACCAGCAAGAGTCGCGACAGCATCGCCTTGATCCTGGCCAGCGGCTGTTACATGCCCGTTGCCGGCGAAGATCCGGCCAACGCGTAACCCGATTGGATAGCGAAGAGCGGCCCGTCGCCGACACGCTGCGCCGAGAAATCACCCGGAAGGTGGGGTCTCCAGGGCCGGCGGCAGTTGTACGGCGATGTCCATGCCGCCGGTCGGCCGGGCGGTACTGGAGATCTCTCCGTCGTGCGCGGTGACGACCGCCCGGACGATGGACAGGCCGAGCCCGGCCCCGCGGTTGCCGTTGCCGGTGCCCCGGACGAACGGTTCGAACAGCCGCCGCTCCTCGTCCGGCGTGACCGGGGGACCGGTGTTGACGACCCGCAGGAACGCGTGCCCGTTCGCGGTGCCGGAGCTCACCGTGACATGTCCGCCGGCGTGGTTGTAGCGCAGCGCGTTCTCCAGCAGGTTGCCGGCCATCCGTTCCAGCAGAACCGGCTCGCCGCTGGCCGGCGCCGGCTGCAGATCGGCCTGCAGGGCGACGGCCCCGTTCGCCGCCCGGTCGGCGGCGTCGGCAACGGCCGCGGCGGCGACCGCGGCCAGGTCCACGGGCGTCCGGCGGGGCGGACCGGCCTGGCTGCGGGCCAGGACCAGGAGCCCGTCCAGAGTGCGCTGACTGGTTTCGACGGCGGTGGCGATGTCGCCGGCCATGGCGACGAGTTCGGCCCGGTCGGGTTCGCCGTCGAGGGTGACGTCGATGGCGGCGCGCATGGTGGTGAGCGGGGTGCGTAGTTCGTGCGCGGCATTGGCGACGAACAGGCGCTGGCTGTGGAGGACTCGGTCGCGTTCGGCGATGCCGTGCTGGATGCGGTCGAGCATGCTGTTGATGGTGGCGGCCAGCGTGGCGAGTTCGTCGGTGGGCTGGCGGACGGGTATCCGTTCGGACAGGTTCTCTGCGGAGAGCTGGTTCGCGGTGCCGGAGATCGTGCGGATGGGGCGCAGTATCCGCCCGGCCACCAGCCAACCGGTCAGCCCGGCCAGCGCGGTCACGACCAGCAGCGCCGGTGCGGCCTGGGTCAGCAGCTTGGACATCGCCTCGTCGATGTGCAGTCGCAGGCTGCGAAACAGCAGCAGGTAGGTCACCGCCGTGAGCAGCGACCCGGCGGCCAGCACCAGGCCGGTGTACACCAGAGTGAGCTGGCTGCGGGCGGTGAGTCGCCGGATCATGGGGCGATCTGGTATCCGACGCCGGTCACGGTTTCGATCAGTGGTGGATCGCCGAGCTTGCGGCGCAGGCTGCTGATGGTGATCCGCACGGCGTTGGTGAACGGGTCGGCGTGCTCGTCCCACACCTTGTCCAGCAGCGTCTCCGCGCTCACCACGGCGCCGTCAGCGGCGAGCAGCCGTTCCAGCACCCCGAACTCCTTCGGGGTCAACGACAGCAGCCGACCGTCCCGTTCGGCGGTGCGCCGGGACGGATCGAGTTCGACATCCCGCGCGCGCAGCACCGGAGGGCGGGCCGGGGTGCTGCGCCGGGCCAGCGCACGCACCCGGGCGACCAGCTCGGAGAACGCGAACGGCTTGCCCAGGTAGTCGTCGGCGCCCAGGGCCAGCCCGTCCACCCGGTCGGACACGGCACCGGACGCGGTGAGCATCAGCACCCGGGCAGTGCCGCGCTGCGCCAACAGCCGGCACACGGTGTCGCCGTGCACCACCGGAAGGTCCCGGTCCAGGACCACCACGTCGTACGGGGTGATATCGCATTTGTCCAGTGCCTGCTGACCGTCGTGCACCACGTCCACGGCGCAGCCGTGCTTGCGTAGCCCGGCCGCGACATAGGAGGCCAGCGGCTGTTCATCCTCGACCAGCAGCACCCGCATCCGGCCAGTATCCCCAGCACCGCATATGGGTGACGTATGGGTCGGCAATCGGTTACCGAAAGGCGGTCGCTGGTAGACCTGCAACGGTCCGTTTGCCGATCGGAAAAGGACCGTGATCATGAATTCGGATTCGGTACGTGGTATCGACCGGCGGCGGCTGGTCAGATGGGGCGGGTTGACGGCCGCCAGCGTGGTGGCCGGCGCGCCGCTGCTGGGTGCCGAGCCCGGCCACGCTGCCCCGGCCCCGACCGGCTCCGACGCACTCTTCGCACCCGAGCCGTCCGGGCACCACCGGATCCCGCCGGAGACCCGGCCCGGCGGTGCCTACGACCGGTACGTGGCAAAGCTGGCCGCCGAGGACAAGTTCTCCGGCGTGGTGCTGCTGTCACACCGGGGTCGGACCGTGTTGTCGCGCAGCTACGGCATGGCCGACAAGGAGAAGGGGATCCGCAACCACGAGGGCGTCGCGGTCAACCTCGCCTCGGCGAGCCAGCCGTTCCTGGCGGTGGCCGTCCTGCAGTTGGCGCAGCAGGGCAAGGTGAGCCTGTCGGACAAGGTGGGCACCCACCTGACGGGCTTCGCCACGGAGATCGCCGAGCAGGTGACCATCCACCACCTGCTCACCGTCACCGCCGGGCTGGACGCCCCGATGCCGGACTGGCAACACGTCTTCACCAGCAAGGAGGAGGTGCACACGTACTACGAACGGTGGACCCGGCAGGCGACGCTGGTGGTTCCCCCCGGTTCGGGCGACCAGGCCCACCTTGCCGGCGGCGGCGCCGGCCTGGCCATCGCGGCGCAGATCGTCGAGGCCGTGACCGGCATGACGTACTGGGACTACGTGCACGAGCACGTCTTCGGCCGCTGCGGCATGACCGGTTCGGCGTTCTACACCAGGCCGCAGTGGCTCACCGACGAGCACATCGCGCACTCGTACATGCGGCAGGCCGACGGCAGCCGGGTGGACGCCGTCCGCAACCTGGACAAGGGCAGCCCGAGTCCGCAGATGCCAGGCAGGAATCCGGGCCGCGCCTTCATCGGTTACGCCTCGGGCGACGGGTTCGCCACCGCGCCGGACCTGGTCCGGTTCGCGCACGCGCTGCGCGACGGCACGGTGCTGGACCGGCCCTTCGTCGAGCTGTTGACCGGGGCCAAGCTCCCCGGCCGCACGCCCACGTCGTACAAGGCGTACTCGGGTCCGCTCCACCTCCTCAACGGACGCCAGTGGGTGTTCGGGCGCGGCGGGGCCAACGGCGGCAGCGTCGCCAACTGGAACATCTACCCGGACACCGGTTGGGTCGGCGTCGTCCTCAGCAACTATGACGACGTGCCGATACAGGAGATCCTCCGGCGGGAGAAGCAGGCCATCACCGGCCAGCCAGTCGACCCACCGGGCGGCGGCTGATACGTGGCCACGCCGATGAGGGCGTCGGCAGAGCAGTAGCCGTAGCCCTGGCTGGGCCAGCCGCCTGGCAAGGGCGGCCCGGGTGGATTTCGCGGTCGGGCGGAAGCGGAGGTGACATGCTCCAGGGGTGGCACGGCTGGGTCGGCACGTTCACTGGCGTGGCACTCATCACGGTGGCCGTACTGCCGTTGGCCGCGCTGGCGGTGTGGGCTCTGGCCCGTCGTCGGAGTGCCACCGGCACCACGTCGGCGTGGCGGATGTCGCTGGCCGAGGTCGGCATCGTCTACGGGACGGTGCCGTGGGTATGGATGATCATGTTGCCGGGCGCCCAGGCCGGCGCCGTCCCCGGTCGGGTGAGCCTGGTACCGCTGAAGGATCTGCTCACAGTCGTCGCCGGCGAGCCGCTGACGGTGACCGTTCAGGTCGTCGGCAACCTGCTGGTGTTCGCGGCGCTAGGGGTCTTCGCCCCGCTACGGTTCGCGGCGCTGGCGTCGGTACCGCGGATCCTGGCGCTCGCGGCAGGCTGCTCGGTCCTGGTCGAGACCGCGCAGTACGTCCTGCGGCTGGACCGGGTGTCCTCCGTGGACGACGTACTGCTCAACACCGCCGGTGCCGGGCTGGCCGCGCTGGCGTCGCGCCGCTGGTGGCGCACTACGGCCGGGTCAGCGTGGTGCGGTTGACCCCGTCGGCGACCGGCGCGAGCATCCGCGCGGGGCGGACGATCTCCTTGCCGCCGATGTTCGCCGCGTCCGTCGAGGGAGCGCCGGGCTCCACCGCCCGGCGCCCCCTCATCGTCGTCAACCAGCTTCCGGCACCCAGAGGAAGATCCAGGCCTCGCCCGAGGACAGCCCGTCCGCGGTCCTGCTGCGGACGTACAGGAAGTACGCGTCGGAGATCTCCGGCGTGATGGTCACCTGTGCGGTACCGTCCGCGCCGGCGGGGACGGTGGTCTCCTCGCCGTCGTTGAGTCGGTAGGTGTACTCGACGACGTTCTCCATGTTCGGAGCGAAGGTGAGCCGACGTGGCGTACCGGCTGGCGCCTCGGGGTCGGCGTCGGTGATCGTCGGCGCGGTGTAGCGAACGGAGAACCGGTAGCTGGTTGCCTCGGAGAAGTTCCCGGCCCGGTCGACGCTGTACACGGAAAGCGTGCGCGGCCCGTCCTGTACCGGCGCGTAGCTGACGGTAGCCGACCGGCCCGATGCGTCGACCGGGACGAACCGCGAGCTCAAGCCACTTTCGCCGTAGCTGAAGCCCGCCAGGTCGTCGGAGTCGGAGTCGGAGGTGAAAGTGAAGCTGCCCGGGATGCCGGGTCCACCAGTGGCCGGACCGTCCCAGCCGGCCGGGTAGTCGATGGAGGAGACGGTCGGGGCGGCCGGGGCCACCGTGTCGATGGTGAATCGGCACTCCGGCGACCAGTTTGAGCTGTCGTACTGGTCAGACGCCCGTACCGAGAAGGCGTAGGTGTTGCCGTGGGTGAGCCCGCCCCGCGGGAGTCGGTAGACGTACTGGGCCGGGCTGGATTGACCGTCGAGGGTCGCCTCCGTTCGCTCAGCCGGCCGGTCGATCGGCCATAAAGCGAAGGTCGCCGCCACAGCGTCGCCGCCTCCGGTCTCGTTGACGTCCGGGTCGGAGACATTGGCCCGGAGTGTCGGCCCGGTGTTACGGATGGTCAGCGACGTATCGCACGTCGCGCCATCGACGGTGAGCTGGTCCGGAACGTTCGGTGGCGTGTTGTGGTCCAGCGAGATGCCGACGTTCTTGATCCAGCGGCCGTAGTGCTTGTTCTCCTCGTGGTCGCCGGCGATGCGGGCCATCAGGGTGAGCTGGTCCTGCCCATCAGCCACCGCTTGGCGGACCGCTTCGCTGATCATCACGCCGATGAAGCTGCTGCCACAGGGCAGGTTGGGATAGGCGACGTCTGCCACCTTCTCCCGTACTGCCGGAGCAGTGTTCCAGGTCGGGGCGCTTACGGCCGGGTCGGTCCGCCACAGCTCGATCTCACGGGGCTTGTCGCAGTCGTTGACCGCCGTCTCCCCGGTGATGGCGCGGGCCGAGACGATTCGCTGCCCCCGGTAGGGCGTCAGGTCGAAAGTGAAGTATGCCCGGGCAGTGTGCTTGTCCCCGTCGGCTTCCCACGTGCCCACAGGGACGGTGCCCTCCGAGGGGGAGAAGGAACTGGACGGCTGCCGGACGTCGGTCCACGTCACGCTGGTTGGGGTGACGTAGTCGACCACGGCCGCCGCTGGTTGCCCGGTCGCGGCCACCAAGCTGCCCGTGGCCAGTAGGAGAGCGCCGGCCGTCATGGCCACCTGGCGCGCCGAGCCTCTGTGCCGAATCGACATGAAGCCTCCAAGCGACGTGCGGAAAGATGTGATGATCTTAAACTTGTCGAGCAATGGGAAGCGGTGGGTTTTCGGGTCGTGCCCGGGACGCGGACGAGGTCCGCCGCTGCTCAGGCCGCCGGCGCCAGGGCTGTCGCTCGGGCAGTCCGCGGTCTACGCCCACAGAACGGCGCCCGGGCCGGTGGAGCGGACGACATACATGATCTTGCGTGGTGTGCGCGGTGTGTGCTCTCCGGCGGATGCCAACCCGGGTCAACCGGTGCCAGCGCGGTTCACCGTGGCGCACCGCCGGTCGCAACCGGGGTTCGTGTGTTCCGGATTTGGTCCTGGGCTGGGCGAACAGGGGTCCTGCTGACGTGGGCGAACGTGGGCCACTCTCTGCCACCCCGGGTGAACGCGCAGGTCGCTAGACTGGGCACTCGCGCCCTCGTAGCTCAGGGGATAGAGCATCGGTTTCCTAAGACGGTTCTCAATATTCAGTCGCAGGTAGTTAACCTGCGGCTTTCTTTTTTCTTCTCTTGGCTGCTGGTCGCAGCGGCGTTTTTCTGTGCTCGCTGGTTGGAGGTTTACAGGCGGGGAACTCCCACATCGATCACCCCGTTACCTTTTTGATTGTCCCCAGCCGGGGACTCCTTGGTCGCCCGGCCCGGTATGACGAGCTCTGTCTGGGCGCCGCGGTGCCGTTCACGCTCACCGCGACGGACGCGAGGTGATGTAGGGGCGCGGCGAGCCCGAACCGCTTCCCCCTGAAGCTGTCCGTGCCGCCTGTCGAATGTTGGCTGCCGGATGCCCGGCAGCCACCACCCGACATCACGGCGGCCCGGCCGCATGCCGGAGCCATTGCCGGGGTTCCGCGTTAGATCTGGCGCGCGTCGGCCTGAGGCGCAGTACTAAGATCCCGGCGTCACGCAGTTCGCCGAGCTTCCGGAGCAGTCTGCGTCCGCCGGCTGGCGATGGTCCGCAGGAAGCCCCACGAATCCAGGGAGATACCGATGTCGGAGCCTGAGCCCGTTCAGGACGCCCACGCCGAGGATGCCGCCACGCCAACCACGGCCGAGACCGAGACCGAGACCGACGAGCCTGCCGTTTACGAAAATCGGGCTGCCCGACGCGGGAAGGGCAAGGTCGCCTCGCCTCAACACCATGGAAAGGGTCAGCGCCTCGACGGCCGGGGCTCGGTCCAGAGCCCGCGCCAGTGGGGCAACCGCCGAAGCGGCTGATCCGCGGATGCTTTGATATCGGGCCTGATGCGGTCGGTGCTCGTTGTAATGCGTGACGTATTCGGCCAGGGTCGTCAGCAAGTGCCGGGGGTGATCCGTCGAGGCACTCGTGCCGTACCGTGCGCACCCGTCTCTCCGCGTACGCGTTGGCCTCGGCGCTTGCGGCGGGGTGCGCAGGATGTCGATGCCTTCAGAGGCAAGAACGCGGGCGCGCACTTCGCGTCGCGGTCACGGATGATCACTGCCTATGGCGCCCCTCGCATCCAAGGGCGAGCGCTACCCTTCCACCGCTCGCTTGAGCGCCACGACATGGGCCGCGGGCTACCGACGTGACACCCGTGAACCAAAGCCGGAGAGGCCATCACGATGAGCAAGCCCATCGATTACGACGCACCGCGCCGACCGGCCGTTGACGTTGAAGACGACAGCCTGGAGGAACTCAAGGCGCGCGGCGCGGCGCCGCAGTCAGCGAGAGTCGACCTCGACGAGGCCGAGGCCGCCGAGAACTTCGAGCTGCCCGGCGCGGACCTGTCCGGCGAGGAACTGACCGTGGCGGTCGTGCCAATGCAGCCGGACGAGTTTCGATGCGCGCGCTGCTACCTGGTGCACCACCGCAGCCAGCTCGCCGCGCGGGCCGACGGCCGGGACGTCTGCCAGGAGTGCTCCTGACGTCCGCTGTCAGGCCACCACTTCCCGCCACTCCGGACGCCCACCCCGCCATGCGTCGGCGAGGATCTCTGCCGACGCCCGACCCGGACAGGGGTGGAGCTTCGACCGACCTGCGATGCCGCCGGTCTGTGCCTCTACCTCCCATCGCTGGCCATCGGTGCGGATGTAGACGTCGCGACGCCCCCGCAGACTCCGGTCCCCGTTCCACCAGTGACGCTCGATTCTCACCTGCTGACCGTATAGCATGCTTGCGGAAAGACGAACCATAATGATCTTGGGAAGACCCGTTCCATCACCGGCGCCGAGACGGGCGGCGCCTACACCGTGCGCTGTTGCACTGGGGCGGCCACCCCGACCGGGTCACACGATGGGTGCGGCGGTCGCGGGTCGCGGCAACACCCTCGACGGGGACACGTTGATCGGGATGGCCGACGCGACAACGTGCGTGGGCAAGGCCGAGCGGCGGTCTACCGCCACCGCCCGACCTGGTGGTCCAGTCGTGGAGACGTGCTGATCCACCTGCACAGGACGTCGGTACCTGCGACGCGTTGAACCGATACGGGTGGTAGCCCTTACCGACTGGGCTCCGATGCGTCGTGATGCCGAACGAGTCGTCGGCTTCCGGTCGGCGTTACCTCGACACGGAACGGGGTGCGCAGGCGGGTCATCGCAGCCGAACTTACGTCGACGGCAGGGATGTGGTCGAAAGCCGCAGTTGCTCCCGGTGCTTCACGGAACAAATTCGAGTCATGCGCGGTTACATCAGTCAAGAGCTGCTCCAAGTTTGCGCGCCAACGCGCGAGCCACCCGCTCGCACATGCAAGCCGGGTGCGGAAAATGAGCGGGGCGGATCCGGCCGCTCGCCGGGGGCGTTGGATCCGTTTCGCTCGGCCCGTCGAACCCTAACCCAGAAAGCCATCGTGTACGGCCTGGGCCGGGGTGCGGGTAGATTGATCAACCAGTCCGCCGGTTTTCGGACCACGGCCTGCCTCTGATGTCGACCACCACGTGCCGCGACCGATCGGTCAGCGCCGTGCAGGGCGACCCCTTTCACGTTCGGAGACTCCCATGGTGGCACGCCGCCCCAGCAAGACACCCCTTGTCACACCCACCTCCTTCGCCGACCTTGGCGTGCCCGGCCACCTGGTCGCCGCGCTCGAGCAGGCGGGCATCAGCACGCCATTCCCGATCCAGGCCGCGACGCTCCCGGATTCACTCGCCGGACGCGACGTGCTGGGTCGTGGCAGGACGGGATCGGGCAAGACATACGCCTTCGCTCTCCCGGTCCTCGCCCGGCTCTCGGCCGCCACGTCTCTGCGGCTGCCCGGCCGCCCGCGCTCGCTCATTCTGGCGCCCACTCGCGAGCTGGCGACCCAGATCGAAGCGACGATCGCACCGCTGGCCACCGCGCTGTCGCTGCGGACCCTGACGATCTTCGGTGGGGTGAACGCGCGGCCGCAGGTCGGTGCACTGCGTGCCGGGGTCGATATCCTCATCGCCTGTCCCGGCCGGCTCGCCGACCACGTTTCGAACGGCCACGCGATCCTCGACGCCGTCGAGGTCACGGTGCTCGACGAGGCGGACCACATGGCCGACCTGGGCTTCCTGCCGGTCGTACGGCGACTCCTCGACAAGACACCGCCCCGCTCCCAGCGGCTGCTGTTCTCGGCGACGCTCGACGCGGGCGTCGACGTCCTCGTGCGGCGGTACCTCTCCAACCCAGTCACCCACAGCGTCGACTCCGCGATGTCCCCGGTCGCCGCGATGACCCACCACGTGCTCCGGGTGCGTCACGATGACCGGCTCCCCGTCCTGATCGACCTGACGGCCGCCCCGGGGCGAACGCTCGTATTCACCCGCACCAAGCGGGGCGCCAAGAAGCTGACCAGTCAACTGGTCGCCTCGGGGGTGCCCGCCGTGGAACTGCACGGCAACCTGGCGCAGAACGCCCGCACCCGCAATCTGGCAGCGTTCTCCGCCGGCGACGCCCGCACGCTCGTCGCGACCGACATCGCGGCGCGCGGAATCCACGTCGACGACGTAGCTCTCGTGATCCACGCCGACCCGCCCGCCGAGCACAAGGCATACCTGCACCGCTCGGGGCGGACCGCGCGTGCCGGAGCGAGCGGCACCGTCGTCACCCTGATGACCGACGATCAGGTCACCGACGTGCGCGACCTCACCCGCCAGGCCGGCATCAACCCGACGATCACCCGGCTTGGCCCCGGTGACTCGCTGCTCACCGAACTCGCCCCGGGTGAGCGTCGCTTCGTGACGCCTCCCGTAGCGACGACGGCGCCACATCACGGACGAGGCCACAGCGCCACGCGGCGCCCGGATCCGCGCACAGCGACGGGCGGATCGACCGCCAGCGCAACGCGCGGGGGAGGCTCCGAAAGTCGTCGGGCGAGCGCCGCGGAAACCACGTCAGCGACACGGGGCGCGGCGGCGTTCTCTTCCGGCGCGCGGGTTGGTAGCCGGCGCGGTCAGCGCTGACAGCGAAGACACCGCGCGGCGCGCCCGTGCTAGCCTCACCGGGTTGCAACCTTCGGTTTGTCGCATACTTTGCCAGCGCCTGGTGGGTATCTAACCCGCCAGGCGCTTTTTGTCCTGCCGGTTCTTCCGGACCAGCAGCGGCGGCAACCGAGGGCCCGTACGTGGCTCCATCCGCTACTCAAAGGAGAAGACATGGCACTCGGCACAGTCAAGTGGTTCAACGCGGACAAGGGCTTCGGCTTCATCGCACAGGATGGTGGCGGCGCTGACGTCTTCGCCCACTTCTCGGCCATCTCATCGAGCGGGTTCCGCAGCCTGGAAGAGAACCAGCGGGTCGAGTTCGACGTCGAGCAGGGCCAGAAGGGCCTTCAGGCCGCCAACATCCGCCTGGTCTGACGTTGACTCCGCCAAGCCGTGGGCGACGAGCCTCGCCCGTCGCCACGGCGGTGGCTGAGACCACGGACCGGCGAATGCCGGTCCGTTCCGACACCGCGGTCCTTCCTGGCCTCAAACCGCTGGTGTTGCAAGCGCTGTCCGCCCCCGAGTACGCGGCCGGGACCGCCAGCATCGACCGGCTCCGGCTGGCCCCGGTGCCGCTGGTGCCGGAGGTGCGACTGGTCATGGCCGAGGACGCGATCGTCCTCTGGGCACGACTGGAAGCCGAGGCGGGCCACGTCCTCCCGCCGCCGTTCTGGGCGTCGGCCTGGACCGGCGGGCAGGGTCTCGCGCGTTACATCCTCGATCACCCGGACACCGTGGCCGGTTGCCATGTCCTCGACGTCGCATCCGGCTCCGGACTGGTCGCTATCGCCGCGGCGATAGCCGGCGCCGCCGGGGTCACCGCCAACGACATCGACCCCTACTCGATCGCGGCAATCAACGCCAACGCCCACGCCAACGGCGTCGAGTTGACCCTGTCGTCGAGTGACCTGCTTGACGGCGACGTTGACGGCGTGGATGTGGTGTTGGCCGGTGACGCGCTCTACCACCCGTCTGTGGCGGCCCGGATGCTGCCGTTCCTCGCCCGCGTCGTGGCGAAGGGCGCTCGGGTCCTTGTTGGCGATCCGGACCGGGGCCACCTGGCCCATGACTGGCTGGAGCGGGTGGCGACGTACGAGGTGCCGATGAGCGGCGCTCCGGAAGACGCGCAGCTTCACCTGACGAGCGTGCTCAAGCCACGACGCGACAAGGTGGACGACCGGCGGGGCCGGGCCACACGCACCACTGGTCGGCGAGGGCTTTGCGGTCTACGAGAACCAGGGTGGAGGTGTTGCGTTCGGCGATCACGGCGCAGGCCACGACGGTCTTGCCGGAGCCCGGTGGAGCGACCAGAATCCCGTCGTCGTGGGCGAGAAGCGCGCCGACCGCGTTGGCCTGCTTGCCGGTGAGTTCGGCGGTGAATGCGGTGTCGATCTCGGTCCCGGAGTTTCGTGCGTCCCTGACGGCCGGCCGCGACCCGGCGTGCTCAACGCCCTGATCCTCGCCTACGGCGACCGGATCACCATCTAACAACCTCGATCACACCACAGGCCCAAACACGGAAATCGACATACTCCCACCCCCGGTCCCGTCGGCCGCTCCATCCTGCCCACCAAGATCAAGCGGAGTCGTATGGCGACTCGGGGTGTGGTCCTGGCTGGGAGAACAGGGGTCCGGCTGACGTGGGCGAACGCGGGCCACTCCCTGCCACCCCGGGTGAACGCGCAGGTCGCTAGACTGGGCACTCGCGCCCTCGTAGCTCAGGGGATAGAGCATCGGTTTCCTAAGACGTTGCTCAATCTGTGTCTGCAGGCAAATTGCGTGCGGGTTCCTATTCCGTTGTCCTATTTGTGGGTCGCACGCGCCCGTTGCTGTGCTCGATTGCTGAAGATCAGCAGAACAGACGTAAGTCCTGCTCAAGTCGTGCTTCGGTCGGTCCGACGCGTCCTCGCCGGGAGCTAGCGAAGTTGCCGTACAGTCAGGTCAGCGGGATCTGCCTCATCGTGGTTCGGGTGGCTGCGTAGATGAAGGGTGGCGGCTCGGCGAGGCAGCGCTCGATATCGCGCCAGCGATTCATCACGACCTCCAACTGGCCGAAGACGCTGCCCGCGTCGGCGGCTGTCAGGGCGACCATCCTGGCTCGGTGCTCTCGCACGGCGGCGATCTCCAGTCGGTGCTCCTGGATGTGGCGGTCCCGGGTGATGATCAGCCAGCCTCGGCTCGCGACCTGCGGGATCCACTCCGAGTCCTTCACTGCGGGCGAGGCGATGAGGCACGGCGGGCGTTGGCGTTTGTGGATGACCGTGCCGGGGTCGCCGGGATAGGTGACGTCGGAGCGGAGTCCGGCGAGGACGCGCGCGAGGCCGAGGAGGTCGGCATCGATGTAGAACCGGACCTCGGCAGGCTTGATCCTGCTCACGCCGCGCGTTGGGAGTTCTCGTACGCCAGCGCCCACCGCACATCGGGCACGTCGAGCTGGTACGTCTCGGCGATCTCCTCGACGTCCAGCCCTGCCTCGTCCTGCTCCCAGAGCACCTCGGTGCTGATTCCCTTGATCGACGGCCGACCGAACCGGACATCCGGCAGGATCCGTACCGGGGACTGTGGGTTGGGGTCCGGTCGCCAGCCAGCGGCGACGTCGCCGTCCCAGGTGACCCGCTCGACGAAGGCCGCCGACGGAGGAGTGAGCAGCAGCTGATTGCCGACTGCGGCCACCAGGCAGTACTCCGGGTCGAGACCGGCCTCGGCCTGGGCTTGCAGCACAAGTTTCTTGCCGGCGACGTAGGGTCGGCGGTCGGCGAGAGGGTAGGGCACCCCGAACTGCTCGCGGAGCAGGTCGATGAACGCGCGCAACTCGACCATCGGCACCCGGTGGGTACGGCGGTACTCCCGCAACAGCCCGGCCTCGACGAACTCGGCCCACGTCACCGAACGGGCGCCGCGCGGCTCCGTGCGGAGCACAGGTTTGTGTCTGCGCCCCTTTCGCTCGTCGCCCTCCAGCCAGTAGTGCAGCGTCGACTGCGCCACCCGCAGCAGCCGGGCAGCCTCCGCCTCCGAGAAGACCTCACGCTCCAGGACGCTCACCACAACGTCAGTCTCCCACGCGTCGACTTTTCCGTGGGTCATGACAGTCGGCCCCCGTGCGGTGCGTTCATGTCCGGGTGAAGCTGAGTGCCCGGTATCCGGGCATGCGGCGTTGGAGTGAGGCGGCGAGGATGGGTGAGGCTGGGTCGTGGTAGTCGTGGACCTCGGCGACGTCCTTGCCGGGAGCGGCGCGAATGACGCGGCCGGCGCACTGGACGAGTAGGCCGTCGTAGGAGATCGGGCCGGCGAGGAAGAGGGTGTCGAGGGCGGGGGCATCGAAGCCTTCACCGATGAACGGTGTGGTGCCGATGACGAGTAGGCCCTCACCGGCCTTGGCGCCGTCGAGCCGGTCAACGACGCTTCGCCGTTCGCTGGTACTCATCGCGCCTTGGAGCACGAGCGCCTGATGTCCGCGTGCGGCGAGCAGAGCGGTAAGAGCCTCGACGTGAGCGACCCGTCGGGTCAGGACGAGACAGTTGCGACCGTGTGTCAGGGCTACGGCGACATCATCGGCGATCTGGGTGTTGCGGGGCTCGTCGAGGGCCAGCCTTCGGTGCACCTCGGCGAGCGCGCCGGGCGCGTCCAGGTCGATGTCGCCGGGCTGGAATGTGGTCTCGTGGATGTGCAGCGTTCGACGGGGTCCGGCGTCGGCGTGCATCGCTGCCGCGAGGGTGTCTTGTTCCTCGTCGCTAAGGGTGTGGCGGATGGGTCCGAGTTGCCAGGTGACGAGTTGGCCGAGGCCGTCGCGTCGGGTGGGGGTGGCGGTGAGTCCGAGCCAGAACTGCGCGCCGATCCGTTTGACCGAGTGCTCGTACGCGGCGGCGCCGAGGTGGTGGCATTCGTCGACGATGACGTGCCCGTACCCCTGGGTCAGGGTGGCGACGTCGTCGCGCCGCGCCAGGGAGGGCAGCAGCGCGATGTCCACCGTGCCGGTGAGTTTGCGTCGGCCGCCGCCGAGTTGGCCGGGTCGGATGTCGAGGAACTGTTCGATGCGGATGCGCCACTGGTCGGCGAGGGCTTTGCGGTCGACGAGAACCAGGGTGGAGGTGTTGCGTTCGGCGATCACGGCGCAGGCCATGACGGTCTTGCCGGAGCCTGGCGGGGCAACCAGAATCCCGTCGTCGTGGGCGAGAAGTGCGCCGACCGCGTTGGCCTGCTTGCCGGTGAGTTCGGCGGTGAACGTGCCGTCGATCTCGGTCCCGGAGTTGCGTGCGTTCGTGACGGCCAGCCGCGACCCGGCGCGTTCGACGATGGCGGCGATGGTGTGCCGCAGGCCCCGCGGGAGGACCAGGTGATCATCGAGGGTGAGGTCGTAGCCCTGGATGAAGCGTGGGGTGTCCCAGGTGGACTTGCGTAGTCGCTGCAGCTCGTAGAACTTCGGGTTGACCATGGCAGCGGCGTGCTTGAACGTCGCCAGTGCGGCGGGGGTGAGCTGGGTGGCGTCGATGCTCAGCCCGGCACCTGCCTCCGCGCAGACCACCGGAGGTAGCGGAGGGTGGACCTGGGTCGCGGTGGACCTGCTCATCGTGGCGACGTCGGCACCGGTGACGGCTTGCTTGGCCTGCCGGGCGACGTGTTCGGCGTCGCCGGGGCTGAGTCGGTCCAGCGTCGACAGAAACGCCCACTGGTCTGCGTACGGCTCGAGCGTGCCGAGGTCGAGGAAGGTGGTCAGTCCGTCCTTGCGGCGCCGGCCCTGCAGCGGCGCGGCGATGAGGTTGCCGAAGCCGCCCTCGGGCAGAACGTCCTGGTTGGGGAAGAGCCGGTCGTACGACCGCAGATCCATCGACCCGCGCAGCACCATCGCCTCGCGGAGAAAGGCGGTGCCGACGGCCCGCGCGGTGGCCGCAGCAACAGCGCCAGTGAAGAAGATCCACACGTGGGCGCCGCGACCTGACTGGGAGATCTCCAACGCGGCCGGCACCGCGCTGGCCCGTGCCGCCTTCACGTACGCGAGGGCGTCGAGCATCGCCGTCGGCCCGTCGAAGTCGGCCACAACGAAGTGGCAGGTGTTGCCGGCCATCAGCGGGTACAGGCCGATGAACACGTCGCCGACGAGATGCGCCGCGACGACCTCCGGCGTGCGGGGCAGGTAGGTGGCACCCCGCCGGTCCATACCCTTACGCCAACCGCCGGCGACCGCGGGCATCCACCCGGCAGCACCGGTACGGGCGTTCTCCCACCGCACGGCGTACAGGTCGGCCCGAGCCCGGAACCGGTCGGCGAACAGCGCCAGCTTGTCCCGAGTCGGCGAAGCCATGGTGACCAGCCCCGGCGGCTCAACCGGCACGGACAACTGCTCCGGCGCCACGGTCGTGTCCTGGCCGCGCAGCTCCAGCAGACGTGCCAGCCGGGCGTTCTCGGCCCGTAACCGCTCCACCTCCCGCCGGAGATCGACGAATTTGGCCACCGAACCCATGCCGACCATCTTCGCGCATCGGACGTCGAGCACCCCGACATCGGTCCGATATCCTCCGCCGATGGCATCGAAGGGAAACGCCGCGCTGGAGGCGATGATCGAGGACGCCACGGTCGACGCGTACGGCGACGACGAGCAACTCACCGGCCTGTTCACCATGATTGAAGAGCATTTGGCGGTGCCGTTCACCACCACGGTCCTCGGTGTCGAGGTCACCGTGAGCAAGATCGACCTGACCGCGGACAGCATCGTCGCGGTCTGCGCCCGAGGCTGCCACCGGCAGAGGATCGACCTCCTCGACCTGCCGCTACCCACCCCCGCGCCCGACGGCGCCGCGTGGATCGACGCCTACCGGCACTGGGCCGGAAGGTAGGCCACGGTGAGCGAGTACCAGTACTACGAATTCACCGCGGTCGACCGGCCTCTTACCAGCCGGGAGCGGGCCGAGCTGCGGTCGCTGTCCACCCGGGCCGACATCACCGCCACCAGCTTCGTCAACACCTACGAGTGGGGCGACTTCAAGGGCGACCCCCGCAAGCTGATGGAACGATACTTCGACGCGCACCTGTACCTGGCGAACTGGGGCACCCGCCAGCTCATGCTGCGGCTACCGAAACACGTGCTCGACCCCGCCACGGTGGCCCAGTACTGCCAGGGTGACAGCACGTCCGCGTGGACCGCCGGCAAGCACGTCATCATCGACCTCCACGACGAGGACGAGGACGGCACCGACGAGTGGGATCTCGACGGCCACGGTCTACTCACCTCGATCATCCCGGTCCGGGCCAGCCTTGCCGCCGGCGACCTGCGCCTGCTGTACCTGGCCTGGCTCCGCTGCGTACAGTCCGAGGAGATCGCCGACGACGAGCCCGAACCACCCGTCCCCGCCGGGCTGGGCACCCTCGACGCGCCCCTCACCGCCGTCGCCGAGTTCCTGCGCATCGATCCCGACCTGATCGCGGCTGCGGCGGCCGGGTCGGCGCCGGCCGCCTCCGGTGAACCGACCGCTACGCAACTACGCGCCTGGGTCGTCGGGCTGCCCGCCAGAGACAAGGACGCCATCCTGACCGACCTGGTCACCGGCGGCGACAGCCACCTACGCAGCCAACTGCTGCGCCGGTACCGCGACGCACACCGCACCGATACCCCCACCCCGGCAGCCGCCCGCAACGCCGGCGAACTACTCGCCACCGGCGCGGACCTGCGCGCCGAACGGGAACGCCGCGACGCCGAGCAGCGCGAACGCGACCGGGTTCGCCGGGAACGGTCCGCCGCAGCGGCCCGGCAACGGCACCTCGACACCCTCGCGGTCGACCAACCCGCCGCCTGGCAGCGGGCCCACGAACTCATCGCCACAAAGAAACCCCGCGAGTACGACACCGCCGTTCAACTCCTCGTCGACCTGCGCGATCTCGGCGAACGCGACGGAGACATCACATCGTTCCGACACCGGCTGGCCGAGCTACGGGCGGTGCACGCCTGCAAGCCCAGCCTGCTCGAACGCCTCAACCTCGCAGGCCTCGACAGCTGAACAGCCTGCCCGCGGACCGATGGCCTCACCGCAGTCGACTGCTGCCTCGATACCGCCGTCATGCCGTCGTCCTCTCTCTCATGTGGGTCCGTCGGATGACGCATGGTTCGCCGCCCGGTGACCATCACCAGAGGCGCGTAAGATCGTGGACCGCGCGGCGTGCCGGCGCGACGCCCCGGACAACCGATGCCAACCGCAGCAGACCTCCCGGATGGCGGAGGCGTTCCACGGCGAACGCAAGACCGACGCCCACGACGCCTACGTCATCGCCCAGACCCTGCGCATGCGCGACGACCTACCGACACTCACCCTCGCAGACGGCGTGCAGCAGCTGAAGCTGCTCGTCTCCCGCCGCCTCGACCTGGTCGCCGACCGCGTCCGCATCACCGCCCGCATCACCGTCCGCATCCAGGACCTGCTGACCATGATCAGTCCCGCCCTGGGGAAGACGCTGAACCTGCGCAGCAGAGGTGCGCTCCGGCTCCTCGCGCAGTGGCAGACCCCCGCAGGGCTACGCCGCGCCGGCGAAGCCCGCATCCTGGCCTACCTGCGCCAGCACGGCGTCCGAGCCGCCAAGGCGCTGACCGCCAAGGCCCTCGCCGCCGCACGGACGCAGACCGTCGCCGTCGCGGGTGAGGCCACCGCGGCCGGGATCGTGGCGGAGATGGCCACCGACCTGGAAGCGGTCAACGACCGCATCACCGCCATCGAGGAAACCCTCGCCAGCGTCGTCGCGGACCACGAGTTGGGCGAGATCGTCACCAGTCTGCCCGGCATCGGCACCACCCTCGCCGCCGAGTTCCTCGCCCACGCCGGCACCCTTACCACCTACCCGAGCGCTGCGGCGCTCGCCGCGCACGCGGGGCTCGCGCCGATCTCCCGCGACTCCGGCCGCAGGCAGGGGCACCAGGTTCGGCCCCACCGCTACCACCGCGGCCTACGCCGGGTGTTCAGCATGTCCAGCTTCACCGCCCTGTCCCACTGCCCCCGATCACGCGCCTACTACGACAAGAAAAGAGCCGAAGGAAAGACCCACCGCCAAGCCACCGCCGCCCTCTCCAGACAACGCCTCAACGTCCTCTGGGCCTGCATCCGCGACAAGACCCCCTACCAGGCAAAACAGCCAAGGTCGGGAGAGCTGGCGCCATGCAAACTCGCGTAGAGACTCCGCTTGCCGAAGATCAGCAGAACAGGCGTAAGTCCTGCTCAAGCCATGCTTCGGTTGGTCCGCCGTGTGCTTGCCGAGATCCGGCGAAGCTGTCGCGCTGCTTCAGTCTGCGGTGCCGCAAGAGCTTGGGCCAGCAGCGTGGCGCATTTGGCTGGCGCTACGCCGACGGCGCCCGCGAGGAGCACCTGACGCGATTCAGGTCGCCGACCGGTGGCACCTTTTGAGGAACCTCAGCGACGCGCGAGAAGGTCGTTCGGGGGCATCGCCGGTGCCACGAACCGCACGCGACCGACGCCTGTGACCGCAGTCCGGGTGTCATCGGCCCGGCGCATCATCGCCTGGATCGTGCGTCCCGGCCACAAGCTCACCGACGTACCGAAGCCGACCAGCGGGAACCCGACGAGCGGCGAGTGTCGGTCGGGGATCAGCGTGGCCGCGGCGAGGCCGCAGGCCGCGGCCATGGCGCTGAGGCGAGGTCACGGCGCCCCCAGGCTGCCGATCACCATGTGGGAGACATAGTGGCGGTGGCAACCGTGCGCCCGGTGCCGTCGTGTGCGGTAACCGTCGGCGGCCGGCGAGAGCCCGAGACCACGATCAGGTGACCGTGGTACGGGACGGGTAGGTGGCGGCCGTTGACATGCAGTTCTGCGACCCCATGGCCGACGAGCACCGCCGACCCGCGCACCCATCGCGTGCCCCCGGCAGCAGGGGGTCGCCGCCGCGCACGACGCCAGCGCTCCCACTCACCGCCACCTGGTACGGCGCGAGGTCGTCGCGGGCCCGCTCGAACTCTTCTGCAGTGGGGTCTTCGTCGTCCGACGATCCGCCGCCGCCGAGCGTTCGCCAGGCTCCGTGGTTGTCGACGGCCAGCAGGTGCGTCTCGTCCCAGTAACAGCCAACGCCTCGGCGCAGGAACCGTGTGGCGGCGACGTTGCCGTCCACGTCGACCGCGACCGGACCGAAACGACGGCGCCGACTCAACCGCACGGGGCCGTCCGGCAACCCTGAAATGATCAGGCGCAGGCTCTCGGCCAGGGCGTCGTACGCCACCCGCCGACCGTACCCGAGCCGAGGCACGGATCGATCACCTACGGGCCGGATCGGTCCCGGTTTCCGGGCGTGGTCGATCCGGCCCGGATCGTGTCATGCTGCACGGACCCCGACGGGAGGACGACGATGGCTGCTGGCGATGCCGTACAGGTGCGGCCAGCGCGAGGGGCGCTGCGACCGCTGGTGTCCGGGGCGACGCTGGTCGCGGTCCTGGCGTTGCTGTTCGGGCTGCCGTGGTGGACGTTGACGGTGGCGGCGCGGTGGCCGGCGCCGGTGGTGGCCACGGGCACGAGCGTGTTCGTCGTCGCGCTGGTCGCGT
This sequence comes from Micromonospora pallida, assembly GCF_900090325.1. Lineage (NCBI taxonomy): Bacteria > Bacillati > Actinomycetota > Actinomycetes > Micromonosporales > Micromonosporaceae > Micromonospora > Micromonospora pallida. The sequence goes on along the minus strand of NZ_FMHW01000002.1, from coordinate 5,300,774 downwards.
TCCCCGTCCTGATGTATCTCGGGCACGGCCGCCGGCGGCTGGACGCGGCGGCCCGCGCCGGGGACACCCTCCTTGGCCTGGTCTGGATCCTGTTCGTCTGGGCGCTGATCGGCAACGTGGCCCGGCTCCCGCTCGCCGCGGCGGGAGTCGCGGATCCGGTGCGGTCCCGGACCGTGGCGGTCGGTGCGGCGGTCGTCTCGGTCGTCCTGGCCGTCTGGGGGTACGCCGAGGCGATGCGGGTGCCCCGGGTCCGGCGGGTGGACGTCACCGTCGACCGGCTCGGCGCCGGTCTCGACGGGGTCCGGGTGGTGCTTCTGACGGACACCCACTACGGCCCGATCGACCGGGCCCGCTGGTCCGCCCGGACCATTGAGGTGGTCAACGGGTTGGCCGCCGACATCGTCTGCCACACCGGCGATATCGCCGACGGTACGGTCGACCAGCGCCGGGCGCAGGCCGCGCCGCTGGGCGCCGTCCGGGCCCGGCTGGCCCGGGTTTATGTGACGGGCAACCACGAGTACTACGGCGAGGCGCAGGGCTGGGTCGAGCACATGCGGGACCTCGGCTGGGAGCCGCTGCACAACCGGCACCTCGTGGTGGAGCGGGACGGCGCCCGGCTCGTCGTCGCCGGGGTGGACGATGTGACCGCCGCCTCGTCTGGCGTGGCCGGTCACCGGGCCGACCACGCCGCGGCGCTCGCCGGCACCGACTCGCGGCTGCCCGTGCTGCTGCTGGCTCACCAGCCCAAGCAGATCGGCGACGCGGTGGCGGCCGGCGTCGACCTGCAGCTGTCCGGGCACACCCACGGCGGCCAGATGTGGCCGTTCCACTACCTGGTCCGGCTCGACCAGCCGGTCGTGCAGGGCCTCAGCCGGCACGGCCGGACCCAGCTCTACACGAGTCGGGGGACCGGTTTCTGGGGTCCGCCGTTCCGGATCTTCGCACCGAGCGAGATCACCCTGCTCACCCTCCGGGCGGGGTAGCCCCGACCGGGCCTACACCTACCACCCCCACCTGAACGTGACGGGATCTCCCCCGGTCAGCGTCGCTGGCTATCCCCCGGGGGGTGTTACAGATCTTGAAAAGCTAGGTTGAGCCGGTTTCGAGGGCCAGACCGGTGTGGGCAAGAAAGCCGTCGAGTAGGTCGGGGCGGTACTGGATGCGCTTGAGCCGGTTCTTGATGATCGCGAGGAGATGGTCGATGCCGGTGACGGCGAGGTTGCCGATGCTGCGTTTGAGGTGTGACCACACCTGCTCGGTGGGGTTGAGGTCCGGGGCGTAGGCGGGCAGCCGGATCACGGTCAGCCAGTCCCGAGCCGCGATCAACGCCCGCATGGCGGCGCTGATGTGGGTGTTGAGGTTGTCCCAGACCAGGACGATCGGGCCGCCGAGTTGCTGGTGGGCGGCGTCGAGCAGGGCGATGTAGTCGGCTTCGGCGAAGCTGCGCCGTTCACCCTTGCGGCCGCGGTGGGTGATGGTGCGGTAGATCAACCGGGAACGTCGGCCGGGTTTGTAGCAGGTCAGACCGGCGATGGAGATCCGGCCGGAGCCCTTGCCCGACACCGGCACGACCGGCGTGTGGCCGCGTCGGCCCCAGGTGCGGGCTTTCGGTGGGCGCAGCGCCTGACCGGCTTCGTCTTCGCAGACGATCCACGCCCTGCGCTGCGCCGCTACCGTTTTCCCGCCGGCCACACCTCCCGCCGCCACGTCACCACCGCACCCTCGTCCCGCTCCACCGGCCGATGCTTCGGGACCTGCACCGACCAACCGATGCGGTGCAGCAGATACGACGTACCGCGCAGCGTGTACCGGGAGTGGAACAGCCGAGCGATCAGATCCGACACCCGCGCCAGAGTCCACCGCTGATCATCACCGAACCCGTGCGCGGCCGGCCCCTGCTCCAACGCTTCGGCCAGCCGCCGCAGCCGGGGCTCGTCGAGGCGGCACCGGGAACCACCAGGCCCCTTTGACGCCAGGGCGTCCTCACCGCCGGCCCGCCACTGCTGCCGCCAGCCGTACACGGCGGTCTGCGACACCCGCAACCGGGACGCGATCTCCGGCACCGACACACCCTCGGCGAACCACCCGGCCGCCTGCCGCCGCACCGCCTCACGCTTCACCCGCCCCCGCGTGGACAGACCACCACCATCGGGATACCTCATACCACCAGCCCTACCCAGAACCGGCGAGACCACACATCACAGTGGACCAAGCTGGCCATTCAAGATCTGTAATCGAGCTTATGTCCACCGGCGGGAGCCGACAGCTCAGGGTCGCTTCGCGGGGTGGTTTAGGAGACCCCCTCTGGAAGTCTGTCGCTGGACGCTATAGCCCGCGTGTAACGGGGGCAGCTCTCCTTCAGGTCGGCTACCTGGACTCCGCGACATCCGTCGTCCTGCTGATCCTCGGCCTTCAGTGGACCGCCAGACTTCCTGGATCAAGCGCCTCGGCTGGTTCGCGGCGATCCTGCTCCGATCCGCTCGGTGGTGCAGCGCTGCGGACGACCTCTATGAAGAGATCCGTATTTTTGAAAATGGACGGAAAGGTTTCACTGCGACCTGAATGTGTGATTTCTAGCTTTCCTGAATCGGCTTGTCGAAGGGTGTCAACACTTCAATGCGTTACTCATCCTGACAGAAGGTTGAGATTTGCCGGTTTCGTCCTTGCAGTTTGTAGTTGACCTTGTGCGGAGGGTTGCCTGCTCACTACAGTCCCCCACCGAACTGAAGATCACGGGGGAGGGTTTGTGGCACGTCTGAAGACTGCCACCGTTCGTTCATGCCTAGCGGCAGCCACTGCTGCGCTGACGACGGTTGCATTTCTGGGCATATCGGGCCAGTTCGTCGCCGATCAAGCTGCTGGTCCGGACGGTGGGCAGACCCTCCGGCTGGCCAACGGCAACGCTGCGGGCAGTGCCGAGAACACGTCGGACGAGGCGGTGAGCCTGCGGACGGCTCAGGAGACCGGTGAGCCGGTACAGGTCACAAGCCTTACGTCGGAAACGACCGAGGTCTTCGCGCTCCCCGACGGACAGTTCCGGGCAGAGATCGCCATGGGCATGCAGCGGTTTTGGCGCGGCACCGAGTGGGTGAAGGTCGACCTGACATTGCGGACGATGCCGGATGGTTCGGTCACCCCCGTCGCTCACCCGAATGACCTACGAATCTCGGGTCAGCGCGGCGCTGGCGAGCACGAACTGGCCGCAGTCGGCGTGGGCGGCGACCGAGTGGCGATGGGCTGGTCCGGTGCCCTGCCCGCACCGCTGCTGGATGGCAACCGTGCCATCTACGTCGATGCCCGGCCGGGTGTGGACCTTGTCGTTGAGGCGACGCGGACGGGGTTCGAGCAGTTCTTGGTCGTGAAGACCAGGGAAGCCGGGACGCAGGTGGAAGAGGTGACCTTCCCGTTCAGCGGTCCCGGCGTTGGGGGATTCAGGCGGGGCGGGGATGGCTCTGTCACTTTGACTGACGAGGCAGGCAAGCAGACCGCTCACATCCCTGCGCCGTTGATGTGGGACGCGAAGAAGAAGCCCATCACCGGTGCCCCAGCTGATCAGAAGCCGGTACACACCGACGTGGCGGAGCGCGGTGATGACGCCGTAGATCTGATCATGGTCCCTGACAGAGACTGGCTGAACGACCCGGCGACCGCGTACCCGGTGACCATCGACCCGACCGTCAGCCCGCTGACCACGACGTTCGACACGTATGTCCGGGAGACGGTGACCACCGACCAGAATGCGGAGCCAGATCTTCAGATCGGTCTGCTGAGCACCTCGCCGCCGACGCTCACCCGTTCGTTCCTCACCTGGGACACCACGGTGCTGGCAGGCAAGCAGATCAACTCCGCGACGGTGTCCTTCTGGAACTTCTGGTCGCACACCTGCGCTGCGACCTCGTGGGAGATCTGGACCACCGCCCCTTCCACCTACACCACGACGTTCACCAACCAGCCCGCCTGGGACGCCGTCGGCCCCGACGCGACGTCCACAGCAACGCTCGGCGGGTCGACCTGCGGCGACGGCTGGGCCACCATCGACGGCAAGACCTTCTTCCAACGCGCTGCCACTGCCAACAAGACCCGCGCCGGCATGGGTGTGCGCGCCACCGACGAGACCGCCATCGCCGGATTCAAGCAGTTCCGCTCCCGGGAGGGCGCAAACTCCGCCGAGGACCCGAAGGCGACGGTTACCTACAACTCCTGGCCGACCGTCACCTCCCGGTCCACCGTCCCCGCCACCAGTTGCGTCACCGGCGCCAGCCGCCCGCTGATCAACACCCTGACCCCACAACTCAAGGCAACCGTCTCCGATGTCGACGGCACCGCCATGACCGTCACCTTCGAGTGGTGGGCCCTCAACGGATCCACCGCTGTCGGCTCGACCGCATCCACCGGCGTCGCGTCCGGGGCCACCGCCACAGCCACCGTTCCGGCTGGGGCCTTCACCGAGGGCAGCAGCTACAAGTGGCGAGTCAAGGCCTCCGACGGGGTGGCCGGCAGTGACCTCTGGACGTCCTTCTGCGAGATGACTGTCTACGTCACCGTGCCTCCGGTCGAGGGCTGCACCGGCGGGGTCGAGAGTGACTTCAATGGTGACGGGGTCGCCGATGTCGCGATAGCCGATCCTGAGGCCACCGTCAACGGTCAGGAGAAAGCCGGCCTTGTCCGGCTTAGCTATGGCGGCACCGGCACGGTGAAGACCCTGCACGAGGGGGCCGAACAGGTGGGAGGTGCCCTCGGCGCTGGCGACGGCTTCGGTACCTCGATTTCCGCCTATGACGCCAACAACGACGGTTGCACCGACCTCGCCGTCGGCATTCCGTACCAGGACGTCTCCGGTCTGGCGGATGCTGGTGTGGTCCACGTGCTGCTCGGTTCACCGGCGGGCCTGGCGCAGGGGCCGGCCTCGCTCGTCTACCACCAGGACGTCACCAACGTGCCGGACGCCGCCGAGGTGGGGGACTGGTTCGGCTACTCGGTTGCCGGGAGCCGGACCGGCGCCGGTCAGGCGTACCTGGTTGTCGGCGCGCCCGGAGAGGACATCGGCGCGGGCGTCGACACCGGCATCGTTCACTACTTGCGGGGCACCATCAACATCGCGGTGAGTCAGGGTGGTGGCCTTCCCGGCGTCGCCGAGACTGACGACCGTACCGGCTACGCGGTCGCCGCGTCGACCCACCACTGGGTGGTCAGCTCGCCGGGCGAGGCGATCGGCAGCGAGGTCTTCGCTGGTGCGGTCAACGTCCTCAGCCACACGTTGACCAACAATCTGCCCACCCTCGCGGCCGAGCTGAACCAGGACGCGGCGAACGTTTCCAATACCGCAGAGGCCAACGACACCTTCGGCAAGTCGGTCTCGATCGCGCCGTACCGTCCTGTCGGCGCACCTGCCGGACAGGCAGACTCATTGCTGGTCATCGGCGTACCCGGCGAGGACATCACCATCGCGGAAACCAACACCCCGGCCCCCGACGCCGGGATGGTGCAGCGGTTCCACGTGAAGTCCACCAACAGCTTCACCGAACTGCCGGCCATAACCTTTGCCTCCGAGGACGGTGACTACCTCGGCGAGAAGGTGGTCGTGGTGAACACCACGCCCACCAGCGAGGGAACCACGGCCACGATTTTCCTCGCGATCGGAGTGCCAGGCGAGGACGCCGGCGCGGACTCTCGCGACTCCGGTCGGGTCCGGGTCTTCCCGGCGCTGGCTAACCCGATCGGCACCCCGGTGACGATCGAGCGCGGCGCGGCGAGCCTGCCCGGCACGCCGACCGTGCAGGAGCTGATCGGCACCTCGCTCGGTGCCACGTCGCAGCAGCTCTACGTCGGCACCCCGTACGGCGATCCAGCCGTGTACGGGTTCACCTGGGCGAGCCTCGCGGCTGGGTCGGCGACGCCGACCGCGACCTGGAAGCCAGGCCAGGACGGCATGCCGGCCGACGAGACCACCTTCGGTGCGGTGATCGGGTGATGCGCCGGATGAAATCGCAGAAATGCACGGGGGAGGACCAGACGGTGGAAGGCCATACACCTAGGCGGGGCTGGCTGCGGCGGGTCGGAATGATGGCATCGCTGGCCGGGCTGTTCGTCGCGTACGCGACGACAGCCACACCGGAGGCACCGCTCAAGGCACCGTCAGCGACGCTGCCCGCCGTAAGCAAGGGAACCACCCGCCAGACCGAGGGCGAGGCCATGGCGGCAGCCAAGGCGACCGGCCAGCGCGTTGAGGTCGGCGCCATGCGGAGCGAGGCGAAGGAGACCTACGCCAACCCCGACGGAACGTTCACCCAGGTCACCCATCAGCAGCCGGTACGAGTCGTGCAGCAGGGGAAATGGGTCCCCGTCGACCCGACACTGGTCAGCCGCAGCGACGGCACCGTCGGTCCCCGGGCCGCCGCGATCGGACTCAGCTTCAGCGGAGGCGGAGCGGGACCGTTCGCCACCATCGAGCGGGCCGGCCGGCGGATGAGCCTCACCTGGCCGGAGTCGTTGCCGGCCCCCCGCCTGGGCGGTGACTCGGCAACCTACACCGACGTGCTGCCGGGAGTGGATCTCGTGGTACGGGCGTCGGTCACCGGGTTCTCCCAGCTACTGGTGGTGAAGGACCGGCAGGCCGCGAAGAATCCGCAGCTGCGCGACCTCACCTTCGGGTTCGAGACCCGCAACCTCACACTGCTCGATGGCGGCGAGGGACGGCTCAAGGCTGTCGATCCGGCGACCGGCGGAACCGTTTTCGAAGCGCCGACCCCGGTGATGTGGGACTCGGGAACGCCCTCTGGCACCGCGCGGACCCTGGCTGGCACCGACCCCGGCAGGGGGGCCCACGAGTCCGCGCGTCGCGCGGAAATCGGCCTTCGATTGAGCGATGACAAGCTCCAGCTCACCCCCGACGCGGCGATGCTCGACCACAGCGCGACGAACTACCCGGTATACATCGACCCCTTCGTCAACGGCACCAGCAACACCGGCTGGGCGATGATCGACTCCGGGTATCCAACCGAGGAGTACTGGAAGTTCGACGACAAGACCGACGAGCGGATTGGCCTCTGCCCGGAGGACTGCGGGCGGAATTCCCAGGTCAAGCGACTGCTGTATGCGCTACCGACGCCCTACCAGGACGACCGCATCTCGATCATCAGCGCCCAGTTCAAAGTGACGATGGTCCACACCTACGACGGCAGCGCCCGCAACGTCTCGCTCTACCGGATGGGAGCGGGCATCAGCTCATCGACGAACTGGAGTAACCAGCCCGCCTGGACAAGGAAGCTCGACACCATCGCTCCAACCGGCACGAAGAGTTCCTGTACGTCGACCAACCAGAACGTGGAGTTCGACGCGAAGGCGGGAGTGGTCGACGCTGCTGTGAACAACTGGTCAACGACCACCTTCGGTATCCGGGCCGACAGCGAGTCGAGCATCTACTACGTCAAGCGGTTCTGTAACAACGCGACTCTGTCGGTGACGTACAACCGTGCGCCCAATAAGCCGCCGGTCTCGGCACTGTCGATGAACCCCGGCGGTGCGTGCGTCTCTGGGGCCTCCCGGCCGTATGTGTCGAGTCTGCCCGTGCTCTACGCCACGCTGACCGACCCGGACACGGGGGACGCGGAGCCGCTACAGGCAAAGTTCCGCGTCACCTGGACGGAGAACGGAACGCTCCAGACGAAAACCTGGACCTCAGGGCAAAAGAACTCGGGCTCAATCTTCTCGTACAACACGGGTGACGCCACCACGGGCGTGCCTCTGCTGCCGCAGAACGTCGTCACCTCCTGGGACGTGCAGGCGTCCGACGGGACGAGTTGGGGACCGTGGAGTTCCGACGGTGCCTTCAAGTGCGAGTTCATCCTCGACAAGGAGAGGCCAGCTGGCCCAGACGTCGACTCGCCCGAGTACCTGCCACTCGACGCGACGGAGTTCACCCCGAAGTGCCCCGAGGACGACCCGAACTGGTACGACGGTGTCGGACACTACGGTACGTTCACCTTCGACTCCGCCGCCCCGGACGTCAACAAGTACGAGTTCGGGTTCGACACCACCCCGTCGGCGGCGAACACGCTCACTCCGGCCACCGACGGCGGCCCAGTCAGCGTGACCTGGCTGCCGGAGGCCGAGGGTTCGCACACCATCCAGGTACGCGCCGTGGACCGCGCGGGTAAGACCAGCGACACCACCTCCTGCACCTTCCAGGTGGCCGCCGGCGTGCCCCCGGTCGGTGAGTGGGGGCTGGCCGACGAGCCGGGCTCGACGGCGGCCGCGGACGCCCGCGGGGTGAACAACGCCCAGGGGTCGGGCGTCGCCTTCGGCCAGCCGGGGCCGGGCGGCCCCGCCGACAGGTCGGCGCAGTTCGACGGGGTCGGCAGCTATCTCGCCACGACCACCACCGGCGTCGTCGACACCAGCAAGGGCTTCGGCATCAGCGTCTGGGCCAAGCTCGGCGACAACAGCCGCGACGGCGTGCTGGTCTCACAGGACGGGTCCGGCGAGCCGGGCTTTGTACTGGGCTTCGACGCCGCCACGGGGAAATGGGTGTTCGAGGTGCCGGCCATGGACGTCAACTCGCTGGGCGGATGGCGTGCGGTCGGCCCGACGGCTCAGGTCGGGGAGTGGGTTCACCTGGTTGCCGTCTACGACGACGTGAAGAAGCAGTTGGCTCTACACGCCAACGCCGCAACCCAGCCCGCGACGGCGGCCCGCCGCTCCGTGTGGAAGGCACGCGGCCCGGTGCAGCTGGGGCGGCGGCTCGCCAAGTCCGGCCACACCGGCTACTTCAGCGGCAATGTGGCCGACGTCGCGGTCTTCAACCGGATCGTCACCCCGCCGGAGATCGCGCAACTGGCCGCCATCAAACCCACCCGCCTGGCCTACTGGGCACTCGACACCGCTGCGGACACCGACGACACTCCCGACACGCCCGAGGCCACCAGCCCGGATCACAGCGGAGACGCGGAGAAGGAGCTGACGCTGCGGGGCGGAGCCACCCTGTTCACCTACGACCCCGACGGGTTCCCGCCGCCGACGGAGACGGCTCTCGTCGGTGCCGGCCACCTGGTGCTCGACGGCGTCGACGACTACGCAGACACTGCCACGGGGGCCAGCACGGCCGGAAACTATTCAGTGACCGCTCGGGTCAAGCTGGCCTCCGACTGCAACCGGGACATGGCGGTCCTGTCCCAGGCCGGCGTACACACGTCGGCGTACACCGTTCGCTGCCGCCTGGACGGCGCCATGCCCCGCTGGGAGCTGGTCCTTCCCGACGGGGACGAGGCCGGTTCGCCGTCGCAGACACTGGTCTTCGATGATCAGCGGCTGGCCACGGTCGAGCAGGGTGGTGCCGACGGCCAGCATCTCGCGCTGACGTACAACGGCTTCCTCAACGAGGTCCGGCTGTACGTCGACGGGCAGCTCGCGGTCAGCGCGAAGGCACCGCATCACGCGACCTGGCCGGCCGGCGGCGGATTGCAGATCGGCCGCTCGCGGCACGACGACGCCTGGGGAGACCACTTCGCCGGAGTCGTCGACGAGGTCCGGGTCTACGACGGCGTCCTCGACGAGGTCACCGTGAGGGCGCTCGCCAATCCGACCGAGCAGCCTGACGTCTGAGTTCCCTCGCGCCCGCCCGACGCCGGCATTCGCGTCGGGCGGGGCACTCTCCCACCTTCACCCGTATACTCGAGCCCCTGGTGGTCCCCTGTGTCAACATTGCCCAAAATGCGGCAAAAATGGCGTCCTGAGCTGCGCCGGCCCAGCGCGGTCGTGGCGGCGGCCGCGTCGGCGATCGTTGCCCTGAGCCTGTTGCAGGTGCCCGCAGCGCCCGCTGCGGCGGCGTACTCCGAGCCACCCCTGCCGAAGCTCGGCGCGCTGGTGCGGGGCAGTGCAGCCCCAGTCAAGCCGCGCACCGTCGACCCCGCCTGGGCGGCCGCCTCCGCTGCTCCAGCGGCACCCGTCTGGCCCGCCGCCGGAACCGTCGACATTCCCGTGGCGGGTCCCTCCGCCAAGAAGCCCACCCCCATCGCGAGGGCTGCCGGCCTCGCCGTGGCGGCCCGCGTGGCGGGCGAACGCGCGGGCGCGTCAGCCGCACTGGGGCGGCTGCGAGTGCGTACCTACGATCGGGCGGTTTCCAGCCGCGCCGGGATCACCGGTCCCACCCTGCGGTTGCAGCAAACCGACACCGCAGCCGACGGGCCGGTCGAGGTGAGCCTCGGGTACCAGGAGTTCGCCGGCAGCTACGGCGGTGACTGGGCCAGTCGACTCCGTGCGGTCGCCTTGCCCGAGTGCGCCCTCACTACGCCGGAGTTGCCCCACTGCCGGCGCCGCACGCCATTGCCGTCAGTTAACGACAGCGAGAAGAAAACTGTCACCGCCCGGATCGACGCCACGACCGACGGGACGCTGCTGGCGTTGGAGGCCGGCGATGCATCCGCCCAGGGCGACTACGCCGCGACCAAGCTCTCGCCCTCGGCGTCCTGGAACGTCGCGCTGAACTCGGGTGGCATGTCGTGGAACTACCCCGTCCGGGTGCCACCGACTCCGGGCCAGCTTGGCCCCCAGCTCAACCTGAACTACTCGTCCCAGTCCGTCGACGGGCAGACGAGCGCCACCAACAACCAGGGGTCGTGGATCGGCGAGGGGTTCAGCTACGAACCGGGCTACATCCAGCGGCGCTACAAGCCCTGCACGGACGACGGGCACGACACCGTCGGCGACCAGTGCTGGGCCCACTACAACGCCACGATGGTCCTCGGCGGGCAGTCCGGCGACCTCATCAAGATCGACGTCGACAACTGGAAGCTCGCTGATGACAGCGGGGCCAAGATCCAGCGTCTGGCCGGAGCGAACAACGGTGACGACGACGGCGAGTACTGGAAGGTTACGACGACCGACGGTACGGAGTACTTCTTCGGGCTGAACCGGCTGCCCGGCTGGACGGGCGCGACCGGACAGGAAGAGACAAGTTCGGCCTGGACCGTCCCGATCTACGGGGACGACGCGGGCGAGCCCTGCAACGACACCAGCGGCTTTGCCAGCTCCTACTGCGACCAGGCATGGCGGTGGAACCTTGACTATGTCAAGGACACCAAGGGCAATGTGATCTCGTACTACTACGGCACCGAGACCAACTACTACGCCCGTGGGGCCAAGACCGACGTCAACGGCGACAACTACCACCGGGCCGGGTGGCTGAAGCGCATCGACTACGGTCAGCGGGAGAGCCAGGTCTACAGCACACCCGCGCCGGCGCGGGTCCGCTTCACCGTGGCCGAGCGCTGTCTCCCGGCCAGCGGCATAGACTGCGACGAGGCAGATCTCAACCAGAGCACGGCGGCGTCCTGGCCGGACGTTCCCTTCGACCGGATCTGCGCGCCGAGTACCCACTGCAAGATTGAGCAATCGGCACCCACCTTCTTCACGCGGAAGCGGCTCACCGGCATCACCACGGAAATCCGATCCGGTACGTCCTGGAGCCCGGTCGACTCCTGGGAACTCACCCACGAGTTCAAGAACAACGGCGATGCTTCCCGTACCCTTTGGCTGAGCAAGATCACCCAAACGGGCCACCGGGGCGGCGCCACGCTCACCCTGCCGTCGGTCGAGCTGGTCGGCATCCAGATGCCCAACCGCATCGACGCCCCCGACGACATGATTTCCGAACTCAACCGCTACCGGCTCAAAACGATCTACACCGACACCGGGGCGCAGATCGACGTCACCTACGGCCCAGCGGAATGTACCGCGGGAAGCCGGCCCAAGCCGGGGGAGTCGACGAAGCGGTGCTACCCGGTGATCTGGCGCCCGGTGGACGACGACAAGACCATCACGGACTGGTTCCACAAGTACGTCGTCGAGGAAATCATCACCACCGACCGGACCGGCGGCGGCGCTGACATGGTGACCAGGTACGAGTACGACGGAGACGCCGGCTGGCGGAAGAACAAGCCGGACGGCATCACCAAGAACTCCGACCTGACCTGGGGGGACTGGCGAGGGTACGAAAAGGTCATCGTGCGGACCGGCGACGGCCAGAGCATGCCGACCCGGGTTGACAACATCTTCCTGCGGGGCATGCACGGCGATCCTCTGCCGGATGGCGGTACCCGCAACGTGACCGTCACCGACTCCGTAGGCACCACCTACACCGATCTGGACGAGTGGTCGGCGCACCCACTGGAGACGCTGACGTACGACGGGTCGACGGTGGTCAGTAAGTCGATCAGCAAGCCCTGGTTGCACCATACCCACACGCAGACCGAGTCCTGGGGCACGCGCCACGCATCCCTTGTCCGCACCGAGAGCATCCGGAGCTTCACGGCCCTCAAGCCGGACGCGGCGGGCACCCCCCGGTGGCGCGAGAACAGGACGGTCACCACGCACGACACCTCGTGGGGTCGGGCCACCCAGGTCGAGGACCTCGGCGACGTGTCGCGAAGCAGCGACGACACGTGCACCCGCACCTGGTACGCCGACAATCCCGACAAGCACCTGTACACCTATGTCAAGCGCACCGAGAAGCTCTCGGTGAACTGCGGCGTGGCCAACCCCGACCGGTCCAAGCAGGTCCTTACCGACACCCGCACCTACTACGACCAGCAGGGCTACGGAGTGGCCCCGACGGCGGGTGTGGTGAGCAGGGGTGAGGAGCTGGCCGCCCACGACGGCACCACTCCCACCTACTCACCCGTGGGTGAGATGACGGTCGATGCCTACGGGCGGACGCTGACCGAGAAGGATGCCGCGGGAAACACCGCGAGCACCGCATACGTCGAGACCAATGGGTTGACCACCCAGATGGCGGTGACCAATCCGCTCAAGCACGCGACCACCACCACCGTCGAACCGAGCCTGGGGCTGCCGACCACCATCGTCGACCCGAACGGTAAGCGGATTGATCTTTCGTACGACTCCCTCGGCCGCCTGGTCGAGGTCTGGCTCGCCAACCGGTCGAGGAGCCTGGGACAGACGCCGAGCATCAAGTACACCTACCTGGTTCGTACGGACAAGGCCCTGGTCATCAAGACCGAGAAACTCAAGAACGACGGCACCTACCGCGCCGTCTACGACATCCTCGACAGCCTGACGCGCCCCCGGCAGAGCCAGCAGGAAGGGCCTGACGGGGGTTGGCTGATCAGCGACCTGTTCTACTCCGGTACCGGGCAGGTGGCCAAGAAGAACGAGCCATACCATGCCCTCGGCACCCCCGGCGACCAGCCCATCGTCGATCCTGAGGGATCGACGAACGGGCAGACGTCCTACCTCTACGACGGTGCCGGCCGCACGACGGCGGAGATCTTCTCCGTCGCCGGCGACGAACGCTGGCGGACTACCACCAGCTACGAGGGCGACCGGACTCATGTCGATCCTCCAGACGGCGCCACGCCTACCACTACCGTCACCGACGCCCGCGGTAACACCGTCGAGATCCACCATTACAAGGGGGACAGCCCTTCCGGCCCGGCGGACGTCATCCGCTACACCCACACCCCGGGGGGCGAGCTGGAGTCGATGACGGACGCCGCGAACAACGTCTGGCGGTACAGCTACAACCAGCTCGGGCAAAAGGTCAAGGACGAAGACCCTGACCGAGGAATCACCGAGTACGCGTACGACACACTGGGCCGGCTCGAGTACGTCACCGACAGCCGCGGCGAAAAGCTCAAGTACGTCTACGACGCGTTGGGTCGGAAGACGCAGACCTGGCGGGTGCCCGCGACGGGCAATGTGAAACTCGCCGAATGGTCCTACGACGGTCTCGCCAAGGGGCAGCTGCACTGGGCCGCCCGCTACGTCAGCGGACAGGCCTACGGCGTCACGTACTCGAACCTGGACTCGTTCTACCGGCCCGGAAAGACCAGCTACACCATCCCGTCCGGGGCGGGCACCGAACTCGCCAAGACGTACGACTTCACCCAGGTGTACAACCTCGACGACACCGTGCAGAGCACGGGCCTACCGGCTGCCGCGAATCTCCCGGCTGAGGCAGTCGTCACGACCTACGACGCGCTGCTTCGTCCCACCGGACTGGCGAATGGCACGAGCAGCTACGTCACCGGTACGAGCTACAGCCGGACCGGCGAGCTGATGAGGTTGGAACTCTCCGTCGGCAACGGCAAGAAGGCGGTCCACAACTGGACCTATGAGCGGGGCACCGGCCGCCTGCTCACCTCCCGCCTCGACCGGCCGCACGCCTCGACCGTCGACAGCGACGCCCTGTACAACTACGACGAGGCCGGCAACATCCTTTCCATCAGCGACACCCCGGCCGGGGGGAATCGCGACATCCAGTGCTTCACCTACGACCACCTGCGGCGGCTCACCGAGGCGTGGTCGACGGACAACACCAACACCGACTCCTGCGCGGGTGGCCCCGCCACCACCGGTGTCGGCGGGCCTGCGCCCTACCACCACTCCTGGGAGATCGACGAGGTCGGTAACCGGAAGACCGAGACGATCCACGGGGTAAACGGTGCCAGCGACACCACCCGTAGCTACAAATATCCGGCCTCCGGGTCAGCCAGGCCGCACACGCTGAGCTCCGTCGAGGAGACGGATGCCAACGGGACCAGGACCTACCGGTACGGATATGACCAGGCAGGAAACACGAAGTGCCGCCCGAGTGCAGGTGCCGTCAACGACTGCGAGACCGGCGCCGGCAGCCAGTCGCTCACGTGGGATGCCGAGGGCAAGTTGACCACGGTCACGGTCGACGGCAAGTCCACCAGTTTCATCTACGACGCCGACGGGAACCGGTTGGTCCGCAAGGAGCCGGACGCCACCACCGTCTACCTCCCCGGGATGGAACTCCGGCTCGACCTCGCCAACCGCTCGGTCACCGGCACCCGGTTCTACAGCTTCGCCGGTCGGACGGTGGCCGTCCGGGGCCCCGGCGGGGTCAGCTTCCCAGCCAGTGACCAGCACGGTACGGCGCACAGCAGCGTCGACGCCGGCACAGGAGCTATCACCTGGCGGCGGACCACTCCCTACGGTGGACCGCGCGGCGCGCAGCCCGCCACCTGGCCGGACCAACGTGGCTTCGTGGGTGGAACCATCGATCCGACAACGGGTCTGACCCAGTTGGGAGCCAGGTCCTACGATCAGGCCATCGGGCGGTTCATCTCGGTCGACGCGCTCATCGACCCCGCTGACGCACAGCAGTGGAACGGCTACGCTTACGCCAACAACAGTCCGGTCACCTCGAGTGACCCGAGCGGGCTGATCGAACTCGAGTACAGCGAAGGCGACAACGGTGCGGCCGGGGCCGGCGGCAGTGGTAGCAGTGGTAGCAGTGGTAACAGCAACCCATACTCGTCCGATGAGGAGGAGCGGGCGTCGACCGGTGACCCCGAGCGCGCCAGGGAACTCCGGAAGAAGCGCTTCAAGCAGATCAAGGAAGGGCGTTTCGATTTCAGCCACCTCTTCGACAAGGTGGACATCGACATCAAATGCAAGGGCCCCTTATCGAGACTCGCGTGCAACTTCGCCGAGGAGGTGGCCGAGGACAAGATCCTCGACGAACTCATCCGGCGCACGCTGGACCGGATCGACGAGTCGCGGAGCCTGAACGGCAAGGAATTCGGCTTCAGTAACGACGAATTCGCCATCGCCTTCGAGTTGGCCTGGGGTAAGGACGGGAACGAGGGCGGCAAGCACGTCGAGTCCCGTGGCGACGGGCGTCGGGGGGCGGGGCTCGACGACATGCCGGTCGTGGGCGCCAGCGACAACAAGGGCTTCGACGCCTACGTCGACGGCGTTCGCTCGGAATTCAAGACGGTCCGCACGAACACGAAGAGTGCCGTGCACAACGCTATGCGCAACGCAAAAAAGCAACACGCCGGCGACGTGTACATTCGGGTGGAGGGAGTCGATGCCGCTTCGGTGAACGGGGGACTGAAAGAACACAATAAACGACCTGGTACGGTGTTGAAGAACATTTCGGTTTTCGGCACCGACTCGAACGGGGATCGCTGGCGGGCGGACCTACAGCCCATCCCGAACGACATTGATTGCGCCGGAATCGACTGGGTTAGCTGCTGATCGGCGAACAGATGGCCATGGACAAGAACCTGCTTTTAGGGGCTGCAGACCCTGATGAGGACCTACAGACGCGAGAGGTTGTGGCAGACCTCGAGGTGGTGCTCGGTTTCAAGCTCTCCCCGGAGCGGACGGGAAAGGAGATGTTCCTCGGGGGCGACGATCGGGGTCATGCATGGTTGACGTGGGAGCCCGAGGATTGGGAGCCGTTCCAGAGTCATCCCTTCACCCTGGACATCGCCACCAGTGAGCCGGAGGTGCCGTACGTAACTTCCCTGTTCGAGCGGTTGGCCGGTCTCGGCCGGTATCGCGTGATCCTGCTGCTGGACCATGCCTGTGTCCGGTCGACGCACTTCCCTTGCGAGGAATGGTGACCCGGCCAGACGGCCACTGACGGTCAACGGCGTTGGTGGCGCTACGCAAGCGCGGAGGGTGTGGACTAGGGGCACCACGCCCTCCGTGCCGCGTACCTGAGTCGGTGCCTGCCGCCGGCCGGCGACCGCAGGGTGGGTCGGATCCGTCCCGTTCCGACATGGTGGCCCGCCCGTCGCATGGCCGTCGTCAGTCAGGCCGGAAGCAGTTGGGTAGCATTCGCCGGTACTGGTCCGCCCACCTTCAGCCAGGCAGAACGACGCCAGCCGGACGTCCGGGCGGCCAGATGCTTGCCCCAACCGAGCATCGCCGGGCCGACCATCAGCCGTAGCTCGTCGACCAGGTCGTGAGGGATCAGCGTCTGCGTTAGCCGTGCGCTGCGGAATAACGTGCTGCTTGCCCTCGCTCGACTCCCTGAGCCCGCTTAGGTTGACCGGTGTCTGATCAACAGTAAGTTCTGCGCCATAGCTCTCGACATAGGAAGGCTATGCTGTGCGAGCCCGGCGGACGGAAGCCGCTTCACCATAGCGTTTGGCTACGAATGAATCCCGCAGCGGAGGAACTTTTGACATCGTTGATGGTGGTTGGGTCTCTGCCTGAGTTTATCGTCCTGCTGGCAGGGTTGGGGCTGGTGCTGTTTCGGCAGCGGCGACTTGGCTCGGTCACCTGGATGGCCGTGGGGGCATTGGCGATGCTGATCGCTGCGCTTGTGACGACCACCGTGTGGACGGTGTATCAGCTGAACTTGCTGACCGGTGACCACGACGAAGCCTGGCGTTTCGTGCTGCAGTGGAACAAGCCGATCAGGAGCCTCGCCGGGGTGCTGAGCACCATCGGAATGCTGCTGCTGGTGTTGTCGATTTTTGCGGCCCGGCGGCCACGATGTCCTGACGCTGACCCGACCGACAGGGAGTCCGAGCGTGGAAGCGTCGACAACGTGCCTGGCAGAGTGATGTGATGAACGACCTCTGGGACTTGCCTTACCCCACGATTGTGTTGGTAGGTCTGGTCGTGGCGATTGTGCTGCGTCGGCGGCTGGGTGCGGCGGCCGGCGCAGCGATCACCGGCTTCGCGATTCTCGTCGTCGGCTACGGTGCGGAGCTGTGGTGGGCGATCTTCCTGGAGGAGTGGTCCCGCACGTCGGTGCGGGACCACTCCGAAGGTGGACTTCCCAAGATCACCGCATACCCGCCGGGGCTGGTCGCGGCCGCTCTGGGGCTGACCCTTGCTCATGCGGGTGGAATGGCGCTGCTGGTCCTCTCAGTCCTGCGAGGTCGAAGCGACCAGCGACCAACGGCCGAGCTTCGTGGACTGATTCTCAGGGAGTTACCAACTGAATGACAACGGGCAGCAGCGCGCCACGGACGCCTTCAGACGCTGGCGGAGTTGTTCCGCCGCGACGACGGGCCGCCAGACCGCTACGCGGTCCGGCCCCTGCTCGCCCCAGCGTACTTCAACGACCCGTTCGCTTGGTCCTGTCGGCAAGCGGCTCCGACTCGGCGGCGGAAGGGATGTCCAACGCCTGCTCTGGTGACGGCGGATGGTGTGCGCGATGTGTGCTCTCCTGCCGGTGCCGCCGTGGGACAACCGGTGCCACGTCCGGTCAACCGGAGTCAACGATCATGGTCGCTGGTGCGCCCGGTGTGGTCGACGTGTGGTCATCGGCCGCGTCAGCCAGGCGGGACGACGCAGGTCAACGTAGGCCACTCCCTGCCACCCCGGGTCGACGCGCAGGTCGCTAGACTGGGCACTCGCGCCCTCGTAGCTCAGGGGATAGAGCATCGGTTTCCTAAACCGTGTGTCGCAGGTTCGAATCCTGCCGGGGGCACCTCGAAGATCAGCGAAAACCCCACATGAGCTGGCAATACGCACAGTGCTCGATCGGTGGGCGTGTGCAGCCGTAGGCCACCAGAAGCCGCCGTTTGTCGTGGGTCGCGGAACATGCGCGGAATGATCTTGTAGGCGTCTGCCCAGTTCAGATGGGGTGCCCGGGGCGAGATCCGGAACAGCGGCCATCATGCGGGCCAAGCCACCCCGGTCAACACCTCGTCGATCCGGCCGTTGACGGTGGCCTCTTCCCCGTCGATGCACTTGGCGTAGACCTTGAGCAGAACATCGACGGAGTGTCCGGCCCGCTCGGCGACCTCGGTTGCCGGGACACCAGCGTTGAGCCACAAGGAGACGGCAGCGTGCCGCAGGTCGTACGGCCGTCCGGCGAGCGGGGAGTCAACCTGACGCGGAGTCAACGCCAGGCGGCGCGCTGCCTCCCAGACACGGGAGTACGTCGAGGCGGCAACCACGTTGTCTCGCTCGCTGCGGAATAGGCGGCCATCCTTGGCGATGCCGAAGCGCTCGATGTGCTCCCGCAGGATCTTTACCAGCGCAGGCGGGATGGGCACGCTGCGTGGCTCGTCCTCCGCCCGGTGCTTGAGCCCGCGATCGTCGTGAACTTGACCGCTGTCGGTCCAGCGCTTGCCCGCCTGGGGGCGACTCTTCGTCAGCGTCAGTCGACCCCATCCCTTCTCGGGAAGGTCACAGTCCTGCTCTCGGAGCCCCAGTGCCTCCCCGGGGCGGAGCGCGGCGAAGTACAGGCAGGCGAAGAACCCGACCAGCCGCTCACCACGTTTCGCCTTCCCCCGCTGGCCGACATAGGTGAGTGCGACCAGCAGCTCCAACGCTTGACGCTGGTTGACGACCACCCGACGATCGACGACCTCGGCGACCTTCTTGCGCTGCGACCGCACACGGAGCTTGTCGATCGGGTTGAACTCCAGCTCTTCCAACTCGACCGCGTACTGAAGCGCGTTGTAGAACACCGACCGCTTTCGACGCACGGTTGTCGCGGCGGCCGGCTTGCCGTCGAGCTTTACCGCCAGGACGTCGAGCGTCTTCCGCACGATCCCAGCATCGCGAAGATCGGGCAGCTGCAGGGAGGCGTGACGCAGCCAGCGCATCGCGTCGGCGATGTCCGGCGGCATGGCCAGGCCACGAACCGGCGGTGGCAACACGTGGTCTCGCAGTGCCCGACGAAGCAGCTCTACCGGCGGCCAGCCGGGGGCGTCCTTGACGAGCGCCGCTGTGACGGTGGCGAGCGCTTCCGTCATGCTGTCTCGCGACTTGGCCGCTGCACCCGGCCACTTCATGTCGAGGTACTTCTCGGTGAACTCCAGCCACGTTACGGCTGCTGGGGTTTCCATCATCGAGTCCGGTAGCCCGGTCTCGACGTCGAACGCCTCACCCTGGTTTGCGGCTTGCATCAGGTCGGACCGGAAGCTGTCCGCCAATGCCCGAGTGACGAACGTCCGGGACTTCTCGCGACCGGCGACCACCCAGCGGACCGTGTACGACCGCTTCCCCTTCTTCGACCGGCCGCTCTCTGTGGTGTTGGTCTTGATCGCCCAGATACGGACGCGGCGAGACTTCATGCCGCCACCTCGCGCCGCTGCTCTAGCCAGATCCGGAGATCCCGCCTTGATATCCGGAGCTCTCCGTTTGGGAGGCGGATGCAGGCTGGAGCGATGCCGAGTTCACGCCACCGGTAGAACGTCCGGCGCGACACGTTGTTGAGCGTGGCAAGCACCTCCGGAACGGTCATGAGTTCGTCGTCCAAGGTCAGTTCCTTCCTCCTGTTCGGTCAAGCGGCAACCGGCGTGGCACCGGCGGGGTTGGTGCTGAGTTCGTGGGCGAGTTCTTCGCGGCCGGTGGCTTGTCGCTCGCGGGCGAGGGCGGCGGCGGTGTTGGCGAGGAGTGCGTCTCCGGTGGTGTGCCAGCCGACTCCGGCGAAGTTGAGGACGCCGACGGCGAGGGTGGTGTCGTCGAGGTGGTCGACGGCCGGGGTGCCGCCGGGGTGCGCGTGGTCCTGGTCGGCGTTGCGGCGGAAGGTGACGCGGGTGTCGCGCAGCAGTTGGAAGGTCACCGAGTAGCGGCGGGCCTTGGTGAGGAAGTGGCCGCCGAAGCCGAGCATGTGCGCCCAGCGGCGCAGCCGGGCATACGGGTTGGCCGTCGCCGGTTTCGTCGATTCGCTGTCAAGGGCGGCTTGACACTCGGCGACGCAGACGGGGCAGGCGGCGTAGCGGGTGTGGGTGCCACAGTCGGGGCACTCCCAGCGCTCGTGGAAGCCGGGCCGGGGCCGGTGCTCACGGGGACGCTGCGACAGCAGGGCCGGAGTGTGGGTGGGTCGGCCGAGTCGCCAGCAGGCGTCGATGAGGCGGGCGGTGTGGTCGCCGTCGGGGTCGGCGTAGTCGCCGATGGTGTCGGCGGTGAGCCGGACGGAGCGGTGCCCGGTTACCTCGGTGCTCTTGGTGGCGTACTTGGCAAGGTATCCGGCGACCATGCTGTCGGTGACCTCACCCCGACCGGTCAGCGAGATGGGCCGGATGTCGACCTGTGCGCCCCAGCGGATGAGCCAGCCTTCCGGCTGGTCGGGGTGAGGTGGGGTGGTGAAGGCGATCTGCTCGACGGCGTGCCGTAGCGCGTCGTCGAGGTCGGCGGCGGTGAACCCGGCCGGTGGCGGGACGACGGCGTGCGGGTCGGTGGGGTCGACGCCGTCGAGGCGGGTCAGGGCGTGGAAGTGCACTGCCGCGCGTGCCTGGAACTCGGCCGCTTTGCCGTGTGAGATGCGGACGGGGGAGACGGTGCGGGTCTTGCCGGATGGGCTGGTGATCTGGACGCGGGGGATGCCGCGGCGGCGGGCGAGTTTGGTGAGGTGGCGTTCTGCGGCTTGCTTGGTGCGGTGCCACAGTTCGCCGGTGTAGAGGTTCCAGACGACCTGGTGGGCGTGGTCGTAGCAGTCGAGGCAGAGCGGTTGCCCGAGGCCGGTGTCGGCCTGGTCGTGACGTGCCCAGCATGCGGCGGGGCGGCCGTGAGGGCAGGTGCCGGCGTCGCGTCGGGCGTGGCAGGGGTCGGGCCGGCAGTCGCAGCGGTGCCGGTTGCCGCAGGTGTGCCGCTTGACCGCGCGGACGTGCACGGGACCGAACGACGGTGCGGTGAAGGTGGCGAACACCGCGGGGTGTCGGGTGACCGTGTCAGGGACGCCTTTGCCGCCGACGAGGCCGGCGCGCAGGAGCTGGTAGGCGTCGCGTTGGTAGATGGTGGCGCAGGCGGGGCAGACGGTGGCGCGTCGGTTGCCGCATGCCTTGTAGATCGTGGCGTCGGGCATGCCGTCGGTGTGCCGCTGGTCGAGCATCCGGCCCGTGCCGGGGTCGACGGTGTAGAGGCTGCCGGCCAGGCGGATCGGACGGGTGCAGCCGGCGGCGGCCCGGATGTGCTCCAGCCAGCCGAAGTAGTCCGGCTGTCCGGCGCGGTGGAGGGCTTGCCCGGCGGCGGTGTATCCGGCGGGTGGGGTGATGGTGTCGGCGTTCGAGCCCACACCCCGGGCCAGGGCGGCACGGGGTGTGGGGTCCAGCGTCGAGGCCATCAGGCGGCAACCCCGTTGTTGGGGTGCCGGGTGGTGATGGAGCGTTCGGTGATGATGGTCCGGCAGGCGCCGCATTGGCGGTTGGCCGGTTCGTGCCGGTGGCACGGGATCTGGGTGACCACCACACCGGACTGGACGGTGATCGGGGTCCGGCAGGGACCGCCGGGGATGACGTGTACGACGGTGCGGCGGGTGTCGTAGGGGTGCGGCTCCGGCTCGGCCGGGCAGGTGTGCAGGACGTGCACGATGTCGACGACGTGGATGGTCATCGGGCACCTACCGGGGTGCCCTTGTCGGTGATGGCGTCCAGGAGCGCGGACGCCACGGGCGGGGTGAGGTTGAGTCGGACGGCCAGCTCGGGGGCGGTGATGGGTTGCCCGGTGGCCTGCTCGTGCTGGACGGCGGCGAACCGCGCCGTGGGCAGCAGGTGGGTAGGCACGACCACCGGCTCAGCGGCCGGGGTGACGGTCGGCGTGGGGATCGGGTCGGCAGCCGCGACAGGCACCGGGTCGGGGTCGGTGGTGACGATCGGTTCGGTCGGGTCGTTGGTGGGTTCCGGTGCCGGGGTGATGGCCGGTGCCGACTCGGCGGCGGGTTCGGCGACCTGGACGCGGATGGGTTCGGTCGGCTTGACCGGCTCGACCGACCGGGTGTCGGCCGGGGTGGGACTGAGGACGAGCTTCACCAAGGCCATGAAGGCCAGGGCGGGAACGGCGGACAGGAGCCACCCGGACGGGCCGGGCTTGGCGACCGCCAACTGTGCGGCCAGCGAGAGGCAGGCCGAGGCGATCAGCAGCAGGATCGGGTAGCCGACGGATGCGCCGAGGCGCTTGCGGCGACGGATGGTGAGCAGGGCGGCGACGGGGACGAGTTCGGAGATGACGGCGTTGGCCCAGCCGAACCACTCGCCGGTGCCGGCGGGGGAGTTGTCGAGGGTCCAGTCCTTGACGTGGGTGAACGAGGCGGCACCGGCGAAGCCGGCGACGGTCAGCAGGATGAGCACCAGGACGACACCCTCGATCCGGGTGCCAGCAGTCGGAGTCTTCGCGGGCATGGTCAGTGGCCTCCGTGGCAGTCGAGGCAGCAGCCGTAGCGGCGGGGGATGTAGTAGGGCTGCACCTGCTCACAGACGGGGCAGGTGCGGCGAGCGCGTAGCGCCTTGGCGATGGCCGCCCGCTGGGCGGGAGTGGCGGTGCGCTTCGGCTTGGCGAGGTCGAGGCGGTAGAGGTAGGCGACGCGCTCACCGCGCCGCCAGAGGATCTGGGCGACCGGGTCTTGTCCGCCGGGG
Organism: Micromonospora pallida; assembly: GCF_900090325.1. Classification (NCBI taxonomy): domain Bacteria; kingdom Bacillati; phylum Actinomycetota; class Actinomycetes; order Micromonosporales; family Micromonosporaceae; genus Micromonospora; species Micromonospora pallida. Next base: position 5,277,675 of record NZ_FMHW01000002.1, on the reverse strand, counting down.
CGTAGGCCGGCGGCCCGCAGTTGCCGGACGGTGGCGAGCCCGGCCGGTGCCATCAGGTAGGGGAAGGTGGGGAACCCGTGGCGGGTGCCGAGCGGGTCGTAGAACCGCAGGCGTAGACCGATCAGGTTGGAGAAGTCGGTCATAACCGGTCACTCCAGCGCTGCTGGGCGGCTTGGCGGGAGATGCCGAGCCGGGAGCCGATCTCGGCCCAGGAGTAGCCGAAGGCGCGGAGGCCAACGACGGCTTCACCGATGGCGTCATCGAGAGCGGCGGACAAGGCCGTCAGGTCACGGAGAGCTTCCACGTCGCCGGTGGCGACGCGGCGGCCGTGGGCGCGGATGATGCGGCGAGCGAAGGCGGCGAACTCGTCGTTCTCGACGACGTCCCGACGCCGCTGTTGCCGGGGGACGGATGTCAAGCAGGGCTTGACGGTCGGGGCGGTCATGCGGCACCGCCCTTGGTCGTGTCTGCCTGCTGGTGGTCGACGGCCCAGGATTCGGCACAGACCTTGTGGCAGGGCTTGCCCTTGGGGCTACGGCAGATGGCCGGGTGTCCGCAGATGGTGCAGGGTTCCGGGGTGCCGGCGCTGCCGGACTTGCTCCAGTCGAGAAACGCGCTGGTGGTCATCGGGCACCACCAGCGGGGTGCAGGCGGTCCCATTCGTCAGCGGCCCCGATCAGGGCCTTGATGACCTCATCGACCGTGCGGGCCGGGTCGTCGTTCCACGAGAACGGGGAGGTGTGCTCGTCGACGAGGAAGCCGTCTTCGTCGATGACCGGCAACGGGTGGTGAGTGTCGAGGTAGTGGGTGAACACGTTGACGGTCCGGCGGTAGGTGACCTGGGTGTCGTAGTCGAGGCTGGAGAAGTGGTCGGTACGCCGGCCGGCGGCGGCCATGCCGATTGCCCCGACGGCGCAGGCCGGCGGGGTGAGGGTGTCGGTGTTGGCGGTGTAGTAGGTGCCCTGGTGCCAGCCGTGCCGGCTCAGGTAGAGGGCAGCGCAGCGGAGCAGGACGGCGGGAGTGTCCTGTTCTCCGGTGGGTGGGTTGTGGGTAGCCTTCATGGCAGCCACGTCCTTTCGAGGGCTGTTGGTGAGGCCGGCAGGACCAGCTCTGCTGGCAGGCGGAATCCGCTGGTCCTGTCGGTTGCTAGGTGGTCGGGGTCAGGCGGACGACGATCCGTAGTCGCGGGTCTGCCGCGCTGACCGGAGCGGGTGCGGACATGAAGACGAGCCGGCCGCAGTGGCGGGCCATCGTCTGAACCGCGTCGATCTCGGCGCGGGTGCCGGTGACGACCAGTTCGGTGAACCGGCGTGGGGTGTGGTTCATGCGGCCATCCCCCAATCAGCGGGAGTGCTGGCCGGGGTGGTGAGGCCCCCGGGGCGACGGACCCAGGCCGCGTAGTCGGCAATGCCGGCAATCTGGGCGTCAGTGAGGTAGGCGGCCTTGATGCGGCGGGGGGTGCCGCCCTCCGCGATGAGGTAGGCCGCTCCCTGGTTGGTCGGGGCGATGTCGGTCGCGGAGTAGCCCTGCTCGGCCCAGCCGTGACCGAGGACGATGTTCGAGCTGTTCGGGGTGGTGCAGCGGAACGCGGCGCGGTAGCCGAACAGGTCCCGCAGGCTGGTCGGGATGATGTCGAAGCTGGGTCGCTGGGTGGCAGCCACGACGGGGATGCCGGCGGCGCGGCCCCGGGCGACCAGGTCCCGCAGGAGGGCGACGAACTCTTCCTGTTCCTGCTTGCTGCCGACGGTGGCGGAGAAGAAGGCGATCTCGTCGACGAGGACGGTGATGACCGACAGCCGGTCGGCGGCGGTGACCTTGCGGCGGCCGTGGGCGCGCAGCCAGGCGTAGCGGTTGTTCATCACCTGCTGGAGCCGTCGCAGGACGGTCAGGGCGGCGGTGATGTCGGGGCCGATGAAGGCGTCGGCGACGTCCTCCCACTGGCCGAGTTCGACGAGCTTGCCGTCGAGGAGCACGAGCCGGGAGTCGACGGACAGGGCCGCGTGCGCGGCGATGGTGTTGAGGAGGCCGGACTTGCCTCCGCCGGGCTCGCCGCCGGCAAGGAGGTTGCGGTAGGCGAGGGTGATGTAGACGGGCTGTCCGAACTCGTCGATGCCGACGAAAATGGGGTCGAACATCGACAGGCCAGGCCCCACCGGAACACCGGTGGTCGGGGCGGCGGCGGTGCGGGTCATGTTGCCCTCCCTGGGCGGGGTTGGTGGGCGCGAGGAGCCCCACGAACGAGCCGTTGACGGCTCCTCGCGTCCGGGATAGGTGAAGGTGGGTTAGATCCAGTCGGACATGTCGTCGGTGTCGGTCGACGACGAAGCCGCCGACGGCTTGGAGCCGTTGGCGGTGGTGGCCGGGCGGGGTGCCGGGAGGGTGACGGTGGGGGCTTCCACGTCGGGAAGGTCCAGGGCCGTCGGTGGGGTGACCGGTGCCCGGTCGGTGGTCGGGGTGTCGGGGTCGATCACACCGGCCAGCGGTGAGCCGACGGTGGCGGTAAGCACCTCGCGGCGCTTGATGTCGAACCGCAGGAACGCGGCGTTGCCCTCGGAGGCCCGCTCGATCAGAGCGGAGGAGGCGTGACAGGTGACAGCGATCTTGTCGAGCCGGCCCTCAAGGTCCTTAGCGGACAGGCCGGGACGCAGGTAGACCCAGACCCGCTCACCCACAGGCGTTGGGCGAGCCCAGAGGATCAGCGGCAGGGAACCGGACTGGTTGGCGATGATGAACTGCGCGAAGCAGACCCGCAGCCGGTGGCGCACGATCAGGCACCACGCCCAGGCGACGATGGTCCGGCGGGCCACCGGGATAGAGGCGGGAACGCCGACGACCACAGCGACCACGGCGAGGGTCACCACGGTCGAGGTGTGGGTAGCCAGGTGCACCCAGGCAGTGAGCAAGGTCGACGTGATGACGATTTCCGGCAGCCACCACCACAGCAGCCGCAGGACCGGCCAGATGCGGACGAGCAGCCAGGCGGCGGCACCGGTCGGGAAGCCGACGGCCGCGCCGACGAACAGAGCGATGATCGGGTGCCAGTAGGACGAGGCCACGACGGCCGACAGGATGCCGACGACGACACCGACCAGAACGAACGCCAACCGGGCGTTACGCGCGGACGAACGGTGAACCTTGGCCTCAATGACCGTCACCGTTCCCGCAGACTTCCGCCCGAACAGGCGAGCAGGGCTAGACTTGGACACGCGTCCTCCCAAGCGATTGGGCTGGATGGGTTGGAGAGCACGGGGTCGGCAGGTGTAGGAGCCAGTACCGGCCCCGAGCTCGAATTACCTAGCCGCGCAGGAACTGCGCGACGACACGGCGGCCGGGGAAGTCCTTCAGGATTTCCCGCTTGGCCCAACTGACATCGGTCATGCAGACCAGGTAGCTGAAGGCCGTGCCTTCGACCTTGACCTCACGGTCGGCGTACCGGGAACAGGTGGGGTGCTGGCACAGCATGTGCATCATGACGTTCCCTTTCGCAAAGGGTAGAGGGCAGGCGAGGCCGGCCGACGAATTTGTCAGGACCGGCCTCGCGCCAGTAACAGGAAGGGCAACTACGGGTTGCCAGGGTCGGGAAAGTAGGAGCAGCGACATTCCCGAAGCGATTTGAGCCGGATCAGCGGACTATCAAGCCGCTGCAGATGCCACGGACACCGGTGGCAGACACAGCACGATGTGCGAGGAGCTACTTCGCCGCCGAGGTGCCAGCCGCCGGCTTCAGCGAGATCGCGCGGAACGCGACGCCGTTACGCCCGTTGGTCGCCCACGGGATGGCCTCCAACTGCTCGACTGCGATGAGCTGTCCCACCTTCACGCTCGGCTTCTCACCCGCCGTGGTGATGGTGATGACCTCACCGCCCGTCTCGTCGAGGACGAAGACCTGGGTGGACCACATGAGCCGGCCCGTTCCCTTCTCGGACCGCTGGTTGCCGTTCTGGTCGTTCTTCGGCTCCGGGTCCCTCGACACCGTCACCTGCTTGCCCTGGGTGTCCACGTACAGCTTCACAACAAACCTCCTGTGTCTCGGGCCAGAGATGAGCATGTCCCCGGTGGACTTTCGCTCTTGGCCTCTGTCGACAAGACTCCCGGAATGACGCTGACAGGCCATTAGGCAGGCTGGACATCTAGGGACGTCTTCGCTACCGTGAATGCGTCCTAGTCGTCCCCTCAGGAGGTTCGGATGCCCAACCATCGCTTGCGTGACGCCATCCTCCGTAACGGCATGACGCCGTTGGTGGTAGCCGAGAAGATCGGGGTGGACTCGAAGACGGTAGAACGGTGGATCACGCAGGACCGCACGCCGTATCCGCGTCACCGGCATGCAATCGCCGCCCTTGTTCGGGAGGACGAGTCGTACCTGTGGCCGAACGCGGTAACCCCCGAGACGGCATCACGGATCGGGCAGAACGAAGTAGTGCAGCTCTACTCGCGTCGCTCATCCGTGCCGTACGACCTGTGGCAACGACTCATCAACCGGGCTGAGCGGAGAATTGACATTCTCGCCTATGCGGGCCTCTTCCTCGTTGAGCAGGACCCGAAGCTGATGGATACGCTGCGTGCTAAGGCCGCTGCCGGAGTCAAAGTCACGGTCTTTCTCGGTGACCCCGACAAGCCAGCCATCGAACGGCGGAGCATCGAAGAAGGCATGCCGGGCGTCATGGCAGCCAAGATCCGGCAGGTCCAGCAGTACTACGACCGCCTAAAGGGGTCCGGTGCCGAGGTCCGCTACCACGAGACGACGCTCTACAACTCGATCTACCGGTTTGACGACGAGATGCTTGTCAACATGCATGTTCTCGGGCTTCCGGCACCGCACGCGCCCGTGATGCACCTGCGGAAGCTGTCCGGCGGTGACCTCTTCGGCACCTACGTCGACACCCTTGACCGGGTCCGCGCCGCCTCTGTCTTGCAGTGGGATGACGAGGTGGCAGCCTAGACACATGGCGAGGATCGAGCACTACCACGACCCGAACGCGCCGAAGGCCAACAGCATCGTCGTAGCCGTGTCCGTCTTCGTGCGTGACGCGCAGGGGCGGGTGCTGCTCATCCAGCGCACCGACAACGGGCTGTGGTCGCTACCGGGTGGCGGGCAGGAGATCGGGGAGTCCGTCGCGCAGACAGCGGTCAGGGAAACCCTCGAAGAGACCGGGGTCGGCGTGGAGGTGGTCGGCCTGGTCGGGGTCTACTCCGACCCCGACACGTCGTCGAGTACTCCGACGGCGAGATACGGCAACAGTTCTCGCTCTGCTTCCGTGCCGTACCGATCAGCGGCGAGCCGACGCCAAGCGACGAGTCAACCGAGGTCCGGTGGGTGACCCGCGACGAGCTGGCGAACCTCAACGTGCACCCGTCGACCCTGCTCCGCATCACCCACGGCTACGACGACCGCAAGAAGCCCTACATCGGTTGACGGACCCGGCCGGCGAGACGGCCCTCAGTCCGCCGCACCGCCGCGACCATCTCCGGTTCCGCCCGAATGATGAACCGGGTCACCAGGTGATCCGGCCCGTACCGCGACCGAATCTCCGCCAGGCGTTCCAGTACCTCGAAGTCCTGCCCGTCCGGCCCGGTGGTCATGTCCGAGCAACAAAGCGCGTCAGCCACGGCCGACTCTTCCCGGGGGAACTCCGCCGCCAGGACGTCACCGAGCCCGCGCTCTTCAGCCTCCAGCCAGGCGCACGAGTGATGCGCCACCAGGGCGGCAATCCTCTCGTCGAAGTGCTCCCGCCTCAGCCACCGACCACCATCGAGCGAGTGAAACCCCGTATCAACGAGGCCGGGACTGTAACCGACGTCATGCAGCCATGCGGACGCCACGAGGACATCACGGTCTTCAGCCGGAACCGCCTTGCTGACCGTCTGCGCTTTCGCGGCGACCGCTCGGACGTGACTCCACCGACGAGGCAGCGAGGTCTCTAGCTTGCGTCGCGCGATCTCCCGCGCGGTATCGACGAGGCCGGCCATGCGGTCAGCGTACGGAGCGCGCACGACTCGCGCCATCCCGTGTCCGCCGGGCGATCGGGCCGAGGTGGCGGCCGGCTGCCGGCGATGTTGTTCAAACTTTCTGTACGTCTTCAAGGCGGCCCTGAACGGGCCGCACGCGCCGCCGCCAGGGCGCGCGCCCGTCGCTCCGCTGGCGCTCCGACTCCGGCCACGCAACACGCCCGGCGGCTGGCGCGGACAGCGGGTAGCCCGATGGGCCGCCGCATGACGACAGGCCGTGTCCGGTGGGGTGGTAGGCCGGCAGCCGGCCGGACCGCGCGGCCGACACCCGCGCGGCGTGGGGGAGCGCACGCCGGGTCCGTCGGCGGCTGCCGGGTGGTGGCGGGGTTGCGGTTACTGCGCCTCCGGCGGGGGCGCTCCGGCTCCAGGATGGCCGGGGCTCCGTCGGCGGCTCGCGGTCCGTGGGTGGTTGCGGTGGGGGAGCCATCCCGCCAGCCGTCGACCCGGGCGAGCCGAGCAGACCACCGCCCGACCCGCCAGCGTCCGTACGAGCCGTCAAGGCCGTCTTGACGTGGCGGGCCGGGCGGAGGCCCGCTCCACAGAAGTGCGGGTCGACGGCAGACGGGATGGCGGAGCGGTGGTGAGCCGGTGCCACAATGCCAGCGTGTCCGAATTCTGGTCTGGCGTAGCAAGTGGTTTGATCGGCGCTGTTATTGGTGGTGTCTTCACAACCATTGGCGTTAGAACCCAAGTGAAGGCGTCGTTGCAGGCTGCCCAGCTTCAGGTTAACGCAATGATCGAGCAGCAGTCGATTAGTGCACTACTCGCGATGAAGCAATGGGCCGTAATGCAAGTGACCGCTGGCCTTGAAAGCGTCAATATGAAAGTGGAAGAACTGTATCAGATTCACGATCAGCCGGAACATGGGGATGGGCTGATGTGTAGAGGGGACGCTTTCTGTCGCGGTTCGGTGGCTCACGCAAAGAGTTGGCGGCAGGAATTGAATCACGTTTTGACAACGTATGGCGGATATCTGACCAGGGACGCGCAGTCCGCCGTCGACAGAGTGTTCGGGTATTTGCCGACCGGGGGTACTGCTAAGCAGATTGCCTCCAAATGCAAGGGGGATTGCTTGTACTCGTCCTGGCTTGAGAAACTAGCGGACGTTCTTATGGAAGCTATGGATGAACTGCCTTATCGAATGGGGTTGTCTGATCAAGTGCCGAGTCACATCAGATCCTAGCTTGTACCCTTCCGAGTGGGGTCTACCGAACGTGGCCCTGTGCTGCCGGCAGCAACGGTGACAGCAACAGGGCCGGACGTGGAGGTCAGAGTCGGAGGGCTGAGAATCAAGCCCGCCGACGTCAGTGACGTGCGTGGACGCCCTCGGACAGGGCGTGCAGAGCCTACAATCGAGGGGCTGGGGCGCCCTTCAGTTGGGATCGGGTTCAGACTGTCGCCCAGGCCGTGGAACGTCGACCAACGGTGATGATGTACCGCTATCTAGACGTGAAGATCGCTCTCAGTCGTGGGGCGACGAACATTCTCCCATAGCGCTCGCCCGTCACCTCCTGCAATATTCCCATCTCGACTAGTTTGGCGATGGCATTGTTGGCGGGGGATATGTCACCTTATGAAGCTCGGCTGCTTGCGAAACGGTGATATAGGGATATCCGATTAATGAATCTACGATATCGAGGGCAACGCCGCGCACCTTCTTCTGGCGCAGCATGTCTATCATCTCTGCGCGTACCGCTAGTAGGTCCTCAATTTTCTTAACTGCATTGTTTGCCTGGGCGATGACTCCTTCGCAGAAGAAAGAAACCCAAGCATTGTAGTCGCCCGTGATGCTTACCCTGAGCATTTCGTCTTTATATTGATCTTCGCGCTCTTTAAGCCAAGGCGAAAGGTTTAGCACGGGGTAGCTCAGGGACTTTGCTTCCACGAGTTGCAGTGTGACTACGAGCCTGCCCATGCGGCCGTTGCCGTCGCTAAATGGATGTAGTGTCTCGAACTGGTAGTGGCCGACGGCGGCTTTAACTAGTATGGGAATGTGGTCTTCGGCGTTGATCCACTTTTCCCACTCGCTGACGCCATTTATAAGATCCTCGCCTGGAGGCGGTGGCACGAAACGTGACTGTTCGATCCCGAGATGCCTCTCGCCGATGTAAACATGTCGCTCGCGCAGCCGTCCTGCATCGTATCCGTCGCCTCGCGTTCCGCGTACAAGAATGTGCTGAAGTTCGGCTATTAGACTGAGGCAAATCGGCCTATCATTGATAAGCCTCAATCCTTTCTCCGCTGCTCTGACGTAGTTCATGACTTCTCGCAGTTCGGCGCTTTGTTGGGCTTCGTCGAGGTAGTCAGCCTCAAGAACTTCGTCGAGTGGGGCGTAAGTTCCTTCGAGTGCCGAGGTGCTTTGAGCCTCGCGCCGGAGAGCTGGGCGTGCGAGCAAGGAGGGGTTTGGTAGGCGCTGGACGGCGAAGTCCAAGCGTCCGACCGCCATGCTTGCTTCGGCCACCCGGCTGTAGGTGCGCTCGGACAGCGGGATGCTGGGCGGCAGCGGGTGTGGCACGAATGCGAAGTGCCTATAGTCTTGTCCTAGGTAGGCGTCATGTCCAGAGATGGGCCGAAGTTCACCCATCGGTGACTTCCTGAACGCGTCGATGTCCATGCTTGCCTCCGAGCAGGCCGCAGCAGCGGCGGCGACGGCCTCAACGAACCTTACAATCTCCGGGCCAGATTTATAGGATCAGGCTTGATCCTATAAATTACACCGGTGGAACTATAGGCTGTGCTGGGTCGCGCGGGCGCCGTGTCGTGGGAGCATCACGGCATGCTAGGGGGCTGCCCCGCTTGGTAGGCGCACTGTCGCGAGGACCTGCATCATCAGCACTGCGGTACAGTCCCCGCCGACCTCGTGCTGCGGGACCTGGATCAGGACCAGCTCTGGCAGGCAAGGGATGAGGGCGGGCACCTACCGCCGCAGGCCGCTATCAGGTGACAGCAGCTGCGCCGGCGGCCGGCAGGCTGACGAGCGCTGGCGCAGACGATGGTCCGAGCGGGTAGCTTTCCGGGACGTAGCAGACGTGGTGACAGAGCTTGTAAGCGAGACGCCAGGCAGTGAGGCGGCAAGCAGTGCGAGCGTTGACGGGGGCGATTCCGAACATCAACGGACGAGGGCCGGCACGTGCTCGCCGACGCGGCCGCCACCGACTGGCAGCTTGAGACCGCATCCTCTTCCAGGGTCGGCCCGGGTCCCTGGCGGAAAGGCTCTCGGCAGCAGCGCCGCCAGACGGAGGCACGCTGAGGAGCGGTGGCGTGGATGAAGCTCCGAGCGTGCAGCCGTTGCCGGACGCGCGTGCGGACGCGAGGCGCCGACCTTGTAAGCGAGATGTCGCGCTCTGCTAGAAGCGGTGTTTGCCCACATGGCCTACCGGCAGTAGGCACAGCAGATCCTCCTCAAGACCATCAGAGCCAGCAGCAGGGCAAGGGTCGCACTCCTCGATGGCCCTGCCGGTGCCGTCCGACCACCAGACCCACCAGCACGTTTGCTCTGTACCGACATCCTGGGATTGACCGAGACTGCAGTGCCGCCCAGAGTGCCCAAGTTCAAGTTCGCAGTACAGCCGGGTCTGCACCTCATGAGCGGCGTCGGGTAGCGAGCCCAGCCAGGAGATCTCCTCCTTGGTCGGCTCAAAGTAGGCGGGGCACTCAATTTTGATGTTACTCACGACCGGCAGGCTAGGGCGACGGTGTGACATGGCAGGCTGCAGTGGGCGTAGGGACGTCCACCAGGGTGGCGTATAGGAGCTGCGGCGGCACGGCAAGATCCGGAATATGCGCGGAACGATCAAGCGCTCCGCTGAGGCGCCGTCGCGCGTATTCCCTGATGAGACAACAGGTGCCTTAGCAGGCGCTATACGGTTTCCTAAACCGTGTGTCGCAGGTTCGAATCCTGCCGGGGGCACCTTCATGATCAACAAAGGTGCTCGCTACCCACTCGCGGACTGGTATTGCAGGCGTTTTCCCAGGTCGTGCTCGCTGGGTTGGTCAAGCTCCGGGCTCTTCGCAGCCGTCCTGGTCGCCACCGTTGTGTTGCTCGGCGTCTCGCTTCGGCTGGCACTTCTGTACGAAGTAGTCCCCGAGGCCAGCGCGGAGACGCGCACGGGCGGCTTCCAGGCGTGCGGCGTAGTCGGGCATGAAGATTTCCACGAGCGACGTCTCAAGAGCGCCGCTGATGCGGTGCAGTGCCGACCAGACAGCGACGTCCTCGTTGGCGATGGCATCGAACCGCTCTGTGCCGATCACGTTGTAGAGCCAGTCGGAGAGCACCAGCGCCTGATCGCGGGTCAGGTTGATGGTGAAGTCGTCGGCCACCGAGCGAGAGTAGCGAGAACACTATCGGCATACGAGAACGTAGGCACTGCGCACCCGGCCGCCCAATGTCTCCAGACGGATCAGGAGTCAACCGAATCGGGGGGCAGTCCCGAGTTGCTGGTTGCCCTTGCTGTCGCCGCCGTGGTGGCCGCGATCTACGTGGCTCTCGTCGCAGTAGCAACCGATGTACCCGTCGTCGGCGCATTGTTGGCGTGCCTGGGAGGTGTGATCGCCGTGCTCGGCCCCATGGCGGTCTACGTCGGCGTCGCCCACGCCGGGCTGAAAGCCAGCTCGATCTGGCGGCGTTTCCGGCCGTAGGCACGTGCGGCCCGCATCCGGCCGGCACGAAGTCGGCGGACAGCGGGGAAGCAGAGTGAATGGTCGGCGGTCAGGTGATGTGGGCGAGGAGCTGTTGCGCCGTTGCCCGTTCGACGGCGCACACCTCCGCGACATCTTCCGGAACCGGTACGGCGAGACACGACCGCAGCGTGCCGACGGCCTCCTCCCGTCGACCCTGCTCGACCAGCAGCTCACCGAGGCAGCAGAGGGCGACTACGGTCGTCACGCTGTCCGCCTCACCGGCAGCCGAGGCGACGGTGTCGCGTAGCAGGGTTTCCCCGCCCTCGGCGTCGCCGCGGTCGAGCAGGTGGAGGGCCTTGGTCAGATGCTGGCGGGCGGACCGGGGCATACGCGAATGCTCGCAGTCGCTGCCTGCTCCTGCCTGGACCGGGGCCCCTGCTGGGGGCCTGGCCACTCCGTTGAAGCTTTCCTTCGTTGGGAGGCTGTATCTCGGAGGGTATTGACCAGGACTGGCTGCCGGAGCAGGGTGGGCCACGGAGCCACCAATCCGACCTGGAGGTTCGATGCCCATCCTGACGTCTCCGACGAGCAGACGCATCCTGCTCGCGGCCGTCGTGGCCGGTGCCACGACGATCGTTCCGCTCACCACCACCGCCCCGGCCGCCGCCGACACGTCCGCCACCCGGCAGCAGCAGTACGCCGCCGTGGCGGCGGAGTACGGCGTACCGGAAAGCGTGCTGCTCGGCGTCTCCTACCTACAGTCCCGGTGGGACACCAACGCCGGCACGCCCAGCACCAGCGGCGGCTATGGTCCGATGCACCTGACCGACGCCGAGTACGTGCTGTCCCTGCCCGGTGGACACCACCACGACGGGGACGAGGATCCGCGCGGGGACGACTCGCGACCGGCGCGCGACGTCGACTCGGCGCCGGACGCGCCACCCGCCGCGTCCCTGCAGACCCTCGACACCGCCGCCGGGCTCACCGGCGTCAGCGAGGAGGCGCTACGGGACGACCCGGTCGCCAACATCCGGGGCGGGGCGGCGCTGCTCTCGTCGTACCAGCGAGATCTGGCCGGACCGACCGGGAGCGCGAGCGATCCGGCGGCCTGGTACGGCGCGGTGGCCCGTTACTCCGGCGCGGACAGCGCGGACGCGGCGGCGGCCTTCGCCAACGAGGTGTACCGCACGATCCGTGAGGGCGCGAGCCGGACCACCGACGACGGCCAGCAGATCGCGCTCGCCCCGCACGCCGACCTGGTCCCGGTCACGTCCTGGCTGGACCGGCTCGGCCTGCGGAAGCTGGCCCGCCCGGACGGCCTGGAGTGCCCGGAGGACATCTCCTGCGAGTGGATTCCGGCGCCCTACCGGGATCTCGGCAACGGGGACTACGGCAACCACGACCTCTCCGACCGGCCCGGCCGGCAGAAGATCGAGTACATCGTCATCCACGACACCGAGGGCAGTTACGCGACCACCCTGCGGCTGGTCCAGGACCCGACGTACGTGAGCTGGAACTACACGCTGCGCTCGGTCGACGGGCACATCGCCCAGCATGTCAAGGCCAAGGACGTCGCCTGGCACGCCGGAAACTGGTACGTCAACGCCAAGGCGATCGGCCTGGAGCACGAGGGCTTCGCCGCCCAGGGCACCTGGTACACCGAGGCGATGTACCGGACCTCCGCGAAGCTGGTGCGGTATCTCGCGACGCGGCTCGGCATTCCGCTGGACCGGCACCACATCATCGGCCACGACAACGTGCCCGGCACGGTCGCGGCGAACGTGCGCGGCATGCACTGGGACCCGGGACCGTACTGGGACTGGGACCACTACTTCGACCTGATGAAGGCGCCGGAGATCGACACCGGGACCCCGTCGACCGGTCTGGTCCGCATCGACCCGGACTTCGCCACGAACCGGCCGGCCTTCACGGGCTGTGTCACCGCCGGGGTGCCCTGCCCGTCGCGTGGTTCGTCGGCGGTGATCCTGCGTAGCGCGCCGAGCCACACCGCGCCGCTGGTCAACGACATCGCGCTGCGTCCGAACGGCACCCCGAACACGATGCACATCTCCGACCACGGCGCCCGGGCGTCGACCGGTCAGACGTACGCGATCGCGGACCGGCAGGGTGACTGGACGGCGATCTGGTATCTCGGCCAGAAGGCGTGGTTCCACAACCCGGCCGACGCGCCGACCGGGAAGTGGACCGTCGGCCTGGTCGCCACCCCCAAGCCCGGCAAGGCGACCATCCCGGTGTACGGGCGGGCGTACCCGGAGGCGGCGGCGTACCCGGCGGGTGTGCCGTACCAGACGATCTCGCCGCTCCAGTACACGCTCTCGGCCGGCCAGCGGTACGCCGTCGGCAACGTGCTGCCCGGTGAGTACTACCGGGCCACCACCTTCGACGGCTCCTCGCCCGGCGACTGGACGGTGGTCCGGGGCGAGATGGAGTACGTGCAGATCCAGTTCGGTCACCGGGTGATGTTCGTGAACCGCGACGACGTGCAGCTCCTGCCCTCGGCCGTGGGGGCGCCCCGGTAGGTCCGGTGGTCCGGCGGGTTCCCGGTCGGTGCCGGGAACCCGCCGGACGGGGTGGGTCCGACCGTCGGCCGGGCGCGGTGCCCGCCCGGGGCCAGCAGGCAACGGGACGCGGGAGGAAGCGAGGGCCGGGCGGGAGGCACCGAGGCGCCCCGCGACCCGTCGGACCGGGGCGCGGGGCGCGCTGGTCAGCGGACCAGGACCCCCACCAACGTCCCGATGCTGGCGACAAGCGCGGCGATGATGGGGCTGAGCGCCTTGATGTACGCCAGGATGAGGCGGTGCCGCTCCTCCTGCTCGGAGGCGACCTCCTCCTCGTCGGGTTCCGTCGTCTCGAAGTCTGGCCCGGGAGGGGCTACAGTCAACTTGACTCCTTCCGTTGCGTGCGGTCGAGTCGAATGCGGCGTCCGGTGCCAGCCGGGCGCCGCCTCTTTTTGGGCGGCGCTGTGCCGTTCGACCGTTAGAGCATCCTCCTGCCGGGCGGCTATCACAAGGGTCGATTTTTCACTGTCAGGTAGCTGACAGTCCGATGCAACGCACTGAGAAAATTTTGGCTCGAATCCTTGCGTTGCGTGGACTCCTCATGAAGCAGCGCAGCGGAACGTAATCTCTACCAAAACGATGCGTGAGCGTGACCGGACCGGGTGACCCGGGCGCGGGCGTGGAGACCGCAGCACGACGTGCCCGGCCGGGGACGGCGGGTGACGACGGTTGCCGGAAACGCGGCACGCCCATCCCCGTCCCCGCCGGGCACGGGTTCCCGCCCGGCTGCCCCGTGCCGGCCGGGCGGGAAGATCTGCCGGGACGGTCAGTTCGCGGGAAGCTGCGCGGCGTGGGCCAGCACCTGGTCGATCAGCCCGTAATTCCGCGCCTGCTCGGCGGTGAACCAGCGGTCCCGGTCCGAGTCGCGCTCGATGTCGGCCACCGGGTGGCCGCTGTGCTCGGCGATCAGCTCCTGGACGGTGCGCTTGACGTACCGCATGTTCTCGGCCTGGATGCGGATGTCGGCGGCGGTCCCGCCGATGCCCCCGGAGGGCTGGTGCATCATGATCCGCGAGTGGGGGAGGGCGTACCGCTTGCCGGCCGTGCCGGCGCAGAGCAGGAACTGTCCCATGGAGGCGGCGAAGCCGAGCGCCAGGGTGGCCACGTCGTTCTTGACGTAACGCATGGTGTCGTAGATGGCCAGGCCGGCGCTGACCGAGCCGCCCGGCGAGTTGATGTAGAGGAAGATGTCCCGCTCGGCGTCCTCGGCGGCGAGCAACAGGATCTGTGCGCACACCTGGTTGGCCGACGCTTCGGTCACCTCGGTGCCGAGGAAGACGATGCGCTCCCGCAGCAACCGCTCGAAGACCTGGTCACCGAAGGGCGGCTGGTTGACCTCCAGCATGCGTACCGTGTGCCCGATCGTCACCGTGGACCTCCCTGCGCGCCTGCCGGCGGATGGCGGCCCGCCACCCGGTGGACCGGCCCGTCAAGCGTGCGGGCGACACGGCTCGTCAGCCGAGCGTTTCTGCCAGCCGCATATCTGCTGAGGGCAGAAGCCCGGTCAGCAGCGCGGTGCGGGACCGACGGCGAGCAGGACGCGGTGGTCGCCGAGAGCGCCCTGCCCGATCCGGACGACCCCTACGGAGGAGCCGGCGCCGCCCACACTCGCGTGCCGGCCGCCGACGACCAGGTGCCGGCCGCCAGCACCCACGCGACGGCGGCCAACGCCGACCTGCCGGCCGGCCACGCCTGCGCGACGACCGACCGTCGCGCGGGCGATCGGTGCCCGGTTCGTCGGAGAGGTGGGTCCACCCGGCACGGGGCGGGTGACCGGGGCGGGGCGGGACGCGGCCGGGGTGGGACGGAGGCTGGCCGGCAGGACCCGCCGGCTCGTCGGCACCCGGCTCGTCGGCACCCGGGGCGGTGCGACCGGGGTGCGGGGCTCGACCCGGCGCAGCTCGTCGCGGGCCTCCTCGAGCAGGTCGGAGAGGCGGATCCCGAGGGCGCGGCAGATCGCCGCGAGCACCTCCGACGAGGCTTCCTTGCGCCCTCGCTCGATCTCGGAGAGGTAGGGCACCGAGACGCCGGCCGCCCCGGCGACCTCACGCAGGGTGCGGCCCTGGCGGGTGCGGAGTCGGCGCAGGACCCCGCCGATCACTCGCCGTAGCAACGACATCCCGGCCTCCTCGGCGGTGTGGCGGTTCCGACTCTGCCCATTGTGCCGGTTTCCGCTGGTTCCGGTGACCCGCGCCGGGCCGGCGTCCGGAGCGGGGCAACGGGTCCCAGGGGTTACGTCGTCACCTGGCCGGCCGACCTGTGGCGTACCGGCTATGTTGTGCACGTGCAGGTGGCAGCGGAGGCGGGGGACCGCTGGTGATCCATTTTCCGGCGCAGCGGCGGGGGCCGCTCAGCGCGTTGAGCCTGCGGCTGGCCGCCGCGCTCGCTCTGGTCTGCACCGTGGTTGGCGTGGTGTACCTGGACCGTGCGGGCTACCGCGACGTCAACGAGGACGGCCTGACCCTCCTCGACTGCTTCTACTACGCGGTGGTCTCCCTCTCCACCACCGGGTACGGCGACATCACGCCGGCCTCTCAATCGGCCCGACTGATCAACGTCCTCTTCGTCACGCCGGCCCGGGTGCTCTTCCTGATCATCCTGGTCGGCACCACCCTGGAAGTGCTGACCGAGCAGTACCGGACCGGCCGTCGGCTGAGCCGGTGGGGGAGAACCGTGAAGGATCACGTCATCATCTGCGGCTACGGCACCAAGGGGCGCAGCGCGATCTCCGCCCTGTTGGAGAACGGGATGGACAAGTCCCGGATCGTCGTCGTGGAGCGCAGCGGCGCGGCGATCCGGCAGGCCACCTCGGCCGGGCTGGTCACCGTCGAGGGCTCGGCCACCCGGTCGGCGGTGCTCAACGAGGCGCACGTCCGTACCGCCAAGGCGGTGATCATCGCGACCGACAGCGACGACGCGTCCGTGCTGGTGGCGTTGACCGTCCGGCAGCTCACCGCCGGGCAGGTCCGGATCATCGCGGCCGTCCGGGAGGCGGAGAACGCGCCGCTGCTCAAGCAGAGCGGCGCGCACCACGTGATCGTCTCCTCCGCCACCGCCGGTCGGCTGCTCGGCCTCTCCACCTCCGCGCCGCCGTTGATCGACGTGGTCGAGGACCTGCTCACCCCCGGTCAGGGCATGGCGCTGGCGATGCGGTCGGCGGAACGGGCCGAGGTCGGCCGCTCACCCCGGGAGCTGGACACGCTGGTCATCGCCCTGGTCCGCCGGGGCAAGGTGGTCACCCTTTCCGACCAGGCCGGGGCCGTGGTCGAGACCGGCGACATGCTGGTGTACGTCCGGGACGACCGGCCGCAGGCGGCAACCACCCCCTGACCGGTACGACGAAAGGGCGGCCCGCTGACCGATAGGAGCCCACGACCGGTAGGCGACTCCCTGACCGGTACGGCACAGGGGCGGCCCTGTCCGGGACCGCCCCTGCCTCGCGTGTCGTCCTGGCCTAGAGGATGGTCCAGGTGTCGCCGCTGCTCAGCAGGCCGGCGAGCTGCTGCTCCGGCGTCTCGGTCACCGCGGCCTTTGCCTCGGCGACCTGGCTCTGCACCACGCTGTCGTAGGTGGGGCGGTCGACCGACCGGAACACCCCGATCGGGGTGTTGCTCAGGTCGGCGCCGGGCAGCCGGCTCAGCGCGAAGGCGTACGCCGGGTCGGCGACCGTCGCGTCGTGCACGACGATCTGCTCGGCCGGGGTGGAGGCGGTCTCCCGTACCTCGAGGCCGAAGCCGCCCGGCGGGTGCACCACGCAGAACCGGCCCTCCGCGCCGAAGGTGATCGGCTGCCCGTGCTCCAGCCGGATCAGGAAGTCGTCGCGGGTGCCCGGCTCCTTGAGCTGGTCGAACGCGCCGTCGTTGAAGATGTTGCAGTTCTGGTAGATCTCCACGAGCGCCGAGCCCTGGTGCTCGGCGGCGGCGCGCAGCACCGACTGGAGGTGCTTGCGGTCGGAGTCGATGGTGCGGCCGACGAAGGACGCCTCCGCGCCGAGGGCCAGCGAGACCGGGTTGAACGGCGCGTCCGCCGAGCCGGTCGGGGTCGACTTGGTGACCTTGCCGACCTCGGAGGTGGGCGAGTACTGCCCCTTGGTCAGCCCGTAGATCTTGTTGTTGAAGAGCAGGATCTTGAGGTTGACGTTGCGGCGCAGCGCGTGGATGAGGTGGTTGCCGCCGATGGAGAGGGCGTCGCCGTCGCCGGTGACCACCCAGACCGACAGGTCCGGTCGGCTCACCGACAGCCCGGTGGCGATCGCCGGGGCCCGGCCGTGGATCGAGTGCATCCCGTAGGTGTTCATGTAGTACGGGAAGCGCGAGGAACAGCCGATGCCGGAGACGAAGACGATGTTCTCGCGCGGGATCTTCAGCTCGGGCATGAACTGCTGCACCGCGGCGAGGATCGCGTAGTCACCGCAGCCGGGGCACCAGCGCACCTCCTGGTCGGACTTGAAGTCCTTGGCGGTGAGCTTCAGGGCGACGGGCTCAGACATTCTTCAGGACCTCTTCCAGCATCGTCTCCAGCTCCGCAGCGGTGAACGGCAGGCCCCGGACCTGGTTGTACGCGATCGCGTCGACCAGGTAGCGGCCCCGGATCACCTGGGCGAGCTGGCCGAGGTTCATCTCGGGGATGACCACGCGGTCGTAGGAGCGCAGCACCGTGCCGAGGTTGGCCGGCATCGGGGCCAGGTGCCGCAGGTGCGCCTGGGCGATGGAGAGCCCACGCTGCCGCAGCCCCCGGCAGGCCGCGCCGATCGGCCCGTACGTCGAGCCCCAGCCGAGGACCAGCACCCGGGCGTCGCCGTCCGGGTCCTCCACCTCGACGTCCGGCACCGGGATGGTCTCGATCCGGGCGGCCCGGGTACGGACCATGAAGTCGTGGTTGGTCGGGTCGTAGGAGATGTCGCCGGTCTTGTCGGCCTTCTCCAGACCGCCGATGCGGTGCTCCAGCCCCGGGGTGCCCGGGATGGCCCACGGCCGGGCCAGCGTCTCCGGGTCACGCAGGTACGGCAGGAAGCTGCCGTCCTCGCCGTTGGGCTCGGTGGCGAACTCGACCCGCAGGTCGGGCAGGGTCTCCACGTCCGGCAGCAGCCACGGCTCGGACCCGTTGGCGACGTAGTTGTCGGAGAGCAGCAGGACCGGGGTGCGGTAGGTCAGCGCGATCCGGGCCGCCTCGATGGCCGCGTGGAAGCAGTCCGACGGTGACTTCGGGGCGATCACCGCGACCGGGGCCTCGCCGTGCCGGCCGTACAGGGCCATGTTCAGGTCGGCCTGTTCGGTCTTGGTGGGCATGCCGGTGGACGGGCCGGCCCGCTGCACGTCGACGATGACCAGGGGAAGCTCCAGCGCCACCGCCAGGGAGATCGTCTCGCTCTTCAGCGCCACCCCCGGGCCGCTGGTGGTGGTGATGCCGAGCGCCCCGCCGTACGACGCGCCGAGCGCCGCGCCCACCGCCGCGATCTCGTCCTCGGCCTGCATGGTGGTCACGCCGAAGCGCTTGTGCTTGCTCAGCTCGTGCAGGATGTCCGAGGCCGGGGTGATCGGGTACGCCCCGAGGAAGACCGGCAGCCCGGAGCGGACCCCGGCGGCGACCAGCCCCAGCGACAGCGCCGCGTTGCCGGTGATGTTGCGGTAGGTGCCCGGCTGCATCTTGGCCGGCTTGACCTCGTACCGCACCGAGAAGGAGTCGGTGGTCTCGCCGAAGTTCCAGCCGGCCTTGAAGGCGGCGATGTTCGCGGCGACCAGTTCGGGACGCTTGGCGAACTTGCGCTCCAGGAACCGCAGCGTGGACTCGTACGGCCGGGAGTACATCCAGGAGAGCAGGCCGAGGGCGAACATGTTCTTGGCCCGCTCGGCGTCCTTCTTCGAGACGGCGTGCTCGGCGAGCGCGCCGACCGTCATCGAGGTCAGCGCCACCGGGTGCACCACCCAGCCGGCGAGCGTGTCGTCGTCCAGCGGGTTGGCCTGGTAGCCGACCTTGGCCAGGTTGCGCTTGGTGAACTCGTCGGTGTTGACGATGATGTCCGCGCCTCGCGGCAGGTCGTGCAGGTTGGCCTTGAGCGCGGCGGGGTTCATCGCGACCAGGACGTTCGGCGCGTCGCCCGGGGTGAGGATGTCGTAGTCGGCGAAGTGCACCTGGAAGCTGGACACCCCGGGCAGGGTGCCTGCGGGGGCCCGGATCTCGGCGGGGAAGTTCGGCAACGTGGAGATGTCGTTGCCGAGCTGCGCCGTCTCCGAGGTGAACCGGTCGCCGGTGAGTTGCATGCCGTCGCCGGAGTCACCGGCGAACCGGATGACCACTCGGTCGAGCTGACGGAGTTGCTTGGTCACGCCTGCACCTCGCTTCGCGTGGCCCGGTCGCCGGGGCGGCCGAACCTGATGCTGACCTCGCCTTGCCCGGTCACCTGACCTCCTTGGACGCACTGCTGTGGCGGGCCCTTCGGGTGACCGACCGGACCCGCTCCGCATCAACATCTAGGAGCCTACGTCGGGCAGGGGGCGCCGTCGGGCCGCAGGTCCGCCGAATGGGACCGCCGCACCCCATAAACTGTACGGTTTTGTGGCGTTTTGGGGCTACAGCCGTAATCGAAATCACCGATCGGGGCTGCCGGCAGTATATCGACCGACATCACTTAGTCTCACCGCCGGTGCTCGCTGATCCGGCCGATGGCCCAGCCAGCCGGCGCCGCAGCGACGTGGTCGCCAGGGTCAGCGCCAGCACCACCAGGAAACCGGAGGCGCCGATGAGGATGATCGCGGTCCGCTGCGCCGAACTCCATCCGCCATCCGGGCCCGAGCTTCTGGTCGAACCGGTGAGCACGTCCGCTGAGCCGGTCGACTGGTCCACCCCGGCGACCGAGGCGGCGGCGGTGATCCGGAAGCTCATCTGCACCCGCCGGTTCGGGCCGTTGCGCGGGTCGAGCTGGCCGACCACGCCACCGGAGAGCGGGGCCAGCCGCTGCGCCCCGGGCGTCGCGGCGACCGGCAGCCGCAGCACAGCCGTCCGGCCCGCCGGCACCGTTCCCGCCGCGCACCGGGTACGCCCGGTGGGCAGGGTCGTGCAGCCGTCCGGCGGGTCGGACACGCTCACCCCGTCGGGCAGGACCACCTCGACCATGCCGGCGGCGTCGGCCCGGCCCGTGTTGCCGAGCCGGACCTCCAGCGTGCTCGGCCCACCGCCGACGTCGAAGGCCACCTCGTCGGCCGCCAGATCGATACCGGGCACCGGCGGGCCGGGCGGGAAGAGGACCGCGAAGCCCTCGTCGTCGCGTACCGGAGCGGTCTGACCCGGGGCGGTTCCGGTGACCGTCACGGTGCCGCCGAGGGGGATCCGCCGCCAGGCGTCCCCGCTGACCCGAACCCGGACCAGGCTGCTGAACCGGGCGCCTGGTGCAACCGTCCACGCGCCGCACCGGTAGCCGCGGTCGCCGGCCGGCGCGCACCCCGGCGTACCGGCGTCGGTGACCCCCGTCGGCAGGGTGTACGCCAGGCTGAGCCGCCCGGTCACCCCGCCGGTGTTGGTCACGGTGACCCGGAGGGTGGCCGTGGTGTGCGCCGCGTTCCAGTACCTGGCAGTCAGGCGGACGTCCCCGGTGGTGACCCGGACGCCGAGCCGGGCGGGCGCCGGCTGGCCCGGGGCGGACGTCGACGGCGGAGCGTGGGTCGGCAGCGGCGGCCGTGGCGTCGAGGTCCGGGTGACGGTGGGCAGCGGGCCCGCCGTGGTCGCCGTGGGGAGTGGATCGGGGGCGCCGGTGGTCGGTGGTGGTGTCTCGCCCGGCGGTTCCCCGGTCGGCGGTGGGGTGCTGGGCGCCGGCTCGGTCGGGTCGGGCGGGTCCGTCGACGCCTCCGGGTCGCCGTTCTCCGCCGGCTCGGTGACCGGCCCGTACGCCTGCCCGGCCGCCATCGGCGCGGCGGCGGCCAGCCCGGGGGACACTGCCGCCGCGGCCAGCCCAGGGAGCAACGCCGCCACGGCTATGGCCAGCGAGACCGACAGCAGGGGTACGACCCAACGGTCGCGGAAACGTCCACCAGGGCGTGGCGGGTCGATGGGCGTCAACTCTCCTCCGGTCACAACGGGTGGGCGGCCGGTAGGCTCTCGGACCATGGACGGCTACCTCGGCTCGTACGCGACACTCGGGCTGTTGCTGGGCGCGAGCGTCCTCTTCTTCGTGATGGCGTTCACGGCCAACCGGGTGTTACGTCCTGCCCGTCCGGCTGATCCGCCGGGCAAGCGCGCCAGCTATGAGTGCGGCCTCGACCCGGTGGGCGGCGACTGGGCGCAGATGCAGATCAGGTACTACGTCTACGCGTACCTGTACGTCCTGTTCGCCGTCGAGGCGGTCTTCCTCTTCCCCTGGGCGGTGGTCTTCGACCGACCCGGGTTCGGGCTTGTCACTGTGGCCGAGATGGGCATCTTCGTGGCCGTGCTCGCGCTCGGTGTCCTCTACGCCTGGCGGCGGAACATCCTGCGCTGGACCTGAGCCCCGCGCTGAAGTCGACCGGGCCGGCTGGCCGGGGCAGCGCAGGACGGCGCACTGCCGAAGCGGAGTCGGAGCGGATTCGATCAGGCCAGGCCGCGCCGGGTCAGGACGGGTGGGCGGTCGCCCCGGATCGAGGCCACCATGTCCAGCACCCGGCGGGTCTGCCGGACCTGGTGCGCCCGGAACACCCGCGCGCCCAGCCAGGCCGACACGGCGGTGGCGGCGAGGGTCCCCTCCAGCCGCTCGGTCACCGGCAGGTCGAGGGTCTCCCCGATGAAGTCCTTGTTCGACAGGGCCACCAGCAGCGGCCACCCGGTACCGGCCAGTTCGCCGAGCCGACGGGTGATCTCCAGCGAGTGTCGGGTGTTCTTGCCGAAGTCGTGCGCCGGGTCGATGAGGATGCCGTCGGGGCGTACCCCGAGCGCGACCGCGCGGTCGGCGAGCCCGGTCACCGTGGTCAGCACGTCCGCCACCACGTCGTCGAAGGCGGCCCGGTGCGGCCGGGTACGCGGCGCCAGCCCACCCGCGTGCGAGCAGACCAGTCCCGCGCCGGTCTCGGCGGCGACCCGGGCCAGCGCCGGGTCCGCGCCGGACCAGGTGTCGTTGAGCAGGTCCGCCCCGGCGGCCACCGCCTCCACCGCCACCTCGGCCCGCCAGGTGTCGATCGAGATGACCACCTCGGGGAAGGCGGCCCGGACGGCGGCGATGGTGTCGACCGTACGGCGAATCTCCTCGGCGACGTCCACCTCGTCGCCGGGTCCGGCCTTCACCCCGCCGATGTCGATGATCTTGGCGCCCTCGGTTACCGCCCGCTCGACGGCCCGCAGCGCGCTGTCGGCGGCGTAGGTGGCCCCCCGGTCGAAGAACGAGTCCGGGGTGCGGTTGACGATCGCCATCACCACCAACTCGCCCGGGGCGAACGTACGCGCACCGAGTCGCAGCGTGCCGGCCATGTCCGCCTCCCGAGTCCCGCCCGTCACCGACCGTCCCGACGCTAGTCGGTCGCCCCGCGCCCCGGTCCACTGACCGGCGCGAGGCGGCGGCACGATGTGGTCCGGGGTCGCTCGACGGCGATCGTCATGCCACGATCTGTGCATGGGTCAGCTTCTGCTCCTGCTGGTCGTGGCGTTGACCGCCGCGGCGGTGGTGTTCGGCGTGACGGTCCTGGTCACCGGCCGCGATCCGGGTCTGGTCCCGGCGGAACCGGACGGTCGGGCGGTGCCACTGCCCGGCGGCCGTCCGCTCGCCGAGTCGGACATCGGCGCGGTTCGTTTCGACACCGGGCTGCGGGGGTACCGGATGGACCAGGTCGACCAGGCGCTGCGCCGGGCGGCCTACGACATCGGGTACAAGTCCGAACTGATCGGGGTGCTGGAAGCGGAGGTCGACGCCTTGCGGAAGGGACGTACCGCCGAGGCCGACCAGCTGCGGGACACCCGGCTGGCCGCCGTCACCGTCGCACCGGCCGCCGCCGACCCAAGAGCCTCCGCGAACATCGAGGGAGAACCAGCGGCCGAGGCCGACATCGCCGACGGTACGGGTGCCGGTGCCCCGGCCGGGACCGGTGGTACGGGCAGCGCCGAGGCGGACCAGCGGCCGGGCCAGCCCGACGCGGTCGTGCGGTCGGAGCCGGCGTGACCGCGGCGGAAGGCAGCGGGGAACTCCGTCAGGCGGCCCAGCCCGGAGCCGGTGAGGTCACCGCGACAGTGATCATCGACGCGCCCGCCGAGCGGGTGTTCGCCGCCTTCACCGCCTGGGAACGACAGTCGGACTGGATTCCGTTCACCCGGGTCCGGGTCGTCGAGGGGGACGGCGGCGAGGGGAGCCTGATCGAGGCGGTCACCGCGATCGGGCCGGCGGCGCTCCGCGACAAGATGCGGGTGGTCCGGGTCGACGCGCCGTACGAGGTGGGGGTGGTCCACTGCGGGCGGCTGCTGCGCGGCCCCGGTGTGCTGCGCTGCACCCCGATGGAGGGAAACCGGACCCAGGTGGTGTGGCACGAGTGGTTCCACCTGCCCGGTGGGGCAGCTGGCCGGGTCGCCTGGCCGGTGCTCTGGCCCGGCTCGAAGATCAGCCTGACCCGGGCCCTGAAGAAGTTCGGCCGGCTCGTCGAGCAGGGCCGCCTGCCCTGACCGGGACGCCCGGGTCGGGGTGTCCCCGGCCGGCGGGCTGCGGTCGAGAACGGCGGGCCCGGTCGGAACTGCCGGCCGGTCAGGAACCGTCGCCCGGGTCGGGGTGCCAGCCGGGAGAGCGGAGTAGGTGGCCGGCACGGTGCCGCCAGGACATCGCGGCCCGGACGTCCCGGGCGATCGCGACGTACTCGTGGAACGCGACCCGCAGCGGGTTGTGGGTGGCGATGTTCGTGGTCAGGCCGTAGACGCAGCGTTCCCGCTCCGGGGCGAAGGTGCCGAAGAGCCGGTCCCAGACGATCAGGATGCCGCCGAAGTTGCGATCCAGGTAGCCGCCCTGGGAGGCGTGGTGCACCCGGTGGTGGGACGGAGTGTTGAAGACCGCCTCGAACCACCGGGGCATCCGGTCGATCCGCTCGGTGTGGATCCAGAACTGGTAGAGCAGGTTGACCGAACCGCAGAAGGCCACCACCGCGGGATGCACCCCGGCGAGGACCAGCGGCACGTAGAAGAGCCAACCCGCCACGCTCGTCCAGGGCTGGCGTAGCGCGGTGGAGAGGTTGAACCGTTCCGAGGAGTGGTGCACCACGTGCGTGGCCCAGAGGATCCGGACCACGTGGTGGCCCCGGTGCGACCAGTAGTAGAAGAAGTCCTGCGCGACCAGGATGAGCGGCCAGGTCCACCAGACCTCGACCACCCGTAGCGGGGTGAGCGCGTACAGCAGCGCGTACGCGGCGGCGATCGGGATCTTCCAGAGCAGGTCCGCCCCGACACTGCCCAGCCCCATGGCCAGGCTGGTGGCGGTGTCCGCCGCCGAGTAGCCGACTTCGCCGTCGTCGCGATGCAGCAGGTAGGAGACCCGTTCCAGCACGATCAGCAGCAGGAAGGCCGGAATCGACCAGGCAATGACGTCCGGGAACTCCTTCATCGGGCCGCGCCCCTCACCGTCGGATTTACCAGCCGGTAACAAGAACGATAGGCAGGCCGGCGGGCCGAGGCAATGGCCCAGGGGCAGGTGACCTACGGTGGACGCCGTGAACGACCTGGTGACCGGCGCGGACGGCCTGGCCCGCTGCGGCTGGGGAGCGGGCGCCCCGGACTACGCGGCCTACCACGACGGGGAGTGGGGGCGGCCGCTGCGCGGTGACGACGCCCTCTTCGAGCGGATCACGCTGGAGGCGTTCCAGTCCGGCCTCTCCTGGCTGACCATCCTGCGCAAGCGCGCCGCGTTCCGACATGCCTTCGACGACTTCCGGATCGCCGCCGTCGCCGGCTACGGCGAGGCCGATGTGACCCGTCTGCTCGCCGACGCGGGCATCGTCCGCAACCGGGCCAAGATCGAGGCGGCGATCGCCAACGCGCGGGCCGCGCTCGACCTGCCCGAGGGGCTCTCCGCGCTGCTCTGGTCCTTCGCCCCACCCGCCCGGGTGTCCCGGCTGGGTCGGCTGGCCGACGTGCCGGCGGTGACGCCCGAGTCGACCGCGCTTGCCCGGGCGCTCAAGAAGCGCGGCTTCCGCTTCGTCGGGCCGACCACCGCGTACGCGCTGATGCAGGCCACCGGCATGGTCGACGACCACCTGACCGGCTGTCACGTCGTCCTCGCCCCGGCGGCGTGATGGGATGGCGGGTATGACCGAAATCGACCTCGCCGACCCGGGGCGACTGACCGTCCCCGGCGCCGACCGCGCCTGGGCGGTGCTGATCTCCGCCGACCGGTACGAGGCCGAGCGGCTCGTCCAGCACGACACGCTCGAGCTGACCGGGCTGGAGACCGACCGACGGCCGTCCCCCGGCGACCCGGTCGCGGTGGTCGTCGACGGTGAACCGGCGTACCTGGTGGCGCTCGGCCGGGTCGAGTCCGGGGTGGGCGTCGAGCGGGACCCGGACGACCCCGATCCGGACGAGGACGTGACGCCGCTGGTGGTGGCGTACACCCGGCGGCTCCTCGACGAGCCGCTGCCGGTCGACGGGCTGGTGTTCCACGACTCGCTCACCCCGCTCACCGCCGACCGCTGGCGGGCGCTGGCCGACCGGCTCGGGCCACCGCCACCCCGACGGACCTGGCTGGTCAGCCTGGACCTGCCGATCGAGGCGGCGAGCCCGGCCGAGGCGGTCCGGATCTTCTGGTCGTACGTGCGCGAGCTGGGTCCCCGGGAGCTGCCCGCGTACGTCTCGCCGAGCGGGGACGAACTGGCCATGCAGGCGTACGTGCTGGGTGCCGAGGCCAACCAGGACCCGGAGGAGGACGACTAGCGTCCCGGCGCGCGGGTAACGGGCCGGCGAGGAGCCGGCGCACCGTCGGCTCTCCCGGTACGCGACCAGCGGGCTGACCGCGTGGGCGCGGGAGAGGGGCGCCGATGCGCTTCCAGGACAAGGTCGTCTTCGTCACCGGCGGCGCGTCCGGGCTGGGCGCCGCCACCGCGCGGCGGTTCGCCAGCGAGGGGGCCCGCGTGGCGATCGCCGACATCAACACCGAGGGCGCCACGCGGATGGCCGGGGAGCTGCCGGACGCCCAGGCGGTGACGGTCAACACCGGCGACCCCGCCTCCGTCGAGCAGGGCATCGCCGAGGCCCTCCAGCGGTACGGCCGGATCGACGTGATCTTCAACAACGCAGGTATCGACGGCCGGCAGCAGCCCCTGCACGAGATGGACCTGGACAACTGGGAACGGGTCCGGCGGATCAACGGCGACGGCGTCTTCTACGTGCTCAAGTACGGCATCGAGGCGTTGCTGCACGCTGGGGGCGGGGCGATCGTGAACACCTCGTCGACCACCGCGCTGGCCGCCCAGGAGAACATTTCGCCGTACACCTTCAGCAAGGCCGGGATCGTCGGGCTGACCCGGTCGGCGGCGGTCGAGTACGCGGCCCGCAACATCCGGATCAACGCGATCGCCCCGACCGTGGTCATGACCCCGCTGGTCGAGAACTTCATCGAGAACGCGCCGGATCCGGCGCAGATGCGCCAGGAGATGGAGTCGTTCAACCCGAAGCCCGGCATCCCCACCCCGGAGGACGTCGCCGCCGTGGTCGCCTTCCTCGCCTCCGACGACGCGGCCTGGATCACCGGGCACACCGTCCCGATCGACGGCGGTTACGTCGCCCGCTGACCCGTGATCCACTCCGGTTGCGGCAAGTCGGGGTGTCCCGCGTCGGAATGAGCCCGACCTGCCGCAAAATCGCCCGACCGCCGGAGCGCCCGACCCGGCGGAGCGCCGGGCTCGACGGACCGCCCTGGAGGGTCAGCGCCCCTCGTAGACCGGCTTCTCCTTGCGTACGAAGGCGAGGGTGGACGCGCGGTGGTCGACGGTGCCACCGCAGATCGTCTGCGCCTGCGCCTCGGCGGCCAGCGCGTCGGCGAGGGTGCCGGCGTCGGCGATGGAGAGCTGGCGCTTGATCGCCCCGTACGCGACGGTCGGACCGGCGGCCAGCCGGGCGGCCAACTCCTGTGCCGTCGGCAGCACCTGCTCGTCGTCGTCCACGAGCTGGTTGAGCAGCCCGAGATGGCGGGCCTCCTCGGCGCGTACCGGCTCGGCCAGCATCAGCAGCTCGATCGCCTTGGCGTGGCCGACCAGCCGGGGCAGCGTCCAGGACGCGCCGGTGTCGGCGGCCAGCCCCACCTTGGCGAACGCCATCAGGAAGCTGGTCTTCGGCCCGCCGATCCGGATGTCGGCGAGGAAGGCGAGCGACGCCCCGGCCCCGGCGGCCATGCCCCGTACCGCCGCCACCACCGGCTTGGGCAGGTTCGCCAGGCGGGCGGCGATCGGGTTGTAGTGGGCGCCGACGGTGGCCAGCGGGTTGCCCTTGGTCGTCTCCAGGGTCGTCACGTGCTCGCGCAGGTCCTGACCGGCGCTGAACTGGCCGCCCGCCCCGGCGAGCACCACCGCCCGGCAGGACCGGTCGACCTCCAGCTCGGTCAGGACGTCCCGGAGGGCCTCCTTGAGCGCGACGTCGAGCGCGTTCATGGCCGTGGGGCGGTTCAGCGTCAGGGTGACGACCGCGTCGGTGCGGTCGACCAGGAGCGGCTCGGTCACGTCTCTAACGACCCTTCTGTCGTACGGCACGGTTGCCGAGGTCGAGGCACTGCTCCACGTACCGGTCGGCGGCCGGACGGAGCCGGGCGGCGTGCCGGTCGAAGAAACTGGCGGCGCTGGTACCGGGCCAGCGCTCGGGCAGCAGGGCCGGGGGCAACTGCGGATCCTTGAACAGGAAGGTACGCCACGCGTGCACGAGCCGGAATCGCGCCGCGTACGCCTCCTCGTCACCGCTGCGGGCATTGATCGTGCCCACCAGCGGGCGCTGTTCGGCGACGAAGTCCTCGTACGCCTGGCCGATCTCGGCGAGATCCCAGGCGCGCCGGACCATGGCCACCGCGCCCGGCGTGCCGGCGGCGTGGATGGCCGCGAACCGCTCGAACCGGACCCCGGCCTCGACCAGCACGGCCTCGACGTCCTCGGCGGCCCGGGTGGCGATCCAGGTCTGCTCGTCGAGGGTGCCGTAGCCCAGGAAGCGTAGGGTGGTGGCGAGCCGCTGCCGTTCCCGCCGGCCGGCTGGTGCGTCGAGCACGACCAGGTCGAACCGGCCGTCCCAGCCGGACCGGGCGGTGCGGTAGATCCGGGAGGCGGCCTCGTCCAGCCGGCGGGCGGCTTTCGGGGTGATCGTGTAACCCGGTCCGGTGGCGAGTCGGATCGGGTCCAGCCAGCCCTGACGCACCATTCGGGAGACCGCGGTACGCACGGCCGGGGGTGCGATACCGAGGGGCGCGAGCAGTTTGACCAGGGCGGCAACCGGTGCCCGACCGCCCCGGGGGCGGAGGTGGTCGCCGTACAGGTCGAAGAGTGCCGACCGTGCCTGCATGACCGCACATTGTGACAGCCCGGCTCGGGATATGCTAGTCGCTGTTACATCAATGCTGCTTCGGTTTGGGTCCGGCGGTGTTCATCAGGGAAAATCGTTGGTCAGCACCGCGCGTCGGCGCGTGGTGGGTTAACGCGTAGTGGCTGTGGGGCAACCCACCGACCCTGGTGTAGGTCTGAGGGGAGACAACATGGCGGCGATGAAGCCGCGGACGGGCGACGGTCCGCTGGAGGTCACCAAGGAGGGCCGGGGCATCGTCATGCGGGTTCCGCTGGAGGGTGGTGGCCGGCTCGTCGTCGAGATGACTCCCGACGAGGCCAACGCGCTCGGTGACGCGTTGAAGGCAGCCGCCGGCTGATGGAGGAGTGGCCCGGGTGGCGTCCGCCGCCCGGGTGGTCCGGAAGAACCTGAGCCACCGGTCCGCCGGTGGCTCAGGCTCTTCGTGTCCCTGGAATCCCTGGAGGTACGGCAAAGCGTGCTGGACATCCGTCTGGTAACTGGTTCCGACCGGTTCGACACCCTCGTTCTGCCTGTCCGAAGCGTCGAGGGGGCGGAGGTCCCGGCGGCGCTGATCCCTACCGCGACAACGCTCCCCGACGACCTGGTCGCCGAGGCCACCGCCCTGCTGCCGGCGGCGGCGCTGACCGGGGCCGCCGGTGAGACCCGCGTGCACCTCCGCCCCCTGCGTTCCCCCGTACGGCTGCTGTTGCTCGGAGTCGGCGACGGCGACGAGGCCGGCTGGCGGGCCGCCGGGGCCGCGCTGGTCCGCACCCTCGCCGAGGAACCGGGGGCCACGGTGGCCCTGCCGGCCGACGCCCCGCCCGCAGCGGTGCGTGGTCTGGCCGAGGGGGCGCTGCTGGGCTCCTACCGGTTCCGGTTGACCGACGCCAAGCCGACCCCGGCGCTGGCCGAGCTGGAGATCGCGGTGGACGAGCCGGAGCGGTACGCCGCCGTCCTCGACACGGCCCGGACCACCGCCCGGATGACCTGCTTCGCCCGGGACCTGACCAACATGCCGTCCTCCGTGAAGAACCCGGAGTGGTTCGCCGGCCAGGTCGCCGCGGTCGCCGCCGACCTGCCCGAGGTGAACCTGCGGGTCTGGCAGCCCGACGAGCTCGCCGAAGCGGGCTTCGGCGGCATCCTCGCCGTCGGCGGCGGCTCGGCCACGGGACCGCGCCTGGTCGAGCTGAGCTGGAACCCGGAGGGCGCGACGACCCACGTGGTGCTGGTCGGCAAGGGCATCACCTTCGACACCGGCGGCATCTCGATCAAGCCGTTGTCCGGGATGAAGCTCATGCGCAAGGACATGGCGGGGGCGGCCGCCGTCGTCGGCGCCGCCCTCGGGGCCGCCGCGCTGCGCCTCCCGGTGCGGGTCACCGCCCTCGCGCCGCTGGCCGAGAACGCGGTCAGCGGCTCCGCCTTCCGCCCGGGCGACGTGATCCAGCACTACGGCGGGCTGACCAGCGAGTCCACCAACTCCGACGCCGAGGGGCGGCTGGTGCTCGCCGACGCGCTCGCGTACGCGGTGGACCGCCTCGCCCCCGACGTGCTGGTCGACCTGGCCACCCTCACCGGCGCCAACTCGATCGCGTTGGGCTCGCGGACCGCGGCGCTCTACACCGACAACGACGGGCTGGCCGAGGCACTGGTCAGCACCGCCGCCGAGGCGGGCGAGAAGTCCTGGCGGATGCCGTTGGTCGGCGACTACGTCGAGTACCTCGGCAGCGACCTGGCCGACTTCTACAGCGCCCCCGCCCGGGGCGCGGGCTCGGTGGTCGCCGCCCTGTACCTCCGCGAGTTCACCGGTGACCTGCGGGACCGCTGGGTCCACTTCGACATGTCCGCGCCCGCCTGGTCGTCCGACGCCAAGGGGGAACTCGCCAAGGGCGCCACCGGCTGGGGCGTACGGGGGCTGCTGCGCTGGCTGGCGACGCTGGGCTGAGCCGGACGCCTGTCAGGTGCCTGCAGGGGACCCTTCCTACCGTTTTTTGATGAGGAGGGGACCCCTGCAGGCGCCCAGAGCCGGTGGCACGGGCACCCAGAGTTGGCGGCGCAGGCGCCCAGAGCCGGCGGTGTTCGGAGCAGGCAGCGGGTGGGATGGTCAGCAGCGGATGGCCGCCAGCAGGCCGTGACCGACCGGGAGCAGGGCGGGCACCCACTCGTCCGACTCCCGGAGCGCCTTGATGGTCTCGCGCAGGGTCACCGTCTCCAGATCCCGGGCGGCCGGGTCGCCGATCCGCCCACCGGCCAGGGCGCCGTTCACGGCGAGCACCCCGCCCGGGCGTAGCAGCCGCAGCGCGGCGTCCACGCAGGCGCTGACCCCGGTCACCTCGGCGTCGACGAACACCATGTCGTACGCGCCGTCGGCGAGGCGGGGCAGGACGTCCAGGGCCCGTCCGGCGATGATGCGGGTACGCCCCGACGGGAAGCCCGCCTCGGCGAAGATCCGGCGGGCGATCCGCTGGTGCTCGACCTCGACGTCGATCGTGGTCAGCACACCGTCGGAACGCATGCCGCGCAGCAGCCAGACGCCGCTGACCCCGGTGCCGGTGCCGATCTCCACCACCGCCCGGGCGCTGCCGGCGGCGGCGAGCAGTCGCAGGGCGGCACCGGCACCGGTGGTCACCGCGTCGACGCCCACCTCCTCGGCGA
Source organism: Micromonospora pallida (assembly GCF_900090325.1). NCBI lineage: Bacteria > Bacillati > Actinomycetota > Actinomycetes > Micromonosporales > Micromonosporaceae > Micromonospora > Micromonospora pallida. The sequence continues at coordinate 5,246,353 of NZ_FMHW01000002.1, read as the reverse complement.
GACTGCGGGCGGTGCGCAGGACGAGGTCCTCGGCGACGTACGACTCGGCGAACTGCAGGGCCTGCGCCGTCGAACTGCCGGAACTGGCGGCGGCGACGATGGGACACCTCCGGGGGGGGGGGCGGCGATAGTGGAGCGGAGCGGGTTCGCCGTAAGAGCCTAGAGGCGACGGCTCAGGGGCGCAGCCACGCGGTCGGCTGGTGTGGCCTACGCCGGTATGACCGCTGACCCGGGACGGGACATCCGTGCAATCCTGGATGGTGATCCCGTCCGCTCCGGCCGGGCCGGTTCCGCCGGTCCTTTCCGGCGTACGGGGCTCGGGACGGACTGGGAGGCACCGACGTGACCGACGGCTGGGACTGGCGCCAGCCCGCCGCGACCCCCGCACCGCCGCAACCGCCGGTGGCCGGGAGAGCGCCCTTGGGCACCCACGGTGGACCGGCGGGTGGCGCGCGGGGCGTGCCGGGCGGCGGCCCCGCCACCACGGGCACCACCTCGCCATGGTGGTCCGACGCGCTCGCCGACCCGTGGCGTGACCCGACCGCCCCCACCGCCGTGGTGCTGCCGGTCGCGCCGGTACGGGGGACGGAACCGGAACCAGTGGCCGACCCGGACCTGCCCCGCCGGCCGGTGCTGCGGCAGGTGTTGCTGGTCGCGGTGGTCGCCGCCCTGCTCGCCGGCACCCTCGGCGGTGCGCTGGGCTACGCGTTCGCGGTGCGCGGCGGTGCGGGCGGGACGGTGCTCGGGGCCCCGCCGCAGGAGGCGCCGGTGGCCGCCCAGCGCCGGCCGGACTCCCTGGCCGGGGTCGCCGCCAAGGTCCTGCCCAGCGTGGTAACCGTCCGGGTGGGTGGTCACGCCGGCACCAGCGAGGGTTCCGGCTTCATTGCCAGCGCCGACGGGCACGTCATCACCAACGACCACGTGATCGCCGGCGGGAACGGCAAGCCGACGGTGATCTTCAACGACGGGTCCTCCGCCCCGGCCAGCGTGGTCGGCCAGGACCCGGAGTCCGACATCGCCGTGATCAAGGTCTCCCGGACCGGACTGCGGCCGGTGGAGTTCGGCGACTCGGACAGCCTCGCGGTCGGGGACCCAGTGCTCGCCATCGGCTCCCCGCTCTCCCTGGCGAACACCGTCACCGCGGGCATCGTCAGCGCCCTGGACCGGACCATGCGGGCCGGGGAACCGGGCGGACCGGTGCGCTACTACGCGGCGATCCAGACCGACGCGGCGGTCAACCACGGCAACTCCGGCGGACCGCTGGTGGACGGCGCGGGCCGGGTGATCGGGGTGAACTCGACGATCAAGTCGCTGGTCGCCGACGGGCAGGAGGCCGGCAACATCGGCCTCGCCTTCGCCATCCCGATCAACCAGGCGAAACGCATCACCCAGGACATCATCGGCACCGGCAAGGCCCGCCGGACGGTGATCGGCGCCGAGGTGCCCGGGCCGGGCGCGGCCCCCAGCAGCACTGGGGGCGTACGGCTGGTCGCGGTCGAGCCCTCCGGCCCGGCGGCCGGGGCCGGGCTGAAGGCGGGGGACGTGGTCCTCCGGCTCGCCGGGCGTCCGTTGTCCGAGCCTACGGACCTGATCGCCCTGGTCCGCAAGTTCGCCCCCGGGTCGGTGGTGACGGTCGAGTACCGGCGTGGATCGTCGGTGCAGAACGCCTCGGTGACACTCGCCGCAGACGCCAAGTAGGCGGGGGCCACCCCTCCCGGAACCCCTCCTACGTGCGTACCCTTGGCCAGGCAGACGCCGAGGAGGAGGCCCCGTGTTCGACAACCTGAACTGGTGGGAGATCGGCGCTCTGCTGCTGCTCGCGTTGCTGATCTTCGGCGACAAGCTGCCCACGGTGATCGGTGACGGCCTGCGCATGGTGCGCAACTTGCGCAACATGGCCCGCAATGCCACCACCGACCTGAGCCGGGAACTGGGCACCGACATCCAACTGGAAGACCTGCACCCCAAGGCGTTCATCCGCAAGCACCTGCTCAGCGAAGAGGACGAGCAGGCGATCCGGAAGCCGTTGCAGGGCATGTACGACGACCTGCGCGCCGACGTCAACGGCGTGCACAAGGAGCTCAAGGACGTCGCCACCGCGGCGGACCTGCGCTCCGGTGCCAACCCGTCCACCCCCGCCCCGGCGCCCCGGCCCCGCAGCTACGACGGCGACGCCACCTGACCCGCACCCTCGAGCGGGTACGGGTCGGGCAGCGTCGTCAGTCAGCGGCCGGCGGGTTGTGAGCCGGGTGGCCGGCGGGCTCGAGTCGAGCGGTCGGGACCGGCCGGCGGGCTGAACGATCCGGTCAGCGACCGGCGGGCTTGAGTCCGAGCGGCTTGCCGAGCAGCGACTCGCGGCGTACGGCCAGCCGGTCGGCGACCGCGCCCAGCGCCTTCGCGGCCGGGGCCGCCGGCTCGGCCAGCACGATCGGGGTGCCGGCGTCGCCGGCCTCGCGGACCCGGGTGTCCAGCGGGATCTGCCCGAGCAGCGGCACCTGCGCGCCGATGGTCTGGGTCAACGACTCGGCGACCGTGGCCCCGCCGCCGGCACCGAAGACCTCCATCCGGGAGCCGTCCGGCAGTTCCAGCCAGGACATGTTCTCGATCACGCCGACGACCCGCTGGTGGGTTTGCAGGGCGATCGCCCCGGCCCGCTCCGCCACCTCGGCGGCGGCGGCCTGCGGCGTGGTGACCACCAGGATCTCCGCGTTCGGCAGGAGCTGGGCCAGCGAGATCGCCACGTCACCGGTGCCCGGGGGCAGGTCGAGCAGGAGGACGTCCAGGTCGCCCCAGTAGACGTCGGCGAGGAACTGCTGCAACGCCCGGTGCAGCATCGGGCCACGCCAGACCACGGCGGCGTTCCCGGCGGTGAACATGCCGATCGAGATGACCTTCACGCCGTGCGACTCGGGCGGCATGATCATGTCTTCCACCCGGGTGGGGCGGGCCTCCGTGCCGAGCATCCGGGGCACCGAGTGGCCGTAGATGTCCGCGTCGACCACGCCGACGGAGAGCCCCCGGGCGGCGAGCGCCGCGGCCAGGTTGACCGTCACGCTGGACTTGCCGACGCCCCCCTTGCCGCTGGCCACCGCGTACACCCGGGTCCGGGAGCCGGGCTGGGCAAACGGGATGACCGGTTCCCCGCCGGCCGCGCCGGCACCGCCGCGCAGCTTCGCCTGCAACGACTGCCGCTGCTCGGGGCTCATCACGCCGAACTCGATCTCGACGCCGGTGACCCCGGGCACGGCGCCGACGGCGGCGGTGATGTCGGCGCGCAGCTTCTCCTTCAACGGGCAGCCGGCGACGGTGAGCAGCAGCTCCACCCGGACGACGCCGTCGTCACCGACGACCGCGGAGCGGACCATGCCGAGGTCGGTGATCGGCCGGCGGATCTCGGGGTCGTCGACGGTGGCCAGCGCGGCGTGGACGGCGTCGGAGACGGTGCTGACGGGTGCGGACATGCCCGCAATGCTACGTCGGTGCCCCTCCGCGCCCACCGCCCGCCGCCTCCGTTGATCAAGAGGTTTGCGTCACCGGGACGACATCAATGCGAGAGCGGGCGGGGTCAGTCGTGGGCGGGGTCGTGGTGGCGGCGGTCCAGACGGTGGCGACGTTGTTGGGCCTCGTCGAGTTCCTCGGCCAGCCGGGCCAGCTCGGAGCGGACGAAGTCCCGGGTGGCCACCTCGCCCAGGGCGATCCGCAGGGCGGCGATCTCCCGGGCCAGGTACTCGGTGTCCGCCTTCTGCGCCGTGGCGCGGCGGCGGTCCTCCTCCAGCGAGACCCGGTCCCGGTCGGCCTGCCGGTTCTGGGCGAGCAGGATCAGCGGGGCCGCGTAGGACGCCTGCAACGACAGGACCAGGGTGAGGAAGGTGAAGGTGTACGGGTCGAAGCGCAGGTCCGCCGGGGCCAGGGTGTTCCAGGCGAACCAGGCCGAGATCACCACCGTCATGTAGACGATGAAGTTCGCCGTACCCATGCCCCGGGCGATCCCCTCGGACCAGCGTCCGAACGCCTCCGGGTCGAACCGGGGCAGCTTGACCTTGCGGGGCTCCGCCGGCTGGTCCAGCCGTTCGGAGCGGCGCTGCTCAGCCATGCGCACCGCCTGTCGTCCGGTCTTCGCCGGTCGTCCCGCCCACGGCGGTCGTGCCAGCCTCGCCAGCGGCCGCCCCGGCGGTCAGGTCGGGCTGCGGCTGCGCGAGGGGCTCCGCCGGGGCGTCCCGGTCGCGCCAGTCCCGGGGCAGGGAATGGTCCAGTACGTCGTCCACGGTGACCGCGCCGACCAGCCGGTTGTTGCGGTCGACCACAGGCATCGCGACCAGGTCGTAGGTGGCCATCCGGCGGGTGATCTCGGGCAGCGGGGTGGTCTCCCGCAGCGGGTCGATGTCGTTGAGCACGATGCCGCCGAGCAGGTCGGCCGGCGGCTCCCGGAGCAGCCGCTGGAAGTGCACCATCCCGAGGTAACGGCCGGTCGGGGTGGTCATCGGGGCGCGGGAGACGAAGACCTGCGCCGCCACGGCGGGGGAGAGCTGCGGCTCCCGGATCCGGGCCAGCGCCTCCGCGACGGTCGCGTCCGGCGGCAGGATCACCGGCTCGGAGGTCATCACGCTGCCCGCCGTGCCCGGGGTGTACTTGAGCAGTTGGCGGACCGGGTCGGCCTCGTCCGGCTCCATCAGGTCGAGCAGTACGTCCTGCTCCGGCGCCGGCAGCTCGTTGAGCAGGTCGGCGGCGTCGTCCGGGTCCATCTCCTCCAGCACGTCGGCGGCCCGTTCCCGGCCCAGCGCGGTGAGGATCTCCACCTGGTCGTGCTCGGGCAACTCGCTGAGCACGTCCGCCAGGCGCTCGTCGTCCAGGGCCGCCGCCACCTCGTTGCGGCGCAGGTCGGGCAGGTCCTGGAGGGCGTTGGCCAGGTCGGCCGGGCGCATGTCCTCCAGGACAGCGAGGAGGTTGGCCGTACCCCGGGTGTCGGCGAAGCCGGTCAGCCCCCGGACCTTGTCCCACTCGACCTGGTGCAGGTGCCCCCGGCGGCTGAGCCGGCCGGTCTGCTCCCGGACCGCCACCCGGCTCAGCGACCACTCGCGGCCCCGGCACTCCATCGCCACGTCGACCACGGTGCCGGCCTGCCCGTTCGGGTCGAGGTGCACCCGACGGTCGAGCAACTCCTGGAGGACCAGCAGCTCGTTGGGGCGCTTTTCGAAGCGACGCAGGTTCAGCGTCCCGGTGCCGAGCACGACCGCCTCCGCGTCGAGCGAGGTGACCCGGTTGATGGAGAGGAAGATCCGCCGCCGCATCGGCATCTCGGCGACAAGTCCGACCACCTCGGGCGGGCGGTTGGTCGTCCGGAGGCGGGCCACCGCGTCGCGTACCCGTCCCACCTGGTCGCCGTTCGGGTCGAAGACGGCCACTCCGGCGAGTCGGGCGATGTAGACCCGGGTCGGCGTGCTCACGTCGACCAGCCTATGCGCCTAGTGTTTATCAACATGTCGACCTTGGCCTACGAGATCGTGGACGTCTTCACCGACCGCCCGTTCGCCGGCAATCCGCTGGCTGTGGTGTTCGGCGCGGAAGGGCTCGCCACCGAGCAGATGCAGACGCTGGCGCGGGAGTTCAACCTCTCCGAGACGGTCTTCGTGCTGCCCGCCACCCAGGTCGGCGCGACCTACCGGGCCCGGATCTTCACCCCGGCGGCGGAGCTGCCCTTCGCCGGCCACCCGAGCGTGGGCGCGGCGGTGACCGCGTGCCGTCGGGGCTGGTTCGACACCGGGCAGGTCACCCAGGAGTGCGGGGCGGGGGTGCTGCCGGTCGAGGTGACCGGCGCGGGTGCCACGCTGACCGGCGGCATGCCGACCCTGGGGCCGGAGCTGGACGTGGAACCCCTGCTGGAGCTGGCCGGCCTGCGGGCCGCCGACCACGCCGGCCCGGCGCCCCGGGTGGCCGGTTGCGGGCTGGAGTTCCCGTACCTCCCGGTGCGTCCGGACGCGTTGGCCCGCGCCCGGGTCAACGCGGCGGTGGCGGAGCGGTACGGAGTGGAGCACGTCAGCGTCTTCTCCTGGGATGCCGGTACGCAAACCGCCCGCGCCCGGGTCTTCGTGCCCGGGCTCGGTGTTCCCGAGGACCCGGCCACCGGCTCGGCCGCTCTCGGTCTGGGGGTGTGGCTGGTCGCCAGCGGCCTGCTCCCCGGCGAGGGACGGTCGGCGTACACCGTCGAGCAGGGCTACGAGATGAACCGCCCGTCCGTGCTGACCTGTACGGTCACCGCGGTCGGCGGCGTAGCCGTGGGCGCGACGGTCAGCGGCCAGGTGATGCCGGTGGCCCGTGGTGAGATCAACATCCCGCCCTTCCTCGGCTGACCCCGTCCGGTACCGGGCCCCGGGAAGCCCGCCGCCGGAGATCCGGGCCGGGAGGTCCGGCCAGCGGGCGTGGGCGGGGTACGGCAGGATTCCGGGTGTGAGCGACGAGGTGGAGGAGCGGGCGACCACGCCCCTGGTCGACGAGGCGCTGAAGAAGGCCGCCGTGGCCTGGGTGCGGGTGCCCGACGGCCCGGCGCTCGCGCTCTGGTGCGTACCCCTGGAGGGGGCGCTGTTCGTGGTGAGCGGCCCGGGGGAGCAGACGGCGCCCGACCTGGCCGAAGCGTCGGAGGTCGAGGTCACCCTGCGGGGCGACCACGGCGGGCGGATCGTGACCTTTCCGGCGCGGGTCTCCCGCGTCGAGCCGGAGAGCGAGCTGTGGGCGACGGTGGCTCCGGCGGTGGCCGGCAAGCGGCTCAACGCCCCCGGCTCCATCGCCGACCTGGTGCGGCGCTGGGTCGCGGACGGCTGCACGCTGAACCGGCTGGTGCCGGCCGGGACGCCGTTGGCCGGATCCGCCCTGCCGGACGACTCGCTGGCCGAGCCGCCCCGGGACACCCCCGCCGTGCGCCGGACCCGGAAGCCGTTCCGCCTGCACCGGGTGCGTCGCCGCTGACCGGGCAGTCCCCACCGGGTCACCCGCCCCTCGACCCGCTGACCACCGGGGCGATCGTGCTGGCCGTCGCGGCGGTCTCCTCGTCGGCCCCGCTGATCGCGTTCGCGACCGCCCCCGCCCTGGCCATCGCCTTCTGGCGGAACGTGCTGGCGACCGGCGTGATCGCTCCGTGGGCGCTGGTCCGGCGACGTGCCGAGTTCCGGCTGCTGGCGTCCGGTGCGGGGCGGCGGGAGGGCTGGTACTGCGTGCTCTCCGGGGTGGCGCTGGCCGGGCACTTCGCCACCTGGATGCCGAGCGCGCAGCTCACCTCGGTCGCCGCCGCGACCGCGCTGGGCGCCACCCAGCCGGTGTGGCAGGGGCTGATCGCCCGGTGGCAGGGCCGGCGGCTGCCGCGCACGGTGTGGGCCGGCATCGGGATCGCGGTGCTCGGCGCGGTGTTGGCCAGCGGTGCCGACTTCGCCGTCTCCGGCCGGGCCTTCGCCGGCGACCTGCTGGCCGTCGCGGGTGCGATCTTCATCGCCGGCTACACCGCGCTGGGCGAGCGGGCCCGCGTCACCTTGAGCACCACCACCTACACCACGATCTGCTACAGCGTCTGCGCGTCGGTGCTGCTGGTCGTCTGTCTGGTCGGCGGGGTACGGCTGGGCGGGTACGACACCGACACCTGGCTGGTGATCCTCGCGTTGGTCGCCGGGGCGCAGCTACTCGGGCACTCGATGTTCAACTACGCGCTGCGGCGGGTCTCGGCCACCACGGTGAGCGTGCTGATCCTGCTGGAGGTGCCGGGCGCGGCGCTGATCGGCTGGCTCTGGCTGGGTCAGCTCCCGCAGCCGCTCGCCCTGCCCGGCCTGGGTGTGCTGCTGGTCGGCACGGTCGTGGTGGTGCTGGGCGGGGCACGTGCCGGGCGGCGGGCTCCGGTGCCCCTGCCCGGCGAGGTCGGGCCGCCACCGCCATGAGGACCGGTGGGTTCTGCCCGCCGTCTCAGAGGGCGGGACCGGGCCGGCCGGAGCCACGTGGGTGGCCCCGGCCGACCCCGAGGGCAATGTGCGGGTCCGGCCGGCAGCCGTCAGGAGGCGACCTCGTCGGCCATCCCGGTCCGCTCCGCGCTGGCGGCCGGCGCGCTGTTCCGGGTGGCGAGGTGCTGCCGGACCGACCACACCACCGCCGCTGCCCAGAGCGCCGTCACGACCGTGTAGCAGGCGTACCGGACGATGTCCGGGGCGTCGACCCACTCGCTGCGCAGCAGCGTCCGCCCGTTGGTGAGGATGATCATGCCGCCGACCGCGGAGCCGAGCACCCGGGGCGGGACCTTCCGGACCAGCCAGGCCGCGATCGGCGCGGCGGCCATCCCGCCGAGCAGTAGGGCGAGCACCCAGCCGTAGTCGATGTTCTCCGAGCCGAGCCCAACCAGGAAGCCGAGGCTGGCGGCCACCGCCACCAGGAACTCGCTGGTGTCGATCGACCCGATCACCCGGCGCGGCTCCATCCGGCCGCTGGCGAGGATGGCGGGGGTGCCGACCGGGCCCCAGCCGCCACCACCGGTGGCGTCGACGAAGCCGGCGACCAGACCCAGTGGGCCGAGGAACCGCTTGCGCAGTGGCAGCCCCACCCGTCCGGTCGGCAGACCGGCGACGGTGAAGCGGATCAGCAGGTAGCAGCCGAGGGTGAGCAGGATCAGCGACATGATCGGGGCGGCCGCCGCCGTGGAGATCCCGGAGAGGAAGGTCGCGCCGAGGAAGGCCCCGAGGGCTCCCGGCACGCCGACCCGGAACACCACCCGCCAGTCCACGTTGCCGAACCGCCAGTGGGCGGCACCAGAGACCAGTGTCGTGCCGATTTCGGCCAGGTGAACGGTTGCCGACGCGCTGGCGGCGCTGGTGTTGATGGCGAGCAGCAATGTGGTGGATGTCACTCCGTATGCCATCCCGAGGCTGCCGTCGACAAGTTGGGCACCGAAGCCCACCAGGGCGAGCAGGATGAGTTTACGCACTTTTAACCGCCGATCATAAAGAGGTAAACAGGGTTAACAGACCCGATACGCGGGTGCACGCCAATCCGTTTGGCGTGGGCCGGCCGGGTGTTTGTGCTGGTGGTGGGGGGTGTCGGCGACGAACCTCGGCGGGTGCCGGGGGTGGCCGAAGGGGCGATCGCTGCCCGAGACGGACAAAAACGATCGTTAATGGGTGAAGTGACTCTTGTTGATCTGTGACGGGAGCCACGTACCACCAGATGGAAGGGGTGTGGGGGAGGGGGGCTCCGGCGACCCGGGCGCTCCTGTGGGTCGTTGATCGACCTTTAATCGCAGGTGGGCGGTCATGTCGGGTCGGTGGTCGTGGGCATCGGTTCGTCCGGGTGGCTCACCTCGCTCTCGCGTAAGTCAGAGCAATTCGATAGGGAATGGCGGATGCGAGACGGAAAGGGATCGTCGCCGGTCGCCGGTCGCCCTGACAAGAGCCCGTCCGAATATTGAGATGGGTGGATTCCTGTCGTGATTCAGGTCATTGCGGGGCTCGGGCGGCTAATTGTTTCGTGAGTAATTAACAACCTTCTCGCCGCCCGTTCCGGGGGCACCTCGAGCGATCCTCGACCGATCCTCGTTGGTTCTTCCTGGCAGCGGTTCAGACATATCCCGCCTGCCGAGTAGGAATTCCGAGCGTTCCTCACGTTCGTGTCGGTGTTAATCATTCGGCAACAAGCGGCTACTAGCTTGTTACGGAGCGCAACATCGAATCATGCAAATTCGGTTCTGGTCACTCTCGGTTTGACCGATCCAGCCCGTCGCCACCGCGAGACCCTCGCGAACGAAGTGGGAGCCCGATGAGTACTGCAACGTACAAGCGCGACCTCGTCATGGTCGTCAACCCCGGCGGTGCCCTGGAGCCCGCCCCGCGGATGGCCGCTGCCGCCCGGGTCGGTGGTGGCTTGGGAGTGTTGGACCTCGGGGGCGGCGACGACTGGGTGCTGCGCGCGCTGGCCCAGGCCGTCACGTGGTCGCCCGGGCCTCTCGGGATACGGGTGCCGGCCGGGTGCCAGGCCACACTGGACGAGGTGGAGCGGGTCGCGCCCGGTGGGGTCGACCTGGTCGTCCTGACCCCGGACTCGCCCTGGTCGCTGGCCGAGACCACCCCGCGCTACCGGGTGCTGGTCGAGGTGACCAGCCGGGACGAGGCCCGCGCCGCCGCCGCTGCCGGCGCGCACGGCCTGATCGCCCGGGGATGGAGGCCGGCGGGCGGGGCAGCGACCTCAGCTCGTTCGTCCTGCTCCAGCAACTCGTCGCCGACGAGACCCTCGACCTGCCGGTCTGGGTCGCCGGTGGGGTCGGTCCCCGCACGGCGGGCGCCTGCCTGGTCGGCGGCGCGGCCGGCGTCGTGCTGGACAGCCAGCTCGCGCTCATGCCCGAATCCGAACTGCCCACCGACGTGCAGGCCGCGATCCGACGGATGGACGGCTCCGAGACCGTACTGGTCGACGGTGTCCGGGGAATCCGGCGTGGCGGCCCGCACGACGAGGCCTCCGAGCTGCTGCCGATCGGCCAGGACGGCTGGCTCGCCGCCGTCTTCGCCGAACGCTGGCCGGACACCGCCGCCGCCGTCCGGGGCATCCGGGACGCGCTGCTCGACGCCGCCAACGACCCCGCCGCCGGTGAGGTGCTGGCACCGGGCTCGCCGCTGGCCGTGGACCTCCAGATCCGGGTGCCCGTCGCCCAGGGGCCGATGACCCGGGTCAGCGACGAGCCCGGCTTCGCCGCCGCCGTCGCCGAGGACGGTGGCCTGCCCTTCGTCGCGCTCGCCCTCAACGGCGCAGGACCGACCCGCCGCATCCTCACCGAGACCGCCGCCCGCCTCGGCGACCGGCCCTGGGGTGTCGGCGTGCTCGGCTTCGCCCCCGAGGAGATCCGAGAGGCGCAACTGGAGGTCATCCGGGAGCTGCGCCCGGCCTGCGCGATCATCGCCGGTGGTCGGCCACCCCAGGCCAAGGCGCTGGAGCAGCAGGGCATCACCACGTTCCTGCACGTCCCGTCGCCGGGACTGCTGCGGCAGTTCCTGCGCTCCGGGGCCCGCCGGTTCATCTTCGAGGGCGCCGAGTGCGGCGGCCACACCGGACCCCGGGCCAGCTTCCCGCTCTGGGAGGCCCAGCTCATGGTGCTCGAGGAGTACCTCGACGCCGAACCGGACGCGGCCACCGCGATCCAGGTGTTCTTCGCCGGCGGCATCCACGACGCCCGCTCGGCCGCGATGGTCGCCACCATGGCCGCGCCGCTGGCCCACCGGGGCGCGCGGATCGGCGTACTGATGGGCACCGCGTACCTCTTCACCGCCGAGGCGGTGGAGCACAACGCGGTCCAGCCGCTCTTCCAGCGCGAGGCGATCGCCGCCGAGCGGACCGCGCTGCTGGAGACCGCCCCCGGACACGTCACCCGCTGCCTGCCCACCCCGTTCGTCGACGACTTCTACCGGCGCCGCGACGAGCTGCGCGATTCCGGCATGGAGAGCCGCGACGCGTGGCAGGAGCTCGAGAAGCTCAACATCGGGCGGGCGCGGATCGCCAGCAAGGGCATCGTGCGCGAGGGCGACACGCTGCGCTCGGTCGGCGAGGACGAGCAGGCCGCCGAGGGCATGTTCATGGCCGGGCAGATCGTCGTGCTGCGCGACGACGCGACCACCATCGCCGGGCTGCACGACGCGGTCAGCGCCGGGGCGCGCGCGTACCACGGGGACAGCCTCGACGCGATCCGGGAACGGCTGGCGCCGCCCGCCGAGATCGAGGACGCGCCCGCGCCGCTGGACATCGCCATCGTCGGGATGGCCTGCATCCTGCCCGGCTCACCGGACCTGGCCAGCTTCTGGCGTACGGTGCTCAGCGGCGCGGACGCCGTCGGTGAGGTGCCCCCGCAGCGATGGGACACCGACCTCTACTACGCCCCGGAGGTCGGCCCCGGGCAGACCGGCCGGATCAGCGTCTCCAAGTGGGGCGGCTTCATCGAGCCGGTGCCCTTCGACGCGATCGGCTACGGCATCCCCCAGCCGCCCTGGCCAGCATCGACCCGACCCAGTTGCTCGCCCTGGAGATCTCCCACCGGGCACTGGTCGACGCCGGCTACGCCTACGACGCCCCGGGGGTCGACCACGGCCGCACGGGTGTGGTGTTCGGCGCGGAGGCCGGCAGCGACATGGGGCACGCGCAGACCCTGCGCACCATGCTTCCGGCGTACCTCGGCGAAGTGCCCGACGAGATGCAGGAGTTGCTCCCCAGGGTCACCGAGGACAGCTTCCCCGGCGTGCTGGCGAACGTGATCGCCGGCCGGGTGGCGAACCGGCTCGACCTAGGCGGCCCGAACTACACCATCGACGCGGCCTGCGCCTCGTCGCTGGCCGCCATGGACGCCGCCTGCAAGGAACTGGCCAGCGGCGACAGCGACATGATGATCTGCGGCGGCGCGGACCTGCACAACGGCGTCAACGACTACCTGATGTTCACCTCCGCGCACGCGCTCTCGCCGACCGGCCGGTCCCGCCCGTTCGACAGCACCGGCGACGGCATCGCCCTCGGCGAGGGGGTGACCTGCATCGTGTTGAAGCGGCTCGCCGACGCCGAGCGGGACGGTGACCGGATCTACGCGGTGGTCAAGGGCCTCGGTGGCTCCAGTGACGGACGCGCGCTCGGCCTCACCGCGCCCCGGACGGACGGGCAGCGCCGGGCGCTGGACCGGGCGTACCGCCGCAGCGGCATCTCGCCGCGCGAGGTCGGCCTGGTCGAGGCGCACGGCACCGGCACGGTGGTCGGCGACCGGACCGAGCTGGAGACGCTCACCCGGATGTTCGTCGAGGCCGGCGCGGAGCCCGGGAACTGCGCGCTCGGCTCGGTGAAGTCGCAGATCGGGCACACCAAGTGCGCCGCCGGCCTGGCCGGCGTGATCAAGGTGGCGTTGTCCCTCTACAACGGCATCCGCCCGCCGACCATCCACCTGGAACGGCCCAACCCGGCCTGGCATCCCGAGCAGAGCCCGTTCGCCTTCTACACCGAGGCCCGCCCCTGGCCGGTCCCGGCCCAGGAGCGGATCGCCGGGGTCAGCGCCTTCGGGTTCGGCGGAACCAACTTCCACACCGTGCTCGCCGCGTACGGCGACGCGCCGGAGCCCCGGCACGCCCGTCGTACCTGGCCGGCCGAGCTGTTCTGCTTCCCCGGGGTGGACCGGGCCGCCGCCCATCAGGCGATCCTCCAGCTCGCCGACCGGCTGGCCGCCGACGGAGACCGGAACCGGCCGGGCCGGCTGGCCGAGCTGGCCGCCCAGGTCGCCGGGGAGGCCGCCGGACGACGCGGCCCGACCCGGGTCGCGGTCGTCGCCCGGGACGTGGCGGAACTGGAGGCCCTGCTGCGGCGGGCCCTCGCCGGTGAGCACGACCCCGCCCAGGGGCTGGTGCAGCCGGCCGGGGACGCCGACCCGGGCCAGGTTGCCTTCCTCTTCCCCGGCCAGGGCAGCCAGCGCCCCGGCGCGCTCGCCGAACTCTTCGTCACCTTCCCCGAGCTGCGGCACTACCTGGAGCTGGACCGCGACGCGGCGGAGCTGCTCTTCCCGCCGACCGCCTTCGACCAGGCCCACCGCAGACTGCAGGAGGAGCGGGTCCGGGACACCCGGGTCGCCCAGCCGGTGCTCGGTATCGGCGGCCTCGCCGTCGACCACCTGCTGCGCCGCCTCGGCGTCCGCCCCGACATGACCGGCGGACACAGCTACGGCGAACTCGTCGGGCTCTGCGTCGCCGGCGCGTTCGACGCCCGGACGCTGCTCGACCTCAGCCGGGAGCGGGCTGCGGCGATCCTCGGCGCGACCCCCGGTGACGACCCGGGCACCATGGCCGCGGTCAGCGCGACGCCCGAGCAGGTGGCCCAGGTGCTGGCCAGTGCCGGGCTGACCAGCGAGGTGGTGCTCGCCAACCGGAACGCGCCGAAGCAGATCGTCGTCTCCGGCCCGACCGCCAAGGTCGAGGCGGCGGTGGTGGCGCTCAAGGAGGCCCGGATCTCGGCGAAGATCATTTCGGTGGCCTGCGCCTTCCACAGCCCGCTGGTCGCCGGCGCGGTGGAGCGCTTCGCCGAGGTGCTCGCCACCCGACGGATCAGCGAGCCGCGCATCCCGGTCTGGTCCAACCTGACCGCCGCCCCCTACGTCGACAACCTCGACCAGCTCCGCCAGCAGCTCGCCGAGCAGATCGGGGAACCGGTCCGCTTCGTCGAGCAGATCGAGGCCATGTACGCCGCCGGTGCCCGCACCTTCGTCGAGGTCGGCCCCGGCCAGGTGCTCAGCAGGTTGGTGAAGGCGGTGCTCGGCGACCGGCCGTACCGGGCCATCGCCACCGAGCGCGGCCCCGCCGACGGACTGCGCGGATTCCTCGTCTCGGTCGGCGAGATCGCCTGCGCCGGCGTGCCGGTGCGCACCGACTGGCTGTTCCACGGACGGGTCGACGGCCGGCCCCGGCCCGCCGCGCCGAACCGCCGACCGGTCTGGACGGTCGACGGACAACTCGTCCGCGACCAGAACGGCGACTGCCTCCCCGGCGGCATGACGCCTCCCCGACGCATCAAGGAGTTGCCGATGAGCCCCTCGAACGGTGTCCCCGCACCCGCACCCGCACCCGCCACCGCCCCCGCGGCCGCGCCCGTCCAGCATGTCGTCCAGGACATCCGGGGCGAGCTGCTGCACGAGTTCCTGCGGACCACCCGGGACATGATCGCCTCGCAGCGGGACATCATGCTCGCCTTCCTCGGGGACGGCGGCAGCGGCGGCCGCCTGGTCTGGCAGCCGGCCGAACCGCAGCACCGGACCGACGGGTACCCGAACGGCTCGGCGTACGCCCCGGCCGAGGTCGCGCCCGCGCAGTTCGTTCCGGCGCAGTACGTCCCGGTAGCCGAGCCGGCCCCAGTCCCGGCGATGGCGGTCTCCACCAACGGCGGTTCCGCCGTGGCCACCGCCTACGCTCCCGCGCCGGCCGTCGCCCCGCCCGCGCCCGCCCCGGTCGCCCCGGCCGGTCCGTCGCTGGCGGACTTCCAGAACGCGATCCTCGCGGTGATCAGCGAGCGGACGGGTTATCCGGTGGATCTGATCGAGTTGGATCTGGATCTGGAGGCGGATCTGTCGATCGACTCGATCAAGCGGGCTGAGGTGGCCGGTGAGGTCGCACAGCGGCTGAGTCTCGCGGTGGAGGGTGACGAGTCGGAGCTGGAGGACCTGGTCAAGGCGCGCACCGTCCGCGCCATGGTGACCTGGCTCGACCAGCGGATGGGCAGCACCGCCGTGTCGGTCGCCGTCGCCGTGGCACCCGTCGCGGCTCCGGCTGCTCCGGCGGGTGGTGCGTCGTTGGCGGACTTCCAGGCCGCGATTCTGGCGGTGATCAGTGAGCGGACGGGTTATCCGGTGGATCTGATCGAGTTGGATCTGGATCTGGAGGCGGATCTGTCGATCGACTCGATCAAGCGGGCTGAGGTGGCCGGTGAGGTCGCGTCTCGGCTGGATCTGGCGGTGGAGGGTGACGAGTCGGAGCTGGAGGACCTGGTCAAGGCGCGCACCGTCCGCGCCATGGTGACCTGGCTCGAGGCGAAGATGTCGGCCACCGTCACGGTGTCCGCGCCGGCCGCCGCCGTGGCGCCGGTCGCCGCCGCGCCCGCCGCCGCGACGATGGCTGCTCCGGCGGGTGGTGCGTCGTTGGCGGACTTCCAGGCCGCGATTCTGGCGGTGATCAGTGAGCGGACGGGTTATCCGGTGGATCTGATCGAGTTGGATCTGGATCTGGAGGCGGATCTGTCGATCGACTCGATCAAGCGGGCTGAGGTGGCCGGTGAGGTCGCGTCTCGGCTGGATCTGGCGGTGGAGGGTGACGAGTCGGAGCTGGAGGACCTGGTCAAGGCGCGCACGGTCCGCGCCATGGTGGCCTGGCTCGACCAGAAGATGAACGCCACGGCCGCCCCGGTCGAGGCGACGCCGGCCCCGGCCGCCGCCCCGGCAGCGGCCGAGGAACTGGCGAACCCTGGCATCCCGCCGAAGCGGCTGGTGCCCCAGGAGTCGGTCCGGCCCGCGTCCGTCGGCGACCCCGCCGAGATCCTCGCCGGCAAGCAGTTCCTGATCACCGGTGGCGGTGCGGTCGGGGCGTACCTCGCGGAGTTGCTCGGTGAGTACGGCGCGGGCGGACAGATCGGCGTCCTCGACAGCGAGCAGGCCGACCAGGGCTTCGACGGGTTCCTGCTGCTCGACGGACTCACCCGTACCGAAGGGCCCCTGCTGCCGTCGGTCTTTCCGCTGGTCCAGCGGGTGCTGGCGACCAACCCGCGCTGGCTGATCGGGGCCGGTGCCCCCGCCGCCGGTGGTACCGCCGACGGCATGCCCGGCCTGTTCCGCACCATCGCCCGGGAGTACCCGGAGCTGACCGCCCGCTACGTCGCGCTGGAGGCCGAGGCGGAGCCGGAGGTCCTGGCCCTGCAACTGCTCGACGAACTGCTGACCGTCGGGGAGGAGAAGCCCCCGGTCGTCGCTCGACGCGGCGACGAGCGGTACGTCGCCGACCTGGTCCAGGTGGACCTGGGCGCACTCGCCTCCCGGGGCGCCGGCCCGGCCGGTGAGGGTGCCTCGGAGGTTGCCGCACTCGGCCTCAGCCACGAGTCGGTGGTCGTGCTGATCGGTGGGGCCCGGGGCATCACCCCCTGGTTCGCCCGGACCCTCGCCTCGGCCGGCCGGTGCCGGATCGAGCTGGTCGGCCGTACGCCGCGACCGGCGGGTCCGGAGGACCCGGAGCTGGCCGCCGCCCGGGACAAGACCGCGCTGCGCGCCGCGCTGGTGAAGCAGGGGCTGCGCGCCCCGGCCGAGATCGAGCGTCGGGCGCAGGCCATCATGGCCGGCCGCGAGGTCGAGGCGACCATCGCGGAGCTGACCGAACTCGGCGGTGAGGTGCGCTACCACACCCTCGACGTGCGGGACGCGGACGCGACGAAGGTGCTGCTCGCCCAGATCCACCAGCACCACGGCCGGCTCGACGGCCTGGTCTACGCGGCCGGCATCATCGAGGACAAGCTCATCGCCGAGAAGGACCCGGCATCCTTCACCCGGGTCTTCGACGTCAAGGTCAACGGGGCCCGCGCGGTGCTCGCCGGCCTCGACGAGCTGCCCGACCAGCCGAAGTTCGTGGTCTTCTTCGGCAGCATCGCCGCCGCCTACGGCAACCGGGGCCAGGCCGACTACGCCGCCGCCAACGACGCCCTGGACAGCATGGGCACCCGCTGGAACACCCAGACCGGGATCCGCTGCGTGACCGTCCACTGGGGCCCCTGGGCGCCGGGTGCCGGCCACGGCGGCATGGTCACCGCCGAGCTGAGCCGGGAGTACGCCCGTCGCGGCATCGGCCTGATCGACCCGGAGGAGGGCGCGCTCAGCCTGCTCCGCGAGCTGGCCTGGGCCGAGCCGGGTGACACCTCCGTCGTCTACACCGCGTCGGGGTGGTGACCGCCGTGACCAAGCCCGATCAGCAGATCGCGATCGTCGGTATGGCCGCGCTCATGCCCGGGGCCGGTGACCTGGACAGCTACTGGCGCAACCTGGTCAGCGGCGTGGACGCCATCACCGACGTCCCGGAGCACCGCTGGGACGAGGAGTTCTACGACCCCGAGCAGGCCCACCGGGCGGACCGGATGTACTGCCGGCGGGGTGGCTTCGTCGACGAGTACGCCACCTTCGAGCCGTTGAAGTTCGGCGTGATGCCCGCGTCGGTGCACGAGATCGAGCCCGACCAGCTCATCACCCTCGAGGTGGCCGCGAAGGCCATCGACGACGCGGGCGGCCCGGACAAGCTCCCGTCGGGGGAGCGGGTCGGGGTGATTCTGGGCCGGGGCGGCATCCTCAGCCCCGCCCAGGCCCGGTACGCGCAGCGGGTCCGGATGTCCAGCCAGGTCATCAGCATCCTCCGGGAGCTGATCCCGGACGTCGACCCGGCCCGGCTGGAGATGCTCCGCAAGAAGTTCGACGAGCGGCTCGGCCCGTACCAGCCGGAGGGGACGATCGGCCTGGTCCCGAACCTGGCCGCGTCCCGGGTGGCGAACCGGCTCAACCTGCGCGGCCCGGCGTACACCATCGACGCGGCCTGCGCCTCGTCGCTGATCGCGGTCGACCAGGGCATCACCGAGTTGCAGAACGGCCGGTTGGACGCGGTGCTGGCCGGCGGCGTGCACCACGTGCACGACATCAGCTTCTGGTCGGTGTTCAACCAGCTCCGGGCGCTGTCCCGGCAGGGTGAGATTCGGCCGTTCGACGCGAACGCCGACGGCCTGCTGATCGGCGAGGGCACCGGCATCGTGGTGCTCAAGCGGTACGCCGACGCGCTGCGCGACGGCGACCGGGTCTACGCGGTGATCCGGGGCAGCGGGGTCTCCAGCGACGGCAAGTCGGCGAGCATGTTCAACCCGGCGGTCTCCGGTCAGGTGCTGGCCATCGAGCGCGCCTGGGCGGCAGCCGGCCTCGACCCGACCGCCCCGGACGCCCTCGGCCTGCTGGAGGCGCACGGCACCGGCACCCCCACCGGCGACGCCGCCGAGCTGACCACCATCGGGCAGACCTTCGGGGCGCACCGGGGCGGGCCGAAGCCGGTGATCGGCTCGGTGAAGTCGATGATCGGCCACACCATGCCGGCGGCCGGCGCCGCCGGCCTGATCAAGGCGACGCTCGCCGTCTACCGGGGCGTGCTGCTGCCCACCCTGCACTGCGACAACCCGCGGGCCGAGATGGCCCAGACCCGGTTCGCGCCGATCACCTCCGCCCAGCCGTGGGAGACCGACGGCCCGCGCCGGGCCGGGGTGAACGCCTTCGGCTTCGGCGGGATCAACGCCCACGTGATCGTCGAGCAGGTGACCGACTCGGCCGGGGTGGCCCTGCCGACGTCCGGACTGACCGCGACGGCCGACGGCAAGGTCGTGGTGGACGAGCCGGACCAGGTGCTCTGGCTCGCCGCGCCGACCTCGGCCGCGCTCGCCGAACTCCTGGCGAAGGACGACGTGACGGTACGCCGGCTCGGCGCCGAGCGGGCCCAGGCCGCACCCGGCCCGGTCGACGGGGCCGAACGCGTCCGGCTCGGCATCGTCAACCCCAGCGACAAGCTGCTCACCGTGGCCCGCAAGACGGTGGCCCGGGGCCAGGCATGGCGGGGCGGCCGGGACATCTGGTTCACCCCGGACCCGCTGCTGGCCGGCGGCGGCAAGCTCATCTCGGTCTTCCCCGGTCTGGAGGCGGAGTTCTCGCCGCGGACCACCGACATGGCCGCCCACTTCGGGATGCCGGACCGCCCCTGGTCGATGGAGGATCTCGGGCAGCACGGCGCCGGCCTGATCGAGGTGGGCAAGATGCTGCACGATGCGCTGAGTCGGATGAACGTGACGCCCGACGCGGTCGCCGGGCACAGCATCGGCGAGTGGACCGCCGCCGCGGTCAGCGGCCAGGCCGACGGGGCCAGCATGGACGAGTTCCTCGCCATGTTCAGCGCCGAGTCGGTGGAGATCTCCGGGTACGTCTTCGCCGCCGCCGCCACGGCGGCGGACCAGGTCACGCCCCTGCTGCCCGACTTTCCCGGGGTGGTGCTCTCGCACGACAACGCCCCGCAGCAGTGCGTGGTCAACGGGCCGGAGACCGAGGTCGACCGCCTGGTGGAGGTGCTGCGCGGGCGGAACGTCTTCTGCCAGAAGCTGCCCTTCAAGTCGGCGTTCCACACCCCGATCTTCGGCGACGGGCTCCGCTCGATCGGCGACGCGCTGGGCCGGCTGCGGGTGCAGCCGAGCCAGCTTCCGATCTGGTCGGGCACCCTGGCCGCACCGTGCCCCGACGATCTCGACGAGGTCCGGCACCTGTTCATCCGGCACATGATGGAGCCGGTCTGGTTCCGGCAGACCGTCGCCAACATGTACGACGCCGGTTTCCGGGTCTTCCTCCAGGTCGGTGCCGGCCAGCTCGCCTCGCTCATCGACGACAACCTGCGCGGCAAGGACCACCTGGCGATTCCGGTCAACGTCTCGCACCGCGGCGGACTCAACCAGCTCCGCCGGGTGGCGACCGCGCTCTGGGTGGAGGGTGGCTCGCCGGACCTGCGCGTCCTGTCCACCCCGGGTGGTCGCGCTCCGGCGGCGAAGAGCACCGTGGGTACCGGCAAGCGTGGTCCGACCATCAAGCTCGACCTGGGTGGACCGCTGGTCCGGCTCGGCGAGGACGCGGCCGGTCTACTCGGCCTGCCCGCCTCGGGCAACGGCTCCCCGGCCGCCGCGGCGCCGGATGCCGCTGCCCAGCCCGCCGCACCGGCGGCGACCGGCGAAGCCGCCGGGGCGCTGGCCGCGCTCAGCCAGCTCGCCGGGCACTCCCGGGCCGCCGCCGAACTCGCCGCCCTGCTCCGGGACACCGCCCAGGGCACGGCGAACGTGCTGGCCAAGGCGGGCGGCACGGCCGCGCCCGTCCAGCCGCGTCCCACCGCTGCTCCCCGGCCGCCGGTGGTACCGCCGGCCGTCGCGCCCCGACCGGGCACCACGCCGGTCACCGCTCCCCGTGCCGGCACCACCCCGGCCGTCGCGCCCCGACCGGGTGCCGCACCGGCGGCCCCGGCCCGGACCGGCGGCCCGGCGGTCGCCGGAGCCCGTCCCGGCACGCCGGCCGTCGCGCCGCAGCGGCCGGCCGCACCGCCGGCCGTCCGTCCCGCTCCGGCCGCCAAGGAGGTCGGTCGGATCACCCTGCGGGTTTCCATCGAGACCATGCCGTACCTGCGGGACCACTGCTTCTTCGTGCAGCCGGACGACTGGCCGAACATCGAGGACCGCTGGCCGGTGGTGCCGGCGACCGCCCTGGTCCAGCACATGATGGACGCCGCCGAGCAGCTCCTGCCCGGTCAGCGGGTGATCGCGGTGCACGACGCCAAGTTCAACCGCTGGCTGATCGCCGAACCGGCCCAGGACGTCGAGATCACCGTGCGGGAGGCCGGGTCGAACCGGTACACCTGCGCGATCGGCTCGTACGCCCGGGCCACCGTCGAGATGAGCAGCGCCTACCCGGAGCCGACCGAGCAGCCCTGGACGCACGACCCGGCCACCGAGCGGCCGACCACGCTCCCCGCGGACGAGATGTACGCCGAGCGGCTGATGTTCCACGGTCCCCAGTTCCAGGGGGTCAGCGAGATCCACGCCATCGGCGACATGCACGTCCGGGGTGTCGTCACCGCCCCGGTGCCGCCCGGCGCGCTGCTGGACAACGCGCTCCAGGTCATCGGCAACTGGCTGATCACCACCCAGCCGATCCGGACCGTGGCGCTGCCGGTCGGTCTCCGGCACGTCGAGTTCTTCGGGCCGCCCCCGCCGGCCGGGCGGGCGTTCGAATGCGTCGCCCGGGTCCGTTCCATCGACGACGGGCAGCTCATCGCGGACACCCAGCTCAGCTACCAGGGCCGGGTCTGGGCGCAGATCAACGGCGCGGTGGACCGGCGCTTCGACAGCCATCCGCAGGCCCGGGTCGCCGAGCGATTCCCGGAGAAGTACCCGATGTCGCTGTTCCAGCCGGAGGGCTGGACGATGGCCTTCGACTGCTGGACCGACCTGGTCACCCGGGGCATGGCGGCCCGGGGCATCCTCGGTGGCGCCGCCAACGCCGAGTACGAACGGCACCCGGCGAAGACCCGCAAGCAGTGGATGCTCGGCCGGATCGCGGCCAAGGACGCCGTCCGGTCCCGCCTCTGGGCGGACGGGCACACCGACATCTACCCGATCGAGCTGACCGTCGGCAACGACCCGACCGGCCGACCGTTCGTCCAGGCCCGGGAGGGTCGGGGCTGGCGCGACTGCGACGTGTCGCTGGCGCACTGCCAGGAGATCGGCGTGGCTATCGCGAAGCCGCGTACCCCGGGGGAACCGGTCGGCGGACCGGGTGTCGGCATCGACGTCGCCGAGGTCGCCGACCTGCCGGCGGGCTGCGTGCTCGACCCGGCGGAGACGACGCTGCTGGCCTCGCTGGCCGGCGCGGACGCCGCACGACGCCAGCACTGGGCGACCCGCTTCCGGGCGGCCCGCGAGGCGGTCGGCAAGGCGGAGGGCGTCGGCCCGGCCGGCGGCCCGCACCCGATCGCCGTCCGGGCGGCCACCGACGAGGCGCTCACCGTCGAGACGGCCGGCCGCACCTACCGGGTCGGCCACCGGGAGGTCGCCAACCCCGACGACCTGCCGCCCCGGCGGTACGTCGTGGCCTGGACCTGGGGTCCGGAGCCCGCCACCGCCCCCGACGGCACCCGAATCTGACCCGCGCACCGATCAGCCGATCCGAAAAGGAGCAACCCCATGTCCGCGACGCAGGCCAAGGTCCTCGCCGACATCACCCAGATGATCCAGGCCGTGCTCGGTGACTTCGTCGCCGACCAGGAGATCACCATGGACACCACCTTCCGGGACGAGCTCGGCATGGAGAGCATCGACGTGGTCTCGCTCGCCGGCCGACTCCAGACCCGGTACGGGGACACCGTCAACTTCGCGCACTTCGTCGCCAAGCTGGACCTGGAGAACGTCGCCGACCTGACCGTCGGGCACCTGGTCACGCACATCGCCGACGCGCTCGACGCGAAGGCCGGCGGCACGGTCGAGGTGGCCGCCCGGTGACCATGGTCCGGGCGAACGGGATCACGCTGCACGCGCAGCGCCTGGACCCGCCCCACCCGCCACCGGCGGACCGGTCAGCGCCGATGCCGACCGCCGTGCTGATCCACGGCATGGCCTCGGACACCATGGCGAGCTGGTACTTCACCCTCGCCGAGCCGCTGGCCACCGCCGGGTTCCCGGTGGTCCTGTACGACCTGCGCGGGCACGGACGCAGCGACCGGCCGGCCACCGGGTACGCCCTCGCCGACTTCGTCGACGACCTAGCGGGACTGCTCACCGAGCTGGACGTGACCGGTCCGCTGCTGCTCTGCGGCAACTCCTTCGGCGGCACCATCGCCTTCGGGTACGCGGCGCGGCATCCGGACCGGGTCACCGGCATCGTGGCGGTCGAGTCCGCTCCACCCGTCCCGGAGTGGATGGCCCGGGTGAAGGTCCGCCTCGCCCGGGTCGCCGACCGCCTCCCCAAGGAGGGCACGGTGGCCGAGATCGGGGCCCGGCGGGGGCGGCTCGCCGCCCGCCGGGCCGACGAGACCCGGCAGATGCTGACCGACACCACGCTTGCCGAGGAACTGCCGGCCAGCCAGCTCCCGCCGGCCGGCCAGCTCGCGGCCATCGACTGCCCGGTGCTCTGCCTCTACGGCGGCCGGTCGGCGGTGGGCGAGCTGGCCCCGGTCGTCCGGCGGGTGCTGCCGCAGACCCGCACGGTCGTTCTACCCGAAGAGAAGCACACCGTCCTGATCGACCAGCCCGAGCGGGTCCGCCGGCACGTCTTCGACTGGTTGGCCGCCGAGTGCGTGCTGCCGGTCGGGGCGGGGACGCCCGCCGAGCACGGGGTCACCGTCGCCGGTGGGCTCGCCGTCGACCACACCACCACCTCATGACCACGCAACTCGCAGGAGGACTCCCGATGGACACCCCGATCACCGGCCGGTCGATCATCATCAGCAGTGGACGGTGTGGGTCGACGCTCCTCTCCGACCTGATCGCGGAGGAGCCGGACACGCTCTCCGCCCAGGAGTTCTTCATGTCGGTGGCGCCGTGGGCGCGCAGCGCCGAGGTGATCACCGGAGCCGAGTACTGGGACGTGCTGTCCAGCCCCAAGGCGGAGCTGTCCACGCTGTTCCGGATCGGGCTGCCGCCGAAGGAACTGCACTACCCGGCGACCGGTCGGTGGGGCGACCGGATGACCGAGCTGCCCCGGATCCTGGCGATCACCCTGTCGAAGGTCTCCGACGACCCGGACGCCCTCTTCGACGAGTTGGCCCGGCGGGTGCCCGACTTCCCCGAGCAGAGCGTGGCCCGGCACCACCAGGACTTCCTGGACCTGCTGGCCGTGCTGACCGGCCGGAAGCGTTGGGTGGAGCGGTCCGGCGGCTCCAGCCACGTGGCGCCGTACCTGCTCCGGGGCTTTCCCGAGGCGAAGATCGTCTACCTGACCCGGGACTGGGAGCCCACCGCCAAGTCGATGAGCCGGCACTCGTCGTTCCAGCTCATCCAGCTCCGGGTGGAGTTCCTCGGCCGTTGCGGGCTGGACCCGTTCCGGGTGCAGCCCGGCCAGGAGGTGCCGGCGGAGATGGAGCAGTTCCTGCCGGACCGGCTGACCGCCGACGCGCTCCGCGAGCGCGGCCAGGACCTGCGCCGCTACCTCGGCCTCTGCGCGTTCATGGCGGCCCAGGCCGAGCAGGCGCTGGCCGACGAGAAGCCGGCCCACCTGCTGACCATGCGGTACGAGGAACTGGTCGCCAACCCGGTTGCCGAACTGGGCCGACTCGGCCGCTTCCTCGACTTTGACCACCCCGAGACGTGGGCGGAGCAGGTGGCCGACAAGGTCGTCGACCCGTCCCGGTCCCGTCAGCCGGTCGGCTGACGGGGCACTCGCGCGAGGCGTCGCCGCCTGACCTGCGTCGAACCCCAGCCACGGTCCGGCCGTCCGGCTCGAACCGTCTTCGACAACCGGCACGAAAGCGAGACAGTGTGAAACCCATCCGGAACCACTCGCGGCGGCTCTGGGCGGCCGTCGCCGTACTGGGGCTCGGGGCCGCGCTGACAGCCCCGACAACCGCGCTCGGCGCGCCGACCGCTGGCGACGACCGGCACCACCAGCCGAAGCCGAATCCGCAGGTGATCGCGAAGGCCGCGCCGGACGAGTGCTTCGCCGGCGTCGGCCAGCCCTACCCGGCGGGCCCGCCGTGCGCCTCAGGGCAGGCCAAGGTGAACCATGGGTATCTGTGGGGGATGACCCGGGCCGGCGACGACATCTGGTTCGGCAGCGGCGCCAACGTCAACTGCCTCACCAGCGGACGGCAGTTGGGCAGCAACGAGCCGGTCCTCAACGACGACTGGGTCTGCGAGTACCAGGAGAGCCAGATCGTCAAGACCAACCCGCAGCTACCGGGCTATCTGGGTGACCACCGGACGCCTCGCCTCTACACCTACGACACCGAGGCGAAGCGGCTCACCGAGAAGACCGACCTGGTGATCGGTTCCGCGAAGGAACACTCGGACCGGCTGCGGAGCACGACCGGCATCCGGGCGGCCGGCAACTTCGGCGGGGTGGCCCTGCTCGGTGGGCCGGCCATCGGCAAGTCCATCAACCTGTTCGCCTTCGACACCGACACCGGGGCCTTCCTGGGTTCGCGGAACTTCCCCGAGTTCGGCAACATCCGCCACTTCACCGTCGCCGAGGGTGCCCTGTACGGGGGCGTCGGCGTCGGCGCCAACGGTTCGCTGCGCGGTCACGTGCTGCGCTGGATCGGCAGCAAGGCCGACCCGTTCAACTTCCAGATCGTCGCCAACCTGCCGGCGCAGGCCGCCGACATCGCCGTCCACGACGGGCGGGTCGTGGTCAGCACCTGGCCCGGCTCGGACGCCGACCTGGCCACCGCCGCCGACGAGCCGGCTCCGCCGAACAAGCTCGCCTCGATCTGGATGAGCCCCGTCCTCGCCCACGGCGCGCCCGGCCTCAACCCCGAGGACGTGGACGCCTGGCAGCAGATCTGGGACGTCTCCACCTACGAGCCGGACGCCGTGGTGGCCGCCGGCTACGGCCTGGGCGGCATGGTCTCCTACGGCGGGTACCTCTACTGGGGCACCATGCACGTGCCGCTGAAGGCGACGAGGCAGCACCTGCTGGCCTACCCGCCGGCCAGCGACGAGGCGCGGCAGGCGACGATCCAGAACACCCAGCGGTCGATCAGCATCTACCGGGGCAAGAAGCTGGGCGAGCGGAAGCAGAAGATCGAGCTGCTCTACGGGGCGACCGAACTGCCCGCGTACGACCCGGCGGCGAACGGTGGTGCGGGTGCCTGGGCGAAGGTCTCGACCGGGCAGACCCCGCTCTACGGCTCGTCCGGCTTCGGTAACCCGTACCTGAACTACACCTGGAAGATGGCGGTGGCCGGCGGCCGGCTCTACGTCGGCACGATGGACTGGAGCTACCTGGCCAAGGAACTCAGCCAGGAGGCCGCCGCGATGGCTGGCCTGCCGGTCGAGGCGGCCGCCCGGGCGCTCAGCGCACCGTCCCTGGCCGCGACGACGGCCGACGACGACCCTGCCCTGCCGGAGCCGGTCTACGGCGGTGACCTGATGGTCTTCGAGTCCACCAGGGAGCCGGCCAAGCTGGTCAGCGACTCCGGTGTCGGCAACTACCTGAACTACGGCATCCGCAACATGGTCACCGACGGGGCCACGCTCTACCTGGGCACGGCCAACCCGATGAACCTGCGGGCCGACCCGACGGACGACGTGCCCGAGGGCGGCTGGGAGCTGATCCGGTACGACACCCGAGGCCACCACTGACGCGTTGGCACGCCTCACCGGGTCCCGGCGGTGCTGCGCCCGCAGACTTCACCGCCGGGGCCCGACCCCACCCGGATTTCCTTGCCCGGTGTATGGCAAGTCCTGACACTCCTCGAACAATTGCCGGTGAAAGTGGGCATATGATGCCTTTGACTGCCTTCCACCGGGAGGCCACGGCCTCCCGGCCCGCGGGTGCCCCCGGTGGCACCCGCCGGCACCGCCCCCCGTTCCTGCTCGCCGGGTTCCTCGCCGTCCTGGTCGGCCTGACCGGCGTCGCCGGCTGTACCGCCGACCGGCGCGCGGAGCGGCGCGGCGGTGACGGTTCACCGGCCCCGAACGCCACCGCGTCCGGCTCCGCCGTGCCGGCCGGGTCGAGCGCGCACACCCTCACCGTCGACGACCGGGAGCGGACCTACCGCCTCTACCGGCCCGCCGCACTGGACCTGGCCAAGCCGGTCTCGCTGGTGGTCATGCTGCACGGCGCGGCCGGCACCGGCGAGCAGGCCGAGGAGGCGTACGGCTGGACCGAGGAGGCCGACCGGGGTGGCTTCGTGGTCGCCTTCCCGGACGGCGTGAAGCGGGCCTGGGCGGTCAGCGAACACTGCTGCGGCCAGCCGGTCCGGCAGGGGGTCGACGACGTCGCCTTCATCGAGGCGCTCGTCGGCACCCTCCGGGAGCGGATGCCGGTGGACCCGGCCCGCACCTACGTCACCGGGATCTCCAACGGCGGGCTGCTGGCGTACCGGCTGGCCTGCGACACCGACCTCTTCGCCGCGGTCGGTGCGGTGGCGACCACGCTGGCCGGCGAGTGCGCGTCCCCGGCCCCGGCCAGCGTGCTGCACATCCACGGTCTGCGCGACGAGACCATGCCGTACCGGGGTGGTCCGGGCAAGCGCGACAACGGCGGCACCGGCCGGAACCCGGTGAAGATCGACGGGCCGCCGCTGACCGAGCTGATGGCGAAGTGGCGCACGGTGGACGACTGCGCCGCGCCGACGGAACGCGCCGACGGGCCGGTGACCCGGTCGACGACCTCCTGCGCGCAGGGCCGCGCCGTCAACCTGATTACCATCGCCGACGCCGGTCACCAGTGGCCCGGCGGGAAGCCGAACCCGCGCGCCGAGCAACTTCTCGGCCTCGAACCCCCCTCGACCGCGTTGGACGCGACCGCGGAGATCTGGAAGTTCTTCAGCGCGCACCCCCGACCGGCCGGCGCCTGACGCCGACCGGCACCCCGCACCCCGCACCCCCCAGAACAGGAGAAGGCATGCCCAGCAGAGACGGTCCGGCGGTCGAGGTCGTCGATCTCGTCAAGCGCTACCCCCGGGCCACCACCAACGCCGTCGACGGACTGTCGTTCACCGTCGCGCCGGGTGAGACCTTCGGGCTGTTCGGGCCGAACGGGGCCGGCAAGTCGACCACCATCGGCATCCTCACCACCCGGCTCCGGGCCACCGGCGGCCGGGCCCTGGTCGGCGGCGTCGACGTCAGCCGGGACCCGGTCGGCGCCCGCGCCAACCTGGCGGTGGTGCCCCAGCACAACAACCTCGACCGGGCGCTGACCCCCCGGCAGAACCTCGTCTACCACGCCGCCTACCACGGGGTGCCCCGGGCCGAGGCCGAGGAACGGGCCAAGGACCTGCTGGAACGCTTCGGCCTCACCGAGCGCGCGGACCGGCGGATCGAGGCGTACTCGGGCGGGATGGCGCAGCGGCTCATGATCGCCCGAGCCTGGATGCACGATCCCGAGGTGCTCTTCCTCGACGAGCCGACCAACGCGTTGGACCCGCAGACCCGGCTGCTGATCTGGAGCCGGGTCCGGGAGATGCGCGAGCGGGGCGTCTCGATCGTGCTCACCACGCACGCCATGAACGACGCCGCCAACCTGGTCGACCGGGTGGGCATCGTGGACCACGGCAAGCTGCTCACCGTGGACACCCCGCAGAACCTCGTCCGGGGACTGGCCGGGCAGGCCATCCTGGACCTGACGGTCACCCCGGCCGCCCGCGACGACGCCGACGAGGTGGTCGCCGCGCTGCGCGAGATGGACGGCGTACGCAAGGCGGAGCGCCGGCCGTTGCCGGTGGGTGCGGCCGGCGCGGGTCGGGGTGCCGCCCTGGGCGCCGCGGGTCGGGCCGCGCTCGCCAAGTTGGGGCCGGCCGCCCTGGCGAAGCTCGCCGCCCGAGCCCGGGCCAACGGGAACGCGCCGACCGCTACCCTGGCCGCGGCGGGCGGGCAGGGCCGGATCCGGGTACGCCTGCACCTCGCCACCGACCCCGCGGCCCTGCTCGGCCCGACGTTGTCCCTGCTCACCGCCCGGTCGGCGGCGCTCAACGACATCCACATCGGAGAGCCGAGCCTGGAGGACGTCTTCATCGAACTCACCGGAAGGGACCCACGGTGACCGCCCTCGACACCCCCACCCCGGTACGCCGCGAGGCCCGGCGCCGCCCGCCCGCCGCCCGGGTCTTCCTCGCCCTGCTCCGGCGCGACCTGATGGTCACCGGCAAGGAACTGTGGGTAATCCTGCTCCAGGTCGGCATGACCCCGCTGTTCATGCTCTTCGTGTTCAGCACGATCCTCGGTGGACAGGGCATCGTCGAGCGGTCCTTCGCCAACCTCTTCCTGCCCGGCGTGATCGCCCTCGCCGCGCTCACCACCGCGTTGCAGAGCACCGCCCTGCCGCTGGTGAAGGAGTTCGGCTTCACCATGGAGATCGAGGACCGGCTGCTCGCCCCGCTCCCCACCAGCCTGGTCGCGGTGGGCAAGCTGGTGGTCGCCACCATCCGGGGCCTGCTCGCGGCGGTGCTGATGTACCCGCTCGGGGCCCTGGTCGTCGGCTCCGCGCCGTGGCGGCTGGAGGGCCTGCCGACCGCCCTGCTGGTGGCGCTGCTCGGCGCGTGGGTCGGCGGTGGCATCGGGATGACCCTCTCCACCATCCTGCCGATCCAGCGGATCAACGTCACCTTCTCGGTGATCGTCACGCCGATCATCTGGACCGGCTGCATCCACTACCCGTGGCCCCGGTTGGAGTCGATGCGCTGGTTCCAGGTGGTCACCGCGTTCAACCCGATGACGTACGTCTCGGAGGGGGTACGGGGCGCGATGCTGCCCGACGTACCGCACATGCCGGCCTGGGTCTGCGTGCTGGCGCTGACCGGCATGGCCGCCGCCCTGACCTGGCTCAGCGTCCGGTCCTTCACCCGGCGGGCCGTCCAGTGACCACGTCCACCAGCCCCGATCCCGCAGGAGGAGTGCAGATGTCGATCAACCCACCGGAGTCCGACGGCGGGCTCGCCAAGTGGCTCGCGGCCCGCGCCGGCGAACTGCTGCTCGCGGTACGCGCCGAGCACGGCCACGCGGACCCGGCCGCGCTGAAGGCCGCCGGTGACCGGGCCTCCCACGAGTTCCTCCTCGCCGAGTTGGCCCGGTGGCGACCGACCGACACCGTCCTCTCCGAGGAGGACGACGACTCGCGCCGTTCGGTGTCGGCCGGCGGCGGGCCGACCCGGCTGGACGCCGACCGGGTGTGGATCATCGACCCGTTGGACGGGACCCGGGAGTTCTCCGAGGAGGGCCGCTCGGACTGGGCGGTGCACGTGGCGCTCTGGCACCGGCACGCGTCCACCCCGCACCGGCTGATCGCCGGGGCGGTGGGTCTGCCCGCCCAGGGACGGGTGCTGAACACGGAGCTTCCGCTGCGGTCCCGCGCCGACCGGACCGGCGACGGCGCCCCGATCCGGCTGGCGGCGAGCCGCAGCCGTCCCCCCGCGTTCCTCACCGACCTGGCCGAGGAGATCGGCGCGCAGTTGGTGCCGATGGGTTCGGCGGGGGCGAAGATCGCGGCGGTGGTGACCGGCGAGGTGGACGCGTACATCCATGCCGGGGGGCAGTACGAGTGGGACTCGGCCGCACCGGTGGCGGTGGCCACGGCGGCCGGTTTCCACGCCTGCCGGATCGACGGATCTGCGCTGACCTACAACGAGGTGGATCCCCGCCTGCCCGACCTGCTGGTCTGCCGTCCGGAACTGGCCACGCCGCTGCTGGCGGCGCTGAGCCGACAGTTGTCGACGGCCAACGCCGGGTCGGCCCCATCGGAGACGTCCCTGGTCAGGAAGGAAGAGCGATGAACAGCGGATCGGCGCTGTACCAGACGTCCCACCTGGACGCGTTGGAGGCGGAGAGCATCTTCGTGATGCGTGAGGTGGTGGCGGAGATGGAGCGGCCGGTGCTGCTCTTCTCTGGTGGCAAGGACTCGATCGTGATGCTCCGGCTCGCGGAGAAGGCGTTCGCGCCGGCGAGCATTCCGTTCCCGGTGATGCACGTAGACACCGGCCACAACTTCCCCGAGGTGCTGGAGTACCGCGACCGGCGGGTCGACGAACTCGGCCTGCACCTGATCGTGGCCAGCGTGCCGGAGGCCCTGGTCCGGGGCCTGGTCACCGAGCCGGCGGACGGCACCCGCAACCGCATTCAGACCCCCGTGCTGTTGGACGCGGTGGAGAAGCATCGGTTTGATGCGTTGTTTGGTGGGGCGCGTCGGGATGAGGAGAAGGCGCGGGCGAAGGAGCGGGTGTTCTCGTTCCGGGATGAGTTTGGGCAGTGGGATCCGAAGAATCAGCGTCCGGAGTTGTGGTCGTTGTATAACGGTCGGCATCATCCGGGTGAGTCGATTCGGGTGTTTCCGTTGTCGAACTGGACCGAGTTGGATGTGTGGCATTACATCGCTCGGGAGCGGATCGCTCTGCCGTCGATCTACTACGCGCACGACCGTGAGGTCATCGAGCGGGACGGCATGCTCTACGCGGTCAACGAGTTCATCCAGCCCCGGGCGTCGGAAACCCCGTTCGTGGCGCAGGTCCGCTATCGGACGGTGGGAGACGCGTCCTGCACCGCCGCCGTCCGCTCCGACGCGGACACGGTGGAGAAGGTGATCGAGGAGGTCGGGGCGACCCGGATCACCGAGCGGGGTGCGACCCGGGGAGACGACCGGGTGAGTGAGGCCGCGATGGAGGACCGCAAGCGGGAGGGCTACTTCTGATGAGCACCGACACCATGCCGCTACTCGACAGCGATTCCGCGTTCCGGGCCATGGACCTGCTGCGCTTCGCCACGGCGGGCAGTGTGGACGACGGCAAGTCGACCCTGATCGGTCGGTTGTTGTATGACACGAAGTCGTTGTTTACGGATCAGTTGGAGGCGGTGGAGGCGGTTTCGGCTGCTCGTGGTGACGAGTACACGAATCTGGCCTTGTTGACGGATGGGTTGCGGGCGGAGCGGGAGCAGGGCATCACGATCGATGTCGCTTACCGGTATTTCGCTACGCCGCGGCGGAAGTTCATCATTGCTGACACTCCGGGGCACATCCAGTACACGCGGAACATGGTCACCGGTGCGTCTACCGCTGATCTGGCGTTGATTTTGGTGGACGCCAGGAAGGGTCTGGTGGAGCAGTCCCGCCGCCACGCCTTCCTCTGCTCGTTGTTGCGTGTGCCGCACCTCGTGCTCTGCGTGAACAAGATGGACCTGGTGGACTGGTCGCAGGAGGTGTTCGAGCGGATCGCCGACGAGTTCACCGCGTTCGCCGCGAAACTCGACGTCCCCGACCTCGCCGTGGTGCCGATCTCGGCGTTGAAGGGTGACAACATTGTCACCCGGTCGGAGAACACCCCCTGGTACGAAGGCCCGTCCCTGTTGCACCACCTCGAGCGGGTGCACATCGCCTCCGACCGGAACCTGGTCGACGTCCGCTTCCCCGTGCAGTATGTGATCCGTCCGCAGTCGACGACGGTCACCGACTACCGGGGTTATGCCGGGCAGGTCGCTTCCGGTGTGGTCAAGCCGGGCGACGAGGTCATGGTGTTGCCGTCCGGGTTCACCTCCCGCATCGCGTCGGTCGAAACCGCCGACGGGCCGGTCGCCGAGGCGTTCCCACCCATGTCCGTCACCGTCCGCCTGACGGATGAGATCGACATTTCGCGGGGGGACATGATCTGCCGGCCGAACAACGCCCCCACCCCGACGCAGGATGTGGAGGCGATGGTGTGCTGGATGGACGAGACCCGACCGTTGCAGATCGGCGGCCGGTACACGATCAAACACACCACCCGCACCGCCCGGGCGATCGTCCGTGACCTGCACTACCGGCTGGATATCAACACCCTGCACCGTGACGACACCGCGGGCGAGTTGAAGTTGAACGAGATCGGCCGGGTCCGGCTCCGCACCACCGTGCCGCTACTCGCCGACGAGTACCGCCGAAACCGCACCACCGGCGGGTTCATCATCATCGACGAGGCCACCAACCGCACCGTCGCCGCCGCGATGATCGTCGAAACCACCTGACAAACCGGTAGCAGGGGACCCTTCCTACCGTTATTTGATGAGGAAGGGCCCCCTGCAACCACCGCAGTCGAGCCGGCTGGCCGGGCACCTCAGTCGCAGCCGACCGCCCGCGCGCTGGCTGCCCAGAGCCGGGCGGCCAACTCCCGGTCGGCGGCCTTCGGTAGCGGGCGGTGGAGCCGCCGGTCGACGTAGTAGCCGCCGTCGACCAGCCGGGCGGGATCCTCGCGGGCCAGCCAGACCAGCGTGTCCGCGCCCTGTTCCGGGCTGCGGAACGGCAGCACCCGCAGGCTCCACGAGAGCAGCCGGCTCTCGCTGCCGAAGCGGGTCCGCACCACGCCCGGATGGAAGCAGTGCGCCGGCACCTCCGGCCATCGGCGCGCGGCCTCGGCGGTGAACAGGATGTTCGCCTGCTTGCTGGTGCCGTAGGCACCCATCGACCGGTACCGGCGCAGGGGAGCGTTCAGGTCGTCCGGGTCGAGTGCGCCGCTGCGGTGCGCGGCGGAGGCAGTCACCACCATCCGGCCGATCCGGTCCCGGAGCAGGTTGCTCAGCAGGAACGGGGCCAGGTGGTTGGCCTGGATGGAGAGTTCGAAACCGTCGATCGTGGTGACCGGCTGCAACACGATGGCCCCGGCGTTGTGGGCCAGCAGGTCGATCCGGTCGTACGCGGCCCGCAGCCGCTCGGCCAGCCCGCGTACGTCGTCCAGCACGGCGAAATCGGCCCGGAACAGCTCGGGGCGTTCCCCGCTCGCCTCCCGTACCCGCTCTCCGGCGGCGGTGAGCCGGGCCGGGTCACGTCCGACCAGGACCACCTGGTCACCCCGGCCGGCCAGGTCCACCGCAGCGGCCAGCCCGATGCCCGAACTGGCGCCGGTGACCACCACCAGCCGTCGGGTGACATCTTCCACAGGTGCGTTCTCCGGCGTCATGGCGCGAGGCTACCGTGACGTAGCCGAGCACCCAGTGTCGTCCCGTCCGCAGTCCTCGCCGGACGGGAGAAGGAGCGCAATCGATGGCCGCAGTTGGGCGTCCCCGCCGGTCCTGCCTCGCGGTGCCGGGTTCCAGCGTCAAGATGCTCGGTAAGGCCCAGGGCCTCCCGGCCGACCAGGTCTTCCTCGATCTGGAGGAC
The DNA here is from genome assembly GCF_900090325.1 of Micromonospora pallida. Taxonomy (NCBI): domain Bacteria; kingdom Bacillati; phylum Actinomycetota; class Actinomycetes; order Micromonosporales; family Micromonosporaceae; genus Micromonospora; species Micromonospora pallida. Next base: position 5,212,479 of record NZ_FMHW01000002.1, on the reverse strand, counting down.
TCCGTCGCCCCGCTGGCCAAGCCGGACGCCCGGAAGAACGTCGTCGCCGCGCTCAACGAGGGCGACTGGACCGGCAAGACCCGGGTGGTCCGCGTCAACGACCTGACCACCCCGTGGACGTACCGGGACGTTATCGACGTGGTCGAGGGGGCCGGCGCCAACCTGGACTGCGTCATGCTGCCCAAGGTGCAGAACGCCGGGCAGGTCCAGTGGCTCGACCTCACCCTCACCCAACTGGAGAAGACACTCGGCCTGGCGGTCGGCCGGATCGGCATCGAGGCGCAGATCGAGAACGCCGCCGGGCTGGTGAACGTCGACGAGATCGCCGCCGCCTCGCCCCGGGTCGAGACCATCATCTTCGGCCCGGCCGACTTCATGGCCTCGATCAACATGAGGTCCCTGGCGGTGGGCGCGCTCATCCCGGACTACCCGGGCGACCCGTACCACTACATCCTGATGCGGATCCTGATGGCCGCCCGGATGCACGACAAGCAGGCGATCGACGGCCCGTTCCTCCAGATCCGCGACGTCGACGCCTTCCGCGAGGTGGCGAAGCGGTCCGCCGCGCTCGGTTTCGACGGCAAGTGGGTACTGCACCCGGGCCAGATCGACGCCGCCAACGAGGTGTACTCGCCGGCCCAGGCCGACTACGACCACGCTGAGCTGATCCTCGACGCGTACGAGCACTACACCTCGGAGGCCGGGGGCAGGCGCGGCGCGGTGATGCTCGGCGACGAGATGATCGACGAGGCGTCCCGCAAGATGGCGCTGGTGGTCGCGGCGAAGGGGCGGGCCGCCGGGATGACCCGGACCGCCACCTTCACCCCGCCGACCGACTGAGTCGCCGCCACAGTGGTCGACGGGGTGGGCAACCGAACCGGCTCCGTACGTCGACGCGCGCCCGTCCGGGTCGTGTCAGCCTGCCCGAGCGCGGCGCGGCGGCGGGCCGGGTCCCGCTGGACGAACCGGCCCCGGCGGATCAGTAGGTGCTGCCGCCCGACTGCGACACCGCGAAGACGATGACTGCGACGTAGATCGCGACCCCCAGGCCGATGAGGCCGGTGAGCACCCAGCCGACGATGATCGCGGCCTTCGCCATGCCCTCGCCGTCCTCGCCCGTCTCCCGGATCTGCCGCTGGGCGACGTGGCCGAGGATCGCGCCGACCGGTGCGGTGGCGCAGGAGGCGATGCCCACCAGCGACATGATCAGCGCCACCAGGGCGAGGGTGTTGGTCCGTCGGGCCGGCGGGTAGGGGTACGCCGGGTAGCCCGCCGGAGGGTAGCCGGCCGGAGGGTAGCCGGCCGGCGGGTGCCCCGGGGCGGCGTAGCCGGGCGTCGGGTAGCCCGCGGCGTAGCCAGGCGTCCCGTACGCGTCGGCGACGGGCTGCCCCGAGGTCGGCTGCACCGGAACGTACGGGTCGGCCCCGGCCGGCTGCGCCGGAATGTACGGGTCGGCCCCGGCCGGCTGCTCTGGGGAGTACGGGTCCACCCCGGCCGGCTGCGCCGGCACCGGCGGGTCGGTCATCGACCGGGTCGGGTCGACCGGTGGGGCGGAGGAGGGATCCGACCGGGCCGGGTCCTGCCATTCCGAGGGTGAGGGATATGTCATCGCGTCATCTCCGTCGTGTCCTGGCTGCGCCGTCAGGGTAGTCACCCCGGGCGACAGCCGGGCAACGCGTTACCGGGTGCCGCGTTGCCCGGACCCTGTGGCGCAGGGCAGGATCGGCGGCATGGCGATTGACGCGCGCGCGGACCGTCCCAGCCGATCCCGTCGGGACGCGAGCCGCCCGGGGATGGCCCGACGGACCCGTGCCTCGCTTGCGGCGGCACTGGCCGACCAGGACGATCCGGTGCCCCTGCCCGAGCCGGTGACCATGCGGCTGGACGGGCGGGTGGCGCTGGTGACCGGCGCCGGCAGCCCGGACGGCATCGGTTACGCCACGGCACGCCGGCTGACCGATCTCGGTGCCCGGGTCGCCATCGTCTCCACCACCCGGCGAATCCACGAGCGGGCCAGTGAACTCGGGGCCACCGGGTTCGTCGCCGACCTCACTGACGAAGCCGAGGTAGCCGCATTGGCCGACGCCGTCGCGGAGCAGCTCGGCGAGGTCGAGGTGCTGGTCAACAACGCCGGTCTGGCCAGCCGGGCGAGCCCGGAGGTGCTGCGTCCGGTGGCCCAGCTCAGCTACGACGAGTGGCGGGCGGAGATCGACCGGAACCTGAACACCGCGTTCCTGTGCAGCCGGGCGTTCATTGGGGGCATGGCCGAGCGCGGCTGGGGACGGATCGTGAACCTCGCGGCCACCGCCGGGGCGGTCAACGCCCTGCCCACCGAGGCGGCGTACTCGGCGGCGAAGGCGGGCGTGGTCGGGCTGACCCGGGCGCTGGCCATGGAGATGATCGCCGACGGGGTGACGGTCAACGCGGTGGCGCCGGGCACCATCCACACTGCGGCGTCGACCGTGGCGGAGATCAAGCACGGGCTCGGCACCCCGGTCGGGCGGCCCGGTACGCCCGACGAGGTGGCCGCCGCGATCGTCTTCCTCTGCTCGCCGGCCGCCTCGTACATCACCGGGCAGATGCTCGTGGTGGACGGCGGGAACAGCGTCCGCGAGGCGCAGTTCCGCTGAAACTCAGGTGGTGGTGCCGCTGTTCGCGCCGGCCCACACCACCAGGCCGAGCCAGCCGCAGCAGAACAGCAGGTAGAGCCCGGTGAAGACGTAGCTCAGGATCATGCCCCAGAGGGCGAGCTGCTCGCCCTGCTCGTGGGTCTGCCGGATCTGCTTACGGGCCATGTGCCCGAGGACGATGCCGGCCGGGGAGAACACGAACGCGAAGACCAGCGACAGGATCGCCATCACGTTCGTGTTCCCGCTGGTGGGCGGGGGCGGTCCGAACTGTCCGTACGGCGGCGGGGGCGCGTACGGCGGCGGCTCGCCGTAGTGCGGCTGCTGACCCCAGTGCGGTTGCGGCTGCTCGCCCTTGTACGGCTGCTCGCCCCAACCCGGCTCGGACGGTGGCGGGTAACTCACGACTTCCTCCTCGCCGGCCGTTGCCGGATGCTCGTCTGTTGCGGACGCTAACAGTAGCGGTGAAGCATTTCACACGGCTTCTGCCCACCGGTCACCTTGGCCGGTCGACATGGGCGACACATACTGGCCCGAGCGTTCGATTACCGGTGGGTAATCCCGTGGACCCGGAGGCTGAGATGGCCCGACTCGCCCAGACGCCCGGCCTGACCGATGTGCAGCGGTCGATCCTGGAGACGGTCCGGGAGTTCGCGGACAAGGAGATCATCCCGCACGCCCAGCGGCTCGAGCACGCCGACGAGTACCCCACCGACATCCTCGACGGGATGCGGGAGCTGGGGCTCTTCGGGCTGACCATCGCCGAGGAGTACGGCGGCCTGGGCGAGTCGCTGCTCACCTACGCCCTGGTGGTCGAGGAGTTGTCCCGGGGCTGGATGTCCATCTCCGGGATCGTCAACACCCACTTCATCGTGGCGTACCTGATCTCGCAGCACGGCTCGGCGGAGCAGCGGGCGCGGCTGCTGCCGAGGATGGCCACCGGCGAGGTGCGCGGCGCGTTCTCGATGTCCGAGCCGGAGTGCGGCTCGGACGTATCGGCGATCAGGTCGAGGGCGGTCCGCGACGGCGACACCTTCGTCATCGACGGCCAGAAGATGTGGCTGACCAACGGGGCGTACTCGTCGGTGGTGGCGACCCTGGTCAGGACCGACATCGGGGCCGACTCGGTCTACGGCAACATGAGCACCTTCCTGCTGGAGAAGGCACCGGGCTTCGGCGAGACCGCACCCGGCCTGACGATCCCCGGCAAGATCGACAAAATGGGCTACAAGGGCGTCGAGACCACCGAGATGGTGCTCGACGGGGTGACCGTCCCGGCCTCCGCCGTGCTCGGTGGCGCCGACCAGGTCGGCCGTGGCTTCTACCAGATGATGGACGGCATCGAGGTCGGCCGGGTCAACGTGGCCGCCCGGGCCTGCGGCATCTCCATCCGCGCCTTCGAGCTGGCCGTCGCCTACGCCCAGCAGCGCCGGACCTTCGGCCAGCAACTGGCGAAGCACCAGGCCATCGCCTTCAAGCTGGCCGAGATGGGTACGAAGATCGAGGCCGCGCACGCCCTCATGGTCAACGCCGCCCGGCTCAAGGACGCCGGCCAGCGCAACGACGTCGAGGCCGGGATGGCCAAGCTGCTCGCCAGCGAGTACTGCGCCCAGGTGGTCCAGGAGGCGTTCCGCATCCACGGCGGCTACGGCTACTCCAAGGAGTACGAGATTGAGCGGCTGATGCGCGAAGCCCCGTTCCTGCTGATCGGTGAGGGCACCTCGGAGATCCAGAAGACGATCATCTCTCGCGGGTTGCTCAAGGAGTACCAGCTCTGATCCGGCCCGGCCGGGCTCCGCGTCGACTCGGCGGGCCGGCGGCGCCTCCGGCTGGCCGGCCCCGGGGCCGCGAGTGGCTCAGCGGCACCTCCGTGACCGGGGCGCGGCTGTCCGCCGGCCGGGAGTGGCTCAGCGGCGGCTGAGGCCGGCTGCGGCCCGCTCGACGACCAGGCACCGGTCCTCGATGTAGTCGACGCCCGCCTCCTCGGCGATCCGGCGGGCCTGCGGCGAGACGATCCCGAGCTGCAACCAGACGGCCGGGGCACCGATCGCGACCGCCTCCCGGACCACCTCGACGGCGTCCTCGGCGGGGCGGAAGACGTTCACCAGGTCCACCGGGTGCGGGATGTCGGCCAGGGAGCGGTACACCGGCTCACCGAACAGTTCGTCGGCGGTCGGGTTGACTGGAACGATCCGCCAGCCGTACCGCTGCATCTGGGCCGGCACGCTGTGCGCGGCCTTGCGGGGATCGCGGGACGCGCCCACCACGGCGATCACGGCGGCGTCGGCGAGGATCTGCTGGGCGGTACGCATCAGCCGACTGTAACCCGGCGGCCCACTCCCTCGTCGATCATGGACTTGTGGCACCGCACAAATTCAACAATCAGCACAAATCACCTGCCACAACTTCATGATCGGCGCGTGAGGGTGAGGGGTGGCCTCGCGGCTCGTGCTGACTGGGTCCTATCGCGGGCCCCGACCGCCGCCTGGACGTGGGTATGCAACGGCTCCGGCCGGGTCCGAGACCCGGCCGGAGCCGTCGTCCTGGCTCAGTGGTTGTGCTCGGCCAGCTTCTTGCGGACATCCGTCATGTCGAGCGCCTGGACCTGCTCGATCAGGTTCTCCAGGGCCGACTCGGGCAGGGCGCCGGGCTGGGCGAAGACGATCACGCCGTCGCGGATCGCCATGATCGTCGGGATCGACCGGATATCGAACTGGGCGCCCAGCGCCTGCTGCGCCTCGGTGTCGACCTTGCCGAAGACGATGTCCGGGTGCTTCTCGGCGGCGCGCTCGTAGACCGGGGCGAACCGCTTGCACGGGCCGCACCACTCCGCCCAGAAGTCGACCAGGACGATGCCGTCCTGGCTGGTCACCTCTTCGAAGTTCGCCGTGGTCAGCTCAACGGTTGCCATTCGAGTCTCCGATCAGCGCGATTGGGTACGCCAGGTGGAACCAGGTGGGGGCGTTCCGAATTCCCGGGAGCGTGACGTCGAAACGCCGCAGCTCGCCAGTGGGATCGAAACATGTCTGTTAACGAGTTGTGTGCCATCTGCACTTGCATCCTGCATTTGCGTGACAAGCCGTAATGGGAGCGTTCCCATGAAAATTGACGGTCGTGCCGCCTGCTGCGCGGCGGACATCCCCCGCGACTAGGGGTGATTCTGGCTGCGGTGATCGCTCCACCGGTGGATCTCCGTTACTCTTCGCACTGTAACGAAAAGATAAATGTGACTTGCATCTCTGTTCCGTGTTACATCTCGTAGGGCAGAATCTTCCCCATCAGAGCGTGGGCGGCGGGTGCCGGGGAGGGCCCCGCCGCTCATTGCGTCCGGACCTCTTCGCAGCCGCCTTAACCATCGATAAGGCACACTGTGTCGCACTTCGTCGCCCTCAGGTTAAGGGGACCGGGATGCAGTTCGGCCGCTACTACGAGGAGTTCGAGGTCGACGCGGTCTACCGGCACTGGCCCGGCAAGACCGTCACCGAGTACGACGACCACCTCTTCTGCCTGCTCACCATGAACCACCACCCGCTGCACCTGGACGCCCACTACGCGGAGCATACGAGCCAGTTCGGGCGGAACGTGGTGGTCGGCAACTACGTCTACTCCCTCCTGCTGGGCATGTCGGTGCCGGACGTCAGCGGCAAGGCCATCGCCAACCTCGAGGTCGAGTCGCTCCGGCACGTGGCACCTACCTTCCACGGCGACACCATCTACGGCGAGACCACCGTGCTGGGCAAGCGCGAGTCGGGGTCGAAGCCCGACCGGGGCGTGGTCACCGTGGAAACCCGGGGCTACAAGCAGGACGGCACCCTGGTCTGCGTCTTCCGTCGCCGGGTCATGGTTCCCAAGCGTGAGTACGCGGTGGCGGCCGTGCCGGAGGGCGTCGACCCGGAACGGCCCAGCTTCCCCGAGCCCCGCTGACCACGTATCCGCCCCGTGTCCCGGGTGGTCCGGGGTTCGGTCGCCGGACAGTCGGCTTATGCTGACGCCGGAGGTTCCGATGAGCCACTCCCTCGCCGGAGAGCCGCCCGCCGCCGGCCGTCGCGCCGCACCGTCGACCACCGCCGTCTACTCCGCCACCGAGTGGGAACTGCTCACCGGTCTGCCCGGACGGGTGGTCGTCGTGGCCACCGCCCCGGCCCCCGGTCGGCCGGTGCGCGGCGTCGCCGCCGGGCTCGCCGGCCTGGAAGCGGTGGCCGCCGGACGGGCCTTCGACTCCGACCTGGTCCGCGCCGTGGTCGCCGCCATCTACGCCCGACACGACGAGTCCACGGGCCCCGACCGGTCCGGCCGGGGCCGTCGCCGCCGTGGAACGGTCCCGACCGATCCGGTGGATCTGCTCACCGACTGTCGGACGGCAGCCCGGGTGCTCCGCCGGCGGGCCGACCCGGCCGACTCGGCGGCGTACCGACAGTGGGTGCAGTCGGTCGCCGCCCGGGTCTGCCGGGAGGCCCCCGGCGGCCCCGCACTCAGCCCCACCGACCAGCGGTTCCTCGACCGGCTGGGGATGACGCTGGGTCTGCGCTGAGGCGACCGCCGGGCACCGTACGCTGTGCCAGCGTGACCGGTGACCAGCTCGACGTCGGCGTGGGCCCGTGGCCCGGGGACCCGCCCGACGACCCCCGCTACGACCCGGAACTGCTCGCCGGGGGCGACCGCCGCAACGTGGTCGACCGGTACCGCTACTGGCGGCGGGAGGCCGTGGTCGAGGACCTGGACCGCCGCCGGCACGACTTCCACGTGGCGATCGAGAACTGGCAGCACGACTTCAACATCGGCACCGTGGTGCGCAACGCCAACGCCTTCCTCGCCGCCGAGGTGCACATCGTCGGACGGCGGCGCTGGAACCGGCGCGGCGCGATGGTGACCGATCGCTATCAGCACGTCCGGCACCACGAGACGATCGAGGAGTTCGTCGCCTGGGCGGCCGGTCGGGACCTGCCCGTGGTCGGCATCGACAACCTGCCCGGCTCCTGTCCGCTGGAGACCACCACACTGCCCCGGCGCTGCGTACTGCTCTTCGGTCAGGAGGGGCCCGGGCTCTCCGAGGCGGCCCGGTCCGCCTGTGAACAGCTCTTCTCGATCGCCCAGTACGGCTCGACCCGCTCGATCAACGCCGGAGTGGCCAGCGGCATCGCCATGCACGCCTGGGTCCGGACGTACGCCGGTCCGCCCCCGGCCTGACCTGCGCGGGCCCGGATCGTTACCAGGTGGCGAGCGGGATGTGACCGAAAAAGCCGCTCCGCTTGACGAGGTGGCGATCCGGGGTGACCGTGTGGATATGAGTGTTTCGGTGAGCTGTCCGCGGTGTGGCGGACCGGTACGGGGGCCGGACCTGATGCACACCGAGTCGCGTTGTCTGTCCTGCGGTCCCGTTCCCCCGTTGCACATCCCGGAGCACATCAGCCCGGAGATCGTGTCGAGCGTGGTGGAGCGGATCTCCGCCGGCCTCGCCGGGGATACCCCGGCCGTCCCCCTCTGGTCCCCCTGGCCGCTGCCGCCCGGCTGGACGCTGACCGGCGTTGCCTGGGCCGGCGACGACCGCACCGGGGTGCGCGCCACCGTGGTGGCGTGCGCCGGTCCCGCCCCGCTCGGCGGCGGCCCGGCCGACGTGGTCTTCGTCGCCGAGGAGCCCGGCGTGGGGCTGGGCACCCGCCTGGCCGGTACGCCCGGCCCGGACCCGGGACCCCGGCTCACCGAGGCGCTGGACGATCCCGGCCCGGGGCACCCCGGGCACGTCGCCACCGCGAAGATCCGGGTGGGGGGCCATCCCACTCCACTGTGGCTCGTCGATTCCTCGACGGATCGAAGCGCGTACGCCGGCGAGGCTCGGGGAATGTGGCTCCATGCGATAGCCTGGCCGGCGAGCGCGGGTCACCTCCTCGCGGAAGACGTCGTCCTGCACGACTTGACCGAGTGGACTCCGCCCGAGCTCGTGTACGGTGCGCCCTCTCCGTACCTGCACGGGAAGGCTTGACGAGCAAAGGGGCTTGACAAGTTTCCCGGAATGTCGGAGAACAGACGCAGTATTCACCGTACGACACCTGACTGATACTCTGGGTGCCGCTGCGGCATGGGACCCGGCACCGCGCGAGAGGATGGGCCCGTCATGGTCAAGAAGGTCCTCACCTGGGCCGGAGTCGCGTTCTTGATTTTCTTCATCGCGTTCCAACCCAACTCCGCCGCTGACGTCTTCAAGTCGCTCGGTGGCGGCATCATGGACATCGCGCAGGGCTTCGGCGACTTCTTCACCAACGTCTTCGCCTAGCCAGCGATGGGAAGCCCCTCCGGCCTGCCCCCCGACCCCGACGATCCCGACCGGGAGCGTCGGGAGCGTGACACGGAGCCGATCCCCCGGTACCGGGCGGACGACGACCCGCCGCCGGGCTACGGCGACCGGGCGTCCTATCCGGACGACCTCGGCTACCCCGTCGACGGCCCGCCCTATCCGGACGACGCTCGCTCCGGCCGCACCTGGGTCCGTGACCCGGAGGCTGAATATCAGCCGCCGGTCTTCAGCGACGACGAGCTGGCCGGTCTCCGGGCGGACGCCGCCGGCTCGGCGCCGCGCCGGGTGCTGCCCCTCGAGGACGAGCCCAGCTCGCTGGTGGCCCGCTACCTCTTCCCCACCGAGCGGTACCGGGGCGAGTGGAAGCGGCACTGGATCCACCTCACCACGCCGATCCTGATCGGGGTCGCCGCGACCTTCGTCCTCGGCTACCTCTCCGGCTTCCTCGCCGGCCAGAACGTCGGCGCGCTGACCACCATCGCCGTGCTGCTCTGGTTCGCGGTGATGGGCTGGGTCGCGTGGAAGGTCGCGGACTGGTGGTACGACCGGTTCATCCTGACCAACAAGCGGGTCATGGTGGTCAACGGGATCATCACCCGCAAGGTCGCGATGATGCCGCTGGCCCGGGTCACCGACATGAAGTACGAGCAGACCCCGACCGGCCGGGCCCTCAACTACGGCACCTTCGTGCTGGAGTCCGCCGGCCAGGACCAGGCGCTTCGCGAGGTCAAGAACCTGCCCAACCCGAACGAGCTCTACCTGCGCGTCGTCGAGGAGATGTACGAGCCGCAGGCAGTCGAGGCGCGGCTGGGCAAGGAGGCCGACGAGGCGAAGGCGGACGACGGGGCGTAGGTTTCCGTCCGAACATCGGAGGGACACGCACCTTTTCGCCGTCGACCTGACCTCCCGATCATGGCAGCCTGCCAGAGAGGACGGTCGGGAGGTGAGCGGTGGCCGACAGGGACGACCTGGAGGAGGAGTTCCGCGAGTTCGTCGCGGCCCGCTCCGGAGCCCTGCTGCGTACCGCCTACCTGCTCGCCGGTGACTGGGCGACCGCCGAGGACCTGCTCCAGACCGCGCTGACCAAGACCTACCTGGCCTGGAAGCGCAATGGTGGGATCGACGCCGTCGAGCCGTACGCCCGGCGGGTGCTGGTCAACACGTCGACGAGTTGGTGGCGGCGGCGCTGGCACGGCGAGCGCCCCACCGAGGTGCTGCCCGAGCGGGCCGCGACCGACGAGATCGAGCAGCAGCTCGACCGGGACGCGCTCTGGCGGCATCTGCGGGCCCTGCCGGCCCGGCAACGGGCGGTGCTGGTGCTCCGCTACTACGAGGACCTTTCCGAGGCGCAGACGGCGGCGCTGCTCGGCATCTCCGTCGGGACGGTGAAGAGCCAGACCTCCCGGGCCCTGAACACGCTGCGCCGCCGGCTCGGCACCGAGGAGGCTCTCGACCTGGCTGCCGAGGCGCCGGCTCCGTCCACCGCCGGTGCGGTGGCGCGTACCCCGGTGCGGCCGGTGGCGTCGCGACCCGCCGCAGACATCGGTGCGTCCGGTCCGGCGGACCCCGTCACCGACCTCGAGCCGGCACCGGCGCTCCCGGCCCGGCCACCGGTGCTCGCCACCCCGCTACCCGCATCGACCGGCCCGAGGGAAAACCGGTGAACCGCCCCGACAACCCGCGCACCGGTTCGCCGCGTCCATTCCGCGTGGCGCAGGACGATCTGGAACAGGCGTTGCGGGAGACGCTGGCCCGGCGGGTCGCCGCACCCCGGCCGCTCGCGGTGGATCCGGCCGGCCAGGCGGTACGCCGGGCCGAGCGGATGCAACGCCGACGGACGCTGACCGGGGTGGCCCTGGCCGCGGTCGCGGTCGCGACGGTCAGCACCGGCATCGCCCAGATCGACACCGGCACCGCGCAGTACACCAGCCCGACCGTGCTGCTCGGCGACCCGACCGGACCGCCCGCGACACCGACCGCTCCGGAACCGACAGTGGCCTTCGACGGGCCGGCGTTCGCAGGGCTGTCACTGGTCGCCGGCTCCACCCTGGTCGTCGACGGCCGGGGGAGGGATCTCGGCGGGATCGGTCCGGTCGAGCGGGCCCTGCCGACCGCGGAGGGACTGCTGCTCATCGGCACGCGCAGCGCGGCCGGGCGGACGGTGTGGTTGATGGGGGGCACCGGCACCCACCGGGTGCTGCTCGCCGGGGCGGACGCCGTGGCGGCCGACCCGGCCGGCAGGCGTCTCGCCTGGCGGGAGGGGACCGAGCTGAACACCGCCACGATCGCCAACGGCCAGCTGCTCCCGGGGCTGCGGACGACCGCCCCCGAGTCGGCGGCACCGGTCGGGTTCGTCGACGACGGCGTCCTGCTCCGGGTACGAGCGGACCGGCCGGGCTTCGCCCTCTGGATGGCCGACGGCAGCCCGTTCCGGGCCGGCGCGGACCGGTCCACCCTCGACGTCTACGGCCGGCTTCCGGACGGCAGGCTGGTCGCCCGGGTCACCGGCGACGCCTCGTCCCGCCCGTGCCTGGCCCTGCTCGATCCCGCCCGCGACCTGGCCGCAGCCGTCACCGGCTGCGCGGTGCCCCCGATCGGGGACGGGCCGGGGTCGGTCTCCCCGGACGGGCGGTGGCTGCTGGTGAACAGCGTCCCTGACAGCCCGTCCACGGCCCACTCGGCCCTGTTGGTCGACCTCGGGCAGGCGTTCGGCGCGAAACCGGTGGTCCGCTCCGTGGGGCCGGCGGTGGCCGGCGCGGCGGCGTGGCCGTCCGACGAGGTCGTCTATCCGGCGGTCGACGGGACGCTGGTGCGGCTCCGGCTCGACCGGAGCCCGGCACCGGCCGTCGCCACGGCGGTGCCGGGCCTGCCAGCGGGCCAGCGTCTCGCGCTCGTCGCCAGCGCAGCCCTCTGACCGTCGCCCCGCAGCCGATGCCCAGCCCGCCGTCGGACGAGGTCCCGCCGCCATCGACGGCCCCGGCCCCGCCGGTCCGTCCCGCCGGCCGGCCGCTCCCGGGGCGGGACGGCCGGCGGCGGCGGGAGTAACGTCCGGGCGGTGATCCCGCGATCCTCGTCCACCCCGTCCCGGATCGACCTGCACACCCACTCCACCGCCAGCGACGGCACCCTGACCCCGGCCGAACTGGTGCGGGCCGCCGCCGACGCCGGGCTCGACGTCGTGGCGATCACCGACCACGACACCACCGCCGGATGGGAGCCGGCGCGGCAGGCACTGCCGCCGGGGCTCACCCTGATCCGGGGCGCGGAGATCTCCTGCCTCTGGAACGGGGTGCAGCCGGCGGTGTCGCTGCACCTGCTCGCGTACCTCTTCGACCCGGACGCCCCGGCGCTCGCCGCCGAGCTGGCCCGGGTGCGGGCCTCCCGGGAGGCCCGTGGGGAGCGCATCGTCGAGTTGCTGCGGGCCGACGGCGTCGAGGTGAGCTGGACGGAGATCCACACTGCCGCAGCCGGCGGCTCGATCGGCCGACCACACATCGCGGCGGCGCTGATCCGGGCCGGGCTGGTGGCGACCACCAGCGAGGCGTTCGGGTCGCGGTGGCTGGGCAGCCGCTACCGGGTCGCCAAGGAGGACATCGACGTCTTCGAGGCGGTGGCGCTGGTCCGGGCGGCCGGCGGGGTGCCGGTCTTCGCCCACCCCCGGGCCAGCCGCCGGGGCCGGATCGTGCCGGACGAGCTGATCGTCGAGCTGGCGGCGGTCGGCCTGGCCGGGCTCGAGGCCGACCACGAGGACCACTCGCCGGCCGAACGGGAGCACGTGCGGGCCCTCGCCGCCCGGCTCGGACTGCTCGTGACCGGCTCGTCGGACTTCCACGGCACGCACAAGACTGTCCGGCTGGGCGCCCACACCACCAGTCCGCAGGCGTACGAGCGGATCGTCGCGGAGGCCACCGGGGTGCGTCCGGTTGCCTCAGCCTGACCCGCGACGAGGCTCTCTGGCGTCCGGGCCGTCCGGTCTCACCGGCCTCCCGGCCCCGGTCTCACCGGCCTCCCGGCCCCGGTCTCACCGGCCTCAGGCTCCACCGGCCCCGCCCGGACGACAGGGCCGTCCGACTCGTCGGTTTCCGACCTGTCGTACCGGGATGGCAGGATCGCGGTGTGCGACGTTCCCCAGCCGACCGGTCCGGCCGCGCCACCAGCGGCCGTGCGCCCCGCCCCCGCGCCGAGCAGCCCGAGCAGCTCGGCTTCGCCGGCATGCCGGAGCGGTTGTTCGTCTGCACACCGAGCAAACTCGGGTCGTACGCCGACTGCCCCCGGCGCTACCGCTACTCCTACGTCGACCGGCCGGCCCCGCCGAAGGGGCCACCGTGGGCGCACAACTCGCTCGGCGCGAGCGTGCACACCGCCCTGAAGAACTGGTACGCACTCCCCGCCGACCGGCGTCGCCCGGAGGCGCTGGCCGCCCTGCTCAAGGGCACCTGGGTCCGCGACGGCTACCGCGACGACGAGCAGGAGCGGGCCGCCTTCCGGCGGGCGCTGTCCTGGCTGGAGGCGTACGTGGAAACCCTCGACCCGGCGGTCGAGCCGGTCGGGGTGGAGCGGACGGTGGCGGCGAAGACCGCCGTGCTGGCCCTCAACGGTCGCGCCGACCGGATCGACTCCCGCCCCGGCCCGGACGGCCCCGAGCTGGTGATCGTCGACTACAAGACCGGCCGGACCGGGCTGGACGCCGACGACGCCCGGGGCTCCCAGGCCCTGGCGCTCTACGCGTACGCCGCGGAACGGGTGTTCCGCCGGCCGTGTCGCCGGGTGGAGCTGCACCACCTGCCGACCGGTACGGTCGCCGCCCACGAGCACACCCCCGAGTCCCTCGCCCGGCAGGTCGGCCGGGCCGAGGAGACCGCGCGGGACATCATGGCCGCCGAGCGGGCCGTCGCCGACGGGGCCGAGCCCGACGAGGCGTTCCCCACCCTGCCCAGCACCCGCTGCGGCTGGTGTGACTACCGGCGGATCTGCCCGGACGGGGCGCAGGTCCCGGGCCGGGAGCCGTGGGCCGCCATGGAACACGCCCCGGACCCGACCGCACGGAACTGACCGGCTCGTGTCCTCAGCGCCGGCCGGGTTGTCGAGACGGGCGAAAGGCGGTCAGACCGGCAGGGGCGGGCTGGCGAGCCGGGCGGCGTGGGCCTTGGCGGCCTGCTGGAGCGGCCCCTCCCAGTAGCGCTGCGGCACGGCGGCCAGCGCCAGACGCAGCGCCCGGAGCCCCACCTCGGCGGAGAGGGCCGTGGTGGGCAGCCCGAGGCCGCCGTAGAGCCGGCGTGCCCAGCCGGGCAGCAGCCCCAGCGCCGTACCGGCGACGCCGAAGTACGCCCAGCGGGGCGGACCGAGGGTGAGGCCGAGCCGCACCGGCAGACTGAAGTTCCCGGGCAGCGGCGGGGCGGTGAGGAAGAGCGCGGTCTCCGCCGCCTCCCGGGTCATCCGCAGCTCCGGCCGGATCCGCCGGTAGTAGTCGTCCACCTCGGCAGCGGTGCCGGGGACGGTGTCCGGGTCCAACCCGACCAGGGCCGCCGCCCGACGCTGCTCGGTGTAGTAACGGTCCACCTCGGCGTCGGTCAGGGACAGCCCGGCCCGCCGGGCGGTGCCGACGAACGACTCGACCTCGGTGACGTGCACCCAGCGCAGCAGGTCCGGATCGTCGATCCGGAACGGTTCGCCGGTGGCCGGGTCGACGGCCCGGAGCCGGGCGTGCCGGGCCCGCAGCCGGCGTCCGGCCGCCTCCGCCTCGGCGGTGGTGCCGTAGATCGTGGTCGCCACGTAGGTGGCGGTGCGCACCAGCCGGCCCCACGCGTCCCGGCGGTAATCGCTGTTCTGCGCCACGCCGGCCATCGTCCGGGGGTGCAGGGCCTGGAGGTAGAGCGAGCGCAGGGCGGCGACGAGCAGGACGGGTTCCTCGTGCACCTTCCAGGTCACCGAGTTGGGACCGAAGAGGCCGGTGTCATCGGATGCCACCGACCAAGAGTGCCACGCTCGGGGACGGGCTGCGCCGGATCGACGGCCGCCCACTGACCCGCGGGCGATGGTCGGTCAGACGTCGGCGGAGCGGCGGGCCTGGCAGGTGGGGCAGAGCCCCCAGAAGGTCACTTCCGCCTCGTCGACCTCGAAGCCGTGGGCGATGTTCGGATCCAGACAGGGGGCGCTGCCGACGGCACAGTCGATGTCGGCGATGTCGCCGCAACCCCGGCAGACCACGTGGTGGTGGTTGTCCCCGGCCCGTGCCTCGAACCGGGCGGGGCTGCCGGCCGGCTCGATCCGGCGAGACAGGCCGGCCCGGGAGAGCGCGCCGAGGACGTCGTACACCGCCTGGGTGGAGACCGAGTCCAGCCGCTCGCGGACCCGCCGGGCGATCTCCTCGACCTCGAGGTGCCCACCGGCGGCGAGGACGTCCAGGACGGCGAGCCGGGGCCGGGTGACCCGCAGGCCCCTCGACCTGAGCAGCTCCTCGGTAGTGGACATGAATCAATCACAGCACGCCACGGTGGGGGCGACAACCGGCCTCCGGGACACGTGGCCCCGGCCACAGCCCAGGTCACCGGCGGTGGCACCGAACCGGATCCCGGTTTGACGCGTGTAATCAGCCGGACAGGAATGCGACGTACGCTGGCGCGGCGCGGAAGTCAACCGGAGGTGGCGGTGTTTGAGAAGATCGCGGGATTGCCGCAACACGTCCTGATCGTGCACGCCGTCGTGGTGTTCGTGCCGTTGCTGGCGCTGCTGGCCGTCGCGTACGGGGTGCTGCCCCGATGGCGTGACCGCCTCGGCTGGGCGGTGGCGGCGCTGGCCGTGGTGACGCCGGTGATCGCCTGGGTGGCGACCGAGTCCGGCGAGGCGTTCGAGAAGGCGCTCCGGGACAGCGGCTACCCGCCGGAGATCCTCTCCCAGGTGGAGACCCACTCCGGATACGGCGACCAGTTGCTCTGGGCCACCGTGGCACTGGCCGTCGCAGCGATCGTGTTGCTGCTGGCCACCAGCGGTCGGGCCCGCGCCCGGGCGCTGCCGTCGTGGCTGCCAGTGGTGCTGACGGTCGTGGTGGTCGGCCTGGCCGTGGTCGCGTCCACCCTCGTCTACCTGACCGGTGAGACGGGCGCCCGGGCGGTCTGGGACGGCGTGGTCTGACCGGCACCGCCCTACCCACCCGCCCGGGCCTGGCTGGACAGCCCGGCCGGCAACCCGCTGAGCCCGGCCGGCGACCGCTCAGAACAGCGCCCGCGAGCAGAGCAGGCAGATCACCACCAGCAGCACCACTCCGACCACCGTCCCCACGACCTGGGTGACCCGTTGGGCCCGCTGCTCGGCGGCGTCCAGCGCGTCCGGGTCCTGTGGGGGAAGCCGGCGGGGCGGCGGCGGTTGCAGGTGCAGCGGTGGACGCCAGCCCGGCGGGGGCGCGGTGGTCGGTGGCGGACCGGTGTATCCGCTGGCTGGCGGTGGGGTGGTCGCCGCTGGCGGCGTGGGCTCGCCGGACGGCGGCCGACGCCAGTAGTCGTCCTCGGAACCGTGGGGCGTCGTCACGCCGTCCGACGCTACCGGGCGCCGGCACGCAGCACCGGGACGCGGCTCGCGGAGACGAGGATGGCGGTGCGCTGGGCTACGCTCGGCTCGTGGAGGAGCGGCTGCTGAACCCGTCCGGCGACGACGACCGCGTCGTCGACCTGAGCGACGACTTCGTGGTGCTGCCCGAGCAGACCACCGACGACACCGACCGGGGCTGGGGCGAGTCGACCCGTGACAACGACGACCGGCTGCTCGCCGAGCGTCCGCCGCACTGGGACTGACGCGAACCGGTGCGGCCGGTGCTGAACGGCCGACGTGGCCCGGCCGTCCCGCCGGTCACCGGGTCATTCCGGTGGGGCTGGCCGGAGTGGTCAGCCGGTGGGACCACTCCGAGTGGGGTCAGCCGCGCACGATGACCGCGAACCGGCTGCCCTCCGGTTGCCCGACCGCCCGTTCCGCCTGCGGCGGCGCGAGGGCCAGGTAGAGGGCGGACGAGCCGTCCAGTTCGTCGGCGCCGACCACGTCGAGGACCAGCGCCCGGGAGGCGACCAGGACCGTCGTGACCGGTCCGGTGGCGGGTACGGCCAGCAGGTCCACCCGGTCGCCGGGGCGGACGACGGCGAGGGCGGCCGGTTCGGCCAGCCGTACCGGCAGGCCGACCGTGCCAGCGGGTAGGGGAAGCGTCCCGCCGGACCGGTCGCCCGGCTCGCCGGCACCGGTCGGCCCCTCGGCCGCCGGGGACGACGGGTCGGCGGGGGAGGAGCGCGCCGGTGGGCTGCTCGGGGACGGGCGCGCCCCGGCGGGAGCCGCGCCCGGGGCCGGACCGCATTCGGGCGGGGTGTGCAGGACGGTGGCGGCCAGGCCGAGCAGCGCGGCGACGAGCCCCACCCGGAGCAGGGTGCTCCCACCGGGCCGGCCCGGCCACCGGACCGGACGTAGTGACCGTTCGCCGACCGTACGACCGAAGCGCATGCCCGCCTCCCTCACCGTCGCCGGGGTGAGCTGGTCCCCGGTCGTCGCCGACGCGCTGGAGCGCGCCGGGACAGCAGGCTAGGCGGTGCGGGACGGCGGCGCGGGCCGCCTGTGGACGACCCGCGCGCCTGTGGAAAACGCCCGGCGGCGGAGTGGATCTGCTATGGCCGGGACTGCCCCGGGTGGCCGACCGGCTGACGCGTGGTCCTCGCCGACCGAAGCGCAGGGTGTCGCCTCGCGCAGGGGCCGGATCGGTCAGGAGGAGGCGCTGGCCGCGGGGGCCTTCGCCGTCGAGGAGCCCCCGGAGGAGCCGTTCGACGATCCGCCGGAGCTGCCGCCGCTGCTGGCGGACGACGACGAGGAAGAGGACGACGAGCCGGAGTCACCGCCGGAGGACCCGCCGGACGACGAGTCGGACTTGCCCCCCTTGCCGCTGGTCAGCGAGTCCGAGCCGGCCGAACGCGAGTCGGTGCGGTAGAAGCCGGAGCCCTTGAAGACGATGCCGACCGAGTTGAACAGCTTGCGCAGCCGACCCGCACACGCCGGGCACTCGGTCAGCGGCTCGTCAGAGAAGGACTGCACCGCCTCGAGCTGGTGGCCGCACGCGGTGCAGGCGTACTGGTACGTGGGCACGTTCTCCTCCGGATCTGGCACAGCCTGTTGGCACTCCACCTGTTCGAGTGCCAATGGTGCGCCATCTGACCCGGGTTCGTCCAGCCGGAGTGGTCAAGGTGTGGTCAAGACCTGTAGCCCACCGGTCGGCGTGACCACCGCACGCACCGGACGATCGTGCGGCTCGGCGGGCAGCCGGTCGACCAGCTCACCGTCGTGCAGGAGGGCGACCGTCCACGCTCCGGCGGGCATCCGGGCCAGCGCCCGGTCGTACGATCCGCCGCCCCGGCCGAGCCGGATTCCCTGCCGGTCCACCGCCAGCGCCGGTACGACCACCAGCTCCACCCCGGCCACCGCGCTCCGGCCGAGCCGGGGCCCGACCGGCTCGCGGATCCCCCGCCCGGCCGCCACCAGGGCCGCCGGACCGGAGTATCCGGCCCAGTCCAGGTCGAGGTCGTCCCGGAGCACCGGTAGCAGCAACTCCGCCCCCGGCGACAGGGCCGACCGCAGCACCTCCGGCAGGTCCGGCCCGCCCGGCTCGGAGCCCACCGGCACGTACCCGGTCATCCGGCGCGGACGCAGCCGGCGTACCAGGTCGACCAGCGTGCCCGCCACGGCGGTCGCGGCGGCGGCGCGCTCCCCGGCCCCCAGGGCCCGGCGGCGCGCGAGCAGTTCCACCCGGGTGTCGCGCTTCGCCCCAGGGGCCTCTTCTGCTTCATCAGAAAAATCCGTCACGCAACACTCCTGACGCAACGCTCGTACAGCGGTGTCACTGTGTAAGCATCGCAGCATCGGGCGTAGGACTTCCGGGGGGAAGAGTGACGCTACGCGGACGGTTGACCGCAGCCTTCCTCACGGTGGTGCTCGGCCCGGTCCTGCTCGGCGCGTTCTTTGTCGGCACCACCCTGGCCACGGTCGACCAGCGCCGCTCCGCCGAACGGCTCGGGCTGGCCGTCGGGGCGGTCCGGACCTCCGTCACCGCCCTCTGCCAGCAGTTGCGGGCCGCCGCCGACGCGGTCGCCCTCAGCGGTGCGGACCCGGTCGGCCGGGCCGGCGCGGCGAACCAGGTCGTCGGCCGGGGCCTTGCCGCCGCCGTGCTGGTCACCGACGTGACCGGACGGGTCGTCCACACCACGCCCGGCGCGCCGGACCGCCCCTGGCTGGACTGCGCCCGTACCACCCCGGCCGACGGTCCGGTCCGGGCGCTCAGTGCCGAGGTGGAGCTGCGCGACCGGGCCGGGGGCATGCTGGGCCGAGTCGCCGTCGCCCAACTCGTCGACCCCGGCTTCGTGGCCCGGCTCGCCGCGGTCACCGGCGTCGAGATCACCCTCCTGACCGGTGACGCCGGCATCGCGCAGACCACCGAGGCGACCGGCGTACGCGACGAGGTGCTGGCCGCCGCCGCCCCGGCCGGCGACGACCGGGTCACCGGCACCGGTGACGGGCGGTACGTCCGCCGGGCCGGACCGGCTCCCGGCCAGCCGCTGCCACTGCTCCTCTCCGTACCCAGCGACCAGTCACCCGGCCTGCACGCGGCCCTGGTCGCCACGGTGCTGCTCGCCGGCCTCCTCGCCGTGCTCGCCGCCGCGCGGCTGGCCCGGGTGACCACCCGGCCGCTGGCCGAGCTGGCGTACGCCGTGGACCGCGTCGCCCGGGGGACCTGACCGCCCGGGTGCCGGTACGCAGCCACGACGAGATCGGCCGGCTCGCCGGCACGTTCAACCGGATGACCCGGGAGACGCAGTCCTACGTGGTCGCCCTGACCAGCAGCCGGGACCAGTTGCGGGGGCACCTCGCGGTACTCGGCGACACCCTGGCCAGCACCCACGACCTGGACCGCATCCTGCGGGTCATCCTGCACAGCGCAGTCGCCGCGACCGGCGCGCGGTCCGGCGCGGTGCTGCTGGTGGAGGAGGACGGGGTCCTCGTCGGCCGCTGCATGGCCGGACCGAACGGAACCGGGCCGGACGAGATCGGGTCGGACGAGATCGGGTCGGACGAGATCGGGTCGGACGAGAGCCGGCTGGACGGAACCGGGCTGGACGGAACCGGGCCGGACGAGAGCCGGCTGGGCGCGGACGGACGGGTCGGGGCCGGGACGTCCGGCCCCGGGGAGCTGGCCCTGCTGCGGGTGCCGGTGGGCAGCGGAATCCTGGGGGCGGTGGCGGCCACCGGCGAGCCCCGTCGGGGCCGGACCGAAGCGGGCGACGAACTGCCCGGCGAGCCGGCCGGGCGGAGCTACCTGGCGGTGCCCTTCGCCGCGCCCGGCCCGGCGACGGCCGACACCTCCGGACGGGCCGCCCTCACCGGCCCGGCGACGGCCGACATCCCCGGACGGGCCGCCCTCACCGGCCCGGCGACGGCCGACACTCTCGGGGGAGCCGCCCTCGCCGGCGAGGCGGCCCCGGGCACGCTCGGTGTGTTGGTCCTCTACGACCGGCTCGGCGCCGACGGGTTCGACGACGACGACCTGGCCACCCTGCGGACGTTCGCCGGGCACGCGGCGGTGGCGGTGGAGAACGTCCGGCTGCACGAGGAGGCGCAACGTCTCTCGCTGACCGACCCGCTCACCGGGCTCTGGAACTACCGCTACCTCCACGAGTCGATCCGCCGTGAGGTGGAGCGGGCCAGCCGGTTCCGCCGGATGCTCAGCGTCCTCGCCCTGGACCTGGACCTGTTCAAGACGGTCAACGACACGTACGGGCACGCCGTCGGCGACGCCGTGCTGGTCGAGTTCGCCCGCCGGGTACGCGGCGAGATCCGCGAGGTGGACCTGGCCTTCCGGCAGGGCGGTGAGGAGTTCGTCCTGCTGCTGCCGGAAACCGACGCGCGGGGCGCGGCGATCCTGGCGGAGCGGCTCGGCGCGGTGGTCCGGGACAGCCCGATCGTGACCGAGTCGCACTCCGGGCTGCCGGACGCCAACCCGGTGCGGATCCCGGTCACCGTGTCGGTGGGCATCGCCGTCTACCCCGACCACGCCAGCACCGCCCAGCAGGTGCTCGACGCCGCCGACGAGGCCCTGTACGCGGCGAAGGCGGCCGGCCGGGACACGTACCGGGTGGCCCCGGTGCCGGTGCGGCCGGCGACCGAGGAGATCACCGTCCGGGCGGCGGCGGTCCCACCCGAGGACGGTATGCCCCGCGCCGGGGCCGGTGGAGGTGTGCGTCACGTCCCCGACGGCGGCGCGTCTTCCGGGCCACACCCGCCGCGGCAGAGCCGTGGCCGATAGTCTCGCGACATGTCGGAGCAACCAGCGAATCCTTCAGCGGCGCCCACCTCGAGCGGCCGTCCCCGGGCGGTCAAGGCCGTCATTCCGGCGGCCGGTCTGGCCACCCGCTTCCTGCCCGCGACGAAGGCGGTGCCCAAGGAACTGCTGCCGGTGGTCGACCGGCCGGTGTTGCAGTACATCGTCGAGGAGGCCACCGCGGCCGGGATCGGTGACGTCCTGCTGATCACGGGTCGGGGCAAGACCTCGATGGTCGACCACTTCGACCGCCGGCCGGACCTGGAGGCACGGCTGGAGGAGAAGGGTGATGCGGAGCGGCTGGCCGCCGTCCGCCGCCCGAGCGAGCTGGCCGAGGTCTACACCTGCCGGCAGCCCGAGCAGCTCGGTCTCGGCCACGCCGTCGGGTACGCCGAGTCCCACGTCGGCGACCAGCCGTTCGCGGTGCTCCTCGGCGACGAGTTCGTCAAGCCGTCCGAGCCGCTGCTGCCGGCCATGCTGGAGCTCCAGGCCCGCACCGGCGGCATCGTGCTGGCCTTCTTCGAGGTCGACCCGAGCGAGACCAAGCGGTACGGCATCGCCTCGGTCGAGCCGGCCGAGTCGGAGCTGACCGACATCGGCGAGGTCGTCCGGGTCACCGGCATGGTGGAGAAGCCCAAGCCGGAGGACGCCCCGAGCAACCTGGCCGTCCTCGGCCGGTACGTCCTGCCCGGCACGATCTTCGACGCGATCCGGCGGACCGGGCCGGGCAGCGGCGGCGAGATCCAGCTCACCGACGCGATGGAGCTGCTGCGCAGCGAGGGCACACCGGTGCACGCCATCGTCTACCGGGGCACCCGCTACGACACCGGCATGCCGCTGGGCTACCTGCAGACCGTGGTGCAGATCGCCGCCGAACGGGAGGACCTGGGCGCCGAGTTCCGCAAGTGGCTGGGGGAGTTCGTCGCCTCCGACGCGTCGGGCGGTCCTAGTACATGACCGCGACGGCCGACGCCGAGGCGGCCGCGAACGAGTTGACGCCGCTCGCCGACTACCTGGGCAGCGTGCTGCGCAGGCTCCGCGCGCTGCCTCCGCTCGACCTCGACCTCACCCAGTCGTACGGCAACGTCCTCGCCGAGGACGTCGTCGCGCCGCACTCGTACCCGGCCTTCGACCAGGCCGCGGTCGACGGGTACGCGGCACGCTGGGAGGACTTCTCCGGTGCCGGCCGGGGCGCCGGGTACGCCTCGGGCCACGCCGGATCGCCGGGCGGCCGTATCGTCCGGTTGAACGTCGTCGGTGACCTGGGCGCGGCCAGTTGGCGACCGGTCCGGCTCACCCCGGGTTCGTGCTTCTCGGTGGCGGCCGGCGCGCCGTTGCCGGCCGGCGCGGACGTGGTGGTGCCGGTCGAGTGGACCGACCAGGGCATGGCCGCCGTCGAGATCTTCCGCGTCCCCAAACGGGGGTACGGGGTCCGCCGGGCCGGCGAGGAACTGCCCGCCGGCCGACTGCTCGCCCGTGCCGGCACGTACGTCTCCCCGGCGCTGGTCGCGGTCTTCGCCGCCACCGGCCTCGGGCACGTGGTGGTCCGTCCCAGCCCCCGGGTGGTCATCGTGGCCACCGGTGACGAACTGGTCGACGTGGGCCGGGGCAGCCAGCCCGGGCAGGTGGTGGACGCCAACTCGCACGCGTTGACCGCCGCCGCCGCCGAGGTGGGCGCGCTGGCGTACCGGGTGGGCATCTGCGACGACGACCCGGAGGCGCTGCGCGGCCTGCTGGAGGACCAGACCCTGCGGGCCGACCTGATCATCACCACCGGTGGCACCGGCACCGGGCCGGGCGACATGGTCCGCCGCATCCTCACCCGCCGGGAGGGCGGCCGCGCCGGACCGGTGACCTTCACCGAGGTCGCCCTCTATCCGGGTACGTCCCTCGGGTTCGGTACGGTCGGGGCCGAGGAGGTGCCGGTGGTCTGTCTGCCCGGTGAACCCGGTGCCGCGATGATCGGCTTCGAGGTGCTGGCCCGTCCCGCGATCAACCTGCTCGCCGGGGCGGAGCCGGTCTTCCGACCGAGCGTCCGCGCACACCTGCTGGAGACCATCACGTCCCCCGGCGGGCTGCGGGAGTTCCGACCCGCGCACGTGGCCGAGCGGCGCGGCGGCGGCTACACCGTCCAGCCGCTGCCGGGTGGGCCGTTCACCCTCTCCGGACTGGCCGAGGCGAACGGGTTGATGGTGCTCGGCGAGCGGGTCACCACGGCTGCGGCCGGCTCCACCGTGGACGTGCTGCTGCTGGACCGCCGCCGGTGATCGGGATGTTGTCCGGCAGCGCCCCCGGCTGGCCGGCCGTCCTCTCCGACGGCCCGGTGGCGCTGCGGCCGTACCGCCGCTCCGACGCGGCGGCCTGGTCGGAGGTGCGCCGGGCGAACCGGGACTGGCTGGCCCCCTGGGAGTCCTCGGTACCCGGCCGCTGGAACGAGATGAACTCGCCCACCGCGTTCCGCTACGTCCACCGTGACCAGCGTCGGTCCGCCCGGCTCGGCGAGGGCATGCCGTTCGCGGTCTGCCTGCACGAGGACGGGCGCGAACGGCTGGTCGGGCACCTGAACGTCGGCAACATCGTGCGGCGGGCGTTCTGCTCCGGGTACGTCGGCTACTGGGTGGACAGCCGGGTGGCCGGACGCGGGGTGATCCCCACCGCGCTGGCGCTCGCCGTCGACCACGCCTTCGGCCCCGGCGGGCTGCACCGGGTCGAGGTGAACATCCGGCCGGAGAACCGGCCGTCCCGGCGGGTGGTGGAGAAGCTCGGCTTCCGCGAGGAGTCGTACCACCAGCGGTACATGCACATCGACGGCGCGTGGCGGGACCACATCGGGTACGCGATGACCCACGAGGAGGTGGCCGCCGAGGGCGGTCTGCTGGCCCGCTGGCATCGGCTGCGTGCCGACGCCGGATGAGCTGTCCCACCGTCGACAATCCGGCGCGGCGCACAATCTTCCTGGTCGGTCGCCCGTAACCTCAGGTAACTGCAAGCTGTGGCAAGCGCCGCGGTGGCCGCAAGATCGGCGGAACGGGCGGTGTCCGGTCGGCGATCCTGCGGCCGGCGCGCGAGTGCCCGAACTTCGGTGACGGGAGGGGTGAGGGTGCCGACCTCGGTGCTCCTCGCCGTCCTCGCCGCCGCCGGCCTGCTGGCTCTCGCCCCGGCGCTCGTCCGCCGGTACGACGCCACCGAGCGGCTGGTGGCGGAGCGGGCGCAGTCGACGGCGCGGGTGCTCCAGCGCCGCCGACGGCGTCGTACTGTGCCCGGACGCCGCCCGGTGAACCCGTCCCGCTCCCTGGTGGTCACGCTCGGTCCGGACGGCACCGCCGTACCCCGGCCTGCTGCCGACCCGTCCGCCGCTGGTTCCGCCTCCGGCCCCGCGCCGGGTTCGACGGGCCGGTCCGGCTCCCCGGGCAGCGGCTCCGGCCGCCGCTCCGGCCGACTGCGCGCCGTGCCCCCGGCCTCCGGACGCGCCCGCCGCCGGCCGCCGCGCCGGCAGCACGCCCCGGTGGTCTACCGCCGTCGCCGGGTACTGGCCGCGCTGCTGCTGCTCAACTTCGTCGAGCTGATCGGCGTGGTCGTCGCCGGCCCCGGATTCTGGATCAGCGTCTCGGTCACCGGCACCCTGCTCGTCGCGTACGTCTTCCACCTGCGGGCCCGGGCGGTGGCCGAGCGTCGTCGGCGGCGGGCGCGGGCCCGGGAGGCGGCCTGGCTGGCCGCCCGGCAGGCCGAGGTCCGCCGGGAACAGGCCCGCCGTGCGGCGGCCCGCCGGGAGCAGCAGCGCCGCCTGGCGGCCCAGCGCGAGGCGGTACGGCGTACCGCGATGGGCCTGGACCGCCCCGACGACCTGCCGGCGGCGGCCAGCGGGGGCGGCTCGGTCTCCTACCGCCGCACCGGCGGCCTGCGTGGCCGCCCCTACCAGTCCCGCCGCTGAGGGCTTGCTCCCCGCCACCGCTGGCCGCCGCTGTTGATCGTGGTGGCTTTCGGCCCCGCTGGGGGCCGTGTCCCACCGCGGTCCCGTCGGGGAGGGGCGGGGCGATTCGCTCTCGGGGCGGGGAACCTGTTAGCCTTGTCGCCGGCCCGCCCGGTGCACGCCGGGTGGGACCGAAGTCGGTTCGCCGACGGAGGGGCTGTGGCGCAGACCGGTAGCGCACCTCGTTCGCATCGAGGGGGTCAGGGGTTCAAATCCCCTCAGCTCCACCCAGTTCAAAGGCCGTTCCCGTTTGTCGGGGACGGCCTTTTTCGATCTTGTGCAGCAGCGGAGTACAGCAGCAGTTGCCGAACAGGGGCGACGGAGGGGAGCACGGGCTAATCCGGCAGCGGCGTCGGGTGAACCGTGAGGTAGATGAGCCCCTGCTCTTGGCGAACCGTGCGACCCAGCTCGTAAGGGGTCGGCAGCGCCGATACGGTAGACGAGGGTGACTCGGTCCTGTACGAATCTCTGCGTCTCGGTGGGCTCGCCAACAGCGGGGAGCCCGGAGGGCCGCCGCATGACGACAGGCCGTTTCCCGGTGGGGTGATGGGCCGGCAGCCGGCCGGGCCGCGCGGCCAGCAGTCCGCGCGGCGTAGGCGAGCGCACGCCGGGTCCGTCGGCGGCTGCTGGGTGGGTGGCGGGGTTGCGGTTACTGCGCCTCCGTCGGGCGCTCCGGCTCTAGGACGGCCGGGGCTCCGTCGGCGGGTCGCGGTGCGGGGGTGGTTGCGGTGGGGAGCCATCCCGCCCGCCGTCGACCCGGGGCGAGCCGAGCAGACCACCGCCCGACCCGCCAGCGTCCGTACGAGCCGTCAAGGCCGTCTTGACGTGGCGGGCCGGGCGGGCGGCCCGCTCTACAGGAGTGCGGGTCGACGGCAGACAGGGATGGCGGGAGCGTCATCTGCTGTGCGACAAGCCCGCCGAATGTTGGAGATTCGGGTTGGGCGTGTGACGCTTCCTTACGGTTATGGGCGGCCTCGCAAAGAGCGTCCTGCCGCCGCGACAATTGTTGTCGTAAGGATCCATCCGCCGACTATTAGGACTGAGGTAATCACCTTAGAAGCGCCTGTCGGGTCCCACGAATTCTCGTGTCCGAGGTTCACGAGCGGGATAAGAAGGTCTGCTGAGTAGAGCCAGGCGTCCCATGTTGGGTGTTCATTGTCTTTAATCGGACAGAGTGGAAGACCTTCCTTTCCGGGGTTGTCGCAAGCGAGAGGGGTGAATGTGAACCATGAGACTGAACCTGCAAGGAGGAGGAGGGATATGAATAGCGCCCGGAAAGGTGCGTAGCCATAGCCGACAACGGCATCCTGTATGCTACCCCAAGCCCGAATCAGGGGACGTGATGCTTCGTAGGAGCGCCGGATGGCGGCAAGCCGTACTTTTCTTGCGTCCTCGTCCTGACCTGAGGACGAAAGCTGTGATGCTAATTGCTCGTACGGATGGGGGGTGTAGGTCGATGTTGCATGCCGAAGAATTCGAAGGCGATCCTCTATGGTTAGATCGGTGTCGATTAAATCGTAGCGGAGCCCATCGAGTGAAATCGGACCTTCTTCGGGCCAAGAGTTGGCGTCGTCAACGAGCGTTCCAATAGTGGCCGAGGCCAGTAGTACGGCGCCTGTTGGCCGCGTCTTCAGTTTTAGACTTAGCATCGCAGCACGCAAAGAGCGCGCGGCTAAAGCGCCGGATTCCTCACCCTCAAGTCGACTTGAATCAAGGTAGACTGCCCGCTGTATGGATGCAGAATCAAGCACCAGAGATTGAGTGAAGCGTGCACCGCGCAGGTTGACGTCCCCGCTAACCTTACTAGCAGTGGCTCGGAGCGAGGCCCCCCGCCAGTCACCTCCGCGGAACGGGTCAACTTCGGTTCCCCTCGACGCCTCTTCCAAGGGGACTCCAGTCAGGGTGGCATCTGCGAAATTCACATCGCCTTCAATGACGGCGGCGGCTAGATCTACAAGGCCGTCGACTTCGATTCGGCTGCATACGAAGTTGCCGATGAGTGCGAGTCCGGCCGAACTCAGGGCTTTCTTTCTGGGATTAGTAATCCTTGCGTCACTGAAATCTACGCCTACGGCGACCTTCGCATCGGCTAGGGAGACCAGTCCCTGTGCGCTAAAGCCTGTTGTCGCAAAAATTCCTCCCCGTAAATCGGCACGACGAACATCAAGGGCCAAGGAGCTGTTTGTGGCAAGCTTCGCTGCCTTAAGGCTGACGGGCCCCGTAATCGTCGCACCCTCAAGGTCAAGGTAGCCCTGGAAATCGCAATTATCGGCATCTAGCATCCCGCCAATTGAAGCGCCATCCAGCGTCAAGGCCGGCCCTTTATCTGTCAATATTCGTGCTTCATCCAGTAGTAAATTGCATTCAATCTTGGCGCCGTGCATATGCACTAGCCCCTCTGAGCGGAAGCCTTTATTCAGTGTCACCGAACCCTCTACGATGAGGTGATCGGCTGAAAGCGCCTTCTTGTCGGCGCATCTAATTATCTGAGCGCCCGAGAATGAGATCTGGCAGCCGATGTGGGCGTGGTGTAGGCGTACTGTTCCCTCGAACCTCGCGCGGTCTGCCTGTGCGCCTAGCCTAACCAAGGTGTGATCTAGAACTAGTGCAATGTCGTCCGGGCGCACGATTTGCGCGCCAGTCAGGATTACCTTTCCGTCGACCTTCGCTCCCTCCAGATTGACTGCTCCATGGCAGCGGAAATTCTTCGTGAAGAAGATGGAACCCCCAACGTTCACCTGGCTCCCGGAAATGGCCCACGCTCCAGGGCAGTCCAGGTTGGCGCCCGTAAAGGTAATGTCACCAGAGATGGAGGCGTTGTGAAGGTGGATGGCCTGGTTGGCGACTAATTGATCTAGATCCAAGTCGCTTGTAATGCGGGCGCCACCGAGGTCAATCGAGAATTGTCGAGAGGGGGTCTCAAAGCTGGTTTCTCGGAATATCACATCGCCGGCAACATTTGTGTCCTCTAGGCACACACCC
This sequence comes from Micromonospora pallida, assembly GCF_900090325.1. Classification (NCBI taxonomy): domain Bacteria; kingdom Bacillati; phylum Actinomycetota; class Actinomycetes; order Micromonosporales; family Micromonosporaceae; genus Micromonospora; species Micromonospora pallida. The sequence goes on along the minus strand of NZ_FMHW01000002.1, from coordinate 5,184,274 downwards.
CCGGCGATCCTGCAGCGCGTAACCCAGACAGGACCGCTGCATGTCATGCGCGCGGCGGAGAGTCCGGGGAGTAGACAACTTGTAAAACCTACGAATTCTGCGGCTGCGTCATTCAAGAGCGGTTCTTCTTCGAAAAGGCAATTTTTCAGAGAGAAAGGAGCAATCTTGCTGCAGCCGAGGTCCAGTAGGCCAGAGATCCGCGCTCCGGACAGGATCAGCCGGTTAGGTCGACCCGGTTCCCTTGGAGGACTGTGGATAAGGAGGCTCGCCAGAACCTCTGCCCGAATTGTCTTATCTGGACCCCAGTGGTTAGAACCGGCCACGTTGGTGGTTGCGGGGTTGACCCCGTTTAGGTTGAGCTCTTGGCCTCGGCGGAAGGAGGACCAAAGCTGCTGTTCAGGAGCTGACCAATGCCTAGGAGGAGCGTGCTCCGTGGGTTCTACGGATGATCTACTGTCCACATGGGAATCCGTCACCTGGGTAAGCCTAGGGCCGCGGTTCGACGATAGGTATCCCCGCTTTGGGCGTTGGGCAGTAAGTCCCGCGCCGAGTACGTCACCCTCTCCAGCGGCCTTTTGCCTACAACCGAGCCACCAGCGTCACACCCAGCGGTGTCTCAACGTCGACGACCGCTGTACCTAAGCCAAGGCCGACCATGGCTGCGCCCCAGCCGATCTCGCCCTACCACCGTAACTGCGACGCCGTACGTGACCGATGCCGAGTGGCCGGCAGTCCGCCGGCGGCTTGAGGCCGTGCCGGGATCGTTTGATGCCTGATAGCGGTGGCGATGTTGGTTGGCTACGTGAACGATGGCGGGGTGGTTACTAAGGAGCCGCCGCGAATTGTGCTGGTCGACGACCTGCGCTCGTTCGTCGATGGTCGGGTGGCGCAGGTGGCGCGCACGAGTTCGGCGGGCATCGAGGTGCTGGAGCAGCATCGCGGACAGCGGTTGGACGAGTTGTGGCTGGATCACGACCTCGGCGGGGACGACACGATCTGGCCGGTCGTCGAGGTGTTGGAGCAAGCGGCGTTCGAGGAACAGCCGTTCGACATCAGCGTGGTGTATGTCCACTCGGCGAACCCTGCCGGCGCTGCCAAGATCATGCAGGCATTGCGACGCTGGGGTTACCACGTCCGTTCGGCCACTGGATCACCGCATGTCGGTTACCAGGTCAGTCGACCGTCTGCGCTCGGCCGAGGGTGACCCGCTCCACGTCGCGTCCTCCCTCGCCGCAGTTGCTATCGAGTCGGCCGCAGGGCGGTTGGTGGGCTGTCTGTGAGGGCGGGTCTGTGGTGCGTGACCAGCCAGGCGAGGCCGAGCACGGCGGCGAGTAGCAGCGCGTTCTGGCTGAGCTTTCCGGCGAGACTCACCCCGTCGGGTGGCGGGGCGAGGAAGCCGATGAGCGTACGACCGACCGTCGCACCGGCGGCCAGCGCCCCGACCTGCTTCGATGACCAGGCGGTGACGCGGCTGCACCACCGGAGGAGGATGGCCGCTGCGACCAGAAGGACCGCCAACACCGTGACACCGATCCAGGTCGCTGGCAGCATGTCGATGCTGAACATGCCGACCGCGCCGATGAGCGTGAGACTCCAGATCGGCACTGGTCGCCTGCTACCGGTGTCGACCGGCCGTCCGACGCGGGTCAGGGCCAGGGCCACGAGCATGACCACCGCCGTGAGCACGACGAGGTTTCGGGTGGGTCCGGGCTGGCCGTACAGGCGGACCGTGTCGTTGCGGATGAGCAGCGCCGCGAGGACGCACAGCGCCGCGGTCACCACGATGCCGACGGGACCGAGCAGTGGACGGCCCCGGTGTCGGGGCGCGAGCGTGTCGAGGACCGCGAGCGGTGCGCTGACGCTCATGAAGACATGACCGGCGACCCAGGACGTGGTCGGAAAGACGGCGATGCCCAGTTCGGCGACGAGCGTGCCCTGGCGCAGTTCGTCCCAGTAGGCGACGTCGTCGCGATGTTCGACGAAGAGCGACAGGTCCACCAGGCCCGGCATGGCGACGCCGAACGCGGCGGCCAGCAGCAGCACCCCGGTCCAGCCCAGCCCACGCCGGACCGCGACCTCCCGGATGAGCAGGGCGGCGCCCCCGTAGAGCGGTGCCAGGATGAGCAGCGACACCAGCAACATCGGTACGTCGCCGGTGGACGGCAGATACGCCTGGAGGAACTCGGCGCTGACGGGCGCGCCGAACGCGACCGCGAGCACGGGCAACCATCGCTGCCGCAAGGGTGCCGCCGAACCCCACCTCAACGAGGCGACGCTGTCCTTCTCCCGCCGACCGTGCACGAGGTCAGTGCCGTCGGAAGAAAAAGTCCGAGGTTATTGCCCGGTTGAGTTCGGGCTCGGCAACCGTGCCCACCGACCAACCGTGTCGTTCGAATGGAACCCCAGCCCGCCAGAGCAGTACTCCCACACCGACCAACATGGACATGTATGGAAAGAAGCAGGCGAAGACCGCATCCGCCAGGCTGACATCGTCATCGGCCGCGGCGATGACAAGCGGCGCGAAGCCCGTTACGACCGCCAAGCGTCCGAGCCAGAGTGCCGCCCGGTACGCCGGTCGTCGGCGAATGGCTGCCAGTTCCTCATCACTGATCGACACAGGTTGACGGTAGCGGTCGCCGCAACTGGGGGTTGGGCCTCAGCCTGCGTCGCCGGTCTCGAGGGTGTAGGGCAGTACGGAGGAGAGCATCGCCACGGCCCGCTCCCACCGGCTGGTTGACCTGGATCAGGGCTGGTAACCCGTCTTGTCGGCATCGGTGATCTCGCGCAGCACCCGGGCCGGCGATCCGACCGCGATCACACCGGACGGGATCGAGCGGGTGACCACGCTCCCCGAACCGATGATCGTGCTGTCGCCGATGGTCACGCCCTGGTTGATGGTGACACCGCCGCCGATCCAGACATGATCGCCGATCGTGACCGGCTTGGCGTAACATGCGCCGGCTGCCCGTTCGGCGGCGTCGACGGCGTGGTTCGAGGTGTAGATGCCGACGCGCGGGCCGAAGAGGACGTGGCTCCCGATGGTGATACCACCACCGTCCAGCATCACGCAGTCGAAGTTGGCGTAGAAGTGGTCGCCGACGCTGATGTTGAAGCCGAACTCGCAGCGGAACGTCGGCTCGAAGTGGCACTCGCTCCCGACCGACCGCAGCAGGCGCCGCAGGATTGCCTCGCGCTGCTCCTGCGGCTGCCCGAAGCTCTCGTTGTACTCGGTGGTCAGCAGCACGGCCCGCCGCCGGGCTTGCAGCAGCTCATCGGTGAGGTCGTTGTACATCCGACCCGAGAGGATGTGCTCCCGCTGCACGTCAAGCGTCACCGCATGATCTTCCCACCACGCCGACCGAGCGCGTCAGGTCGTCGGGAAACCTGACGCGCTCGGGCGGTTCTGCCCAGAGCCGGGGGCGACGCGGTTCTGGTCAGAGCAGGGGTGACATGTGGAGGAGCCGGTTGGGCGTACCGGTGCCCGGATTGCCGACCACCGGGTTGCTGCCGCTGTTCAGGTAGCTGGCCACCTGGGCGGGCGTCCAGGTGGGGTTGTTGCTCAGCACCCTCGCCGCCATACCGGCCACGTGTGCCGACGCCTGGGAGGTGCCGCTGATGGCCGTGGTGGCGATGTTCGAGGTGTCCGAGGCAGAGGTGATGGATATGCCGGGGGCGAAGATGTCCAGGCAGGCGCCGTAGTTGGAGAAGCTGGCCCGGGTGTCGTTCTGCTGGGTGGCGCCGACGGTGATGGCGGTCGGCACGCTGGACGGCGAGTAGTTGCAGGCGTTCAGGTTGGAGTTGCCCGCCGCCACCGCCGTCGTGACGCCGTCGGCGATCATGTTCGTCACCGCCATGTTGGCTGCGGTGTTCAGGCTGCCGGTCAGCGCGAGGTTCGCCACGGCGGGGGTCCCGGCCTGGTGGTGGCCGGTCACCCAGTTGACCCCGCTGATCACGCCCGCCCAGGTGCTCGACGTGCCGCAGTCCAGCACCTTCACCGAGATCAGGGTGGCGTCCTTGGCCACCCCGTACGTCGTCCCGCCGATCGTGCCGGCGAGGTGCGTGCCGTGGGGGCCGCAGACCGCTGCGCCACCGTAGTTGTAGCCGAAGTAGGCCTGGCCGCCGAACTCCTGGTGGGTGAGGAGGATCCCGGAGTCGATGACATACACCGGGACACCGGTGCCCTGACTCTGGTAGTCGTAGCTGCCGTCGAGTCCGAGCGGATCGTCGAGCCGGTCCAGGTTCCACGGCACGCTGAGCGTGGTGCTGGTCGGCTGGACGGTCTGGTTGGCTTCCACATGGGCGACGGCGGGGTGGGCGGCGATCCGGCGGGCGACGGCTTCGGAGGTGCGGATCGAGAAGCCGTTGAGGGCGTCGCCCCACACCTGGTCCGGCCGTACGCCGAAGCGGCTGGTCACCTCGGTGGCCAGCCGGGTGACGGCATCCTGCCGGGTGCCGGCCCGGCCGCCGACCGCGCTGTCCCTGAGCACGACGATGTAGCTCTCCGGGACGACGGTCGGACCGCCGGCACCAAGGATCTGGCCGACCGGGCTCGGCGTGTGGTCGGAGTTGGCGCCTGCCGGGGTGGTCAGGCCGGCGGCGACCAGCGTGCCGACCACGAGGGCCGTCACGCCGTTCAGGGCACGACGGCGGGGACGGGCGGGGCTGTGTGGGGCATCCATGCCCTGGCCTCCTTCTGCTCGGGTCGCCACCACCGCTCGGCGGGCGACCTCGTGGGCTCTCGTCGGACCGGTCGATTCAGAGCAGCGGCGACAGGTACAGCAGACGGTTGGGAGAGCCGGTGCCCGGGTTGACCACGACCGGGTTGGCGACGCTGGTCAGGTAGCTGGCCACCTGGGCGGGGGTCCACGTCGGGTTGTTGCTGAGCACCCGGGCGGCCATCCCGGCCACGTGCGGCGAGGCGTGGGACGTTCCGCTCCACAGCGTGGTGGCGGTGTTCGACGTGTGGATGGCCGACAGGATGTTCACGCCGGGGGCGAAGATGTCCAGGCAGGCGCCCCAGTTGGAGAAGGGCGCCCGGGCGTCGTTCGACTGGGTCGCGCCGACGGTGAGAGCGGTCGGCACCGAGGCCGGCGAGACGTTGCAGGCATTGGTGTTCGAGTTGCCCGCCGGCACCGTCACCGTGACGCCGTCCGACACGAGGTTCGCCACCGCCGTGTTCAGGGCGGCGACCGGGCTGCTGGTCAACCCGATGTTCGCGACGGCGGGCGGACCGCCGGCCACGTGGTGGGCGATCACCCAGTTGATGCCGCTGATCACGATCGAGATGGTGCTGGTGGCCCCGCAGCCGAAGACCTTGACCGCGATCAGGGCCACGTCCTTGGCCACCCCGTACGTCGTCCCGCCGATGGTGGCGGCCGCGTGCGTGCCGTGGCCGGTGCAGTCGTCGGCCGGCAACATGCCGTCGGTCGCGTCGTACCCGTAGGACGCCTGGCCGCCGAACTCCTGGTGGGTGATGCGGATGCCGGTGTCGATGACGTACGCCCGCGCGGGGTAGCCCTCGCTGGTGTAGTTGTAGGTGGTGTCGAGCCCGAGTGGGGCGTCGAGCCGGTCCAGGTTCCAGGGTGCGTTCAGTTGCGTGGTGGTCGCCGTCTGGACGGTCTGGTCACGCTCGACGTAAGCCACCGCCGGGTGGGCGGCGATCCGGCGGGCGACCGCCTCGGAGGTCCGTACCGAGAAGCCGTTGAGAGCGTCGCCCCACACCTGGTCCGGCCGTACGCCGAAGCGGCTGGTCACCTCGGTGGCCAGCCGGGACACCGTGGCCTGCCGGGTGCCGGCCCGGCCGCCGACCGCGCTGTCGTCGAGGACGACGATGAAGCTGCCAGGGACCGCGGTCGGTCCGTCGGCCCCCAGGATCGCTCCGGTGGCGCCCGACGTCCGGTCGGCGTTCGGGACGGCGGTTGCCGGTGTGGCGAGAACGGCGGCGACCAGGGTGGTGGCGAGGGCCGCCACGGCTGCCAGGCCATGTCGACGAGGCCGGGCGGGGGTCGTCCTACGGGGAAAGCGCATCTGCACATCTCTCTTCTGCTCAGGCCACTCCGACACCCGGGTGGACGGCCTCGGATGGTTTCCAGGATCTACAGAACGAGGCCGGCTCGAAAAGCGTCCAACGCATCGTCGGGCGTCATTTTCCATCGGGTGACAGAGATGCTGCTTCGATGTATCAGAACGTCGGTTCGCGCCTCGTACGGCCGGCCCGGGTACGGACCGTCACGGTGCCTGGTGCGGCACCGGGGGCGGGGCGCTGAACGGCCACTCCTCGAAGGACCGGCACCGGCCGTCCGAGGCGAAGTCGAGGATCCACAGGTCGCGGAAGTGCTGCCGGCTCGGCTCGCCGTACCGCACCTCGAGCCGTACCACCGCCCGTGGCGGGTCGACCGCGACGAGGTCGAAGTCCATCGTGAATTCCTCGTCGGGGCTGGTGCGTTCGGCGTCCCAACGGATGCGGAGTGCGGCGAGACCGCGATCCGGCTCCTCGAACGGTGCCATCTGGTACGTCGCGTCGGTGGTGAACAGCCCGTCGAGTTGGTCGGTGCCCGCGGTCCGCCATGCGCGTTCGTAACGGCGGATCCAGGCGGTCACACTGGACTCGTCGATCACTGCTGGGCTCCTTGTGCCGCGACGCCGTACTCTCATGTTTTTCGATCAAAGATCGGCAGGGGTGGATCGCATGGACGGGAAGTCGCGCCAGCCGGTGCTCTGGGCGGTGGCGCTCGGCGTCGCCGCCACCGTGGCGTACCTGGCCTTTCTCGGTTGGGACCGGAAGAAGGACGTGGACCCGGTGACCGGTGCCGAGACCGGCCCGTACGAGGCGTGGCAGGTCGTCGGCCTGGGCCTGGTGGTGGCCGCGATGGCGTTCGTGGCGGGCCGGCAGCACCAGGTGGTCCCGGCGCTGGTGGGGATCCCGGCCGGGCTCACCCTGGCCTTCGTCGTCGCCGCCGTCACCAGCCCCGACGCGGACCTCTGGTTGGTCGGCGCGGTCCTGGTGGCGCTCGGGTCGGCCGCCGGCACGGCATTGGTGGCGCTGATCGGCCGGAGCACCACGAGCCGTTCCTCGGCCTGAGCACCACGAGCCGTTCCCCGGCCTGAGCAACTCCGGCAAGACGCGCCGAGGCATCGCCGGTCACCGGCGGGGCAGATGCCCGGCGACAGGTCGTCGCCGGGCATGCCGAGGTCGGGATCGGTCAGCTACGGCGACGACGGAGGCTGAGCAGGGCGCCGCCCGTGACGATGGCCCCGAGTCCGAGGGCGAGCAGTGGCACCAGCGTCGACGTGGACGACGTGCCGGTGACCGGCAGGTGCGTCGTGGTGGGCGTCGGTTGGCCGGTCGGGGTGAACGTCGGGGTCGGCTGCCTGGTCGGAGTGGCCGTGGGTGTGGGCTGCATGGCCGCGCAGGTGTGGGTGAGGACGAAGAAGTCGGCGAGGCCGGAGATGTCGGCGGTCGCGTCCACCAGTGTGTAGCCGGCCGGCAGCCGGATCCACGCCTTGCTGGTCCCCATGCCGTTGACGATCTCGCCGCCGTCGTCCGGGATGGTGACCGTCAGCGACCCGTCCGGGGTGGTGAAGGTGGCCGTGACCGATTCGAAGACCCCGCTGACGGCCGGCTCGCCGGGCAGGTTGAACACCCAGACGTCCTGGTCGGGGTAGGGGCCGCCACCGAGGTTCGGGTCGCAGTTCTGGGTGTACTGGGCGGCGGTGGTGGGCACGTTGCCCGGGTCGATGTCGATCGTCGTCTGGGCGGCCGCGGGTGCTCCGGCGGAGAGCAGCAGCCCGGCGGCGACCACTCCCAACGTGAGGGAGCGGATGAGCTTGTGTCGCATGGTGTCTCCTGGGCCTGTGGGCGTTCGGGCGTGGATGCACCGGCGACGCTACCGAGGGCTATGGCTGGTTTTGAGGCGTTTTCTGCCGAAAGACCGCTTTGGCAGGTTTTGCGAATTAATTACCAGCCGTGTGGGTGACGGACGGCGGGCCGGGCCGGGGCGGTACTGCTGACCGAAGCGGTACGATGGGCGCTCCGCCGACCTGAGCCCGCACTCCCAGAGCCTCAGGAACCGCAGGTGGGCCGCCGTACGGACGCTTCCGCTCCTGGCGAGGAGGCCGAGAGCATGTCACGCCCCGAGCTGGACGCGCGCCCGCGGTGGCGGCGTACGGGCCACCACCGTTTCCCGTTCGCCGCCCTGGTCGACGGTCAGTGGTGGGTGCTCCGGCTCAACAGCTTCCCCGACCACGCGCACTGGACGCTCTTCGTCGACGGCCACAGCCGCCTCGACCTCGACGACCCGCCCCCGGCCTGGGAGCGACCGACCGCCTCCGCGCCCGCACTGGACAGCGGCGTCGCCGAGGCGGTCGTGACACCCGTGCAGCACCTTGTGGCCTACGGCAGTGAGGTGGGCCGGCCCTGCGACGATCCGTTCTGTTGCGGTTGACCGGCGGCCGGCAGCACGGGCGCGCTCGGCTCAGGTCAGCAGCCCGGCCAGGCTGAGTTGGTTGACGGCGGCGCCGACGTCGGCGTCGGGCCGGTGGGCGAACAGGGCGGCCACGTGGGCGGTCGTGGCGTGGCCGTTGGCGGCCGCGGTCAGCAGCGTCCCGCACGGGCCCGCCGTCCCGGGGCCCGTCTGGCCGACCATGGCGCGGGCGGTGTCGTCCGGCGTCCAGATGGCCGGGAGGGCGGCGTCGAGTTCGGCCGAGGTGTCGGTGGTGCCCCGGTACCAGCGGCCATCGACCCACCACCAGCAGAAGGTCACCAGGCCGTTGCGGTTGCGGGTGTTGAGGACGCTGTCGGTGATCCAGGCCGGCGCCCCGGTGTAGAGGTCGGGCAGCGGCGCACCACCGTTGTACGCCGCGTCGAGCAGCGGGGAGTTCCACCGTCCGCCGGAGAGCACCGCGCGTCCACCGGGAAGCAGGAAGAGCGTGGATCCGCTGCGGCGGTCGCTCTCGTACCAGCCGTGCCCCGGGAAGACCCGTGGCCCCCAGTCCGATCTGACGCCGGCGTACGCCGCCGAGAGCACGGCCCAATGCGCCCACAGGTCACGGAGGGAAGGAAGGTCGTCGGCGGCGACGGCCCGGCGACCGGCTGCGGTGTCGCCGGCTGCGTCGGCCGCCGCCCGCTGCGGGTCGCGGCCCTGTGCGGCGGGCCCGGCGACGTACCCGGCGAGCCACACCGGTACCTGCGGGCGGGGATAGGTCGCCAGATCGTTGCGGTAGTGCTCGGGCCGCATCAGCTGGCCGTCCGGGAAGGGCTCGTCGCCGTAGTCGTAGTTCACGCTCGTCTCGCCACGGTTGGTGACCGCCAGCAGGAGCCGCCACCACGGCCCGGCCGGCATCTGCGCCGCGACGTGCCGCTGGCGCCGAACCAGCTCGCCGATCGACTCGGGCACCGGTACCGGTACCGCCCAGGGACCGGACCGGAACGACAGGTGCGCGATCTCCGCGGAGGTGGTGAAGGCGAACTCGGCCGAGAACCGCTCCCAGCCGGGCGGCCCGAGCAGGGCCAACTGCTGCACGATCGGCTCGATCAGCCGCGACGCCTCCGCCGCGATCCTGGCCTCCTCGGCCCGGTCGTCGACGACGGTGAATCCGCTGATACCCGGTGGGCCGTCCGCCGTGAGCCGGTTGAACTCCCGGGCGAACTCGGCCATGAACTCTGCCTCATCGGATTCACCAGGGGGGTGCCCGCTGGCGCGTTCCCGCGCAGTGAACTGCTCCAGGGCCTGCTGTGGGGGAATCGAGGACGACACCTCCTCGATCCGCCCGGAGTCACCGACCATGAACACCGAACGCCCCACCGGCATGTCCAGGAACGCCATCGGATCGCTCTCGTCGACGTCCACCGGCGCGTACACGCTCCAACCGGTCTCGAAGCGATCCGCCTCCAGCCCTTCCGTGGGGTAGTCCAGCCCTCGGGAGCGAATCCGGTCCACCACCAACGAGATCGCCTGTGCTGCGTCCACAGCGGTACCTTCCCTGTCCGCCGTCATCTCGACGAGGAAAAGTCCGGTAACGGCGAGACGTTCCGATAGCTCGGCCGCCGCGAACACGTTCGACAGCCGGAGTGTGCCACCCATGCTCGACTGCGTCCCGGCGAACCGCAACCCCTGCTGCGGTCCGGCAACACAAGGGCCGGTCCGCTGGTGCGGACCGGCCCCGGTCGGGTACGGCCGTCAGGGCTTCCAGGAGCCGGCGGCCTCGAAGTTGTGCTGGTACTCGACGACGCCCTTCTTGTCGGCCACGTCGAAGACGACGGTGCCGGTGCGCTTGCTGCCGCTGCGGAGGTCCACCCCCGAGGCGAGCGGGCTGCCGCAGCCGGAGAGCGCGCCGACGAGCCCGTTGGCGGTCTTGCCGTCCTGGCCCACCCACTCGAAGTAGAACGGGTTGACCGAGGCGGTGCCCTTGGTGACCCGCACGGTCACGTCGGCGATCAGGTACATCCCCTCGTCGGGGTCGGGCGCGAAGGACCGGCAGCCCTTGTTCGAGGTGGTGAACCGGTCGATCGTGATCTCGACGGTGCCCTCGTCGTCGGTGATCACCAGCGTGTCGCCGGCCTTCATGTTGAAGGTCTCGCCGTCCTGTTCGCTGCCGGTCGGTTCCGGGGCGGCGGTCGTCGGTTCGGTCGCGCCGAACGGCTGGGCGTCGGTCGGCCGGACCAGCGGTGCGCCCTGGCTCCCCGGGGTGGGCGCCTGGCCGATGCCGGTGCCCTGGGTGCCCCCGTCGTCGCTGGCCAGCACGACGAAGATGCTCCCGACGCAGCAGAGCAGGACGAGGACGACCACGACGGCGACGCCGATCAGCGCGGTCTTACCACCGCCACCGCCGGAGGACTTCGACGGCGGCAGGGGCAGGCCGGGGTACGGCCCGGGCGGCCCGGCCGGGTACGACGCCATCGGGGTCGGGCCCGGCGGGTAGGGCACGCCGGCGGCCGGGTGACCGGGCGCCCCGGGATAGCCGGGCGCTCCCGATGTCGGCGGCGGGTAGCCGGGCGCACCGGAGACGGGCGGCGGGTAGCCGGGGCCGCCCGAGCTGGGTGGCGGATAGCCGGGGGCGCCGGAGACCGGCGGGTAGCCCGCGCCGGGTGCCCCGCTGGTCGGGTACGGCGGCGTGCTCTGCTCCGGCGGGTACGACTGGTACGGCGAGCCGACGCCCGGCGGATACGCCGGCGGGTCGGACGGGTACAGCGGCGGCGCCGCCGTGGGATCCGGGTAGTACTGCGGATCGGAGTACGCGTAGGGATCAGGGTCCGGCTGGAAGGGATCCTGCGGCGGGCCTGGGGGGTGACTCACGGTGCTCCCGGATGCAGAGGGTCAGGGCTCGGCGCGCTCTCACCGGGGCGCCGACGCACCGACCCATCCTGCCGTGCGTCACCCCGGTGGTCGTCGGCTGAACGGGTCGATCATGCGGTCTGACCGACCCGGCCGGCAGGCCCAGGGTGGTGGCCCGGGCCGGACGCACCTCGACCGGCACATGCCCGGGAACCGGCGTCGAGTGCGGGGTGTCGGGGCTCGCGAACCGGTCAGTGGTGCGGCAGGACCGCGGCGGTGCGCACCAGACCAGTGTCCACGGCGAACCGTCCGGTGATCAGGCGGGGTGGGTCGCTGACCTTCTCCCGGGCCGCCTCGACCTTGTCCGGGGCGATCCGGGCGGTCCACGAACCGGAGTCCGGGTCGAACTCGACCAGCGCGTCCCGGAAGTCGAGCCAGGTGCCGACCACCGGGTGCCAGACCTTGTAGACGCTTTCCTTCGCGCTGAAGACCAGCGCGGGCCAGGAGACGCCGGCCGGCAGCCGTTCGCAGCGTTCCACCTCCTCCGGCAGGAGGACCAGCCGACGTACCCCGGCGTCAAGGATCTTGTGCTGTTCGGCGTCCATGCCGACCGACCGGATCTCGTCGGCGCGGGCCGTGGCGGCGGCGCAGTAGCCCCTCGTGTGGGTGATGGTGCCGACCACGCCCGCCGGCCAGACTGGGGACCGGTCGGCGGCCGACGGCACCGGCACCGGATCGAACCCGAGGGCGGCGATGGCCCGCCGGGCGCACACCCGGCCGGCGGTGAAGTCGCGCCGCCGGCTCTCCACGGCGCGTTCGCCGAGGCAGGCCCGCTCGGCGTCGAGCAGCTCACCGGTGAAGTCCGCCGGCCCCGCCACGACCACGGCGACCGACGGTGGCAGCAGGTCACGCATCACGCTCCCCCTTCAGGTACGACCGCAGCCGGGCCGGCGTCGAGTCGGTCCCACGGTACTGGCGGCGACCCGGGCCACGGTCGCCATGCTGCGGAAGGTACCCGAGGCCGGTGCCGGCGGGTCGTCCGCCGGCACCGGCCGGGTGGGTCAGAACGCGTGGGTCACCGTGATGGTGATGTTCGAACAGGAGTTGGCGTGGCTGGTGAGGGCGCTCTTCTCGGCGCTGTCGACGGTCAGCCGCCAGCGGGTCTTCACAGCGGCCCACTCGGCGACGTACCGGCACCGGTCGAGGCTCGGCATCCACGTCGTCGGGTCCTGGTCGCCCTTGGACTGGTTGACGTTGTCGGTCACGGCGACCAGCGAGCGGGCGTCGCCCAGGTCGTTGGCGTAGGACTGCCGGCGGGAGGTGGTCCAGCTCCGGGCACCGGAGTCCCACGCCTCGGCGAGCGCCACCATGTGGTCGATGTCCAGGTCGGCGGGGTTGGTCCAGTACGCCCCGTCGTAGTAGGAGTACCACCGGCCGCCGGAGAGGGTGCACCCCGAGCCGACCGACGGCTTGGTGGTGGCCTCGGCGATCAGCACCTCGTACCGGGTGTTGCAGCTGTCGCCGTCGGCGTCGATCCAGTGCGGGAAGAGGTCCCGCGAGTAGCCGGTGCGGTTCTCGGTGGCGACGGGCAGGTTGGCGACGAGGGTGCGCAGTGGCACCGAGACGGTGGCCGCCTGCGCGGGGGCGGTGAAGCCGAGGGTGGCGGTGGTGACGGCGGCGAGCAGGCCGCCGACCCAGCGAGAGGTACGGTTCATGACATCTCCATCCGATCACGGTATTGCCGTCATTCGACGTGCCAGAGGTGCCCAGGGCTCCTCGTCCGCGTGAACTGACAGAGAAAATTATCGATATCTTGCCTAAATGTCGATAGGGGCGCATCGATCAGGCGGCGGCCGGAGTCGAGTGTCCATGGTGGACCCCCTTGCCGCTGTCTGCCGGATGTGAACCATTTGTCCGGCGCGGCGTCGGTCGGAAATCTGACTCTGGCACACCCGTTGTGTCGGCGAACCAGGGGTGGTTAAGCTTCCTCTTGCGCGCCCCAATCGCCCGCTTCCCCCGTGGCAGGCGATCGGGGCGCGTCTTTGCGTGCCCTCGCCACCGTGCCGGTCGGCGAGGCTTCCGCAGGCGTCGTCCGCCCCCCGAAGACCCCGCCGCCGGCTCGGCGGGAAGCGGTCAGATCCAGCGTCCGTCCAGCCACATCCGCGCCGACCAGTCGGCGTAGGGGAGCAGGGTGCCCACGAAGATCGGGTGGAAGTAGGCGAAGCAGATCGCCACGAGCAGCACGTACGCCCCCGCGATCACCCCGCCGAACAGCCGCCGGTCGTACGCCGCCTGCGCGGTGGCCGACCCGGGCGGAGCCGGCGCCTGCTCCCCGGCCGGCGAGACGATCGCGCCGAGCACGTAGACCACCGCCAACACCAGGAACGGCAGGGCCGGCGCGGCGTAGAAGTTGAACATCACCCGGCCGTCCAGGGCGAACCAGAACCACGGCAGCAGGCCGCCCGCCACCGCGAGCAGGATCGCCCCGGCCCGCCAGTCCCGCCGGGCGATGCCCAGCCAGACCACCGCGACCAGCGCCGGTAGGAACGACCACCAGAGCAGCGGGGTGCCGAGCAGCAGGATCTCGCTGGCGCAGCTCGGCGCGCCGCAGTTGCCCTCGCCGGACCAGTGGAACGCGACCGGACGACCGAGCAGCAGCCACTGCCACGGCCAGGACTGGTACTTGTGCGGGGTGCTCAGGCCGGTATGGAAGTCGAACGCCGCCCGGTGGTACGTGTACAGGTTCTGCAACGCGCCGAGGACCGGGGTGTCGCTCAGCCCCTCGGTGCCCGGGTAGCGCTCGGCAAGGCGGTAGTACCCGTCGTCGGAGAGGAACCAGCCCGTCCAGGTGGCGAGGTAGGCGAGGAACATCGCCATTCCGGCGAGCACCAGCCAGGGCGACTCGTCCACCAGGGCGGCCCGCCACGGGCGACGGACCCCCGCCGACCGGCGGACCCCGACCTCCCAGAGGACCACCATCAGCGCGAAGACGGGTACGAAGTACAGCGCGCTCCACTTCACGCCGACCGCGCAACCCAGCAGCACCCCGGCGGCCAGCCGCCACCAGGCGACGGCGAACGGCGGCCGGGCCCGGCCGCCGGGGCGGGACACGTCCAGGCCGGCGTCGAGCGCCGCGGCCCACCGCCGCCGTTGGGCGTCCCGGTCCAGCACCAGCGCGCCGAACGCGGCGAGGACGAAGAAGAGCAGGAAGATGTCGAGCAGGGCGGTGCGGGAGAGCACCAGGTGGAAGCCGTCCAGGGCGAGCAGCAGGCCGGCGGCGCAGCCGAGCGCGGTGGAGCGGAACATCCGCCGGCCGATCCGGACCAGCAGCAGGACGGAGAGCGTGCCGACGACGGCGGCGGAGATCCGCCAGCCGAACTCGGGGGTGGTGGTCAGCAGGTGGCCCGGAACCGAGATCTGGTGCTCGGTGTCCTGGTAGCCGAAGGCCCACTCGCCGAGCCCGATCATCCACTTGCCCAGCGGCGGGTGGACCACGTACGACACGGCGTTGTCCTTGAAGTTCCACTCGACGCCGTGCTCGATCAGGCCCCAGCCGTCCCGGGCGTAGTAGATCTCGTCGAAGATCTTGCCCTTGATGTCGCCGAGTCCCACCAGGCGCAGGATCGCGGCGATCGCCACCACCACCGCCGTGGCCAGCCAGGACCGCCGGTCCAGCCGGTCGTCGACGGTGGCCAGGCGACGCCGGACGACGTCCGGCAACCGACCGCCCCCGCTCTCGCCCGGCGGGACAGCCCCGGACTGCCCGGCGGACTCGTCGGTCCGCTCCACCGGTCCGCGCTCCGGCTGGTCTGCGCTCGCGCTGTGCGCTGTCGACGCCTGGGTCACCACGAAATCGTAGGCCGCCCGGCTGCCCGCTGGAGGCCAGGTTTCCGTCACGACGAAACCTGTCGATAGGTGATCTCCGGTTGCCGAGGGTGAGGCGCCGGGCACCGACTGCCTATTCTGCTGGTGCCGGACGGCCGGTTCAGAATGCCGTGACCAGGAAGCCCAGGGTGACCAGCGCCGGCCCGCCGACCGCCGTCGCGACCGCCCAGCGACGGGCCCGCCGGCCGGGCAGTCCCGCCGTGCCGGTGACCCGGACGATCCCCGCCGCGCACGCACCCACCAGGCCGAAGCCGAGCAGCCAGCGCAGGTGCAGGGTGCCGCCGCGGTCCGCGTACGCCGTCCGGCCCGCCGGCCCGGTCATCCGGGCCGGCACCGGCTCCGCCGAAATTCGCTGGTCGGCGGTGAGGCCGGTGACCCGTACGCCGTGCGCGACGAACCGGTCGGCGCCGGCGGTGAAACTGCCCCGACACCGCTGGGTCAGGCCGCTGCCCGTGCAGTCACCGACCACCGTGCCGGTCGTGCCGTGCCCGACGGCCAGCCAGAACGGTTCCGCACTCACCCAGGCGAAGAAGGCCACCAGCAGGCTGAGTCCCAGCAGTCCCGCCAACCCGGGGAGGGGATCCCGTTGCCGGACCACCCGGGGCCTCGGCCGTCGGCGGGCGCGGGCCCGGGCCGACCTGGCGTGCGCGTCGTCGGACGGCTGCCCGGCCCGGATCGGGGTGCCGTCCCAGTGCACCTCCTCGATCGGCAGCCAGAACTCGCCGGCGTCGCCGCCGGCGCCCGGCAGGTCCGGGCGCTGGCCGTCGGAGTACTGCCGGACCGGCACCCGCTGCGGTACCACGCCGACCGGCGCACCCGTGGTGGGTTCGACCTCGACGCGACGGGGTTCGGGCGGGCCGGGGGACGGGGGTTGCGGTCGAGCGGGGGCCTGCTCGTGGTCGCGGGCGGCTCCTCTGCCAGTCACGGTGTTCATTGGACACCGAGTTGGCGGGGTGAACGAGCAGCTCAGAGTGCGTGTCGGCGACAAATCGGGCGGGATGTGGCGGGTCGTCGGGAAGCGGACCTGTCCGGCCCGACCAGCCGGTACGGCCTATTGGTTGGCTACCGGTTCCCGGCGGTCACTAGGCTTGCTGGTCATGAGTCACGTTCTCGCGGCGGTAGCCTGGCCGTACGCCAACGGCCCACGCCACATCGGCCACGTTTCCGGTTTCGGCGTCCCCTCCGACGTCTTCGCCCGGTACATGCGGATGGCCGGCCACGACGTGCTCATGGTCTCCGGCACCGACGAGCACGGCACGCCGATCCAGGTGCAGGCCGACGCGGAGGGCGTCACCCCCCGTGAACTCGCCGACCGGTACAACCGGGTCATCGTCGAGGACCTGCACGGCCTCGGGCTGTCGTACGACCTCTTCACCCGGACCACCACCCGCAACCATTACGGCGTGGTGCAGGAACTCTTCGAGGGGATGCACCGCAACGGGTACATCGTCCCGAAGGTCACCATGGGTGCGATCTCCCCCTCCACCGGCCGTACGCTGCCCGACCGGTACATCGAGGGCAACTGCCCGATCTGCGGGTACGACAGCGCCCGGGGCGACCAGTGCGACAACTGCGGCAACCAGCTCGACCCGATCGACCTGATCAACCCGAAGTCGAAGATCAACGGCGAGACGCCGCAGTTCGTCGAGACCGAGCACTTCTTCCTCGACCTGCCCGCCCTGGCCGACGTGCTGGCCCGCTGGCTGGACACCCGCGAGGGCTGGCGGCCCAACGTGCTGCGGTTCTCCCGGAACCTCCTCGACGACCTCCAGCCCCGGGCCATCACCCGGGACCTGGAGTGGGGCGTGCCGATCCCCCTCGACGGCTGGCGGGACCGCGCCGACAAGCGCATCTACGTCTGGTTCGACGCGGTCATCGGCTACCTCTCCGCCTCCATCGAGTGGGCCCGCCGCTCCGGCGACCCCGAGGCGTGGCGGAAGTGGTGGTCCACCGACGCCCAAGGGAAGGACGCGCGTGCGTACTACTTCATGGGCAAGGACAACATCGTCTTCCACTCGGTGATCTGGCCGGCGCTGCTCTCCGGCTACTCCGGCGAGGGCGCGCGGGACGGCGAACCCGGCCGGTACGGCCGGCTGAACCTGCCCACCGAGGTCGTCTCCAGCGAGTTCCTGACCATGGAGGGACGGAAGTTCTCCTCGTCCCGCCGGGTGGTGATCTACGTCAGGGACTTCCTCGAACGGTACGACGCGGACGCGCTGCGCTACTTCATCGCGGTGGCCGGGCCGGAGAGCAACGACACCGACTTCACCTGGTCCGAGTTCCTCCGCCGGAACAACGACGAGCTGGTCGCCGGCTGGGGCAACCTGGTCAACCGGTCGATCTCGATGGCGGCGAAGAACTTCGGCGCGATCCCGCCGGTCGACCCGGCCGGCCTGACCGAGGCCGACAAGGCGCTGCTCGCGGTGGCCCGGGCCGGTTTCGACACGGTCGGTGACCTGATCGCGCGGCACCGGCAGAAGCAGGCCATCGGCGAGGCGATGAAGGTGGTCGCCGAGGCCAACCGGTACCTCTCCGAGCAGGCCCCGTGGAAGCTCAAGGGGGAGGACGACAAGCCCCGGATGGGCACCATCCTGCACGTCGCCCTCCAGGTGGTCAGCGACGCGAACACGCTGCTCACCCCGTTCCTGCCGCACTCGGCGCAGCAGGTGCACGAGCTGCTCGGCGGCACCGGCGTGCACGCGCCGATGCCGTCGATCGTCGAGGTCGAGGACCTCGACGGCGGGCCGGCGTACCCGGTGCTGACCGGCGACTACACGGTCGGCGCGCGCTGGGCTTCCGTACCGCTGGAGGTGGGCCGGCCGCTGGCCGCGCCGAAGCCGGTCTTCCGGAAGCTCGACCCGTCGATCGTCGACGAGGAACTGGCCCGCCTCGGCGGCTGATCGCCCGACGCCCCCGGGGCCGTGGTCCCCGGGGGCGGTCGGCGGTCGGCTCAGGCGTGGGCCATGGCCCGGGTGCCGATGAACTCGATTATCGCCCGGTTGACCTCGTCGGCATTGGTCCACGGGGTGCCGTGCGGCGCGCCGGGCAGGGTGACCAGCTTGCTGTTCGGCAACATTGGCGCGAGGCGCTGTCCGGTGGCCGGGAACGGCAGGACGGCGTCCGCGTCGCCCTGCACGATCAGCACCGGCACGTCGATCCGGGGCAGGTCGCCCCGGAAGTCGGTCAGCCAGGCGTCCACGCAGTCCAGGGTGCCCTTCGCCGAGGCCTGCGCGCCGATGTGCCAGTGCGCCCGGTACGCCTCCTCGCTGACCAGCCGTCCCTTGTTCTGCTGGTAGTTGAAGAAGTTGTCGCAGAAGCTGGTCAGGAAGGCGAACCGGTCCGCCATGATCGCCTGCTTGAACCCGTCGAAGAGTTTCTGCTCGACGCCCTCCGGATTGTCCGCTGTCTTGAGCAGGAACGGGGCGAGCGGGGCCAGCAGGACCGCCCGGCTCACCCGCGTCGACCCGTACGCGCCGAGGTAGCGGGTCACCTCGCCGGTGCCCATCGAGTGCCCCACCAGCACCGCGTCGCGCAGGTCGAGCTGGTCCATGAGCATCTTCAGGTCGGCGGCGAACGTGTCGTAGTCGTACCCGAAGGTGGGCTGACCGGAGTTGCCGAAGCCGCGCCGGTCGTACGTGATCACGCGGTACCCGGCGTCCAGCAGGGCCATCGTCTGCTTCTCCCAGGTCGCGCCGTTGAACGGGAACCCGTGGATGAGCACCACCGGTTGCCCGGTGCCATGGTCCTCGTAGTAGAGGTCGATGGGCCCGGAGTTCTCCGAGCCGACGGTGATGAAGGGCATGCGGTCTCCCCAGACGTGACGGTCGGACAACGGCGTCTTCCCGTACCGCCAGGGGTTATGCGCCGCCGGGGGTCATGCCGCCGCCGGGCTGCCGGGGGTCATGCCCGCCGGGCCGCTGGGGTCATGCCCGCCGGGCGGCTGAAGTCGTGCTCAGCGGGGGTACGGCAGGTCGACGACCCGGTCGTCGGTGACGTCGGTGGCCGGGGCCCAGGTCTCGTAGACGCCCCGCTCGTGGCACTGCGCGCCGGTGGCGGCCACCGCCTCCGGGCCCGGCCGGCACAGCCGTAACCGCAGCCAGCCCGTCTCCTCCCGCAGCACCACGCAGTCCACGTCCCGCCAGCGCGTGTACCGCAGCCGCCGCCGGACCGACTCCACCGGGTACCGGGCGGCCCAGGTCAGGGCCTGCACCCGGAACCCGCCGGGCAGGTCGGCCACCGCCTCGTACTCGTTGCCGTCGTAGCTGCCGACCAGCCAGGTCGAGCTGGCGGGCTCGGCGATCGGCACGTACTCCTGGTCCGGAGAGATGCCCGGCACGTTGGCCAGCAGGTGCCGCCAGCGCGGCCCGACCATCCGCAGCCAGCCCCGCTGTTCGGCCTGGTAGGCGTAGAGCACCACCTCGACCCCCTCGGCCGGGTAGGCGACCAGGGTGGCGTTCGCCGGCATCGGCAGGTCGGCGAAGTCGCGGGTGACGAACTCCGGGACCACCTGGCTGCTGCTCGGCGCGAAACCGGTGCCGAGCACGGCCGCGCCCACCCGCTCCCCGGCCGCCAGCTCGGCCAGACCCGGGTACGCCTCACCGATGGGCGCGTCGTAGTCGGCCGGGTCGACGGCCCGCCAGCGCAGCGCGTACACCACGTCCTGCTCGGGACCACCGTCGGTGCGCAGCACCGCCAACGTCGCCGGGGTACGCAGGTGCGCCACGTCGTGCTCCCGGTGACAGAAGCCGTGCGGCAGTAGCCCCCGTACGTGCCCGAGGAGTTGCTGGGCGGAGAGCACCTTCACCATCCGGGTGCCCCGCCGGACCACCGCCGAGGCGCGCAGCGCGGCGAGCACCGGGTCCCCGGCGGCGGACGGCTGTTGGGTGAGCCGCTGCACCTGCGCCCAGCTCCGGTCCTGGTGCAGCGGCACCAGCAGCGGCGCGTCCGGTTCCTCGTCCGCCGGCCCCGACCCGCCCTGCACGGCGGTGACCTCTGAGGCGTGGACGAAGCGCCGCCACGGCAGGGGCGCGCCGGGGCGCGGCGCCCACTCGAACCCGGGCAGCTCCACCCCGCTGAAGATCTCGTACGCGGCGCCCCGGGCGATCTCCTCCGCCGGGTACGCCGTGCCCTGGTACGTCACGCGCGGCCCGGTCCGGGCCGGGGTCACGTCGCCGAGCTGGGTGGGGGCACTCACCGGTCGAACGGTAACCGCCCTGGGTACCGCCCGGATGAACGATGGATTGCCGGCCGGGTACGCCGGTCACGGGTCGGGTACGCCGGTCACGGGTGGTGTGTGATGCTCATCGGCGATGAGTGAGCCGACCGAATCCCGCCGCCAGCGCGCCGCCCGCCGGGCCGGGGAGTTCCCGCCCGTTCCGGAGCCGCTGCCCCACCCCGTACCGGACAGCCACACCCACCTCGACATCACCGTCAGTGAGGCCGGTACGCCCGGCGGCCCCGCCGACGACCCGATCGCGGCGGTGATCGAAGTGGCTGCCGGGGTCGGCGTCGACCGACTGGTGCAGGTCGGGGTGGACGTCGACTCCTCCGTCTGGGGCGCCGACGTCGCCGACCGATACCCGGCGGTGGTCGCCACCATCGCCCTGCACCCCAACGAGGCGCCCCGCCTGGCCGACCTGGACGAGGCACTGCGCCGGATCGAGGCCCTCGCCGCCCGGGACCGGGTACGTGGCATCGGCGAGACCGGACTGGACTTCTTCCGTACCGGCGAGGAGGGGCGGGCCGCGCAGGAGGAGAGCTTCCGGGCGCACATCGCCATCGCCAAGCGGTACGCGAAGCCCCTGGTGATCCACGACCGGGAGGCGCACGCCGAGGTGCTGCGCGTCCTCGACGACGAGGGCGCGCCGGAGACGGTGGTGCTGCACTGCTTCTCCGGTGACGCGGAGTTCGCCGCCGAGTGCGTCCGCCGGGGCTACCTGCTCAGCTTCGCCGGCACGGTCACCTTCGCCAGCGCCGGGGTGCTGCGGGAGGCCGCCGCGCTGACCCCGCCGGAGCAGATGCTGGTGGAGACCGACGCGCCGTACCTCACCCCGATGCCGCACCGGGGTCGGCCGAACGCCTCCTACCTGGTCCCGTTGACCGTCCGCGCGCTCGCCGAGACCAGCGGCACCGACCTGGCCGACCTGTGCGGGCACCTGTCGGCGAACGGGGAACAGGTCTTCGGCCCGTGGCGGTGAGCCCGGGCGGTGGCGCAGCCGGCTGGGCGGTGGCGCAGCCGGCTTGGGTGCCTGGCACGGGCGGCTTGGGTGCCTGCAGGGGTCCCCTGTTCGACAAAAAGCGGTAACAGGGGACCCCTGCTACCAACCCAAGCCGGCCACCCCGGCGGAAGGTGGGCGGCGGGCGACGTAGGGTGTGAGGCCATGGCCGCAGACCTGCTCGGCCCGGCGGAGATCCGGGAGCTGGCCGCCCGGCTGGGCGTGGCGCCGACCAAGAAGCTCGGCCAGAACTTCGTGCACGACCCGAACACGGTGCGTCGGATCGTCACCGCCGCCGGGCTCACCCCGGACGACGTGGCCCTGGAGGTCGGTCCCGGGCTCGGGTCGCTCACCCTGGGGCTGCTCCCGGCCGCCCGGCACGTGCACGCCGTGGAGATCGACCCGACGCTGGCCGGGGCGCTGCCGGACACCGCCGCCCGGTTCGCTGGCCCGGACGCGGCGCGGCTCACCGTGCACCGCGCCGACGCGCTGCGGGTGACCGCCGCCGAGCTGGCCGTCCCGGCCCCGACCGCGCTGGTGGCGAACCTGCCGTACAACGTGGCGGTGCCGGTGGTGCTGCACCTGCTCGCCGAGCTGCCCAGCCTCCGCAGCGGCCTGGTGATGGTGCAGAAGGAGGTCGCCGACCGGCTCGTCGCCGGTCCGGGCTCCCGGGTGTACGGCATTCCCTCGGTCAAGCTCGCCTGGTACGCGTCCGCCCGTTCGGCCGGCCGGGTCCCGCCGAACGTGTTCTGGCCGGTACCGAACGTCGACTCCGGGCTGGTCGCCTTCACCCGGCGGGAGCCGCCCCGGTCGGACGTGTCCCGGAGCCGGGTCTTCGCCGTGGTGGACGCGGCGTTCGCGCAGCGCCGGAAGACCCTGCGGGCCGCGCTGGCCGGCTGGGCGCAGGGCGCGGACCGAGCCGCGGTGGCGCTCACCGCGGCCGGTGTCGACCCCGGTGCCCGGGGCGAGTCGCTGACCGTCGAGCAGTTCGCCGCGATCGCCGCGTCGGCTCCTTCCGGTACGCCGCCCGCACAGTAGGCTGACGCGCGGGTCCGCCCCCGAGGCGGGCTCGGGTACCGACGACCTGCTCGGCGGCCCGCCACGAGCCGGCCGCCGACTCCGCCGAGGAGCTGACCGTGGAGAAGCCGTTCGAGATCCGGCTGCGCGTCCGGGGGGTCACCCGGTGACCGGGGCGTGGCGACCGGACGAGGACGATCAGCAGCGGGGGGCCAGCGGTCCGGTCCGGGTCCGGGTACCAGCCAAGATCAACCTGCACCTCGGGGTCGGGCCGCTCCGCGCCGACGGCTACCACGAGTTGAACACCGTCTACCACGCCATCTCGATCCACGACGAGTTGACCGCCCGTCGGGGGGACACCCTCACCCTCACCATGGAGGGCGAGGGCGCCGGTGAGCTGGCCCTGGACGACTCCAACCTGGTGCTGCGGGCCGCCCGGGCGCTGGCCGAGCACACCGGCCACCCCGCTTACGCCCGGCTGCACCTGCGCAAGCAGATCCCGCTCGCGGGCGGACTGGCCGGGGGCAGCGCCGACGCGGCGGCCACCCTGGTCGCCTGCGACACGCTCTGGGGCACCGGCCTGTCCCGCGACGAACTCGCCACGATCGCCGCCCGCATCGGCTCCGACGTGCCGTTCCTTGTCCACGGGGGCACGGCGCTGGGCACCGGCCGGGGGGAGGCGGTCAGCCCCGTCCTGGTCCGCCCCACCTCGTGGCACTGGGTGGTGGCGATCGCCGACGGTGGGCTCTCCACGCCGGAGGCGTACCGGGAACTCGACCGGCTCCGGGACGCCGGGGACGCGCCGGAGCCGATCGGCAGCGCCGACGGGCTGCTCGCCGCCCTGCGCCAGCGGGACCCGGCCGTGCTCGCCGCCGCGCTCGGCAACGATCTCCAGACCGCCGCGCTCTCCATGCGTCCGGGGCTGGCCGCCACGCTCCGCGCCGGGGAGGCGGCCGGCGCGCTCGCCGGCATCGTCTCCGGCTCCGGCCCGACCTGCGTCTTCCTGACGAAGGACGCCGACGACGCGGAACGGGTGGCCGGGGAGCTGACCGCCGCCCGGGTGTGCCGTCTCGCCCGCCCGGCCCACGGCCCGGTCGCCGGCGCCCGCGTCTGCTGACCCATCCAACGCCGGCCCATCCAACGCCGGCCCATCCAACGCCGGCCCGCCGTCCGCCGCGGCGGCGGCCCGGGTTGCGGCATACGGGGCTGACGGCACTGTCCATGACGCCGGGTTGCCGCAATTCGGGGGCGGCGGCCGGGGGTCGGGGCGGGCGGCCCGGGTCGAAGGCGGTGACCGGGGACCAGGGCGGGTGGCCCGGTCCCGGGTGGCGGCAGGGCCGGGGCGGGTGGCCCGGTCGGGGGTGGTGGCCGGTTGGCTACCCTTGGATGCTGGCGTCCCGAGGTGCTCATCGGCACCGAGGACGCCTTGATCATGAAATGCCTTGATCATGAAAGGTGGGGGAGTGGCCAACATCGTCAACCTGGACCGGGTGTCCAAGGGTTACGGCGCCGCCGGGCCGCTGCTCACCGACGTCTCCCTCGGCCTCGACGACGCCGACCGGATCGGCGTGGTCGGGCTCAACGGGGCTGGCAAGTCCACCCTGCTGCGGATGCTCACCCGGCAGGAGGAGCCGGACGACGGCCGGGTCACCCACCGCCGCGACCTGCGGGTCGCCTGGCTGCCGCAGACCTTGATGCTTGCCCCGGACGCCCGGGTCCGGGACGTGGTCCTCGGCACCGCCTGGCTGGGCGAGAGCATGGGCGCCGAGCACGAGTGGGCCGGCGACGCCGGGGTCCGGGCCATCCTCGACGGCCTCGGCATGCCCCACCTCGGCCTCGACCAGCCGGTCGGCCCGATGTCCGGTGGCGAGCGTCGCCGGGTCGCCCTCGCCGCGCTGCTGGTCCGCGAGTCCGACCTGCTCATCCTCGACGAGCCCACCAACCATCTCGACGTCGGCGGCGTCGACTGGCTGGCCCGGCACCTGCTCGGCCGGAAGGGCGCACTGGTCGTGGTCACCCACGACCGCTGGTTCCTCGACGCGGTCTGCACCACCACCTGGGAGGTCGGCGACCAGACCGTCCGCGCCTACGAGGGCGGCTTCGCCGCCTGGACGCTCGCCCGCGCCGAGCGGGAGCGGGTCGCCGCCGCCACCGAGGCCCGTCGGCAGAACCTGCTCCGTAAGGAGATCGCCTGGCTGCGGCGCGGCCCGCCGGCCCGGACCTCCAAGCCCCGGTTCCGGATCGAGGCCGCCAACGCGCTCATCGCCGACGTGCCACCGCCGCGCGACACCATGTCGCTGCAACGGCTCGCCACCGCCCGCCTCGGCAAGCAGGTGTACGACCTGGAGCAGGTCACCCTGCACGCCGGCCCGAAGGAGATCCTGCACGACGTCACCTGGCAGGTCGGGCCCGGCGATCGGATCGCCATCCTCGGTGCCAACGGGGCCGGCAAGACCACCCTGCTACGGATGCTCGCCGGGATCACCCGCCCGGACGGCGGTCGCCTGGCCACCGGGTCCACCGTCCGGCCGGCGTTCCTCTCCCAGGAGCTGGCCGAACTCCCCGGCCACCTGCGAGTGTTGGAGGCCGTCGAGGAGGTCGCCCGCCGGGTGCAGCTCGGCGACCGGGAACTCTCCGCCGCCCAGCTCGCCGAGACCTTCGGCTTCGACGACCGGCGGCTCTGGACCCCGGTCGGCGACCTCTCCGGCGGGGAACGGCGTCGGCTCCAGATGCTCCGCCTGCTCGCCGGGGAGCCGAACGTGCTCCTGTTCGACGAGCCCACCAACGACCTGGACACCGACACGCTGGCCGCCCTGGAGGACCTGCTCGACTCCTGGCCCGGCACGATCGTCGTGGCCAGCCACGACCGGTACCTCGTGGAACGGGTCACCGACGCGGTGTACGGGATGTTCGGCGACGGCCGACTGGTGCACCTGCCCGGCGGCGTCGACGAGTACCTCGCCCGGGCCGCCGGACGGACCGCCCCGGCGCCGGCCGTGGCCGGTCCCGCGACCTCCGCCACGTCCGCGACCTCCGCCACGTCCGCCACCGCCGGGATGTCCGCCGCCGAGGCTCGGCAGGCGCGCAAGGAACTCGCCCGGCTGGAGCGGCAGATCGGCAAATTGGAGCAGAAGGAGACCACCCTGCTCGACCAGCTCGCCGCGAACGCCACCGACTACGCCCGGGTCGCCGACCTCGACGCCCAGCTCAAGGAGGTACGCGCGGAACGGGAGCGGACCGAGGAGTCGTGGCTCGCCCTCGCTGAGGAGATCCCGGAGAGCTGACCACAGGGCAGAGCCCGGAGAACTCGCGCGGCCCGTGCGTCGTCACAAAGCCGGGGTCCGTTGCGGCGCCATCACACGGTATGCGGGAGAATCCTTCGCGAAACCCTCAACCGACCGGCGTTGGAGACTCAGACATGGCCCACTTTCCCGTCAACCACCCCGCGCGGCCGATCTACCGGGCGATCGGCGGGCTGACCGGTCTGTACCTGACGGCCTTCGGTGTGCTCGGCGCCGTCACCACCCTGGGCGACGAACTCTTCGCCCAGGATGACACCAAGGTCCTCGGTCAGGGGGCGAATCTCGGATTCTCCCTCGTCGCCCTCGTGGTCGGCGCCGCGATTCTGGCCGGCACCGCCCTCGGCCGCAACCGGGACGTCGCGATCAACAAGGGGACGGCGTACGGGCTGATGGCCCTCAGCCTCTTCGAGCTGGCCTTCCTCCAGACCGACGTCAACATCTTCAACTTCAGCATTGCCACCGTGATCGTGATCATGGTCCTCGGCCTGGTCCTGCTGACGGCCGCCCTGTACGGCAAGGTCGGCACGGACGAGGAGCACAAGGCCTGGCAGGAGGCCCGGCTGGTGCTCTGAGCAGATTCCGCTCGGTCTTGGCGGTTCGCCGGACACCCTCCCCCGATTCGGGTGACAATCCGGGAGATTGCTCCCGGAATCGGAGGAGGGTGTCATGCCGCACTTCCCGGTCAACCATCCGGCGCGCCCGCTCTACCGGGCCCTCTCCGGCCTGGTCGGTCTGTACATCCTGATCTTCGGCGTCTGGGGCGTCGCGAAGACGTGGGGCGATCCCCTCTTCGACCGGGGCAACGACTGGGCCCTCGGGTTGCGGACCAACCCGGCCTTCTCGCTGGCCTCGGTGCTCTTCGGCATCGTGCTGTTGATCGGCGCGTCCCGCCGGAGCAACCTGGGGCACTACATGAACCTCACCGCCGGCGTGGTCTTCCTGGTCACCGCCGTGCTGATGATGAGCGTGCTGCAGACCGACGCGAACTTCCTGAACTTCTCGATGTCCACGGTCGTCGTCTCGATGATCTTCGGATTGCTGCTCCTCGCCACCGGCCTGTACGACAAGGTCGGCCCGCCCGGGCACGCCGAGGCCGAACGGCGTGGGCGGAACCACCTCATCACCGGTTCCCGCTGAGCCGGCACTGCCCCGACGCCCGACCGGAGGGCTCGGCTCAGCGGTTGCGGACGGTGATCATCCCCGGCTTCGCCTCCAGGTGGGACAGGCCGTTCCAGGCCAGGTTGACCAGGTGCGCGGCCACCGTCTCCTTGCGCGGCCGGCGTACCTCCAACCACCACCGGCCGGTCAACGCCACCATGCCCACCAGCGCCTGTGAGTACAGTTCGGCCAGCTTCGGGTCGTACCCCCGGCTCTTGAACTCCGCCCCCAGGATGTGCTCGACCTGGTGCGCGACATCGTTCAGCACACTGCTGAAGTTGCCCGTCGCGGAGAGCAGCGGCGACTCCCGGACCAGCACCCGGAAGCCGCTCGTCTCCTCCTCGATGTAGCTGAGCAGCGCCAACGCCGCCTGTTCCAGCAGCTCACGCGGGTGACCTGCGGTCAGCGCCGTGGTGATCCGGTCCAGCAGGGCGCGGACCTCCCGGTCCACCACCACCGCGTACAGGCCCTCCTTGCCGCCGAAGTGCTCGTAGACCACCGGCTTGGAGACCTTCGCCCGGGCCGCCAC
Organism: Micromonospora pallida; assembly: GCF_900090325.1. Lineage (NCBI taxonomy): Bacteria > Bacillati > Actinomycetota > Actinomycetes > Micromonosporales > Micromonosporaceae > Micromonospora > Micromonospora pallida. The sequence goes on along the minus strand of NZ_FMHW01000002.1, from coordinate 5,156,895 downwards.
CTCCTCTATCGAGGTCGCGTCGAAGCCGCGTTCGGCGAAGATCTGCCGGGCGATCGAGATGAGCTGCTCGCGACGCTGGGCCGCGGACATCCGTACCCGGGACACGGGTTTCGGCGTCGGCGGGACGGCCCGCCGCCGGGTCGCACCGCGGTCGCCGTCGGAGACGCTCGCCATGTCATCACCTCGCGGACGCTTGGCGACGCCCTGTCGTGGGACGGCACCTCCGCTGGGCGTACTCACGCTGTCACCTGGTCGGCGCCTGTCCGGATCATGGTCCTGGAAGGACCGACCGTACCCGGCTGGTGCTCGTCGGCGGTGCTGTCGGGCCGTCCGAATCTGCCCCCGTTGCGCTCTATCACCCGGCAATACTGCCAGGTAACGCCGGACGCCACCGCTCGGTTTACCGCTCCGGAACCGGTTCGCGGAGCTTGGTGGCGGCCCGTTCGGGTCGGCGGAACGTGTGCGGCGGGCGGTGGTCCGGGGGATCCGGCCAGCTACGCCTACGTCACCGTAACTTGCGGTTTCGGGTGTCGCACGGGAACCTGCATCCAGCGGGAATGAACGATGAGCTTCCGGGGCCGGGACGCTAAGGTGTAGGGAGCGTTGCCGCCCCGGGCATTCGTCCGGTTTAGACCTTCCCGGGTCGTCTAATGGCAGGACGTCAGGTTTTGGTCCTGATTGTAGGGGTTCGAGTCCTCTCCCGGGAGCTTGTACACATGAGCGGTTGATGCGTGGTTAGCATGGGCGCAGACTGTCCGACTGCCGACGGGAGCATTCCTCGTGTCCCAGCCGCCCCCCCGCATCGTTGTCGTGCTCGCCGCTGGTGAGGGCAAGCGGATGAAGTCGGCGCTGCCCAAGGTGTTGCACCCGCTGCTGGGTCGTACCCTCGTGGGGCACGTGCTGACCGCCGCCGCGCCGCTGGCCGCGGAGCGCACGGTGGTCGTGGTCGGGCACGGCGCGGACCAGGTCCAGGCCCAGTTGACGGAGATCGCTCCGGAGGCGACCCCGGTCCTCCAGGCCCGGCAGTTGGGCACCGGGCACGCCGTGCGGATCGCCCTGGAGACGGTGCCGGACGCCACGGGCACCCTGGTCGTCCTCAACGGCGACGTGCCGCTGCTCCGGTCGGAGACGGTGACGGCCCTGGTCGGGGCGCACGAGGAGGCGGGCGCGGCGGCGACCGTGCTGGCCGCCGAGGTGCCCGACCCGACGGGCCTCGGCCGGATCGTCCGCGACTCGGCCGGCCGGCTCGAGCGGATCGTCGAGGAGCGAGACGCCACCCCCGGGGAGCGGGCGATCCGCGAGATCAACGCGGGCATCTACGCCTTCGACGTGGTGCGGCTGCGGCACGCGCTCGGCAAGCTCTCCACCGACAACGACCAGGGTGAGGAGTACCTCACCGACGTCTTCGGGCTGTTCGCCTCGGCCGGTGAGCCGGTCGCGGTGCACGTTGCCGCCGACCACACCGAGACCCTCGGCTGCAACGACCGGGTCGAGTTGGCCGGGCTGCGGCGGCTGCTGCGGGACCGGATCAACGAGGACTGGATGCGGACCGGCGTCACCCTGCTCGACCCGGAGACCACCTGGATCGACGTGACCGTCACCCTCGAGCGGGACGCGGTGGTCGACCAGAACACCCAGCTCAAGGGGGCCAGCGTGGTCGGGGCCGGTGCGCTGCTCGGGCCGGACGTGACGCTGGAGGACACGGTGGTCGGCGCGGGCGCGACGGTCGTCCGTAGCCACGCGGTGGGCGCCGAGGTCGGCCCACGGGCCAGCGTGGGGCCGTACGCGTACCTGCGCCCGGCGGCGAAGCTGGCGGAGAAGGCCAAGGTGGGCACCTTCGTCGAGGTGAAGAACTCCCAGATCGGGGCCGGTTCCAAGGTGCCGCACCTGACCTACGTCGGGGACGCCACCATCGGCGAGCAGAGCAACATCGGTGCGGCGACGGTCTTCGTGAACTACGACGGGGTGAACAAGCACCGCACGGTGATCGGCAGCCACGCCCGTACCGGGGCGGACAACATGTTCGTCGCTCCGGTCGAGGTGGGCGATGGCGCGTACACCGCCGCCGGGTCGGTGATCGACAAGGACGTGCCGCCGGGAGCCCTGGGGGTGGCGCGGGCACGGCAGCGCAACATCGAGGGCTGGGTGGAGATGCGCCGCGAGGGTACGGCCGCAGCGGAGGCGGCGCGGCGGGCCACGGAGGGCGCATCCGGACAGGTTTCGGGAGGACCTGAGGGTGAGTAAATCCACGGCGATGCCCAGCCGGTTCGAACGGCCGCAGGCGAGGTAGATACTGCAACCGAGTAGTCCCGGATCACCACCTACCCCACGGGAGCAGACGGGCCATGGGCAGCATCGTCGCCGAGAACCGCAAGAGCATGATGCTCTTCTCCGGACGCGGGTTTCCGGAGTTGGCCAGGGAGATCGGTGAGGTGCTCGGCGTCGCGCCGACCCCCGCCGACGCGTACGAGTTCGCCAACGGTGAGATCTTCGTGCGGTACAAGGACTCGGTGCGTGGGTCGGACGCCTTCGTGGTGCAGTCCGTGACGCACGGTGTCAACACCTGGGTCATGGAGACCCTGATCATGGTCGACGCGTTGAAGCGTGGCTCGGCGAAGCGCATCACGGTCGTGCTGCCCTTCTACCCGTACTCCAGGCAGGACAAGAAGCACCGGGGACGGGAGCCGATCTCCGCCCGACTCGTCGCCGACCTGCTCAAGACGGCGGGGGCGAACCGGATCCTCACCGTCGACCTGCACACCGCGCAGATCCAGGGCTTCTTTGACGGCCCGGTCGACCACCTCTTCGCGATGGACATCCTCGCCGAGTACGTCGAGCGTAAGTACGCCGGTCGGCCGATGACCGTGGTCGCGCCGGACTCCGGCCGGGTGCGCGTCGCGGAGCGGTGGACGGACCGGCTGGGCGGCTGCCCGCTGGCGTTCATCCACAAGACCCGGGACCCGCTGAAGCCGAACCAGGTGGTGGCGAACCGGGTGGTCGGTGACGTCGAGGGGCGGGTCTGCCTGATCGTCGACGACATGATCGACACGGGCGGCACGATCGCCAAGGCGGCCGACATCCTCCAGGCGGCGGGCGCCGCCGACGTCATCGTCGCCTCCACCCACGCCCTGCTCTCCGACCCGGCCACCGAGCGCCTGAAGAACAGCCCGATCAGCGAGGTGGTGGTGACCAACACGCTGCCGCTGCCACCGGAGAAGCAGCTCGACAAGATCACGGTGCTGTCGATCGCGCCGCTGCTGGCGCGGGCCATCCGCGAGGTCTTCGACGACGGGTCGGTGACCACCCTCTTCGGTGGACTGAGCTGACGTCGCCCGGCGGCGGGGCGAGGGTCCCGCCGCCGGCACGGCCCATTCGTCCACCGTTCCGGCCGGCACCGTCCACGTCGTGTCCCCGTTCGCCGGCACGGCCCGTTCGTGCCACCGTTGCCGCCGGCACCGTCCACGTCGTGTCGCCGTTTCCACCGGGTGCGGCCCACGTCGTGTCGCCGTTTCCACCGGGCGCGGCCCACCTCGTGCCACCGCCTTACCGCCTCACCACCTCGCCGCCCCGCCGTCCGGAGGCCGGCGGGGCGGCGAGGTGTGGGGACTGCTGAGAAGCGCGGAATGCGCTCGGGTAGACTGGTCCGGTTGCCACGGCGAGGGTGCCCTGCGGGCCGCTGAGAAGCGCCGCACGGAGGCACCGTCATCGACGCGGTGCTCCGGGCAGTCGTTCAGACCATGCGCCCCAGCGAGCCCCTCGCCCCAGCACCGCCAGACGACTAAAGCCGCAGCCGCGTAAGCATTCAGGAGTTTCCCCGTGTCCGAGGTAAAGATCAGCGCCGAGCCCCGTACCGAGTTCGGCAAGGGTGGTGCCCGTCGTACCCGTCGGGCCGGCAAGGTGCCCGCCGTGCTGTATGGCCACGGCGAGAAGCCCAAGCACATCGCGCTCCCGGCCCGTGAGTTCGCCGCGGCGATCCGTAAGGGCGGGGCCAACCAGCTCTTCGCCATCGAGGTCAGCGACGGCACCCAGGTCCTCGCCCTGCCGAAGGCGATCCAGCGTGACCCGATCAAGGACACCTTCGAGCACGTCGACCTGCTCCTGGTCCGTCGGGGCGAGAAGGTCACCGTCGAGGTGCCGGTGCAGCTCGTCGGGGACGCCGCGAAGGACACCCTGATCGTGCACGACCACGACACCCTCTCGGTGACCGCCGAGGCCACCAAGGTGCCGGACCACCTCGAGGTGTCGATCGAGGGCCTGGGCGCGGGCAACCAGGTCACCGCCGCCGACGTGGAGCTGCCGGCCGGTGTCGAGCTGGCCGCCGACCCGGAGCTGCCGGTCGCCGCCGTCACCGCCGCGCCGACCGCCGAGCAGCTCGAGGCCACCCTCCCGGAGACCGAGACGGCTGCCGCCGAGGAGGAGGCCGTGGAGGCCGCCGAGGGTGCCGAGGCCCCGGCCGCCGAGGGCGAGGAGACCCCGGCCGAGGCGCGTACCGAGGCCTGATCGAAGCCGTATGACAGGCGTCCCCGATCGCTTCGGGGGCGCCTGTCGTCGTATGGCGGCGGGCGGTGGTCGTCGGTGTCGTCGTATCGCGCGGTGGTTGTCGGGACGGAAGGGGCGGAGGGTGACGGACGAGGACCGGCCGTGGCTGGTGGTCGGCCTGGGCAACCCGGGCCGGGAGTACGCCGGTAACCGGCACAACGTCGGCTTCCTGGTGGCCGACCTGTTGGCCGGCCGGGTCGGCGGGAAGTTCGGTCGGCACCGCCGAACGGTGGCTGAGGTCGCCGAGGGGCGGCTCGGGTTCGGTGGGCCGAAGCTGGTGCTGGCCAAGCCGCTGACGTACATGAACCTTTCCGGCGGCCCGGTCGCCGCGCTGGCGCAGTTCTACAAGATTCCCCCGGCGCAGGTCATTGCCGTGCACGACGAGTTGGACATCGGGTACGGGCAGCTACGGGTGAAGTGCGGCGGCGGCGAGGGCGGCCACAACGGCCTGCGCTCGATGACCAAGTCGCTGGGCACCAAGGACTACGTCCGGGTGCGCTTCGGCATCGGCCGGCCACCCGGGCGGCAGGACCCGGCGGACTACGTCCTGTCCGACTTCTCCAGCGCCGAGCGTAAGGAACTGGAGTTCCTGGTCGACCGGACGGCCGACGCCGTGGAGTCGGTGATCAAACAGGGCGTCGAGTGGACGCAGAACGCCTACCACGGCGGTTGACCCGGGCGGGGCGTGCCGGTGGGGGCATCGGCGGCCGGTAGTCTGCGATTTTGGCGTGGCCCGAGCGGCGGGAGTGTGGCATGGGCAGTCCTCCAATGATCGACGGCGAGTTCGCCCGTTGGCTGGCAGCGCGGGCCGGGCAGGCCCTGCTGGAGCTCCGGGACGAGCTGGGCTTCACCGACCAGGGGGCGTTGAAGGCGGCCGGGGACAAGGTCTCGCACGACCTGATCCGTACGGAGCTGGCCCGCTGGCGGCCGGCGGACGCGGTGCTCTCCGAGGAGGACGAGGGCTCCCGTCTGGCCTGGGCCGCCGAGGTGAACACGGACGCGGTCTCCCGGCTGACCGCCGACCGGGTGTGGATCATCGACCCGTTGGACGGGACCCGGGAGTTCTCCGAGGAGGGCCGCTCGGACTGGGCGGTGCACGTGGCGCTCTGGGCGCGCAACGGGTCGACCCCGCACGGACTGGTCGCTGGGGCGGTGGCGTTGCCCGCGCAGCACCGGGTGCTCGCCACCGACCATCCGCCGGCGTACCCGCCGATGACGGTGGAGGCGGCGACCGCGCGGGGTGGGCGGATCATTCGCCTGGCGGTCAGCCGTAGCCGTCCGCCGGTCTTCCTCACCGACCTGGCCGGGGACATCGGCGCGCAGTTGGTGCCGATGGGTTCGGCGGGGGCGAAGATCGCGGCGGTGGTGACCGGTGAGGTGGACGCGTACATCCATGCCGGGGGGCAGTACGAGTGGGACTCGGCCGCACCGGTGGCTGTGGCGACGGCCACCGGGCTGCACGCTTCCCGAATTGACGGATCTGCGCTGAAATACAACGAGGCGGATCCTCGCCTGCCTGACCTGCTGGTCTGTCGCAAGGATCTCGCCAGCCGGTTGCTTGCAGCGCTGCAGAGGCATACCGGGGTAGCCTGACCCCACTTCCTGAGGTGTCCGACCGGAAAGGTCTGGAATCCATGAGCCGAGCCGCACGAAACGAGGCCACGTCATGACCGCCCCCGCGGCCTACCGCGTCTCCCACCTGGACGCGTTGGAGGCGGAGAGCATCTTCGTGATGCGTGAGGTGGTGGCGGAGATGGAGCGGCCGGTGCTGCTCTTCTCTGGTGGCAAGGACTCGATCGTGATGCTCCGGCTCGCCCAGAAGGCGTTCGCCCCGGCGAGCATTCCGTTCCCGGTGATGCACGTCGACACCGGCCACAACTTCCCGGAAGTGCTGGAGTACCGCGACCAGCGGGTTGCCGAGTTGGGGCTCCAGTTGATCGTGGCCAGCGTCCCCGAGGCGCTGGAGCGCGGACTGGTCCGGGAGAGCCCCGACGGGACGCGTAACCGCATCCAGACCCCCGTCCTCCTCGACGCCGTGGAGAAGCATCGGTTTGATGCGTTGTTTGGTGGGGCGCGTCGGGATGAGGAGAAGGCGCGGGCGAAGGAGCGGGTGTTCTCGTTCCGGGATGAGTTTGGGCAGTGGGATCCGAAGAATCAGCGTCCGGAGTTGTGGTCGTTGTATAACGGTCGGCATCATCCGGGTGAGTCGATTCGGGTGTTTCCGTTGTCGAACTGGACCGAGTTGGATGTGTGGCATTACATCGCTCGGGAGCGGATCGCTCTGCCGTCGATCTACTTCGCGCACGACCGTGAGGTCATCGACCGGGATGGCATGTTGTACGCGGTGAACGAGTTCTTCCGGCCCCGTGCGGGGGAGGAGCGGTTCAAGGCGCGGGTGCGGTACCGGACCGTCGGGGACGCGTCGATGACGGCTGCGGTGCGGTCGGACGCGGACACGGTGGAGAAGGTGATCGAGGAGGTCGGGGCGACCCGGATCACCGAGCGGGGTGCGACCCGGGGAGATGACCGGGTGAGTGAGGCCGCGATGGAGGACCGCAAGCGGGAGGGCTACTTCTGATGAGCGTCGAGACGATCGTCCCGGAGTCGTCGGCCCGTCCGATGGACCTGCTCCGTTTCGCCACCGCCGGCAGCGTCGACGACGGTAAGTCGACCCTGATCGGTCGGTTGTTGTATGACACGAAGTCGTTGTTTACGGATCAGTTGGAGGCGGTGGAGGCGGTTTCGGCTGCTCGTGGTGACGAGTACACGAATCTGGCCTTGTTGACGGATGGGTTGCGGGCGGAGCGGGAGCAGGGCATCACGATCGATGTCGCTTACCGGTATTTCGCTACGCCGCGGCGGAAGTTCATCATTGCTGACACTCCGGGGCACATCCAGTACACGCGGAACATGGTCACCGGTGCGTCTACCGCTGATCTGGCGTTGATTTTGGTGGACGCCAGGAAGGGTCTGGTGGAGCAGTCCCGCCGCCACGCCTTCCTCTGCTCGTTGTTGCGTGTGCCGCACCTCGTGCTCTGCGTGAACAAGATGGACCTGGTGGACTGGTCGCAGGAGGTGTTCGAGCGGATCGCCGACGAGTTCACCGCGTTCGCCGCGAAACTCGACGTCCCCGACCTCGCCGTGGTGCCGATCTCGGCGTTGAAGGGTGACAACATTGTCACCCGGTCGGAGAACACCCCCTGGTACGAAGGCCCGTCCCTGTTGCACCACCTCGAGCGGGTGCACATCGCCTCCGACCGGAACCTGGTCGACGTCCGCTTCCCCGTGCAGTATGTGATCCGTCCGCAGTCGACGACGGTCACCGACTACCGGGGTTATGCCGGGCAGGTCGCTTCCGGTGTGGTCAAGCCGGGCGACGAGGTCATGGTGTTGCCGTCCGGGTTCACCTCCCGCATCGCGTCGGTCGAAACCGCCGACGGGCCGGTCGCCGAGGCGTTCCCACCCATGTCCGTCACCGTCCGCCTGACGGATGAGATCGACATTTCGCGGGGGGACATGATCTGCCGGCCGAACAACGCCCCCACCCCGACGCAGGATGTGGAGGCGATGGTGTGCTGGATGGACGAGACCCGACCGTTGCAGATCGGCGGCCGGTACACGATCAAACACACCACCCGCACCGCCCGGGCGATCGTCCGTGACCTGCACTACCGGCTGGATATCAACACCCTGCACCGTGACGACACCGCGGGCGAGTTGAAGTTGAACGAGATCGGCCGGGTCCGGCTCCGCACCACCGTGCCGCTACTCGCCGACGAGTACCGCCGAAACCGCACCACCGGCGGGTTCATCATCATCGACGAGGCCACCAACCGCACCGTCGCCGCCGCGATGATCGTCGAAACCACCTGACAAACCGGTAGCAGGGGACCCTTCCTACCGTTATTTGATGAGGAAGGGCCCCCTGCAACCACCCCACCCCACATCGCCCGGGGAACCAGTGGTCATGCGCACTACGGGAGTGCGTCCCGGCTGCGCTGGGTGCCGGTGCGTCCCGGGGCCCGGCTGCGGACGTAGCATGGGGCTGACCGGTGACGACGCCGGCTGCGGGGCGGTCCGCCGTAGCAGCGATGCCATCGAGATCCTGCGGTGATGCGCATGACCGACACGCAGTCCGGAGCGGACCACCGGTCACCGCCCGGGACAGGAGGTGGAAGGCGATGGGACGTGGCACCGGGCGGGCGACCCAGGCCGATGTGGCCCGGCTCGCCGGGGTGAGCCAGGCCACCGTCTCGCTGATCCTGAACGGGGGCGAGACCGGCCGCCGCCGGGTGGGCGAGCAGGCCCGCCAGCGCGTGCTCGACGCCATCCAGATGACCGGCTATGTCGCCAACCCGGCCGCGCAGCGGCTGGCTGGCGGACGGACCCGGATCGTCGGCGTCTTCACCTACGAGCCCGTCTTCCCACGCGACAGTCGGGACTTCTACCACCCGTTCCTGATCGGGGTCGAGGCGCAGGCCGAGGCGCTCGGGTGCGACCTGCTGTTCTTCACCGGCACCCCGTCGTCCCAGGGGAGACAGCGCCTGCTCGGTGACGGCTCCTATCGACTCGGCATCGCCGACGGCTGTGTGCTGCTCGGCCGCTACGACGACAAGCGGGACCTCGCCGACCTGCTCGGCAGGGACTTCCCGTTCGCGTTCATCGGCCGCCGGGAGTCGGCCGCCGGCCCCGTCCCGTACGTCGGCGCGGACTACCTGACCGCGACCCGGAAGGTCGTGGAGCTGCTGTTCGCCCTCGGCCACGAGCGGGTCGGGTTTCTCGGCGACCTCCGCCGGGACGAGCCGTCAGTGGACCGCGCGCAGGGCTACCACGAGTCGGTACGAGCCGCCGGACGTCGCCCGGTCGTCCTCGACGGCACCGGGCTGTCCGGTGGGGAGGCGCTCGACCTGCTCGGCGACAACGGTCTCACCGCGGCGGTGATCTGGCCGTCCGGGCTGGCACCCGCGATCCGGGCAGCGGCACTGGCCAGGGGACTGTCCGTGCCCGGTGACCTGTCGCTGGCCCAGCTCGGTGACGCCGAGAGCGAGACGCCTGACGACGTCGAGTGGACCGGTTTCCGGATCCCCCGCGAGGAGATGGGCGCCGCCGCGGTACGACTTCTCTACGAGCAGTTGGTCAGCGCCACCCCACTCACCGCCGACGCACTCCAGCGGAGCCTGCCCTGCACGGTGCTGACCGGCACCACCGCCGGCCCGCCGACGGCGTCCGCGTCGGGTTCCTCGGCTCGACCCCCGTCGCGCTCCGCCGGTTGACCGGATCGGTCGACCGCCGTCGGGCTCTGCCGGTTGACCGGATCGGGTCGGCGAGTCGTCACGGACTCTGTCCGACCCGCCCCGGCCCGACGTCGTCAACCCTTCAGGCCGGTGTGCGCGAGGCCCTCGACGAACTGCTTCTGCGCGACCACGAAGACCACCAGCACGGGCAGGGCGGTCATCGAGGCGGCGGCGAGCTGGACGTTCCACATCGGCCCGCCGTACGCGTCGACGAACTGGGTGAGTGCCTGCGGCAGGGTGAACTTCTCCGGTGAGGAGAGGAAGACGATGGGTTCGAGGTAGAGGTTCCAGCTGTGCAGGAAGGTGAAGATCGCCACCGCGCCGAGGGCGGGCCGGGACAGTGGTAGGGCGATCTTCCAGAAGGTGGCGAACCGGCCCAGCCCGTCGACCCGGGCCGCCTCCTCCAGCTCACCGGGAAGGGCGAGGAAGAACTGCCGCATGATGAACGTCGCCAGCACGCTGGGCGCCCCGAGGATCGGCACCAGGATGAGGGGCCAGTGGGTGTCGACCAGGCCCAGTTTGAAGAACATCTGGAACAGCGGCACGATGGTGACCTCGCTCGGGATGAGCAGGCCGGCGAGGACGACCAGGAACAGCAGGTTCTGGCCACGGAACCGGATCCGGGCGAAGGCGTACCCGGACAGCGCCGACACGGCCAGGGTGCCGACGGTGACCACCAGCGCGATGTAGAGGCTGTTCAGGTACTGCTGTCCGAACGGTTGCAGCTCGAACACCCGCTGGTAGGCGTCGAACTTCGGGTTGACCGGCAGTAGTTGCGGCGGGAAGGCGAAGATGTCCGCGATCGGCTTGAGTGAGGACGTGACCATCCACCAGGTCGGGAAGACGAACGGGATCGCCAGGACCATCAGCGCCGCGTAGAGCGCCAGTTTGGTGCGGCGCGACAGCTCACGATTCATGGTGGACCCACCTTCTGCGCATCTGCCACTGGAGCACGGTGAGGGCGAGGACGATGCCGAACAGCACGATCGACAGGGTCGCGCCGTAGCCGAAGTGGTGGAACTGGAACGCCTGTTGGTAGAGGTAGTAGACGAGGACCGTGGTGGAGGTGCCCGGTCCGCCCTGGGTGAGCACCGCGATCTGCGCGAAGACCTGGAGCGAGCCGACCACCGTGATGATCGAGGTGAGCAGGATGGTCGGGCTGATCATCGGTATGGTGATCCTCCAGAACTGGCGCATCCGACCGGCCCCGTCCATCTCGGCGGCCTCGTACAACTCGCCGGGTACGCCCTGGAGGGCGGCCAGGAACAGCACCATGTTCAGGCCGACGTTCTTGAACACCTGCACCACGACGACGGAGATCATCGCGGTGGTCTCGCCGCGTAGCCAGTTCGGTCCGTCCACGCCGATCGTGTCGAGCAGACCGTTGATGCCGCCGTTGTCCTGGAGCAGGAAGCCCCAGACGATGGTCCAGGCGACCAGCGAGACGACCACGGGTGAGAAGAACAGGGTGCGGAACAGGACGGTGCCCCGGAACTTCTGGTTGAGCAGGACGGCGAGCAGCAGCGCCAGGCCGAGGTTGAACACCACCAGCCCGACGGAGAAGAGGCCGGTGGCGCGGAGTACCGCGCCGAGGTTGGCGTCGTCGGCGAGGGCCTTGTAGTTCTCGGTGCCGACGAAGTCGAACGTGCCGGCCAGCACGTTCCATTCGTGCAGGCTGTACCAGACCACCAGGATCAGCGGCAGGATCACGAAGACGGCGCTGCCGAACAGTTGCGGCGCGATGAACAGGTAACCGGTGAGCTGGTCGCGGCGGCGGGTGGTCCAGTACGGCCGCGCCCGGCCCGGGGCGGGCCGGGCGTCGGCCCGACCCACCCTGGTGTCCGTACGGGTCATGATTCGCCTTACTTCGCCAGCAGCGGCTGGATCTTGGTGCAGACGCTGTCCAGTACCGCCTTGACGTCCGCATCGGGCTTCCACAGCGGGTCGAGTCCGGCCCGGACCTGCTGGCTCAGCTCGGCCTGGCCGGCGTGGCTGGGCTTGACCACGCCGTTGGCGATGCCGTCGATGACGACCTTCTGCAACTGCTCCGGCTTGAGCTGGGGGTTCGACTTGGCCAGCGTCTCGGCGTTGAGCAGGGACTGCCGCGGCGGCGGGAAGAACTGGGAGAGCTTCGCCGAGTTGGTGGGGTTGGTGAAGAAGGCGAGGAAGTCGGCGGCCTTGTCGGCGTTCTTGCTCTGCTTCAGCACCCCGATGCCGGCCTGGCCGACCACGGCGTAGTTGCCCTTCGGGCCGGCCGGCAGCGGGACCAGGTCCCAGGCGAAGCCGTCCGGCTTGAGCAGCGACGCGCGGGAGATCTGGGTGACGGTCATGGCCGCGTCCCCGGCGAAGAAGTCGGCGGTGGTGCCCGGGCCGGGCAGCGCCTTGGCGGTGAAGATCGCCTTGTGCAGCGTGGTCATCGCGTCGACCATCTCCGGCGCGGCGAAGCCGCAGGACTTGCCGTCCTCGCTCCACGCCTGGGCGCCCCAACCGGTCCAGAAGGTGGAGAGGTTGTCCCAGCCCTTGTAGTCGAAGTCGCGGACCACCAGACCGGCCTTGCCGGTCGCGCTCGCGGTGGCCGCGGCGGACGCCAGAGCGGTGTCCCAGTTCCACTGCCCGGCGGCGATCAGCTCGGCGGGAGTCTTCTGACCGGCCTTCTTCACCAGGTCGTTGTTGACGAAGACCCCGAACGGCGAGGTGGAGAAGGGGTACGCGTACAGCTTCTCGTCGTCCTGCCAGAGCTTGAGGGTGGCCGGCGAGAGGTCGTCGTACTGGTAGCCGTCGGTCTTCTTGAGCGTGTCGTCGAGGGGCAGCAGCGCGCCGGAGGCGACGAAGTCGGGGGCCGAGTTCTCGAGCACCCAGGCCAGGTCGGGTGCGTTCCCGCCGGCGATCTGGGTGGTCAGGGTGGTGGTGTAGTTCTCGAACGGCAGCGGGTCGAAGGTGATACCGGCGACGTCCGGGTTGGCCTTCTTGTATTCGTCGGCGATCTCGTTGAACAGCTTCAGGTGCGCCTCGTTGGCGCTCCAGATCGTCATCCGCAGATTGGCCGGGCCGCTCTCCTTGGCCTGGTCACCGCCACCGCAGGCGGTCAGCGCGAGCACACCGGCCAGTGCGACGGCGGCACCGCGCAGGCCCTTTCCTGTTCTCATGATGTTTCTCCTCAACCGGGGGTGGTGTCAGTAGCCCACGATCTGCGGCCAGCGCAGTTCCACGCCGGCCGCCGTGATGCGGTCCTGGAAGTCGGCCAGCAGACGGGGGGTGCTGCGGACCGCGCGCGGGGACTCGCCCCGCGCCAGACAGAAGTCGGCGAGCAACCCGGCGACCTCGCCGACGTTCCACTCGACCGGGTGCAGCCGGTAGCTGCCGTTGGTGATGTGCGTGGTGCCGATGTTCTTGCCGGCCGGCAGCAGGTTCTCCATCCGCTGCGGGATCAGCGCGCCGAGCGGGATCTCGAACGGGCAGGAGCCGACGTCGATGTAGTTGTCGCCACCGGTGGACGGGTGCAGGTCGATGCGGTACATCCCCACGCCGATCGAGTCCGGGTAGTTCACCGCGCCGTGCGCGCCGCGTACCGCCAGCGACAGGTCCTGCTCGACCACCGTGTACTCGGCCCGGATCCGACGCGACTCCCGGATATAGGGCGCCTGCGCCAGACCGTCCCGGCTGCCGGTGACGTCGCCGCGCAGCCGCAGGCCGGGGAAGCCGGTACCACCGTCCGGCCGGGGCGCCTCGGTCTGCATCCAGTAGAGGACCGAGTACGACAGCTCACGCGCCTTCGACAGGTGCCAGGACGCGTTCGGCACGTCGATGACCGGGCCCTCGAAGTAGTCGATCATCGGCCAGTTGACCAGCGTGATGTCGCTGGCGTACGTGCCCTCGGTGAAGTTGCGCCGGGCGGCGATCCGCCGGAACGTCCACAGGTTGCCGTCCCCGGCGTTGAGCCGCTGGTCGGCGTTGACCAGCAGCGGGTCATCGTCCGGGTTCGGCGTGAAGCTCCGCTCGAGGATCTCGAGCGTGCGCGGGTTCGGCGACCGCCAGGAGAGCAGCCGGTCACCCCAGAAGTCCGGCTTGTAGTCCCGCCAGAAGTCGTACCCGGCCGGGCGGTCGATGGTGTGGTCGCCGTCCACGTGGTCGAGGGCGAAGCAGACCGACACGGCCTGCATGTTCATCGGCTGCGCCTCCGCCGGTGCGCTCGGCTCACCGGTGTCGGTCTGCGCCTCGAAGCCGGTGACGTACTCGGTGCCGGACAGCGGCAGCAGCTCACCGGTCTCGGTGGCGTCCAGGACGTACGGCGCGACGATGTCGATCCGGTCGTCGTCCCGGTCGCGGTGCGCCACGGTCACCCCGACCACCCGGTCCCCGTCGGTCTCCGCCGCGACCGGCCGGTACGGCTGGAGGACGGTCAACCGGCCGGAGCCGCGGTACGGCGCCAGCATCTCCTCGATGACCGCGACGGCGACCCGGGGCTCGTGGCAGAGCCGGCTCACCCAACCGGCTCCAGGGTTCAGGTCCGACCAGGCACGGGACCGCCCGGTCAGCGGGTAGTGCCGACGGTAGTAGTCCCGGATGCCGGTGCGCAGGGCCCGGTAACCGGCGGTGGCGCCGAACTGCTCGATCCAGGAGTGCTCGTCCGGCGGGACAGCCTGGCTGGTGAGTTGCCCGCCGAGCCAGTCGAACTCCTCGGTCAGGATGACGGACCGGCCGGCCCGGACTGCGGCCAGCGCCGCCGCCACCCCGCCCAACCCGCCACCGACGACGAGGACGTCCGCACGCATCTGTACCACTTGCTTCCTTCCAGATTTCACGGTCGCCGCTCAGCGGCGGTCGACCGCCGGATTCGGGGGCCGAGGGTCTCGCCCTCGACAAGTTCGCAGGGAAGGAGTCGTTGAGGGACGCCGCTGACACTGCCGTCGACCAGGTCGGCCAGCAGCTTCACGGCCTGACGGCCCATCTCCTCCCGGGGGATGTGGAACCCGGTGAACGCGACGTCGCTGGGCACCGCGACGGTCGGATCGCCGAGGGTCACGATGGAGAGATCGCCGGGAACGGTCAGTCCGCGCCGGCGGGCGGCCTGTTCCAGCGCCACCGCGTGGGCGAAGTCCTCCGCCAGGACGACGGTGGCCCGGTCGGCGAGCAGACCGTCGAGGAGCGTGTCGATGTCCTGCCCCGTGCCCGGGATGTGCCGGGCGCTCTCCGCACCAGCGGCGTACTCCTGGAAGCCGCGGTACCGGTCGGCGGACGATTCGGCGGTCAGCCCCATGCCCAGGTAGACGAGGCGTCGATGGCCGGCGGCCAGGGACAGCCTGACGAGCCGTCCCACCGCCTCGGCGTAGCCGGCGCCGACGTACGGCACCGGACCACCGGCGTCGTCCCGGCGGCCGACGGCGACGTACGGGAAGCCGTCCGCGTTCAGGCGACGCAGCTCCGTGCCGTCGATCTCCCGGCCGAGCAGGATGCACCCGTCGGCCAGGCGGAGCCGGTTGTCCTGGTGGAAGACCCGACGCCGACCGTCGACAACCGGAGCGCTGGTGAAGAGCAGCAGGTCGCAGCCGACCCGCTCGGCGTACTCCTCGATGCCGAGCAGGAACGGGTGGTAGAAGTCGCGGGTGCCGCTGGGAAAGGCGGGCTCGTAGGTGAAGACACCGATGATCCGGTTGAACCGGGAGGCCAGCCGGCGGGCCACCGGGTCGGCGACGTAGCCGGTGTCGGCAATCGCCTGTAGCACCCGCTCCCGGGTCTCCGGGGCGATCCGGACGTCGGCGTCGGCGCGGTTGTTGAGCACCAGTGAGACGGTCGCCTGGCTGACACCAGCCAGGCGTGCGATGTCACGCTGAGTGACGCGTCTCGATGCAGAAGCCACGGGTTGGCCTTTCCTGGGGGAGCTAATACGCATTAGCGGGGTGCTTGAGGGAGCTTCGCCCCTCGACTGAGCCGATGTCAAGAGTCAGCCGTTAACTTGCCCGAAACCAAAGCCCCCTAGGTAATACGGATTAGTGCACCCTGGCGGCCGGTCGGCGCAGGATCTGGGCGGGTTGTCACGGTCGATCGCGATGCTGGAGGTTACTGTCCGTGATCGACCCTCCTGCTCGCCGGTGGGCGGTGGAAGGTTGCGCGGAGGGGGCGAGGGTGACGTCGGCCCACCGGTGGCCGGTGGGCGCGAGGAGGGTGTCGGGCCGGGCGGGCGTCGAGTGGTCGGTCGACGCCGTTTCCGTCATCCGACCCGCTCCCGAGCCGCCATCTCGAATGGTCATGCGCATGACTACGTGATCGCGCGGCGGCGCCGGGAGCGGATTTCCTGCATGTTGCGGGCTCCTCTCCGGAAAGTCAATGTCCTAACCAGACAGGCACTATCCGGTCCCGCCCTTGACACCCCACGGTCCGAAAAGCAAGGTGGTAATGCGCATGACCACCTGGTCGCCGACCCAGCCCCGAGGGGCAGGAAAGGCCAACTCATGACCGAACTCCCATCCCCACCCGCAGGTGGCCCCCCAGGTGGCCGGACGGGCCTCCTGGTGGGTCTCCTCGTGGCCGCTGTGGCCCTGGTTCCGGCGACCGTCCCGGGCCCGACCGCCGTCGCGGCACCGCCCAGCGCGACGTCCGCCGCCGCGCCGCCCGGCTCGGCACCGGCCGGAGCCTCGGCCTACCGGACCATGCCGACCGATCCCACCGCGGTCGTCCTCGGTAGCGACCAGTTCCCGGTGCACGGCGACGGCGTCGGCGACGACACCGCGTCGTTGCAGGCGGCCATCGACGAGGCATCCCGCCGCGGCGGCGAGAACGGCCTGGGCAACATCGTCGGCGGAGCCCGTGGCGTCACCGTCGGCGACGGCGGCGGGGTGGTCTTCGTGCCCGAGGGGCGCTACCGGTTGTCCCGCCGGGTCGACCTGCACGCCTCGGTGCGACTGATCGGCTTCGGGGCGAAGCGTCCCGAGTTTCACCTCGGCGAGTCGACGCCCGGTTTCCAGGAGGGCAACCAGTCGTTCCTGTTCGTCGCCACCCGTCGGCCGTACCAGCCGGGGACCACGCCGACCTTCGGCAACAACGACACCTTCGGCACCGGACTGGTCAATCTGGACATCCGCATCGGAGCAGGCAACCCGGCCGCCGTCGCGGTGCGGTTCAGCGGCGCGCAGATGTTCGTCCTCCAGGATCTCGACATCCACGTCGGCGACGGGTACGCCGGCATCGACCACAACGCCAACCTGATCCAGCGGGTACGGGTCGACGGCGGCGCGGTCGGCCTACTGGCGTACGCCGCGTCCCCCGGCTGGCAGACCACCCTGCTCGACACCACCTTCACCGGCCAGCGTGAAGCCGCGATCAGGCTGCACACTGACAGCAAGCTCAGCCTGATCCGCAACCGGTTCGCCGACACACCCGCCGGCATCGTCGCCAACCCCGGCCAGACCCAGCGTCTCTACGTCCAGGACTCCGTCTTCGAGAACATCGCCGGGCCGGCGATCACCCTCAACGACAACGAGGCGATCCCCGGCGGGGCCGAGCCGGACCTGATTCGCGGCCAGAACCAGCTCAACGTGGTGAACGCCGGCGTGACCGGGGCCGGCGCGCTGTTGACCACCGTGCCCAGCGGACGTACCTGGGCCGGTCCCGGCTCGTCCTACCTGGTCCGGGACGCGACGCTCGGCCTGCGCGTACACGACGCGCTCGGCGACGACGAGCGACGTGCGACAGGGGTGGTCGTCTCGGCCGTGCCCGCCGCGCCCGCGAGCTTCACCCGGCTGCTCACCTCGGACGTCCCGCTGCCGCCAGCGACTGACAGCTGGGTGAACCTGGTCGAGTACGCCGCCGCCCGCGGCATCACCGTCGGCACCGGCACCAGCGACGACCACGCCGTCTTCCAGCAGGCCATCGACAGGTACGACACGGTGTACGTGCCGATGGGCCAGTACCTGATCGGGGACACCCTGCGGCTGCGTCCGCAGAGCAACCTGATCGGCCTGCACCCCCGGCAGACCTGGCTGAAACTGCCCGACCGCTCGCCCGCCTTCAGCGACCCGGACCGGCCGAAGGCGATGATCGAAACCCCACGCGGGGGGACGAACCACGTCACCGGCCTCGGCCTCGACTCCGCCCAGCAGACCCCGGGCGCGGTGCAGGTGCTCTGGCGGTCCGGCCCGCACAGTCACCTCGCCGACACCCTGACCCAGTTCGTCAAGTGGCACCCCGAGCAGACCCAGCCCGGTGACCCGAGTGCCGGCGACCCGGGCTACCAGTACCGGGGCCGGCACAAGTACAACTTCTGGGTGCAGGGCGGTGGCGGCACCTTCGTCAACCTGTGGAGCGTCGCCGGCTGGGCCGACAACGGCTTCCTCGTCGAGGACACCTCGGTCCGGGGCCGGGTGTACGAGGTCTCCGTCGAGCACCACGAGCACCGTGAGGTCGTGCTGCGTCGGGTGCGTAACTGGGAGTTCCACGCCCTGCAGACCGAGGACCACATCTACGGCTGGCGGTCGCAGGCCGTCGAGCTGGACGACGTGCACGACGTGCTCTTCGGCAACACGGTCTTCTTCCGCGTCGCCACGGTGCTCGGTCCCTACCCGTACGCCGTCGGACTACGGAACAGCAGCGGCATCGTGATTCGTGGCACCCGTGGTTACCGCCCGGACAACACGGCCAACACCCGCTGGGGCGCCACCGTCACCGACGTGGTGACCGGACGCACCGTTCCCGAACTGGAGGTGGCCTACCTCGGGGTGGGGGTGCCGAACGAGGTGCCGGAGCCGGCCGGCGTGTACGCCGCACCGGACGACGTGGGGATCACCGTCGTACCCGGACACTCGGGCAGCACCACCGTTCGGCTGCGCAACGACGGTCCGGGGACGCTCACCCGCCTCGCGGTCGCTGTCCGGGCCCCGACCGGGTGGCAGGCGCAGGCGGCGCTCGACACGTCGACGCTGCTCGCCGGTCGTACCGCCACGGCGGCGGTCGACGTACGACTGCCCGAGGACGCGGAGGGCGACGGCGTCGTGGCGCTGACCCTGACGTACACCCGGGCCGGGCAACAGCAGGAGCTCCCGCTGAACCTGCCGGTCCGGGTCGGCGGCGAGAACCTGGCCCGGGGCGCCACGGTGACGGCCAGTTCGACGCTGTCCACGAACGTGGCCGGCAACGCCGTCGACGGGAACCGGACCGGCGGACGGTGGATCTCCGGCTCGGCCGACCCGTCCCCGACGCTCACCATCGACCTGGGGCAGCCGGCGAACCTGCACCGGCTCGTCCTCTACAGCGGGGTGGCCGGCTCCGACAGCCTCCGGGTGCGGGCCTTCCAGGTCGATGCCCTGGTCAGCGGGGTATGGGCGCCGATCGGGACCGTGGCGCAGAACTCCGCCAGCCCGGTCCGGCTCGACCTGGTCGACGCACCGCGCGGCATCCAGCAGGTACGGGTGTCGTTCACCGAGCCCAGCCCGACCGACGGACTGGCCCGCGTCTTCGAGGTGGAGATCTATGGCACGCGGTGATCTGGGGAGGACCAGCCGGCGGACGTTCGGCAGGGGCCTCCTGGCCGCCACCGCGGCTGCCGTGGCCGGCCCGGCGTTCGCGACCGCGTCGGCCCGAGCGGCGGACGCGGAGACCCCGCCCGCCGACGTCTTCCCGGCCCAACTGGACGGGACCGAGGTCCCCCAGGCCGAGGTCGTCCCGGCGGCGTCGGTCATTCCGGCTGCCGGGGCTCTGTTCGGCGCCTTCGTCAAGCACGACCCGGACCGGGACCCCGGGATCTCCGAGCCGGAGGCCCTGGAGCGGGTCACGCACGAACTGCTCGGCATCGACCACTCGTTCCAGCACTGGGGTACCCCGTTCCGCGCCGACCGGCTCACCGAGGACATCGCTCGGGGGCGTACTCCGCTGCTGTCCTGGGGTGCCGGCCCCCAGGCCGTCCTCGCCGCGACCGCCGCGGGCGCGAACGACGCCGCGGTCCGGCAGCAGGCGCGGCTGCTGCGGGCCCTGCGTCAGCCGGTGCTCCTGCGGTTCACCTGGGAGATGGACCTGCCGCAGCGGGGCTACACGCCGACCACCTTCAAGGAAGCGTGGCGTCGGGTTCGGACGATCTTCCGGGAGGAGGGCGCCGCCAACGTCGCCTTCGTCTTCTGTCCGACCTGGCTCGCGTACCGGACCGGGCGGGTCTCGTCGTTCTGGCCGGGCGACTCGATGGTCGACTGGGTCGGGGCGGACGGGTACGCCCGGCCGACCAACGACCACGCGCCGCTGACCGAACTCTTCCCCTGGTTCTACGACTTCGGCATCCGGCACGACAAGCCGATGATCATCGCGGAGTGCGGCGTCAACGACACCGCGCCCGGGGTACAGGCCGAGTGGCTGCGCCGGGCCCGGGTGGACCTGAAGGAGACGTTCCCGCTGGTCCGTGCCCTGGTCTACTTCGACTCACGGGGCAGCGGCGACACCGACTGGGTGTTGCCGGGCAACCGCCGTACCGAGGCCGCGTTGTTGCAGCTCGTGCACGACCCGTATTTCCTGCCGAGACCAGGACGACACCCGAGCGGTCGACCGTGACACCGGCGCACTGACGTGCGGCAAGGGTGCCCTGCCGGGGCCGGGCACCCTTGCCGTTCCTGCGTCTCAGAGGCGGGTGGCGCCCGGAGCGGGCAGCACCGTGACGTGCCCGGGGGCGGTGAAGCCGCGCTCGGCGTACGCGGCCGTGACGGCGGCGGTGACCGCCTCCGCCGAGCGCGCCTCCACCAGCGCCAGCACGCAGCCGCCGAACCCGCCGCCGGTCATCCGCGCGCCGAGCGCCCCGGCGGCCAGCGTCGTCTCCACCGCGAGGTCGACCTCCGGCACGGTGATCTCGAAGTCGTCCCGCATCGAGGCGTGCGAGGCGGTCAGCAGCGGACCGATCTCGCGTACCCGGCCGGCGTGCAGCAGCGCCACGGTGTCGAGGACCCGCTGGTTCTCGGTGACCACGTGGCGCACCCGCCGCCGGGTCTCCCCGTCGGGCAGCCGGGCCAGCGCCGCGTCCAGGTCGGCGATGGGTACGTCCCGCAGGGCGGGCACCCCGAGCAGTTCGGCCGCCTGGTCGCAGGACCTCCGGCGGGAGGCGTACTCGCCGTCGGCGTGCCGGTGCGGGGCCCGGCTGTCGACGACCAGCATCGCCAGGCCGGCGGCGTCGAGGTCGAACGGGATGTGCTCGACCTCCTCGCTGCGGCAGTCCAGGAAGAGCGCGTGCCCGGCCCGGCAGCGGATCGCGGCGGACTGGTCCATGATCCCGGTCGGTGCGCCGACGTACGCGTTCTCGGCCCGCTGAGCCAGCCGGGGCCGCCGCTCGGTGGGCAGGTCGAGCCCGCCGAGGTCGACCAGCGCGGCCAGCACCGCTGACTCCAACGCCGCCGAGGAGGAGAGGCCGGAGCCGACGGGTACGTCGCTGGCGACGGAGAGCCGCGCGCCGGGCACGGCGTACCCGGCCTCGCGCAGCGCCCAGACCACTCCCGCGACGTACGCCCCCCAGCCGGTGACCCGGCCGGGGACGAGGTCGTCGACGGTGAACCGGACCGGTTCGTCGGCGAATTCCGAGCAGACCGTCCAGACCTCGTCCGGCTCGGCGACGGCAGCCACCACCGTACGCAGGGACAGGGCGAAGGGGAGCACGAACCCGTCGTTGTAGTCGGTGTGCTCGCCGATCAGGTTGGCCCGTCCGGGAGCCGCCCAGCGGCCGGCGGGCTCGGTGGCGTACCGCTGCCGGAAGCCGGCGGTGGCGCGGTCGGCGACGTCACCGGCGGGGGCCGGTGCGGTGGTGTGGGTGGTCACGGCCGGTCCTGGACGTGCGTGCGGTAGAAGGTCCAGGCGTCGCCGACCATGTCGTGCAGGGTCGGCTTCGCCGGCTCCCAGTCGAGTTCCGCGCGGGCGAGCTGGGACGAGGCGACCAGTTCGGCCGGGTCACCCTCGCGGCGCGGTGCCACCTCGACCGGTACGGGGCAGCCGGTGACCTCGCGGACCACCTCGACCACCTGCCGGTTGGTGAATCCGCTGCCGTTGCCGAGGTTGTAGATCCGGTGCTGACCGGGGGTGGCCGCGGCCAGGGCGAGCAGGTGGGCGCGGGCGAGGTCCTCGACGTGGATGTAGTCGCGGACGCAGGTGCCGTCGACGGTGGGGTAGTCGTCCCCGAAGAGCTGGAGCTTCTCGCGCCGGCCGGCGGCCACCTCCAGCGCGATCGGGATCAGGTGGGTCTCCGGGTCGTGCCGTTCGCCGATGGCCAGGTCACCCCGCAGGTACGCCCCGGCCACGTTGAAGTAGCGCAGCGAGACCGCGGCCAGGTCGTGCCCGATCGCCTCGGAGGTGAGCGCCATGTCGACGGCGAGCTTGGTCGCGCCGTACGTGTTGGTGGGGGCCTTGACCGCCGTCTCCGGGATGGGCAGCTCGACCGGGTTGCCGTAGACCGCGGCGGTGGAGGAGAAGACCAGGCGCGGCACCCGAGCGGCCCGCACGGCGTCGATCAGCGCGAGTGAGCCGACGGTGTTGTTGTGCCAGTACAGCTCCGGCCGGACCATCGACTCGCCGGCGGCGATCAGGGCGGCGAAGTGCAGCACGCCGTCGAATCCGGCCTCCGGGGTGAGGACGCTGGCCGCCTCATGCACCGGGATCTCGACGTGCGTCGCCTCGGGGGCGAGCGCCACCCGGTGGCCGGTGCGCAGGTCGTCGAGGACGACCACCTCGTGGCCGGCGTCCAGCAACATCCGGGTCACCACGCTGCCGATGTAGCCGGCTCCGCCGGTGACGAGCAGTTTCACCTGTGCCCCCTTTTGCCCGGCCGCCGCCGTGGTGGCCGTCGCACTCACCCTACGGTCGTCGGCTGTAGGCAGCCTGGCGCGCCGCTGGGAATATTCCACCACGATCTGCCAGGATCAAACAGAGTCGAACATGGGGGATCTGGCGGAGGGGCCGGTGTCTACCATCTCTGGTATGCGGGCGACGGGCAGCACCCGGCCCCGGCGGCGACAGCCGGGGCGGCCACGACGATCGAGGCGACCGCGACCCGAACCGGGCCCGGTGGCGCGGGCAGTGGCCGGAATCGTGGTCCGTGCCGCCGACGGGGCGACCCGACTGGTGACCCATCTGCTGGGCGCGGGCTCCGCCGCCGGCCGGGAGCGGATCAGCGAGGCGGACCTGCGTGACCTGGTCGCCGCGAACACCCTCCTCGACGCGGAGGGGCGCCGCATCATCGACGAGGTGCTGGTGGCCAGGGCCAGCCTGGTCCGCGAGGTGATGATGCCCCGTACCGAGGTGGTCTTCCTCTCGGCCCGGCTCACCGTCGCCGAGGCCGCCGAGTTGGCCCGGGCGGCCCCGCACACCCGCTACCCGGTGGTCGACGGCACCCATGACGACGTGGTCGGCTTCGTGCACCTGCGCGACCTGCTGCTCCGGCCCGACCCGGACCCGGACCCCCGGACCACCGTCGGCCAGTTGACCCGCGAGGTGAAGCGCCTACCCGGCAGCAAGCGGGTGCTGGCGGCACTGACCGAGATGCGCCGGGAACGGCACCACCTCGCGGTGGTAGTGGACGAGTACGGCGGCACCGCCGGCATCGTCACCCTGGAAGACCTGATCGAGGAGCTGATCGGGGAGATCCACGACGAGTACGACACCGAGCCCGACCCCGGGCATGCCGGCCTGCCCGCCGTGGTGGACGGCCGGCTGAACCTCGCCCACTTCGCCGGGCGTACCGGAGTGGCCCTGCCCGCTGGCCCGTACGAGACGGTCGGCGGGTACGTGATGGCCGCCCTGGGCCGGCTGCCGGTGGTCGGGGACGAGGTGCCGGTGGCCGCCGAGCCGGCCGAACAGCGTTCCGCCGGTGCCGCGAACCGGGCCCCGGCTGGCGGCCCGGCCGATCACCCCGACGCGGAACCGGACCAGTCGACCGGCTGGTCGCTGCGGGTGCTCGCCCTGGAAGGGCGCC
Source organism: Micromonospora pallida (assembly GCF_900090325.1). NCBI lineage: Bacteria > Bacillati > Actinomycetota > Actinomycetes > Micromonosporales > Micromonosporaceae > Micromonospora > Micromonospora pallida. Next base: position 5,133,141 of record NZ_FMHW01000002.1, on the reverse strand, counting down.
GGGTGGCCCGGGTGGCGGTCGCGGTGGCCCGTCCCGTCGAACCACGCCGCCCGACGCCGGCCAGCCCCACCCAGCCGGCCCCGGCCCCGGCGGCTTTGGCGGCAGCGGCCCAGCCGGCTCCGGCTGCTCCGGCCCAGGGCGCTTTGGTCGCGCCGGTGGCCGGGACGACCGCCGGCCCGTCATGACGTACGCCGGGCGTTGCTGACACAATTGCCGCCATGTCCGACGTGCCTGCCCGCCCCCGCGTCCTCTCCGGCATCCAGCCGACGGCCGACTCGTTCCACCTCGGCAACTACCTGGGCGCGGTCCGGCACTGGGTGGCCCTCCAGGACACCCACGACGCCTTCTACTGCGTCGTCGACCTGCACGCCATCACCGCCGGGCACGACGCGAAGACGCTGCGCCAGCGCAGCCGGACGGCCGCCGCCCAACTGCTCGCCGTCGGGCTGGACCCGGAGCGGTGCGCCCTGTTCGTCCAGTCGCAGGTGCCCGAGCACGCCCAACTGGCCTGGATCCTCTCCTGCGTCACCGGGTTCGGCGAGGCCAGCCGGATGACCCAGTTCAAGGACAAGTCGCAGAAGCAGGGCAGCGAGCGGGCCAGCGTGGGCCTCTTCACGTACCCGATCCTCCAGGCCGCCGACATCCTGCTCTACCAGGCGGACGCGGTGCCGGTCGGCGAGGACCAGCGCCAGCACCTGGAACTCACCCGCGACCTGGCCCAGCGCTTCAACACCACCTTCGGCCGGACGTTCACCGTCCCGGCGGCGCACATCGTCCGGGACACCGCGAAGATCACCGACCTCCAGGACCCGACCGCGAAGATGTCGAAGTCGTCGTCCTCGCCGGCCGGCATCATCAACCTGCTGGAGGAGCCGGCCCGCTCGGCCAAGAAGATCCGTTCGGCGGTCACCGACACCGGCCGGGAGATCGTGTTCGACGCCGAGGCCAAGCCGGGCATCGCCAACCTGCTGACCATCTACTCGGCGCTGACCGGGCGGAGCATCGACGACCTGGTCGCCGCGTACGCCGGCAAGGGCTACGGCGACCTCAAGAAGGACCTCGGCGAGGTGGTGGTGGAGTTCGTCCGGCCGGTGCAGGAGCGGACCCGCGGTTACCTGGACGACCCCGCCCAGCTCGACAAGCTGCTCGCCCGGGGGGCCGAGAAGGCCCGTGCGGTCGCGGCCCGGACCCTGGCGGCCACGTACGAACGGGTCGGGTTCTTCCCGCCGGTACGCGTCGAGTGACGTCGTGACGTCAACGGTGGACGGGTCAGTGACCGGAGGGGTGGCGTGGGGCGTGGAGCGTAGCGGCGCGACGTCAGGCACGGCCGCCACCACCCAGATTGGCGTGGCGGTGGACATTCCCGAGCCGTGGGGTTCCCTCCTCACCCGTCGGCGGGCGGAGGCCGGCGACCCGCTGGCGGCCCACATCCCCGCGCACGTGACGCTGCTCGGGCCCACCGAGATCCCGGCGGACGCCATGCCGGTCGTCGAGGCGCACCTGGCCGAGGTCGCCGCCGCGCACCTGCCGTTCAGCCTGCACCTGCGGGGCACCGGCACCTTCCGTCCGGTGACCCAGGTGGTCTTCGTCGCGGTGGCCGCCGGGATCAGCGAGTGCGAGCTGCTCGCCGAGGCGATCAGCGCCGCGCCCGAGCTGCGCCGGGAGGCCCGCTTCCCGTACCACCCGCACGTGACGGTGGCCCAGGACGTGGCGCCGGAGGCGCTGGACCGGGTCTACGAGGACCTGGCCGACTTCTCGGCGATCTTCGAGGTCGAGGCGTTCACCCTCTTCTCGCACTCCGGCCAGATCCGCTGGCAACCCCACCGCGACTACCCCCTGGGCCCCTGATCCGGCCGGCCGCCGTGGTCGGTCCCGTGGTCGGTCCCGCGAATCTTGGACACTTTCCGTTCTGCGATAACGGAAACTGTCCAAGATCTGGAGCTGGCGGTCCCGTCAGCGCGGGGTGAGGCGGCGGGTGCAGGATGACGCCACCGTCGGCTACTGCATTGGACTCGACGCAGTGGTGCGGTGACGAACCCCGGGATGGAACCAGTGCCACGGCCGTCTGGTGTCGGGCGGGCAGTGGGGCGGCGGATCGGCGAAGATGCTCGCGTGAACGTGTTCGGGCGGATCGAGGCCGGGGCCAACCGGCGGATCACGCTGCTGCGGCGGCGGTCCCGGGTGTTCGACCACGTCTGGCGGGCCGGGGTGCGTTACAACGACGTGCTCGGCGGTCGGCTCGCTGCGGCCATCGCCTACTACGGATTCTTCGCGGTCTTCGCACTCGCGCTGGTGGGGTTCGCGATCTTCGGCGCGATCCTGGAGAACAACAACGAGGTCAGCAAGGCGGCGGCCGGCTTCCTCCGGGAGAACCTGCCCTTCCTCGACCCGGAGCAGATCGCCAAGAGCAGCGGCACCGTCGGCGTGATCGGTCTGTTCATCCTGGCGTTCACCGGGATCGGCTGGGTCGAGGCGATCCGGTCCTCGCAGCGGTTCGTCTACGGCCTCAACCAGCAGCCCGGCAACCTGGTGGTCCGCCGACTGGTCGACCTCGGCGTCCTGCTCGCGATCTTCGTACTGCTCGGGGCGTCGGTCGTCGCCGTCGACGCGCTGGAGTCCCTGCTGCGCCTGCTGCTGCGCAGCACCGGCTCGGTGGGGCTCACCACGGTCAGCGCGCTGCTCAGCGTCCTGGTCAACCTGGTGCTGGCGACTGCCTTTCTGGTGCTGGTGCCCCGGCTGAAGATGAGTCGGCGGCGGCTGCGGCCGGTGGTACTGCTGGTCGCCGTGGGCATCACCCTGCTCAACACGGTCGGCCGGTACTACGTCGTCCGCACCGAGCGGAACCCCGCGTACACGGTGGTCGCCAGCGCGGTGGGTTTGCTGCTCTACCTTTACCTGCTCAACCAGTTGGTGCTCTTCGGGGCGGCGCTGGTCGCGACCAGCCGGACCGGCCAGGTGTTCGACATGGCGGACGGGGGCCGACCGGTGGCCCCGGTCACCGGCCCGGTGCCGGATCCCCCGGATCGGCCCACCCCCGCGCCCGGCTGATCCGCCGGACCGGCCCATGCCTGCGCCCGGCTGCCAGCCCGGATGATTCCCCAGGCCGGCCCACAACAGCCTACGGCTGAGATACCGGGTGGCAATTAGGGTGAATCGGGCTCGCCATTCCGTCCCGGGGACCATGATGGGCGCGTGGGCGCACTTGTGACGTTGGAGCTGCCGGACGACTCGCCGATGCTCGACCTGCCATGGATCATCACCTTCGGTCCGCTCGGCGACGCCGAGGAGTGGGAGCCGGTGGTCTGCGGGCCGTACGAACGTCCGCACGCGCTGGCCCTGGCCGAGTCGGTGGTCGCCGACGAGCAGTTGATGGCGGTGGTCGAGCCGCTGCTGCCGGCCGTCTCCGCCGACGAGATCCGGGGCGAGATCACCTCGGCGCGGATCGCCGCCGAGGACGAGACGGCCCGGACCGAGGAGGCCGACCTCTACGGCGACTTCGAGGACGTCGTCGACGAGGAACTGGAGGAGGCGGCGGTCGGGGAGTCGCACGGCGAGCCGCGTACCCCGCCGACCGAGGAGCAGCTCCGGGCCGGTTTTCGGCGGATCGCCGCCCGCCTGACCGGCCCGCCCGACTGACCGGGCAGGGGACCGGCCGGGCCGGGACGCAGATCGGCGCCCCGGGGAAGCTTCCCCGGGGCGCCGATACCCTCACCCTCCACCACAAGGGTCGTCAGCCCCAGTCGCCCGCCGGCGCGAAGCTCGGCGAACGACCAGGTGAAATCAGGTCTACCCGGCCAGACGCCGTTCGAACCACACTGCGGCGTCGATCGGCAGGAGATGCCCGTCACCCTCGTCGGTCAGCGGCGCGCTGGCGGCGATCGGTGCGCCGTACCCGCTGACCCGGGCCGGTGCGCCGGTGAGGTTGACCACGCAGGTCAGCTCGACGTCGTCGGTCGCGCGGCTGAAGGCCAGCACGCCGGGGTCGGTGTCCTGCCAGGTGATCCCACCGTCGCCGAGAGCGAGCGCGGGGTGGGTGCGCCGGATCCCCAGCACGGTCCGGTAGAGCTCCAGGGTCGAGCCGGGCACGCCGGTCTGGGCGGCGACCGAGAGGGCGGCCCAGGTGGCGGGGGCCGGCAGCCAGCTCAGTTCGCTGCCCTCCGGGCCGAAGCCGTACGGGGCGAGTTGGCCGCTCCACGGGATCGGTACCCGGCAGCCGTCCCGGCTCTCCCCGGTGCGCAGGAACGACGGGTCCTGCCGCAGCTCGTCGGGGAGGTCGAGCACCTCCGGCAGGCCCAGCTCCTCGCCCTGGTAGACGTACGCGCAGCCGGGCAGGGAGAGCATCAGCAGGGTGGCGGCGCGGGCCCGGCGCAGCCCGACCTCGCCGTCTCCGTAGCGGGTGACGTGCCGCTTCTTGTCGTGGTTGGAGAGCACCCAGGTGGTCGGCGCGCCGACGATGGTGGACTCGGCCAGCGCGGTGTCGATCACCTTGCGGAACGAGTCGGCCGACCAGGTCGCGTCGAGGAAGTCGAAACTGAACGCCTGGTGCAGCTCGTCCGGCCCGATGTAGCGGGCGAGCCGCTGCGGGGTCTCCGCCCACGCCTCGGCCACCGCCATCCGGCCGCCCGGGTAGCTGTCCAGGATGGGCCGCCAGGACCGGTAGATGTCGTGCACCTCGTCCTGGTCGAAGTAGGGGAGCCGGCCCTTGCCGAGCAGTTCCACCTGCCGCTGGCCGGTGGTCATCGTGCTGAACCCGACGTTCGGCAGCCCCTCCTCCTTGATCATTCCGTGGGCCACATCGATCCGGAACCCGTCCACGCCCCGGTCGAGCCAGAACCGCAGGACGTCCTCGAACTCGGCGCGGACCTCGGGGTGCCGCCAGTTCAGGTCGGGTTGGGCCGGGTCGAACAGGTGCAGGTACCACTGGCCGTCGGCGACCCGGGTCCAGGCCGGGCCACCGAAGATGCTCTCCCAGTCGTTCGGGGGCTCCTCGCCGGCCGTGCCCCGGCCGTCGGCGAAGAGGTACCGCTCCCGCTCGGGGGAGTCGGGGCCGGCGACCAGGGCGGCCTGGAACCAGGGGTGCGCGTCGGAGGTGTGGTTCGGCACCAGGTCCACGATGATCCGCAGGCCGAGGGCGTGCGCGTCGGTGATCATGTTGTCGAAGTCGGTCAGGGTGCCGAACATCGGGTCGACGTCGCGGTAGTCGGCCACGTCGTAGCCGCCGTCGACCATCGGGGAGGTGTAGAAGGGGGTCAGCCAGAGCGCGTCCACGCCCAGGTCCCGCAGGTACGGCAGACGTTCCCGGATGCCCTGGAGGTCACCCACCCCGTCCGCGTTGGAGTCGGCGAAGCTGCGGACGTAGACCTGGTAGACGACTGCGGAGCGCCACCAGTCGGGGTCGGTGGCAGGCGGCGTCGGGTGGCTGGCGGTCACGGTGGCGTACCCCGTTCTCTGGCGCGGGACGGCGACGCACCCGGGAGGAGTCCGTACGGGCGCGGGTGTGCGTGCAGAATGCCGGCCGGGCGCTGCAAGAGTCAAGCAGTGCTTGCGCAAGAAATGACGTGAACTGTCAGCGGCGCACCGCTTCCGGCCAGCCCGGACAGCGCCGGTCAGGCTGGTACGGCCAGTGCCGGCGGTGCCGGGCGCTGCGGGGCCGGAGCCGGGGCCGGACCGGGCCGCGCGGTGCCGGTCGGGGCGACCGCGGTGGAGCCACGGACCACCAACTCGGGGCGGAAGAGGTACTCCGAGTGCGGGGCGCCGTGTCCGTTGATCTCGTCGACCAGGGCGCGGACGGCGGCGACCGCCATCGCCACCACCGGCTGCCGCATCGTGGTCAGCGGTGGGTCGGTGAAGGCCATCAGTGGCGAGTCGTCGTACCCGACCACGGAGAGGTCGCCCGGGACGGCGAGACCGCGCTGCCGGGCGGCCCGGATCGCGCCCAGCGCCATCAGGTCGGAGCCGCAGACGATGCCGGTCACGCCCCGGTCGAGCAGCCGGGCGGCGGCGGCCTCGCCACCCTCCACTCCGAACAGGGAGAGCTCGGCCAGCGCCTCCAGCTCGGTCTCGGGCAGGTCGACCAGGCGCCGCATGGCGGCCTTGTAGCCAGCGACCCGGCGCTGGACGGGCACGAACCGGTCCGGGCCGGTGACCAGGCCGATCCGTCGGTGGCCCAGCGCGACCAGGTGGGCGATGGCCAGTTCGGTGGCCTCGCCGTCGTCGCAGGAGACGAAGGGCGCCGGAATGCCGGGCGCGAAGCCGTTGATCATCACGATCGGCAGCGGCCGGGCGATCAGGGCGCGGTACCGGTCGTGGCTGGCGGCGGTGTCGGCGTGCAGGCCGGAGACGAAGACGATCCCGGAGACCTGCCGGTCCAGCAGCATCTCGACGTACTCGTCCTCGGTGACGCCGCCCGGGGTCTGGGTGCACAGCACCGGGGTGAAGCCGCTCTGCGCCAGTGTGGACTCGATGGTCTGGGCGAACGCGGGGAAGATGGGGTTGTCCAGTTCGGGCACGACCAGCCCGACCAGTCCGGCGCTGCGTTTGCGCAGCCGGGCGGGACGCTCGTAACCGAGGACGTCCAGCGCGGTCAGCACGGCCTGCCGGGTTTCCGGGGCCACGCCGGGGCGGTCGTTGAGCACCCGCGACACCGTGGCCTCGCTGACTTCGGCCTGTTGGGCGATGTCGGACAGTCGAGCGCGCATGGGCCGCACTCTAGCTCAACCGCAACTTCTTGCGAACACTTATGCAAGCCCTTCCATTATCTGCAACGTCTTGCTAACGTCCCCGCAACACGCGAGAGCAGCGGCGCCGTACAGCGCCGGTTGGTACAAAATTCTACCGACGTTTCCCCTGGCGGGCCGTCCTTCCCCCGGGCAGCCTGCCTTGACGACAGGAGTACCGATGCGCATCCGTACCGCGGGTGTGGTCGCCGCCGTTGCCCTGGCGCTCGCCGCGTCCGGCTGTGGCGGCAGCGACAACAACGACGAGCCGGCCGCGAAGGAGTCCGCCAAGGCCTCCGGCGGCAAGCTGGTGATCTGGGCCGACGACAAGCGGGCCGCGGCCCTGAAGCCGTTCGCCGAGAAGTTCGGCACCGACAACGGCGTGACCGTCGAGGTGCAGGCCGTCTCCAAGGACCTCCAGACCAACTTCGTGACCGCCTCCCAGCAGGGCAGCGGTCCGGACGTCGTGGTCGGCGCGCACGACTGGATCGGCAACATGGTCCAGAACGGCGCGATCGAGCCGGTGCAGCTCGCCGCCGAGCAGAAGAGCGGCTTCAACGAGACCGCCATCAAGGCAGTCACCTTCAACGGCCAGCTCTACGGCGTTCCGTACGCGATGGAGAACCTGGCGTTGATCCGCAACACCGAGCTGGCCCCCGAGGCGCCGAAGACCATCGAGGACCTGGTCGCCACCGGCAAGAAGCTCAAGGCGGAGAAGAAGGCCACCGAGATCCTCTGCCTCCAGTCCGGCCAGAACGGCGACGCGTACCACATCTACCCGCTGTACACCTCGGGTGGCGGCTACCTCTTCGGCACCGCCGCCAACGGCGACTACGACCCGAAGGACCTCGGCGTCGGCAAGCCGGAGTCGATCGCGGCGTTCCAGAAGATCGCCAAGCTCGGTGAGAAGGGCGAGGGCGCGCTCAAGCGTTCCATCACCGGCGAGAACTCCATCGCCACCTTCACCGGCAAGAAGTGCGCCTTCCTGGTCTCCGGTCCGTGGGCCATCACCGACGCCAAGAAGGCCAACATCAAGTACGACATCTCCCCGGTCCCCGGCTTCGCCGGCGGCAAGGAGGCCCAGCCGTTCGTGGGCGTCCAGGCGTTCTACGTCGCCTCGAAGGGCAAGAACAAGGCCCTGGCCCAGGAGTTCGTGGCGAACCACGTCAGCACTACCGACCTGGCCGTGGCGCTCTACAACGCCGAGCCGCGTCCGCCGGCGCTGACCGCCGCCCTCGACCAGGTCAAGGGCAGCGACCCGGACCTGGCCAAGTTCCAGGAGGCCGGCAAGAACGGCCAGGTGCTCCCGGCGATCCCGGCGATGGCCGCGATCTGGGACCCGTTCGGCAAGGCCGAGGCCGCCATCATCGGTGGCGCCGACCCGGCGAAGACCATCACCGCCGCCGGCACGACGATCGCCGGCCAGATCAAGTAATGACCACATCGCTGTCCGGCTCGGGGCCTGGTACACAGGCCCCGGGCCGGGAGCCCACCGGCTCCCGGCCCGCGCGCAAGCGCCGCGCCGCGCGCAACGACGCGCCGATCACCGCCACCGGCCTCGCGGTGAAAGTGATCCTGCTCGGACTGACCGCCGGTATCGCGGTCTGGGCGGCCCTGCCGCTCATCGAGGCCGAGAAGTGGGTCGGACTGGCCCTGCTGCTGGCGACCACCGCCGGCCTGTTCTACCTGTACCTCACCCGCCGGCACGTCCCGGCCAAGTACCTGGTCCCCGGCACGCTCTTCCTGATCGCGTTCCAGGTCTTCCCGGTGCTCTACACGGCGAGCACCGCCTTCACCAACTTCGGTGACGGCCACCGGGGCAGCAAGGACGACGCGGTCGTCGCCATCCAGACCGCCTCGGTCAAGCAGGTGCCCGGCTCCACCGAGTACGCCCTCTCCGTCGCCACCCAGGGCGACCCGGCCACCGGTCCGCTGGTCTTCCTGGTCTCCGACCCGGCGACCGGCCAGGTCTCGGCCGGTGACGCGAACGGCCTGCGCGATCTGAACGCGGCGGACGTCACCGTCGCGACCGGGGGCAAGGTCACCGCGGCCGAGGGCTACACGATCCTCAACTTCGGTCAGGCCAGCGCGCGCAGCGAGGAGATCACCGCGCTGGTGGTGCCGACCGAGTCCGGCGCGCTGCGCTCGTCCGGCCTGTCCCGCGCCTACGAGGGCAAGGCGGTCCGCGCGTACGACGCGGGCTGCGACTGCATCCGGGACACCGAGACCGGCAAGACCTGGACGGCGGACGAGGAGACCGGCTCCTTCGTCGCCGCCGACGGGGAACGGCTGTCCCAGGGCTGGAAGGTCGGCGTCGGCCTGTCGAACTTCATCCGGGTGTTCACCGACTCGACCATCTCCGGGCCGTTCTTCGGGACCCTGCTCTGGAACTTCGCCTTCGCGATCGGCTCCACCGGGTTCACCTTCGTGCTCGGCATGGCCATCGCGCTGGCGCTGCACTCGCCCCGGATGCGCGGCACCAACATCTACCGGATCCTGCTGATCCTGCCGTACGCCATGCCGTCGTTCGCGATGCTGCTGGTCTGGCGGGACATGTTCAACACCGACTTCGGCCTGATCAACAACCTGTTCGGGATCGGTGTGGACTGGTTCGGGCAGGACTGGTCGGCCCGGGTCGCGGTGATCCTGGTGCAGCTCTGGCTCGGCTACCCGTACATGTTCCTGGTCGCCACCGGCGCGTTGCAGGCCATCCCGCGCGAGCTGACCGAGGCGACCTCGGTCGACGGGGCGTCGCCCTGGCAGTCGTTCCGGGCGGTCACCCTGCCCCTGCTGCTGGTCGCGCTCTCCCCGCTGTTGATCGCGTCGTTCGCGTACAACTTCAACAACTTCAACGCGATCTACCTGACCACCGAGGGTGGGCCGTTCCCGGCGGACAACCCGACCAGCGGCGCCACCGACCTGCTGATCACCTACACCTACCGGATGGCCTTCGGTGCCCAGGGCGCCGAGTACGGTCTGGCCGCCGCGGTGTCGATCTTCATCTTCACCATCGTCGCGGTGGTCTCGGCGGTCAGCTTCCGGCGCACCCGGCAGCAGGAGGAGGTGTACTCGTGACGGTCGCATCGGCACCGGCCGCCAACCGGAACGCTGATCGACGTGGGGGCCGCTGGTTCGCCCAGGTCGGCTGGCGGCACCTGGTCGGGGTGCTCGCGGTGGTGTTCAGCCTCTTCCCGATCCTGTTCGTGCTCTCGGCCGCGCTCAACCCGCTGGGCACCCTCAGCTCCACCGGCCTGGTGCCGACCGAGGGCGTGTCGGTCGAGAACTTCACCGGCCTGTTCGAGCGGACCGCCTTCGAGCGGTGGTTCCTGAACTCCCTGCTGGTGGCCGGGGTGGCCAGCTTCGTGTCGGTCTTCCTGTCCGCGCTGGCCGCGTACGCGTTCTCCCGGATGCGGTTCGCCGGCCGGCGGCCGGGACTGCTCGCGCTGCTGCTGATCCAAATGTTCCCGCAGTTCCTGGCGATCGTGGCGATCTTCCTGATCTTCACCACGGTCACCGACCTCTGGCCGTCGATCGGCTTCAACACCCCGTGGGGCCTGCTCCTGCTCTACCTCGGTGGGGCGCTCGGGTGAACACCTGGCTGATGAAGGGCTTCTTCGACACGCTTCCCCGGGAGCTGGACGAGTCGGCCACCATGGACGGCGCCACGCACGCCCAGGTCTTCTTCCGGATCATGCTGCCGCTGGTGGCGCCGATCCTGGCGGTGACCGGCCTGCTCGCCTTCATCGGCACGATCAACGAGTTCCTGATGGCGAACGTGTTCCTCACCGACGCGGAGTCGAAGACCCTCGCGGTCGGCATGTTCGGCCTGGTGGCCGGGGAACGGAACAACAACTTCGGCATCTTCGCGGCGGGCACCCTGCTCACCGCGATCCCGACGGTGCTGGTCTTCCAGCTCGTCCAGCGGTACATCGTCTCCGGCCTCACCGCCGGAGCGGTCAAGGGATAAATCGGATAGGTGGCCACTCGCCATCGTGGGCGAGGCGAGGGGTGCTGGTTCGCGGGCGCCCTGAGGCGAGTGGCGCCGCTCCGTGGACATCCCACCGGCAAGGGCGTCGGCGACGACGTACACCGGAGCAGTCGCGAACTGCCCGTCGGGTCACCCGACCCGGCGGGCAGTTTCGTCTTCTTTCCCCGAATTCCTCTCGGAAAGGGCTCCACCATGCAACCACACCACGACGGATCCGCCCGGTACGTTCCCGAGCAGGCCCCGAGCCTCGGCGACACCGTCCCGGTCTTCGTCCGGGTTCCGGCCGACGCCGATGTACGCCAGGTGCACCTGCGTACCACCCCGGACGGCGAGCCGCGCTTCGCCGAGGCCGTCGTCGACCGCCGCGACGGCGGGGACGTCTGGTGGCGGGCCGACGTGCCCGTCCGCAACCCGGTCACCAACTACCGGTTCATGCTGACCGGCCGGCGCGGCTACCGGTGGCTCAACGCCGCCGGGCCGGTCGACCACGACGTGCCGGACAACGCCGACTTCAAGCTGGTCACGTACGACCCGCCGCCGGCCTGGGCCCGGGACGCGGTGATCTACCAGATCTTCCCGGACCGGTTCGCCCGCTCGACGGCGGCCGCCTCGCGGACGGCCCCGGAGTGGGCGATCCCCTGCGACTGGGACACCCCGGTGATCGGGCGCGGCCCGGAGACCCCCTACCAGTTCTACGGCGGTGACCTGGACGGGATCACCGAGCACCTGGACCACCTGGACCGGCTCGGCGTCAACACCGTCTACCTCACCCCGGTCTTCCCGGCCCGCTCCAACCACCGGTACGACGCGGCCAGCTTCGACCGCGTCGATCCGCTCCTCGGCGGGGACGCCGCCCTGGCCCGGCTCGCCGACGCGGTCCACGCCCGGGGCTGGCGACTGCTCGGGGACATCACCAGCAACCACACCGGCGACGGACACGAGTGGTTCACCGGGGCCGCCGCCGATCCGCACGCGCCCGAACGGGAGCTGTACTACTTCGACGCGGACGGCGACTACGAGTCCTGGAACGGGGTCCGGTCGCTGCCGAAGCTGAACTGGGGCAGCGCGGAGCTGCGCCGCCGCTTCGCCACCGACCCCGACTCGCTGCTGCGTCGCTGGCTGCGCCCGCCGTACGGGCTGGACGGCTGGCGGGTGGACGTGGCGAACATGACCGGCCGGCGGAGCACCGACGCGTACACCCACGAGGTGGCGGCGCTGCTGCGGGCGGTGGCCGTCGACACCCGTCCGGACGCGCTCGTGATGGCCGAACACGGTCACGACCACACCGGCGACCTGGACCGGGACGGCTGGCACGGGACGATGAACTACGTCGGCTTCACCGACCCGGTGTGGAGCTGGCTGCGCGCCGGGGACGAGCCGGTGCCGAACTTCCTCGGCACCCCGGGCGGGGTGCTCCGGCGGGACGCGCAGACGGTGCTCGCCACCATGAACAGCTACCGGTCGCTGGTCTCCTGGCGGTCGTACAGCCACTCGTGGCAGCTGCTCGGCTCGCACGACTCGGCCCGGATCCGCACCGTGGTCGGGGACGCGGCCCGGCAGGAGGTGGCCGCCGGGCTGCTCGCCACCATGCCCGGCACACCGATGATCTTCGCCGGCGACGAGCTGGGGTTGACCGGCACGAACGGGGAGGGGTCGCGTACGCCGATGCCGTGGCACCGGCCGGAGACCTGGGACACGCGGACGTTCGAGACGTACCGGTCGTTGATCGCGCTGCGTCGCGCGGAGCCGGCGCTGCGCCACGGCGGCCTGCGCTGGCTGCACGCCGACGCCGACACGCTGGTGTTCGCCCGGGAGTCGGTCGAGGGCACCGCCGTGGTGCTGGCCCGCCGCGCGCCCGCCGGCCCGGTCCGCCTCACCGGCCTGCCGGCCGCCGACAACGTGTACGGCGGCGCGCCGGCCCTGCGCCCGGCCGCCGGCGGCACCGTCACGCTCCCCGGCGACGGCCCCACCTTCCAGGTCTGGCGGCACGGCTGACCTGTAGGCCGGGTCCGGTGATCGTCGGGCCCGGCCCTCAGGCGTCGGCGAGAAGGGCGCGGAGGCCGGCGAAGTAGGTCGCCCGGTCCGGGCGGCCGGTGAGGATCCGCTGTAGCAGATAGCCGAGGACCAGGCCGAACAGTGCGGCGGCAACACCCTCCACGTCGGCGTCGGAGGGCAGTTCGCCGCTGCGCTGGGCCCGCTGGACGACCACCGCGAACTGCGCCCGGATACCGGCGTACTTCGACGCGACCATCTCGGCCAGCGCCGGGTCGCGCAGCGACTCCGCCCACACCTGGAGGGCGATCCGGAGCCGGCCGTCCGCGCCAGAGTTGGCGTCCATGTAGTCCAGCGCCCGGTCCATCACCTCGATCACCGGCAGCGGCGGCTCCTCCTCGGCCAGCTCGGCGAAGATCCGGTCGGCACCGCCGACGACCGACTCGGCGATCGCCGCGATCAGGTCGTGCTTGCTGGGGAAGTAGCGGTAGACCGCGCCCACCGAGAGCTCCGCTTCGGCGATCACGTCCTGCATGGTGGTCTGGTGGAAGCCGTTGCGCAGGAAACAACGGCCGGCCGCGTCGACGATCTGCTGGCGACGGGCGGCGAGGTGTTCCGGCGAGACGCGAGGCACACCACATTGTAGAACGAGCGTTCGTTCTTGATTTTTCGTCGACAGGGAGGGAGTCTCGACCTCAAAGAGAATGAGCGTTCGTTTTAGAAGGAGTGTGGGATGTCGCTCGTCCGGTCACCCCTGAAGCTCGCCCTGCTGGTCGCCGCCCTGGTGGTTGGCGTGCAGGCGTTGTTGGTACCCCTGTTCGCAGCTCCCGCGGCGAACCTGGCGCCCCGCGACCTGCCGGTCGTGGTCGCCGGGCCGGCTCCCGCCGTGGACGACGTCGTCGCCCGGCTGACCGCCGCCCGGCCGGGCGGGTTCGCGGTCGTCACCCGCCCCGACGCGGCAGCCGCCGACGAGGTCCTGCGCGACCGCGCGGCGTACGCGGCCCTGGTCGTCGGTCCGGACGGGCTGACGCTGCACACCGCGCCCGGGGCCAGCCCCACGGTCGCCGCGCTGCTCACCGAGGCCGTCGGCGGCCTGGCCGGCGGCCGACCGGTGTCCGTGGTGGAGGTGGTCCCCACCGATCCGGACGACCCGCGCGGCACCGGACTGGCCGCCGGTTTCCTGCCGCTCACGCTGACCAGCCTGATCGTCGGGGCGGCGCTCTCCCTCCTGGTCGCCGGGCGGGTCGCCCGGCTGGTCGGCCTGGTGGCCTACGCGGTGCTGGCCGGCGCGGGCGGGGCGCTCGTGCTGCACGGCTGGCTGGGCATCCTCGACGGGAACGTGCTCGCCGAGGCGGCGGCGATGGGACTGTTCGCGCTGGCCGCGTCGGCCACCGTCGCCGGGCTCGGCGCGCTGGTCGGCCGGCCGGGAATCGGGCTCGGCGCGCTGCTGGTGTTCCTGGTCGGCAACCCGCTCTCGGCGGCCAGTGCCGCCCCCGAGCTGTTGCCGCAGCCGTGGGGGGCGATCGGGCAGTGGTTGCCGGCCGGTGCCGGGAGCACCCTGCTCCGCTCGGTCGCGTTCCTCGACGGCGCCGGTGCCGGCCAGGCGATCGCCGCACTGGTCGGCTACGCGGTGATCGGAGTCGGTCTGACCCTGGTGGGCCGGCGCGCTCCGGCGGACGCCCACCGGGCGCGGCCCGCCCCCACCCCGGGCGGGCCGCCGCGCCGGCGACGGTCACTGGCTGACGCCCGCCCGGATGGTTGCAGGGGACCCTTGCTACCGCATTTTGCCGAGGAAGGGCCCCCTGCAACCACGAGTCGCCCCAGGGGTGGCTACTACGGCGTGTCGTTGATCAGGGAGGATGTGCACGTGGAAGCTATCCGGCTCGTACTGCTCTATGCCCACCTGATCGGGTTCGCGTTGCTGCTCGGCGGGGCCGTGGCCCAGCTCGCCTCCGGACGGATCAGGATCAATCCCGCGATGCTCTGGGGATCGATCATCCAACTGGTGACCGGGTTGGGCCTCTCCGCCCCGCTGCGGGACGGCGACGAACCGGCCCCGGCAAAGCTTGTTACCAAGTTGGTGCTCGCGCTGCTCATCTTCGTCATGGTTTTCTTCTCCCGGAAGCGGGCGGAGGTCAATCGCGGGCACTTCCTGGCGATCGTCGGGTTGACCCTGGTCAACGCGGCGGTGGCGGTCTTCTGGCGGTGACGTCCGAGGTGGCCGGACGCCAGCGTCCCGGGAGTGTCCGGATCCCCGTGAAGCCGACGGGTGACCTGCCACACGCAACGGTTACGCCGCGGTAACAGCCGCCCAACAGTCCTGCACGATTGTCGGTCGGCGGGAGGGCGTGCGGCTACGCTTCGCGTCCGTAACGTGAGACGCCGGCGGCAAGGCGCAGGCCGGCTTGATGACCGCCACCGCCGTACAGCGGTGGCGATGGGGAGGGAGTCGTCTTGCGCTCTGTGCGTGGGATGCGGGTCGTCTCGGCGCTCGCGATCGGCGGGCTGGTGCTCGGTGCCGCCGCGTGTGGTGAGGCTCCGGAGGAGAACACCGGCGCCGGCGAGGGTGGCGAGAAGTACACCGCCTGCATGGTGACCGACGTCGGCGGTATCGACGACAAGTCGTTCAACACCTCGGCCTGGGCGGGCCTGCAGGCCGCCAACGCCAAGAACAGCAACATCGAGATCAAGTACGTGGCGTCCAAGGCCGAGGCCGACTACGAGCCGAACCTGACCCAGTACGTCAAC
The DNA here is from genome assembly GCF_900090325.1 of Micromonospora pallida. NCBI lineage: Bacteria > Bacillati > Actinomycetota > Actinomycetes > Micromonosporales > Micromonosporaceae > Micromonospora > Micromonospora pallida. The sequence continues at coordinate 5,117,697 of NZ_FMHW01000002.1, read as the reverse complement.
CAGAAGTGCAACTTCGTCCTGGCCGTCGGCGGCCTGATGCTCGACGCCACCTCGAAGATCGCCAAGGCGAACCCGAACCAGCAGTTCGGCATCGTGGACGCGAAGGTGCCGGAGACCAACGTCTTCCCGATGCAGTTCGACACCGCCCAGGCAGCCTTCCTGGCCGGCTACCTGGCGGCGGGTATGACCAAGACCGGCACGGTCGGCACCTACGGCGGCATGAAGATCCCGCCGGTGACCATCTTCATGGACGGCTTCGTCGACGGGGTCGCCCACTACAACAAGGCCAAGGGCAAGAACGTCAAGGTCATCGGCTGGGACAAGGCCACCCAGAACGGCTCGTTCACCAACGACTTCGTCAAGCAGGACGAGGGCAAGAAGGTCGGCGACACCCTGGTCGCCCAGGGCGCGGACATCATCATGCCGGCCGCCGGTGGCTCCGGCGTGGGCACCACCGCCGCGGCGGTGGCCTCCAACGGCAAGTTCTCGACGATCTGGGTGGACAGCGACGGCTGCGAGAGCACCCCGCACTGCGCGGCGATCATCACCACCGTGATCAAGAACGTTAAGGACGCGGTGACCGACGCGGTGACCCGCGCCGCCGATGGCGAGAAGCTGGACCAGGCCAAGGGCTTCCTCGGCACCCTGGAGAACAACGGTGTCGGCCTCGCCTCGTACCACGAGTTCGACAGCAAGGTCCCGGCCGAGCTGAAGGCCGAGATCGACAAGCTCAAGGCCGACATCGTCGCCGGCACCGTCACCGTCACCTCCGCGGCCCAGCCGAAGTGACCCCGGACCGGCCGTCGGCGGCGCGACCGCCGATCCGGTGGCCGGCCGTCACAGCGGTATGAGCATGCGGTCGCCGCGGGCGCTCCGAGCCAGCTCGGAACGCCCGCGGCGACCCCGCTGCGGATCGACGAACCTGTTCCTCGCCGGGCCTCCCGGCGGCTAGGCTGCACCATCGCTCGGACTCGGGAGGTTCCGCTGAGACTCGAACTGCGTGGCATCACCAAGCGGTTCGGTGATCTGGTTGCCAACGACCACATCGACCTGACGGTGGAGCCTGGAGAGATTCACGCGCTGCTCGGCGAGAACGGCGCGGGCAAGTCGACCCTGATGAACGTCCTCTACGGGCTCTACCAGCCGGACGAGGGCGAGATCCTGGTCGACGGGAAGCCGCTGGAGCTGCGTGGGCCGTCGGACGCGATCGCGGCCGGCATCGGCATGGTGCACCAGCACTTCATGCTGGTGCCCGTCTTCACCGTCACCGAGAACGTGATGCTCGGCGCCGAGCAGGTACGTGGCGGCCTCGCCGGCTTCCTCGACAAGCGGCGCGCCCGGCGTCAGGTGGTCGAGGTCTCGGAGCGCTACCACCTGCGGGTCGACCCGGACGCGGTGATCGAGGACCTGCCGGTCGGCATCCAGCAGCGGGTCGAGATCGTCAAGGCGCTGACCCGAGAGGTCGACCTGCTCATCCTGGACGAGCCGACCGCGGTGCTCACTCCGCAGGAGACCGAGGAACTGCTCACCGTCATGCGGTCGCTCAAGGAGGCCGGCAAGTCGATCGTCTTCATCACCCACAAGCTGGGTGAGGTCAAGGCCATCGCCGACCGGATCACGGTGATCCGCCGGGGCCGGACCGTCGGCACCGCCTCACCGGAGGCGAGCCGGGACGAACTCGCCGCACTGATGGTCGGGCGCCACGTCCAACTCACCGTCGACAAGACCCCAGCCCAGCCCGGCGAGCCGGTGCTGGAGGTGAGCGGCCTGGTCGTCGACGACGAACGGCAGTGCCGGGCGGTGGACGGAGTGGACCTGACCGTACGCGCCGGTGAGGTGCTCGGTATCGCCGGCGTACAGGGCAACGGCCAGACCGAGCTGATCGAGGCGATCATGGGGCTGCGGCCGGCGCTCGCCGGTTCGGTGGCCCTGGCCGGGGAGCGGATCGACGGCTGGTCGACCAAGAAGGTGCTCCGCGCCGGGGTCGGCTACGTGCCGGAGGACCGCAGTGTCGACGGCGTGGTCAAGGAGTTCTCGGTCGCGGAGAACCTGGTTCTCGACATCTACGGACAGCCGCCGTTCAGCAGCGGGCTGGCGCTGAAGCCGGACGCGATCGCCCAGTCGGCCGCCGAGCGGATCAGCCAGTTCGACATCCGTACGCCCAGCGCCGAAGCCGCGGTGGGCACCCTCTCCGGCGGTAACCAGCAGAAGGTGATCGTGGCGCGGGAATTGTCCCGCCCGCTGAAGCTCTTCGTGGCCGCGCAACCCACCCGAGGGGTGGATGTCGGCTCGATCGAGTTCATCCACGGGCGCATCGTGCACGAGCGGGACGTCGGAACGGCGGTGCTGGTGGTCTCCAGCGAGCTGGACGAGGTGATCGGCCTGGCCGACCGGATCGCGGTGATGTACCGGGGCCGGATCCTGAAGATCGTCTCTCCGGACACCCCGCGTGAGGAGATCGGTCTGTTGATGGCTGGTGTCACCGGCGAGGCGGCCACACCCACGACTACCGATCCCCTTCCAACAATCGAGGCATCACGATGAGCGAGCTCGGCGGCGGGACGGCCCCGCCGGTCAAGGAGCGGGCGGACCAGGCGGCGGGCGCCGACCCGGGCACCCGTACCCCGGCCGGGACGAAGGCACCGGGCGGCGCCGGCGAGCCGCACGGCTCGCTGGGCAGCCGGTTCCTGCACAACCTCTGGGCGGCCAACACCTACATGGTCACCGTGCTGGCCATCCTGTTGGCGATGGTGATCGGCGCCATCCTGATCATCATCTCGGACCGGGAGGTGCTGGCCGCCTACGGCTACTTCACCGCCCGTCCGACCGACGCGCTCAGCTCCAGTTGGGCCGTGGTCAGCGAGGCGTACGCCAACCTGTTCAAGGGGGCGGTGGTCGACCCGGCTGCGGTCTCCGCCTGGATCGACGGCTCCGGCGGCTGGCAGCCGGTGTTCGCGCCGATCTCCGAGACGCTCACCTACACCACGCCGCTGGTCTTCACCGGTCTGTCGGTGGCCCTGGCGTTCCGGGGTGGGCTGTTCAACATCGGCGCGCAGGGGCAGGCGACCCTCGGTGTGGTCCTGGCCGCGCTGGCCGGCTTCATGCTGCCGCTGCCACCGGTGGTGCACCTGGTCGTGGCGGTGGCCGCCGGTGCGCTCGGCGGCGCGGTCTGGGGATTCGTCCCGGGCTTCCTCAAGGCACGGACCGGCGCCCACGAGGTGATCAACACGATCATGCTCAACTACGTCGCGTTCTACCTGCTGTCCTGGACGATCATGCAGGACGGTGTGCACGCGCCCGACCGGTCCGACGCGATCAGCCGCGCAGTCGACCCGTCGGCCCAACTGCCCCGGTTGCTCGGCGGCGATCTGCGGGTGCACGCCGGCATCCTGCTGGCCGTACTGGCCACCTGGGCGGTCGCCTGGCTGCTCAACCGCTCGACCTTCGGATTCGAACTGCGCGCCGTCGGCGCCAACCCGGACGCCGCCCGGACCGCCGGGATCAGCGTGAGCCGCACGTACGTGCTGCTCATGGTGATCGCCGGTGCGCTGGCCGGGCTCGGCGGGGCGAACATGGTGGTCGGCTCCACGGCGAACTCGCTCACTCCGCTCGTGGTGGCCCAGATCGGCTTCGACGGCATCCTGGTCGCCCTGCTGGGCCGGGTCACCCCCTGGGGGGTCGCCATGGCCGCGCTGCTGTTCGGCGCGCTGCAGGCCGGCGGCAACCGGATGCAGTCGTACTCCGGGATCTCACTGGAACTGGTCACCGTGCTACAGGCGTTGATCGTCATCTTCATCGCCGCGCCGGCACTGGTGAAGGCGATCTTCCAGCTCCGCGCCGCACGGGCCGCCCGCCTGCAGACCAGCCTCGCGAAGGGCTGGTAGCCGTGGTGGGCACGAGGAACCGACGAGCAGGGCGCGTGAACTCCGCAGTTGCGAACGGAGATGGATAGATGTCGACGATGACTGTCGACGAGGTCGTGGTCGCCCCCGTGCAACGTGGGTTCTGGACCCGGGACCGTAAGGTCGGCCTCGGATTGGCGCTGTTCGGGGTCCTGGCGACCGTGCTCTTCGGAGCGCTGGCCACCGGGGAGCAGGCCCGGTTCACCCTCAGCGAGGACGCGGGTGGCGCCGCGCTGGAGATCAACGGCACTCTCGGCGCGGTTGTGTTCGGGCTGGTCTCGGCGGCGGCCGGGGTGGCGCTGCTGTCCGGTGCCGCCGCTGGCTGGTTCCGGCTGCTGCTCGCCGTCGGCGTGCTCGGTTTCGTGTTCTCGTTCCTCTGCTGGCAGGTCTCGGCCGCGCCAGCGGGGCAGAACTTCATGCCGATGGTGAACATCGTCCGGAACACCTTCCTGCTGGCCCTGCCGCTGATCTTCGGGTCGCTCGCCGGGGTGCTCTGTGAACGCTCCGGCGTGGTGAACGTGGCGATCGAGGGCCAACTGCTGATGGGCGCGTTCGCCGGCGCACTGTTCGGCACCCTCTCCGGCAGCCTCTGGGTGGGCCTGTTCGCCGCCGCGCTGGGCGGTGCCTTCATCTCGCTGCTGCTGGCCGTCTTCACCATCCGTTACCTGGTCGACCAGGTCGTGATGGGGATCGTGCTCAACCTGTTGGCGGTCGGCCTGACCGGGTTCATCTACGAACGGCTGATGCAGCCGGACGCGCCGACCTACAACCAGCCGCCGCATGCCAGTACCTGGTCGATCCCGCTGCTCTCCGACATCCCGGTGATCGGCCCGGCGCTGTTCGAGGGCAACTTCTTCCTCTACCTGGCGCTGATCCTGGTGCTGGTGGTGCAGTTCGGGCTGTTCCGTACCCGGTGGGGCCTGCGGACCCGAGCCGTCGGCGAGCACCCCACCGCCGCTGACACCCTCGGGGTACAGGTGCTTCGGGTGCGGTACCGCAACGTGCTGCTGGCCGGGGTGGTGGCCGGGATCGGCGGTGCCTCCTACACGCTGGCCCTCTACTCGTTCAGCAAGAACATGATCGGAGGTAAGGGCTTCATCGCGCTGGCCGCGCTGATCTTCGGCCGGTGGAGTCCCACCGGGGCGCTGCTCGCCTCCCTCTTCTTCGGCTTCGCCGACCAGCTCGGCACCTACCTGAGCGCGATCAACAGTGTGATCCCGGGCGAGTTCCTGGCCATGCTGCCGTACCTGGCCACGATGCTGGCGGTGGCCGGTCTGGTCGGCAAGGTCCGCGCGCCGGCCGCCGACGGCAAGCCGTACATCAAGGGCTGACCGCTCACGTCCGTGGGCCCGGTGGGATCGATCCCACCGGGCCCACGCGTCTTCCGGTCGCCGATCCGACGGTACGTCCCGGGGCTCGTCCGCCGTCGCTAACGTGTCGAGGATGGACGAACGGGGGAGTGATGGGTGGTATCTGCTCGCCGGGGTGCTGGTCGCCGCCTTCGTGGCCGCGCTCGGCGGTGCGGCCCTGGCCGACGGGTGGCAGAGCCAGGCGCGTGCCGTAGCGGACTGCGAGTCGGAGACCTTCGGTGCCTGCCTGGGCCAGGCACTCCTGGGCGGCCCGCTGCTGCTCGTCGGCGTGTCGGTGGCGGCCGCGGCGGTGTGGCTGGCCCAGCGGGTGATGGGGACCGCCCATCCGGAGTGGGGCACCGTGCTCGGCACGGCCGCCACCACCGGTGCGCTGCTGCTCTGGGAGGCCGGGCACCCACGCTGGGTGCCGCCGCCGTCCGACCTGGCCGCCCTGCTGGCCGGGGTCGGCGTTGCCATCGGCGTGACGGTCGTGGCCGTCCCGTTGCCGCGCCTGCTCCGGGCGGCGTTGGCGGTGGCGTTGGCCGTGCCGTTCGCGGTGTATCCGAACCTGTCCCGGGAGACCCGCCGGGCCGACCTCGCGGACCGGCTCGACCGCGCCGGACTGCCTCTGCTGGTGTCCCGGGCGGAAGGCTTCGCGGTCAAAACGGCCTGGGCGAATCCGGGACGCCGGTTCGTGGTTGTGACGGTGGGCCGGAAGACGGACCCGCGCACCGACGGGACGTCCCGGGACCGGGACGTCACGATCCGGGTGGTGCCGGTGCCGGCGGACTTCGCCCCACCCGCGCGGTGCGGCCCCACGGTGGCCGAGTTGCGGGTGCCCGACCGCGCCCCGACACCACCGCTCGACCCGTCCTGCCGGCCGGTCGGGCCGGACCACTGGACCCGCACCGAGGCGGACGTCGAGGTCCACCTGCTCCGGCGCGGCGACGCATTGGTGCTGGTCCAGCCCGACTGGAACGCGTCGGACGGAGACGCGGCGACGGTGGCGGGCAGCCTCACCGAGGTGGCCCCGCGTCGACTGGCCGACCTCGCTGTCGACTGACGGCTCGTGCCGGGTCCGGTCGCGGTGGGCCGGGCCGCCGGGCTGGTCCCGCGTCGGCCAGCGGGCCGACGTCGACCCGGCCGGACCCCGCTGCAGGTAGTCGCGGGGGTGGGGCAGAATCGCCGGCATGGACATCGACTGGGAGCGGCTGCGCGCCGCCGCCACCGAGGCCATGCGGCACGCCTACGTCCCCTACTCGAGGTTCCCGGTTGGCGCCGCCGCCCTGGTCGACGACGGCCGGGTGGTGGTCGGCTGCAACGTCGAGAACGCCGCGTACGGGGTGGTGCTCTGCGCCGAGTGTGGCGTGGTCTCCGCGCTGCACTCCTCCGGTGGCGGGCGGCTGATCGCCCTCTCCTGCGTGGACGCCACCGGCGAGCCGCTGATGCCGTGCGGCCGGTGCCGGCAGATCCTCTGGGAGCACGGCGGCCCGGAGTGCCTGATCGAGGCGAAGGGCGGCCCGCTGCGGATGGCCGAGCTGCTGCCGCACGCGTTCGACGTGGCCGACCTGGAGGCGGTGGTCGGCGAGGTCCCGGTGCCGGTGGTGCCGGAGCGGCTGGCCGCCTGGCGGGGCCGGGGCACCGTCTTCGTGCATCCGGACCTGAACGCCGGGCAGCAGGTCTGGACGGCGTACTGGGAGCGGTCGGCCGGCGACGACGTCGGCGCCGAGACCGGTGTGCTGGAGGAGGGTCCCACCTGGGACGACCCGGCTGCGGCGATCACCTGGGGGCACGCCCGGACGCCCCGGGTGGTGGTGGTCGACGCGACCGGCACCATGTACTGGGCCGGCGAGGGCGAACCGCCGACGGAGGTCCCGGTCCGCTGGCCCGGCCAGCAGTCCGGCGAGGGGGAGCGATGAGCGGGTTCGCGGCGGTCGACGTCATCCGGACCAAGCGGGACGGCGGCGTGCTCGCCGACGCGCAGATCGACTGGGTGGTCGACGCGTACACCCGGGGGCTGGTGGCCGACGAGCAGATGTCCGCGCTGGCCATGGCGATCCTGCTGCGCGGCATGACGCTCCCGGAGATCGCCCGCTGGACGGCCGCGATGATCGCCAGCGGCGAGCGGCTGGACCTCTCCGCCGTCGACCGGCCCACCGTCGACAAGCACTCCACCGGCGGCGTCGGAGACAAGATCACGCTTCCGCTGACCCCGCTGGTCGCGGCCTGCGGCGCGGCCGTGCCGCAGCTCTCCGGGCGGGGCCTCGGGCACACCGGCGGCACCCTCGACAAGCTCGAGTCGATCCCCGGTTGGCGGGCGTCCCTGACCAACGACGAGTTCCTCACCCAGCTCCGCGAGGTCGGCGCGGTGATCTGCGCGGCCGGCGCGGGGCTCGCCCCGGCCGACCGCAAGCTCTACGCCCTGCGCGACGTCACCGGGACCGTCGAGGCGATCCCGCTGATCGCCAGTTCGATCATGAGCAAGAAGATCGCCGAGGGCACCGGCGCGCTGGTGCTCGACGTGAAGGTCGGCTCCGGCGCGTTCATGAAGTCCGTCGACCAGGCCCGGGAACTGGCCCGCACCATGGTCGGACTGGGCGGCGCGCACGGCGTGCGGACCGTCGCCCTGCTCACCGACATGTCCACCCCGCTCGGTCTGGCCGTCGGCAACGCGGTCGAGGTGGCCGAGTCGGTGGAGGTGCTCGCCGGCGGCGGTCCCGCCGACGTGGTCGAGCTGACCCTCGCCCTGGCCCGGGAGATGCTCGACGCCGCCGGGCTGCCGGACGCCGACCCGGCCGCCGCGCTGCGGGACGGTCGGGCGATGGACGCCTGGCGGGCGATGGTCAAGGCGCAGGGCGGCGACCCGGACGCTCCGATGCCGAAGGCGAACGAGGTCGAGGTGGTTCGCGCGGAGGCCGACGGGTTCGTCGCCGCGGTCGACGCGTACGCGATCGGGGTGGCCGCCTGGCGGCTCGGCGCGGGCCGGGCCCGCAAGGAGGACCCGGTCAGCGTCCCCGCCGGGGTGGTGCTGCACAGGCGTCCCGGTGACCCGGTCCGGGCCGGCGAACCCCTCTACGAGCTGCGCGCCGAGGACGCCGCCCGGATCCCGGCCGCGCGGGCCGAGGCGGCGGAGGCGGTCCGGATCACCCAGACCGCGCCGGCGGCGACCCCGCTGGTGATCGAGCGGATCGCCTGAGGCGGCCGGCCGTGGCGACCGTCGTACCCGCACCCGATCCGGCGGACGTCCGCGAGGCGAGCCTGGACGAGCTGAGCCGGCTCGGGCTGCCCCTGCCGCCGGGGAACTTCCCGCTGGTCTGGGAGCCGGGAGACGAGATCGAGCTGCGGTCGGTCGGTGAGGTCGAGGCGCGGATCGCGGTACTGCACCTGATCCTGGCCCGCTGCTTCGGCATGCCGACCGAGGCGGCGATGGGCTGGCTGCTCGGCTCGCGGCTGGTGGACTCGGTCACCCCGCCGGAGTGGGACTTCGTCACCGCCGGCAAGGGCGACCACCGCTCGTTCGTGCTGCACCACGACGCCCTGTTCGCGCTGACCTGGGTGCTCGGCTTGACCAAGCAGCTCGACCCGTCCCTGCCGGTCGACGAGGACCTGGTGGCGAAGCTGCCGAACATCGTCGGCGGGGAGACCTTCGACGGGTGGCGGCGGCGGCTGCTCGTCGCCCCCCAGCACCCCGCCGACGCGGCGGCCCTGCTCGACCTGCACTACTGCCTGGACTGGGCGTACCTGGAGTCGGAACGGGAGGGGCTGCCGCTGCCGGGCGTGATCGACTCGCACGCCATCGGCCAGCGCCGGTGGGCGTTGGAGTGGGCCGTGATGCTGCGCGGCCCGTACCACGACTCGCCCCCGGGCTGGGAAGAGGTCGACCTCTCCACCTGAGACACCCGAGACACCCGGGCGGTCAGGTCGGGCGGTAGCGGGCGAGCTGGACGGCGGCGGTCACCGTGACCGGCTCGGGCAGGGCGGCGATCCGCGCGGTGAGCCGGGCCGGGTCGGTGTGCCAGGCGCTCGGCCCCATAGCGACCAGGGTCCGCACTTCCTTCCGGGTCAGCTGAAGCCGGTGCCGGTGGGTGCTCTGCCCGGCCGGTTCGAAGTGTCTCGCGAGGCTGTCGGCCACTCGGGCGTCCTTGGCCGGGTCGACCCGCAGCAGCCCCAGCCGGTCCACCAGCTCAACCAGGTGTTCGGCGGTTGGTGTCACCACGAGCAGGGCGCCGTCCGGCCGGAGTACCCGACAGAATTCCGGCCCGTTGCGCGGGGCGAAGACGTTGACCAGTACCGCGACCGTGGCATCGGCCAGCGGCAACCGGCTCCAGGTGTCGCAGACGGCCGCGCCGGCCCGGGGATGCGCCCGAGCCGCCCGGCGTAGTGCGGGCTTCGAGACGTCCAGCGCCAGGCCGACGGCGGTCGGCACGGCGTCGAGCACTGCGGCGAGGTGCCGGCCGGTGCCGGCTCCGGCGTCCACCACCAGATCCGGGTACGCCACCGGTTCGCCCACGCCGTCGTCGGGCCGGACACGACGCGGCACCGCCCGCGCGGCCGCGGTGGCGAGCGCCGCCGAGAACGGGTCGTAGTGCCCGGCGGCCAGGAACTCCTCCCTGGCGGCGATCATCTCGGCGGTGTCGCCGACGTGCGGTGCCCGGCCCGTGAGCAGGTTGACGTAACCCTGTCGGGCGATGTCGAAGCTGTGCCCGGCCGGGCAGCGCAGGGCGCGTGGCGGTGCCGCGTCGGCCTGGTACAGCGGCTGGCCGCAGACCGGGCAGCGGAGGTGGGGGAGCAGGTCGGGGTGCACCCGGTCAGCCTAGGGTCATCGGCCGGCGACGCTGAGCGGGTCAGTCGGACGCGGAGCCGACCATTAGCATCGGGCGATGCTGGATCTCGCCCGGTTCACCGCAGTGAGTCAGTTGGTCAGGCGGGTCGTCGACGAGGTGGTGATGACCCGGTTCCGCCGGCTGGACGCCGCCAGCGTCGCGGAGAAGGCTCCCGGCGACCTGGTGACCGTCGCCGACACGCTGACCGAGCAGCGGCTCACCGAGGAACTGGTCCGGCTGCTCCCCGGCTCCACCGCCGTCGGCGAGGAGGCGGTCGCCCGCGACCCGGCCGTGCTGGCTGCGCTCGGCGGGCCGGCGCCGGTCTGGATCATCGACCCCGTCGACGGCACGGCTGGGTTCGTCGCCGGCGGCACCCGGTTCAGCACCATGGTGGCCCTCTCCGTGGCCGGGCGGACCGTGGCGTCCTGGGTCTACGCTCCGGTCAGCGGGACGTTGGCCACCGCCTCGGCGGGGCCGGCGGGTGGCGCCTGGCTGGACGGTCGGCCGGTCACTGTCCCCGCCGGCGCCGGGTGGCCGGGGCTGCGGGTGGTCAACACCGATCCGCGCTACCACACCCCGGTCGACCAGTTGGTGGTCGACCGGCTCGCCGGACTCGGCGCGACCGTCGTCCCCTGCGACGGGATCGGTCACAGCTATCTCGACCTGGTCACCGGCCGGGCCGACGCGCTCGCAGTGAGCTGGGAGAAACCGTGGGACCACGCGGCCGGGCTGTTTCTGTACGAGCGGGCCGGTGGCTGCGCCGGTGCCGCTGACGGCACCCCGTACCGGGTCACCGGTGGCAACGCCCTGCCACTGTTGGCCGCCGCCGACCGTCCCACCTTCGACCAGCTCTGCGGGCTGTTCACCGCCGGGGCGCCGGAGACCGGTGGGCGATGAGATACAGGACCAGACCGAGGACGGCGGCGACGCCGACCACGACCGGCACCGGCCCCCAGCCGAACCGGTCCACCGTGCCGGCGAACAGCGGCGGCCCGAGCAGTGACCCGCAACTGCCCAACTGCACCAGCAGCCCGTTGCCCGTGCCGAGCTGATCCGCACCGTCGACCACCTGCGGCACGGTGGCGAACGCCACCGCCACCAGGATCCCGTTGACGAACAGCAGCACGGCGGCGGCTCCGATGGCCAGGGCGGGGATCCGGGGTCCGCTGAAGATCACGACGGCCAGGAACGGCATGGTGAGGGCCAGCGGACCGAGCACCGGGATCCCGGCCACGCGGCGCAACAACCAACCGGCGACGATCCCGCCGGGCACGCTGACGAGCGAGACCAGCGCGACGGCCAGCCCGGCTGTCGACGATCCCAGACCCGCGTCGGTGGACAGGAACGTGGGCAGCAGGGTCAGCACCGCCACGCTGATCATCGATACCGCGCCAAACCCGGCGGAGAGCGCCAGGATCCGGGCCAGCACAGCCGCCCGGATCCGGGGACGGGTGGCCGGACCGCCGGTGTGGCCGTCCGGCTTCCCGACCGTCAGGTCTGGTCCTCCGCCGGCTGCTCCTCCGCCGGGCGGCCCCGCCCGGCCGGCGTACCGGCCAGGCCGGCCGGGGCCGGGGAGCCGGACCGCTGCCACCACCGCGACCACCGCGACGCCCGCGCCGAGCAGCAGGAACCAGGAGCGCCAGCCGCTACTCCCGGCGACGACTCCGCCGGCACCCGAGCCGACGGCCAACCCGACCGGGATGAACGTCCCCCACACCGAGAGCGCGGTCACCCGGTCGGCGCCGGTGGTCAGCCGCATGAGCAGAGCTGGAGCCGCGACCACGACCAGCAGGTATCCGGTGCCCTCGAACAGCCGGAAGACGAGCAGGCTCGTCGCGTCCCAGGCCAGTGACCCGGCGGCACCGGTGACGGCGAGCAGGACCAGCCCGGCCAACAGGCTGCGCCGGTCGCCCAGCCGGTCGGTCCACACGCCACCGATCAGACCCAGGGCCGCCGCGACCCCGGTCATGGCGGACGCCGCCCAGCCTACGGCGGGCAGCGAGAGGCCAAGATCTGACTGGATCGGCCCGAACACCGGGCCGATCTTGCCGAGGGCGGCCGCTGCCAGCACCCCGGCGAGATAGGTGAGCAGCACCCGGCTCCAGTTGGTCCGGAGCACCGGACCGGCGGACATCGTGGCCGTCATCGCCGGGCTGCCGCCGGCAGCGGCGGAGAGAAAGTGCGTTCCACCCGTGTCCGGCTGACCAGCCTGCCCCGGTGAATCACCATCCGGTCCATGTTGGCCGCTGCGATCGCGTCGGTCAACGATTGCGCCCGGATCGCCAGCAACTCGGCCGGCGCACCCGCCTCGATCCGTACGGCCGGCAGGCCCATCACCGTACGGGCCTGGGCGCTGACCGCGTCATAGGCCTCCGCCGGGTCGAGGTGCCCCGCGGTGACCAGCAGCGACGCCGTCTCCAGTGGATCGCCCCGGCCGACCGGGTTGAACGGGTCCCGCATGTTGTCGCCAGCACCGGCGACGGCCACCCCGGCGGCCCGCAGCGCCCCGATCGCGGTCAGGCCACGCGGTACGGAGTGACCGCGCTCCCGGCCTTGAAGGAACAGGTTGGTCGACGGGCAGGTGATCACACCGATTCCGGCGGCGGCCACCCGGGCGACCACCGCGCGGGTGGCGTTCTCCCCGCGTGTGCCCAGGCTGACGCAGTGGCTGGCGGTGACGGCCGGCCGGAAGCCGGTGGCCGACACCAGCTCGGCCAACTCGCTCAGGGTGTCGACAGCCGGGTCCAGTGTCTCGTCGGTGTGCAGGTCCACCGGCCGACCGAATTCCGCCGCCACGTCGAGCAGCAGCCGCAGGCAGTTGGACGGATCCGGGTGACTGTAGGGCGCCGCCCCGATCACGTCGGCACCTGACCGTACCGCCTCGACCAGCATCGCCCGGTTACCCGCTCCGTCGGGGCCGAACACGGGGCGGTCGACCATGGCGACGACCTGCAGCTCCACCTGTCCGGCGAGTTCCTCGCGCACCTCGAGCAGCGCCTCCAGCATCCCCAGGCCGGTGGCGACACCGACGTCCACGTGGGTACGGATCGCGGTGGCTCCGTTGCCCAGTAACTCGTACGCCGCGCGCAGCGCCCGTTCGCGGACGTCCGACCGGGACACCGACCGTCGATACGCGTACCAGGCGTCGACCGCGCCGGGCAGGTCACCGGTCCGGTTGCGCAGCACCGTACCGGTGAGCACCTTGTCGAAGTGCGAGTGCGGTTCGGCCGGGGCCGGCAGCAGCAGATGACCCGAGAGGTCGAGCCGCGGTACTCCGTCGGCGACCGGGGTGCCCGCCGGCCGGACGGCGGCGATCCGCCCGCCGCCCAACAGCACGTCGACCACCTCGCCGGTGGCCAACCGCGGGCCGGCCAGCAACAGCCCGGCGGTCTCCGGGTCGAGTGCCCGGCCGACCGGCATCGGCCGGTCGCTCGTCGACGGTGGGAGGCTCACCGCTCCGGTTCCTCCTGCCGACCCGGGAACCCGACACCGCTCAACAGGTCACCGGCGTCCAGTTCACCGAGGTCGGGCCGGACAAGGTCACCCTCGAGCGACTCGTACAGGCTCAACCCGATGACGGCCACCCCGGCCTCGCGCAGCAGGCTGGTCGCTGGCGCGGAACTGCTGATCACCGCCGCCACCTCGTACCCGCCGTCGCATTCCTTCCGGACCAGTCGCCGGGTCTCCAGCAAGGTACCGCCGGTGGCGCACACCCCGTCCAGATAGATGACCGCGTCGTAGTCGGTCTGCGGGATGGGGGTCATGTAGTCGGCTCGGACGGACCGCAGCTGGTCGTCGCGGCACATGCCGACGAAACAGAAGTCGGCGTCCTCGAACGTGGCGACGAAACCGGGGTAGAGCAGCGCGCCGCCCCGCAGGATGACCACGGCGAGCACCCGGCTGTCCGGACCGGACCAGGCCCGTACGGAGTCGCGCGTGTGTCGGGCGAGCAGTGTCCCCAACTCGGTGGTGCGACGCCGGATCTCGCCGCTCGGTCTGCGGGCCCGCAGAATCCGCGCGTAAAGGTGGTCCGGGTCGCCGATCTCCACCGCCGGCATCATCGACGGGACCGACGTTCGGCGATGAGCGCCCGGCATTCGGCGAGCAGGTCCCGGTCCGGGGCGGCCAACACCGCACCGAGCGGGTGCGACCCGTCCAGCGTGGCCCGACCTTCGGCCAGGAGTTTCTGGGTGGCCACCAAAGTCACCGCGAGTCGGACGTCCTCGGCGTCGAGTAGGTCCTCGACCAGCGACGCGACGTCGTTCTTCGCCATCGCCGCGGCGTGTACCTCCTTGTCCAGTTCGATCACCAGGTCGGACAGGGACCACACCCCCTCCTCCACGAGCAGATGGGTGATCGGGTCCTGGAAGAAGGTGGCGACCGCCTCGGCGAAGCTCTCCTGGCCGAGCAGCAACCGCCGGTCCGGCGCGGTGCCGCAGAAGATCCAGAAGGTGCCGTCCGAGTTCAGCGTGACGGCCACCCCCGAACTCGCGGCGTAGTTGCCGCGGATGGCGTCGTTGACCGTGGTCGCCAGGGAGAGCCGCCTGCTGCCGGTCTCGAAGGGGTTGTAGTACTCGTGGATGGAGCGGGACGTGTCGTGGTGGCCCTCCGCCAGCTCGCTGGCCTTGCCGCTGCGGCGGAACACGTTGAACGTGATGGGTATTTCTCGGCCGTCGGGGAGGACGAGCTTGCGGTTCCAGTCGTTGACATCGACGAGACGAGCCCCGATTTCCTCGGCGATCTGCCGGTCGACGATGTCCCAGTCCGGCTCGATGCTGCGGAAGCCGAGCCCGAAGCCGGGGCGCTGCTCGGCCCAGGCCCGCGCGACGTTGCCGTAGTGCTCCAGCCGTACCGGTCGGGGTGCGTTGAGGTGGTAGCGGTCCAGGCTCAGCCGCAGGATGACCTCGGGACCGGCCGGGTTTTCCGCCCGGGCGGCGTCGAGTCGGCGGATGAGCGTGTTCGCCCGCGTGGGCTCCTTGCCCCAGTAGCCGGCGGAGACGACATCGATCTTCGGCGTGGTCACCTCGGTGAGCAGCCGCAGGATGCTGTTGAATTTGAGGAACGGCTCGCCGCCGCCGGTGATGTTGAGCTTTTGCGATCGTGATTCGTTGATGAAATGGATCGCGTCGGTCAGCTCGTCCCGGGACAGCGAGTCCTTTGCCGACTTGCGTTGCAGGTCCGAGGAGTACATGCAGTGCAGGCAGGCGACCGGACAGAGCTCGCTGAGGTGGATGAAGAAGCTCGACCCGGTGGTCGGCAGTTCCGAGGTCCGCGGCGTGAAGGCCCCGATCAGACTCTCCCGGGTCGCCTGCGGTGTGGCGAACGCGGCTTCGAGTACGGTCTCCGACACTTCTACCTCCCCCGTCGCCGCCAACAGACGGCGCAGAAAATCGGCGCCGCCGGCGTGGCCCCGTCCGACGGGTCCAGGAAGCGCCTGGCGGCAGTTGCTCGGTGTCCGGTCGTCAGGGCGGTCGCCAGCGGAAACAGGCGTCGCCGATCATGGATGTGAGTCACCACTTTGAAGTGCAACCCATCGTAGGTTGTCGATTCCTCTTTGGAAAGTGAGTGGTGTGCTCGGGGCCGGGGCTGCGCGGGCGCTCCGGGCGATGGATGACCGGGTCGACTCTGCGGCGGGTGACCCGGTGTGCTCGCCGCGATGCCGTGGGCACCGACCACTAGAGTCGGGTCATGGTGGCAATCGGATACGAAGAAATCGTCCAGGCGCCCAAGGCGCTGCTCCACGACCACCTGGACGGCGGGCTGCGGCCGAGCACGATCATCGAACTGGCCGCGCAGGTGGGACACGAGCTGCCCAGCACCGATCCGGACGGACTCGGCAGGTGGTTCGTCGAGGCTGCGAACTCCGGTTCTCTGGAGCGTTATCTGGAGACGTTCGCGCATACCGTCGCGGTGATGCAGACCGCCGACGCGCTGCGCCGGGTGGCCGCCGAGTGCGCGCTGGACCTGGCCGCCGACGGAGTCGTCTACGCCGAGGTGCGGTTCGCCCCCGAGCAGCACCTGGAGCAGAACCTCACTCTGGACGAGGTGGTCGAGGCGGTGCTCGCCGGCTTCGCCGAGGGCAGTGCGCTGGCCGCCCAGGCCGGCACCCCGATCCGGGTCGGCACCCTGCTTACCGCGATGCGGCACGCCGCCCGCTCGCAGGAGATCGCCGAACTGGCCGTCCGGCACCGGGACACCGGCGTGGTCGGGTTCGACATCGCCGGGGCGGAGGCCGGCTTCCCGCCCACCCGCCACCTGGACGCCTTCGAGTACCTCCAGCGGGAGAACTTCCACTTCACCATCCACGCCGGTGAGGCGTTCGGTCTGCCGTCCATCTGGCAGGCGATCCAGTGGTGCGGCGCGGACCGGCTCGGCCACGGGGTGCGGATCGTGGACGACATCACCGTCGGTGACGACCGGCCGGTGCTCGGCCGGCTGGCCGCGTACGTGCGGGACAAGCGGATCCCGCTGGAGCTGTGCCCGTCGTCCAACGTGCAGACCGGTGCCGCGCCGTCGATCGCCGAGCACCCGATCGGGCTCCTACGTGAGCTGCGGTTCCGGGTCACGGTCAACACGGACAACCGGCTGATGAGCGGCACCTCCATGTCGCGGGAGATGGCGCTGCTGGTGGACGCCTTCGGGTACGGCTGGAAGGAGCTCCAGTGGTTCACCATCAACGCGATGAAGAGCGCCTTCATCCCGTTCGACGAGCGGCTGCGGATCATCGACGAGGTGATCAAGCCGGCGTACGCGAAGCTGATTGGCTGATCCCGGCCGGGTCAGGGCTGCTGCGGGTGGCCGGCGAGCAGTGCGGCCACCCGACGCAGCACCTCCCGGGCCCGCGCCGCCTCCGCGCCCAGCCCCGTCTGCCGGCGCAACACCGCCGGCTCCTCCCGCAGCAGCATCAGCCCACGCCGGAAGAGCACCCCGGGCGCCTTGCGCTGCTCGGCCAGGTCGCGGGTCAGCCGGCGGACGAAGGTCGCGCCGCGCGGCCGACGCAGGGCGTACGCGCCGGCAAGAAGACCCAGCTCACGACATTCGACGACGATCTCGGCAGCGAAAATTCCTTCGGCGACGAAGAATGGCGAACCGGCGAGGTCGAATGTTCGGCTGGATACACGACGGTCTTCGCCGATTGCATAAACCGGCACTTCGGCCTTGCCGTATCGGGCAAGTCGGGCAATGGTTTCCACGGCGGATCCAGCATCCCAGGACTGCGGCGAGTCCCAGTCGATCCGGCCGTGACGGCGCGGCAGCGTGGGGTCGTCACCGTTCTTGTAGAAATCGTCGAGGCAGAGCACGGGAAGTCCGGTTCGGTGTGCGACGTAGGACTTTCCGGAGCCCGAAGGGCCGGCGAGCAGGACGACGCGGTGCGGGGGCTTCATTACTTTAGGTGACTCCGGCCAGACGGGCTGCGATCAAACTGTCTCAACATCTCATCACACCCGGGGTTAGGAACAGCCTGGGCTTTCTCTTTGGAAGGCGGCGTGATGGAATCTCGGGGGTCCGACCCGCCGGGTCGGTCGCTGGGCGTTGCCCGGAGCAACGCGGCGGACGCTGAGAGCGCGAGGGCGGTGACGTGAGCAAACGACCAAAGACGGCGGGCTCCTTCCTGTCGCGGCTGCGCCGGCCCACCGGTCGGCTCCGTGACATGCCGATCTGGTCGAAGCTCGGCCTCATCATGATCGTGCCGACCATCGCCACAGTGGTCGTCGGCACCAGCGGCCTGATCGATCACCTGGACACCCTGAACAACGCCAACCGTGCCGGTGATCTGGCAAACCTCACCAGCTACTCCGGTGCGTTGGTCGACACCCTCCAGGACGAGCGGGCCGCCGCCGTGCTGCTGCTCGGGGCGAACGCGCAGACCCGGGAGGAGTACGACAAGACCTACACCGGCGTGCACCAGGGGGTCGATCGGGCGCGGGAATCGTACTCCCAGCAGCGGGCCGAACTCGACGGGCTGCCGGCCAACTTCACGAAGGTCCTCGACCGGATCGACCAGAGCCTCGTCGACCTGCCCGGCACCCGCAGTCAGGTCCTCAACAACAAGCTTCCGCTCACCGACGCCGCCCGGGCGTACGAGGGTCTGATCAACGATCTGCTGGACATCCGCGACTCGGCCAGCCAGCTCGCCGGGGACACCGACCTCAGCGAGCGGATGCGCGCGGTGGCGGCCACCGCGCGGGCCAAGGAGTTCCTCTCGGTCCGCCGGGTCGTGGTGCACCGGGCGCTGATCCAGGGCTCGATGACCCCGGTGCTGCGCACCGACTACATCGCCACCGGCACCGGTCAGCAGCAGGCCCTGCAGAACTTCCAGGCGGTCGCCAACCAGACCGAGTCCGAGCTGTACCAGCAGACCGTAGCCGGCTCGGATCAGCGCCAGGTCGAGAACTACCTCGGCTGGATCAACGGCAACACCACGGACAGCATGGCGGGCGCGCCGTTCGGCGCCAACGAGTGGGACGCCGCGATGGTGGCCAACGCCAGGCTGATCCGTACCGTCGAGGCGGACCTCGACGGCGACGTGGTCCGGCTGGCCGACCAGCTTCGCTCCGACGTGCAGCGCCGGGTCTTCCTGGAGACCAGCCTGCTGCTCGGCATGCTGCTGCTGGCGATCTTCTTCGCCTACCTGGTCGCCCGGTCGATGGCCCGATCCCTGCGTGACCTGCGGCAGGGCGCGCTCTCCATCGCCGAGCACGGCCTGCCCCACGCGGTGGGCCGGCTGCGGGACCCGAAGGTCACCGGCCAGCTCACCCCGATGCAGCTCGCCAACCAGATCGCCGAGCCGCTCCCGGTACGCAGCAAGGACGAGTTCGGCCAGGTGACCGAGGCGTTCAACGCCGTCCACCTGGAGGCGGTCCGGACGGCGGCCGAGCAGGCCGCGCTCCGCGCCTCCGTCGCGACCATGTTCGTCAACCTTGCCCGCCGTTCGCAGATCCTGGTCGACCGGCTGATCGGCCACCTCGACCGGCTGGAGCGCGGCGAGGAGGACCCGGACCGGCTGGCCGAGCTGTTCCAGCTCGACCACCTGGCCACCCGGATGCGTCGTAACGACGAGAACCTGCTGGTCCTCGCCGGGGCGGACTCGACCCGGGTGCAGCGCCAGCCGGCCGCGCTGATCGACGTGCTCCGGGCCGCCCAGTCCGAGGTCGAGCACTACACCCGGATCGAGTTCGGGGTGATCGACCGGGACATCGAGGTCGTCTCGCACGCGGTCAACGACCTGGTTCACCTGGTCGCCGAGCTGTTCGACAACGCCACCGCGTTCTCGCCGCCGGACTCCCAGGTCATGGTGGAGGCGCGGCGGGTCGGTGAGCGCGCCTCGCTGTACGTCGAGGACCGGGGCATCGGCATCAGCGCGGAGCAGCTCGCCGACCTCAACGAGCGGCTCGCCACGCCGCCGCAGGTGGACGTCGCGGTCTCCCGGATGATGGGCCTGGTCGTGGTCGCCCGGTTGGCCGCCCGGCACGGGGTCCGGGTCGAGCTGCGGCCGGGCACCGACCGGGGCACGGTCGCCGAGGTCGAGCTGCCCCCGAGGTCCTGGTGCCCCGGGCGCTCTCCGGGCGGACGCAGCAGCCGGCGTTGCCCGCCGCCGAGCCGGGCCTGGCGGCGTCTCCGCTGCCCACCTTCGGCGCGCTGCCGGCGCTGGGCAACGCTCCGGCGGCACTGCCACCCCGTCCGGGTGGCTCGGGCAACCAGGTCACCCTCGGCGGGCGGCCCGTCGAGCCGGAGCCGCGCAACGGCACCCCGGGTGCCGGCCGGCCGCTGCCCGCCTGGTCCGACCTGACCGGGGCGGACGTCCGGGCCCGTGCCGGCGGCGACCCCTTCGTCCCCCGTCCGGCGAGCGGGCAGCAGATGGACGCGCTGCCGCAGCGGCGTGCGGCCGGTGACGAGCAGCCGGACGAGGTCGACCCGCAGCCGACCATGCCGAGACTGACCGGCCCGGAGGCATGGGCCACCCACCCGCAGGTCCCGCCGCCGGTGTCCGCCCCGCCCGTCTCGGGTCCGCCGGTTTCGGCTCCGCCCGTCTCCGGTCCGCCGGTGTCCGCGCCGCCCGTTTCCGGTCCGCCGGCCCGGCCCGTCCCGCTGGTGCCCCCCACGCCGGCACCGCCGGCCTGGCCGCCGGTAGCCGGTCCGGAGCGGGAGGCGCCCACCCCGCCGGTGCCCGAGCGGCTCGCCGCAGCGCTCGACATGACCACCGAGCTGCCTCGGGTGCCCAGGTCGGCGGACGAGCCGCCGGTCGCCACCGGCGCGGCGGAACGTCCGGTGTCCGCTCCCGACCAGCAGCGGTACGCGGACGAGACGATGGAACTGCCCATCTTCCGGGAGCTGGAATCCGCCTGGTTCCGCACCCGGCGGCCGGTTAACGACGAGACGGCCGGCGGGACCCGGACCTCCCCCGGGGGTCTGGACGAGGCTCGGACGCAGCAGCTCGCCACGGTCGAGCAGGGCCGGCCGCCCGCCCAGAACCCAGCAGCGACGACAGGTAACGCACCGATGGCAACGAACACCGGAGGCACGTCGCGCGACAACGGCGCGGCGACCAACGGGAGCGACCGTTCCACGTACGCCGAGAGCCTCGCCGGCCGGCGCACCCCGCAGCCGCCCGGCGGTTGGCAGACCGCGGCGGACGACGGCTGGCGAGCCGCCACCGCAGCCACCGACGTGCCGGTGGTCGAGACCACCCAGACCGGACTGCCCAAGCGCAGACCCATGGCGCAGCTCGTGCCGGGCAGTATCGAGAAGCCGGCGGCGTCGGTGCAACGGCGGACGCCGGAGGCTGTACGCGGACTTCTCTCGGCATACCATCGTGGCGTGCAACGCGGCCGAAGCAACCACGCGGACGGCCACTCGTCCGGCCTGGAGGTCACTCCGGGCGGGCAGCAGTCCTCGCAGTCTGGCTCAGGCCTCCAGGCCGGGAGCAGGCAGAAGGAGCAAGAAGGATGACAACTACGCAGGATCTTGGTTGGCTGCTGGCCAACTTCGCCGACCGGGTGCCCGGTGTCGCGCACGCGGTCGCCGTCTCCGCGGACGGCCTGCTCCTCGCGTCGTCACGGGACCTGCCGCGTGACCGCGCCGACCAGTTGGCCGCGATCGCGTCCGGCCTGGTCAGCCTCACCCAGGGAGCGGCCCGCTGCTTCGAGGGTGGCGCGGTGCTCCAGACAGTGGTCGAGATGGACAATGGTTTCCTGTTCCTCATGTCCATCTCGGACGGGTCGTCGTTCGCGGTGCTCGCCGCCCGCAGCTGCGACGTGGGGCAGGTCGGGTACGAAATGGCGTTGCTGGTCGACCGGGTCGGCGACGCGTTGACCCCGGCACCGCGCGCTGCCGCGGGAATGCTGGGTTGAGACGGGCGCTGACCAGCAGGTCGGCGAACAACAAACGAAAGAGTCGACGGGTTCCACCGGAGCGAGCCGGTGGCGGGTACGCGGAAGGAGGTGAGCGGCGACATGGCCGATCGTGACGAGCCGACCGGGGCACTGGTCCGTCCATACGCCGTCACCCGTGGCCGTACCCGTCCCCGCCTCGACATCGCGCTGGAGGCGCTCGTCGAGACGACGGTGCGTGGTCGGGCCGCTGCCAACGGCAATGGTGGTCAGGGCCGGGAGCACCAGTACATCGCCGCGCTGTGTGACGGCCGGTTGCAGTCGCTCGCCGAGATCGCGGCGCGGATGCAGCTGCCACTCGGGGTGGCCCGAGTGCTCATTGCCGACATGGCTACGGACGGCCTGGTCGCGGTGCACGAGCCGACCGTTCTGGACGACTCCGACGACGCGGTGGGCACTGAACTGCTGGAGAGGGTGCTGAGTGGACTTCGCAGGCTCTGACATGTCGCACCGGCCGCCGACTCCGTCGAGCGGGCGCGTGACATCGGCGAAGATCGTTATCGCCGGTGGGTTCGGCGTTGGCAAGACGACGCTGGTCGGCTCGGTCTCGGAGATCACGCCGCTGACCACCGAGGCGATCATGACCTCGGCGGGTGTGGGCGTCGACGACACCCGGCAGGTGCCGGGCAAGACGACGACCACAGTGGCGATGGACTTCGGTCGTATTTCGATCGATCGTGATCTGATCCTGTACCTCTTCGGTACGCCGGGTCAGACGCGTTTCTGGTTCATGTGGGACGAGTTGGTCCGGGGTGCGATCGGTGCCGTGGTCTTGGTCGACACCCGCCGACTGGCCGACTGCTTCGCGGCCATCGACTTCTTCGAGCACCGGCGGCTGCCGTACCTGATCGCCATCAACTGTTTCGACGGGATGCAGTACCACGACCCGCAGGACGTCCGGGACGCGTTGGCGATCTCCCCGGAGGTGCCGGTGGTGGCGTGTGACGCCCGACAGCGGGAGTCGACCAAGCACGTGCTGATCTCGCTGGTCGAGTACGTGCTCAACATGCGTCGCTCGCGCGCCGTCGCCCCGGCCTGATCGACCCTTGCGCCGCCCGGTGCCGGCTCCTGCCGCCACCGGGCGGCGCGTCGTGTACCCGGCGTCCCTGGCCGGGACGGTCGGCGGTGCAGGTCGCCCACCCGACGACCCGCCGCAGTCCACGCCGCCCACCTCGACCCGCCGCCGCCCATCGCGCCTCCGGAATGGGCCGTAGGCCCTCAGTTCGGGAACAGGCCATACGGGGTGCCACTGTGCCCCGCCGAGCCCGCTACGGGCGGGTCAGCCGGCCCAACCGCCACGCCAGCTGGCCTGATGCACCGGGACCCTCGCCCTGCCGGGAGCGCACCATGCGGGGCACCTCCGCCGCCGGTTCCCGTCAACGGCAGCGCCGTGGGGGTCGCCGTCCGTAATCAGTGGACGGCGACCCCCACGGCGCTGAAGCTACCGGCGGGCGCGGCTCGGTCCGCTCAGGAGCGGTACCCGGCGGACCGGTACTCGTACTCCCGGTCGTCGTCGCGGTCGCCGTGGTCACGGGTGAAGTCCCAGCCACCGGCGGCCTCACGACCCGGCCGTCCACCGACCGCGAACCCGCCGATCTCCTGACCGCGGCGCCAGCCCCGGAAGTAGCCGGTGGTGTTCTCGGCGATGCGTGCCGCGTCCCGGACGATCCGCAGCGGACGTTCGTCGCGCAGCGCCGAACCGGGGACCAGGTTGGCCTGCGGGACCCGGCGGGGCAGCCCGGCCGACGTCTCGTCTCCCTTGACCGGCTTCGCGGCCTGCTCGGCGGCCTGCCAGCCGCTGTCCGCCATGCTGGACCAGTCGACGTCGGTTTCCTCCGACTGCCCGACGAACCAGGCCGACCTCGCCTGGGCGAAGATGAGCAGGTCGCCGTCGTTCTCGTCGGAGACCGGAGGCCGGCGGAGTTCGGCGGCGGGCCGCTCGGGACGGCTGGGCGCCTCCTCCCGGTTCACCAGTCGCAGCGGCGGGTTCTCCGGGCGGGAGCCGGTCGTGGGGTTGAGGACGGTCCGGTCGTCGGCCGGGGCCTCGAGCCCGCTGTGGGTGTTCCGCTCGGCGTTCGGGTCGAGGCGGTCACCGCCGCGCTCGGTACGGGCACCGGCGCGTCCCCGGTCGGCTGCCCGGTCGACCAGCGGCGGCTCGACCAGGCGGAGCATCGGTGGCTCCTGGGGCAGGTCGTCCGCCAGCCAGGGTGGGGTGATCCGGCCGTCGGGGCGACCCGGGTCGAGCTGCGCGTCGACCGGCCGGTTGCCCGGGTCGGTCTGGGTCTCGACCGGCCGGTTGCCCGGGTCGGTGGGCGCGTCGATCTGCCGGGCGTCCCGCCCGGATGCGGAGTGCGCGACGGGGTTGCGCGGAGAGCTGTCGGCCGGGTCCTCCGGGTTGTTGACCAGCGGCCAGTTGGCCCGGGAACCCGGTGCCGGAGGCTCCTGCTCGGGGCGCTGGGCCGGCACTGGCAGGCTGAGGTCGGTGACGGCGAACCCGCCGGTCGGGGAGTCCCCGGTGGTCTTCGGCCGCGGCGGGATGACCGTCCGCTGCCGCTCCGCCCGGGCGCTGTTGATCGCGGCCGTGGTGAGGGTGGGACGGAACGGTTCGCCCGCGTCGGCCGGCGAACTGCCCCGCTGAGCCGGCGGGTTGCCCCGCTGAGCCGGCGGGTTGCCCCGTTGGGCCGGGGCGATCGGGGTGATCCCGGGCGGGGGCGGCGGGGAGGAGACCGGCCGGTTCGTCGGGCCGTCCACCTGGCGGGCGGCCGGCAGGGCCGGCGTGTCGCCCCGGCCCGGCGCGCCGTTGACCGGTGGCTTGGCCGAGGCGGCCGGAGTGACCGGGGCTGGCGCGGACGGTGGCGGCGCGATCGGGGTCGGGGCCACCGGGGGCGGGCCGAGCGGACGCGGCCGCTTGGGTAGCGCCTCACCGGAGACCGGTTCCGGCCGGCTGCGCCGCCCGGTCGGCTGCGGCGGGGCCGGCTCGACGGCGCGGAGCCCTCCGCCGCTGCCGATCTCGGCGGGCTCGTCGGCCGATTCGTCCGGGCGGGCGGCGCGGCGGCCGGTGACCGGCGCGGGCGCACTGACCCGTGCGCCGAGCGCACCGACCAGCGCGTCGCACCCGGCGTCGCAGGCGCGTACCGCGGCGACGGCCTGGCGTACCGTCTCCGCCACGGCGGAGGTGAGCGCCCGGCTGACCGCGGCCCGGCGTGGAGTCTCGGCGATGGCCACCCGTAGCGCGGTCACCGCGTCGTTGATCGAGTCGGCGTCGGCCACCCCGTCGGCGACCAGGTGGGCGACGATGGCCTCGGCCGCGACCGAGGCGTCCCGGCCCCGGGCCACGGTGCCGGCGAGCATGCCGGGCTCCGGGAGGGCGTCGAGCACGGCCAGCGAGACCGGCTCGGCCGGGTCCGGGTACGCGCGCAGCGCCGCCGGGTAGAGCTCGCGCAGCACCTCCCGCAGCGCCACGGCGGCCGAGTGCCGACCGTTGGCGAGCGCGGCGTGCGCGGCGAGGACCTGCTTGTAGCCCGCGAGGTCGCGGGGCGCCGGCAGGGTGACCGCGGAGAGCGCGCCGGCCTGGAGGGCCCGGGCCAGCCCGACGGCCCGACGTTCGGCCTGCGGGGACTGCATCTCCTCCAGCGAGTCGTCGTCGGCGAACCGCTCGGCGAAGTCGTCGACCGAGTCGTCGTCGGCTATCGCGAGCGGCCGACCAGCCGCGCTGAGCAGCGAGGTGACCGTGTGGTCGTCGCTGTCGGCGGCGATCGCCGCACCGCTCGGGCCGCCTGACCGTTCCACGAGCAACGCCACGAGCCGGGCGTAACCGGCCGGGTCGTCACTGATCTCGCAGACGTGGAGCAGCCGGCCTGCGTCGTCGACCACAGCGGACGTCAGCGTCGAACTGGCCGAAGCCGGTCGGTCTGCTGAGTCGGCCGAGGCCAGACCGCAGTACACGCGCACGAGCGCCACGGCGTCGTCCTCCTCCCGGGTTTCGGTGCCAGAGACTGATGCTCCCTGCTATGGCTCAGTCGCGCCAGTCCACGACCGCAGAGATCTTTCCGACAATGGTCCGCCACCCCAGACTGGCGGTCTGCGCGCCGATCTTCTTCAGCCGCCGGCGACCCATGAAACCGCCGATGCCGCCGCCGACCGTGGCGCGCAGGGCCTCGTCGAGGTCGTCCAGGCTGGATCCGGCGGAGAGCATGTCGAGCACCGCCGGCAGCCGCAGCGCGTACGCCAGGTCACGGGCGACCTCGCCGGCCTCGATGAGCAGGGTCGGGTCCCAGGTGTCGTGCCCGCCGCGCAGGTTCTCCACCACGAGGTCGAGTTCGTAGGTGTCCTCGTCGAGCGGGGCGATGTCCGCCGGTTCCACCCGTTCGGACAGCTCCGTCCAACCGTCCAGTTCGGACAGGTCGTTCGGCGCGCCGGAACGGACGAAGCTGACCAGCGCCTCCGGCGTCTTGAACAGCAGCAGCCGACCCCGGTGGCTGAGGAAGGCGGGCACCTCCTCGTCGCCGGCGTCCTCGTCGCCGGCGTCCTCGTCGTCCGCCTCGGCCTTGCCGTCCTTCCGGGCGGCCTGCTTCTCCTCGTCGGCCTCGGCGAACTCCTCCGCCAGGTCCTCGTCGAGGATCACCACGGTCTCGTCGTCGTCGTCCTCCTCGACGACCTCCCGGCCGCGCGCCAGGAACGGGTCGTCGGCGTCCCGCTCGGCGACGTCGGTGGGGGTGAGTTCCCGCGCCGGCCGGTACGCCCGCAGCGTGAAGCCGGAACCGGCCGGCAGCGCGATCTCCACCGGGTCGATCCGCAGCTTCTCCCAGAGCGACCGGTCCGGTTCGTCGGCGCTGGCGGCGGTGTCGCCGGCCTCCTCCGACTCGGTCGCTGCGGTCGCTTCGTCGAGCTGGGGCTCGTCGGCGTCGGGCCGTTGGGGCGACTGGCGGGCCACGCTGACCTCCGTGTGCTTCGGGCTGCCCACCCGGCGGAAGTCCGTGCCGTCGGGTGACTCTGCGCACATACCCTAGTGGGCGATCCTCAAGGACCGGTGCCCGCACCCCGTTGGCGGCGTCCCGGACAGTCAGTAGCGTGTTGCGATGTGAAGGGCCAGACGCTGCACGGACACCTCGACGCCCTGCTTCTGGCGGTGCTCGAGGAGGGCGCATTGCACGGATACGCGATCATCGAGGCGCTCCGGGTCCGCAGCAGCGGCAACCTGGACCTGCCCACCGGCACGACCTACCCGGCGCTGCGGCGGCTGGAACGCGCCGGATACGTGGCCAGCTCCTGGCACACGGTCAACGGGCGGGAACGGCGCACGTACCAGCTCACCGACGCGGGGCGTCGGGCACTGGCCGGCGAGCGGGCCGGCTGGCGTGAGTTCAGCTCCACCGTGGGGCGGTTCCTCGGCCCGGACGCGCATCCACCGGTGACCGCCTGACCCGCCTGACCCGCCCGGCCCGCCCGGCCGCCGTCCACGCTGCCGTGCTTGTCCACGCCGACGGTCCGCGCTGCCGTGCTTGTCCACGCTGACGGTCCACCGTCCGCGCGTCGCCGCGATCGTCCCGGCGGGCCGGTCGGTCAGGGGGCCAGGGCCAGGTAGCCCTGCTCGGCCGCCACCTGGATCAGCCACTGGTCGCAGTACCAGCCGGGTGCCGCCACCAGCTCGTCGTGGCGGCCCCGCTGGGCCACCTGGCCGGCGTCCAGCACGACGACCT
Source organism: Micromonospora pallida (assembly GCF_900090325.1). Lineage (NCBI taxonomy): Bacteria > Bacillati > Actinomycetota > Actinomycetes > Micromonosporales > Micromonosporaceae > Micromonospora > Micromonospora pallida. The sequence continues at coordinate 5,090,534 of NZ_FMHW01000002.1, read as the reverse complement.
CGTCGAAGCCGTCGAGGCCGCTGAGCCGGTGACTGATCAGCAGCACCGAATGGTCGGCCGGGACGGCGGCCAGGGTCGAGGCGAGCACGTCGTCAGCGGCGGTCGGGTCGAGCCCCTCGGTCGGCTCGTCCAGCACCAGCAGACCCGGCGCGGCCAACAACGCCCGGGCCAGCGCCAGGCGCTGCCGCTGCCCGCCGGAGAGCTGCCCGCCGTCCTCGCCGACCACCGTGTCCCACCGTTCCGGCTGGTCGCGTACCCAGTCGAGCAGCCCGGCCGCCCGGGCAGCCGCGTCGAGCGCCGCGTCGTCGGCCCCGCCCCGGCCGAGGAGGAGGTTCTCCCGGACGGTGGCGTGGAAGACGTGCGCCTCGGCGAGCAGCCCGCCGATCGCCCGGGGCAGCTCCTCCGACCGGTACGCGGACAGCTCGACGCCGTCCAGGGTCACCCGGCCCCGGTCCGGCGGCACCGCGCCGGTGAGTACGGCCGCCAGGGTGCTCTTGCCCGCCCCGCTCGGCCCGACGACGGCGACCCGCCGCCCGGCGGGCAGGTCGAGGTCCACCCCGTCCAGGGCGGGCGGGGCCCCCTCCCGGTAGCGGACGACCACCCCGTCGAGGCGGACGTGGTGCCCGGCGGCGGCGGTCACCGGCCGGTCCCCGGTCGACGGGGCGTCGGTCGGCGCGGTCAGCAGCGCGGTGACCCGGGTCAGTCCGGCCCGCAGCCCGGTCCACTGCCGGGCGGCCCCGATCAGCGCCGACGTCACCTCCGCGGCGGCGAGCGTGCCGACCGCGAGGACGCCCACCATGACCCCGGAGACATCGGCGCGCAGCGCCGCGACCACCACCGCCGCGCTGGTCACCCCGGCGATCAGCACCCCGAGGGCGTCCACGGCGAAACCGGTGGCGGCGAGCCGGCGTTCCAGTCGGGCGAGCCGGTCGGCCCGCTCGGTCGCCGCCCGCAGGGCCGCTCCGGTCGCCCCGAAGGCAGCCAGGTCGGCGGCCCCGTGGGTCAGGTCCACCGCGTCCGAGGCGAGCGCGCCGCGCAGCGGTGCCACCTCGGCGGCGCCCCGGCGGGTCAGCACGGCGGCCAGCAACGGCAGCGCGACCCCGGTCAGCAGCAGCCCGACCGCGAGCGGGACGGCCGCCGCCGGGGACACCAGCGCCGCCCCGACCACCGCGAGCACGCTCACGGTGGCCGCCGCAGCCCCCGGTACGAGCACCCGCAGCAGCAGGTCCTGGACGGTGTCCACGTCGGAGACCAGCCGACTCAGGGCGTCTCCGGAACGCTGGCCAGCGGTGGACCGGCGGGCGGCCAGGGTGGCGAAGACCCGGGCCCGCAGGTCGGTGACGATCCGGAGCACGGCGTCGTGCCCGGTGAGCCGTTCGGTGTAGCGGAGCACGCCCCGACCGATCGCGAGCGCCCGCACCGCGACGATCGCCACGGTCAGCCGGTCCAGCGGCGGTCGGCCGGCGGCACTCATCAGCAGCCAGGTGGCGGTCGCCATCAGGGCCAGGGCGGCGAGTTCGGTGGCGGTGGCGAGCAGTCCCGCGCCGAGCAGCCGGCGCAGGTACGGTCGGGCCAGCCGCAGGACGGTCCGTTCCGCGTCCAGGCGGCCCCGTTCCGGCGTCCCCGACTGCGCCGTCGTCCCCGCTTCGTCCGTAGGCGCGGCGGGCCTGTCGGTCCTTCCCGGCCCGTTCGTCGTCGTGGCGGGCTCGGGCGGCGGCCCGGCGTCCGGCCGGCTCATCCGACCACCTCCCCGGTCCGGGTCAGCTCGGTGACCCGCCCGTCGACCACCCGCAGGATGCGGTCGGCGTCGGCGAGCAGCGCCGGACGGTGCGCCACCAGCAGGGCGGTACGCCCCGCGACGAGTCGACGGGTCGCGTCCAGCACCACGGCCTCCGAGGCGGTGTCGAGGCGGGCGGTCGGCTCGTCGAGGAGCACGACCGGGGCGTCCCGCAGGAACGCCCGGGCCAGGGCCACCCGCTGTCGCTGGCCGCTGGAGAGGCCGTGTCCGCGTTCGCCGAGCCGGGTCTCCAGCCCGTCGGGCAGGGCGGCGACCACCTCGTCCAGCGCGGCGGCCCGGACCGCGGCGGCGAGCGCCTCCGGGCGGGTCTCCGGCGCGCCGAGGCGGATGTTGTCGGCCAGGGTGGTGGCGAACAGGTGGGCCCGCTGCGGCACCCAGGCCAGCCGCCGCCGCCAGTCGTCCAGGTCGACGGTGGCCAGGTCGACGCCGGCCACGGTGACCCGGCCGCTGGTCGGGGTGACGAAACCCAGCAGGAGGCCGAGCAGGGTGCTCTTGCCGGCCCCGCTCGGTCCGACGACGGCGATCCGCTCGCCGGGGCGGATGGTCAGCGTGACGTCCCGCAGCGCAGTGGTCCGCTCGTACGCCACGGTGACCGCTTCGAACCGGATCTCACCCGGCTGGGGTGGTAGCAGGGGTCCCCTGTTACCGCTTTTTGTCGAACAGGGGACCCCTGCAGGCACCTCAGCGCCGGGGGGTGCAGGCACCTCAGCCTTGGGTGCTGCCGCCGGCCGGCCGTCCGCCCCCTCCAGTACGGCGAAGGCGTCGTTGAGGGCGCTCAGCCCCTCCATGCTGGCGTGGAACCGGGCGCCGGCCGCCCGGAGGGGGAGGTACGCCTCGGGCGTGAGCAGGAGCACCAGCAGCGCGGTGGTGAGGGTGAGCCCGCCACCGAGCAGCCGTATGCCCACCGGGACGGCGACCAGCGCCACCGAGAGGGTGGCGACCAGTTCCAGCACCAGCCCGGAGAGGAAGGCGATGCGCAGGGTGCGCATGGTGGCGACCCGGTGCCGGTCGGCCATCCGCCGCACCACGTCCACCTGGGCCCGGGAGCGGCCGAAGGCGCGCAGCGTGGCCAGCCCGGCCACCATGTCCAGGAAGTGCCCGCCGAGGCGGGCCAGCCGACGCCACTGCCGTTCCGTGGCGACCTGCGCCTGCCAACCGAGCAGCGCGCCGAAGATCGGGATCAGTGGCAGCGTGACCAGGATGATCAGCGCCGAACTCCAGTCGGCGAGGACCAGCCGGGCCAGCACCGCGACCGGCACGGTGACGCTCAGCACGAGCTGGGGGAGGTAGCCGGTGAAGTAGGCGTCCAGGGCGTCCAGCCCACGCCCGGCCAGGGTGGCGAGCTGCCCGGCCCGCTGCCCGGCCACCCAGCCCGGCCCGTGCCGCCCCACCGCGCCGAGCAGGTCGGCGCGGAGGGTGGCCTTGACCGTCGCCGCGGCCCGCGCCGCCACCGTGCCCTGGGCCCAGACCACCGCTGCCCGCGCGGCGACCGCCGCGACGAGACCGGCCAGCGCCCCCCGGTGCAGCCGCCCGTCGAAGGCGGTGGCGAGGAGGACGGCCAGCGCGGTGGCCTGGGCCACGACCAGGAGCGCGGTGAGCACGCCGAGCCCACCGAGCACGGCGAGGTGCCGCCGGACTGCGGGAACCCGGCGCAGCAGACGCGGGTCGAAGGGACGACGGTTCACCGGTGCATCACCAGTACACCGGTGCCCTGCCGTCGGTCCGTCCGCGGAAGACCCACCACAACATCACCTGGAAGCCTAGTAGGGCCGGCACGAGCGGCACCGTCAGCCAGCCCAACAGGCGCAGGGTCGGTCCGCTGGCCGCCGCGTCGGCCACGGTCAGGCTGGCCGCCGGGTCGATGGTGGAGTACAGCGCGTTGGGCCAGAGGGTCGCCCCGACCAGCAGCACCGGCAGCGCCAGCGCCACGCTGGTGGCGGTGAAGGCCAGGCCGGGGCGGCGGCCGAAACCGACCAGCGCCACCGCCAGGGCCACCACCAGCAGTACGGGCAGGGCGATCGCGGCGACGGGCTGCTGCGCCGCGTCGCGTACCCGGTCGGAGAGCAGGCCCACGACGGTGGTCACGACGCTCGCGGCGAGGGCGACCGGCACCAGCTTGCGACCCAGCGCGGCGACCGGCGCGGCCTCGTCGGCGGGCAGCCGCAGGGCCAGGAAGGCCGCGCCGTGCACGACCACCAGCGCCACCATGGTCACTGCGGCGACCAGCGCGAACGGGGTGAAGAGGTGGCTGATACCGACCACCGTGCCCTCGGCGTTCAACGGGACGCCCTGGAGCATTCCGGCGAGCACCGCGCCCCAGCCCAGCGCGGCGAGCGCGGAGCCGACGATGATCACCTGGTCCCAGGCGGCACGGGCCCACCGGCTCGCCGGCCGGCTGCGCAACTGCACCGCTGCGGTGACCAGGATCACGCCGAGGAGCGCCCCGGCGAAGGCCGGGTAGAGGCCGGAGAGGAGTTCCCCCTCCATGATCGGGAACGCCCCGAAGAGGATGCCGATGGTGGCGATCAGCCATACCTCGTTGCCGAGGAAGAACGGGCCGACCGCGTTGAGCATGCCGCGCCGGGCGGTCGGGTCACCGGTCCGGGTGAGCAGCAGGCCGGTCCCGTAGTCGAGGCCGCCGAGCACAAGGTAGGCGGCGAAGAAGAAGCCCAGGAGGGCGTACCAGGCGAGTTCCACGGTCAGCTCCTCAGACGAAGGCGGGGTCGGGACGGTCGTCGGCGGACTGCTGCTCGGGCGGTCGGCCGAGCGCGAGGTCGTCGTGTGCGCCCCGGGCGGCGTGCTTGGCGATCAGCACCCAGTTCGTGATGGCGAGGGCGGCGAGCACCAGGGTGAAGCCGAGGAACGAGGCGAACATCACCCCGCCGCTGACCGGCGAGACCGCGTCCTCCACCCGGAGCAGTCCGTACACCGCCCAGGGCTGGCGACCGATCTCCCGGGCGAGCCAGCCGAGGATCGCCGCGATGAAGGGCAGCGGCAGGGCGAACAGCAGGATCCAGAGCGGGAAGCGGAGCCGGATCAGCAGGTCCTTGGGGAGCAGCAGGAACTGCAGGCAGATCAGCACCAGGATGAAGCCGATGATGAACATGAAGCTGAGGCTGTGCAGGGCGGCCAGTGGAGGCTCGTAGTCGCCCGGGCCGAACGCCGCGGTCCATTCGGCGATCTTGGCCTCCTTCTGCTCCGGGGTGCCGTACTTGCTCGGCTGGAGCGGGGCCATGTCGGCGGCCTGGATGAAGCCGAAGTGCAGCAGCGGGCCGACGGCGACCGCAGCGGTGACCAGGCCGGTCCGCAGCGACTTGCGGAAGAGTTCGTAGTCCGCAGTGCGCCGGATCAGGTGCCAGGAGCTGATCGAGGCCATCAGGATGCCCCCGGTGACCAGGGCGGCGAGCGTGGCGTGCACGAAGGCCATGGTGAAGGCGGGGTTGGTCACCAGGGCGGAGAAGTCGGTGAGGTGGGCGATGCCGTCGCGCATCTCGTACCCAACCGGGTTCTGCATCCAGGCGTTGCCCGCCATGATCCAGAAAGCCGAGACGTACGCGGTCAGCGCGACGCCCCAGAGCAGCGCCAGGTGGACGCCCCGACGCAGCCGGTGCCAGCCGAAGATCCACATCCCGAGGAAGGTGGATTCCAGGAAGAACGCGGCCAGCGTCTCGATAGCCAGGGGGGCACCGAAGACGTTGCCGACGTACTTCGACAGGCCGCTCCAGTTGAGTCCGAACTGGAACTCCAGCACCACGCCGGCAGCGATGCCGAGGACGTAGTTGATGACGTAGAGCGTGCCCCAGAAGCGGGTCATCCGCTCGTAGATCGGTTTCTTGGTGATCACCCAGGCCGTCTGGAGATAGACGAGCAGTGTGATCAGGCCGAGCGTCACGAGGACGAAGAGGAAGTGGATCGAGGTCGTGGTGGCGAACTGCAGGCGCGCCAACATCAATGGGTCCATGGCCGGCTCTCCTATTGAGGGAGTAGCTTTTTGCCGGCAGCCTACAGGTAGTTACCCTACTCATCCACCTGGTCACTACGTGGGGTAGGACCATAGCGTGTCTCGCTCGGTGGGTCGACATCTGTCCATCGATTCCGGAACGAGGCCGACCGGAGCGGTGGCCACCTGGTGCGGTCGGGGCAGGGCGGAATCAGCTCAGGAAGAGCGAGATCGGCAACGCGGCCAGGGTGGTGGTCAGGGCGAGCACCCCGGCCCCGAGCAGCCGGGGCGGCCGCTCCCGCACCATCAGCCGGTGGACCCGCAGGTCGAGATCGCGGTCACCGAGGCCGAGCGCCCCGGCCGGGGTGATCCGGTTGCCGGCGGCGGCGAACCGGCGGAGCGCGCCGGCCAGCGGGGCCTCGGCGTGCGCCTGACGGGCCTTGTCGTCGGCGCGCATCTCGACCAGCAGCGCCACCCGCTCGTGTGCGGCGCGGACCCAGCCGAACCACGGCAGCGCCCGGCACAGCGCGGTGAACGGCAGCAGCACGAGGTCGTGCCGCTCCCGGGCGTGCGCCTGCTCGTGGGCGAGCACGGCGGCCAGCTCAGTGCGATCCAGCAGGTCGAGGGTGCCCGCGCTGACCACCACCTGGGGGCGCATTCCGGGCAGGCAGTACGCCGCGGCGCACGGGTGGTCGAGCACCAGCGCGCCCGGGGCGGCCGGGTCGTCCCGGGCGACCAGGGTGAGCAGTTCCCGGTGCCGGCGCTGGGCGCGGACCGTGCCGAGGATGCTGCGCGCGGTGGTGGTGAGCAGCATGGTGCCGATGCCGAACCCGATGCCGACGCCGGCCAGGTGGAGCACCCCGAGACCGGGCGGCAGGCGGTCGTGGATCAGGTCGTCGGCGAGCGCGAGCAGCGCACTGCCGGTCGGCAGGTCGTAGGGGGCCAGCCCGAGGGCGATCGGCACGCCCATCGCGGAGAGCCCGAGCGCCAGTCCGACCCCCTGCCAGCAGAGGATCGCCACCCGAGGGCTGCGCCCGGGCCAGGCGGCTGCGGCGAGCACCTGGGCGGTCAGCCAACAGGTCAGCACCGTCACGGCGAAGTGCAGGGCGTACGCCACGGCCGCCGCCCTACCGGTCCGGACCCTCGTCGACCGGGACCGGCTGCCGTGTCGCGTCGGTCTGGCGGGCGGGCTCCTGACCCGGGCCCGCCGATCGCGACGCCTGCGTGTTCAGCGCGGCCCGGAGCACGTCCGCCTCCGTGCCGGTGACCGACCGGGCGAAGCGCACCAGTGCCGCGTCGCGGCTGCCGCCGAGGTCGAGCGCGTCGAGCATGAGCTGGGCGATGTGCGCCTCGCGGCTGGCGGCGGCCCGGTACCGCCAGGCCCGACCCTCCCGCTCGCGCTGCACCATGCCCTTGCCGGCGAGCCGGTCCAGCACGGTCATCACCGTGGTGTACGCCAGCTCGCGGCCGGCCAGCGCGTCGGCCACCTCGCGTACGGTCGCCCCGCTCCCGGTGTCGCCGGACGTGCCGTCCCACAGCACGTCCATCACCGCACGCTCAAGGTCCCCCAGCCGAGTCACGCCCCCAATCCTACCCTCCGTAGTAGGTGCCGGCGGAGGCCACCGGGCAGCTACCCGATCGCCGAGTCGAACAGCCGGTAGAGCAGCAGCATGGCGAGGAGCGGCGTGCCGATCGCCCAGCCGACGACGCCCGTGACCACGAGCGCCCCGCTGAACCGGCGGGGCGGTTCGGTGGGGCGATCGGGGTGGGGCGCCGAAGGCCGTGCCGGCGGTGGCGAGCGCGAGGGCCACAAGGCTCAGCGCGATCCGCGCCGCACGGCTCTCGGTGGTCGGGAAGGGGTTGATCACGCCAGGAGGGTAGAGCAGCCCCACTCGTCCACTGGCCAGGGCAATCGGGGGTTGCCGCTCTGCGGGAGGCCGGAAGCGGGAAGAGTGGCCGTCCGCGGTGCGGAGGCCACTCTTCCCTACGGGATGAAGGTCAGACGCCCTTCGGGTGCCAGACCGTCTTCGTCTCCAGCAGGGACGTCATCCTGGTCAGGCCCGGGTCGGCCGTCCAGTCGTGCGGGGCGGGGGCGGGCCGGAGCACCCGCTTCAGGTTCTCCGCGGCCTTGACCTCCAGCTCCTTCGCCAGTTCGGCGTCGGTGACGCCGGTCAGGTCGAGGGCGTTGACGTCCATGTGACCGGCGAGCGGCGGGGCGGTCTCGGTGACCCGGCCGGTGAGCAGGTTGACCACGCCGCCGGGCAGGTCGGAGGTGGCGAGCACCTCGGCCAGGGTGATCGCGGCCAGCGGCTCGGTCGGCGAGGCGAGCACCACCACCGTGTTGCCGGTGACGATCGCCGGGGCGATCACGCTGACCAGGCCGAGCAGCGCGGGCCGCTCCGGGGCCACCACGCCGACCACGCCGGTCGGCTCCGGCGCGGAGAGGTTGAAGTACGGCCCGGCGACCGGGTTCGCGCCGCCGTACACCTGGGGGAGCTTGTCGGACCAGCCGGCGTACCAGACCCAGCGGTCGGTGGCCGCGTCCACCTCGTCGCCCGGCACGCCGAGCGCGACGAACTGCTCGCGCCGCCCCTCCAGCATCTCGGCGACCCGGTAGAGGATCTGCCCCCGGTTGTAGGCGGTCGCACCCGACCAGCCCTTCACCGCGGCGCGGGCGGCGACCACCGCGTCCCGGACGTCCTTGCGGGAGGAGAGGGCGACATTGGCGTTCTGCACCGGATACGACCGTCCCGACTCGCTGCGGGGGAACTTCCCGCCGATGAAGAGCTTGTACGTCTTGCGTACCTCGACCCGCTGCGGCGCTGGCGGCTTCGCCTTGGCCTTCGCACCCGACCTGTCAGACATTGAGGTACGCCTCCAGCCCGTGCCGGCCGCCCTCGCGGCCGTAGCCCGACTCCTTGTAGCCGCCGAACGGCGAGGTCGGGTCGAACTTGTTGAACGTGTTGGCCCAGACCACCCCGGCGCGCAGCCGGTCGGCCATCCACAGGATGCGGGAGCCCTTCTCCGTCCAGATCCCGGCCGACAGCCCGTACGGCGTGTTGTTGGCCTTCTCGACGGCCTCGGCCGGGGTACGGAAGGTCAGCACGGAGAGCACCGGGCCGAAGATCTCCTCCCGGGCGATCCGGTGCGCCTGGGTGACCCCGGTGAAGATCGTCGGGGCGAACCAGAAGCCCCGTTCGGGCAGCTCGCACGCGGGCGACCAGCGCTCGGCGCCCTCAGCGGCGCCGGCCTCGGACAGCTCGGTGATCCGGGCGAGCTGGGCGGCCGAGTTGATCGCGCCGATGTCGGTGTTCTTGTCCAGCGGGTCACCGACGCGGAGCTGGGCCATCCGCCGCTTCAGCGACTCCAGCACCGGCTCGGCGACCGACTCCTGGAGCAGCAGCCGCGAGCCGGCGCAGCAGACGTGCCCCTGGTTGAAGAAGATGCCGTTGACGATCCCCTCGACCGCCTGGTCGACCGGGGCGTCGTCGAAGACGATGTTCGCCGCCTTGCCGCCCAGCTCGAGGGTGAGCTTCTTGCGGGTGCCGGCGACCGCGCGGGCGATGGCCCGGCCGACATCGGTCGAGCCGGTGAAGGCGACCTTGTCGGTGCCCGGGTGCTCGACCAGCGCGCGGCCGGTCTCGCCGGCCCCGGTGACGATGTTGACCACGCCGGGCGGCAGGTCGGCCTGCTGGCAGATCTCGGCGAAGAACAGCGCGCTCAGCGGGGTGGTCTCGGCCGGCTTCAGCACCACCGTGTTGCCGGCGGCCAGCGCCGGGGCGATCTTCCAGGCCAGCATGAGCAGCGGGAAGTTCCACGGGATGACCTGGGCGGCCACCCCGAGCGGCTGCGGGTTCGATCCGAAGCCGGCGTACGGCAGCTTGTCGGCCCAGCCGGCGTAGTAGAAGAAGTGCGCGGCGACCAGCGGTAGGTCGACGTCCCGCGACTCCTTGATCGGCTTGCCGTTGTCCAGCGACTCCAGCACCGCCAGCTCACGGGAGCGTTCCTGGATGATCCGGGCGATCCGGAACAGGTACTTGGCCCGGTCCCGGCCCGGCATCGGACCCCAGACCTTCTCGTACGCCTTCCGCGCGGCGAGGACCGCGCGGTCCACGTCCGCCGCGCCGCCCTCGGCGACCTCGGCCAGGACCTCCTCGGAGGCCGGGTTGATCGACTTGAAGCTGCCGCCGTCGGTCGGGTCGACGAACTCGCCGTCGACGAAGAGCCCGTACGAGGCCTTGATGTCCACCACCGAGCGGGACTCGGGGGCGGGTGCGTATTCGAACATCGCTCCTAGTCCAGGGTGAAGTAGTCGGGACCGGAGTAGACGCCGGTCGTCAGCTTGGTGCGCTGCATCAGCAGGTCGTTGAGGAGGCTGGACGCGCCGAACCGGAACCAGTCCGGGTCGAGCCAGTCCGGGCCGACCGTCTCGTTGACCATCACCAGGTACTTGATGGCGTCCTTCGAGGTCTTGATGCCGCCGGCCGGCTTCACGCCGACCTGTCGTCCGGTCGCGGCCCGGAAGTCGCGGACCGCCTCCAGCATCACCAGCGTCACCGGCAGGGTGGCCGCCGACGGCACCTTGCCGGTCGAGGTCTTGATGAAGTCGGCGCCGGCCAGCATCGCCAGCCAGGAGGCCCGCCGGACGTTGTCGTAGGTGGCCAGCTCACCGGTCTCCAGGATGACCTTGAGGTGGGCTCGCGGTCGCCCCTGGCGACCGGCATCGGCGCCGCCGCAGGCTTCCTTGATGGCGACGATCTCGTCGTAGACGGCCCGGTACCGGCCGGCGAGGAAGTCACCCCGGCTGATCACCATGTCGATCTCGTCCGCACCGGCCGCGACGGCGGCCCGGGTGTCGGCGAGCTTGATCTCCAGCGGGGCCTGCCCGGACGGGAACGCCGTCGCCACGCTCGCCAGGTGCACCTTGCTGCCCCGCAGCACCTCGGCCACGTACGGGACCATCGCCGGGTAGACGCAGACCGCGCCGACGTGCGGGCAGGACGGGTCGGCCGGGTCGGGACGCAGTGCCTTGGCGGCCAGTGCCCGTACCTTGCCGGGGGTGTCCGCCCCTTCGAGGGTGGTCAGGTCGACCATCCGGATCGCCAGGTCGATCGCCTGGGCCTTGGCCGTGGTCTTGATGGAGCGGGTGCCGAGCTGGGCCGCCCGCTGCTCCGCGCCGACCTGGTCCACGCCCGGCAGGCCGTGTAGGAAGGTCCGCAGAGCGGTCTCGGATCGTCCCAGCTCGGAGAGGTCCGACCGGGCCGACGTCGCTGTCGCCGTCATGCCGGGAAGTCTACGCACCCGGGACATCGGTGATCCTCATCACGTGCCCGGTCAGGGTCGGGGTGGGCAAGGGGCCGGGTCAGGCTGGCGAAAGTGCTGGTGGCGGTCCCGCCGGCCGGCTGCCCGCGCGGGGCGCGTTCGGTAGGTTGGACGATCGTGGACGTACACGTGATCGACCATCCGCTCGCCCAGTCGCGGCTCACCGCGATGCGCGACGCCCGCACCGACTCCTCGTCGTTCCGGGCGGCGCTGCACGAACTCACCACCATGCTGGTGTACGAGGCCGCGCGCTTCTTCCCGGTGGAGAAGTACCCGGTGAGCACGCCGGTCACCGACACCGAGGGCACCCGCCTAGCCAACCCGCCGCTGCTGGTGCCGGTGCTCCGGGCCGGTCTCGGGATGGCCGACGCCGCGCTCGGTCTGCTGCCGGAGTCCTCGATGGGCTTCGTCGGACTGGCCCGCGACGAGGAGACGTACGAGCCCCGCGCGTACATGGAGTCGCTTCCGCGCGACCTGGCCGGGCTGCCGGTGCTGGTCCTCGACCCGATGCTCGCCACCGGCGGTTCGCTGGAGCACTGCTGCCGGCTGCTCGCCGACCGGGGCTGCACCGACATCACCGTGCTCTGCGTGCTGGCCGCGCCGGCCGGCATCGCCCGGCTGGAGCAGTCCGGCCTGCCGCTGCGCCTGGTGACCGCCTCGATCGACGAGGGGCTGAACGACCAGATGTTCATCGTGCCCGGTCTCGGGGACGCCGGTGACCGGCAGTTCGGCGGTATGCCGCGCTTCTGAACAGGGGTTTCGTCGCCCGGAACGGGGGTTCGGGCGACGGCCCGGGGGAGACGGGTGCGGGAGGCGGCTTCCACCCGCTACCGTCTCCGGCCATGACTGGTGTTGCGCTTGCCGAAGAGCTGCTGCTCCTCGCCTACGACGACGAAACCGGCAAGGCGACGATGCCGCGGATCAGCCTGGATCTCGGTATGGCCGCCGCGGTCCTGGTGGAACTCGCCCTCGCCGGCCGGATCGCCTACTCCGACGGCCTCCTGGTGGTGGCCGATCCCTCCCCGACCGGTGAGCCGATCGTCGACGACGTGCTCGCCCGGATCGTCGCCGACGACGCCCCTCGCAGTCCCTCCTCCTGGGTGCAGCGGCTCCGCCACGGCCTGCGCGACCGGATCCTCGGGGATCTCTGCGGGCGCGGCGTGGTGCGGGACGTCGACGAGACCGAGCTCGGTTTCATCCACGTCCACCGCTACCCGATGGTCGACCCGTCGGTGGAGCAGGACACCCGGCGACGGCTTGCCGAGGCGCTCACCGGTGGTCCGGTGCCGGACGAGCGGACCGCCGCCCTGGCCACCCTGGTCTCGGCGGTCCGGATGGAGCCGGCCCTCCGGCTGACCGGGGACGCCGCCAGTGCCCACCGCCGGCTGGAGGAGATCGCCGGCGGGGCCGGTTTCTCCGGCACCGTCGGCCTGGAGGACTCCGTCGTACGCCCCTCGGTGGCGCTGGTCATCGCCGCCCTCGGCCAGGCCGTCGACCAGGCGCTCGGCCCACGTCGCGGTTAGTCAGCTGTAAGGTGGGGCCCTCCCTGTCGCTCCGTCGACAGGGAGGGGCCTTCCTCGCGCCTACAGGCCGAGCACGGTGGCGATCTCGGTGCGGAGGGCGGCGACCGCCTCGGTGGCCCGGCCCCGCGCCGCCGCCACGTCGCCGTCGACCACCGGCTCCACCACCTCCAGGTACGCCTTCAGCTTCGGCTCGGTGCCGGAGGGACGGATTACCACCCGGGCGGTGTCGGTACGCAGGATGACCACGTCCGCCTCGGGCAGCAGGTCCCGTGTCTCGGTGACCGACCGGCCGAGCAGCGCGGTCGGGGTGGCGGCCCGGACCCGGGCCATCGCGTCGGCGATCAGCCGCAGGTCGGTCACTCGGACGGAGTACTGGTCGGTGTGGTGCACGCCGAACTCGGCCGCCAGTTCGTCCAGCCGGTCGGTGAGGGTCCGGCCCCGGGCCTTCAGGTCGGCGGCCAGTTCGGCGACGGTCAGCGCGGCGGTGATGCCGTCCTTGTCCCGGACGTGCTCCGGCGCGACGCAGTAGCCGAGCGCCTCCTCGTACCCGAAGACCAGCGGCTCGGCGCCGCCGCCGGCCCGGACGATCCACTTGAATCCGGTCAGCGTCTCGTCGTACGGCAGGTCGCGGGCCGTGCACATGGCCCGCAGCAGCGCGGACGACACGATCGTGGTGGCGTACAGGCCGCGGACGCCCCGACGCATGAGATGGTCGGCGAGGAGCACCCCGACCTCGTCCCCGCGCAACATCCGCCACCCACCGGCCGACGGGTCCGGGACGACCACGGCACACCGGTCGGCGTCCGGGTCGTTGGCGATGGCGAGGTCCGCCCGGATCGATCCGGCGAGCGCGACCAGCCGGTCCACCGCACCCGGTTCCTCCGGGTTGGGGAAGGAGACGGTCGGGAAGGTGCCGTCCGGCTCGGCCTGCTCGGGCACCACCCCGGGCACCCCGAAACCGGCTTTGCTGAACGTGGCGGTGAGCACCGCCGCGCCCACCCCGTGCAGGGGCGTGTACGCGACCTTCAGGCCCCGCGGGCCGTCCGGGTCGATCACCGCCACCGCCTGCCTGACGTACTCGACGGTCAGGTCGTCGCCGAGCACCTGACCGGGCGGGCCGAGCGGCACCTCGGCCAGCGGGCCGACCGCGCGGATCGCCGCCTCGATCTCCCGGTCGGCGGGCGGCACGATCTGCGCGCCCGCACCGGTCGTCCCGCCGAGCTGCGCCCCCAGGTAGACCTTGTAGCCGTTGTCCTCCGGCGGGTTGTGGCTGGCCGTGACCATCACCCCGGCCGCCGCCTCGAGGTGGCGCACCGCGTACGCGAGCACGGGGGTGGGCAGCGGCCGGGGCAGCAGCATCGCGGCGCGGCCCGCCCCGGTGGCGACCTCGGCGGTGCGTTCGGCGAACTCCTTCGAGCCGCGCCGGGCGTCGTACCCGATCACCAGGGGGCCGGTGGCGTCCTGGGCGGCGAGCCAGGCGACCAGCCCGGCCGCGGCCTGGGTGACCACCGCGAGGTTCATCCCGTTCGGGCCGGCGCGCAGCGGACCGCGCAACCCGGCGGTGCCGAAGGTCAGTGGCCCGGCGAACCGGTCGGCCAGCTCCGGGCCGCTCTCCGGGAGCCGGTCGAGCACGGCCTGGAGTTCCTCGCGGTCGGCCGGGTCGGGGTCGTCGTCGAGCCAGCGCCGGGCGCGCTCACGAAGGTCGTCGATGCTGTCAGTGGGATCCGCCGCCATGCCTCTTGATAGCACGGCGGCGGATCACCACGGCGGGTCGGATCGGTCGAGGCCGGTCTCGATCCGAGGTCAGCCGGCGTCGGTCAGTTGGAACGACTTCACCATCTCGTCGAAGATCGGCTTGCTCTCGGCGAAGCGGGAGTCGTTGGCGGTCAGGTAGAAGGAGTACGCCTTGCCGTCGTGCACGACGCCGCGCCACATCCCGTGCCGCATGCCGTCGCCCTCGCCGCAGGTGTACTCGAGCTGGGCGGCCGGCTTGCCGGCCAGCTCCTGCTCGTCCAGGGCGAGCTGGTTGTACGGCTTGGCGCAGGAGTCCCGGGTACGCAGCCCGTTCGCGGCGACCTCCGCCCAGCGCAGCGAGCTGGTGCGGAACGGCTCGATGATGATGCGGACCCGCCGGCCGCTGTCCTCGGGGTCGGTGTAGTCGGTGTAGCTGCCGCCGCTGGCGCGCGTCCAGCCCTTGGGCACCAGCATGGAGATCCCCCGCCCGGAGTGTTCCTGCATCTCCAGGCTGGGCGCGGCCGACGCGGAGGCGCTCGGCTGGGCCTGCGGGGTGGCCGGCGGTTCCGGGTCGCCACCGCCGAACACGGCGACCAGGGCGATCAGCAGCACCACGGCCAGCCCACCGGCGGCAGCGAGCTGGACCTTGCGCGGCAGGTTCCGGACCTGCGCCAGCACCCGCCCGACGCCGCCTCCGCCACCGCCGTTGCCGGCGGGTACCGGGCCGGTGGCGGCCGGTACGGCCCACGGCTGACCGGTGCCCGGCACCGACCACTGGTTGCCGGCCGGCGCGCCGTACGTGGTCCCGTACGGAAATCCGGAGCGCTGGGGGTCCGCTGGCATACCACCGGCCGGCACCTGCTGGGTGGCGTCCGCCGGACGGCCGTAGGTCACCGGGCGGGGCGTCTCCGGCTGCCGGCCGAGGGCGACGGTCGGGTCGGCGCCGAAGCCGCTCTTGGCCCCGGCGGTGCGGCCGAGGTTGACCGTCGGCGAGGTGTCCTCCCGGAACCCCGACCCGGTGGCCCCGGCGGCCGGTGGCGCGGCCTCGGCACGGGCGCCGTAGGTGGTGCCCGGCCGCTCGACGCGGGCGGTGGGTGGGGGCATCGCGCCGGTCGGGGTGTGCAGCGGGCCGGCGAGGGCGTCCGCACTGGTGTCCTCCAGGGCGGCCTTCGCCGCCGACGCCGGGGTGGCCGTCTTCGGCTCCTCACCCCGTCGCAGCGCGGCGAGCCGGTCGGTCAGCGACTCCCCGGGCGCGAGCATCGCCCGGCCGCCGATCTGGCCGGTCGGCTTCGCCTCCTCGGCCTGGACCGGGGTCGGGGGCGGCGTGGCCGGGCGCTGTACCGGCACCACCGCGTACGGGTCGGTGACCGAGTTGACCGCCGCCGCGTTGCTCGCCAGCGGGCCGGCGAGCAGCTCGCGCAGCATGGCCCGGGAGGTGTGCACGTCGAAGCGGCGGGCCGGGTCCTTCTCCAGCAAGCCCATCAGCACCCGGGTCAGCGGTCCGCTGCGGGTCGGTGGGGCCGGCTCGTCCTCGACCACCGAGTGCATCGTCTCGATCGGGTCGCCCTTGTCGAAGGGGGGCCGCCCCTCGACCGCGGTGTAGAGGGTCACGCCCAGCGAGAACAGGTCGCTCGGCGGGCCGAAGTCCTGCCCCATCGCCCGCTCGGGGGAGATGAAGTGCGGTGAGCCGAGCACCATCCCCGGGGTGGTGAGCTGGACGTCGGTGGGCATCCGGGCGACGCCGAAGTCGGTGAGCACGCAGCGGCCGTCGGTGCAGATCAGCACGTTGGCCGGCTTCACGTCCCGGTGCAGCACGCTGAGCGCGTGCGCGACCTCGAGCGCGCCGAGCAGCGCGATGCCGATCTTGGCGACCGCACGCGCGGCGAGCGGTCCGTCCTCGATCACCATGTCGGCGAGGCTGCGCGCGTCGAGCAGCTCCATCACGATCCACGGCCGGCCGCCCTCGGTGACCACGTCGTAGACCTGCACCACGGCCGGGTGCTGGATGGCCGCGGCGGCGCGTGCCTCGCGGAGTGTGCGTTCGTACATCGCGTCGCGGTCGCTGGGCGCCAGGCCCGGCGGGAGGACGACCTCCTTGACCGCCACGTCACGTCGGAGAAGTGTGTCTGTGGCCCGCCAGACCGTGCCCATGCCGCCATTGCCCACCGGAGAACGCAGCTCGTAGCGACCACCGATGGTGGTGCCAGAGGCTGCGCGCCCGTTGGGGGGACTGGCCGGTCCGCCGCTCCACGTCGGGATCTGAGTCACAGAAAAGCCACCGGAGTAAATCGAGGGGGCTGGGACACAACCCCCCTATCTTGCGGGGTCCGACACCCGATGCGAAAGCCGACGCGGCGGGCGTTCTTTCAGTGACGACCATACGTGCTGGTCCGGAAGCCGTCCGTCCGGGCTCGTCCAGCGAGGTGTGCGCAATCCCTCATCCCCGCGTCGAGCGGTGCGTCCTACCATCCGGGGATGAGCGAACGGCGGTCGAGCGAGTCGGGCTTCCCGATCAAGGACGTCTACACGACGGCGGACCTTCCCGAGGACCTGGCAGCCCGCCTCGGCGGGCCGGGCGAGTTCCCGTACGCCCGGGGTGTGTACCCCACGATGTACACCTCGCGGCCCTGGACGATGCGGCAGTACGCCGGCTTCGGCACCGCCGCCGAGTCCAACGCCCGCTACCACCAGCTCCTGCGGGCCGGCACGATGGGCCTCTCGGTCGCCTTCGACCTGCCCACCCAGATGGGCTACGACTCCGACGACCCGATCGCGCACGGCGAGGTCGGCAAGGTCGGGGTGGCGATCGACTCGATCGAGGACATGCGGACGCTGTTCGACGGCATCCCGCTGGACAAGGTCTCCACCTCGATGACGATCAACGCGCCCGGCTCGGTGCTGCTCCTGCTCTACCAGCTCGTCGCCGAGGAGAACGGGGTCGCCGGGGCGGCCCTCAACGGCACCATCCAGAACGACATCCTCAAGGAGTACATCGCCCGGGGCACGTACATCTTCCCGCCGAAGCCCTCGCTGCGGCTGGTCGCCGACACCTTCGCGTACTGCCGCAAGGAGGTGCCGAAGTGGAACACCATCTCCATCTCCGGCTACCACATGGCCGAGGCCGGCGCGACGCCCGTGCAGGAGATTGCGTTCACCCTGGCCAACGGGGTGGAGTACGTGCGGGCCGCGCTCGCCGCCGGGCTGGCCGTGGACGACTTCGCCCCCCGGCTGTCGTTCTTCTTCGTGGCCCGGACGACCCTGCTCGAGGAGGTCGCCAAGTTCCGCGCCGCTCGGCGGATCTGGGCACGGCTGATGCGCGACGAGTTCGGCGCCACCAACCCGAAGTCGATGATGTTGCGCTTCCACACCCAGACCGCCGGGGTGCAGCTCACCGCCCAGCAGCCCGAGGTCAACCTGGTCCGGGTGGCGATCCAGGGGCTCGGCGCGGTGCTCGGCGGCACCCAGTCGCTGCACACCAACAGCTTCGACGAGGCCATCGCGCTGCCCACCGAGAAGGCCGCCCGGCTCGCGCTGCGTACCCAGCAGGTGCTGGCGTACGAGACCGACCTGACCGCCACCGTCGACCCCTTCGCCGGCTCGTACGTGGTGGAGGCGATGACCGACGAGATCGAGGCGGCCGTCGACGAGTTGATGACCCGGGTCGCCGACCACGGTTCGGTGGTGGACGCGATCGAGACCGGGTTCCAGAAGCGGGAGATCGAGCAGTCGGCGTACCGGATGGCGCAGGAGATCGACTCCGGCGAGCGGGTGGTGGTCGGCCTCAACCGGTTCGCCGTCGACGAGGAGGAGCCGTACGAGCCGCTGCGGGTGGACCCGGCGATCGAGGCGGCCCAGGCCGAGCGGCTGGGGACGCTGCGCCGCTCGCGGGACGCGGCCGCCGTCGAGCGCTCCCTCGCCGACCTGCGCGCCGCCGCCGAGGGTACGGAGAACGTGCTCTACCCGATGCGTACGGCGCTGCGGGCCCGGGCCACGGTCGGCGAGGTCTGCGGGACGCTCCGCGAGGTCTGGGGGACGTACCGGCCCAGCGACCGTTTCTGACCGCGCTGGCCGTTTTCTGGCCGCCACTGGTCGTTCCTGGGCCACGCTGGCCGGTGCTGGCCGGTTCCGACTGTTTCTGACTGTCTCGGCCCACCCCGCGCCCGTCCAGGCGTGTGCGGGGTGGGCCGACGGGTATTTGGTGGGTCCGCGACGGACAGGCTGTGCGGGGAGTCCCGGGCGGGGCGTGGCAGTGTCGGTGTTTTCCCCGGGCCCGGTCCTCCCGGATGCCGGGACGTCTCGGTGTCGGGTGGTTGTCCGAGCCGATCGTAACCGGACGGACCAATGCGACAATTCGCAATGAAAGGTCCGCGCCGACGCCGTTGTCGCCGGTCGGCAGGCGGTTACACGGTGTAGGAGGTGTGGGGCGGATGAAGGCTCTCGACGGCGATCTACCTGCTGTACCGCAGATCTACGAGCGCTCCAACCAGGGTTTTCGTGACTCTGCGCGCTCCGACGATCACCGTAACGAAATTGCGCAGCGTCACCGTCGAAGGTCTAGGCTGTCCGAGTCCCATCCCATCCACAGTGATCGAGAAATCGACGTGACGAGTGCGTTGACGCTGCCGAACGGCAGCCATCTGGCGTCGTCCTGGCACGAGGCGCCGCCCGGATCCCAGCCCCTGCCGTTCGAGCTCGACCATCTGCTCGAGCTCCGGACACCGGGCCTCATCGCCACCCGGCGGCACCTCCACTCGCACCCGGAACTCTCGGGCGAGGAGTTCGAGACGGCCGCGCTGATCGCCCGGGAACTCTCCCTGGCCGGGCTGCACCCCCGACTGCTGCCCAAGGGCAACGGGGTGATCTGCGACGTCGACGGCCGCCCGGACGGTCCGGTGGTGGCGCTGCGCGCCGACATCGACGCGCTGCCGCTGACCGACGTGAAGGACGTGTCGTACCGCTCCACGGTCGACGGGGTCTGCCACGCCTGCGGACACGACGTGCACACCACCGTGCTGCTCGGGGTCGGCATGCTCCTCGCCCAGCTCGCCGACCTCGGCGAGCTGCCCGGCCGGGTCCGGCTGATCTTCCAGCCGGCCGAGGAGATCCTGCCCTGCGGCTCGCTGGAGGTCATCGAGGCCGGCGGACTGGAGGACGTCACCCAGATCTTCGCCCTGCACTGCGACCCCAACCTGCCGGTCGGCAAGATCGGCCTGCGGGTCGGTCCGATCACCGCCGCCGCCGACAACGTCACCGTCCGGCTGAGTGGGCCGGGCGGGCACACCGCGCGGCCCCACCTCACCGTCGACATGGTCGACGCCCTCGGCCGGCTGGTCACCGAGGTCCCGGCGCTGGTCAGCCGGCGGGTACCGGCCAACAGCGGCCTGCTGCTGGTGTTCGGGCAGGCCTCGGCCGGCACCCGCTACAACGTCATCCCGTCCGAGGCGGTCGCCTCCGGCACCCTGCGCGCCATGACCCGGGAAGCCTGGGAGGAGGCGCCGAAGATCGTGGCCCAGGTGGTCCGGGACGTCCTCGCCCCCACCGGCGCCACCGTCGACCTGGAGTACCTGCGCGGCCGGCCGCCGGTCAGCAACGACGCGCGGGCGATCAAGGTGCTCACCGCCGCTACGGTCACCGCGCTCGGCCCGGACGGCGTCGCCGAGACCCCGCAGAGCATGGGCGGCGAGGACTTCTCCTGGTACCTGGAGTACGTCCCCGGCGCGCTCGCCCGGCTCGGGGTCGGCCGTTCCGGGCCCAGTCTGGACCTGCACCGCCCCTCGTTCGACGTGGACGAGCGCGCCATCGCGGTCGGCGTCCGACTCATGGTGCAGACCGCGCTCCGGGCGCTGGCCGAGGCTCGCTGACGTCTCCCGTCGACGGCGACGCCCCGCTCCCGGCCGACGGCGGGCGGGCGTCACCGTCGGCCGGGAGCGGATCCGGTCAAGGCATGGCATCCGGCTTCGGCGCGACATCCGGCTTCGGCATGGCACCCGGTCGCGGTGCGGCATCCGGCTTCGGCGTGGCATCCGCGCCGGCCGGGCGCTGCGCGGGCGTCATCGGCTGCGGCGCGGCAACGGCACCGGACCGCTGAGCGGGCGCCGCCGGTCGCGTCGGGGCACCGACCCCGGCCGGCACCGGGGCGGCCATCGCCGGGTACGCCGGAGCGCCGGGAGCGACCTGCCCGGCCCGCCGCTGACGCCGCCGGCGGGCCAGCCGCCAGACCAGCACCACCGGTACGGCGAGCACGACCAGCCAGGGCAGCAGCGCCCCGAGCACGGTGACCAGGACGGTCACCGACTCCAGGAAGGCCCGCCAGCCGTCGGCGAGCCCGGCCAGGAAACCGGTCTCGTCCGTGTCGCTGCTGCGGGTGTTCTCGGTGACCAGCGAGACGTTGATCGTGGAGAGCGCGGTGAGGTCGGCCAGCCGGCGCTTCTTCGCCTCCAGCGAGGCGAGGTCGGCCTCCCGCCGGCCCAGCTCGTTCTCGATCGACACGAGGTCGTCGATCGAGGAGGCCCGGGCCAGCAGCCGACGGGCGCTCTCCACCCGGGCCCGCTGGGTGGTGATCCGGGCGTCCAGATCGACCGTCTGCTCGGTCACGTCCTCGGTCCGGATCTCCCGCCACTGCTGCTCGCCCAACTTGGCGATGCCGTCGACCACGCCGGTGAACCGGGCCGCCGGCACCCGCAGCTCCAGGTCGGCGCGGGCGTGCTCGTCGACGCCGCGCCGCTCGTCCCCGCCGACGAAGCCGCCGGCCGCGGTGACCAGTGCGACGGTGTCCTGGGCGGCCCGGTCCACGTCCTCGACCTGCACCCGTACCGATCCGGTGTAGATGATGGCGCGCTGGTCCACCCGCAGGTCCACCCCGCCGGCCCCGGCCGACGTGTCCTTCGACCCCGCGTTGTCCCCGCCGGCCGCCTCCGGCGCCGCCGGGCCGGGGGCCGCGTTGTCCGAGGCGGCCCGCTCGCTGCCGCCGCTGCCAGCGGAGCACCCGCCGACCGCGAACAGTGCCGTCAGGCCCAGCGCCACCAGCGGTACGCCCCACCGCCGTCGTCCGTTATCCATCATGGTTTTTCTCCGATCCTCGCGCTCCCGGCGATCGGGTCCGCTGACCCGACCTGCCGAGGCGTTCGATCAGACGGGGAGCGGGGGCGTGTCCGTTCCGGCAAACTGCGCTGAAGAGATCACGATTTGGTTGTCGAGGAGTCACGAATGCGTTTGACCAAGTACGGCCACTCTTGCGTACGTGTCGAGCACGACGGGGGAGTGCTGGTCATCGACCCGGGAACGTTCAGCGAGACGGCCGAGGCGCTCGACGGCGCGGACGCGGTGCTGATCACCCACCAGCACCCGGACCACGTGGACGTGGCGGCACTGACCCGTCAGCTCGACCGTCGCCCGTTCACCCTGTACGGGCCGGCGTCGCTGGCCGCCACCGTGGACGGCCTGCCCGACGTGCTGAGCCCGGTCGAGCCGGGGCAGTCGTTCACCGCAGCCGGCATCCCGGTCCGCGCCTACGGCGGGCGGCACGCCGTGATCCACCCGGACATCCCGGTGGTCGACAACCTCGGGTACCTGGTCGACGAGGTGGTCTACCACCCCGGTGACGCCCTGGTGGCCCCCGACGACGTATCGGTCCACACCCTCTTCCTGCCGATCCACGCGCCGTGGGCGAAGTTCTCCGAGTCGCTGGACTTCCTCCGGGCGGTCGCCCCACGTCAGGCGTACGCCCTGCACGACGGGCTGCTCAACGCCAACGGGCTCGCCGTGCTGGACAACAACTTCCGCCGGCTCTCCTCCGTCGACTATCAGCGGTTGACGCCGGGCACCCAGATCAACGTCTGAGCGATGCCCGATCCCTCCCGCGACCTGGCCGAACGGCTCTACGGCACGCCACCGGACCGGTTCGTGGCCGCCCGGGACGCCGCCGTGGCGGAGGCCCGCCGGGCCGGCGACCCGGCGACCGCCCGGGAGATCGCGAAGCTGCGCCGGCCCACCGTGGCAGCCTGGCTGGTCAACCTGCTCGCCATCCGGCGCCCTGAGCTGGTGGCCGACCTGGCGGACCTCGCCGAGGCACTCCGGACGGCCCAGCGGGACCTGCGCGGGCCGAAACTGCGGGAACTCTCCGCCCAGCGTCGCGCGGTGGTCGCCGCCCTGGTGGCCGAGGCCCGGACGCTGGCCGCCGACACCGAGGGCGCGCCCCCGGCCGGCCGGCTGCCGCTGGCCGAGGTCGAGTCGACGCTCAACGCCGCGCTCGCCGACACCGGGGTAGCTGCCCAGGTCCGCTCCGGCCGGCTGCTCCGGTCCACCAGCTACGCCGGCTTCGGCGAGGTGCCCCGGCCGCAGCTCCGGCTGCTCACCGGCGGCGCCGCCGAACCGTCCACCGGGAAACCGTCCACCGCCGAACCTCCAGCCGGGAAACCGTCAGCCGGCAAGACGCGGACCGGAGAACGCCCCGGCCGGGCGGGACCCCGCGAGCGGGCGGAGCAGGCCGGCCACCGGACCGACCGGGCAGAGCAGGCCGACCGGGCCGCCCGAGCCAGAGCAGCCGAACGAGCTGAACGAGCTGAGCGGGCCGAACGGGCCGAGCGGGCGAAGCAGCGGCGGGCATTGGAACGGGAACTGGCGAAGGCGCGTACCGACCAGGACCGGGCCGAGACGGAGCTGATCGGCGCGACCACGGCCGAACGCGACGCCGCCGACGCCCTGACCGCGATCGAGGCCGAACTGGCGGAACTCGAACGCCGACGGGCCGGTGCCGAGCAGGAAGTGAGCCGGCGCAAGCTGGCCCGGCGTACCGCCGAACGCGCCGCCACGGCGGCCCGGCGGCGCACCGGCGAGGTCGAGGGGGCGCTGGAGGCGCTGCTCGCCGAGGAGGGGGCTGCCGGGACGGGGGACGACACGGCAGACTGAGCCGGATGGACGTACGGCTGGCGACCCGTCCCGGACGGGCCGAATGACCCCGGAACAGGCCGCCACGGCGAGCAGACCGGCCGTGGTGGAGCTGGGCGACGCGTACACCCGGTGCCCCACCACCCGCCGCCGGGCGCGGCTGCTCGGCATCTCCGGCTGGGCCTTCTATGTCACCGCCCGGGGCGGAGCGCTCGGTGACGTCGGGTCGGAGACCGCCGCCGCCTGCCTGGGTCTGATCTCCCCGGAGGCGGTCGCCGAGGGCTGGGACGCGGCGGCCCGCGTGGAGGCCCCCGCGAGGTGGCCGCGGCCGGCCTCGCCGAGTGCTGCCGCTGGGGCCGCCAGCACCTGGCCGAGGCTCCCGGGACGGCCCGCCTCGCCGACCTGCTGCACCGGGCAGTGGCCGCCGCCGAGGCGTACGGACTGCCCCTCTTCGCGGCCTGGCGGGCGATGCCGGTGCCGGACGACGCCCCGGGCGCGCGGGCCGCAGTCGGGCTGCACCTGCTGCGGGAGCACTACCTCGGCGCGTACCTGCTCGCCGTCCGGGCCAGCGGGATGAGTCCGCTGGAGGCGGTGCTCGCCGGGGCGGAGGGGGAGACCGAGGCGATGGCCGGCGGCTGGCCCGGGCCGTACCCGCCGGCGGGCCCGCTGGTGCGTCGGCGGCTCTGGGCGGAGGCCGTGACCGACCGGTTGGCCGCTCCCGCCTTCCGGGCGCTGGCTCCGGCGGAGCGGGTCGAACTGGCCGAGTTGCTCACCGTGACCCGCCGGACGGTGCGTGCCGCCATCGACCCCGTGCCCAACGCCCCACCGGTCGTCGACTGACGACCCGGACCCGTTGACTTAGCAGTGCGTGACCGGTGCTCCACTCTCGGGTGCTTTTCGGGTGCGTCAACCTACCCGGGGTGGGGTCGGTCGGGCAGACCAGCGACCACCAGCGCAGACTGAAGGGGTGTCGGACGTGCTACGCGGACGCGGTGCCGGTGGGCCGGGACCGCAGCTCCTTGACGTAGTCGTCGGGCGCACCCGCCTTCTCGGCGGCGTTGGCGATCTCGGAGAGATACCACGCGGTGGGGAGTCCGCCCTCGTACCCGGCGAAGACGTAGATCCAGGCGGTCACGTCGCCGTCCAGGGTCGAGACCCGTACGTGCAGCTTCTGGTACGTGCCGGCGGTCACCCCCTCGATCTCGTCGAGCTGGGCGGCGTCGTACGGGTGGATGTCGTAGAGCGCCACGAACACCCGGTCGCCGGGGGACTCGACGACGGTGCTGACCGCGCCCTCCCAGCCGATGACGTCCTCACCGGCGAAGGTGAACCGCCAGCCTTCCAGCCAGCCGACGCCGACCATCGGCGAGTGCGGGCAGTAGGCGCGCATCCGGGCGGGGTCCAGGTTTGAGCCGTAGGCGGCGTAATGACGCACGGCGATGACGATAGCCCGGCGGACGGGCGAGGGAGAATACGAACGGTGCGTGTCGGGCAGTTTGGGGAAAAGAAAACCATCATGGGTAGCGACGGAGGGCGAGCACTGTGAGCCGGATCGTGATCATCGGCGGCGGGCCGGCCGGGTACGAGGCAGCGTTGGTCGCCGCCCAGCTCGACGCCGATGTCACCGTGGTGGAGACCGAGGGGGCCGGCGGCGCCTGCGTGCTCTGGGACTGCGTACCGTCGAAGACCTTCATCGCCAGCTCCTCTGTGGTGACCGGCTACCGGGACACCGAGGAGTTCGGGGTGCACTCGGACGGCCTGGAGGCGGTCACCGTCGACGCGCAGGCCGTCCACGACCGGGTCAAGCGGCTGGCCCTGGCGCAGTCCGCCGACATCCATGCCAAGCTCGTCAAGGCGGGCGTGAACGTGGTCGACGGCCGGGCCCGGCTCGGTGAGGACACCCTCGGCCACACCCACCGGGTCGTGGTCACCCCGGCCGGCGACGAGCCGGAGTACTCGATCGCCGCGGACACCGTGCTGATCGCCACCGGCGCCACCCCGCGCCAGCTCCCCACCGCCGCGCCCGACGGCGAGCGCATCCTCACCTGGCGGCAGGTCTACGACCTTCCCGAACTGCCCGAACATTTGATCGTGGTCGGCTCCGGCGTGACCGGTGCGGAGTTCGCCAGCGCGTACCTGGCGATGGGGGTGGAGGTCACCCTGGTCTCCAGTCGGGACCGGGTCATGCCGCACGAGGACGCCGACGCGGCCATGGCCATCGAGCGGGTCTTCCGCTCCCGGGGCATGAGCATCCTCAACAACTCCCGCGCCGATGCGGTCCGCCGGACCGACGGCGGCGTCGAGGTCCAGCTCTCCGACGGACGCGTCGTGTACGGCTCGCACGCGCTGATCGCGGTCGGTTCGGTGCCGAACACCGCGAACCTCAACCTGCCCGAGTACGGCGTCCGGCTCGCCCAGGGCGGCTACGTGACCGTCGACCGGGTCTCCCGGACCACGGTCCCCGGCATCTACGCCGCCGGGGACTGCACCGGCCTGCTCCCGCTGGCGAGCGTGGCCGCGATGCAGGGGCGGATCGCCATGTGGCATGCGCTCGGCGAGGCGGTCCGGCCGCTGCGGCTACGGACTGTGTCGGCGAACGTCTTCACCGACCCGGAGCTGGCCACCGTCGGGGTGTCGCAGAACGAGGTGGACGCCGGCAAGGTGCCGGCCCGGCAGGTGATGCTGCCGCTGTCGGGCAACCCGCGGGCGAAGATGGCCGGCCTCGACGACGGTTTCGTCAAGCTGTTCTGCCGGCCGGCCAGCGGCCAGGTGGTCGGCGGCGTGGTGGTCGCGCCGAAGGCCAGCGAGCTGATCCTGCCGATCACCATGGCGGTGGAGAACAACCTCACCGTCAACGAGCTGGCCCAGACCTTCACCATCTACCCGTCGCTCTCCGGCTCGATCGCCGAGGCGGCCCGCCAGCTCATGCTGCACGAACTGGAGTAACCCCTGGGGCGGGCCTGCCCCGGGGCCCTCGCGCCGGGGCCCGCCCGCCTTGGGCTGGCTCGGCGGCCCGGGGCTGGCCGAGGGCGTGGCCTGGCGGGGCTCAGGCTGACGTCGCCTCGGCGGGCGCGGGGGAGGTTTCGTCGGCTGGACGGGTCTGGCGGGCGGCGACCCGGTTCAACGCCCAGCCGGCCGCCGCGAACCCCGCCGCCGCACCGGCGGCGATCAGCGCCAGCAGCCACACCGACCGGGTCAGTGCCGCGCCGCCCAGGTGGCCGACGAGCCCGCCGTAGCCGGCCCAGCCCAGCGCGGCGATGGCCTCGTAACAGAGGAAGAGCCGGTACGGGTAGCGACTGCGGCCGGCGGAGAAGCACGCCGCCATCCGTCCGCCCGGCACGAACCGACAGAGCAGGATCACCAGCGGCCCGGGACGGCGTAGCCCCTGGGTGAACCGGCCGGCGGCGCGGCGGGCCCGGCCCCGCTGCCGGGGGCGCGGCACCACCCGTTCCGGTGCCTGCCGGCCAAGCAGATAGCAGGCCAGATCACCGACGAACACCCCGGTCGCCCCGATCCCGATGATCAGCGGCAGGCTCAGCTCCCCGTAGACGGTCAACGCGCCACCGGTGATCATGACGGCCTGCGTCGGGATCACCGGGACGAAGGCGTCCACCGCCAGGAGTCCGAGCAGGATCAGGTACGCCCACAGGGGTGACGCCACGTCGGTGAGAAGGTCGGGCGCCACTGCCACCTCGCGGTTCGGGCCGATCAGGGTCTACCGAGCCTGACGGGGTGTGCCGTGTCACCACGGACGGCCCCGGCCGGCGGTGACCCCCACCACGGATGGAGTCACCTGATTACAACGATGAGCTACCGCAGAGGGTACGGAAAACCGCGGCGTCGCGGGGGGACGGCAGATCGGCCACCGCGCGCGTACCGTTGATGGCGCGGCCCGATCGCGTCGGGTCCCCCGTTCCTGACGAGCGGGTCGCTCGCGGGCCGCCGGCAGGTCCCGTGCCGGCGGCCCGCCTGCACCACCCCCTCCAACCGCAGCTCCCCACCGCCCCGTCGATCATGGACTTTTGGCACCTCGCAAACCTCGCAATCAGCACCAATCGCACACCACAACTCCATGATCGACGGGGTGTGTGGTCATCGCCCGCAAAGGCGGCCGGGTCGAGCACTCTGATTTCGCTGGCAAGGTCTGCCAGTTCCGCAAGTGCAGCGTTCCCCTCGTCTTCGCCGTACTCGTCGGCGCCGGTGAGGACGGTCGACGTGGCCAGGCGCTTGCCCAGGAGGTGTAGAGCGTGTGGCCAGGTTGAAGGCCGCCGACAGAGCATGGCTTCAGCAGGTCGTAGGACCGCACTAGAGGCGATGCGTCGAGCGCGCCGTGGAAGATCCAGTTCCCCCGATTCCCTCGGCTGGACCTGCCCCAAGATCCGCACCCCGCAGGCAGCCGACCGATGGGCCTGGATGATCCTCGCCGCCTACACCCAGCTACGTCTGGCCCGCGCCCTCGCCATCGACCTGCGCCGGCCTTGGGAGCAACCCGCACCACCCGAGCGCCTGTCACCCGGCACGCCCGCGTCCGCCGAGGATTTCGGCACCTCCGCGCGAAGACCACGAGCCTGTCGCACAGCTTTCGATCTTGAGTTGTCAAGAGTTGTTGCTGTGGTTTGTCCATGATGGTCGATCATGTCGTGCCGTGGCATACAACTTCATCTCCTGCTCGGACGGCTCGTTCTTGCCCCGGCAGGACCTGCGCGGGTGGCTGCCGCCGCAGCATCTTTGCTGGCAGGTCCTGAAGGTCGTCGGTGAGCTCGACCTGTCGGAGTTCCTGCGGAGCTACCGCGCCGATGGCCAGGGCGCGGCGGCGTATCCACCGCAGGTGCTGCTG
Source organism: Micromonospora pallida (assembly GCF_900090325.1). Taxonomy (NCBI): domain Bacteria; kingdom Bacillati; phylum Actinomycetota; class Actinomycetes; order Micromonosporales; family Micromonosporaceae; genus Micromonospora; species Micromonospora pallida. The sequence goes on along the minus strand of NZ_FMHW01000002.1, from coordinate 5,062,494 downwards.
GCCTTGGTGTTGTACTGCTACTGCAAGGGCGTGCGCTCGTCGCGCAGGATCGAGGCGGCGTGCCTCGACGATGTGGGCTGCCGGATCATCACCGGCAACCAGCACATCGACCATGCCACCGTCGCGCGTTTTCTGCGCCGTCATCGTGACGGTATGAAGGCGCTGTTCGTGCAGGTCCTGGCGCTTTGCGCCCAGCGTGGGCTGGTGGACCTGGCCGCGGTGGCGGTGGACGGTTCACCGATGCAGGCCGCCGCCGCCCGCTCCACCAACCGCAGCCTCCACGCGCTGGAGACCATGATCGCCGATGGCGAAGCCGAGGTTGACCAGTTGATGGGTGACATGGACGCCCCAGCAGCCGCCGAAGACAGCACCTGGCACACCGCCGCCGGCAGCTGCCTGCGGCGGCTGTCTCGACTCGGCGACCGCCTGGCGCGAGCCCGAATGGCCCGGGACAAGCTGCATGAACGCGTGCTGCCCTCGGCCGGCGAGATCCGGATCAAGGTCGAGGCCGCCGAGCGGATGGTGGCCAGGGCCGTCCAGCGCCTCGCCGACGTCACCGCCGCCCAGCAGCAGCGGCTGGCCGACTACGCCCGCCGGAGCCTGCAGGACCAGGCCGCGGGACGGCGGCGCGCCACCGGGCGCCCACCAGTTGCGATCGAGGCCAAGACCAAGGTCGTCCGGCAGCAGGCCCGGCTGGCCAGGGCGCAGGCCGGGCTGCACCATGCGCTCAACCCTCGGCCAATCCCGTCTGCGGCTGCCAGGGCATCACTCACCGATCCGGCGTCGCGGCTCATGCTCGGCAAGCACGGCGGCTACGTGCAGGGCTACAACGTGCAGATCGCCTGCTCCCGCAACCAGATCCTCCTCGCGATCGAGCTGCACGACAATCCGTCCGACACCACTGCCCTGGTTCCGGTCATCAGACGCGCTCAGCACAACTGCGCGACCGCAGGCCTCACCGCCGATGTCGAGGCGTGGCTGGCCGACAGCGGATACGCCAGCACCGCGAACTTCACCGCCCTGGCAGACCTTCCGCTGCTCGTGTCGCTCACCAAGGAGTACGACCAGACCAGGGCCACCACGCCACGCAGCCAGGACGTCCCCGCCGGCCACCGCGACATGGCAGCCCGACTGGCATCCACCGAAGGCAAGCAGCTCTACGCCCGCCGCGGCGCCCTCGTCGAACCCGGCTTCGCCCAACTCTTCCAACGGTTCGGACGCCGCCTGCACCACCGCGGCACCAGCGACGTCGACGCCGAGATCAAACTGCTCGGCATCGTGCACAACCTGAACAAGATCTTTCGTCACGACGCCAGACCGAAGGCCGCTTGACAACTCAAGATCGAAAGCTGTGCGACAGGCTCCCACCTGCCCGGCCGGTGCACCCAAAACCTCCCGGCCAGGACCAGGGCGGCCACCCGGCCGCCGCAACAACCACCCCCCGCGTTACGACGTCCACACCGCGACCACCACGAACACCAAAACAGCAGCCGCAAAGAAGACGAAGTCCGTCAATCCCGTCCACGCCGCACAGGTTAAAGATCAAGTTAGCGTCGAGCTGCACAAACGGGGGCCGCGCGGTGATCACCACTTGTCATTGGCAGTCAGCCCTTGGCACGGGTTTCCGGTTCGCCCTGGAGACCGAGCCTGGCTGGGACACCACGGTGCGGGGCTCAGCTGAGCGGGGCCGCCGACACCGGTGTCGGCGGCCCCACTGGTCGTTAGGAGCTGGACGCGGTCGTCAACGCAGCCGGTACGCCTTGATGACGGTGTAGTCGACGGTGGCCCCGTCGGCGTAGGCCGCGCTGGCGCGCAGCGACACGTGACCGCGCTTCGGCTGGTCGAGCAGGGCCAGGAAAGCGCCCTCTCCGGTCTTCCGCAGCGTCACCCGGTGCCAGGTCGCTCCCTCGTCGTACGACACCTCGACGTTGACCGACGTCAGGTTGGAGGCGGCCGCGCCCGGCTGGCGCTCGATGCTGAGCGGGACCGGGAGCACCCCACCACCGCGCGCACTGTTGTGGAGGTCCAACTCCGGTTGGAACCGGACCGAGGCGAGCGGCAGGGCGGTCGGCCTGTCACCTGGTGTCTCGGCGGAGCGGAACGTCCATCTGCCGCTGATCGCCGTGCTGTTGTCGAACCCGCCGTCCGCGCCGCGGGTCGTCTCGTACTCCAGCCGGTACGTGCTCTCCGCCGCGGTTACCGGGCCCGCCGCGTCGTAGAAATAGGTGGGGACGTCCGCGAGCAGCTTGTCGTCCTGGTAGAACTTCGTCTGCCCGGTGTCCAGGGACGAAAACCCGGTGTGCCCGGCCTGGTCCCCGAACGGTGGCACGTGGAAACTCATGACGTTGCCCTGCCGGACGAAGGTCACCGGCCCCCACCGGTACCCGTTGAAGATCGGCGCGGCCGGCCCCTTCTGCCAGTTCACCACGGACCGCTGGCCCGCCTGGTACGTCACGTCGTCCCTGAGCAACTGCGTCCCGTACCCCGGCCCAACCTGCTGCCACATGGTCCGCCAGACCGTGTCGCGGGCGGAGTGGTAGATGGTGCGCTCGCTGGGGATGGTGAACGGGATGGGTGCGGAGATCGCGCTGCCACCCGACGCCGGGATGCCCCAGTTGTGCATGTACCCGTTCTGCCTATCCGGCGTGACCGAGTGGAATCGGTTGACCACAGTGGCCAACTCGTTCTTCTTGACGGTGTGCCGGAAGTTGGTGAACAGGTCACCCTGGCGGAACCAGACGAGGTCGTACTCGTAGGGCGAGTTGTCGAAGGTACCGTCGGCGTTCTGCTGTGCCCAGACCGTACGTACCTCGCTGGTGAGCGTGCCCGCGTCCGCCGGTACCGGGCTGCCCACGTTCGCCATGTACAGCTTGTCGAAGGTGTTCCCGCTGATTCGGAAGTCCAGCCCGTACCCGAACGGAACCGTCCGGTAGAAGCCGAGGTGGGCGCTGTGGCTGGCGGCCCCGGCGTCTGGCACGGTGACCGAGGCCGAGGTTCCCTTGCGGGCGTCCAGCACCAGTTCGGCGTCGCTGCCGGAGGTGACCGTGAAGACCGGGTACGTCAGCAGGGTCGAGCTGGTGCCGTCAGCCTCGTCCGTGAGGACGGTCGCCTGGACGGTGAACCGGCCGGGCCGCAACGAGGTCGTGAGGGATCCTGAAGCGTCGTACGGCACCTTGAAGGTGAAGAAGTCGACGCCCACGATACTGAGCGAGTAGTTACTGGCGGGCGCTCCGTTGCGGTCGATGAGCTTTACCGACAGCTTGCGCGACTCGTGTTCCTTGGTGACGGCTACCGGCACCCGGACGGAGACTGTGCCGTCCACGGAGCTGGCCACCACGGCCCCGCTGAACAGGCCGGTGGCGCTGTTCACCCGGGTGTCGGCGGTGACCGTGGCTCCGGCGGTGCCGCCGGCCGGGATGGTCAACTGGCCCGGGCTGACCGTGAACATGCCGGCCGGTGCCGCCGAGCCCTCGGGGCCGGTCGCCGACACGGTCAGGTTCAGGGTCACCGCGACCGGGCTGTCGTTGCGGTAGGTCACGGTCCGGGTCACCGGCACGTCGTCGTCGGCCGGGTAGGACTGGACACCCAGACCAAGGCTGGTCGGGCTGGGCAGCACCGCCTGCTGGACGGCGCGGCCCACGTCCACCCGTCCGGCACCCTGCTGAAACGCGTTCAGCGCTGGGTTCGGCTTGGCCGAGGCCATCAGCTGCGCCTTGAGCTCGCCAGCGGCCCAGCCCGGGTGCTGGTCGGCCAGCAGCGCGGCGGCTCCGGCCACGTGCGGCGTTGCCATCGAGGTGCCGTTCAGCTGGGTGTACCCGGGAGCGTAGACCGGGTACTGGCTGTCCTTGGAGAGTGCCGCGACGATGCCGACGCCGGGTGCGGTGATCTCCGGCTTGATGGCGCCGTCCGAGCGCGGCCCACGGTTGGAGAAGTCGGCCAGGTTGTCCTGCTTGTCCACCGCGCCCACCGCGAGCGCGGCGTCGGCGGTGGCCGGCGAGGAGACGCCGCCGTCCTGGCCGTTGTTGCCGGCCGCGATGACGAACAGCGCCCCGGTCTGCGCGGTCAGCGTGTTCACCGCCGCCTTCATCGGATCGTCGCCCACATCCGGTCCGCCGAGGCTCATGTTGATGACCTTCGCGCGCGGCGCCGCCCACTCCATGCCGGCGAGGATCGCCGACTCCGCGCAGTTGCGGGTCTCGCAGACCTTGCCGATCAGCAGCGAGGCGCCGGGCGCGACACCGCGGTACCGGCCGTCGGAGCCCGCCCCGGTACCCGCGATGGTGGCCGCCACGTGGGTGCCGTGTCCGACCGTGTCGCTGGCGTCCCCGGCGCCGGTGAAGTCCTGCTTCTCCGCGATCCGCCCGACCAGGTCGGGGTGGGTGTCGTCGACCCCGGTGTCCAGGACGGCGACGGTGACCCCGGCTCCGTCGTACCCGGCCGACCACGCCTGCGGCGCACCGATCTGCGGCACGCTCTGGTCGAGGCTGACCGTGCGCCGGCCGTCCAGCCAGAGCTTGCCGAACTTGCTGCCCTTGGCGGTGATGTCGGCCCAGAAGGTCGCAGCCCGCCTCTTGTCCACCCGCACCGCCGAGCCGCCCACGCTGGGCAGCGCCCGGGTCACCCGCGATCCTCCGTTGGCCCGCAGCGGCGCCCGGCCCGCGGTCCCCGGGTGCCCGACGATGGTCGGCAGCTCGCTCAGGTGCGCGTCGTCGTAGCCTGCCTCGACCAGCCCGGTGACGTCGAACAGCCGGCGGTCCACCTGTCCGGCGGAGACCAGCCGCAGCGCGTCGTTCGGCACCACGTACTGGTGGTCCTCCTGGGTGAACTGGCTGAAGCCGATCCGCTCCCGGCCGACGCCGGGGATCACCGAGACCCGCTTGTCGGCCAGGTAAACGCGGTCGCCGGTGACCAGGGTGACCCAGTGCCCGTCGTCGGGACGGGCCGCGCCGCCCGTCTGCCAGCCGGAGGCGCCGGACGCGCCCGGCGTATCCGGCGCGGCGGCCGCCGGCAGCACCGAGGCGGTACCCACGACCAGCGCCGCCGACATGATTGTTGCCAGTCTGTAAAATCGTCTCCGCCGCACCCATGCCTCCTGCAAATGTCCTGATCAGGCCGGGGTTACTGTCCCGACCGGCACGATCTACCGGGAAATCCCAGCCGGCCATAGCATCGGGTTATGGACCTGGAGATCCGCCATCTAAGGGTGGTGACCGCGATCGCGACGGCCGGCAGCATCAGCCGGGCCGCCGCGGCTCTCGGGTACACCCAACCGGCGCTGACCGCCCAGTTGCAGCGGATCGAACGCGCCCTCGGCGGCCCGCTGTTCGAACGCGGCGGCAGTGGTGTCCGGCCCACCACACTCGGCACCATCGTCCTGAACCACTCCACCGGCCTCCTGGCTCTCTACGACGACCTGCTCCGTGACGTACGTCAACGTGGACCCGACGACACCGACCTGAACACAGTGCGGCTGGGTTCGATACCTGGTCCGCTGACCGGGCCGCTGATGACCGCCGTCCGCACCCTGCTCCCGCACGCCGACGTCTCCCTGCAGGTGGCCGACACCGAGGAGGAACTCCTCGACCTGCTGGTCGGCGGACGCCTGGAGTTCGGGCTGGGCATGGACTATCCCGGGTACGAGCTGGCGTTGCCGCCCGAACTCGGCGACGCCGTACTCGCGGTGGATCCCATCTTCGTCGCGCTCTCCGCGGGGCACCCGCTGGCCGGCCGGGCGGAGGTGGCGCTCCCCGACCTCGCCACCGAGCAGTGGCTCGTCGGTGAGGGCAAGGACGTACGGATGCGCGCCCTGTTCCGAGCTGCCTCCCGGCGTGCCGGCTTCACCCCACGCCAAGTGCAGCGAATGAACGCCAGCGTCGTCTTCCCGCTCATCAGCCAGGGGCACGGGGTGGCACTCACCCACGCGTTGACGCCGGCCCGCGCGGGTGTCGTGATCCGGCCCCTGGCCGGTAACCCGATGTGGGTACGCCACCGGCTCATCTGGCCCTGCCGTGGGCCGCTCGTGCCGCACGCGGATCGGCTACGGGACGCGCTCACCGAAGCGCACCGGGTGGAGGCGAGAAGATACCCGGTCTACCGCGACTGGCTCGACCACCGCACTCCGGCACCGGACGGGCCCATCACGCCGGCCTGACCGGCGCGGTGATCATGGGCCTACCCTGGCCTTCTACTGGTCAGAGCCTCACCCTGGAGCCGCCTGACGGAATCGAACCGTCGACCTGCGCATTACGAGTGCGTCACTTGTCCCGGGCTGCTCCGGCTCCCACGAAATCGGGTGCGTTCCGTCCCGCGGTCGGCGTACCGTCGGCCGTATGCGCAGTGCGGTGGTGACGACGACGCCGGGTGACCCCGGCGTGCCGCGCTGACCTGATCCGTCGACGAGGCCCCGGGCGATCCGCCCCGGGGCCTTCGTCGTGCTCTGGCTGGTCGCTACCGGGCCGTACCCGAAACCGGGAGACCTGATGATCGACCACCGTAGGCTCGGCCGCGAGCTGGACCTCTTCGCCTCCGACCCGCTCAGCGGTGCCGGCCTGCCGTTCTGGCTGCCGGCCGGCGCCGCCGCCCGGCACGCGGTCGAGGAGTACCTCCGGGAGTTGGAGCGCCGGGCCGGCTACCAGCACGTCCACACCCCGCCGTTGGGCCGGCGGGAGCTGTTCGACCTCTCCGGGCACCTTGGCTACTTCGCCGGTGACATGTTTCCGCCGATGCGGCTGAGTGCCGACGACGAGTTCGTCCTCCGTCCGGCGCTCTGCCCGCACCATGCCCTGGTCTACCGGGCCCGGGGCCGTTCCTACCGGGAGTTGCCGCTGCGCGTCGCCGAACTGGGCGGCATGTACCGGGCGGAACGGTCGGGGGTGCTCGGCGGACTGTCCCGGGTACGCGCCATTTCGCTCAACGACGCGCACAACTTCTGCGCTCTGGAGCAGGTCGGCGCGGAGGTCGCCGAGATCCTCGGACTGATCGGGGCGGCGCACGCTGCGCTCGGCGTGCGGATCGCCGGGTATCGGCTGTCGCTGCGCGGGCCGGGAGAGAAGTACGTCGGCGACGAGGAGCAGTGGCACCGGGCCGAGGACCTGCTGCGGGCCGCGCTGGCCGGGATCGACCACACCGAGGCTCCCGGCGAGGCCGCTTTCTACGGCCCAAAGATCGACATCCAGGTACGGGACGCGGCGGGACGGGAGTTCACCCTCTCCACCATCCAGCTCGACTTCGACAAACCGGAGCGGTTCGACCTGTCGTACGTCGACGCGGGCGGGGCGCGACGTCGACCGGTGATGGTGCACCGGAGCCTGGTCGGCAGCATGGAACGCCTCTTCGCGTACCTGATCGAGGAGCACGCGGGCGCGTTCCCGGTCTGGTACGCCCCGGTGCAGGTGGTGGTTCTCCCGTTGGACGACCGGCAGGGCGGGCCGGCGGCGGAGTTCGCCCGGGACTGCGTCCACGCCGGGTTGCGGGTCGAGGTGGACGGGGCCGGCTCCCTCGGCGCGCGGATCCGGGACGCCGCCCGTCGCCGGATTCCGTACGTCGCCGTGGTCGGCCCCCGGGAGGCCGCCGAGGGACGGGTCAGCCTCCGCCAGCGCGACGGCCGACTTCTCGACCCGCTGCCCACCTCCGCCGCCCTCGACCTGCTCACCGCCGCCGCCCGCCCGCCGCTGGGGTGACCGTCACCGGGCGTATCCCTCGTCGGCGGCGCCCGCAGGTGACCGTCCGGTGCTGCCAGCCGTCGGCGGCTGGCAGCACCACTCGTGATTGTCAGCGCGCCGGCGCCGCGTCCTGCACCGCCGACGGGTCGTCCTGGACTGCCGACGGGTCGTCCTGGACCGGCGCGGAGAACTGGGCGTGGTACAGGCGGTGGTAGGCGCCTTCGACGGCGAGGAGGTCCTCGTGGGTGCCCTGTTCGACGATCCGGCCCTGCTCCATCATCAGGATCAGATCGGCGTCCCGGATGGTGGAGAGCCGGTGGGCGATGACGAAGCTCGTCCGGTCCGACCGGAGTGCTGCCATCGCCTGCTGCACCAGCACCTCGGTACGGGTGTCCACCGAGCTGGTCGCCTCGTCCAGGATGAGCAGCGACGGCTCGGCGAGGAAGGCCCGCGCGATGGTGATGAGCTGCTTCTCGCCGGCACTGACGTTGCCACCCTCGGAGTCGATGGCCGTGTCGTACCCGTCGGGCAGGCTCCGGACGAACCGGTCCACGAAGGTCGCCCGGGCCGCCGCGAGGATCTCCTCCTCGGTGGCGTCCGGCCGACCGTAGGCGATGTTCTCCCGGATGGTCCCGCCGAACAGCCAGGTGTCCTGGAGCACCATGCCGATCCGGCCGCGCAGGTCGTCGCGGCGCAACTCGGTGATGTCCACCCCGTCCAGGGTGATCCGACCGGCGTCCAGCTCGTAGAAGCGCAGGACCAGGTTGACCAGGGTGGTCTTGCCCGCGCCGGTCGGCCCGACGATCGCCACCGTGTGGCCGGGCTCGGCGACCAGTGACAGGTCCTCGATCAGCGGCCGGTCCGGGTCGTACCGGAAGGAGACCTTCTCGAACTCGACCCGGCCGGTCGCGACCCGCCCGGCCGGACGACCGGTCCGCTGGGTGACCACCGGGGCTGGCTCCTGAGCCACCGGGTCCGGGGTCTGCTCCGGGGCGTCGAGGACGGCGAAGACGCGCTCGGCCGAGGCCACCCCGGACTGGAGCAGGTTGATCATCGAGGCGAACTGGGTCAGCGGATGGGTGAACTGCCGGGAGTAGTGGATGAACGCCTGTACCTCGCCCAGGCTCATCGCCCCCGCCGCCACCCGCAGGCCACCGACCACCGCGACCAGCACGTAGCCGAGGTTCCCGACGAACATCAACGCCGGCATGATGATCCCGGAGACGAACTGCGCGCCGAAGCCGGCCCGGTACAGCTCCTCGTTCTTCGCCGCGAACGCCGCCTCGGCCTCGCGCTGCCGGCCGAAGACCTTGACCAGTTCGTGCCCGGTGTACGCCTCCTCGACCAGGGCGTTGAGCTGCCCGGTGTAGGTCCACTGGGCGACGAACTGGCGCTGCGAACGCTTCGCCACCTGCCGGGTGACCAGCACCGACGCCGGTATCGCCAGCAGGGTGAGCGCGGTCAGCAGCGGCGACACCACGAGCATCATCACCACCGCCCCGAGCACGGTCAGCGCCGAGGTGAGCAGTTGGCTCAGCGTCTGTTGCAGACTCTGCGCGACGTTGTCGATGTCGTTGGTGACCCGACTGAGCAACTCGCCCCGGGGCTGCCGGTCGAAGTAGGGCAGCGGCAACCGGTGCAGCTTCGCCGCCACGTCGGCGCGTAGCCGCTGCACGGTCCGCTGCACCACGCCGGTGAGTACGTGCCCCTGTACCCAGGTCAGCAGGCTGGCCAGCAGGAACAGGCCGAGAGCCAGCAGCAGCACCTGCCCGAGCCGGTCGAGGTCGATGCCCGCGCCGGGCACCACGTCCATCCGGGCGATCAGGTCGGCGAGGGTGTCGTCGCCGGCCGCCCGGGCCCGCGCGACGGCCTCCTCGGTGGTCAGCCCGGCCGGGAACTGCCGGCTGAGCACCCCACCGAAGATCAGGTCCGTGGCGTACCCGAGGATCAGCGGCCCGACCGCGCTGAGCCCCACGCCGCCCACGGCGAGGGCGACCACCGCGACGAGCCGGCCCCGGTGCGGCCGGAGCAGGCCGAGCAGCCGGCGCGCCGACGGCCCGAAGTCCAGCGGTTTTTCCGCCGGTGCGCCCACGCCGGTCATCGGCCCGCCGCGCCGGCCACCCGGCGGCAACCGCCGAGGCGTCCGCTCGTTCCCGCCCATCTTTTCCTTCCGCTTTCCCCCGGGTACGGCTGGTGCGCTCACGCCGCCACCCCCGCGGTCTGCTGGGAGGCGACGATCTCCGCGTACGTCGGGCAGGTGTCGAGCAGGTCGGCGTGCCGGCCGATCCCGACCACCGCCCCGTCCTCCAGTACGACGATCTGGTCGGCGTCGACGACCGTGGAGACCCGCTGCGCCACGATCAGCACGGCGGCGTCCCGGGTGACCGGCCGCAGCGCGGCGCGCAGCCGGGCGTCCGTGCCCAGGTCGAGGGCGGAGAACGAGTCGTCGAAGAGGTAGATCCCGGGGCGACGGACCAGCGCACGGGCGATGGCGAGCCGTTGTCGCTGGCCGCCGGAGACGTTCGTACCGCCCTGCGCGATCTCGGCGGTCAGCCCGCCCGGCATCGCCGCCACGAACTCCCGCGCCTGGGCGATCTCCAGCGCGGCCCACAGCTCCTCGTCGGTGGCGTCCGGGTTGCCGTACCGCAGGTTGCTCGCCACCGTGCCGGTGAACAGGTACGGCCGCTGCGGCACCAACCCGATCCGGCTCCACAGTGTCTCCGGGTCGAGGTCCCGGACGTCGACCCCGTCGACCAGCAACGCGCCCCCGGTCACGTCGACCAGCCGGGGGATCAGCGACACCAGAGTGGTCTTGCCCGCGCCGGTGCTGCCCACGATCGCGGTGGTGGTGCCGGCGGTGACCTGGAAGGAGACGTCGCGCAGCACCGGGGCCGCCGCGCCCGGGTACTGGAACCGCACGTCGCGCAGCTCCACGCCGGTCGGCCCGGTGGGGTGCACCGGCTCCCGGGTTGGGACGACCGACGGCTCGGTGTCGAGGACCTCGGTGATCCGTTCGGCGCAGGCCGCCGCGCGGGGGACCATCATCAGGGTCAACGTCGCCATCATCACCGCCATCAGCATCTGGGTGAGGTAGGCGACGAACGCGGTGAGCGCGCCGACCTGGATCTGGCCGTTCTCGACCCGCAGCGCCCCGAACCAGAGCACCGCGACGCTGGAGACGTTGAGCACCAGCAGGACCAACGGATAGATCGTCGCGAGCAGTTGGCCGGCGCGCAGCGCGGTGCCGGTCAGGTCGGCGTTCGCGGTGGCGAAACGCTCCGTTTCGTACGGTTCGCGGACGAAGGCCCGGACCACCCGGATGCCGCTGATCTGCTCGCGCAGCACCCGGTTGACCGCGTCGATCCGGGTCTGCTGACGCCGGAAGAGCGGGACCAGTCGCCGGGTGATCAGGCTGATCGCCAGGGTCACCGCCGGGATGCTGACCACTACCAGCCAGGAGAGCCCGACATCCTCGCGCAGTGCCATCACCAGCCCGCCGACGCTCATGACCGGCGCGGCCACCAGCACCGTGCCGGCCACCAGCACGAGCATCTGCACCTGCTGCACGTCGTTGGTGTTCCGGGTGATCAGGGACGGCGCGCCGAACCGGGCCACCTCGCGGGCGGAGAAGCGGGTGACGTGCCCGAAGACGGCGGCCCGTACGTCCCGGCCGAAGCCCGTGGCGGCCAGCGCGCTGTACCGGACGGCCACGATCGCGCAGACCACCTGGACCGCGCTGACCAGCAGCATCCACCCGCCGAGCCGGACGATGAGACCGGTGTCGCCCCGGGCGATGCCCCGGTCGATGATGTCGGCGTTGAGACGCGGCAGGTAGAGCATGGCCATCGTGCCGACGAGTTGGAGCACCACCACCGCCAGCAGCGGTCGGGTGTACGGCCGCAGGTGTCGCCGCAGGAGCCGGATCAGCACGACGCGCCCCCCAGCCGTACGTCGCAGCCCGGCTGTGCGCCGCTCTCCGGCTGTGCGCCGCTCTCCGGCTGTGTGTCGTCTCCTGGCGGTGCGTCGCTCTCGGGCCGTCGGCCGTTCTCCGGTCCGGCCTCCCGGCGGGCGGCCGGCCTGCCGTCGGGGCCGTCGTTCCCGCAGGACGGCGGCTCGCCGCTGCCGATCACCTCGAGCAGGAACTCCCGGATCACGGCGGCCCGCGCCGGGTCGGCGTCGACCGAGGTCAGCGGTGGGTTGGCGGCGACCAGGCCGGCGGGCCCCGCGATCTTCTCCCGGCCGGCGGGGGTGATGGCGAGGCGTACCGCCCGGCGGTCGGTCTCGTCCCGCTGCCGGCTGACGAGTCCGTCCCGTTCCAGGGTGTCGATGATGCCGGTCAGGGTGGCCGGCCGGACGAAGCATCGTTCGGCGACCGCGCGGTGGGTCATCGCGCCGTGCTGGTCGAGGGTCATCAGGGTGGCCAGGCCGGCCTGGGTGAGGCCGTACTCCTCGGTGAGCAGACGGTTCCACCGCTGGGCCGCCAGGTGCCCGGCCACCACGAGCAGGCGGCCCAGGGACGCGTCCCGGAGGTCGTGCAGATCCATGGGGACACATTAGCCCCCTGATAGTCAGGACCCAAACGAATTGTCGCCACAGCGACGACGACCGCCCGCCCCCGGTCGGAACCGGCCACCCGGCCGCCTGCTCACCAACTCGTCGGCAGCGGCATCCCCTCGGTGTAGCCGGCCGTGCTCTGCACCCCGACCACCGCCCGCTCGTGGAACTCCGCCAGATTGCGCGCGCCCGCGTAGGTGAACGCGCTGCGTACCCCGGCGATGATCTCGTCGATCAGGTCCTCCACGCCCGGCCGGCTCGGGTCCAGGTACATCCGAGCCGAGGAGATACCCTCCTCGAAGACCGCCTTGCGAGCCCGGTCGAACGGGCTGTCCTCGGCGGTCCGCGCGCTGACCGCCCGCGCCGAGGCCATCCCGAAGCTCTCCTTGTACCGCCGGCCGTCGGCCTCCACGTAGAGATCCCCCGGGGACTCGTAGGTGCCGGCGAACCAGGAGCCGACCATCACGTTGGACGCCCCGGCGGCCAGTGCCAGCGCCACGTCCCGGGGATGCCGCACCCCGCCGTCGGCCCACACGTGCCGTCCCAGCTCCCGGGCCGCCGCCGCGCAGTCCAGCACGGCAGAGAACTGCGGGCGTCCTACCCCGGTCATCATCCGGGTGGTGCACATCGCGCCCGGCCCCACGCCGACCTTGACGATGTCCGCGCCGGCCTCGACCAGGTCGCGTACCCCCTCGGCGGTGACCACGTTGCCGGCCGCCACCGGCACCGCCGGATCCAGCCCGCGCACCGCCCGCAGCGCGGCGAGCATCCGTTCCTGGTGGCCGTGGGCGGTGTCCACCACCAGGGTGTCCACCCCCGCCTCCAACAGCGCCGCCGCCTTGCCCCGGACGTCGCCGTTGATGCCGATCGCGGCGGCGATCCGCAGCCGCCCCCGGTCGTCGACGGCCGGGCGGTAGAGGGTGGCACGCAGCGCGCCCTGCCGGGTCAGCACCCCGACCAGGCGGCCGTCGCCGTCCACCACCGGAGCGAGCCGGCGGCGGCCCGCCGAGAGCCGGTCGAACCCGGTACGCGGGTCCGCGTCCGCCGGCACGGTGTGCAGCTCGGTCGACATCACGTGCCGGAGCTGGGCGAACCGGTCCACGCCGACGGTGTCCGCCTCGGTCACCACGCCGATCGGCCGGCTGTCGTCGTCGACCACGACCACCGCGCCGTGCGCGCGCTTGGGCAGCAGGTGGATCGCGTCGCCGACGGTGTCGGTGGGGCCGAGCGTGATCGCGGTGTCGTGCACCAGGTGCCGCCCCTTGACCCAGGCGACGACGTTCGCCACCACCTCGATCGGGATGTCCTGCGGGATCACCGCGATGGCACCCCGCCGGGCCACCGTCTCGGCCATCCGCCGGCCCGCCACCGCCGTCATGTTCGACACCACCAGCGGGATGGTGGTGCCGGTGCCGTCGGCGGTCGCCAGGTCGACGTCGAGCCGGGAGCCCAGGTCGGAACGGACCGGCGCCATGAAGACGTCGTTGTAGGTCAGGTCGTGCGCGGGAGCCGCGCCATGAAGGAACCGCACCCGGACATCATTCCTGCTTCCCGCCCGTCCCGCCGCCGGTGGCGGCTCAGCCCAGCAGCAGGGCCACCGCCACCGCGGCCATCACCACGGCGATCACGCCGTCCAGCACCCGCCACGCGGCGGGCCGCGCGAGCAGCGGCGCGAGCCGGTGCGCCCCCACGCCGAGCGCGGTGAACCAGACGACGCTGGCGCACGCCGCGCCGACCCCGAACAGCCACCGGTGCTCGTGCTGCTGGGCGATCCCACCCAGCAGCAGCACCGTGTCCAGGTAGACGTGCGGGTTCAGGTAGGTGAAGGCCAGGCAGGCCAGCACGGTCGCCCGGAGCGTGGCGGGCGGCTGCTCGGTGGGCACGAGCCGGCCCGGACGCACCGCCCGGCGAGCGGCCAGGACTGCGTAGCAGAGCAGGAACGCCGCCCCGCCCCAGCGGATCGCGGCCAGCAGCACCGGCCGACCGGCCACCGCCGTACCCAGGCCGGCGATCCCGGCGACGATCAGCAGCGCGTCGGACGCGGCACAGGTGACCACCACCGGTACGACGTGCTCCCGGCGCAACCCCTGACGGAGGACGAACGCGTTCTGCGCGCCGATGGCGACGATCAGCGCGATGGCGACCGAGAACCCGGCGACGGTCGAGGTGAGCATGACGGACACGGGAGCGAGGCTAGGAGCCAGCCACTCTTAAGTCCAGTTAACCTTTCTGGACATCGTTAAGATTGCCTGATGCTCGACTCGACACAACTCCGTACGTTCGCCGCCGTGGTCGAGGAGGGCAGTTTCGAGGCCGCCGCCGCCCTCCTGCACGTCACCCCGTCGGCGGTGAGCCAGCGGATCAAGGCGCTGGAGGAGACCGTCGGGCAGGTCCTGGTCCGACGGGCCAAGCCGTGCCGGGCCACCCCGGCGGGACAGCCGCTGCTGCGCCTCGCCGGGCAGGTCGCCCTCCTCGAACAGGAAGCGCTGGCCGAGGCGCGCGCCCCACTGGTCGGTGGACGCGACCGGGTCCGGGTCGCCGTGGTGGTCAACGCCGACTCGCTCGCCACCTGGTTCCCGACCGCCCTGGCCCGACTCCCCTCCGACCTGGTCTGCTCGTTCGATCTTCGCCAGGACGACCAGGAACACACCGCGCAGTTGCTCCGCGACGGCACGGTGACGGCGGCGGTGACCGCCGAACGCGAACCGGTGCAGGGCTGCCGGTCCCAACCGCTCGGCGCGATGCGCTATCTCGCCCTGGCCGCCCCCGGATTCGCCGCCCGCTACTTCGCCGACGGCCCCACCCCGGCAGCCCTGACGGAGGCGCCGGTGGTCGTCTTCGACCGCAAGGACCGGATCCAGCACCGCTTCGTCGAGGCCGTCACCGGGCAGCCGCTCGATCCGCCGGTGCACTACGTGCCGTCGGTGCCCGCCTTCGGGGCGGCGATCCGGCTCGGGCTCGGCTGGGGCCTGGTGCCCGAACAACTCGCCCGGGACGACCTGGCCGCCGGCCGCTGCGTGAACCTCGCCCCCGGCCGGCACCTGGACGTGCCGCTGTACTGGCAGCACTGGCGACTGGAGGCGTCCGTGCTGGGCGCGCTCACCACCGCCGTACACGCGGTGGCCGCCGAATCCCTCCGCTGACCGTCACCCACTCCCGCCCCACGCCCGCCGCCGGGGTTTGGTGGTAGCAGGGGTCCCCTGCTCACGCTTTTTGATGAGGAAGGGTCCCCTGCTACCACCTCACACGAGGCTGCGACGTCGCAGGGCTGGGCGGGACAGGGTTGCGGGCGCTCAGGCGATCGTGCAGATGGCGGCGCCGGCGGTGATCACCGCGCCGACGTCGGCGGAGAGGCCGCTGACCGTACCGGCCTTGTGCGCGTGCAGCGGCTGCTCCATCTTCATCGCCTCGAGCACCACCACCAGGTCGCCCTCGGCGACGGTGTCCCCGTCGGCGACGGCAATCTTGACGATGGTGCCCTGCATGGGGGAGGTGAGCGTGTCGCCGCCGACCGTCGCGCCGGGCTTCGTCCCGGTACCCCGTCGGGCCGGCTTCTTCCCGGCCGGGGACGCGGTGGTCGTACCGGTGCCGAGGCCGGCGGGGAGGGTGACCTCCAGCCGCTTGCCGCCCACCTCGACCACGACGGTCTCGCGTTCGGCCGGACCCTCGGCGGGGCCGGCGGCGGCGGTGAACGGCGGCACGGTGTTGTCGAACTCGGTCTCGATCCACCGGGTGTGCACGGTGAACGGCTCGGCGGTGAACGCGGGGTCCCGGACGACGAGACGGTGGAACGGCAGCGCGGTGGCCATCCCCTCGACGACCATCTCGTCCAGTGCGCGCCTCGCCCGCTCCAGCGCCTCGGTACGCGTCTCGCCGGTGATGATCACCTTGGCCAGCAGCGAGTCGAAGTTGCCGCCGATCACGTCGCCGGCCGAGATGCCGGTGTCCACCCGCACGCCGGGGCCGCTCGGCAGCCGCAGCGCGGTGACCGTGCCCGGGGCGGGCAGGAAGCTGCGGCCCGGGTCCTCGCCGTTGATCCGGAACTCGATGGCGTGCCCGCGTGGCGTCGGGTCACCGGTGAACCGGAGCTTCTCCCCGTCGGCGATCCGGAACTGCTCGCGGACCAGGTCGATGCCGGCGGTCTCCTCGGTCACCGGGTGCTCCACCTGGAGGCGGGTGTTGACCTCCAGGAAGGAGATGGTGCCGTCCGCGCCGACCAGGTACTCCACCGTGCCCGCGCCGTGGTAGCCGGCCTCCCGGCAGATCGCCTTGGCCGAGTCGTGGATCTGGGCGCGCTGCGCGTCGGTGAGGAACGGCGCGGGCGCCTCCTCGACCAGCTTCTGGTGCCGCCGCTGGAGGGAGCAGTCCCGGGTGCCGACGACGATCACGTTGCCGTGCTGGTCGGCGAGGACCTGCGCCTCGACGTGGCGCGGCTGGTCCAGGTACCGCTCGACGAAGCACTCGCCGCGGCCGAACGCGGCCACCGCCTCCCGAGTGGCCGACTCGAAGAGCTGCGGGATCTCCTCCATCGTGCGGGCCACCTTCAGGCCGCGTCCGCCACCGCCGAAGGCGGCCTTGATCGCCACCGGCAGGCCGTGGTCGACCGCGAACGCCATCACCTCGTCCGGGCTGCCCACCGGGTCGGGAGTGCCCGGCACCAGGGGCGCGCCGGCCCGCTGGGCGATGTGCCGGGCGGTCACCTTGTCCCCGAGGTCCCGGATCGCCTGCGGGGTGGGGCCGATCCAGGTCAGGCCGGCGTCGATGACCGCCTGGGCGAAGTCGGCGTTCTCCGAGAGGAAGCCGTACCCGGGGTGGACCGCGTCCGCGCCGGCCCGCGCGGCCACGTCGATCAGCTTGTCGATCCGCAGGTACGTCTCGGCGGCGCTGTCGCCACCCAAGGCGTACGCCTCGTCGGCGAGGGTGGCGTGCAGGGCGTCCCGGTCGGAGTCGGCGTAGACGGCGACGCTGCCCAGGCCGGCGTCGCGGCAGGCCCGGATGACGCGGACGGCGATCTCGCCCCGGTTGGCGATGAGAACCTTGCGCACCTTGTGGCTCCTCCCGGGAGGCTACTGCCCGGGAGTGTATCGGCCAGCGGGAGAGACCCTAACGTTCGCTAAGTGTGGTACGGCGCACTGTCCCGCCCGCCCCGGATCCCGGTCACTCGGGCGGAGGTGGTCTGCTGAACTGGACCGAACCGGTTTCGGGACCACGCAACCGACGAACGGGTGGGAGCAGGCATGATCAGGACCAGAGGGCTGCGCAAGTCGTACCGCTCCCGGGCAGGCCGCAAGGCCGGGACGGTCGACGCGGTCCGGGGCGTCGACCTCGACGTCGCCGAAGGCGAGATCTTCGGTTTCCTCGGTCCCAACGGGGCCGGCAAGACCACCACCCTGCGGATGCTCGCCACCCTCATCGAACCCGACGGCGGCGAGGCCACCATCGCCGGCGCGGACCTGCGCGCCGACCCCGCCGGGGTGCGGCGTCGCATCGGGTACGTCCCGCAGGGCGGCAGCAGTTGGGACGAGTCGACCGCCCGTGAGGAACTCGTCCTCCAGGCCCGGATGTACGGCCTCGGCAAGGCCGAGGCACAGCGCCGCACCGACCGTGCACTGGCCGCCTTCCAGCTTTCCGAGTACGCCGACCGCAAGTGCAAGACCTACTCCGGCGGCCAGCGGCGGCGCGTCGAGATCGCCCTCGGCATCATCCACGAACCGAAGATCGTCTTCCTGGACGAGCCGACCACCGGCCTCGACCCGCAGAGTCGCGCCCACATGTGGGACGAGATCCGGCGGCTACGCGGCGACGGGATGACGGTCTTCATCACCACCCACTACCTCGACGAGGCCGACGCCCTCTGCGACCGGATCGCGATCATGGACCACGGCGAGATCGTCGCCGAGGGCACCCCGGCCGACCTGAAGCGGGAGATCTCCGGGGACGTGGTGGTCGTCGGACTCGACCGGGCCAACACGCCGACCGCGTACCGGCTCTTCGACGGCGAGGTCTACGTCAACCGGCTGGAGAGCCTCGACGAGGGCGGCCTGCGGCTCTGGGTCGGCGAGGGCGCGACCACCATCCCGCAGATCCTCCGCCGGATCGACGGTGCCGGGCTCGACCTGCGCTCCATCGAACTGCACCGCCCCAGCCTCGACGACGTCTTCCTCACCAAGACCGGCCGCTCGCTGCGCGAGTCCTGATCATTTAGGAGACCGCACATGAAACTCGCCCGCGACACCTGGCTGATCTTCCAACGCCAGTTCCAACTGCTGCTCCGCAACCCGGTCTGGGTCTTCGTCGGCGTCTTCCAGCCGGTGATGTACCTGCTGCTCTTCGCCCCGCTGCTCAAACCGGCCCTGAACGCGCCCACCCAGGCCGAGGCGTACAAGATCTTCGTACCCGGCCTGCTCGTGCTGCTCGCCATCTTCGGCGGCCTGTTCCAGGGCTTCGGCCTCCTCGCCGAACTCCGCGCCGGGGTCATCGAACGCTCCCGGGTCACCCCGGTCAGCCGCCTCGCCCTGCTGCTCGGCCGTTCCCTGCGGGACGTGGTCTCGCTGCTGGTGCAGGCGGTCATCATCACCCTGCTGGCCCTGGTCTTCGGGCTCAGCGTGATCATCGGCGACCTGCTGCTGGCGTACCTGATGCTCGCCCTGATCGCGCTGATGACCTCGGCCGTCTCCTACGGCGTCGCGCTGAAGGTGCGCAGCGAGGAGGCGCTGGCCCCGCTGATGAACACGGTCGCCCAGCCGGTGCTGCTGCTCTCCGGCATCCTGCTGCCGCTGACCTTCGCCCCCGGCTGGTTGCAGGGCATCGCCAAGTGGAACCCGTTCTCCTGGGCGGTCGAGGGCACCCGGGCCCTCTTCGCCGGTGACCTCGACAACGACCGCGTCTGGCAGGGCCTGGGCATCATCAGCGTGCTGACCCTGCTCGCCGTCACCTGGGCCGCCCGCGCCTTCGCCCGCAGCGTCCGCTGACGGGTGGGTTTGGTGGTAGCAGGGGTCCCCTACAGCCGTTTTCTGCCGAGCAGGGGACCCCTGCAAACACCCACGGAAGTCGGCACCCAGCCGGAGTTCAGCGCACCCGGGCCAGGGTGAGGCCGTCGGCGATCGGCAGCATCACCACGTCCACCCGGACGTCCGCCAGCACCTCGTCGTTGAACGCGGCGATCGCCCGGTCGCCGGCATCCTGCGGAGCAAGCACCCGGCCACCGCGCAGCACGTTGTCCACCGCGATCAGACCGCCCGGACGCATCCGGGGAACCAACTCCGACCAGTACACCGGGTAACCCACCTTGTCCGCGTCGATGAACGCGAAGTCCAGGTAACGCTCGTGCGGCAGCGCGTGCAGCCCGTCGGCGGCCGGGCCGATCCGCAACTCGACCCGGTCGTCCACACCCGCGCGCGCCCAGTAGCGCCGGGCCACCGACGTGTACTCCTCAGAGATGTCGAAGCAGGTCAACTGGCCGCCGTCAACCAGCCCCCGGGCGATGGACAGCGCGGAGAGGCCGGTGAAGGTGCCCACCTCCACCGCCTGCCGCGCCCCCACCAGCCGGGTCAGGAAGGTCAGCAGGGCCGCCTGCTCCGGGGCGACCTGCATCTCCGCCTCGGCGGGCAACACGGCCCGGGTCTCCTCCATCAGTTCCCGGACGACCTCGTCCGGCGCGGCACCGTGCGCCACCAGATACGCGTGCAACTCGTCGGTCAGGGGCAGGGACTTCAGGCTCATGTCCCGGACGCTAACCGACCGCCGGACCCCGGCCGCGCCGACCCGCTGCCGGTCAGACCGGTGATTCCACCGTCTGGCCGCCCGGCGCGGGCTGCGCCCAGAGGTCGGTGATGCTCAGCTCCAGCTCGATCAGCAGGTCGCGCAGCAACGGCATGGACAGGCCCACGACCGTCCCCGGGTCGCCCTCGATCCGCTCCACGAACGCCCCGCCCAGACCGTCGATGGTGAACGACCCGGCCACCGCCAGCGGCTCACCCGTCGCCACGTACGCGGCGATCTCCTCGTCGCTGATCTCGGCGAAGTGCACGGTCGTGGCGGCCACCGCCTCCACCCGGCTCTCCATCGCCAGGTCCACCAGGCAGTGGCCGGTGTACAGCACGCCGCTCCGGCCGCGCATCCGCTCCAACCGGCGGGTGGCGTCCGCCGCGTCATCCGGCTTGCCGAGGATCTCGCCGTCGAAGGCCAGCACCGAGTCACACCCCAGCACCAACGGCCGCTCGCCCACGGTCGGACGTAGCCGCTCGGCCACCGCCACGGCCTTGAGCCGGGCCAGCGTCAGGCACAGCTCGTCCGGCTGGTCGGTCTTCACCTGGGACTCGTCGACCCCACTGACCAGCACCTCCGGTTCGATACCGGCGGCCTGGAGGAGCTTGCGGCGAGCGGGACTCGCCGAGGCGAGCACAAGGCGGATTGTCTGGTTCGGCACGCCCGGGAGGGTACCGAGTGACGTCGAACCCCAGATCACCGGCTCGCCGAAAAGCCGCACGTCGAACACTGTCGTGCGGCCCACTTGTCGCGCCCGGTGCGGCCCGCTGGGCGGGCGTTCGTGCCCGGCCAGGAGTCGACCTGGTCAGCCGCCCGTCGGTGTGGGCGCCGTGCCGGCCCGGCGACGCCGCCGCGCGGCCAACGCCCACGCCGCGCCACCGCCGAGCACGGCCAGGCCGCCCGCCGCAAGCAGCCACCGCATCGTGTCGTCGTCGCCTTCAGCCTCCGGCCCGGCCGCCGTCGTGGTCGGCGTGACCTCGGCCGACGCACTCGCCGTCGCCGGTTGCCCAGCCAGCGGCGGTACGTCTGCCGTCAGCGCCGCCACCAGGTCGATGACGCCGTACCCGTACTCGTCGTCCCGCCCTGGCGCGCCCTTGTCGACGGCGGTCGCGGTGAGCCGATGGGTCACCTCCGCCGCCGACAGGTCCGGATACTTCGCCCGAATCAACGCCACCGCCCCAGCCACGATCGCCGTGGAGTTGGATGTGCCGGTGCCCTTGCGGTACTTGCCGTTCATGCTGGTGCTGTAGATGTCGGTGGCCGGCGCGACCACGGCGATCTCGCGCCCGGTAACCGAGACGGTGGCGTGGTTCCCCTTCCGGTCGACCCCGCCCACCGCGATCACCCCCGGATGCCGCGCCGGATACCCCACCACAAAGTCCTGGGGGTGGTTACCGGCAGCAGCAACCACAACAATGTCCGCCGCCAGCGCAGCCTCGACGGCTGTGTGGAGATCTGTGTTCGAGCCACCACCAGACGAGATGCTGATTACACCTACGCCCTTGCTCGTGGCGAACTTGATGGCTGCGGCGAGGCTGTCAGCGCTGCCTATGTTTTCTCTTGACGAGGCCATGATGGGCAGAATCTTCGCTTTCGGTGCTATGCCCAGTGCGCCGCTGTTGCCTTCCTGCCCGTGTGCTGCGATCAAGCCGGCCATGCCGCTTCCGTGGCTATTCGGATCTTGACGGCCGTCGCCGGAGCCGCCGGCGATGATGTCCGTGCCCGGTAGCAGGTTGTTACGTAGGTCCGGGTGCGGATCGACGCCGGTGTCTGGCACGGCCACGACAACCCCCTCGCCCTGGGTGATCCGGTGTGCCTCGGCCACCTTGAGAAACCGCAGGTGCCACTGGTCGTCGCGGATCCGATCGGCGTGCGCAGGGGTGGCTGGAAGAATGATGGTTGCGGCCACGGCGAGCGTCGCGAGCGCGGCGCGTGATCTCACCGGTTAAGGCCGATCGCCGGACCTGGATCGATTGGACCTTCCTCGTCCGGTGGCCGGACGATCGGGTCCACACCTTGAGCGGTCTCCCACGGGTTGTCGGGATCCCAACGGCGTGGGTCGCCTTCGTCTTGCTCGCGTCGGCCCAACTGGCTGGCAAGGCCAGGCGATCCGCCAAAGGGACCCATGCCATGCATGCCGCTGATGGATGGCCCGCGCCCAGCACCTGGCCGGGACCCTGCGCCGCCCGTGGGGGCGGTACCTGCGCCGCCACCGCCGATCACTCCACCGATCGGGTTCACCCTTCTTGGTGGAGGTGCCCCCGGAGCAGGCTGACCGAGTCCCATTCCCGGCGGTCCACCGATGAGGCCACCTGGCGGCATCGGTTTAGGAGCGGTCGGAGTCCCGCCCACGTGCGGCTTGCCGATCGGAGTAGCGGCACCACTTCCGCCCGGTGTGTTGAGCGGACCGCGTGGTGAGGGGCCGGAGACGGGTGGAATGGGTGCCACCACTCCGGGACTGATGCCCGGGTGCGGTGGCGTCGCCGGAGGCGTGATGGCGGGCATCGTCGGATTCACCTGAGGCGGCGCACCGGGGACAGCCCCGCCGAGGATCGGACCCAGACCAGGAGTAGTTGGCGTCGGCACGGGCCGGGCCACCCTCGAGGGCTTGTTTGTCGAGCCGCCAGGACCCGTTGTGACAAGCGGCGTGGGCACGATCGGCGGAATAACAGGGGGCGAACCACCCGCGTAAGCATCAGGAGTTCCCGGGTCTTTTCCTGGTATGGACGCCGGGCGGGGCGGGGGTGGTTTTAGGGCGGCTTGGGCTTGTTGGAGTTCGCCGCTGAGGCCGTACATCAGGGAACGGGCGCGGCCGTTCAGTTGCTCCAGTTCGGCGTCGGTGACCGGTGGGCGGGCGGGGGCGGGGCGTCCGACCCGGTGCAGCGGAGCCTGGCCGAGCGTCTCCTCGTACGCCTGCTTGAGCCGGACCTTCTCGGCGTACTGGTCGTGGAGCTTCTTCAGCTCGGTGCGCGTACTGCTGATCGCGCTGGTGGCGGCGGAGAGGGCGGTGTAGTTGGCGACGGCCGCGTCGTACGTCTGCTGCACGGTGTCGATGAGCTGGTCCAGCTCGGCGAGGTACGCCCGCGAGGCGGCGCTCTTCTCCGGCGGCCAGGCCTGGGCGAGCCCGCGCCGGTACTCCTTGAGCCGGCTCAGGTGGGTCAACGCCAGCTCGCTGGTCTTGCGCCAGCCGGCGACCTGCCGCCAGTGGTTGTCCGTCTGGTGGTCCTGAATGGTGGCCCACATCGTGGCGACGTCCATGTTGAGCCAGTTGGTCAGGCCGGACGTCGGGCCACCGCCCTGTTCGATCACGGCAGTACCTCCGGCGTGGTGGGCGCGCCGGCTGGATCGGGCACGACGGTTGGATCGGGCACGACGCGTGGGGGCAGCGGCTGGTCGGTGCGTACCGGTGCCTGCACGTCGCGCAGCGCCCGCTCGACGTCCTGGACCCGCGCGCGGGCGAACGCATCGCTGCCCTCGTACCGTTGGCTGATCGTGCCGGCGGCGTGGGCGAGGCCGCCGGTGTGGCTGGCGACGTCGTAGACCCGGTTCGTCGAGTCCTGCTGGACCTGCTGGTGCGCGGTGAGGAAGTGGACCAGCTCGATGAAGGCGTCACACGGGTCGGGCAGCTTCACCGACATGTCGTCCGCGATGTACGCGAGGTGGGGCGCGTAGTTCCGGCGTACCTCGGCTTCCAGTCGGGTGGCGAACTCGCGCATCTGGCGGATGTCGGCCTCGATGTCGCCGTAGTCGCGCAGCCACCTTGGTCCGAGGTCTTCCTCAGAGATCATCGGCCCTCCCGCTTGTCACAGCCCGGTGCCCCTGAGTGAGGCTAATCGGTGGGTGCGACGGCGAGCAGCCCCACACGCGGTGGAACTGGCCACTTTATGTCAATTCGTCGATACGCTTCGTCAGCGCGGCAGGCCGGAGGTGCGCCAGGCGTCGGGGCCGGCGGTGGGGAACGCGCTTCCCGGCCGACCGCTGCGTCCCCAGGTGGACGAGCCGGCGGGGGAGGGTACGGTGGCGGGGCGGGACCGGACGAGGATCGCGCCCACCAGTGCGGCCAACTCCTCGGTGGTCGGGACTCCCCGGACCACCCGGAACAGCGGCTCGTCGGCAGACATGCTGTCAAGGGTACGCCCCGCCAAGTTGACCTATCCCGCATAGTGGCGTGCCGGCGGTGTGACGATCAGCCGCTCCGGGTACCGTCTCGGCAATGTCGAACGCGCTTCCCCAACTCGTCGCCAACCGATACCGGCTTCTCTCGCCGCTCGGTCAGGGCGGCATGGGTCGGGTCTGGAAGGCGCGCGACGAGGTGCTGCACCGCGACGTGGCGATCAAGGAATTGGTCCCGCCGCCCAGCCTCACCGACGAGGAGCGTCGGGAGATGCGCGAGCGGTCGCTGCGGGAGGCGCGGGCCATCGCCCGGCTGAACCACATCAACGTCGTCCGTATCTTCGACGTGCTGCGTACCGACGGCGACCCGTGGATCGTCATGGAGTACGTCGCGTCGAAGTCGCTTCAGGACACCCTCGCCGAGGACGGTCCGGTGTCGGTGGCCCGCTGCATCGAGATCGGTCTCGGGGTGCTCGGTGCGCTCAATGCGGCGCACAAGGCCGGCGTGATGCACCGGGACGTGAAGCCCGGCAACGTGCTGCTCGGCCACGACGGTCGGGTGGTGCTGACCGACTTCGGGCTGGCCACCATCCCCGGTGACCCGAACGTCACCCGGACGGGCATGGTGCTCGGCTCGCCCGCGTACATCGCCCCGGAGCGGGCGCGGGACGGCACGGCCGGCCCGGAGGCCGACCTGTGGTCGCTGGGCGCGACGCTCTACGCCGCCGTGGAGGGCAAGTCCCCGTACGCCCGGCCGTCGGCGATCGCCACCCTGGCGGCGCTGGCCACCGAGCCGATGCCACCGCCGAAGAACGCCGGTCCACTGAAGCCGGTCCTCAACGGACTGCTCCGCAAGGACCCGGCCGAGCGGATCGACGCCGAGGTGGCCGAGCGGATGCTGCGCCGTGCCGGCGGCAAGCGCAGCCGGGGCATTCCACTGCTCGACGGGGTACGCCGGCCGGGGCCGAACGGTCCCCGCGAGCCGCGTCCGCCGGTGGTGCCCGGACCGCGCTTCACCGGTGAGTCCGACCAGCGTCCGGTGTCCCCGGCCGCGGCCGCCGCCGGTGCCGCCGCGCTGGGCGCCGCCGCCGACAGCGACGCCACGGTGAAGGCCACCACGTCCGGCGCGACCGGTGCCGGAGACGACGCGACGGCGAAGGTGCCCGGTCCGGGGGACGCCGGGTCCACCTCGGATGCCGCGCCCACCGCCGTGGTGCCGGCCGACCGGGGTACGGACGAGAAGCCGCCGACCCGGGTGGCGCCACCGGTGCAGAATCCGACCGCGGTGATGTCGGCCCCGGTGAGCCCGTCCGCGCCGATGTCCGGGCGGGCCGCCGTGCCGCCGTCCACCGGGACGAAGCCGGACAACCGCCGTCGTAACCTGATTGTCGGTGCGCTGGTGGCGGTGCTGCTGCTCGCGGCGGTGCTCATTGTGCCGCTGCTCAGGGACGACCCCGACAACACCGGCCCGGGCCCGCAGACCGGGGGTACGACCGCCCCCGAGTCGTCCGCGCCGACCAGCGCGTCGGCCCCGGCCTCGCCGAGCACGGCTCCGGCCAGCCCCACGCCGAGCCCGAGCGCCTCCGGTGGGATCACGCTGCCGGCCGGCTGGAAGATGCACAGGGACCAGACCGGCTTCGCCATGCCCCTGCCGGAAGGTTGGCGGCGGAGCAGCGACGCAACCTGGGTGAAGTTCCAGGAGCCGAACGGTGTCGGTGAGGTGGTCATCGACCGCACCGACCGACCGGGCTCGGACGCGGCAGAGGCCTGGCGGGAGATCGAGCCGGACCGCAAGGGGATCGTGCGGAACTACCAGTTTCTCAGCATCGAGGAGTGCGAGGGGTACTGGAAGACCTGCGCGGACTGGGAGTGGCTGGAGACCCGGGACAACACCCGGATCCACGTCCGTAACCGGGGCTTCGTGACGGCCAGTAACCGGGGCTACGCAATCCGGTGGGAGGTCGCCGCCAGCGAGTGGGACCAGAAGCTCGACGAGTTCGACCTGATCGCCAAGGGATTCAAGCCCGACAGGCAGGACTGAACAACGCGCTGAGCTTGGGATTCGCGTCGGTGCGACATCCGTTCGCATGACCTCCCGTCGATCGGGGTATCTCATCCGTGACGACGGAAGGGAGGTACGCCCGATGGGTTACCGACAGAAGACCACGAAGTCCTCGGTGGCACTGTGGATGCTCGTCGCCCTCGGCGACGCCGTCCTGCTCCTCGCCAGTGTCGGCATCTCGGCGCTGATCGCCCTGGTCAGCGTCGTGACCATCGTCGCCGCCGTGGTGGGCGGTCGACTGGTGCTGCGCCGGAGCGCGTCCGCGCAGGGCAGGGTGCCCGCAGCGGACGGCGTCTCGGTCACCCGGCGACGGGAAGCCTGACGCAGGGAGTCTGAATCAACCAGGGAGTCTGAATCAACACGCTGGCGGCAGCCGGACCAGTTGTCGACCCTTCCGGGTGACAGCCGATCCCGCTGCCGCTACCCGTGTCCAGTGGGTGGTGTTGGTGCCGGTCCGGTTCACGACGGCCAGCGGCTGTTGCGGCGGATCAGGGCGGCGACGTCGATCCGGTCGTTGCCGAGCAGGACCGCGCGAGCGTCCAGGTAACGGGGGCAGGGCCAGCGACAGTGGCAGGTGGGGCAGTGGCGGATACGTAGCAGCCGCCAGAGCGGCGGGGGTTGGTGCCGGTCGGCGATCAGCATCGCGCGGTCCCGTTCCACGGTGACACCTACGGGTGGGCGGACGGGGGTGCGCGGCGGCTCGCCGACAACGGGGGAGACGCGAGCCGCCGCGCGGGGGAAGGCCAACTCCACCGGCTGCGGACCAGGGGAAATCGGCAACTTCAACCTAGGGCATCTAGGGGCACCAAGCAACTCTTGATGCCTCTTTGTGCATCTATGGGTTGTAGGCGCTTACCCGTCCGTGATCGAATGACGGTGCGGACCAGGGGGTGCCAGATGACTATCTCGAAAACCCAGAAGATCATCGATGACATCAAGGCGAAGATCGAATCCGGCGAACTGCGGCCTGGTGACCAGATTCCGAGTGCTGCCGAGCTGCGGGCGCAACATGGTGTGTCGATCACCGTTGTGCGCGGTGCCGTTAGCTGGCTCAAGGCGACCGGATTGGTAAAGGGCGTGCCGGGCGTCGGGGTGTTCGTGGCGGAGAAGCCGTAGGGCTGAGTCGTGCCAATGGGGGATCGTGGTGGCTTTCGGCCCTCCTGGGGGCCAGTCGCCACCACGATCCCTGCCGGACGATCGCGGAGGCGTATCCGATCAGGACGTGGCGCGGCCGGACGGGCCGCGAGGTGCGGCGCCGCCCGGCCGGACGCGGTGCGGCTCAGGGGGTGTTGTTCGCCAGGGCGATCAGGCGGGAGCGGTCGCCGTTCCAGTAGTTGCGGTCGACCGCACCACTGATGCCGGAGACGCTGCCCGAGTCGGTGTACTGCCAGAAGCTCCAGACCGGCGCGCCGGCCGGCAGAGTGCCCGGGCTGCTCGCCCAGCGGGCGACCCAGAGCGGGTGGTTGGCCCAGGGGCCGGTCCAGCTGCCGGTGCACTGGTTCCACCAGCTCGTGGTGGTGTAGATGACCGCGTAGCGGCCGGTGCGCGAGCGGTAGGTGTTCAGGAAGTCCTGGATCCAGTTGCGCATCCCGGTGGTGCTCAGGCCGTAGCAGTACCCGCCGGCGTACGGGTTGCCCTCGACGTCCAGGGCGGCCGGGAGGGTGCGACTGTCCGCTGACCATGCGCCACCGTTGCTGGCGAGGTAGTTGGCCTGGATCGCGCCGGAGGAGATGTTCGGCCGGGCGAAGTGGTACGCCCCACGGATCACGCCCGCGTAGTAGGAGTTGGTGTAGTTGGCGTTGAACTGCGGATCCTTGTAGCTCGTACCCTCGGTGGCCTTGATGTAGGCGAACTCGATGCCGGAGTTGCGGACGCTGGTCCAGTTGATCGAGCCCTGCCAGTGCGAGACGTCGATGCCGGCGACGGTGGCGGCGGAGGCCGGGGCCGCAGTCGCGACCAGGCCGACGGCGGCTGTGGCGAGTGCGGCCATACCGGTGGCGAGCAGCCGGCGCAGGGTGAGGCGGGTACGCGACATGAGGCTTCCCTCCCGACGTGTCCGTTATTGACGCATCATTGGAGAGAAGCGCCCGAGATCGCAACACCTGTTAAAAGAATTGCCGCAGGATGATTGGTGTGTGTCAATCGCTTCGAGGGGCCGAGGTCAGCGCAGGGACACCGGGTCGAGCGAGAGCGGGAAGGGTGTCACGAGGGTCAGCCGCTCGCCGGCCTTGGCCACCGCGTGCTCGACGTAGTGCGTGCCGTCGAGGCGGAACAGCCGCAACGTGTGGCTGTCGCCGTCCGGCTCGACCAGGAGATACCAGGGGATACGGGCGATCGAGTAGAGCTGCATCTTGAGCACCCGGTCGGCGGCGGCGTTGCCGGGCGAGACGACCTCCCCGACGAGGGTGACCTCGGCCGCCTCCACCACCGAACCCTCGTCGTCGGTGTCGGCGACGACCAGGTCGGGGATGGCGATCCGATCTGCGCCCAGCCGGACGTTGACCGCCTCGAACACCACGAGTCCGTGCTGCTCCGTGGCAGCCTCAAGGGTGTTCGCCAAGCGCCGGGACACCATCTGGTGTCGCTTACTCGGGGCAGGGCTGACGATCAGGCTTCCGTCGAGCAGTTCGATTCGGCCGGGCGTCTCGGCCATGGCGAGGTACTCCGCCTCGGTCCACGGCCCGACGTGCGGCTCAAGGGGCGTTGCGGTCATCGCGTCCCCTCCGATTCGCGTCGTCATCAGGCCACGTTCCCACGGTCAACCGGCCCGGACCGGGAAGCAGCGGGGGTGGCGGAGGTGCGCCGAGGCGGTAGGCTGGCCGCCCATGACGCCGATCGACGGCCTGGGCAGCCTGTGGGACCGCCTCCTCGGCGCGCAGCCCGACCCGCCTCCGTTGCTCGTTCTCGCCACCGCCGCCGTGGCGCTGGTCGTGGTGTCGACCCGGCTGCCGTGGCGGATCGCCCGTAACGTGATCACCATCGCCCACGAAGGCGGGCACGCGCTGGCCGCGCTGCTGACCGGTCGCCGGCTGCACGGCATCCGACTGCACTCGGACACCTCCGGGCTCACCCTCTCGGCCGGGCGACCCACCGGCCCCGGGATGATCCTCACCCTGCTCGCCGGGTACGTCGCCCCGCCGCTGATCGGGCTTGCCGGGGCGTGGCTGCTCGGCGGTAACCGGATCACCCTGCTGCTCTGGGTGGCGGTGGCGTTGCTGCTGGCCATGCTGGTCATGGTGCGCAACGCGTTCGGCGTGGTGTCCCTGGTGGTCACCGGCGGGCTGGTGCTCGCCGTGTCCTGGTACACCTCGCCGCAGGTGCAGGCGGCGTTCGCGTACACCGGGGTGTGGTTCCTGCTGCTCGGCGGGGTGCGCCCGGTGGTGGAGCTGCAACGGGTACGCAGCCGGGGCCGGATGCCCGCGTCCGACGCCGACCAGCTCGCCGGGCTGACCGGGTTCCCGGCGTTCTTCTGGGTGACGTTCTTCGCGCTGGTCAACATGGTCACCCTGGTGGTCGGCGCGGCCCTGCTCGCCGGCCCCCTCCTCACCGACGCGGGCCTGCACCTCTGATCAGCCGCCACCGCCAATAGGTTGGCCAGCATGGACGAACCGACCAGGCGGATCCAGGCAGCCTACGACCGGATGGCCGCCGACTTCGCCGTCCGCAACGCCAGCATGCCGCCGGCGTACCTCGCACTCGCCGACGAGTTCCGGCGGCGGCTCGCCGGCGCGGTGCTCGACCTCGGCTGCGGCGTCGGCCGGGACCTCGCCTACTGGACCGGGCAGGGCGTGCCGACCGTCGGGCTCGACCTGTCCCGGTCGATGCTCGACCACGCTCGGGGTGTCGGCAGCGCCCCGCTCGTGCAGGGCGACATGCTGCGCCTGCCCTTCGTGGGCGGCGCGTTCAGCGGAGTGTGGTGCTCGGCGTCGCTGCTGCATCTGTCGAAGGCGCTTGCGCCGGCCGCGCTCGCCGAGATGCGTCGGGTGCTCCGGCCGGGTGGCCCGCTGCTGGTGTCGCTTCAGGAGGGCGCCGGGGAGGGCTGGGAACATCGGCCCGGCCCGGACGACCCCGCCCGCTTCTTCGCCCACTACGGCTCGGAGGAGGCAGCCGCCCTGCTCGCCGGGGCGGGATTCACTCCGCTACGGCTGGAGCGGGACGTCTCGCCGGTCGGGCAGCGCTGGCAGGCCCATCTCGTCGTTCGCCAGAACGTGCGGTGACGGGGGCACCCGGCCGGCGTGCAGCCGCGACCGGTAACGCAGCGTGCCGGCTTGGCTCGATGACGCTGTGTGAAGGCTTTGGGATGGAAGGCGGGGGGCGACTATGTCTTTCGTTGGTCCTTTGCTCTGCACCCACGGAAGCGCCACCCGAATGAACAGCGATTATTTGGAGAGCGCGGTTCGCGTGGGACAGCGTCCTCGATGACTCAGGGTGTGTGGTGCATGGGTGGGTGCAAAGCAAAGGGCGGAAAAGAAGTAGGTAGGCCACAGCCGGACGGTAACTCCGGGTGAAGTAGGTGCCCGTCGGGTTCGGGCGTCACGGCGTACCCGGCTCCGGGTCCTGGACGGACCTGCGGCGGACGTTCAGGTCACCCGCCACCGCCTGCGGCAACCGGGCGGGGGCTCCGGTGCGTGTCACCTGGGAGTGGCCCACGGGGAGGTAGCAGGTGCCGGACGTCGACGGGTTCGACGAGTTCTACCGGGGCAGCCGACAACGGCTGCTCGGGTTCGTCTACGCGCTCACCGGCGACCTCGCCGAGGCCCAGGACGCGGTCCAGGAGGCGTACGTGCGCGCGTGGCAGCGCTGGTCGACCGTGGGCCGGTACGACGAGCCGGAGGCGTGGGTACGGGTGGTGGCCAGCCGGATCGCGGTGAGCCGCTGGCGCAGCCTGCGCAGTCGCGCCCGCGCGTACCTGCGGCACGGGGCCGTCGAGACCGTTCCCGCCCCGACCACCGACACCGTCGAGGTGGTGGCCGCGTTGCGCCGGCTGCCGGAGGAGCAGCGCGTCGCGCTCGCCCTGTACTACCTGCTCGGCATGCCGGTCACCGAGGTCGCCCGGGAGACCAACGCCCCGGTCGGCACGGTCAAGGCCCGGCTCTCCCGGGGGCGTACCGCGCTCGCCGGACTGCTCGCCGTCACGGACATGGAGGAGGTCGCCGATGCGTGAGCACGAGCGACACGAGGACCCAGCCCAGGGCGGCGACTGGGTCGGGCATGAGGACTCAGCCCTGGTCGGCGGCTGGTTCCGGCACGAGGACCCGGCCCTGGGGGGCGGCTGGTTCCGGGGACACGAGGACCCGGCCCTGGGCGGCGACTGGGTCCAGGGGTTCGAGCCCGGTGGCGACGACGACCGGGCCGAGCACGGACCCACCCTGGCCGACCGGATCGCCGTCAACCTGGCGACCGTACGCTGGCCGGAGCCGGCGGAGATCCGGGCCCGCGCCCGTCGGCGTACCCGGCGGCAGTTGGCCGGGACGGCGGTCGCCCTGGTGCTGGTGGTGGGGGGAGTTGCCGCCGTGTTCCGGCCGATAAGCGGAGCGGTGCCGCCTCCGGTGGCCGTACCGGTGGTGGATCCGGCAC
The DNA here is from genome assembly GCF_900090325.1 of Micromonospora pallida. NCBI lineage: Bacteria > Bacillati > Actinomycetota > Actinomycetes > Micromonosporales > Micromonosporaceae > Micromonospora > Micromonospora pallida. The sequence continues at coordinate 5,030,760 of NZ_FMHW01000002.1, read as the reverse complement.
CGCGCGGCGAGATCCCGCCGGAGGCGCTGCTGCAACCGGCCGACCTGTGGGAGACAACCGACCCGCCGCTGACCGTGTCGGATCTCGGCGAGTCGATCCGCCTCGACGACCGCCTCGGCGCCTGTCGGGCGGCACAGGGAATGGAAACCGACTGGGAGGTGTCCCTCTGGTCCCGTTCCCAGACACTGCTGCGGGACCGCCCGGACGGCTACGAGCATCCGCCCAGCGACCTGTTGGTCGGCCAGGATCTCTACCGGGTCACCTCCGAGGTGGCCGGCCGCTTCTTCCAGAGCCTGGAACAGCTCGTCGCCCCGTGCGCCGCATGGCGCTCGACCGGTCCGGTCGAATGGCAGGGGCGGACGATCACCGCGGAGGCGGTGCAGAGTTGGACGCTGGTGGACCGCGACTTCGTCGGCGACGAGGCGGCACTGCTGCGCCACTCGGTGTCCGAACCCCGTGACCGGACCACCGGAGAGTCGCTCGGTGAGGCGCCCTGGTCGACGAGCCTGGCGATCGTCCGGGTGGCTGACCTGGTGACCGTGATCGTGCCGGGCCGGTCCATGTCGGACGAGGAGCTGCGCCGGCTCGCCCGGATCGCCGCCACCCGGATGTGCACCGCCGCGAACCCCTCCTGCTGACCGCTGGACGGCTCGGGGCGGCTCGGCGTGAGCTGGGGTGGTTGTGGGATGGCGTGGGCTGGGGTGGGCTGGTTGTGGGGCTGGGGTGGTTGCAGGGGAGGGTTGGGTTGGTAGCAGGGGTCCCCTGCTACTCATAAAGCGGTAACAGGGGTCCCCTGCTACCACCTCAGGCAGGCAGCAGCCAGGCAGTCAGCTAGCCAGCCAGCGTTCAGCCGGCCGGCCGGTCAGCGAGCGGGCGGAGCCGTCGTTAGAGCGGGATGTTGCCGTGCTTCTTCGGCGGGAGGGTTTCCCGCTTGGTGCGCAGCATCCGCAGTCCCCGGACGATCTGGACCCGCGTCTCGTGCGGCGGGATCACCGAGTCCACGTAGCCCCGCTCGGCGGCGATGTACGGGTTGGCCAGGGTGTCCTCGTACTCGGTGATCTTCTCGGCCCGAAGGGCGGCCGGGTCCTCGGCGGCGGCCAGTTCGGCGCGGTAGAGGATGTTCACCGCGCCCTGCGCGCCCATCACCGCGATCTGCGCGGTCGGCCAGGCGAAGTTCAGGTCCGCGCCGAGGTGCTTGGAGCCCATCACGTCGTACGCCCCGCCGTACGCCTTGCGGGTGATCACGGTGAGCTTCGGGACGGTCGCCTCGGCGTACGCGTAGAGCAGCTTCGCGCCCCGGCGGATGATGCCGTCCCACTCCTGGCCGGTGCCGGGCAGGAAGCCGGGCACGTCCACGAAGGTCAGCACCGGGATATTGAACGCGTCGCAGGTGCGGACGAACCGGGCCGCCTTCTCGGACGCGGCGATGTCCAGGGTGCCGGCGAAGTGCATCGGCTGGTTGGCGACCACGCCGACCGGACGTCCCTCGACCCGGCCGAAGCCGACCACGATGTTCTGCGCGTAGAGAGGCTGGACCTCGAGGAACTCCCCGTCGTCGAGGACGTGCTCGATCACCCGGTGGATGTCGTACGGCTGGTTCGCCGAGTCGGGGATCAGCGTGTCGAGTTCCCGGTCCTCCTCGGTGACGGTCAGGTCCGCGTCGACGGGGAAGGCCGGCGGCTCGTCCATGTTGTTCGCCGGCAGGTACGACAGCAACGCCTTGACGTAGTCGACTGCGTCGTCCTCGTCGCTGGCGAGGTAGTGGGCGTTGCCGCTGCGGGTGTTGTGGGTACGCGCCCCGCCCAGCTCCTCCATCGCCACGTCCTCGCCGGTCACCGTCTTGATCACGTCGGGGCCGGTGATGAACATGTGCGAGGTCTGGTCAACCATGACGGTGAAGTCGGTGAGTGCCGGCGAGTACACCGCGCCACCCGCGCACGGCCCCATCACCAGCGAGATCTGCGGGATCACCCCGGACGCGCGGACGTTGCGGAAGAAGATGTCGGCGTACAGGCCGAGGCTGACCACGCCCTCCTGGATCCGCGCGCCACCGGAGTCGTTCATGCCGATGATCGGGCAGCCGATCTTCATGGCCAGCTCCATCACCTTGACGATCTTCTGACCGAAGACCTCGCCGAGGGAGCCACCGAAGACCGTGAAGTCCTGCGCGAAGACGCAGACCTGCCGGCCGTCGACGGTGCCGTACCCGGTGACTACGCCGTCGCCGTACGGGCGGGTGCGGTCGAGGCCGAAGTTGGTCGAGCGGTGCCGGGCCAACTCGTCCAGCTCGACGAAGGAGCCCTCGTCGAGCAGCAGCTCGATCCGCTCCCGGGCGGTCTTCTTGCCCCGCGCGTGCTGCCTCTCCACGGCGCGCGCCGAACCCGCGTGCACCGCCTCGTCGACCCGTCGCTCCAGGTCCGCCAGTTTGCCGGCGGTGGTGTGGACGTTGATCCCGGTCTCGATGGTCACCCACGGAATATAACGATGGTTCAGGCGTACGGCAGTGTGCAGTTCGCCTCAGACCCGAGGCCGTCCGCGTCCGTCCGGCGGTGCTTCGAGGCCGGGGCCGTACGCTGGCGGGATGCCGGGCTCCCCGTACACCGACCTGGACCGACCGCCGCTGAGCGCGGCCCGGCTGCGGCGCGCGCTGGTCGCCCCGTACGGGCCGTGGCGGCGGCTGGAGCTGCGCGCGGAGACCGGCTCCACCAACGCCGACGTGGCCGAGGCCGCGCGGGCCGGCGAGCCGGAGGGCCTCGTCGTGGTCGCCGAGCGGCAGACCGCCGGACGGGGCCGACGGGGCCGGGTCTGGCAGTCGCCGCCCCGGGCCGGCATCGCGGCCAGCGTCCTGCTCCGGCCCGGTGAGGCCGTCCCGGAGCGTGGCTGGTCACCCGTGCCGGCCGCCGGGTACGGCTGGCTGCCGCTGCTCGCCGGGGTCGCGCTGGTCGAGGCGGTGGCCCGGCTGGCCGAGTTGGACGCCCGGCTGAAGTGGCCCAACGACCTGCTGCTCGACGACGCCAAGTGCGCCGGGGTACTCGCCGAGGCGGTGCCCGGCGGCGCGGCCACCCAGCCGGCGGCGATCGTGCCCGGCGGCGCGGCCACCCAGCCTGCGGCGATCGTGCCCGCCGGCGCGGCCACCCAGACGACCGCGATCGTGCTCGGCGTCGGCCTCAACGTGACCCTGCGGGCCGACGAGCTGCCGGAGAACCCCACCGGCCTGCCCGCCACCTCGCTGCAACTCGCCGGGGCCGCCGCCACCGACCGGGACCCGCTGCTGCGCGCCCTGCTCCGCGCGGTCGCCGACTGGTACGAGCGTTGGCGGGACGCCGGGGGCGACGCCATCGCCAGCGGTCTGCGCGACGCCTACCTGGCCGCCTGCGGCACGGTCGGTCGCCCGGTCCGCGTGCTCCTGCCCGGCGGTGACGAAGTGACCGGCGACGCCACCGGCGTCGACGGCGACGGGCGACTCCTGGTCCGCACCGCGCAGGGCGAGCGGAGCCTCGCCGCCGGGGACGTGCTGCACCTACGCTGAGCCCGGTACGGGCCCGCGCCGCATGCCGGCCGGGCGGGACGATCCCCATGCTCCGCACCGACATCCCGAACCCCCACGGTGGGGGTGCCGCGTGCGCGGGCGGCGGCAGGCTACCGTCAGCGCGTCGATGTTCTGCGAGGAGGTTCGTGTGGCGTTTCCCGATGACGTGCTCACCGAGGACGAGGAAATCGTGCTGCACCTGCACCCGCACGCGAAGGCGCTGGTCCGGCCGGTCCTGGTACTGCTGCTGAGCGTCGCGGCGGTGGTGGCCGCCTGGATCCTCCTGCCGGACGGTCAGGCCGGCCGGATCGGCCTCTACCTGGTCGCCGGGTTCGCCCTGGTGCTGTCCGTGGTGTTCACCCTGGTGCCGTACCTGTCCTGGCGCAGCACGCACTACCTGTTCACCACCGAGCGGGTGCTGCTCCAGCAGGGCATCCTCTCCCGCGACCGGCGGGACATCCCGCTGGGCCGGATCAACGACCACTCGATGAACCAGCGGTTCGTCGAGCGGCTCTTCGGCTGCGGCACGTTGACCATCGAGTCGGCCGGGGAGCGGGGACAATCGGTGCTGGTCGACGTGCCCGGGGTGGAGCAGGTGCAGACCCGGCTGTACGAGCTGGTCGAGGCACACCACGACCGGCACTCGGTGGGCGACGGCGAGCTGCGGGAGATCATGGCCGACATGCAGGACGGCCGGCCGCTGCGCGACCCCACCGCCTGAACCGCGCCACCAGGTCAGCGGCCGGGGTCGTCCTCCGGCCGCATCGTGGTGCCCCGCGCGGTGAGGAGGAGGAACATCCCCGCCCCGACGACGATCGCGATGTCGGCGACGTTGCCGATGAACCAGTCGAAGTACGCGATGAAGTCCACGACGTGGCCGTGGCCGAAGGACGGCTTGCGCAGGAGCCGGTCACCGAGGTGCGTGATCGCCCCGCCGAGGATCAGCCCGAGGGCCAGGGCCCAGGCCCGGGACCGTACCCGCCAGGAGTACCAGAGGCCGGCGACCACGCCGATGGCTGTGACGATCGTCAGGATCCACGTCGACTCGGAGCCGATCGACAGGGCCGCACCCGAGTTGTAGATGAGCTGGATGCCGAGCGCGTCACCGAGTACCGGGGTCCGCTCGCCCAGGGTGAGGGTGCGTTCGGCCCACAGCTTGGTGAGCTGGTCGGTGACGACCACGACGAGGGCCGTACCGCCCGCCAGCCACGGGGCGCGGCGCGTCCACCGTTGGGGCCGGTGCGTGGCGGCCGAGGCCGGCCCGGTGGCAGGGGGAGCCTCGTCGGTCGCGGGTTGCTCGCTCATCTCGCCAAGTCTCTCACGCGCCGCCGACCACGCCACCCGCCGTGACCGACGGGTGCGCGGACCGGGTCGCCCGGGCCAGCACCGGTAGCTCCCCGGCCCGGCCGGCGCGATTCCCGGACCGGTCCGGCCGGGCCCGCCGGCTGAGTGTCCCGACCGGCGGGCGGCCGTCAGGTGGTCTCGGGCGGGTGGTGCCGGTGCAGCGGGTCGAAGTGATCGTGGGGACCACGGGGGTCGTGCGGGTCGCGGGCGGCCGGGATGACGGCGGTAGGCGTGTCGGTGCCGTACGGACCCGGGGTCTGTGCCGGTGGCGCGGAGACCACCGGGCCGGGTAGGACGGTGGTGGGGGCGTCCAGCGAACTGACCGGTCCGACCGCCGGGCCGGCCGGCCTGACCGGTGGCGCCGAGACGGGTACGCCGACCGGCATGGCTGATCCGACGGGCAGCGGCGGCCCGGAGACCGGTGCGCCCAGCGGAGCGTGCGGGCCTACCGGAGGTGCGGAGACCGGTGCGCCCAGTGGGGCGTGCGGGCCTACCGGAGGTGCGGAGACCGGTGCGCCCAGTGGGGCCGGCGGCCCAGAGATGGGTGCGCCCAGTGGGGCCGGCAGACCGGCCGGAGGGGCGGAGACAGGTACGCCGCCGAAGACCGGTGGCCCGCTGACCGGGGCCGGTCGGGTCGGCAGCGCCGGAGCCGGCTGGGCGGGCAGCGCCGGGGCTGGCCGGTCGGGCAGCGGCTCGGCGACATCGACCGCCTCGCCGGTGGCCTCGTCGGGCTCCTCCTCGACGGTGCGGAGGGTGAACCAGCCGCGGAACCGAGTGCGCAGCACCTCGCACTCCGGACTGCCCTCCGCGTCGAGACGGAGCATCGTGCCGGTGAGGGTGACGGTGCCGAGCCCCGGGCGGGCGGTGGAGGGCTTGCTCCCCATCACGTCGAGCCGTACCGCCAGCCGGTCACCGGCCCGTACGGGGGCCAGCCAGCGCAGCTCCTCCAGCCCGGGAGAGGCGTCGGCCGCCGCGCGGGAGAGCACATGGTCGACGTACGCCCGCATGAAGAGGCTGACCGTGTAGAACCCGCTGGCGATCAGCCCGCCGTGGTGGCTCTGCCGGGCCAGTTCGTCGTCGACGTGGTACCACTGCGGGTCGAACCGTCGCGCGAAGGCGACCATCTCGTCCCCGTCGACGGTGACCACGCCCAGGTCGAACCAGCGGCCCGGGGTGAGGTCCTCGAAGAACAGCTCGGCGGAGGCCCCGGTCCCCGAGCGGACCGGCTCGGCGCTCATCGGCGCGGGGCACGCCGGGATGCGGCGTGCAGCTCGGCGGCGAGTTCGGCTTCCAACTCCGAGTCGATCGAGACGAGCCCGGGGGCGAGCCGGTCGAGGTGGCTCAGCGACGTGGGGCCGGGTCGGGCGTCCGTCCGGGGTACGGCCGGGTCGCCGACGCCTGCCGGACGCGGCTTGACCGTTCGACCGGGGCCGGCGGTCGGGCTCGACGCGACCCGGGATCGGGGCCTGAGCCTCGGCCGTGGCTTGACCTCGGGTGGCGATGTCGGTGCCGGCTGGGCCTGTTCGAGTTCGGTGACCGACTCGGCGAGTTCGGCCACCGGGTCCATGCCGGCGACCGCCTCGTGCTCGCTCCGCTGCTCGGCGGGAGCCGGCACCGGGGCGGGCTGGAAGACGAAGGTCCGGTACGACCAGAACCGGAACAGGGTGGCGAGTACCACGCCGCCGGTCTTCGCCACGTTCAGCGCGAGCAGGCCGGTCACGCCGAGGCCGTACTTCGCGGCGGCGAGCACACCCAGTTCGATGAGCAACCCGGTCGCGTTGAAGAGGAAGAAGAGCGCGTATTCCCGCCGCATCGCTGACTTCGGCCGGTCCCGGTACGTCCAGTGCCGGTTCATCAGATACGACGAGATGGTGGCGACGATGGTCGCGGCGACGGCGGCCTTCAACTGACCGTCGGTGAACACGGTCAGTGCCAGCGCGTTGAACACGGCGTAATTGATGACGGTGTTGATGCCACCGACGATGCCGAATTTGAGCGCCTCGCGGATGAACTTCTGCCAGCGCTCGGGCAGGAGGCGGACAAGACGCATGCGGAACACCTTAAGGTTGATCGTGGCTTTCCGGCCTGTCGACCGGACGGGATGGGCCCCAGGTCACGCCTGGGAATCTGGGTCGGGTCCTCGCGGAACCCGTCGGGTTCCCGCTTCGACGAAGACGAACCGTCGGTACGACCAGAACCGGAACAGCGTGCCGAGGCCCGTGCCGACGATGAAGCTGGCGATGTTGTCGGCCAGCGTGGTCTGGAAGACCCCCGGCCAGATGCTGCCCAGCCCGTAGCGGCTGATGGCGAGGCAGGCGACCGCGATGCCGAGACCCACCCCGTTGAAGAAGAAGAACAGGGCGTACTCGCGGACCGGGTTGGAGCGCTCCCGGTGCCGCCAGGTCCAGAACCGGTTGCCGAGGAACGCGAGCGTGGCCGCGACGACGGTGGAGATCGTCTTCGCGGTGACCGGCTCCACCCCGCGTCCGGCGGTGAGGACGTTGAACAGGGCGAAGTCGACAAGGAAGGCGATTCCGCCAACGGTGGCGAACTTGCTCAGTTCATGCAGGAGGTGGCCGAACCGGTCGAACAGCGACCGAACCAGGCCCGAGCGGGCACGGGGGGTCCCCGGTTGGTCCCCGGTCACGGTCGCAGCCACGGGGGAAGCGTACCGGCAAGGGGCCTGCCGGACGGGTAGCAACGGCAGCAGTGGGTAAAGACGTTACCGACAGTGACGGAGGGTGATGTCGTCGACGCTCTGGTGGCTCGTGATCATCGGAGGTGGTGTGTTGGTGGTCCGCGTCCACCCGCACGCGACCGGGGTCCGCTTCCCCGAACGCGTTGAAGGTCAACCGGGGAAATGCGTGAAACTGCGCGGGAAAGCGGGTATCAGCTCGTGAAGTCGCAGGTAGGCCGTACTTTGTGCAGTTCTTCACAACCAGTCCCACTGACGCCCGGGGCCGCCCGGTTTACGCTGGGCGGAATCCCAGGTTTTCACGACGGCGAGGCGCTCGGCGCCCGCCACGACTCGTGCATCCCGTAGATCGGTCAGCGTCGACCTCAAGGAGATGTGTAATGGTTGCTCCGGCTGCTGTTCGGGGTATCGATCAGGCCCCGACCTCCCACGCCAAACTGCTCGCCTGGGTCCGAGAAGTCGCGGAACTGACCACTCCGGACCGGGTGGTCTGGGTGGACGGATCCGACGAGGAGTGGCGTCGCCTCACCGACGAACTGGTCGAGTCGGGCACGTTGGTCCGCCTCAACCCGGAGAAGAAGCCGAACTCCTTCTACGCGCGCACCGACCCCGGTGACGTCGCCCGGGTCGAGGAGCGCACCTTCATCTGCTCCGCCGACGAGGCGGACGCCGGCCCCACCAACAACTGGATGGCGCCGGCCGAGATGAAACGGGTGATGACCGATCTCTACCGCGGCTGCATGCGCGGCCGGACGATGTACGTCATCCCGTTCTGCATGGGGCCGGTCGAGGCCGAGCACCCCATGTTCGGGGTGGAGATCACCGACAGTCCGTACGTGGTCGCCTCGATGCGGATCATGACCCGGATGGGCGCGAAGATCCTCGAGGCGATGGGGGACGACGCCGACTTCGTGCACGCGCTGCACTCGATCGGCGCGCCCCTCGAGTCCGGCCAGCAGGACGTGGCCTGGCCGTGCAACGAGACCAAGTACATCTCGCACTTCCCGGAGACCCGGGAGATCTGGTCCTTCGGCTCCGGCTACGGCGGCAACTCGCTGCTCGGCAAGAAGTGCTACTCGCTGCGGATCGCCAGCGTGATGGGGCGGGACGAGGGCTGGCTCGCCGAGCACATGCTGATCCTCAAGATCACCTCGCCGGAGGGGCGGGTCTACCACATCGCCGGCGCGTTCCCGTCCGCCTGCGGCAAGACCAACCTGGCCATGCTGGAGCCGACCATCCCGGGCTGGAAGGTCGAGACCATCGGCGACGACATCGCCTGGATGCGGTTCGGCCCGGACGGCCGGCTCTACGCGGTCAACCCCGAGTACGGCCTGTTCGGCGTGGCGCCCGGCACCGACTGGAAGACCAACGCCAACGCGATGCGGACCCTGGACCGGGGCAACTCCGTCTTCACCAACGTCGCGCTGACCGACGACGGCGACATCTGGTGGGAGGGGATGGGCGAGCCGCCGGCCCACCTGACCGACTGGAAGGGCAACGACTGGACGCCGGAGAGCGACACCCCATCGTCCCACCCGAACAGCCGGTTCTGCACCCCGATCACCCAGTGCCCGATCCTGGCCGAGGACTACTACGACCCGAACGGCGTGCCGATCGACGCGATCCTCTTCGGCGGCCGGCGCCGGGACACCGTCCCGCTGGTGACCGAGGCCCGTGACTGGGTGCACGGCGTCTACCTGGGAGCCACGCTCTCCTCGGAGACCACTGCCGCCGCGTCCGGCGCGGTCGGGGTGGTCCGCCGCGACCCGATGGCGATGCTGCCGTTCATCGGCTACCACGCCGGGGACTACTTCCGGCACTGGATCGAGATGGGCAAGGGCGCCGACGGCGACGCCTCGAAGCTGCCGAGCGTGTACTACGTCAACTGGTTCCGCAAGGACGCCGACGGCAACTTCCTCTGGCCCGGCTTCGGGGAGAACGCCCGGGTGCTCAAGTGGATCGTCGAGCGGATCGAGGGGCGGGGCGAGGCGGTCGAGACCCCGATCGGCATGGTCCCCGCCCAGGACGCGCTGGACGTCGACGGCCTCGACATGACCCCGGAGGACGTCCGGATCGCGCTCAAGGTCGACCCGGAGGAGTGGCGGGCCGAACTGCCGCTGATCAACGAGTGGTTCGAGAAGTTCGGCGACAAGCTGCCCGGTGTGCTCTGGTCCGAGCTGGATGCCCTGCGCGCCCGGCTGGACGCCGCCCCCGGGCGGTAGCCCGTGTCCCCGCGGCGGTAGCCGTGCTCCCGAGGCGGTAGCCGTGGGCTGAGGTGGTAGCAGGGGACCCCTGCTACCGCCTCGTGCCGAGCAGGGGTCCCCTGCAACCAACCCAACCCAACCCAACCCAACCCAGCCAACCAACCACCTACGTGTGTGGGTTGACCGCCGAGGGCATCATCAGCAGTCATGAGGACGGCCGTCGCGACCGAGGTCCGGCGGCCGTCCGCCGTCCGCGCGCTCACCACCCTGCTCGCCGTGACCGCGGCGGCCACCGTCGTGGTCGATCTGCTCAACTGGTGGTACGCCCCGGAGCAGGGCTTCGGCCTGGCGGTACGGAGCGGTTGGGCGCTGCTGCGCGCGTTCGGTTTCGTACTGCTGGTCGGGCACGTCCGCCGGGGCCGGACGCTGGCCCGGCCACTCGGACTGATCCTCGTCGTCACCACCGTCTTCGCGGTGGGCCGGCTGGTCGTACCCCGGCAGGGCGTGCCCCCGCTGCCGGGGATCGTCGGCTTCGTCGGACTCACCGCGCTCTGCCTGGCGGTGCTCTGGCTGCTGTACCGCTCTCCGGCGGTCGCCGGGTACCTGACCCGGCACCGGGGGCGACTGGTCATCGACCGGCAGGGCATCTCCTGGCGGGAGGCCCCGCCGCGTCGTCCGGAGGTTGCCGGCTGGCTGCTCACCACCCGGGTCGCCGCGTTCACCTACAGCCCGCTGATGCTCGTCCCCGCGCTGGTGGCGGCCGGCACGATCCTGGACGGTCGGCTGGTCGCCGGACCGGCCGTGGCGTTCTGGTTCGGCTTCGCCCTCGTCACCAGCTACGCGGTGCTGTTCTGCACGTTCTTCGTGCTCCGGGGGAGGCGCTGGGCGCGTGGCCTGCTGGTGGTGCTGACCCTTGGCGTGCTCGCCGTCGACCTGCCGCTGTGCTGGTGGCTGCTCGGCGTTGACGGGCTCGTCCGGGACGGCGTGCCGCTGATGACGGCGGGTGGCCTGGCCATCTACGGTCTGTGGCGGGCCTCCAAGGGGTCGGGCGAACCCGCCCCCAACGGGCCGGGCGGATCCGTCGGCCGGGAGGAGGAGTCGAGCCGGGACCGGAGGTGATGCCGCGTGACCGAGGCGTACGACGTGGCGGTGGTGGGGGCGGGGCCGGCGGGTGCCGCCGCAGCGCTGGCCGCCCGCCGGGCCGGGGCCCGGGTGCTCCTGCTCGACCGGGCCGACTTCCCCGGGACAAGGCCTGCGGGGACGGCATCACCGCGCACGCGCTGGACGTGCTGACCCGGCTCGGGGTCGTCGACGCGGTGGCCGGATATCCACCGCTGCCCGCGCTGCGCCTGGTCGCCCCGGGCGGCGGCACGGTGGCCCGGGCGCTGCCCCGGCCGGCGTACACGGTGCCCCGGACGGTTTTCGACGCCCGGCTCGTCGCGGCGGCCGTGTCGAGCGGGGCGGAGTTGCGTCGGCACACCGTCCGCCGGGTGGTCGAGCGGGCCGACCGGGTGCTGCTGGACGACGCGTTCACCGCCCGGGCGGTGGTCGGCGCGGACGGGGCCGGTTCGGTGGTACGCCGGACCCTCGGTCACCCGATCAACCCGGAACGCCACCTCGCGCTCGCCATCCGGGGGTACGCCCCGGCCCGCCCGGGCCCACCGGAGCAGCTCATCGTCACCTCGGCCGCGCGCTGGCCGGCGTACGCCTGGTCGTTTCCGATCGGCGACGGCCGGGCGAACGTCGGGTACGGGGAGGTGCTGCGCGGTGAGCCGCTGAGCCGGGCGCACCTGCTCGACCGCCTTGCCGACCTGCTCCCCGACGCCGACCCGGCCACGGCCACCGACCTGCGCGCCCACCACCTGCCGCTGTCGACGCACCGGCCGGCACCGGGACGCGGCCGGACCGTGCTGGCCGGCGACGCGCTGTCGTTGATCAACCCGTTCACCGGGGAGGGGATCTTCTACGCGCTGCTCTCCGGCGCGCTGGCCGGCGCGGCGGCGGCCCGCTCCCCGGACCGGGCCGCCGACCGGTACGCCGCCAGCCTGCGCCGACGCCTCGGCACCCACCTGCGGCACAGCTCGGCGGCGGCCTGGCTGGCCCGGCGGCGGCGGGTGGTGGACGCGGCCGTGCGCGCCGCCCGCCGCGACGACCGGGTCTTCCGTACCGTGGTGGAGCTGGGGCTCGGCGACGGCCGGCTGGACGCGCGCACCCTGGCGGCGATCGGACGGGCCCTGTCCGGGCGGGTTTGAGGTGGGACGTGCCCCTTTCCAGCCAGGGTCGCTACGCTGCATGGTGATGACTCTGCGGAACCTGCTCTATTCGGTGTACGAGCGTCGACTGACGGCGAGCCTCGCGGGCAAGCCGGTGCCCCGACACGTCGGCGTGATGTGCGACGGCAACCGTAGGTGGGCCAAGGAGATGGGGTTCGTCGATCCCAACGACGGCCACCGAGTCGGCGCAGCCAAGATCAAGGACATGCTCGGCTGGTGCGACCAGGCCGGGATCGGGCACGTCACCCTCTATCTGCTCGCCACCGACAACCTGCGCCGCCCGGCCCGGGAACTCGACCCGCTGTTGCAGATCATCGAGGACCTCGTGGTCGAGCTGGCCGAGGAGGGCAACCCGTGGCGGTTGCGCATGGTCGGCGCGCTCGACCTGCTTCCGGCGCAGACCGCCACCGCGTTGAAGGCCGCCGAGGAGCGCACCCGGGAGCGCGCCGGCGGTGCCCAGGTCAACATCGCAGTCGGGTACGGCGGCCGGCGCGAGATCACCGACGCGGTCCGCTCGCTGCTGCTGGAGCACGCCGCCGCCGGGGCCACCCTGGAGGAACTGGCCGAGGTGCTGGACGTCGAGCACATCGCCGAGCACCTCTACACCCGGGGTCAGCCCGATCCGGACCTGGTCATCCGCACCAGCGGCGAGCAGCGCCTCTCCGGGTTCATGCTCTGGCAGTCGGCGCACTCGGAGTTCTACTTCTGCGAGCTGAACTGGCCCGACTTCCGCCGGGTGGACTTCCTCCGGGCGCTGCGGTCGTACGCCAGCCGACAGCGCCGCTACGGCATCTGAAGTAGAACGACGCCGTTTCGGCGAGGTGGGGCTGTCCGAGACGTCGGAGACCGCCGTTTCGGCGTAATGAAGTCGATCAACCCGGCGCGGCCCGTGGCCCGCGTGGCTGCGGTGAACTCGGACCTGGGCGGTGGGACTGTCGGCGTTCCGACCCTGCCCGGCCGTCCGGGACACCTGTCCCTTCCGGCCGGGACGATCCTCCGGCGAACCTCCTGGCGCGCCGCCCGACCGTGGGCGGCACCGGGAGGAGAGGCAATGATCCGAAGAGGACCGACAACCAGCCGGCGACGCGGGTTCGCCGGCCGGTGGGGGCGGCTCTGTGCCGTCGCGGCGGTGGTGCTGACAGCCGCCGTCGGCAACGTCGTGGTGTCGCCGTCGGCGTACGCGTCCGGTGGGGTCGTCATCGACCAGGACACGCAGCGCCGGGGACTGTTCGCGGCGTACATGCGATCCCGGGCCAGCGGCGCGGAGGGCCTGCGGCAGATGTTCCTCAGCGCGACGATGGTCGGCTACCGCCAGCGGAACCCGGCCGCCACCTCGCAGCAGTTGGTGCAGCACACCGCCTCGATGAACCAGTGGTACACCAGCCAGCTCGGCGCCGACGACCTGGTCCGGCCGACGTACCAGCTCATGGTCAAGCTGCTGGAGCTGTCCGCGCTGCACCCGTCCGGGGCGGTGGCCGCGCCGATCTTCCGGGAGCTGGCCGAGTCGACGCTCGGCAAGGAGGTCCTGGCGCTCGGTGAGACGCTGGACGACATCCACGCCGCGCAGCGCCACAACTCCGTGATCAACCAGGTCTTCGAGCACCAGGACAAGATCTGGGGGGAGGTGGCCGGCCGGGGCGCGATCGACCCGACCTTCACCGAAGCGTGGAACGGCTACTTCGGCGCGAAGTACAACATCGTGGCGAACGCCACCTCGGACCAGTTGATGGCCGACCCGCTGATCGGGACGTACGTCAACGTCGGTGCCCTGCTGGAGCACAGCCAGAACCTCCAGGACTACCTGGCCGAGGGCAACCGGCAGATCACCGCCCTGCTCAACGAGATCAACCAGCGCACCGACGCCGCCAACGCGGACGTGGCGGCCATGAACGCCACCCTTCCGGTGGACGGGCGACCGGCGACCCAGGCCGAACTGGACCAGGCGAAGGCGAAGGCCGAGGAGCGCAAGAAGTGGCTCGAGGGCGCGGCCGGCGCGATCGACCTGTTCGGGAAGCTGGTCGGGTTCGCCGACCCGAAGGTGGGCGCGATCGTGACCGGCACCGGCCGGGCCGCCGTCCAGATCGCCACCGCGGTCAGTAACTGGCTTCCGGCGCTCGCCGCCAACGGCCTGAAGGCGGCGCTCTTCTCGGCGAGCGGGATCGGCATGGCCGGTGCGGTGCTCGGCGCGATCCAGTCGCTGGTGCCGCTCTTCGGCGGCACGGGTCCCACCATGGACCAGCAGATCCTGAACGAACTCAAGGAGCTCCGTCAGGAACTCCGGGACTTCCGCAACGAGATGAACCAGCGGTTCGACCGGATCGAGCTGGCCCTGGTGCAGCTCTACGACCAGATGGACGCCCAGTTCAACCGGCTGCTCACCGAGGTGTGGCTCACCCAGGACGAGCTGAGGAAGGTCGTCTCGCAGCTCGCGCTGGTCACCGAGCGGGTCGACTTCTGGGGCAGCTCGATCCTGCGCTCCCTCCAGGAGACCCAGGTCTCCCAGCTCGAAGGGGTCATCAACCATCGTGTCAGCCATGCCGCCCGCTACCCCGAGACGCCGCTGACCTGGGACGAGTACAAGGCGACGGTGGAGACGCTGAACACGGCGGCGAGCATCCAGAGCAAAGCCGCGCCGTTCACCGCCGGGCTGGGCGACCCGAACCCGGAGAACAACCTCGGCGCGTACGGCTACCACGGCTCGATCCGCTACCTGACCGACTACGCGGAGAACCACCTCAACCTGCCGCACCAGGTCAGCGGCGGCGTACGGGTGCAGGCCCCGCCGACGGCGGCGGTGGAGCACTGGCTGCTGGCCGCCGAGGGCTACAAGCACATGGTGGCGCAGAACCCCAGCCACGCTGCGAAGGTCAACCTGACCACGGACGAGATCCTGGCGTCCGGCCAGGCCATCCAGACCGCGGTCCGGCGGTTCAGCGCGCCTCGGGGTTGGGACCAGCCGGAGCAGCTCAGTCCGCTCTACGCCAAGCTGCTCGACGACTACCGGGCGACCGGCTCCGCGATGGTCGCCAAGCTGCACGCGAAGCGGAACACGATCCAGAACGACCGCCTGGGCTACACCATGTTCGGTCTGCCCAACCAGGACGTCGAGGGGGCCAGCACGGCCGAGCCGACCGCGATCCCGCCCTGTTCCGGTACCGCCACCTACCAGCCGAGCCGGCCGAGCAACGTGGTCAGCAAGCACCTGAAGGAGATGTGGCTCGCCGACTACGGGCGTACCGACACCCCGGCCCAGACCTGCTACCAGGCAGCCTGGACGAACATGTCGGAGCCGCCGGACCCGGACGGGGAGAAGCCGTACGCCGTCTACGCCGACCTGGAGATCACCTTCCGGGTGCGGCAGAAGTGGGACGGCCAGTGGCTCACCGCGTACTCGTGGAGCAAGGTCTACCCGTACGGCAAGATCCAGCAGTACTACCCGCCGAGCGACCCGCGGCAGGGCTGGATTCGTAACGCCACCCAGGGCATGCAGGAGAAGTGGGGGACGGTCAAGCCGGACTTCGAGCAGAGCGCGCCCCGTACGGTGGACAGCGAGTCGGAGATCAGGACGAAGACGCGGGACTGGCTCTACGGCCAGGCCGGCCAGTACTACCACGAGGTGGTCCGGGACCTGACGACGCAGGGCAACGAACTGTACGACCTGAACAAGAAGCTCACCCGGACGGCGCTGCTGCTCCAGTCGTACACCAAGCTTGGCTTCGCCCGTTCGCTGGAGCAGGACCAGACCATCGGCATCCACCTGTTCGGCCAGTCCCGGATCCCGTTCGACCAGGGGCAGTTGGAGGCCAACGTGGTCAACGGCCGGGAGGGACAGACCGGCGGCATCATCCCCGAGCGGCGGGTGACCGCCGGCTTCGAGCAGGCCCGGGCCAACTACTGCGCGCAGATCGTGAACGACAAGTGCGTGGTGAAGCCGCAGAAGGCCAACGAGCCGGAGCCGAACCCGCGTGCCAACCGCAACGAACATGTCCTGCCGTGCACCTGGGAGGAGCGGTGGGACCCGATCGAGCGGTGCTTCAACTGGGCGCTCGACTACCGGTCGACCCAGCTCCGGCAGCGGCTGGAGGTGGCCAGTGAGCGGCTGCTCGACGAGCCGCCCGTGCCCGAGGGCATCCCGGCGGTGGACGAGCTGATGCAGGGCATCCGGATCGCCGAGATGGTGGCCAAGAACGGGCCGACCGGCAGCACCGCCCGGATCGGCGCGGTCACCGGGCTGGACGGGAAGTGCCTGGACGTCCGGTCGCCGTTCGACGACGGCGCGCAGATCGAGGTCTCGGCCTGCGACGGGTCCGACCCGCAGGGCTGGGCGGTGATGCCCAACCGCACCGTCATGTCCATGGGCAAGTGCCTGGACGTGCACAGCGGCGGATCAGCGGACGGCAACCAGATCATCCTCTGGCGCTGTCACGGCCTCGGCTCGCAGCAGTGGCTGTCCAGCGCCGATGGCACCCTGCGCAACCCGCAGTCCGGCAAGTGTCTGACGGTCGCCCCCGACGGCGTCATCGTGCACCTGTGGACCTGCAACGGTGGCGCGAACCAGAAGTGGACCCTGCCGGCCTGACCGGCGGCGGGATCGGCTGACCGGGATCCTCCGCCCGTCCCAGCGGGCGGGGGATCCCCTCGCGTGCGGCCAGGTCGAGCCGGCCGGGCCGACGACGGCCGTCCGGCGAACCGGGCGTGGTCAGCTCAGCCGGGCGACGGCGTTGCTGAGGAAGTCGCCGAGGGCGGCCGGGGAGTCGATGGTCAGGTCGGCGGCGAGGGCGACCTCCTGGCCGGTCTCCGGGTTGGCGACCGCCACGCAGACGCCGACGAAGCCGGGATCGGCGGCGGCCCGGGCGCGCAGCGCCGCGAACGCCTTGATGTCGGAGACGTCGTCTCCGAAGTACCAGGCCCCGGCGGCCGAGCGGACCACCTCGTCGATCACCATGCCCTTGTCCCGGTCGACCGGGGGCTTGAGTTCCAGCACCATCCGGCCGGCCTGCACCCGCAGGCCCAGTCGGTCGGCCTGGGTCCGACCCCAGCTCTCCACCGCCTCGGCCAGGTGCGGCGCGGTGCGGTAGTGCAGGGCGACGGAGAGCCGCTTGAACTCCACCAGGGTGCCCGGGGGCAGCTCGGCGCGGGCCCGGTCGGCCAGCTCGGCCATGGTGGGCACCCAGGGCAGGGCGGCCGGCTCGGTGACCGTCTCCCCGCCGGAGTGGCTGTGCTCCAACCCGTAGAGGCCGTAGAGGTCGATGCCGGCGAGCCCGCCGAGGTGGTCGCGGAGGAACTCCACCGGGCGGGCCGAGACGATCGCCACCCGGCGTACGACCGGGGCCAGCGCCTCGAGCGCGGCGATGACCTTCGGCGCGGGCTGGACCGCCGTGGGGTCGTCGTCGACCGGGGCGAGCGTGCCGTCGAAGTCGAAGAAGAGGACGTACTCTCCCGCCCGTTCGGCGGTCGCGGCCCAGGCTCGGGCGGCGTCGAGCGGCGTCCTCGGCTCCTGGTTGCCCAGATTCAACGGCGGCACGCGGGTCAGCGTACCCGCGGCTGCGCCGCCCATTCGTGAACCGCGAGGGGCTCTCGCGGACCGGGAAGGCGGTCAGCGGTGCGCAGCGTCCGGCAGCGCTCAGCAGCCGGCGGTGCGCAGCGTCCGGTCGGCCGCGCGTCCCCGTCGGCCGACCGGTACTCAGCGTTCGGCGGCGCCACGCCCCCGTCGACCGATCGGCACCACCGCGGCCTCCCGGTCGTGGTTGAGCAGGTACCCCTCGACGAAACCGGCGTTCCGGTCGCCGGCGTGCGCCTCGATCTCGTTGAGCCGGGCCACCAGGAACTCGGTGAGCGCGGTGAGTCGGTCGTTGAGTCGGTCGTAAAGGTCGGCGAGGACGGCCAGGACGACCGCCGTGCCGGCCGTGGTCAGTGCGAAGAGGTTGACGATCAGGGGAAGCTGCCCGCCGTCGATCGCGCCGACCACCACGTTGCCGGTCACCGACAGTGTCACGGACACCGTCGCGACCAGGACTGCCAACCACTTCAGGGTCATGGACAGACCCCTCCTTCTGTCCCGCAGGGCTGGGTTCGGCCTTGTCCCGTCCCCCGCCGACGACGAGCCCAAGCAGTTAGGGGGACGCTAGCGCGCGGACCCGTCTTCCGGTGCGGAACAGCGGTTTTCCCCTGAGCATTGTTTTCGCCATCTGAGGAACTACCCGACCTGTTTGTCGGTATTGCCAATGTTTGGGAGTGGCGGGCGGTAGGCGAGGTACCGGACGGTTTCCCGGATGTGGAACTTTTCCACGTCCGAGACTCCGGGGTCGACCAGGCGGCGTAGCAGTGCCTCGACGTCCGGGTCCATCGGCAGGGCGTCCGGTCGGGGGCGGGCCGGGCGGTCCCAGCCGAGTGCGGCGAAGGCGGCCGTCGGGTCCAGCCCGAGTCCCTCGCAGAAGGAGACCACCCGCGCGGCCTCGGGGGCGCTGCTCCAGTCGCCCCGGACCCACCGGTTGATGGTCTGCCGGGAGACGCCGGTCCGACGGGACACCTCCGTGCCGCTCCAGGCCCGGGTCGCCCGCGCGTCGTCGAGCGCCCGGCGCACGAAGGCAGCAAATTCGATCTTGCGCGCATGGGCGTGGTCGGTCACCCGACGACGGTACGACCGACTGCTCATGGCGTCGTCGTGAGACGCGCTCTTGTCACGTATATGTGACACTGTCTTCGCATTCGACGGTGCCGCCGGGCTTGCGTGGAACCGCTGGTGAACTGCCCATAATCAAGTGCTGCTGAGAGTGGTCGCAAAAACACGGGAAGCTGCTACTGTCACGCTCATGGGACAACTTGCGGTGGGTGGTGTGCCCGAGACGGCCCGTCCCGGACGCGTCACGCGCCAGGTCACGAGGGGGTGTGGTGACTGAACTCGCAACCCGTGCCCAGGCGTTCGGCCTGGTCGCGGAGGGGGTGGCCGCGGGTCTGAGCGCCCCGTGGCGCCTCTACCTCGCCCGAGGGTGCCGGCATGTCTCGCTGAACGTGGCGGACCGGGTCGAGTGGGACGCCTGGCGGGCCCACCTCGGCTGCCCGGAGCTGAGCGTCCGGGTCTACGACGCCGGTGGCGTGATCCGGCGTGCCTCGGTGGCGGAGGTGCTCCTCGACGGCTGTCGGATCAGCGTCGAGTTGGTCGAGGAGGTCGGCATCGACGACCTGGACCGGCTGCTCGTCCCCGGTGTCACCCCGACCTGGCCGGAGGAGTGCTGATGGGCCACCCCGCGCCGAGCCGCGCCGGAGCCGCCCGATGAGTCCCTTCTTCGCGGTGTTCCTGGTCCTGTTGCTCGGCTCGACCAGCTACGCGGCCGGACGGCTGCACGGGCAGCTCAGCTACCGGATCGGTTACCGGTTCGGTTACCGCCAGGGCTACTTCGACGGCGACCGGGGCGCGTGGAACCGCCGACGTCGGGAGGCGCAGGCCGCCATCGCCTCGGCGTTGGCCGTCCCGCCCGGTCCCGCTGTTTCGTCCGGTCCTGCCGTCCAGCCCGGTCCCGCCGTCCGGGCCGGTGTCCCGGTCACCCGGTCGGGCACCACCTACACCGGTTCGGCGTTCGCGCCGGCCGGAACCAGCCGGGGGATTCCGGCGGAGCCGTACCCCCGAGGACGTCAGCCGGGCGTGGCGGTCGGCGTCGGCCGTCCCACCATGACCGTCGCCGCAGGCCAGTCGACCGTGACCGTCGGTGGACGGTACCCGACCGGGACGCTGGCCAGCGGGCACGGTTGAGCCGACGCGGGTGATCAAGAAGTTGGCGTCACCGGGACCGACGTTTCGTGACCCAAACCTCTTGATCAACCACGACCGCCGCCCGGCGGACCCGGCGCGTCGCCCGCGACGCGTCGTGGCCCCGCGTCCCGGTCGGGGACGCGGGACCGGGACCGGCCGGGGTGTGTCGCAGGGGGCACACACCCCGGCCGGCGTTCCCGCCTGGCCGCGGTTAGCGCCGACCGGGCATCCGGCGGGGTCCGCGAGGACCTAGCCTGGCGACGCGGGCGGCTGGAGGGGGTGCCAGCAGGGAGTTCGTCCAATGCTCAATTGAGATCCATCTTCGCCTCTAGCCGGAACGGGCACGGCGACGCTAGCGTCTAGTCATGGCGCGGGGTTGTCCCGGGCCAGCCGGCCAGCCCGGATCTGCGACCTCGCGCACGGGGCCCGCATCCGACCCCGTGTCCCCGGGCACCGGAGGAGGCGGAACGCGGATGGCGGGTGCCCATCCGTCGGAGCAGGCCTGTGACGACTCGTCGTACCCCCGCCGGTGGCGATCAGACCCCGGCCGCGACCACGACCACCCGCCGGACGACCCGGAGCCGCCGTGCGGCGACGGGCGCCGCCGAGCCCGGGGAGCCCCGACCAGAGGTCTTCGTCCTGGACACCTCGGTTCTGCTCTCCGACCCCGCGGCGTTCCACCGGTTCGCCGAGCACGAGGTGGTCCTTCCCCTCGTGGTGATCTCGGAGTTGGAGGGCAAACGGCACCATCCCGAACTCGGCTGGTTCGCCCGGCAGTCACTCCGCATGCTCGACGAACTGCGGATCACCCACGGCCGGCTGGACCAGCCGGTGCCCGCCAACGACCAGGGCGGCACGCTGCGGGTGGAGTTGAACCACACCGACGACACCGTGCTCCCGCCCGGGTTCCGCACCGAGTCCAACGACGCGCGGATCCTCGCCGTGGCGCTCAACCTCGCCGCCGAAGGCCGGCGGGTGACGCTGGTCAGCAAGGACATGCCGCTGCGGGTGAAGGCCGCCGCCGTGGGGTTGCGCGCCGACGAGTACCGGCACGGACAGGCGAGCGACCCGACCTGGACGGGCATGGCCGAGTTGGAGGTCGCCGAGGAACAGGTCGGTCGGCTGTACGCCGGCGAGACGCTCGACCTGGACGAGGCGGCCGGCCTGCCCTGTCACACCGGGCTGGTCCTGCACTCCGGTAACGGCTCGGCGCTGGGCCGGGTTCTGCCCGACAAGACCGTACGACTGGTTCGGGGCGACCGGGACGCGTTCGGCCTGCGCGGGCGTTCGGCGGAGCAGCGGATCGCCCTGGATCTGCTCCTCGACGAGTCGGTCGGGATCGTCTCGCTCGGTGGCCGGGCCGGCACCGGGAAGTCGGCCCTGGCGCTCTGCGCGGGCCTGGAGGCGGTGATGGAGCGCCGCCGGCACAAGAAGGTGATCGTGTTCCGCCCGCTGTACGCCGTCGGTGGCCAGGAGTTGGGCTACCTGCCCGGCTCGGAGACGGAGAAGATGTCGCCCTGGGCCCAGGCGGTCTTCGACACCCTGGGCGCGGTGGTGCACGAGAACGTGCTGGATGAGGTCACCTCCCGGGGCATGTTGGAGGTGCTGCCGCTGACCCACATCCGGGGCCGCAGCCTGCACGACGCGTTCGTCATCGTGGACGAGGCGCAGTCGCTGGAGCGGGGGGTTCTGCTCACCGTCCTGTCCCGGATCGGCCAGGGCTCCCGGGTGGTGCTCACCCACGACGTGGCGCAGCGGGACAACCTCCGGGTGGGGCGGCACGACGGGGTGACCGCCGTCATCGAGGCGCTGAAGGGGCATCCCCTGTTCGCGCATGTCACGCTCAGCCGTTCGGAGCGCTCGCCGATCGCGGCGATGGTGACGGACCTGTTGGAGGAGATCCCGCTCTGACTGTCGCTTAGGACCGTTTTTGCCACTATTTTTTTAGTGGCGCAAGTCACATTTGTGTCGTGTGGTTTCCCAACGGACCCAGGGTGCGCAATCGTGTCCCACGAGCGCCCGCGCACCACCAAGATCGTTGGTCATCACTCGTCACACGGGCCGGGGTGACCGGCCCACGGTGCCGGCGGTGACGGCACGGTCGAGGCGCTCACGGCGCGGGTCCGCCCGGTGTCGACCGGGATCGGCCGCGCCGTGTCCTTGCCCCCGACGAAGGGACCTCTTCGTGAGTCGGCTGTGGAGCCGGTTGGGTGCCCGAACCGCCGCTGTCGCGTTGCTCTCCGTGGGCGTCGCCGGCGGCTTCTACTTGGGCGAAGACCGCCAGACCCGGCCATCGGACGCCGCTCAGGTTGGCCAGTTCGAGACCGTGCAGTCGCGGTACCCGCAGACGGAACATGTCGTCGAGTCCGCCAAGCACCAGACCGAACTGCTGACCGCGCAGCGGGCCGAGGCCGCCGCCGAGTTGGCCGCCCGCAAGGCCGCCGCTGAGCGCGCGGCGCGCAAGAAGCGCGAGGCCGAGGCGAAGGCCAAGGCCAAGGAAGAGGCCGAGCGGGCCGCAGAGGCGGCCAGCAAGCCGTACGACGGGCCGATCCCGGCCTCCTGCAACGAGTACAGCGGCAACCGGGAGGTCGGCTGCGCCATGCTGCTCGACGCCGGGTTCGACATCGACCAGATGCCCTGCCTGGACAAGCTCTGGACCAAGGAGAGCGGCTGGAACCACAAGGCCAGCAATCCCTCCTCCGGCGCGTACGGGATCCCGCAGGCGCTGCCGGGTAGCAAGATGGGTTCCGTCGCCGACGACTGGCGCACCAACCCGGCCACCCAGATCAAGTGGGGTCTCGGCTACATCAAGGGCCGGTACGGCACCCCGTGCAAGGCCTGGGCGCACTCCCAGGACGTCGGCTGGTACTGACCGCTCGGAGCTGACCGGCGGGGTGGGTGGCAGGTCACCCACCCCGCCGTCGTCTGTGCCCCCGTGGCGGAACCACGGGCGGACGAGTGGCGGTCGGTCGCCAGAGCTGATAGCTACTTGTGGGTGACTTTCGACGGCGGCCCGTCGGGCGACCCCAACCAGTTCGGCACCGAGGCGTTCTACGCCGCGCTGGGCCGGGCCTTCGTCGCCATGTGCGCGGTGGTCCCCGTGCTCTTCCTCGTCGAGGCGCTGGACGTGTGGCTGGGCGCCGGCTTCGACCCGGCGGCCGGGATCATCCCCAAGCGGATCGACGGACTGGACGGCGTCTTCTTCTCGCCCTTCCTGCACCACGGCTTCGACCACCTCTACAGCAACAGCGTCCCGCTGATCCTGCTCGGCACCTTCGTGCTCGCCGCCGGGGTCCGTCGATTTCTCTGGTCGACTCTGGTGATCATCCTGGTCAGCGGCCTGGGCGTCTGGTTCACCGGGTCGTCCAACTCGATCGTGGTGGGCGCCAGTGGCGTCATCTTCGGCTACCTCGGCCTCCTGCTCACCCGAGGTGTGGTGGAGCGCACATGGTGGAACTTCGCCGTCGTGCTCCTGGTCGGCCTCCTCTACGGCTGGCAACTGGTCGGCATCCTCCCCACCGACGAACGGATCTCCTGGCAGGGGCACCTGTTCGGGTTGGTCGGCGGGGTGCTCGCCGCGGTGCTGTTCCGGCGCCGCCCCGGGGTCGACGCGGACTATCCGCTCACCACGCCCTGAGCGTCCCTCGAGGGACATGCTTGCCCCGCGCGGTTGTCACCCCTACCGTCTGAATCGGTATGTGCTGATCCCTGAGCGGAGAGTGACGGTACGCGGATGCGAGAGGTCGATGTCGCCATAATCGGGGCCGGCCCGTCCGGCCTCTACGCTGCCTACTACGCCGGGTTTCGGGGGCTCTCGGTGGCAGTCGTCGACGCGCTGCCCGAGCCGGGCGGGCAGATCGCCGCGATGTACCCCGAAAAGATGATCTACGACATCGCCGGGTTCCCGGCCATCAAGGGACGGGACCTGGTCGCGAACCTCGTCACCCAGGCGGCCACCGCGACCCCCGAGTACCGGCTCGGCGTCCGTGCCGAACAGCTGGACTACGTGGACGGCCGGCCGGTGCTGACCCTCGGCGACGGCGAACGGCTGCACTGCGGCGCGGTGATCGTCACGGGCGGGCTGGGTAGCTTCACCCCGCGTCCACTGCCGGCCGCCGTGGGGTTCGCCGGCACCGGGCTGGTCTACTTCGTGCCGCAACCGGCCGACCTGGCCGGTCGGGACGTGCTCATCGTCGGCGGTGGGGACTCCGCCTTCGACTGGGCGGTGACGTTGGCCCCGCTGGCGCGCTCGGTGACCATGGTGCACCGGCGGGAGAAGTTCCGCGCGCACGCCGCCACCGTGTCCCGGGTCCGCGAGCTGCCGGTGCGGATCGTGGTGAACGCCGAGGTCACCAAGTTGCACGGGGACATCATGGTCACCGGCGCCGACGTCGCCGTACGGGGCGGGGTGGCGGAGAGCCTGCCGGTCGACGCGGTGATCGCGGCGCTCGGCTTCACCGCCGACCTGGGGCCGCTGGCCGACTGGGGGATGCGGCTGGACCGGCGGCACATCGTGGTCGACAGCGCGATGGCGACCAACCTTCCCCGGGTCTACGCGGCCGGGGACATCACCGAGTACCCGGGCAAGGTCCGGCTGATCGCCACCGGCTTCGGTGAGGCGGCCACGGCGGTGAACAACGCGGCGGTGGTCATCGACCCGTCGGCCCACCTGTTCCCCGGCCACTCCTCCGACGGCACCTGACCGGCGGGGGCCGGTCGCGGGCCGTCCCGGTTCGGCCGGCCACCGGGAGCGCCAGCGAGGGCGGGTCGGGGTCGCTCAGGGCAGGCCGATCAGGTCGGCCATCAGGGCGACCGCCGAGCTGCCCGCCCCGGTCGGCTGAGGCGGGTGCGGGTGCCGTGGGTGACCTGCTCGGCGGAGAGCGGTGGCAGGGGTGTGCGAGGGAACGGTTCGGGGAGTGGCCGGTCGTGCTCCTGGCGCCACCTCAGCGGCGCACCGGCGGACCGACCGCGGCGATCAGCGTGGCGACCAGGGTGAGGACGGCGCCGACCAGGGTGGCCGGCCCGGGATGCCGGGCCGCCGTGGGCAGCACCACGTCCAACAGCACGGCCCCGACGATCTGACCGGCGATGGTCGCCAGGCCGAGCAGGAGCACCCCGGTGAACCGGACGATCGCCGCCGCGATCGTGATGAACAGGATGCCGATCGGGCCACCCAGGTAGAGCCATGGTTCGGTCGGGAGGCCGCCGGCCGGTAGGCCCCGCACCAGCAGGACGGCGGCGAAGACGGCGAGCAGTGCCAGCATGCCGACGGCGAAGTTGACCAGCGTGGCGGTGAGCGCGCTGCCCGAGGCCGCGCGCACCTGGCCGTTGACCGCCTGTTGCCAGGCGATGCTGACCCCGGCGAGCAGCGGCAACAGGGCCAGCACCAGCATGCCGGGCTCGCTCAACCGGTCGCCGACGGCGATGAGGACCGCCACCACGGCCAGCGACGCCCCGGCCAGCCGGTGGGGGGTCACCGGCTGCCGCCCGGTCGGCCCGACGCCGGCCCGGTCCACCGCCAGGCTGCTGCCGGACTGCCCGGCAACCACCGCGACGGTGAAGACCGCGACCCCGAGCGTGCCGATGGTGAGTCCCTGGGCGGCCACGAAGAACGCGCCGCAGGCCCCGCCGAGACACTGCCACGGCCGCAGCGACCCTTCCCGGAGGGCGGCGCGGAGCCGGTGCAGTCCCCGCCGCCCGGCCGGGGCAGCAGGGACCAGCACCAGCAGGATCAGCAGACCCAGCCCGAAGGAGACCACGGCGGCGGCGATCCCGTCGCCGAGGCGTACGCCCAGTTCGCCGTTGATCCGCGACTGAAGGGCCACGGTGGTGCCGGAGAACACGGCGAGCCCGACCCCGGTGAGCCGCACAGCCGTCGACGGAACCGTGCCGGCCTCCCGGGTGGCCGTCACTCCTGTTCGGCCAGGGGGCGGCCGTCGAAGTCGACGGCCGAGTAGAGCGCCAGCTTCTCGAGGCGGTGGTAGGAGTCGATCACCCGGATCGTGCCGCTCTTGGACCGCATCACGATCGACTGCGTGTACGCCCCACCGGCCCGGTAGCTCACCCCGCGCAGCAGGTCGCCCGAGGTGACGCCGGTGGCCACGAAGAAGCAGTTGTCCCCGGTGACCAGGTCGTCGGTGGTGAGCACCCGGTCCAGGTCGTGGCCGGCGTCGAGGGCCTTGGTCCGCTCCGCGTCGTCCCGGGGCCAGAGCTTGGCCTGCATCATCCCGCCCATGCACTTCAGCGCGCAGGCGGCGGTGATCCCCTCCGGGGTGCCGCCGATGCCCATCAGCACGTCGACGTCGGACTCGCCCCGGGCGGCGGCGATGGCACCGGCGATGTCGCCGTCGGAGATGAACCGGATGCCCGCCCCGGTCTTGCGGATCTGGGCGACCAGGTCGTCGTGGCGGGGACGGTCCAGTACGCAGACGGTCACCTCGGAGACGTCGGTGCCCTTGACCTTGGCGATCCGGCGCAGGTTGTCGGCGACCCCGGCGTTGATGTCGATCACGTCCGCGTACGCCGGCCCGACGGCGAGTTTCTCCATGTAGAAGACCGCGCTCGGGTCGAACATCGCACCCCGCTCGGCCACCGCGAGCACCGCCAGGGCGTTCGGCATGCCCTTGCTCATCAGCGTGGTGCCGTCGATCGGGTCGACCGCCACGTCCACCTCGGGGCCGCTGCCGTCACCGACCTCCTCGCCGTTGAAGAGCATCGGGGCGTTGTCCTTCTCGCCCTCGCCGATCACCACGACACCCCGCATCGGGATCGAGTTGATCAGCTTGCGCATGGCGTCGACGGCTGCCCCGTCCCCGCCCTCCTTGTCGCCCCGGCCGACCCACCGCCCGGCGGCCATCGCCGCCGCCTCGGTGACCCGGACCAGGTCGAGGGCGAGGTTGCGGTCGAGATCCTGCGGGATCCGCGTCCTGGTGTTGGTCATGCGGGTTCCTCCTCGCGACGGTGCGGGGTGGCCCGGCGGGTACGGCCGTCGCCGCCGCCGCCGGCTTTGTACTGATCCTCACATGATGGCCAGCGAAACGCCCGGACACGGTGGTCAACCTAACGTTGTCGCCGGGTCGTGGTGGCCCGGATCCGGCCAACCGGCGGCTGCCAAGATAGGAGGGTGGAGACCGCAGACCGCGTACCCGCCGATTCGACCCCGCCGGACGGCCAGCCACCGCTGACCCCGCCCGGGACGCCGACGACCCCGCCGCAGGGGCAGCCGCCGGTGCCCGACCGGGCGACGGGGGACACCCCGCCCGGACCAGAACCCGCTGCCGGCCGCACCGGGGAACCGGCCGGGTCGGATTCAGCGTCCGCCGAGCCGGCTGAGCCCGCCGGGGCGGCTCCGGCCGGCGCAGAACCGGCGCTGGTGGACCCGGTGACCCCGCAACAGGCGGCAGCCCCGGCGGCCGGACGTGCGGCGCGTTCCGAGCGCTCCCCGAAGGACATGGCGATCTCGCTGCTGGTGCTCCTCGTCCCGATCGCCCTTCTGCTTGCCTTCTACCGGGGTTTCCTCGGCGGCGAGCAGCCGACGACCGTCGACCCAGCGCCCGCCATCGAGCAGGCGCGGGCGGCGAACGCCTTCCCGGTGGGCGAGCCCACCGGCCTCGGCTCCGACTGGCGTACCACCACGGCCCGGTTCCAGCAGACCGAGCAGGGAGCGAGCCTGCGCCTGGGCTACCTGACCCCGGAGGGGCGGGGGGTCCAGCTCGTGCAGAGCAACGTGCCGGTGGAGCGGCTCCTACCCCAGGAACTCACCGAGCGGAGCCAGCCGCAGGGCGCGCTCGATCTGGACGGCCAGAGCTGGCAGCGTTACACCGCCCGGGGCAACGAGCGTGCCCTGGTACTCCTGGAACCCGCGCGGACGGTGATCGTGGTGGGGGAGGCGAGCGAGAGCGAACTACGCGAGTTGGCCGACTCCGTACGGTAGGGGCACCGCCCGACTGGGTACAGAGCTCCCAGACGGGCACCCCCGTTTCCCGGAATCCCCCTTTCCGGCGCCGGTGACGCGCCGGACGACAACTGGAGACGTCCACGTGAAGATCCGACGGTGGAGTGCCGGCGTTCTCGCCGCCTCCCTGCTTGTACCCGGCCTCACCGCCTGCCAGTCCGACGGCACCCCGTCCACGGCCGAGCCCGCCGCCAGTGGCTCTGCGGCCACCTCGGCGATCCCCTCGGACGCGAAGGAGGCGCTGCTCGCCTCCACCAAGGAGATCAGCGAGGGAAACTTCAGCTTCACCATCAACGGTGGCGAGCTGAACGGTGCTGGCAAGGTGCACATGCCGACCAAGAGCGCCGAGATGTCATTGGTCAGCGGCGATCCCGCCTCGGCCGACCTGTCGATGGAGATGCATCTGGTCTTCATCGACACCGACACCTGGGTTCGGCTCCAGTTCGGCGGGTCGATGGCCACCGCGATGCCGGAGCAGACGACCTCCGGCAAGTACCAGCACCTCGACCGTACCAAGATCAAGGGCATCGACCAGCTGGAGTTCGACTTCACCGACGTCGACCCGGCCGGCAGCGAGGCGCTGACCAAGGCGATCACCGAGGTACGGAAGACCGGCGAGGGGATGTACGCCGGCACGCTCGACCTGACCAAGGCCGCCGACTCCGACCTGCTCGACGCCAACGTGGTCAAGGCGCTCGCCGGCCAGGCCTCGGCGGTGCCGTTCACCGCGAAGCTCGACGCCCAGGGCCGGCTGGTCGAACTCGGTGTCGATGTGCCCGCCGCCGGGGACACCCCGGCGCAGAACCTGGTCGTCACCTACGCCGACTACGGCGCGACGACCGCGGTGCAGAAGCCGCCGGCGGACCAGGTGGTCGAGGCCCCCAACGAGGTCTACGAGCTGTTCAAGTAGGTCCCCCGAGAACGGGTGCGGGGCGGACGCCGTCCGCCCCGCACCCGTTTTCCGTCTCCGGGCCGGCTGTCGCGCCGTACCGTGGGCGCGCTGCGCCCCCTACCTGCCGTCCCCGCCTCTGGGCCGGCGTCCCCGCCGTGGTCGGGGTCCACGCCCAGGGTCAGGAGTCGGCGTCCTGCCGGGCGGCGTCCAGCCGCGCTCGGGCACCGTCCAGCCAGTGTTGGCAGATCTCGGCGAGCCGCTCGCCCCGCTCCCAGAGCGCCAGCGACTCCTCCAGCGACGTACCGCCGGCCTCCAGCCGTTCCACCACCGACGCCAGTTCGGCGCGGGCCTGTTCGTAGCTGAGCCGTTCGGTGTTCTTCTCCTCGGTCATCGCCTGCCATCCCACCACACGCGGCTCACCCGTCCACCGTCGCGGCGAGTTCACCGGCGGCGAGGCGTAACCGCAACGGGTCGCCGGGGGAGACCTCGGCCGGGTCGCGGACGACGTGCCCGTCCGTGCGCTGCACGATCGCGTAGCCGCGGTCCAGGGTGGCGGCGGGGGAGAGGGCGCGCAGCCGGGCCAGGGTGTGCCGCAGGTCGCCCTCGGCGGTGCCGAGCCGGTGGTCCAGGCACCGACCGGTCCGGCCGCGCAGGGCGGCCAGGTCGGCGGCCCGCTGCTCGATCATGACCTGCGGGCGCGCCAGCACCGGACGGGAACGCAGCAGGTCGAGACGATGAGACTCCCGGTCGACGAGGTTGCGTACGGAGCGTTCCAGCCGATGCCGGGCCTGCCGGATGAGGCGTACCTCCTCGGCCAGGTCGGGGACCACCCGCTTCGCGGCGTCGGTCGGGGTGGAGGCCCGGACGTCCGCCACGTAGTCGAGCAGCGGGGCGTCGCTCTCGTGGCCGATCGCGCTGACCACCGGCGTACGGCAGGCGAAGACCGCCCGGCAGAGCGCCTCGTCGGAGAAGGGGAGCAGATCCTCGATGCTGCCGCCGCCCCGGGCGATGACGATCACGTCGACGGACGGGTCGGCGTCGAGCACCTTGAGCGCGTCCACGATCTGCGGCACCGCGCCCGCCCCCTGCACGGCCACGTTGACGGTGCGGAAGTCCACCGCCGGCCACCGGCGGCGGGCATTGGTCAACACATCCCGCTCGGCGGCGGAGGCCCGGCCGGTGATCAGGCCGACCCGGCCGGGCAGGAACGGCGGCCGGCGTTTGCGGGCCCGGTCGAAAAGTCCCTCGGCGGCGAGCAGCTTCTTGAGTTTCTCCAGCCGGGCCAGCAGTTCACCCAGGCCGACCTGGCGGATCTCGTCGGCCCGGAGGCTGAGCGTGCCCCGGGCGGCGTAGAACTCCGGCTTGGCGTGCAGCACCACCCGGGCTCCCTCGCGCAGCTCGGGCGCGCCCGCGTCGAGCACGTCCCGGTTGGTGGTGACGGTGAGGCTCAGGTCGGCCGACGGGTCCCGCAGGGTGAGGAAGACGGTGGAGGCACCCGGGCGTCGGCTGATCTGCGCCACCTGCCCGTCGACCCAGACCCAGCCGAGCCGGGCGATCCAGGCTCCGACCTTCTGGCTGACCACCCGCACCGGCCACGGCTCCTCCGCCGTGCTCCGACCATCCCCGTCACTCACCCGCCCACCCTAATCCCCACCCACCCCACCCCCGCTGTCCCGCCGCGCGGGGGGCCTACGGTCGGCTGCTGCCCAGATGCGCGGCAGCCGATGGCACGTACGATGGGCGGGTGACCGAGGCTCAGGCGACCCCCCAGACCGGCAAGCGCGTGCTCCTGGCGAAGCCCCGTGGCTACTGCGCCGGCGTCGACCGCGCGGTGCAGACCGTCGAGGAGGCGCTCACGCTCTACGGCGCTCCGATCTACGTGCGCAAGCAGATCGTGCACAACAAGCACGTGGTCCGGACGCTGGAGGCCAAGGGCGCGATCTTCGTGGAGGAGAACGAGGAGGTCCCGGAGGGGGCCACCGTCATCTTCTCCGCGCATGGCGTCGCCCCCGAGGTGCACGAGCAGGCCCGGGCCCGGTCGCTGAAGGCCATCGACGCGACCTGCCCGCTGGTGACCAAGGTCCACCACGAGGCGAAGCGGTTCGCCGCCGAGGACTACGACATCCTGCTGATCGGGCACGAGGGGCACGAGGAGGTCATCGGCACCACCGGTGAGGCTCCCGCCCACATCCAACTCGTGGACGGTCCCGAGGACGCCGACAAGGTGACCGTGCGGGACCCGGAGAAGGTCGTCTGGCTCTCCCAGACCACCCTGTCGGTGGACGAGACGATGGAGACGGTGGCCCGCCTGAAGAAGCGGCTGCCGATGCTCCAGTCCCCGCCGAGCGACGACATCTGCTACGCCACCTCCAACCGCCAGCAGGTGGTCAAGGAGATCGCGCCGCAGTGCGACGTGGTGATCGTGGTCGGCTCGCGTAACTCCTCCAACTCGGTCCGCCTGGTCGAGGTCGCCCTGGACGCGGGCGCCGGCACCGGCCACCTCGTCGACTTCGCCTCGGAGATCGACGACGCCTGGCTGGCCGGGGCCGGCACGGTCGGCCTGACCTCCGGCGCGAGCGTCCCGGACGAGCTGGTCCAGGAGGTGCTGGCCCACCTCGCCGCCCGCGGCTTCACCGACGTGGAGGAGGTCGTCACCGCCACCGAGCGGCTGACCTTCTCCCTCCCGCAGGAACTCAAGCGGGACATGCGTACTGCGGCGGCGGCCCGGGCCTGATCGCGCCCGGCCGGCCGAGCGCCCACGCGGCGGCCCGGGCCGGGCCTGGTCCAGCCGGCAGTGCGGCGGCCGGGCCTGATCGCGGTCGATCGGCTGATCGTGCGCCGGCACGGCGATCCGGGCCGAGCGGGCCGGA
The DNA here is from genome assembly GCF_900090325.1 of Micromonospora pallida. NCBI lineage: Bacteria > Bacillati > Actinomycetota > Actinomycetes > Micromonosporales > Micromonosporaceae > Micromonospora > Micromonospora pallida. The sequence continues at coordinate 4,999,249 of NZ_FMHW01000002.1, read as the reverse complement.
ACGATTCCGTCGCCCGGTGCGTCTGACCGGGCATGAAGACCTATCGGATGGCGCTGCCGCTCCTGGTTGCCTGCCTGGCGTTGGGCGCCTGCGCCGGTCAGGACGGCAGTGGTGACCAGGCTGGCGGCAATCCCGCCAGCTCGAACCAGACGGGAGCGCCGGTGACCACTCCACCCGACGGGACCACCGATCCGGCCGTCCCCCCGGCCCCTGGCGTACCGCCGACCGAACGTCAGCCCACCGAGTGGCCGCCGGGCGGTCCCGGTGCGTCCGCCGCCCCGGGCGGCGCGTCGATCACCGGCACCGTCACCTCCGGGGTCGAGCCGGGCTGCCTGCTGCTCGGTGAGTACCTGCTCGTCGGCGGCCCGCGCGACATGATCAGGTCTGGCGCCAAGCTGACCGTCACCGGCCGGGTCCAGGCCGATCTGATGACCACCTGCCAGCAGGGCACCCCGTTCCTGGTGGACACCGTCAAACCCGCCTGACCCGCCACGCCGGGCGTCACCCGAGCCCCGTTGCGCCCGGCGCCACCGAGCCCCGTCGCGCCGGGCGCCACTGGCCCCGCCACGCCGGGCGTCACCGAGCCCCGTCGCGCCAGGTGTCACCGAGCCCCGTCGCGCCGGGTGTCACCGAGGCTCCGGAACGGAGGAGCCCGCCCCCGCGAGGCGGGGACGGGCTCCGGTGGTGCTCAGGGACGGGTCAGTTGACCGCGTCGACCGAGACCGAGCCACGGCCGACGACCGCGCCCTCGCTGGTCACCACGGCCAGCTCACCGTAGAGGGACCGGCCCGCGCCCGGGGTCGAGGCGGCGGTCACCGTACCGGTGATGCTGGCGGTGCCGCCGTGCGGCAGGGCGACCGGGGTCGCCGAGGCGGCCAGGGTGCCCAGCGCCGGCGCCGAGAACGAGTCCCGGTAGTCGTACGCGGTGCTGGTGCCGGGGCCGTTGACCGCGTAGCCCTCGACCACCACCCGGTAGGTGCCGGCCGGCGGGTTGTTGATGGTCACCGCTTCCTCGGAGTCACCGTCGGCAGCTCGGCCGACCTCGGTGGTCCCGCGGAAGACGTACAGGTCGAGGTCGGCGCCGGGCTCGGCCGGGTTGCCGATCCGGGCGGTGAACGACGTCGCGCCCGCGGGCACCTCGACGGTGTACTGGACCGAAGCACCCTCGGCGATGGTCGGACGCTCGGCGTGGACGCTGGAGAGCGGTCCACCCCGCCCGGACACCGAGACCGGCCCGAGGGTGTTGGACAGCGACCAGGTCACCGGGGTCGGCTCACCGGCCTCGACCGCCGGCAGTTCGACGACGGCCGGCTCCACCTTGACGCCCTGGAGCCGTACGTCGAGCGTGTACGGGTTGTTCAGGGTCGGCGAGGTACGCCGCGACTCCACCTCGATCTCCCAGATCCCGGCGATCGGGTTCTGGTAGTCCCGCTCCTGCGGCTTGCAGGCGGCGGCGTCGGAGAAGTTGGTGTAGCAGCCGAGGCTGGAGGTGCTGTCGACCGGCACACCGTACGGGTTGAAGGCGATGAACCGGGTCTGCGAGCCGGTGGCGATGCCGGAGAGGTTCACCTGGAGCGCGCCGGTGCCCGGGGGCACGGTCACGAAGTACGAGGTGAAGCTGTTCCGGTCCACCGAGCCGTGGGCCGAGTACGCGAAGTTCGGGGCCTTCGGGTCGTTACCGGCGACCACCACGGTGGGCACCTCGAAGTCGATCACGTTGGTCGCCGGGTCGTCGATCGTCATGATCGCGCCGTGCGCACCGGCGGTGGTCGCCTTGGCGGTGACCTCGACCGTGACGGTCTGGTTCAGCGGCAGCGAGACCGTCTTCGGCGCCTTGAAGGTGCCGTCGTTGCCCCGCAGGGTGATCTCGTGCGTGATCGAGCCGGCCGGGCCGCTGGTACGGGTGATCTTGACCGGGTAGGTCTTGGTCTGCCCGACCTGCTGGCCGTCCTGGTTCGAGGCGCAACGGTTGTAGACGCCGACACCCTGGTCCGGGGTCGGTACGAACTGACCGAGCGAGGCGTCGTACTTCGTCAGGAAGTCCGACAGCTCGGTGCAGACCGCAGCCTCGGAGGTGTAGGTGCGGGTCTCCACGCCCTTGCGGAGCAGCTTCCACGCGCCCGGCACGTTGACCATGCCGTAGCCCTGCCCGTACGTCGGGACGTCCTCGATCGGCTTGGCCGAGCTGTACAGCGCGCGGCGCAGCGCGGCCGGGGTGACGCCCTTGTCGGTCGCCTTGGCGGCCGACAGCAGCAGCGCGACGGCACCGGCGGCCTGCGGGGCCGCCATCGAGGTGCCGTTGAGCATCTGGTAGCCCGGGGGCAGCGGGTAGCCGGCCTCGGCGACCGGGCCGCCCGGCTGCCAGGTCGGCGCGGTGGAGATGGCCGAGCCCGGGGCGGTGATCTGCGGCTTCAGACCGCCGTCCTCACGCGGGCCACGGGACGAGAAGTTGAACAGGGCGTTCTTCTTCCGCACCACCGAGCCGTAGTTGGCCAGCCAGGTGTCCTTGCTGATGCTCGCTGCGGTGCTGATCACGTTGGTCGCGACCGACGGGTCGCCGACCGTGTTCAGGCCCGGGCCGGAGTTGCCGGCCGAGAGCACGAGCTGCACGCCGTAGACCTCGACGAGCTGGTTGTAGAGCACGCCGCGGGCGGTCGAACCGTCGTTCAGGGCCGGCAGGCCACCGATCGACATGTTGACCACGTCGACGCCGCGGTTGATCACCAGGTCGGCCATGCCGGTGGTGAGGGCGGCGAAGGTGCAGCCGCCACCCCACGAGCAGGCGCGGGCGGAGACCAGCTTGGCGCCGGGGGCCGCGCCGTCGAAGGCGCCGTTGCCGAGCATGTCGTTGGCGGCGGTGATGCCGGCGACGTGCGTGCCGTGGGTGCTCTCGACGATGCCGATGTTGACGTAGTCGACCAGGCCCGGGCCGCCGGCCGGCCGGGTGTCCACGTCCTCGCGGTACTCGACCACGAACGGGATCTGGTCCCGCACCGGGGTGGCCGGCTTGTCGGTGCCGAAGTGGCCGACGTCGAACTTCTCCTTGTACGGCCGCATCAGGGCCTCGTCGGTGAAGTCGTTGTCCTGGTCGACGTCCACCCAGACGTTGTGGGTCACCGGGTCGTAGAGGATGCCCCAGGTGTCGGTGGTGTCGCCGTCGCGGTTGACGTCACCGGCCGGGTCGCTGGTCCGGGTGATCGACTCGCTGAACCGGTTGAACCGGTAGGTGCCGGCCGGAGCCGTGAAGGTGCTGGTCCCGACGGTGAACGTCGGACCGGTCACCTCGGTGAGCATGGCCCGCCAGCTGGCGTCCTCCAGCGGGTCGGTCGCGGTCACCCAGTCGACGATCTTACGCTCGCCGGTGGTGGTCTTCTGGAGCGCCGGGTGGTCGAGGTCCACACCGGAGTCCATGATGCCGATGGTGACGCCACGGCCGTCCCACTGCGGGTTGTCGGCCTTGAACTTCTCTGCGCCAGTCTCGTTCGTCGGCATGTATGGGTTGACGGCCGGGGTGTCCCCGCCCGGCCCGCTGAGGGTCTCCGCCTGCTCGGCGGTCCGGCTGCCGGCCGGGGCCGCCTCCGGCGTCGGATCGGGGAGCTGGATGACCTCGTCGAGGTCCACCGCGGCGACACCGGGCAGCGTGGCCGCCTTCAGCGCCTTGTCGGTGGGGACCTTGGCCAGGACGTAACCGATGCTGTCGAAGCGCTGGCTGACCGCGCCGCCCAGCTTCTCCACACCGTCGGCGACCTTCTTCGCCGCGCCCTTGTCGGTGGCGACGATCATCGTGACGGTGGGGGCCTTCTTGGCCTCGGCCTCGGCGAGGAGCTTGGCGTCGTGCGAGCCCAGCGCCTCGGCGGCGGTCGCCGGAGCGGCGTCGGGCGCGGAGGGAGTGGCGCTCGCGGTGGCGGCACCACCCGCCCCGGTCATGGCGCCGGCCGCCACGACAGACGCGAAGAGCGCGGCGGAGGTACGCCGGCTCAGGTTGCGGGGTTTACTCACGTTCTCTTCCTCCAGAGAACCAGGGCTCTGCGATGCAGAGCACTCGTGAGCGTGATCTTTCGTGGTGTTGGCAGTCGGTGTCACTAGTGAGCAGGGGGTTGTGACCACCCCGTGACGTAAATCGGACCGCCCTGTCACGTCGATAGTGCTAGTCGTCCATCCCGATGGGCCGAACGGACGAAGTGGACGTCGATTCGGCGGGTTCGACCAGCTCCGGGGCCTGCGGCTGCCGGGGGGCCACCTCCACCTGGGACGGTACGGGCAGCTCCTGGTCGGAGACCCCCAACTCGGCCAGCTTGCGCGCACTGACCAGCACACGCGCCTCCAGCGACCCCACCGCCCGGTTGTACGCGGTCACTGCCGTACCCAGCGCGCCCCCGAGCTTCCCCACGTGCTCGCCCAGCGTGGACAGCCGGCCGTACAACTCGCGGGCCAGCGAGTGCACCGCCACCGCGTTGCGGGCCAGCGCCTCCTGCCGCCAGGAGTACGCCACCGTCCGCAGCAGCGCCACCAGGGTCGCCGGGGTCGCCAGCACCACGTTCTGCCGGAAGGCGTGCTCCAGCAGCGTCGGGTCGTGCTGCAACGCCACGTCCAGGAATGGGTCGGCCGGCACGAACAGCACCACGAACTCCGGGGAGTCGTCGAAGGCCGCCCAGTAGGACTTCGCGGCCAGCGCGTCCACGTGCGCCCGCAGGTGCTTCGCGTGCGCCCGCAGGCGCGCGTCCCGCTCCCGGTCCTCGCGCGCCTCCAACGCGGTCAGGTACGCCTCCAGGGGCGCCTTGGCGTCCACCACCACCGAGCGTCCCCCGTGCAGCCGGACCACCAGGTCGGGGCGTACCTGCCGGTCGTCGGTGGCGGCGGTGACCTGCTCGGCGAAGTCGCAGTGCTCCAGCATGCCGGCGGCCTCGACGATCCGGCGTAGCTGGTGCTCCCCCACCGCCCGCGCACCTGGGGGGCACGCAGCGCCGCTACGAGCTGCCTGGTCTCGGTGCGCAGCTCACCAGAGACCGCGCCCATCGCGCGCACCTGCTCGCGCAACTCGGCGTAGGCGTCGACCCGGTCGCGTTCCAGCTCGGCCACCCGCTGCTCGTAGCGGCGCAGGGTTTCGTGCAGCGGGGCGACCGCCCGGGCAACCGCCTCCTGCGACTGCGCGGTGGCCTCGTAGCCGAGCGCGCGCATCGACTGCTCGAGCCGGCCCTCACCCTCCCGAGCCGCGCGCAGGGTGGCGTCCAGCCGGGCGACCTCCGCCGCTGTACGGGCCCGTGCGGCGAACCAGCCGACCGCGCCGCCGGCACCGAGGCAGACCACCACCACGGCCAGCGTCGAGAAGTCCATCCCCAGAGCTTGCCAAACCGGTACGGCCCACGGCCCGCGGCCACCTCCCGCCGGCCCGTCCCCGTTATCCGAGGTGGGGTAACGGGGGACAGGCCGGGGGCAACGCGCGCTGGTGGGGTCAGCCGGTGTTGCGCATGCCGGCGGCGATTCCGTTCACCGTGGTGAGCAGGGCGCGCTCCAGGGCCGTACCGTCGCTGGGGGCCCGGCGGCCGCCCGGCGCGGTGGCCACCGCCCGGCCGGCCGCCCCGGAGTCGCGGTACTGCCGCAGCAGCGCCACCTGGAGGTGGTGCAGCGGTTCGAGGTAGGTGTCCCGCACCGCGAGGGTGCGCTGGAGCACCGGGGAGTTCTCCAGCAGGGCGGGGGAGCCGGTCACCGCCAGCACTTCCTGCCTGGTCAGCTCGTACTCCTGCTCGATCTTGTGGAAGATCGGGTGCAGCGGCTCCGGCACCAGCGTCTCGACGTACCGGCGGGCGATGGCCAGGTCGGTTTTGGTCAGCATCATCTCGACGTTCGACAGGAACGTACGGAAGAAATGCCAGTTCCGGTGCATCTCGGCCAGCACGTCGGAGAGCCCCGCCTCGCGGGCCGCGGCCAGGCCGGAGCCCACCCCGAACCAGCCGGGGACGATCTGCCGGGTCTGCGTCCAGCCGAACACCCACGGGATCGCCCGCAGCCCGGCCAGGCCCGCGCCGGTGTTCGGCCGCTTCGCCGGCCGGGAGCCGATGTTCAGCGCGCCGAGCAGCTCCGTGGGGGTGGACGCCCAGAAGTACGCCGGCAGGTCCGGGTCCTCCACCAGGGACCGGTAGCGCCGGAACGCCGACTCGGAGACCACGTCCATCGTCGCGTCCCAGCGTTCCAGCATCTCGGCCGGCTGCCGGGGCGCGGTGTGCAGCAGCGTCGCCTGGAGCACGGCGGCCAGGGTCAGTTCCAGGTTCTCCCGGGCCAGCGATGGCAGGGTGTACTTGTCGGAGATGACCTCGCCCTGCTCGGTGACCTTGATCGCGCCGTCGAGCGTGCCGTACGGCTGGGCCAGGATCGCCTCGTGCGTGGGGCCGCCGCCCCGGCCGACCGTGCCACCCCGGCCGTGGAACAACCGCAGGTGTACGCCGTGCCGCGCGGCCACGTCCCGCAGCGCCCGCTGCGCGCGGTGGATCGACCACTGGCTGGTGGTGATGCCGGCCTCCTTGTTGGAGTCGGAGTAACCCAGCATCACCTCCTGCACGTCGTCCCGGGCCGCCACGAGCTTCCGGTACGCGGGCAGCGACAGCAGCTCGTCCAGCAGTTCGCCGCCGGCGTTCAGCTCGGCCGGGGTCTCCAGCAGCGGAACGAAACCGATCCGGGCCCGGCCGCTGTGCACGTCCACCAGGCCCGCCTCCCGGGCCAGCACCACGGCGGCGAGTACGTCGTCCACGCCGAGGGTCATCGAGACGATGTACGACTCGATGACCTCGGCGCCGAACCGGTCCTGTGCCTCGCGGACCGCGCCGAAGACGTCGAAGGTCTTCCGGGCCCCCTCGGTCAGCGGGGTGTCCGTGGTGGAGAGCGGCCGGCGACCGGTCAGCTCGTCGGCGAGGAGCTTGGTCCGCTCCAGCCGGGTCAGCGACGGGTAGTCGTCCACCTCGCCGACCGCCTTGTAGAGCTGGGCGAGGACGGCGTGGTGCGCCTCGGCGTGCTCGCGGATGTCCATCGTCGCCAGATGCAGGCCGAACGCCGAGACGGTACGGATCGTCGAGGCGAGCCGCCCCACGGCGGTGAGCTGCCCGGAGTTGCGAGCCAGCGAGGCGCGCAGCAGTTCGAGATCGGCGACCAGCTCGGCGGAGCCCCGGTAGTCCCGCCCCGGCACGTGCGCGGTGCCCTGGCGCAGTCGCTGCCGGGTGTTGGCCAGCTTCGCCTTCACACACCGGGCCTTCAGCCGGTACGGCTCCTCGGCGTTGACCCGGCGGAACCGGGCGGCCACCTCGGGCAGCGCGTCCAGGTCGGTGGCGAGGCTGGCGGAGAGGTCGAGCGAGACACCGCGCAGCCGACGGGAGACCGACACCTCGTTGATCAGGTGGTCCATCGCCCGCTCGGTGGCGGCGATGCCGTGCTCGTGCTGGATGACCAGCACCTCGCGGGTCACCGCCGGGGTGACGAACGGGTTGCCGTCCCGGTCGCCGCCGATCCAGGTGCCGAAGGTCAGCGGCCGGGCCGTCGGCGAGGTCTCCACCCCGAGGGCGCGCAGCGTGTCGGCCAGGTCGTCGAGGACCTGCGGGGCGGCCTCGGCGTAGAGGTCGCGCAGGTAGTAGATGGCGTTGCGGGCCTCGTCGGTCGGGTCCGGCCGGTCCAGCCGCAGCTCGTCGGTCTGCCACATCAGGTCGAGCAGCTCGGCCAGGCGACGGTTCGCCGGCCCCTCGTCGCTCGCGCCGTAGAGGATCGCGTTGGCCGTCTCGGTGTCCAGCTCGTCGGCGATGGCGCGCAGCTTGGACAGGATCGAGCGGCGGGCCGCCTCGGTCGGGTGGGCCGTGAAGACCGGCCGGACCGCCAGCCGGCGGGCCGCCGAGGCGATCTCCTCCGCCGGTACGCCCCGCTCCGAGATCATCGTGGCGGCCTGGTCCAGCCAGCCGCCCTGCACGGCACGGCGGCGGCGCAGGTCCCGCGCGCGGTGCACCTGCTCGGTGATGTTGGCCAGGTGGAAGTAGGTGGAGAAGGCTCGCGCCAGCTTGGTCCCGGTGGTCACATCCAATCCGCCGAGGCGCTGGGCGGCGGCCGGGGCGTCGGTACGGACCTGGGCGCGGATCTCCTCGACCAGGTCGAGCAGCGGGCGCCCCTCCTGGCGGGCCAGGGTCTGCCCAAGCAGGGTCCCCAGGCGGCGGATGTCTGCCCGCAGCGCGGCGTCCGGCCCGTCGTGGTCGTGCTGGTCGGTCACGGGGTGCGCTCCTTACGTGAGGACGAAGGACAGCGCTGTCCGACTCCCTGGATCGTATCCGCGTCGCCCGCGCCCGGGGGAGCGGCCCTGAGATGTGGCTCATTGCGTGGGAACCACCGGCTGTGCTTTGTACGATCCCTCGGCCGGCCTGCGTGGCTGTGCTGCGGGGGATCGCTCGGCCGGCCTGCGTGGCTGTGCTGTGATCGCTCGGCAGGCCTGCGGGGGATCATCCGGCCGTGCTGCGGGGGGATCAACTCGGCCGTCCTGCGGCGGTGGGGAAAACGGGTTGGGGCGGCCGATACCGTCGGGTCATGGTCAGCCGCATGTATCCGCCGAAACCGCGCCCCGGCGACCGGGTCGCGGTGGTCTCCCCGTCCGCCGGACTGCCGGAGATCTTCCCGTACGTGCACGAGCTCGGGCTGCGCCGGCTCCGGAAGGAGTTCGGGCTGGAGCCGGTCGAGTACCCGACCACCCGGGTGCTGGGTGCCGACCCCCGGGACCGGGCCCGGGACCTCACCGCCGCCTTCGCCGACCCGTCGATCACGGCGGTGCTCGCCACCATCGGCGGCGACGACCAGCTCACCGTCACGCCCCACCTGGACGACGCGGTGCTGCGGGCCAACCCGAAGCCGTTCTTCGGCTACTCCGACAACACCAACCTGCTCAACCACCTGCACCGGCTCGGTCTTGTCGGCTACCACGGTGGGTCGGTGCTGGTGCACCTCGGTCGCCCCGGCGCACCGCACCCGCTGACCATGGAGTCGCTGCGCGCCGCCCTCTTCACCTCCGACTGGTACGAACTGCGCCCGGCGCGGGAGTGGGGTGACGAGCCGCTCGACTGGAACGACCCGTCGACGCTGGACATCGAGCCGCCGATGTTCCCCGGCACCGGCTGGACCTGGGCCGGCGCGCAGCGCACCGTCGAGGGGCCGGCCTGGGGCGGCAACCTGGAGATCCTGCACTGGCTGGCCGCCGCCGACCGGATCGCCCCGGCTGTCGAGCTGGCCGGCGCGGTGTTCGTCGTCGAGACGTCGGAGGAGCTGCCGTCGGCCGTCGAGGTGTACCGGATGCTGCGCAACCTGGGGGAGCGAGGGCTGCTCGCCGGGTTTCCCGCCGTCCTGGTCGGCCGGGCCAAGGCCTGGGACTTCGCCCGCCCGCACACCGTCGAGCAGCGCCGCGAGTACGCCGACGCGCAGCGCGCCGCGATCACCCGGGCCCTCACCGAGTACGCCCCGGACGCCGTGATCGTCTTCGACGTCGACCTCGGCCACACCGACCCGCAACTGGTCATCCCGTACGGCGGGGACGTACGGGTCGACGGCGTGGCCCGCCGAATCACCGTCCGCTACTAACCCCGTCCCCGTCTCCTTGTCCCACTCCCACCCGGCCCCTCGTCCCGCCAGGCCCCCCGTCCGGGTCTAGGCCGGCTTGATCCACTCCAGTAGCCGATATCGGGGTATCCCACTCGACCGGATACCCCTTATTGGCGAAATTGAGACGGGATTGCGCGGCAGGGGCGCGCTACTGGCCAGCCCGCTCCCGGACGAACACGCCGGCGCCGGGCGCGCCGTCGACGAGTCCACGCGCCTTGAGCCAGTCGACGGCGGAACGTACGACCTGGCGGGACACCGCGAATTCGGCGCAGAGCTCGGTGCCCGAGGGCAGCTTGCTGCCCGGCGGGTACTCGCCTGACTCGATGCGCTCGGTCAGGGCGTCGATGAGCTTCTGTTTTTCGTGTACGCAGGCATCGCTACTCCGACGTCTCCCGGACGAACACCCCCTCGCCCTGGCGGCCCTCGATCAGCCCCTCGGCCTTGAGGATCAGCAGCGCGGTGCGCACCGACCCGTACGAGACGCTGTACGTCTCGATGAGTCCCTGGGTGGTCGGTATCTGGTCACCGGGCTTAAGCTGCCCGGCCTGGATCTGGTTCCGGATGGCCGAGGCCACCTTCTCGTACTTCGGTGTGTTCACGGATGTCTCCCTGGCTCGCGGAGCCAAGTAGAGCACCGGAAATCGACAGCGTCTATTACGTCGGCAATGTCGGCAATGTCGACGGAGAGTCATATGAGGTGTGCGCTCGCCCTGGCTCGCAACCGGGTGGGTGCCGTAATCAAGGGCGGCCCAGGTGGAGGAAGGCCCCCCATCTGGGCCTTGACCGGGAAGGAGCCCGGCCCATGGCCAACCTACCCAGCCCTGACCATCCACCCTGGTGTTTGCGTGGCCCCGACTGTGCCGGGCCGAATGACCTGCACCTGTCCCGCCTGGTTGGCACCGCGGTCCGGGGCGACGAGGTGATCCAGGCGCGGCTCGGCCTGTGGCGGATGGACGTCGCCCCGATCCCGCCCACCGGCCTGCTGCTCGAACTCTCCGCCGGTGAGTACGTCGAACGATGGCCGCTCGACCTGGCCCAGTCCCGGGCGCTGGCACACCTCGCCGGCCGTCTGGTCCGTCGACTCCCGTCGTGGCCGGCGCGCGTTGCTGCCTGACTGGCCCTTGATCCACTCGAGTTGCGGCAAGTTGGGGTGTCCCGCGTCGGGATGAGCCCAACTTGCCGCAATCGGTGCCTGCCCCCTGGCGAGGCCGAGGAGGGCCGTGCCTGCCCCCACGAGGGCGAGGAGGGCCGTGCCCGTCCGGCGGGGCGGGTCAGGGGGCGATGGGGCAGCGGCCGGCGCTGTAGTGGGTGACCGCCGCCATGATCTCCTGCTCGGGACGGTCCGCGAAGTTCAGCGTCGACGCCAGGCCCGAGCCGTAGAAGGCTTTCAGCATGCTGTTGTCCAGTGCGGTGTACGCGCCGAGGTTCTGCAACATGCGTGGGTCACGGAGCTCGACGACCAGCATCTTCTCCAGGCTCCACCGGCGGCGACGGATCTGCGCGACCGCCTCCCAGGGCACCCAGACCGCCTGACCACGGGTCGGTCGGGTCCGGATCCACAGCCCGGCCGGACTCAGGGCCAGCACCGGACCGCCGGAGGCGATCAGCCACAGTTGGATGCCGAGCGGCAGAGCGATCAGGGTGAGCAGGCAGATCAGGATGCCGAAGATCGTGAAGACGGCGTCGTCGCTCGTGCCCGGACCGCCGGCGCTTGCCACTCCGATGCCCGCGATGCAGACGATCGGCATGAGCACGACCAGCGCGACCCCGCCGATGAGCAGGCCCCGCTTGGCCACGCTGGGGCGTACCACGAAGGGTTGGTCCTCCGGGATGCGCTTGGCCGTCGGGGCTGGCGGGGCCGGCGGAGGCGGGTAACCCGGCTGGCCCACCGGAAAGCCGGGTGGCGGGTAACCCGGCGGGCCCGCCGGGTAGCCGGCCGGCGGGTATCCCGGCGGCGGGTTGCCGTACGGGGGCTGCGGTGGGTGGCCGGGCGGGGGTGGGGTGGTCACCGGGGCACTCCAGCTTTCGGGCGAGATACGGGCGCCCAGCGTACGACGGGTCGGTCCCGGCTGCCGTCGGCGCGGCCATGCGCCCGGCCCGGCTGCTGTCGGCGTGACCACGCGTCCGGACGGAGGCGCCCCACGTACGGCACCTCCGTCCGGGCGTGCCGTCGGCCGTGGTACCGGCCGGCGGTGGTGGTCGGGTCGGGGCTGCGGGCCTCCCCGAACAGGTCCGCGCACCCCGGGCGCCAGCCTCGGCCGGTCGGTCACGACCACTCCCGGTCGACCGGCCTCGCCGAGCCGGACGCCCCCGGCCACGGATGTCATCGTCTGACACCAGCCGGGCCCGAATCTTGAACATCGTTGCTCGATTCGGTGAACGGCCGGTTCAGGTGACAAATTTAATCGGAGTTGACCTATATAGGGCGGGGTTCCCTCGGCGCGAGGAGACGGCGTAGTCGGGCCGGTGGCTCGCCGACCTGGGCGCGTACCACCCGGGTCAGGTGGGCCTGGTCCGCGAAGCCGTACTCGGCGGCCACCGTGCCCAACGGCGGCGCGTCCCCGCTCTCCAGCGTGTGCAGGACGGCCCGGACCCGCAGGTCGTTGCGGTAGCTGGTGAGGCTGCGGCCGGTGACCCGCTGGAAGACCCGGCTCAGGTGGTGCGGGGAGCAGCCCACCTCGCGGGCCACCTCGGTGAGCCCGAGGGTGAACCTGGCCGTGCTGAGCACCTGCCGTGCCCGGTCGGCCAGCCGGCGGTGCGCGGCCAGGGTGGCCGGCCGCTGGCCGACGGCCCGGTCTAGGTCGGCGCCCGGATCCCCGGTGCCCAGCGGACTGCCGCTGAGCACCTCGGCCAGGAACCGGTGCACCCCCTCGGTGAGCGCGAAGCGGTCGATGCCCCGCCGGGCCCGGGCGACCAGCTTCCGGTGTTCCAGGTCGAGCCGGGCGTCCAGCCGGCCCTCCCAGCCGATCCGGTCGAACCAGCGGTGCGCGTCCGGACGTTCCGCCAACACTTCGGTGGGGATCTCCAGGCACGTGTAGACGTCCCCGCAGCCGAACGGGTGGGCCAGGTACAACTCGTCACCGGGGCGGGTGAGCAGCACCGAGGTGGCGTCGATGAAGCTGATCTGGCCGTTGACCCGACGCAGGTACGCCCCGGAGCGCTGGAGGTAGACCCGGTAGCCGAGTTCGGGCACCGGGCCGATCCAGTCCCGGCCGTCCAGCAGGCACCTGACCTCGTACATCGTCATGTTGTCGGGCAGCCCCAGCCCCCGCCAGCGGCCCTGGGACGTCCGTTGGCGCGGGTTGTCGTTGAACGTCTCCGGCATCGGTCCTCCCACTTCGTCGCACTGGCCCGCACTGCTCGGATTGTCCGTCCTTCGAGATAGGCTGGCATCCGCACACCCCCCGTCCGGCCGGACGCGGGGTACCTGTTCGTGTGCCATCCGGCCCTGCGCTGCCACGCCGGCCGCGGGTCGCGTCCACCTGGCGACACTCCTGGAAGTGATGCAGATGCTCACCGGCCTCTTCTCCGCCGCCCTGGCCGACCCCGGGCTGGCCCGGGCGCGTGACCTGGCGCGCTCCGGTGCCGCGCAGGCCGACGGGCTCGACCTCACCGCCCCGCCGGCACTGCGCCCGTTCGCGGTGGCCGCCGTGGCCGCCGACCCCGGCGGTCAGCAGGGCGGGGCCGGCCGGCCGGTGCTCGCCGTCACCGCCACCACCCGGGAGGCCGACGACCTCGCCGCCGCGCTGGGCAGCCTGCTTCCGTCCGCCCAGGTGGCGGTCTTCCCCTCCTGGGAGACGCTGCCCCACGAGCGGCTCTCGCCCCGATCCGACACGGTCGGCCGGCGGTTGGCCGTGCTGCGTCGGCTGGCCCACCCGGACGCGGTTGACGCGCACGGTCGTAGCGGGCCGTTGCGGGTGGTCGTCGCGCCCATCCGGTCGCTGCTGCAACCGCAGCTCAAGGGCCTGGGCGACCTGGAACCGGTGCAGCTCGCCCCCGGTGAGGAGGCCGACCTGGAGGGGGTCGCCCGGCGGCTGGCCGATATGGCGTACGCCCGGGTCGACCTGGTCACCAAGCGGGGCGAGTTCGCCGTCCGGGGCGGCATCCTCGACGTCTTCCCGCCCACCGACGAGCACCCGTCCCGGGTCGAGTTCTGGGGCGACGAGGTGGAGGAGATCCGCACCTTCGCCGTCGCCGACCAGCGCACCATCGAGGCGTCTCCCCGGTTGTGGGCACCGCCCTGCCGGGAGCTGCTGCTCACCCCGGCGGTGCGGAAGCGGGCCGCCGCCCTGGCGGCCGAGCACCCGGAGCTGGCCGAGATCCTCGACAAGCTGGCCGAGGGCATCCCGGTGGAGGGGATGGAGTCGCTCGCGCCGGAGCTGGTCGGGTCCGACTCGATGGAACTGCTGCTGCACTGCATGCCGGCCGGCACCCACGTCCTGCTCTGCGACCCGGAGCGGATCCGTACCCGGGCGCACGACCTGGTGCGTACCTCGGACGAGTTCCTCCAGGCGAGCTGGGCCGCGGCCGCCGTCGGGGGCCGGGCCCCGGTCGACCTCGGCGCCGCCGCCTTCAAGACCCTGGCCGAGGTACGGTCGGTCGCCACCGCCCTGGGCCAGCCCTGGTGGACGCTGTCGCCGTTCGGTCTGGTCGAGTCCGACGGCGGCGCGCCGCAGCGGCAGCCCTGGGAGGACGAGCCGGACACCGCCGACGTCACCCCCGACGACGCCATCGCGGTGACCCTGACCGCGCAGGCCGCTCCGCTCTACCACGGCGAGACGCCCCGGCTGGTCGACGACCTGAAGCGCTGGGCCGGCGAGGGCTGGTCGATCGCGCTGGTCTTCGAGGGGCACGGTCCCGCCCAGCGGGCTGTCGAGGTGCTCCGCGACGCGGGCCTGGGCGCCCGGCTCACCGAAGAGGTGCCGACCGCCCCGGAGCCGGGTGAGCTGCTGGTCACCTGCGGTTCGCTCAGCCAGGGCTTCGTCGACGAGGCGTCCCGCTTCGTGCTGCTCACCGGCAACGACGTCACCGGCGGCCGGGGCACCTCCACCCGGGACATGCGCAAACTGCCGAGCCGGCGGCGCAACACCATCGACCCGCTGGAGCTGAAGGCCGGCGACCACGTCGTGCACGAGCAGCACGGCATCGGCCGGTACGTCGAACTGGTGCAGCGGACCGTCAACGGCGCGTCCCGGGAGTACCTGGTCATCGAGTACGCCCCGAGCAAGCGCGGCCAGCCCGGCGACCGGCTCTTCGTCCCCACCGACCAGCTCGACCAGCTCTCCCGGTACGTCGGCGGTGAGCAGCCGGCCCTGCACAAGATGGGCGGCGCGGACTGGCAGAAGTCCAAGGCCCGCGCCCGTAAGGCGGTCAAGGAGATCGCCGCCCAGCTCATCCAGCTCTACGCCGCCCGGAAGGCGTCCAAGGGACATGCCTTCGGGCCGGACACCCCGTGGCAGCGGGAGCTGGAGGACGCCTTCCCGTGGCAGGAGACCCCCGACCAGCTCGCCGCCATCGAGGAGGTCAAGCGGGACATGGAGCAGACCGTCCCGATGGACCGCCTGATCTGCGGCGACGTCGGCTACGGCAAGACCGAGATCGCGGTACGGGCGGCGTTCAAGGCGGTGCAGGACGGCAAGCAGGTGGGCGTGCTGGTGCCGACCACTCTCCTGGCCCAGCAGCACTACAACACCTTCGCCGAGCGGATGAGCCAGTTCCCGATCGAGATCCGGCAGCTCTCCCGCTTCCAGACGCCGAAGGAGGCCGAGCGGACCATGGAGATGGTCGCCGAGGGCAGCGCCGACATCGTGATCGGTACCCACCGGCTGCTCTCGGCGTCGACCCGGTTCAAGCAGCTCGGGCTGGTGATCGTCGACGAGGAGCAGCGCTTCGGTGTCGAACACAAGGAGCACCTGAAGACGCTGCGCGCCTCGGTGGACGTGCTCAGCATGTCGGCCACCCCGATTCCCCGGACCCTGGAGATGGCGATCACCGGCATCCGGGAGATGTCGACCATCGCCACCCCGCCGGAGGAGCGGCACCCGGTGTTGACCTTCGTCGGGGCGTTCGACGAGCGGCAGGTGGCCGCCTCCATCCACCGTGAGCTGCTCCGCGACGGTCAGGTGTTCTACCTGCACAACCGGGTCGAGTCGATCGACAAGGCGGCCCGCCGGATCCGGGAGATGGTGCCGGAGGCCCGGGTCGCGGTCGCGCACGGCCAGATGGGCGAGGATGCCCTGGAGAAGGTCATGGTCGGCTTCTGGGAGAAGGAGTTCGACGTTCTGGTCTGCACCACGATCGTGGAGTCCGGCATCGACATCCCGAACGCCAACACACTGATCGTGGAGCGGGCCGACCTGCTCGGCCTGGCCCAGTTGCACCAGATCCGGGGCCGGGTCGGCCGGGGCCGGGAGCGGGCGTACGCGTACTTCCTCTACCCGTCGGACAAGCCGCTCACCGAGCACGCCCACGAGCGGCTGGCCACCATCGCCCAGCACACCGAGCTCGGCGCCGGCATGTACGTGGCGATGAAGGACCTGGAGATCCGGGGCGCCGGCAACCTGCTCGGCGGCGAACAGTCCGGCCACATCGAGGGCGTCGGTTTCGACCTGTACGTCCGGATGGTCGGCGAGGCCGTCCAGGCGTTCAAGGGCGAACGCCCCGAGGAGGAGGTCGACGTCAAGATCGACCTGCCGGTGGACGCGCACCTGCCGCACGACTACGTCGGGGTGGAACGGCTGCGCCTGGAGATGTACCGCAAGCTCGCCGAGGCCCGCGACGAGGCGCGGCTACGCGAGGTGGTCGCCGAGATGACCGACCGGTACGGCGAGCCGCCCGCTCCGGTGCAGAACCTGGTGGCGGTGGCCCGGTTCCGCCTGCTGGCCCGCCAGTACGGCCTGACCGACGTCAGCATGCAGGGCAAGCACCTCCGGTTCGGCCCGCTTCCGCTGCCCGACTCGAAGCAGCTCCGGCTCAAGCGCTACCACCCGGACTCGGTCTACAAGTCCGCCCTGGACCAGGTCAGCGTCCCGCGCCCGAGCACCCGACGGGTCGGCGGCGAACCCCTGCGCGACCAGGCTCTCCTGGAATGGTGCGCCCAACTCCTCTCCGACGTCCTCGGTTCCCCGGCCCCTGCCACCGCCCCCACCGGCGCGCGCTGATCCGCGGGCACGGCGGGACCAGGCGGGGACGGAACGGGGGTGGGAGGTCGGGTGGGGTGTGGGCGTGAGAGAGTGACCGGCATGCGTGCTCGCCGTCTTGTCGCCGTCGCCAGCGTGGCGGTCGGCCTCGTCGCCCTCTCCGGTTGCCGTTCCGAGCCCGGGGTCGCCGCCTACGTCGGCGACCAGCGGATCACCGAGGACGCGGTGACCCACATCCTGGACGAGCTGCGGGACGATGCCGCCGCGTCGACCCCGACGCCGGCTCCGGACCAGCCCGCCGGCCAGTCGGGCGCGCCCGCCGAGCCGCGGCTGCCCACCCGTGCCGACGTGGTCCGCACCTTGGTCCTCGGCAAGGTCTGCCAGCGGCTCTCGGCCGACAAGGGCTACCGCCCGCTGAGCCAGGTGCCGGTCGAGCAGGTCAGCCAGCAGCTCGGTTACCCGACCGACACGGCGTACCCGCAGCGGGTGGCGGAGCTGTACACCTGCCTCTCCGGTGTGCCGACCGGTCAGCCGGTGGCGCCCACCGAGCAGGAGATGATCGAGCTGGTCAAGGCCGGCAAGGAGGCCGGTGCCATCCCGCAGGAGGTCACCGTCGAGCAGGCGGCGACCCAGCTCGACGGGCAGCAGCTGCGTACCGCGCTGGCCACCCGCAACGCGCTGGCCGAGGCGGTCGAGGGCTACGACGTGACGGTCAACCCCCGTTACCGTCCGCTCGCCTTCCCGGTTCTCAGCTTCACCGGCGACGTGGCGGCGGTCAGTGTGCCGCTGGGCGAGAGCGGTTCCGACGCGGTGACCAACGACGCCTGAGGATGACCGTCGGAGGCACAGCATGATCGCCGGATCGCGCACGCCCGTAGGGCCTGCGGTATGACCGCCGGACCGCGCACGACGGTCGGGGGCCGCAGCCGGGTCGACAGGTCGGGCACGACCGTCCGGGGTGGCCGATGACCGGACGGATCGTGCTGCTGGTCACCTCGCCCCGGCTGCCGGCCGGGCTGTTGACCGCCGCCGCCTGGGACGTCGTACGCGCGCATCCGGTGCTGACCGGCGCGGAGAGCGGGCTCACCACGGCGGTGCGGTCGGCGGGCGCCGAGGTCACCGTGGTCGACGGCCCGGCGACCGGGCCGCTGATCGACGCGGTGGCCCGGCACGGCACGGTGGTTTGGCTGGCCGGCCCGACCGGCGACGAGACGATCGCCCGTGAGCTGGGCCTGCGGTTGACCCGCGAGCCGGGGCTGGCCGAACTGGAGCTGATGTACGGCTCGTGGGACCCGCCGGGCGCGCGGCTGCTGGACGCCGTCGAGGTGATGGACCGGCTCGCCTCACCCGGCGGTGACCCATGGAAGCGGGCGCAGACGCACCGCAGCCTCTCCGGCTTCCTCCTCGAGGAGTGCTACGAGGCGTACGACGCGATCAGCGCGGGGGACACCGACGCGATGCGCGAGGAGTTGGGCGACGTGCTGCTCCAGGTGGTGCTGCACGCCCGGCTCGCCGAGGAGTTGCCTGAGGACGAGCGGTGGAGCATCGACGACGTGGCCGGTGGCCTGGTCGACAAGATGGTCCGGCGCAACCCGCACGTCTTCGCCGGAGCCGAGGCGGGCACCCTGGAGGAGATCACCGCGAGCTGGGAGCGGATCAAGCGGGCCGAGAAGGCGCGGGACTCGGTGCTGGACGGCATCGCGATGAGCCAACCCGCCCTCGCCCTGGCCGCCAAGATCCTGGAACGCGCCGGCCGGATCGGCCTGTCCGTGCCACCCCCGGTGCCGGGCGACGACGCCGACCCGGAGTCCCGCCTCGGCGCGGAGCTGCTGCGGGTCGTCGCCGAGGCACGGGCCGCCGGCCTGGATCCGGAGGCCGCCCTGCGCCGCGCCACGCTCGCCCACGCCGCCACCATCCGCGCCGCCGAACCCTCCGCGCCGCGCTGACCCGCGCCACGCTCGCCCACGCCGCCACCATCCGCGCCGCCGAATCCCCCGCCCCGCGCTGACCCGGGTCGGGCACGCGGCGGGTGGGGGGTGGGGCGGTTAGGGTCGGAGGATGTTTGCGGAGCGGGCTGAGCGGATCGTCGACGCGTTGTTGGAGAGTCGTCCGGAGCTGGCCTCCGGGGCTGGCGACCACCGATACGACGACCGGCTGCCGGACTGGTCCGCCGACACCGTCGCCGCCGACCGCCGGATGCTGCGCGAGGCCGCGCACGCGCTGACCGAGGTGGACGCGGACTCCCTTCCGGTCGAGGAGTCGGTCGACCATGCCCTGCTCACCGCCCTGGTCGACCGGGAACTCTTCGAGTCGACCGAGATCCGGGCGCACGAGTGGGATCCGCTGCGGCACAACCCCGGCATGCTGCTGTACGCGCTGCTGTCCCGCCCGTACGCCCCGGTCGAGGTCCGGCTGACCCACCTGGCCGGGCGGCTGGCGGCCGTACCCGATGCCCTGGCGACCGCCCGCGCGACGCTGCGCGACATGCCCCGGATCCACGCCGAGACGGCGGTCGGGCAGTTCACCGGTACGGCGGCGCTGGTCCGCTCCGAGGTGCCGGCGCTGCTGGCGCAGGCTCCCGCGTTGCGGGACCGGGTCGAGCCGGCGGCCCGGGCGGCGGTCGCCGCGTTGGCGGAGTTCGCCGACTGGCTGCGGGCCGGGCTGGCCGCCGACGACGGGCCGGGCCCGGATCCCCGGCTCGGCCGCCGGCGCTGGGAGGCCCGGCTCTGGCACACGCTGGACACCGAGCTGCCCGCCGCCGAGGTGCGGCGCCGCGCCTGGGCCAACCTGGACCGGATCACTGAGGAGATCCGCGCGGCAGCCGTCGAGCTGGTCGGCGGTCCGGCCGACGACGAGACGGTACGCCGGGCGCTGGACCTGCTCGCCGCCGAGCACCCGGACGACCACACCATCGTCGACCTGGCCTCGGTCACGCTCGACGAGGCCACCGACTTCGTCCGGACGCACGACCTGGTCTCCCTGGTCGAGGACCCGTGCGTGATCCAGGAGATGCCCGAGTTCGCCCGGGGCGTGGCGGTGGCGTACTGCGACTCGCCGGGCGGATTGGAGCCGGCGGACCTGCCCACGTTCTACTGCATCGCGCCGACCCCGGCGGACTGGCCGGCGCACCGGGTGGAGTCGTTCTACCGGGAGTACAACGACCACATGATCCGCAACCTGTCCGTGCACGAGGCGATGCCGGGGCACTTCCTCCAGCTCGCGCACGCCCGCCGGTACGCCGGTAGCACCCGGGTACGGGCGCTGGCCCGCTCCGGGCCGTTCATCGAGGGCTGGGCGGTCTACGCCGAGGAGCTGATGACCACCGCCGGCTTCGGCGGGCTGCCGGTGCGGTTGCAGCAGCTCAAGATGCAACTGCGGATGACCATCAACGCGTTGCTCGACCAGTTGACGCACTGCGAGGAGCTGCCCGAGGCCGAGGCGATGGCGCTGATGACCGGACGGGGCTTCCAGGAGGAGGGTGAGGCGGCCGGCAAGTGGCGGCGAGCGTTGCTCACCTCGACGCAGCTCTCCACGTACTTCGTCGGCTACGCAGAGCTGGCCGAGATCGCCGCGGTCCGTCCGGCTGAGGTGCCGCTCCGGCAGTGGCACGACGCGCTGCTCGCCCACGGCAGCCCGTCGCCCCGCCACCTGCGGACGCTGCTCGGGGTGTGAGCCCGCCTGCTGCCCGCTCAGGTGGTTGCAGGGGCCCTTCCTCATCAAAAAACGGTAGGAAGGGCCCCCTGCAACCACCCAGGCCGGGTCAGCTCTGGCCGGGCCGGCGGTCGACCACGCCCGCTCCGGACGGCAGGTCGAAAGCCGCGCTGTCGACGTCGTCGCGGATGCTGCTCAGCGCCAGTTCGGTTGGCTCGCCGTTGAGCGCGCCGGTGAAGCTGCCGAGCACACCGTCGCTGGTGACACAGGCGGTGAACGGGGCCACATCGGCGGAGCTGACCTCGACGCAGGTCGCCGGATGCCCGGCCAGCGTGGTGTTGCTCTGCTCGATGGTGGCGTTCGGGTCGAGGGCGGCGGCGGTGAGCAGCCCCATCACCGCCGGCGGGGTGACCATGCCCTGCCGCTCGGCCTCGGTGAAGACGGCGACCGAGGGCCGGCTGGCCGGCGTTGGCGGCACGGTCAGTGTGCACACCGGCTTGCCGGTGGTCCGGCAGGTGGCGAGGCTCTCGGCACTGACGCTGATCTTCCCGCCCGGGTACGTGTAGGCGGTGCGGATCGGGTCCCGGGACTGGGCGATCGACACGGTACGACCGCCGGGGAGCTGGTAGTCGGCGGAGTAGGTCAACTCGTGCGCGTTGTCCAGCCGGGAGGCGAGTTCGTTGACCAGATCGCCCCGGCCGATCACGCGTCCGGTGTCCTCCAGGGTCTGGCAACCCGTGACGGTGAGCGACGCGATGACCGATACGGCGAGCACGCGAAGAACAGTCGAGGCGGCGGGCATGATGCTCAGCCTTGCCGATCGGGTCCACCGATAGCAAACCGGATGCCGGTTCAGGGGCGAGAATCCGGGAATGTCCGCCGTAATCACCACGGGTGGTACGACGGGCGACGCGGTGCGCCCGAGCGCCGCCCGATACGCTGCGTTCAACGTCTGCCATCAGCCGCACCGTCGCGGCCCTATCGGACCGGACACTCTCACACGAACACGAGGAGCGACTCAGTGGCAACCATCGAGGGAATCGTCGCCCGGGAGATTCTCGACTCGCGGGGCAACCCGACCGTCGAGGTCGAGGTCGGGTTGGACGACGGCACGGTGGCCCGCGCCGCGGTGCCCTCCGGCGCCTCCACCGGCGCCTTCGAGGCGATCGAGCTGCGCGACGGTGACGGCGACCGCTACCTGGGCAAGGGCGTCGAGAAGGCGGTCGCGAACATCGAGGACAAGATCGTCGACCAGCTCATCGGCTACGAGGCCAGCGAGCAGCGGCTGATCGACCAGAAGATGCTCGACATCGACGGTACGGACAACAAGTCCGAGCTGGGCGCCAACGCCATCCTCGGGGTCTCGCTGGCGGTGGCGAAGGCGGCGGCCGGCAGCGCCGAGCTGAGCCTCTTCCGCTACCTGGGCGGCCCGAACGCGCACCTGCTGCCGGTGCCGATGATGAACATCCTCAACGGTGGTGCGCACGCCGACTCCAACGTCGACATCCAGGAGTTCATGATCGCGCCGATCGGCGCGCCCAGCTTCCGCGAGGCGCTGCGCTCCGGCGCGGAGGTCTACCACGCGCTCAAGTCGGTGCTGAAGAAGCAGGGCCTCTCCACCGGCCTCGGCGACGAGGGCGGCTTCGCGCCGAACCTGCCCACCAACGCCGCCGCGCTGGACCTGATAGCCGAGGCGGTCGAGAAGGCCGGCTACCGGCTCGGCACCGACATCGTCTTCGCCCTGGACGTGGCCGCCACGGAGTTCTTCGACAACGGCACCTACACCTTCGAGGGCACGCCGAAGACCGCCGAGGAGATGAGCAGCTACTACACCAAGCTCGCCGACGCGTACCCGATCGTGTCGATCGAGGACCCGCTGGCCGAGGACGACTGGAGCGGCTGGGCCACGTTGACCGCCGCGCTCGGCGACCGGGTCCAGATCGTCGGCGACGACCTGTTCGTCACCAACCCGCAGCGGATCGCCCGCGGCATCGCCGAGCGGGCCGCGAACGCGGTGCTGGTCAAGGTCAACCAGATCGGCTCGCTCACCGAGACCCTGGACGCCGTCGACCTGGCGCACCGGGCCGGCTTCATGTGCATGATGAGCCACCGGTCCGGCGAGACCGAGGACACCACGATCGCCGACCTGGCGGTGGCCACCGGCTGCGGCCAGATCAAGACCGGTGCCCCGGCCCGTTCCGACCGGGTCGCCAAGTACAACCAGCTCCTGCGGATCGAGGAGGAGCTGGCGGACGCGGCACGGTACGCCGGCGCGGGCGCCTTCCCGCGCTACCGTTCCGCCTGACGGGCGCAGGAAGCGTCGGGGAGGGGTACGACGATGCAGCCGCGCCGTACACCGGGCGGGCAGCGTCCCACCCGCCGGCCGGGTCACGCCGGCCGGCCGGGCGGGGCCCGCGTGCGGGCCACCAGCCGGGAGGGCGTCCGCGCCGAGTCGCGGGGCACCGCCGGGCGCGCTCCGGGCGCCACCCGGGGTGCCGAGGGCGTACGCTCCGCGAGCCGCCCCGCAGCGGCCCGCCGGACGGCCGCCGGTGGCACCGTCAAGCGGCTCACCGCACCCCGTCCCCGACGCGTCACCGGGCGGGCCACCGTGCTGTTCGCGGTGCTGATCGCGCTCGCCCTCGGCTACACCTACCCGGTCCGGGT
Organism: Micromonospora pallida; assembly: GCF_900090325.1. Classification (NCBI taxonomy): domain Bacteria; kingdom Bacillati; phylum Actinomycetota; class Actinomycetes; order Micromonosporales; family Micromonosporaceae; genus Micromonospora; species Micromonospora pallida. Next base: position 4,976,183 of record NZ_FMHW01000002.1, on the reverse strand, counting down.
CTACCTCGACCAGCAGGCCGACATCGAGCGGATGGAGGCGGCCCAGGCCGCGCAGCGGGAGCTGATCGACGAACTCTCCGTCGAGGCGGCCAAGTGGCAGGATAAGGCGTACATCGAGATCCAGGCCCGGGAGCGGTTCTTCATGGTCTATCCCGGTGAGGTGCCGGTGGTGGTGCTGAAGCACCAGTCGCCTGCCGACGCGGAGACCGGCCCGTTGCCGCCCCGGTCGGAGCGGCCGCGCAGCGACGACCCGTGGTACGACACCCTCTGGTCGAGCATCGAGGCGGCCAACGCCGAACGCCCCGACCGGTGAGTCCGCACCGCCCGGACCGCACGGCACAGCCCCGCGCCGGGGGTCGCCCGCGTCGCATCGCACAGCCCCGCGCCGGCTAGCCGGGCCGCATGGCACAGCCCCGCGCCGGGGTCGCCCGCGCCGCACCGCACAGCCCCGTACCGCGTCGCCCACGCCACGTGGGAAAGTCCCGTACCGATGAAGGAATGGCAACCGTGACAGTCGTACCCCCGCCGGAGCCGGCGGCGGACTCCGTACCCCCGCCGAAGCGGGAGCCGGCCACCGAGGCCGACCTGGCCGCGGTGGCCGCCCAGCTCGGCCGCCCGCCCCGGGGCACCCGCGCGGTGGCCCACCGCTGCCCGTGCGGCCTGCCCGACGTGGTGGAGACGACCCCCCGGCTGGCCGACGGCACCCCGTTCCCGACGCTGTTCTACCTGACCTGCCCCCGCGCCACGGCGGCGTGCAGCCGGCTGGAGTCGGCCGGGCTGATGAAGGAGATGGCCGAGCGGCTCGCCACCGACCCGGAGCTGGCTGCCCGTTACCGGGCCGCGCACGAGGACTACCTGGCCCGCCGGGAGGCGATCGGCGAGGTGCCGGAGATCGCCGGCATCTCCGCCGGTGGCATGCCGGGGCGGGTGAAGTGCCTGCACGTGCACCTCGGGCACGCGCTCGGCGCCGGGCCGGGGGTCAACCCGTTCGGTGACGAGACGTTGGCGCTGGTGGAGAAGTGGTGGGCCGCCGGGCCGTGCGTGGACGTGTCGGGGGAGGAATGACTGCCGACGGGTTTGTCGTCCGGCGGGCGCGCACCTCGGACGTCCGGGGCATCCGTGGGCTGGTGGACATGTACACCGACGACCGGCGGCTGCTCAGCAAGGCCACCGTGACCCTCTACGAGGACGTGCAGGAGTTCCGGGTCGCCGAACGTGTCGTCGACGGGGCGTTGGTCGGGTGCGGCGCGCTGCACGTGATGTGGGAGGACCTGGCCGAGATCCGGACGGTCGCGGTGGACCCGGAGTGCCGGGGTCGACGGATCGGCCACCGGATCGTCGCCGAGCTGATCGACGGGGCCCGCGAGCTGGGGGTGGCCCGGATCTTCGTGCTGACCTTCGAGACCCGGTTCTTCGGCTCGTTCGGCTTCGAGGCGATCGACGGCGCGCCCGTGCCGCCGCCGGTCTACGAGCAACTGCTGCGCTCGTACGACGAGGGTGTGGCGGAGTTCCTCGACCTGGAGCGGGTCAAGCCCAACACCCTCGGCAACACCCGGATGCTGCTGCGCCTGTGACCGGCTGGGGTGGTAGCAGGGGTCCCCTGTTACCGCTTTCTGCCGAGCAGGGGTCCCCTGCAACCAACCAAGCCCCGCCCCAGCAGTCCGCTTGACGCGTGCCGGCACCCTGGTCCCCATGATCGTTCTTCGTCGGGTGGTCGGTGCTGCCGCCGCGTTGCTGAGCCTGGCGGCTCTGGTCGGAGTGGTTCGCCTGGTCGCGCCGGCCACCGCCGCCGGCGGCGAGCCGCCCGGGGTGGCCCGGCAGTTGACCTTCCTGCGGGTGGCCCTCGACGACGGAGCGGGCGAGGAGGCCCAGACCCTCTTCCCCGAGGGGTACTTCTTCGCGCACGTCCTCTACGGGCTCACCCGAGTGGAGTCGGGTATGCGCGAACCCGCCCGCCGGGAGGAGTCGCTGCGGGAGGCCCGCTGGGCACTGGCCCGGCTGGAGTCACCGGCCGGGGTGGCGCCGTTCAGCCCGCACCTCACCCCGCCGTACGGGGTGTTCCACGCCGGCTGGACGAACTGGCTGCGCGGCGGGGTGCTCGCCCTGCAACCGGCCGACCGGCGCGACCCGGCCGAGGTGCGTCGCTTCGCCGAGAACTCCGCCGCGCTGGGCGCGGCCTTCGACGCGTCGGGCACCCCGTACCTGGCCGCCTACCCGGGGCAGGCGTGGCCGGTGGACTCCACCGTGGCGGTGGCCTCCCTGCGCCTGCACGACACGCTGCTGCCGCCCCGTTTCCGGGGCACGGTCGACCGCTGGCTGGACGGCGTACGGCAGCGACTGGATCCGCGTACCGGGCTGTTGCCGCACCGGGTCGACCCGGTCACCGGCGCACCGGCCGAGGTGGCCCGGGGGACCTCGCAGAGCGTCATCCACCGGTTCCTGCCCGAGATCGAGCCGACCTTCGCCCGGCAGCAGTACCGTTCCTTCCGGGACCGGTTCCTGGCCACCCCGCTCGGCCTGGGCCCGGCGGTCCGGGAGTATCCGATCGGGCTGGACGGCCCGGGGGACGTCGACTCGGGTCCGCTGCTGCTCGGGGTGAGCCTCTCGGCCACCGTGGTCACCCTCGGCGCGGCCCAGCGGCACGGCGACCACCGGCTCGCCAGCGCGCTCGCCAACTACGGCGAGGTCGCCGGGCTGCCGGTGAGCACCCCGGGGACGAAGCGGTACGCCCTCGGGCTGATGCCGATCGGGGACGCCTTCCTGGCCTGGGCCAAGACCGCCCGCCCGTGGGTGCCGGACACCACCTCCCAGCCTTCGCTGCCCGCCGCTGTCCCGTTCTGGTGGCGGCTGCCGCTGCTGATCCTGCTGGTCGCGGTGGGTGTCGTGCCGTGGCTGCCGGCCCTGGTGGTCCGGTGGCGACGTCGAGCCGGACGGCCCGCCCAACCTTCTCGGCGGCCACCGGCCGGTCCGCCGACTGCCGGTGGCCACCTCCCGGCACCGGGCGGCCGGCTGCCGTAGGGTTGCTGCCGTGACGACGCGCGTGGCGGCCATCGACTGCGGCACCAACTCGATCCGACTCCTGGTCGCCGACCTGCCGGACCCTTCGGCCGGCCCGACGGCGCCGCTGACCGACATCACCCGACAGCTCGAGATCGTCCGACTGGGCCAGGGCGTGGACCAGACCGGCCGGCTCGCCCCCGAGGCGATCGAGCGCACCCGGGTCGCGCTGGCCGGGTACGCGGCAGAAATCGAGAAGCTGGGCGTGGACCGGGTACGGATGTGCGCCACCTCCGCCTCCCGGGACGCCTCCAACGCCGCCGACTTCCGCGCCATGGTGGAGCGGACCCTCGGCGTCGCGCCCGAGGTGGTCAGCGGCGACGAGGAGGCCCGGCTCTCCTTCACCGGTGCGGTACGCGGCCTGCCGTCGGACGCCGAACCGCCGTACCTGGTGGTCGACATCGGCGGGGGCTCGACCGAGTTCGTCGTCGGCACCCGGGAGAGCGGGGTGCAGGCCGCGATCTCGGTGGACATCGGCTGCGTCCGGATGACCGAGCGGCACCTGCACGGCGACCCGCCCACCCCGGAGCAGGTCGCCGCCGCCGAGGCGGACGTCGCGGCGGTGGTCGACCGCGCGCTCACGGCCGTGCCGGGTCGGCAGGCCGCGACCCTGGTCGGGCTCGCCGGTTCGGTCACCACCGTGGTCGCCATCGCCGAGGGCCTGCGGGAGTACGCCCCGGAGCGGATCCACCACGCCCGGGTGTCGTACGACGAGGTGGCCCGGGTGACCGGCGACCTGCTGACGAGGACGCGTGCCCGGCGCCTGGAGATCCCGGTGATGCACCCGGGCCGGGCGGACGTGATCGGGGCGGGTGCCCTGGTGCTCCGCGTGATCATGGAACGCGCCGGGATGTCGTCGGTGGTCGCCAGCGAGCACGACATTCTCGACGGCATCGCTTGGAGCCTCCGGTAACGGTCCGCCCAGGGCCTGTGCCCCGGTCAGCAACCAACGTGAAACGTCTGTCGAGTACCCTTGCGCCTGGCTACGCCCCTTACCCCCTCGGAAGCACCAGGTGGACGACAGAGACCGCACCATGATGATCCCGCGCGTGCGGGCGGCGGAGACCCCTACGGAGATCCGCACCACGGACGGGTGGGACCAGGGGACGACGGCACCCGACGCGGACGATCCCGGTAACCGGGCCGGGCACTCTCTCGGTCTGCTGGCCTGGATCGTGCCGACGCTGCTGATGGCCATCCTCGGACTGGCTCGGGCCACCTGGCCGGCGCTGTGGGGTGACGAGCTCGCCACCTGGGGCATGGCCCGCGCGTCGTGGGGCGACCTCTGGGCCGTCGTGCAGAACTTCGACGCGGCGATCGCTCCCTACTACGCGTTCATGCACGTGGTGACCGGGCTGCTCGGCGAGTCGGAACTGGCCCTGCGGCTGCCGTCGATGCTGGCCATGGCCGGAGCCGCCGGCCTGGTCGGGGCGCTCGGCACCCGGCTGGCGAGCCCCCGGGTGGGACTGACCGCCGGCCTGATCTTCGCCGTGCTGCCCAACACCTCCCGGTACGCGCAGGAAGCCCGCCCGTACGCGATCGCCCTGTTCGCCGCGGTCCTCGCCACCTGGCTGCTGGTCCGGGCCATCGACCGCCCCGGCGCACCGCGGTGGGTGGCGTACGCCGGTGCGGTGGCGCTGCTCGGTCTCAGCCAGTTCGTCGCTCTGCTGCTGCTGGCCGCACACGCCCTGGTGGTCCTGCTGATGCGGCCCCGGGCATGGTGGGCGTGGTTGATCGCCGCGGTGGTGGGCACCCTGCCCGTGCTGCCGGTGGTCAACCTGGCCCGGTCCCAGCAGGTGCAGGTGTCCTGGATCCCCGAGGCGACCCTTCAGCGGATGGCCGACCTGCCTGGCGGGTTGACCGGAAACGCCCTGCTCGGCGGGGCACTCCTGGCCCTGGCGCTGGTCGGAATGTCGCTGCGCCGACCCGCGGTGGTCTACACGGCGTGGGCGTTCGTCCCGGTGCTCGGGCTCTACGTGGTCAGTCAGGTCACTCCGCTCTGGCTGCCGCGCTACCTGCTCTTCGTGCTGCCCGCCTTCGCGCTGCTGGCCGCGACGGCGCTCAGCCGGGCACCGGTGCTGCGTGGGCTGGCCGTGGTGGTCGTGGTCGCCCTGGCCGGCCTGCCCGGGCAGTTGAACGTGCGCGAGACCGACGGCCACACCCAGGCCAGCCGCGACCTGGGCGTGCTGCTGGTGAAGGAGGGCCGCCCCGAGGACGTCGCGGTCTACGGCGGCAACGTCGGCGGCGACCAACGAATCGCGCGGGACGCGGTGACCCGGTACACGCCGGCGGCAAACCGGCCCAAGGACGTGCTGTTGGCCCAAGCGCCCCGTACCGGTGGCTCGTTCACCGCCCAGGAGTGCGCCGAGGTCCCCACCTGTCTCGGTACGCCGCAACGGGTGTGGGTGATCCGCACCGGCCGGCTCACCGATCCGCTGCGTGGCCTGGGTGACGCGAAGGAATCACCGCTGCGCAGCCAGTACGACGTCGAACGGGTCTTCCGGCCCACCGGTTACACCGTCGCGCTGCTGCTGCGCCGGCAGGCGGCGGTCGAGCAGCCCAAGGTGCGCTGACCACCGGTCGATCCGTCGTCGAGCCTCACGGGGGAGAGCTGACACATGCTGGCGTTCCTGCTCCAGGTGAACTCCTGGCTGAACAAGGGGCAGCTGTACCTGTTCGCCATGTTCATGATCATGATTTGGGCGCTGTGGTTGCTGCGGGTGGTGCTGGCATCGTCGTACCGGCCGTGGAAGGCGCCGTACACGACGACGACCTCGGTCATCATCCCGGTGGTCGACGAGCCGGAGGACCTTTTCCGGTCGGTGCTGGACCGAATCCTGGAGCAGCGTCCGACCGAGGTGATCGTGGTCATCAACGGGCCGCGCAACACGACGCTGGAGAAGATCTGCGCCGAGTTCCGGGTGCGCTGGGCGTGGACGGAGATCGCCGGTAAGCGCAACGCCCTCCAGGTGGGAGTGGGCATGGCGACCGGGGACATCGCCGTGCTCGTCGACTCGGACACCATCTGGACCCGGGGCACCCTGGTCGAGCTGATCAAGCCGTTCCGGGACCCCCGGGTCGGCGGGGTCACCACCCGGCAGCGGATCCTCAACCCGGAACGTACGGTGCTGACCCGGTGGGCGGACTGGCTGGAGAACGTCCGTAACGAGTACTCGATGCCGGCGATGAGCGTGCTCGGCACCGTGGGTTGTCTCCCGGGCCGGACCATCGCCTTCCGCCGGTTCATCCTGGTCCGGTGCATGGAACGGTTCATGTCCGAGCGCTTCCTCGGCGTGTTCCTCGAGGTCAGCGACGACCGGACGCTGACCAACTACACGTTGATGGCCGGATTCCGTACGGTCTACCAGTCGACCTCGCTGGTCTACACTGACGCCCCGCTGGAACTGCGGAAGCTGGTCAAGCAGCAGTACCGCTGGGCGCGGGGCTCGCAGTACAACACCCTGCGGATGTTCGGCTGGATGGTCCGCCGGGCACCGGTGCTCGCGGTGTTCTACGCCGCCGACATCCTGGTGCCGTTCGTGCTGGTCGGCTCGTACTTCTCCTGGGCCTACTCGCTGCTGGCCGGGAACACCGTCACCATCTACGACGAGTTGCGGCTGCCCGGCAACATGGTCGGCTGGCAACTCATCCTGAGCATCCTCGCGCTCAGCGCGGCGATGACCGCCCTCTCGCTGATGATCCGGTTCGCCCGCCACTTCGCCTTCCGGCCCCGGGACCTGGCCTACCTGCCGGCGTTCATGATGATCAACACCTTCGTGCTGATGCCGGTCCGGGTGCTCGGGTTCTTCCGGTTGGCCCACAACGCCGGGTGGGGCACCCGGGCCGGCGGCTTCCAGGGCGAGCGGCGGCGCAACCCGCTGGTGCTGGTGCCCTACCTGCTGGGAGGAGCGATGCTCGTGACGTCGGTGATGATCGGTGTCTGAACACACCCGGAGAGGGCCCCGACAGTTCCGCCTCTGGATGGGGGTCAACACCCTGGTGCTGGTCATGCTGAGCGGCTGGGTGGTGCACCACGCGCTCGGCACCCCGCCCACCTCGGTGCCGCCGTCCGGCTCGTCGGTGACCGGCGACGGGACGGCCGACGACGCCGTCCGGGTCCCCACCAAGCAGGAGGTCATGTCGGCGAAGGGCTACCGGTTCGGCCTGAGCGCACCACAGGTGCCCTGGTCGAGGGCGGAGATCGACGCCGTCGCGGCGAAGGCCGGGGCCCGGCCCAACCTCCTCCAGTACTTCGTCAAGTGGACCGAGGAGTTCCGGCCTGACGCTGTCGAGGCGGCCTACCGCCAAGGCGCCGTCCCGGTGGTCTCCTGGGAGCCGTGGGCTGGCGGCAAGGACAAGGTCAACCAGCCGGACTACGCGTTGCGTCGGATCATCGCCGGGGAACACGACGAGTACCTGGTGCGCTTCGCGACCGCGGTCCGGGACCAGCGCTGGCCGGTCGGACTGCGCTTCGCGCACGAGATGAACGGCAACTGGTACCCGTGGTCGGAGAAGCGCTCCGGCAACCGACCCGGCGAGTACGTCAAGGCGTGGCGGCACGTGCACGACGTCTTCACCAAGGTCGGCGCGACCAACGTCATCTGGATCTGGAGCCCGAACATCATCCGGCCGGTGCCGAATGTCAGCCTGAAGGCGCTCTACCCCGGGGACAAGTACGTCGACTGGGTCGGGATGGTCGGCTACTCGACCAGCGAGCGGACCGCCGCAGCGCTGTTCGAGCCGACCCTGCGCAAACTGCGTGCGTTCACCGACCGGCCTCTCCTGATCACCGAGACGGCCAGCGAGCCGGGCAGCTTCCGGCTGCCCTGGATCCGAGACCTGTTCGTCTGGCTGGCCGACCGGGACGACGTGATCGGGTTCATCTGGTTCGAGTTCGACCAGGTGGACGGCGGCAGCGGCGATTGGCGCTTTACCACCGACGCCAAGGCGATCGAGGCATTCCGGACCGGTGTCGCCCGGCTGACGTTGGCGCCGACGCCGTCCTGATCGCCGCCGTTGACCGGTACCGCCGACGTGCGGCAGCGGGCGTTCCGCCGCAGCCGAGACTGAGAGGAGACGTCGGGATGAGGATCCCGCTCCGGCTCGGCCTGCTGGCCGGCTTCATGATCATGGTGAGCCTGCTGGCCTCGCTGGCGGCCCTGCGGGAGTACTCCGACGCGTCGGACGGGCCGGACGGCCGGGACGCGGGCGAGGCCTTGACGTACGAGACGGCGCTGGTCACGGTGGACGCCGGGGTGGCCCGGGGCATGCTCAACAACCCGGTCGCCTACCACAACCAGGCCGGCCCCTCCGCCCCTCTCGGACCGGAGAGCATCCGGCTCGTGGAGGACCTGAAGCCCGCGCTCACCCGGGTCTGGTCGGCGCCCGGCGCCTACCACGACCCGGCCACCGACCGGTACGACTACAACCCCGCCGCCTCCGACGGCGGCACCGTGTACGGCTACCTGGACCAGGTCACCGGCTACTCGGACCGGATTCTGATGAACGTGGACCAGTGCGAACAGGAGCTGATGACGACCGCCACACCGCAGCGCTGCCGGGAGGTGCTCAAGAACGGCCTCCGGCACTACAAGCAGCGCTACCCAGGCCTGCGCTACGTGGAGGTCTTCAACGAGCCGGACCGCCCCTGGGAAACCCGGCCGGACGAGCCCCGGGCGATGTCGGCCGCCGAGTACTACGAGTGGTACCGGATCGGCTACCAGGTGGTCAACGAACTCAACGCCGAGCTCCGGCCGGAGCACCCGCTGCACGTCGGCGGTCCGGTCACGCACACCTTCAACGAGGCGTACCTGAGCGAGTTCCTCGACCGCTACCGGGACGATCCCGACCCGACCAAGCAGCTCGACTTCGTCTCGTACCACCAGTACCAGCGACGCGACGACCCGGCCGCCGTCGCCGAGGAGAAGCGCACGGTCCAGCGCTGGCTGCGCGAGCGGGGACTGGACGAGAAGACCCCGACCTTCGTCACCGAGTACGGCGTCTTCCCCGGCGGCAACACCGGCTCCTCCTTCGAGGCGGACCTGCTCACCCACGCGGCGGCGATGGCCACCCTGGGCTACTTCTACGTCGAGGGCGGCACGGATGTGCCGATGCACTGGGTGTTCAATCACAGCAGCAACGACCGCAAGTCGATGTTCGTCGACGGTACGGACGGCGCGGTGTACCCGTACTACAACCTGGTGCGGATGCAACGGATGCTGAAGAAGATCCGGGTATCCGCCAGCTCGGACGCGCTCACGAAGCAGGGGCTCGGCGTCAACGCCCTGGCCACCCGGGACGCGTCCGGGGTGGCCGTGCTCACCACGAACTACCAGTGGATCGACCGGAAGGTCACGCACGGGGTCACGGTGAACGTCGGCAACCTGCCGGCGGAGTTCGCCAACCGGCGGGTCCGGGTCGAGCGGTACCTGGTCGACGCGGTGACCAGCAACTACGCGCACGACCCGGCGACCGCGTCGCTTCAGCGGGTGGAACAGTACACCCTGGACACCGCCGACGCGGTCAGCGTCAACTACGAACTGGGGCCGAACGCGATGTCCCTGCTGGTGCTCACCCCGGTCGACTGAGCCGGGTCGCTCCTGCCCTACCGCCGGGCCGGGCGGTTGGCCCGCCGGACGACCACCAGCACCACGACCAGCACGACCAGGGCCACCACGACCAACAGCGCGATCACGACCGGGACGACCAGGCCGAGGTCCACACCGTCGCGCTCTTCGGCCGCCGGCTCCGCCGCCTCCGCCCCTGGCGTCGAGCCCAGCGGGTTCACGTCCGCCGAGGGCACCTCGGCGGTCAACGCCCGGACCAGGTCGAGCCGACCGAAGCCGTACCGGTCGTCCCGGCCGGGCGGCCCGACGTCCCGGGCGGTGGACACCAGCCGGTTGACCACGTCGGCCGCGCTGGCCTGGGGATAGCGGGAGCGGATCAGCGCCGCCGCCCCGGCGACCAGCGGCGCTGCGGCGCTCGTGCCGTCCACCGTGACGTAGCCGCCCTCGGTCAGGTCCGACCACCGGCCGGCGGTGGTGGAGATGTCCACCCCGGGGGCGGTGATGGCGAGCTGCTCGCCCCGGGTGCCGCCGGACCACGTCTCGCCGTTCCGGTCGGTCGCGCCGACCGCGATCACGCCGGGCAGCCGCGCCGGGTAGAGCACCCCGGTGTCACCCTGCTCCGCGTTGCCCGCGGCGGCGACCACCACGACGTCCCGGGACTGCGCGTACCGCACCGCCTCGTCGAGGGCGGGGCTGGTGCTGGGGCCGCCGTTGGAGATGTTGATCACCTTGGCGCCGTGGTCGACCGCGTACCGGATGCCCTCCGGCAGGTTGCTGCCGGCGAAGGTGTTCGTCGCGATGGTCACCGGCAGGATCTTCGCCCCGGGGGCGATGCCCAGGGCTCGGCCACGCCCGCCGCCCCGGGCGGCGATCAGCCCGGCCACCCCGGTTCCGTGGTTGCGCTCGTCGACCTTGCCCTGGTCGTCCCGGCCGATCAGCCGCGTGCCGTCGAGGACCCGGCCGGCCAGGTCGGGGTGCTCCGCGTACACCCCGGTGTCGAGCACGGCGACGGTGACGCCCTCGCCGGTGGAGATCCGGTGCGCCTCGGCGACCCGCAACGCGTCCAGGTGCCACTGCGGCTCCAGCGGAGGCGCGGCGGCAGCGGGCGCGGGCATCCCGGCGGTGATCAGCGTGAGCCCGGCCGCGACGGCCAGCACACCCCGGCGCAGGGCCGGCAGCCGCGCACTCATACGTCTCTCCTCATCGGTCGGCATGCTGGTGCCGGTGACCCTATCGGACCTTGGCCGGCTTGCTGCGCCCCGACAGGTACCCGTCCGCCCGGCATCCCGGCCCGGCCACCACCTCGGTAACCTGGGGCCTGTGCACGGACGCTCCGGGAACCGCCGCCCGATCCGGGCAGGTCGCGCGAGAGGACCGGCCCGGTGGCGGGCGGTTCTCTGCGGCGCCGTGGTCGCGCTGCTGGCGACCTTCGTCGTACCCCCCGCACCGGGTTGGGCCGCGCCCCGGTGCGGTCCGGCCGGTGAGGCCGCGCCCACGGGGACCCCGTGGCCGCTGCGCCGGCTGGAACCGTCGGCAGCCTGGCGGATGACCCGGGGCGGTGGCGTCATCGTCGCCGTCATCGACTCAGGCGTGTCGGCCAACCATCCCGTCCTGAAGGGACAGGTCCTGACCGGCCGTGACTTCAGCGGCCTGCCGCAGCGTGACGGTCAGTGCGACCTGGCCGGGCACGGGACCATGGTGGCGGGCATCATCGCCGGCAGGACGGACACCGGGACGCCGTTCAGCGGCGTCGCGCCGGGCACCCGGATCCTGCCGATCCGGGTGCTGCCGGACACCCGGCGTACCAACGACGAGAGCCTGCCGGGGCAGATCGCCCAGGCCATCCGGTACGCGGTGGACAACAACGCCAAGGTCATCAACCTGTCGCTGGAGACCCTGCCCACCCAGCAGTTGGCCAACGCCATCGAGTACGCCCTGGACAACCGGGTCGTGGTGGTCGCCGCCGCCGGCAACCAGCAGCAGCAGCGGGACCAGCCCGCCTATCCGGCCGGCTACCCGGGAGTGATCGCTGTCGCCGGCATCGACGAGCAGGGCGGCCACGTCGGCACCTCGATCAGCGGCGAGTACGTCGACGTCGCCGCACCCGGACACAACATCGTCGCTCCGGCACCCGGCGGCGACGGCTGGCTCACCGAGCCGGAGGGCGGCACCAGCTTCGCGGCGGCGTACGTCTCCGGGGTGGCCGCGCTGATCCGCGCGGTGCACCCCGAGCTGACTCCGGCGCAGGTGGCGTCCCGGCTGACCAGGACCGCGGACGCGCCACCCGAGGGGCGCAACCCGCAGGTCGGCCACGGGGTGGTCAACCCGTACCGGGCGGTCGCCACGCTGCTCGGCAGCCGTGGCAACCCGCCCCTGGGGGCGATGGCCGAGCCGGTGCCCGTGCCGGATCCGTTGGCCCGGGAACGGGTCGTGGCGATCTGGGCCGTCTCGGTCGGTTCGCTCCTTGCCATCGTCCTGCTGGTCTCGCGGCCGATCATCCGCCTCGGTCGGCGGCGCGGCTGGCGCCCCGGCCGCCGTCGGCTGGACGCCCCGGACGACCACGGCCGCGGGCCGAAGCCGGCCTGACCGCGACCCCGGCCGCGAGTCGAAGCCGGCCTGATCGCGACCTCCGCCGCGGGCCGAAGCCGGCCTGATCGCGACCTCCGCCGCGAGCCCCGGGCACGGCGCCTGACCGCCGAGCGCCCGGCGGTGCTCCGGACACACGTAGGGGCCCTGTCGGCGCGACGAGCGGAGACAGGGCCCCTACGAGCACCTCAGCGCAGGATGCCCGGCATGCTGTCGCCGTCCGCGCCCCAGACGTCCTCGTCCTCGTCGAGCCAGGTGGTCCGGGTCGCCTCGTCCTCCCCGTAGCCGGCTCCGGCACCACCGACCAGGCCACCCCGTCCGCCGGCCGCGCCGCGCGCCCCGGTCGCCATGGCACCGGTGCCGCGTCCTCCGCCGGAGCCCCGACCGCCCGGGCCTCCGGCCCCGCCGAGCATGCCGGGCGCGCCGAGCCGGCCGCCAGCGTTCCGGGCACCGCCCTTGCCGGCGCCGGCGGCACCGCCACCCATCATCGGCGGCATCATGGTCGCGACGGGACGCCCGAGCGCGCCACCGCCGGGCACCGAGCCCGAGCCGCCACCGGGGAGGCCGCCACTGCCCAGCCCGGACGTGCTGGGCAGGCCCCCGGTTCCGGCCGTGGTCGGGGGAGCGGCACTGGCCAGCCCGGAGCCGTATTCGTTCTCGTCGTCGAAGCCGGGGGTGTCCGACCCCGGTACGAGGCCGGGCGGGGTGACGTCCCCGGGCAGGTCGTCGGGGCGGCCGAGGTCCGGGTTGGGGGTGCCCAGGTCGGGGTTGCCGGGCGTCCGGACGTCCGGTGCGCCGGGAGTGCCCGTGCCGGGAGTGCCTGTGCCGGGCAGCGACGGCACCGAACTCGGGCCGGTTCCGGGGCCACCGGTTTCCAGCTCCGGGGTCTCCAGGTTCGGGTTCCGCTGGGTCGGCACGTTGCTCGTCTGGCCCGGCATGGTGGCGGCCTGGCCCTGGTACTGGTCGTTGACCTGGTTGTAGACCTGGGCGGCCTCGTCGGTCCGGTCGTTGAGCCAGTCGGCCAGACCGGCGATCGGGTCCAGCAGGCCGAGGAAGTCCGGGGCGACCTTCGCCTCGAAGAAGCCGATGCCGATGGTGAGGTGCCCGTTGCGGGCCTCCAGCACGTCGTTGACGCACGAGGCCGGGATCGGGAACTCCGACTGCGCCGCGGTCAGCTTGTCGGCGGCGGCGTTGAGGGAGTGGACGATGCCGTCGCCCTCCTCGGCGTCGTCGATCAACCCCCCGGTGCTCTTGGCGATCTCGCCGACGTGCGTCTTGAACGCGTCGTACGCCGGGCCCTTCCAGACCGTGCCCAGGTCCGCGGAGTTCTTCTCCAGGCTCTCCTTGACGCTGCGCAGGTTCTTCAGCAGTTCCGTCCACCCGAGGGCGGCGCTGGCCACGTCACCGGGCCGGCCGTCGATGACGACCTGCTGGCACATCTCTTCCCAACTGACACCCATCAGGCCGCTCCCGCCCTAGCTCTCGTCGCCGCCGGCGACGTCCGCGAAGATCTGTCTGATCTGCTCGGCGGTCATCTCGTTGGCCCGCTCCGCCGTCTGGTAGTTCTGCTTGACCTTGCGCAGCACCTCGACCGCGTCCTCCAGCCGGGTGGCCAGGTCGAGCACCCCCGCCTCGGTGCCGCTGTAGAGGTTGGCGTGCTTCTGGGTCAGCCGACCCGCCCAGGGGAAGCCCCCCAGCGGGCTCTTCTGCACCCCGCTCACGCCCGACGGCATGCTGGCGGCGGCAGCCGCCCCCGCACCACCCATCAGGTCCTGGAGGTCGGCCATGCCGTGGTAGAGCCGGCGCAGGTAGGAGGCGTGCGACTCCAACCACTGGATCGCGCCGTCCAGGGTGGACGCGTCCCACTCGGTCTTGACGCCGGCCTCGTTCGGGCCGGCGACCAGGTCCGACGGCGTCTGGGCCTGGTTGACGTTGTCCATGCCGAAGCCGTTGAAGCTGACCGGCAGCGTGGGCGACAGCGGGATACGCGGGGTCTCGACCTCGATCTGATCCGGCTGTGAAGTTCTGTCAGTCATCCGTGTCCTCCCCGTTGGCTGTCGTGTCGTCCCGCGCGGCGGACCCTAGTGGTCCACGTCGGAGCGCGGTGGTGCGGGCCGGGCCGGTGGCACCGGGCCGCCGTCCGGCCGGGCCGGTGCTGCTACCGGCGGGCCCGGGTGGGCAGCCGGGGGCGGCGGGTACCCCGGGTACTGACCCGGCGGTGGGTGCCACCCGGGCCCGGCCGGCGGTTGGCCGGGGGCCGGCGGCCAGCCACCGGGCGGCGGTACACCAGGCGGCGTTAGACCGGCCGGTCGGCGCCGCGCGGACCGGCGGGCCAGCACGATGAGGACGACCACGCCGACCACCACCGCCAGGCAGAGCCCGACCTGGAGTGCCGCACCCACCTTGTTCGTCACGCTGAATCCGTAGATGCCCCGCTCGTCCGACTCGTCGGCGGGCGGGTCCGTCGGATCGGCCGCCGACCCCTGCGCCACCAGCGGATTGCCGCGTACCGCCGGCACGTCGCCACGCAGCGCGGCCACCGGGTTCACGGCCCCGAAGCCGTAGCGGTCGTCCCGCCCCGAGCTGCCCTCGTCGTCGGCGGTTCGGACCAGCCGGTTGACGACGTTGGCCGCGTCGAGGTCCGGGTACCGGGACCGCACCAGCGCCGCCACCCCGGAGACGATGGCGGCGGAGTCGCTGGTGCCGCTGGTCAGGCCGTAGCCGTTCTTCGAGACCGCGTACGGGCGGGGGCTGATGACCTGCTCCTGCGGGGCGGCCAGCACCACCTCGGGGCCCCGGGTCGAACCGTCGTGGAACACGCCGCTCTTGGTGAGACCGGAGACCGCGACGACACCCGGGATGTTGGCCGGTGACACCACGCCGATGTCGCCCTGCTCCCGGTTGCCGGCCGAGGCGACCACCACGACGTCGTTGTCCAGGGCGTGCCGGACCGCGTCGATTTCGGCCTGGTCGGGTCGGCCGGAGGTGCCGAGCGACAGGTTGATCACGTCGGCGCCGTTGTCCACCGCCCAGCGGATCGCGGTGGGCAGTTCACCCGGGTCGAATTGGGCGCCGACCGACACCGGCAGGATCTTCGCCGCCGGGGCGATGCCCAGCAGCCGGTCGGTGCCCCCGCCCCGGCCGGCGATCAGACCCGCCATGCCGGTGCCGTGCCCGATGCGGTTGTCGTCCCGGCGACCGTCGGCGGCAGCGTCGCCGCCGATCCCGTGCCCGGGCAGCACCTGGCCGCGCAGGTCCGGGTGGGAGGCGTCCACCCCACCGTCGATCACCGCGACGGTGACGCCGCGTCCCTTGGTCAGCTTGTGCGCCTCGGCGATCCGCAACGTGTCCAGGTACCACTGGTACCCGCGAACGGTCTCGGCGTGGGCCGGTCCGGGAGCGGCCAGCAGACCGGTGCCGGTGGCGACCAGTGCGGCCAGCAGCGCCGCCGCGGACCGTCGGCCCGCGCGGAAGCCGTCTCTCCTACGCATCGTTCTCCCCGGACACCGAACCACCTCGACACCGTGCGGTACCACCTCGACATCGTGCGGCACCACCCCCGACACAGTGCGGCTCCGGCCGGTCGAGCCGGACCGGAGCCGCGCTGGCGAATATCTCAGTGCCACATCTTCGAGTTGCTCATCTCGGTGGACACGTAGTTTTCGCGGGCGATGCCGACCGCGCCGCCGATGTCGTTCAGGATCTTGTTGATGTCCCGGACAGCGGCGTCCCACTGGCCCTGGTGCTGCTCGTAGGAGACCCGGTCCTCGCCGTCCCACTGGAGCTTGGAGAGCATCTGCCGGAGCGTGTCGAGCTTCTCGTCGATGGTCCGCGAGATGGTCTGCATCTGCGCGTTGCTGGCCTCGAGGACCGCGTAGTCAACCTTGATCGTCACGATGTACCCCTCTGCTGTCGCCTGGTCACGGGTTCAGGGCAGCGTGGAACTTGTCCAGCATCTGCTGCTGCTCTTCGTCGTTCACCTGGTGCGTGGTGCCCGACTTGTCAAGCAGGTCGGCGATGTTGTCCATCGCCGTCAGCAGCTTGGTGGTGTCCTCGTTCCACCGCTGCATGAGCTGCTGGAATCCCGTGGACGCCCCGCCCTTCCAGGCGATAGCCAGGTCGTCGACGACGTTCCAAAGCTTCTTCAGCTCGCCGTCGACCTCACTGCGCGTGGAGCGCACGTCACTCGCGGCAGTATGCAGGGTCGCAGCTTCGACCTCGAACGCCATGCTTCACACCCTTCCGTCTTCTGTGGCGGCCTGACGCGCCGCGCCTCCCCCCGCGGCAGAGCGGTCACACCCCACCGACGGACACTTTCGTCCAGACGGTAACCCACGGAGTCCATGCGGTGTAGACCGGAACCGCCCTGTTCGGGACGTTCGGTAGCGCTTATCGGCGGCCGGTTACCGCGCGCGAACCGTCCGTGTCGGATCGACGGGGATTCCGGGTCGGTGCGGGGTGTCGGCCCGTCGTCCGCAGGTCGCGCGGGGTACGCCAACGATCGTCTTTGCTACAGTTCGGCCCGTGCCGCCGGCTGACCGTCGACGAAGGAGCGATCCCGGATGACCAGCAAGCACATTTCGTCCGAAGCGATCGAGGCGATCCGGGAACACCTCCGGAAGAACGCCCTGAGCGGGCCGAACGGGGTCGACGCAATCAAGGCGAAGCTGACCGACACCGAGATCGGCTTCCCGCACTTCGGGGTCATCGGTATCCCGCTCGCCATGGCGTACGGCGACGTCCGGGAGAAGGCGGCGACGGCGCTCAACGAGATCCGGGAAACCGTCGACGACTACCTCGACGAGCTGGACACGGCCAAGAAGACCTGGATCAAGGCCGAGAACGCGAACACGGTCGTGACCACGTAACGCAGCGGCACGGTCCGGACAGAACAGCAGAGTGAGACGGGGAGCGGAACATGGTTACCCTCGCCAACGCCATGATATTCGCGGCCGTGAAGACCGCGGTCGAGGCGAACGCGAAGATCGCGAAGACCGCGATCATCGCGACGATCGCCGTGGGTACCATGGCGGCGAATCCGATGGACATGTCCGACGCGGCGTCGGCCTGGAAGGAGATCGCGAACGACCTCGGTACGTTCGCGACCCACCTGGACAACGCGCTCGGCAAGGGCGACGACTGGACGGCCGACGACAAGGACGCGTTCGCCGACTCGCTGACCAACTTCAAGGGTGAGATCGAGCAGTTCCGTACCGCCGCCGGGGACATCGCCAGCACGCTGGACACCGTCTCCAACGCGTACATGGTGGCGTTCGTGGCGTTGCTGACCTTCGCCGGCGCCACCCTGGTCATCCTGATCGGCCTGGTGGTGCTGCTGTTCATCCCGCACACCTCGGCCATCGCCCGGGGCATGATCGAGCTCGTCGGGACGGTGCTGGCCGCCGTCTCCGCCAAGGTGGCCATCATGCTCGGCGGCCTGGCCACCGCTGTCGCCGCGATGATCGCCGCGGTCGCCTACGGGGCGATCAACATGGGCTCCAAGGGCGACAGCATCCCCACCGCGCCCGACTTCGAGCAGATCCGCATCGACTACGAGGCGCCCCGGCGTTTCGAGGTCCAGGGCGGCTGACCGTATCCCGCGACGACGACACGAGAGAGCCGTAGATGAGCACCCCGAACGTGGAGGACCTGGAGCGCATCCTGCGCGACAGCGAGCAGCGGATGAGCCAGCTCTCCGAGGTGGAGAAGCTGCTGGCCGAGGTCACCAGCCGGTACGACACCGAGGACGGCATGGTCTCGGTCGAACTCGGTGCGGACGGCACGCTGCGCCAGCTGGAGATCAACTCGCGGGCGATGCGACTGGACTCCTACACCCTCGCCGAGCTGATCACCGAGGCGTTCAACGGTGCGCACCAGGGCGTACAGGAGGCGGTCGCGAAGGCCATGTCCGACACGCTCGGCACCAACGACCTGGGTGACGTGCTCGGCGAGGCCCGCGACATCCGGAAGAGCATGGACGGCATGCTGGAGACCGTGTCGCGGTCGGTCAACGACGCGATCGTGCAGGCCAGCCGGTTCAACCGCCGCTGAGCGGCAGAAGGGGGCACCAATGGGCGACCTGCTGTTCCTGGCGCTGTGGATCCTGCTGTTCATGGCCCTGCTGCTGCTCGGCGTGTGGTGGGTCTACCGCAAGCCGAAGAAGGACCAGAACCGGGGCTGACCCGTCCCGTCACCCACATTTCTGGACGCTGACACGAAGAAGGGCCCGCCAACCGGCGGGCCCTTCTTCGGCGTTCGTCAGGGTTCGCACCAGGCGGTCTGGATCAACTGCTGACCGTCGCGCCGGCGGACCAGCGTGCCCCGGCCCGGCGGCTGAGGGCTCGGGCGCAGCGTCCCGAAGACCGCCCCCTCCTCGCGGTTGCCGGACATCAGCAGGCCCGGCGAGTCCAGCTCCCGCAGGCGTTGCAGGACCGGCTCGTAGAGGGCCCGCGCGACGCCGCCGGCCCGGCGGGTGATGATCAGGTGTAGCCCGATGTCGCGGGCCTGCGGCAGCAGCTCGTGCAGGGCGCTGAGCGGGTTGTTGCCGCCGGAGGCGACCAGGTCGTAGTCGTCGACCAGGATGTACAGCTCCGGCCCCTTCCACCAGCTCCGGTCGCGCAACTGGGCGGTGGTGACGTCCGCCCCGGGCAGCCGGTTCTGCAGGGCGCCGCGGATCGACGCCAGCCCCTGGCTGAACACCTGGTTGGACGGGGCGAACTCGAGCAGGTGGTCCCCCTCCACGGCACCGAGCAGCCCCCGGCGGTAGTCGGCGATCACCAGCCGGGCCTCGGCCGGGGTGTACCGCTCGACGATGCCCCGGGCGATCAGCCGCAGCAGGTTCGTCTTGCCGCACTCGACGTCGCCGAAGACGGTCAGGTGCGGTTCGCTGGCCAGGTCCAGGTAGACCGGCGCCAGCGCCGACTCGTTGACCCCGATCGGCACGCCCGGCGCGGCACGGTCCACGACCCGGGCCAGCTCGGTCATCGGCAGCTTGCGGGGGAGCAGGCGCACCTTCGGCGCGGGCGCTCCCCGCCAGGCCGCCGCCACCTGCTCGGCCAGGGCGGCCGACGCCTCGGTCAGGTCCTCGATCGCGTTCTTGCCGTCGACCCGGGACACGGCGGCGAGGAACTGCAGCTTGCCCGGGGTGAGGCCACGGCCGGGGGACTTCGGCGGCACGTTGACCGCCGCCCGCCGGTCGATCTCGGACTCGGTCGGGTCACCGAGCCGCAGCTCCAGCTTCGTGCCGAGCAGGTCCCGCATGTTGATGCGGATCTCCGCCCAGCGGGCCGCGGTGAGCACCACGTGCACGCCGAACCCGAGCCCCCGGCCGGCGAGGTTGGTGATGGTCTGCTCCAGCTCCTCGTACTCCTGGCGCAGCGTGTGCCACCCGTCGACGACCAGGAAGACGTCACCGAACGGATCGTCGGCGAACTCGCCGGCCGCCCGGCGACGCCGGTAGCTGGCCACCGAGTCGATGCCGTGCTGGGCGAACCGGGCCTCGCGTTCGTCGATGACGGTGACCACCTCGGCGACGGTCCGGCGGACCGCCTCGGTGTCCCGTCGCCGGGCCACGCCCGCCATGTGCGGCAGCCGCTCCAGGCTGCGCAGCGCGCCGCCGCCGAAGTCGAGGCAGAAGAACTGCACCTCGCGCGGGGTGTGGCTGAGCGCCAGCGAGGCCAGCATCGACCGCAGCAGGGTGCTCTTGCCGCTCAGCGGCGCACCCACGATCACGACGTTGCCGCCCGCCCCGGCGAACTCCACCATCATCGGGTCCCGGCGTTGCTCGTACGGTCGGTCCACGATGCCGACCGGCACGGTGAGCTGCCCGCGACCCGCCCAGCCGGCCACCGTCAGCCCGAACCTCGGGTCCACGGCGAGGTTTCCGTACAGCTCGCCCATGCTGGGCGGTGCCCCCAGCGGCGGCAACCACACCTGGTGCGCCGGGGTGCCCTGCCCCTGGAGCCGCTCGATGATCACGTCGAGCATGGTGGTGACCTTGCCCGACTCGGCCGGCTCCTCCGGCGTGACCTCGACTGGGGTCTCGACCCGCTGGACCGGGACGAAGTCCACCCCGTACGGCACGATGCTGCGCTGCAGGGCGGCCTGCGAGGTGGTGCTGCGCCGACCGGGCGCCCGGTACCCGCCGGACACGTAGGCGGCCCGGAACCGCAGCAGGGTGGTGGTGTCCGTCTTCAGGTAGCCGTGGCCGGGCGCGCTGGGCAGCTCGTAGGCGTCGGGCGAGCCGAGCACGATCCGGCTCTCCACCGCCGAGAAGGTCCGCAGACCGATCCGGTACGACAGGTGCGTGTCCAGCCCGCGCAGCTTGCCCTCCTCCAGCCGCTGGCTGGCCAGCAGCAGGTGGACGCCGAGCGAGCGGCCGAGCCGGCCGATCATCACGAACAGGTCGATGAAGTCCGGCTTGGCGGCGAGCAGTTCGCTGAACTCGTCGCAGATGATCATCAGGCTGGGCATCGGCTTCAGCGGTTCGCCGGCCGCCCGTGCCTTCTCGTACTCGTACCGGGAGATGTAGTTGCCCGCGTCGCGCAGCACCTCCTGCCGCCGGTTCATCTCACCGGCGAGCGCGTCGCGCATCCGGTCGACCAGCGGCAGCTCGTCGGCCAGGTTGGTGATGACGGCGCTGGTGTGCGGCAGCACGTCGAGGGAGGCGAAGGTGGCACCACCCTTGAAGTCGACCAGGACGAAGTTCAGTTCCTCCGACGAGTGGGTGACCGCCAGGGCGGCGACCACGGTCCGCAGCAACTCGCTCTTACCGGAACCGGTCGCGCCGATGACCAGGCCGTGCGGACCCATACCCTCGTGCGCCGACTCCTTGAAGTCGATCTCCACCACGTTGCCCTCGGGCCCGACGCCGAGCGGGATGCGCAGCCGCTCGCGGTGCGCGCGGGGGCGCCACGTCCGCCGGACGTCCACTGCGGCGGCGTCCGCGAACCCCAGCAGGTCCGGCAGCTCCATGCTGCGGGACAGCGGCTCCTCGCTGACTGTCTGCCGGGACAGCCGATAGGGCGCGATCTGCCGGGCCAGCCCCTCCGCCGCGGCGGCGCCGAGCTGGTCCGGACGGCCCAGCGGGGAGGTCGACTTCCCCTGGACCAGGTCCAACGCGGAACCGTCGGTGGCGTCCATGCAGATCAGCCAGCGGCCGGCGTCCCGGGGCACCGCGCCGGACAGGTCGATCACGGTGGTGCCGAGCAGCCCCATCCCGATGAGCTGGCAGGTCGGTGGGACCTCGCCCCCGTCCAGGACGACCACGACGTGCGGCCCGTTGGTGAACGGCTTCGCCTCCCGGCTGTACCGGGGACGGCTGGACAGCTCGTTGGCCAGCGCCTGTTCCGCCTCGGCGAGGTTGGTGAAGACCAGTCGGCGGGAGCCGGCCGCGTCGGCCCGGGCGTGGTGCTGCGCGTGCGGCAGCCACTTCACCCAGTCCCAGGTGGAGTGCCGGTCGGCCGCCGCGACGACCACCAGGACCAGGTCGTCGGGGGCGTGGAAGGTGGCCAACTGGCCCAGCACCGCCCGGGTCAGCCCGAGCACCGCCTCGCGCTCACCGCGCAACGCCACCCGGCTGAACGACCGTACCGACAACGCGGTGGGCAGGTCCGGCACGCTGGAGTGGGTACGGACGAACCGGCGCAGCGCGATCGCGCTCATCGGCTCCAGGTCCTCCACCGGCTTGGTCTCCGGCGGCACGATCTGCACCGCCAGCCGCTGCGGTCCGGTGGCGATCCGCGCCTCGCCGAAGTCGTCCTCGGTGATCCGGCGCTCCCACAACCGCCGGGACGCCGCGATCGACCAGAGCGCGTCCGGCTCGGGGTGCCGCCACCGCATGGCGTCCCGCTGCTGCTCCGCCGCGCGCCGGGTCTTGCGGCGTACCTGGGTCAGGTACCGCATGTAGTCACGGCGCTCGGCGTTCAGTTCCGCCTTGTCGTTACCGCCGTTGCTCATCGACCCGAGGAACATGCCGAGCATCGAGACGCCGAACAGGCCACCGGCGATCCAGGTCATCGCCCCGCCGGAGCGCCCGGCGTAGAGGAAGGCCATCGCGCCGACCCCGCAGAGCATCGGCAGGATCATCAGTAGCTGACCCATTCCGCGCGGGGTCTGCTCCGGCAACTCCGGAGGGGATTCCAGGAGCACCTCACCGCGCGGCAGGGTGGGGCCGGCCTGTCGCGGAGGGCGTCGGAAGATGACCGTACTCACGTCGTGAATTCCCCCGATTACGCATGACGACCGGCTGGGCCGGGACAGGACACGTCAGGTGGCATCGTACGTGCCTGCCCCCGTAGGTAATCTCCCCTGGGCATGGTGGGACCGGCACGGACGTCCGCCGGTCACCGTCGGTAACGAGCTAATGCGAGGAGGCCCTGGTGACGATGACGGGGACCGGCGAACTGAGCCGGGTCACCATCGTGGCGCCGAGAACCCGGATGGATCTCGCCCTACCGTCCGACGTACCCCTGGCCGATCTGCTGCCGACCCTGCTCCGGTACGCCGGAGAGGATCTCGCCGACCAGGGCGTGGCGCACGGCGGCTGGACCCTGGCCCGGCTGGGCGGGCAACCGCTCGACAGCGGCCAGACGGCGAGCCAGCTCGGGGTACGCGACGGCGAGGTCCTGTACTTCAACCCGCGCGACGCGGCAAACCCGGAGGTCGTCTTCGACGACGTGGTCGACGCGGTGGCGACCGCGACCAACCGGCGGCCGGGCGGGTGGCAACTCGCCACCACCCGGCGGTTCTCGGTGCTGTTCGCCTCGGTGGCGCTGCTGGGCGGCGCGGCTGTGGCGCTGTTCGCCGGGCCGCCGCAGCTTCCCGGCGCGCTGGTCGCCCTGGTGGTCGCGGTCGCCGTCCTGATCGCCGCGACCGTGCTCTCCCGGGCGGCCGGGGACAGCCGGACCGGCTCCACTCTGGCCCTGGTGAGCCTGGGGTACGGGGGCGTCGGTGGTCTCCTCCTGCTCGCCGGTGACCGGGAGCTGACCGAACTCGGCACCCCACACGTACTGTTGGCCGCCACCGCGCTGCTGGTCTTCGGTGCGGTGGCGGCGCTGGCGGTGGGGGACCGGGCACCGTTGTTCCTCGGCGCCACGGTGATCGGCGCCGCTCTCGGGATCGCCGCGATGATCTCCCTCGTCTTCGGGGTGGACGCCGCCGCGTCCGCCGCGGTGCTGGCGACGATCGCCTTCGGGGCGCTGCCCGCGCTGCCGATGACGGCCTACCGGCTGGCCCGGCTGCCCGCCCCCGCCATCCCGACCGGTCCGGAGGACCTGAAGTCCGACGACGAGACGTTCGACAGCCGGCATTTGCTCTCGCTCAGCGACCGGGCCGACCAGTTCCTCACCGGTCTGCTGTGGACGGCCTCGATCGTGATCCTCAGCGGCGAGGTGGTGCTCGCCGTCGACGGTCGACTGCCGGCCGTGCTGCTCTGCGCGGTGTTGGCCGTGCTGTCCCTGCTGCGCGCCCGCCCGCTCGCCAGCCGGACACAGCGGATCCCGGTGCTGGTCACCGGTTCCGTCGGCCTGGCGCTGGCGACGGCGGCGACCTTCACCGGGTTGTCGGGGACGCTCCGCCTCGGGGCGCTGCTCGGCGGCCTGGTGCTGGTGGCGGTGATCAGCCTGGTCTACGGGCTGGTCGTGGCGGGTAAGAACATCTCCCCGGTGTGGGGCCGTGTCCTGGACATCCTGGAGATCCTGCTGATCGTGGCGGTGGTGCCGCTGGCCGCCTGGGTCTGCGGCCTCTACGGCTGGATCGTCAACATCAACCCGTGACGAGCGCGCTGCCGGTCGCGGTGTTCGGCGCCGCGACCGGCGCGCACGCGTAGGCCGCCGGGCCGTGCCGCCCATCGAGCTGACGGGGGACGAACGAGTGTCGCCGCGTCACGTCCCGGACCGCCGTCAACAGGTCGGCGGCGCGGCTGTCCGGGGCGGCGACGCGGAGCAGCGGGGCGGCGACCTTGCCACCAGCAGCGACCGTCACGGAGAGGGTGTGCGACATCACCGGGATGGCGGTCACCGCGTCGGCGAGCGCGCCCACCGGGGCCTCCGATCGGCCGTGCAGCTCCAGGCAGCGCTGCGTCCAGCCGCGACCCGCCAGACCCGTCCAGCCCTCCGTCTGCGGCTCGGGTGCCACGTCCAGCCCGGCCGCGGTGAGCACGGCCGCCGCCAACTCGTCGGGGTCGAGCATCCGGTACGCGAGCCCCGCGCCGGTGAACGCCTTGCCGAGCCGGCCAGCGGCCGCCGCCATGGTCCGCCGTACGCCGTCCATGCCACCACCCCGGCTGACCGCCTCGGTCCGGGCGTCCGCCGCAGAGAGCCGGGCGGCCACCCAGACGTCCCGACGGTAGGTGGGCGGTCCACCCGGTTTCGGGTACCACACCAGGCTGCGCGCGACGAGCTGGGTGACCGAGGCCGGCCCGGTGGACCCGGCCAGCACCCGTACCACCTGGTCGATCGCCGCGCCGGGCAGCGGACCGGCCGACCCGGGCAGGGTGACCACGCCGGCGACGAACCAGCCCCGGTCGTCCTGCCCCAGCCCCAGCCGGTTTCCCCGGTCCTCGAACCCGCCCAGGGTCAGGTCCGGGGCCAGCGCGGACAGGCGCGGGTCGGCCGTCGCCGGGGACAACGCGGCCCGGCGGGCGGCCTGGCCGCGTCGCTTGAGCCGGCGGCGCAGGGTCAGGTCCTCGTACCACCAGCGGCCGCCCCGCCGGGCGAAGGTCGCCAGCACCACGAGGAGCACCAGCCCGGCGACGACGCCGGTCACCCAGACCGGTCCGCCCGAGACCGCGCCCACGGTCACCACGCCGACCTCCAGGACGACGAGCTGGCCGACGGCCACCGGACCGAGCCGACCACGGCGGTGCCGGTCGCCCCGCGCGACCACCTCGCGACGGCGGGCCGCCTTTACCTGGGTCATCGAAATCCTTCCGTGGAATACCCCAGCCTTGGTCCGGGGGAGGAGACGGAATCCTGCGGAGCAGGCAGGGGCAGCCTATCGGCCGCCAAAACGGGCAGGCGTCCCACACACGACCCGCAAGATCGGGTCCAGCCCGCCGTCCACGACCGGTCGCCGAACGCGGCGCGTAACATCCGGGAGACCCCCACCCCGCCGGAGGTAGCGCATGCGGACCCGCCGTGACCAGGTTCAGGCGTACCGGTTCGTCACCCGCCGCACCGTCTCAGCCCTGCTGTCGGGCGATCCGGAGACGACCGACCTGCCGATGCGGCGACTGGGCCTCGCGGTGTTCGGCAGCGCCATGGTCGCGGCGATCGTCCTCGCCGGGGCGGGCGTCTACGGCCTGATGACCAAGAGGAGCGCTCCGCTCGAGGCGAACACCCTGGTCATCGAGAAGGAGACCGGGGCGACCTACGTCTTCGTCGACGGGCGGCTGTACCCGACGTTGAACTACACGTCGGCGCGCCTGATCATCGGCGACGCTGCCCCGCCGGTCCGGTCGATGTCCCAGGCGTCCATCCGGGAACGTCCCCGTGGCCGGATGGTCGGCATCGTCGGCGCGCCCGACGATCTGCCGGACCGCTCGTCGCTGGTCGGCCTGCCCTGGTCGGTCTGCAACACGCCGGACCCCGACGATCCGCGCCGGTCGACCACCCGGCTGGTGCTCAACCAACGGCTCTCCGGTGGTACGCCCCTCGGTGACCAGGCGATCCTGGTCTCGGTCAACGGTCAGCGCCACCTGCTGTCCCGGAACACCCGGATGCAGATCCTCGGCGGCGACGCGGCGATCGCCGCGCTGAAGATGGCCTCGGTCCGGCCGATCGAGGTCGGCCAGCAGTTGATCAACGCGGTGCCGGCCGGGCCCCGGCTGCGGGAACCGTTCGTCGCCGGAGACAAGGAGCCCAGCGAGTTGCAGGTCGGCAACGGACCGGCCTGGGTCGGACAGATTTTCCGCGCTGCCGACCAGCACTACGTGCTGACCAAGGACGGCCTGGTGCCGATCGGTGAGATCACCGCGCTGCTGCTCCGTCGGGACGGGGGTGGGGTGAAGGACATCACCCCGGAGCAGGCGGGCCGGGTGCTCAGCGACGAGCGCCTGGAGGAGGAGGGCGTGCCGCAGAAGCTGCCCGAACTGCGCCAGGCGGGTCCGGGCCGGGCGACCGTCTGCGCGACCTACCAGGCGGGTTCGGCGGACGGGCCGCCGACGACGAGCATCGAGGTGTTCGACCGTACGCCGCCGGAGCTGTCGCCGACCGCCCCCGGCTCGATCGAGGTGCGCCAGACCGAGCGGGACACGGTCAGTACGGCCGAGCGGGTGGTTGTCCCGGGTGGCAAGGGCGCCCTGGTGCGGGCGATGTCCGGCGTCGGTGAGGGCGGGCAGGGGGCGGCGGCGTCCACCGTGTACCTGATCACCTCCCAGGGGATTCGTTACCCTCTCGGTTCCCGATCCGGCGACGCGGTGACGGCCCTCGGCTACGGCGGGGTGACCCCGCTCGCGGTCCCGGCTTCGTTGCTGGCGCTGATCCCCACCGGACCGGCCCTGGAGCGCGACGCCGCCCGGAACTACTTCGACCCGGGGAAGCCGTCCGCCGCCCGGTCCGGGCAGCCCACGCCGTCCGGATCGCCCCGCCCGGAGCAGAGCGACGAACCGGAGAGGGAAAACGAGGCGTCCACCCGGCCCGGTACGGACGGATCGTCCCCGTCGCCGGGGAACGAGCCGGACGAGGAATCCAGCGAGGAGCCCGGCGAAGGGCCGAGCAACGGACCCGGCAACGGTTAGGGCTGGTCGGCCGGCTCGCCTGACTGGCCCGGGTCCACTACGCTGATCTTCGCGACAAGTGCCGACGACGAGTACGGGGATGCTGCATGGGCACGAAGACCAGAGTCGACGTACTGTCCTTGGAGGATTTCCACCAGCGGCTGGCCGCCCGGATCACCGAGGCTGACCAGCTGCTCAAGAAGCTGAACACCGAACTGCAGTGCAGGCCGCCCGCGCTCGGCTCGTTCGCCGACGCGGTGAGCAGCTCGCGGCAGTACGCCGACCTGCACACCCGCTACGTCGACCGGGTCCAACGGCTCCGGCGGTCACTGGTGGCGGTCCAGGAGGCGACCCAGAAGATCCTCGACAACTACCGCACGACCGAGGCGCGGAACAAGGCCAACGCGGCCGACATCGCCCGGGTCCTCGGTGGCGTCGACGACCCGCTTACGGAGGGGAGTCCGCGTGTCTGACGAGTACGTACAGCGTTACGAGCCGGTCAGCCACGAGCAGCTCTACCAGGGCGTGCAGGCCGGGAACGCGGAGCAGATCGACACCCTCGCCACCGCGTGGAGTTCGATGAAGGACACGGTCGACGGGCTCGGCCGTTCCCTGCGGGCGGATCTCGACGCCCTCGACCGGACGTGGGTCGGCGATGCCGGCGACGAGTTCCAGCGGCGGGTCAATCTCGTGGTCCAGTACTCCAGCAGCCTGTCCGGCGGGATGGGCTCGGTCCACGAGGGACTGTCGCTGATGTCCGGGCCGCTGCGCACCGCCCAGCGGCAGGCCGAGAGCCCCGAGGAGACCGACGACCACGACAAGGCGATCGGCGGTGCCGCGAAGGGCGCGCTGTTCGGCCCGGCCGGGGCGGTCATCGGCGCGATCGCCGGGCACCAGCAGGACAAGGAGGAGAAGGAGAAGGCCCACCAGCGGATGGTGAAGGTGGTGGCCGAGTTGGCCGCCAGCTACGACCTCTCCACCTTCGACCGCTGGAGCCCGCCGGCCCCGCCGCCGGTGGACACCCCGGGCGGGGTGGGCGAGACCTCGAACACGCCCCGCAGTGGGCCGGGCGCGACGACGCCGACCCGGGCCCCGGGCACCGGTTCCCCCGGGCACACCGGCACCAGCGGGGCCGGTGACCCGGACGGACCCGGGCGCGGCGAGTTCATCGCGCCCGGTCTGCTTCCGGGTCCGAACTCCGACACCGACCCCACCGCCCAGCCCACCCCGACCACCCCGGGTACGGGCACCTCGCTGTCCGGAGCCAGCGGCACCCTGCTCGCCGGCTGGACGGCGGGCGCGGGCGGCATGGTGGCCAGTGCGGCGACCGGCAGCAAGCCCTCCTCCGCCGGTTCAGGCCCGTCCTGGGCGTCGAACGCGTTGCCGGCTGGTGGAGTGATCGGTACCGCCGCCCTGGCGACCGGCGCCGGTGGTGGCGGGTCCACCCCGATGGCTCGGCCCGCGGCCGGTGGCACCGGACTGGAGAGCCGGGCGGCGGTCGGCGCGGGTCGGTCGGTCACGCCGGGCGCGACGGACCGGGCGGCGGCGGGCAACCGCCCCGGTACGGCCCGCGGGCTCCGGCCCGGTGTGCTCGGTGGCGCGCCCGTGACCGGCGGGGAGGACGACGAGTCCGGCACCCGCAGCACCTGGCTGACCGAGGACGACATGGACTGGCAGGCCGGTTCCGGCACCACTCCGCCGGTCCTCGGGCTGAACGGCAACTGACCCGGCAACGGGTCACCTCTCCATCCGACGGAGGTCCACCAACCGGCAGGTCCGGGCGGTCGGGCCTCCGTCGTGTGATGTCCGGCCGATGCTGATTGACGCTACTGTGCATCACGCAGTAGTGTGCGACGCGTGGATACCACCCAGCTCCTGAAGGGCGTACTGGATCTCGCGGTCCTCGCCGTGCTCCGGGAGGAGGACGGCTACGGCTACGACATCCTGCGCCGGCTGCGCGCCGCCGGGCTGGAGGAGGTCGGGGACGCCTCCGTCTACGGCACGCTGCGCCGACTCTTCGCCGCCGGTCTGCTGACCGCGTACGTCGTGCCGAGCGAGTCCGGCCCGCACCGGAAGTACTACTCACTGAACGCCGCCGGGCGGGACCAACTGCTCCGATCCGGCAAGCTCTGGCGCTCGTTCGCCACCACCATGGACGCACTGCTCGACGATCGGGGGACGGCGGCATGACCGTCATGGAGCAGGACATCACGGCGTACGTCGAGCGGGTCCGGGCGGCACTGGCCGACCTGCCCCCGGCGCAGCGGGACGAGTTGACCGAGGACCTGTCCGAGCATCTCGCCGAGGTGGCCGCCGAGGCCGGGGGTTCGCTGGTGGACCGGCTCGGTGAGCCCGAGGCGTACGCGGCGGAACTGCGGGCCGCCGCCGGAGCCCCGCTGCGTACCGGGCCGAACCTGGACCAGCGCGTCGCCGGTCTCGCGCTCGGGGTACGCACCCGGCTGCGCGCCCTCGACGTCCGGCTCGGCCCGCCGCTCGGGTACTCCACCGCCTCGGACTACCTGCGGCTGCTCCGTCCCGCCTGGTGGCTGGTCCGGGGCTACCTCGCCGCGATGCTGGTGACCGCGATGAGCACCGGCGGCACCTTCGGGGTGCTGCCCAGCCTCGGTGGCAGCCATCTCGCCGGCCTGGTGCTCCTGGCCGGCTGTGTGGTCGGCTCGCTCTGGCTCGGCCGCAACGCACAACGGCTCTCCCGGTGGCCGCGCCGGCTCGTGCTCGCCGGCTCGCTGGGACTGGTCCTCTTCGGGCTGGTCGGCGCCGCCACCGTCGACAGCCGGGCGCGCTGGGGTGGCTACGGCTACCAGTCGGTGTCGGTAGACGACCAGTACTCCCACATCCAGGACGTCTTCGTCTACGACAGCGAAGGCCGGCTGGTGCGCGACGTCCGCCTCTTCGACCAGAACGGCACGCCGATCCGGCTCGGCTGGCCGGCCTGCGAGAAGGCGAACTCCGCGCCGATCGAGGACCCGATCCGTCGGACGTACCCGTACTGCCCGGAGCAGGCCCCGTTCCAGTTCCGTACGGATCCGACGTCGGCCCCGACGTCCGTCGGCCCGACCACGACGCCGGACGCCACGCCGAGCGGTGCCGCGACGCCGCAGGGCTCGACGACGCCGAGCGGTGCCGCGACGCCGGGAGGTTCGACGACGCCGAGCGGTCCGGCCAGCCCGGCCCCCACGTCGACCCCCGGTCCGACGGAGTCCGCGCCGGCCCGGTGACGCAGGTCCGGGGCGGGCTCGCCGGGTGACCGGCCCGCCCCGGAAGCCGGCCGGCGCAGGGAGAGGATCCACGAGGGACGGACGTCACGTTCCGAGGGACAGCGCGAGCGATACCGCGTCGCTACCGTTTCCGCTGTCGATCATCCCGGAAGGACCCCCCCCGTGAAGCAGCAGGCCGAATCCACCGCGCCGACCGAGGACGAAACCGCCGGTGACGGCACCGGCCCTGGCCCCGACGGCGCGGCGGCCCCGACCGACGCCACGGCCTTGACTGGCGCCACGGCCTTGACTGGCGGCGCGGCCTCAGCCGACGGTGCCGTCTCGGCCGACGCCACGGCCATGGCTGACGGTGCGACCCCGACCGGCGGTGCGGTCCTGACCGACGGTGCGACCTCGGGCGACGCCGCGTCGGCCGGCGACGCGGACCCGACCGGTGCCGGGCCGGGCGACGAGGGCGAGGAGCCGGCCGGGGGTGGGTGGCATCCACTGCTGCGGGTGCTGGTCATGCTCGGGGTGGTCGCCGCGCTGGTCGGTGGGCTGGTGGTGGTCGGACTGCGGTACGACGTCGCGGGTCAACTGCTCGCCCCCGACCGGACCGCTGACGCGCAGGTGGGGGACTGCCTGGGTCCGCTGCCCGACGTCGCCGACAGCGGCCAGCGCCGGACCGCCGAGGCGCGGGTGGTCGCCTGCTCTGCTCCGGACGCCGCGTACGACGTGGTCGGGCGGGTCGACGGACAGACCGAGGAGCAGGTCCGCGACGGCCGCCGGTGCGAGCCGTTCGTGGCCGAGGGTGGCAGCTACTACACCTACAGCAGCATCCCGCCCGGCGGCACCGGATACCTGCTCTGCCTGGTGGCCCGTGGCTGACACCCCGACGCGCGTCAGCCTGCTCGAGCCGACTGACGGTTCGTCGGCCAGGCGGACCCGGTCGAGGTCCCGGCCGGACGGGCGGCCCGCCACCGGCTACGGCAGCCGTGTCCGCCCGTTGAACGGGAGGTGAATCCCACTCGACCGGCGTCTTCCCCGGGCTGTCGCCGCGTGGCACGCTACCGGCAGGTAATCGCGCGACCAGCCACCGAGGACTGACCGCCGGGAGGATGCCAGATGGGCCAAATGGTGAGCTACCGCCATGACGGTACGACGAGCGAGGGTTACCTCGCGCTACCCTCCGGCGGTGCGACCAGCCCGGCGGTCATCGTCATCCAGGAGCGGTGGGGGCTCGTCCCGCACATCGCCTCGGTCGCGGACCGGTTCGCCGAGGCCGGGTTCGTGGCGCTCGCCCCGGACCTGCGCCCCGGTGCCGCGACCGTCGACGCGGACGAGGCGAAGCACCTGATGACGGCGTCGCGGATGGACGACGCGGCGGCTGACATCGCCGCCGCCGCCGACTACCTCGCCAGCCGTCCCGAGGTCGCCGGTGGGGTCGGCTGCGCCGGCTTCTGCGCCGGTGGCAGCCTGGCGCTCTGGTCGGCGACCGTCTCCGACCGGATCGTCGCCACCGCCGGCTTCTACCCCGTGCTGCCCTGGACGCGGATGCGTCCCGAGTGGGGCGACTACGCCGGCAAGACGGCGGTCATCCACTGTTCCGAGACGGACGGCACGTCCGCCGCCGAGGGCGTGCAGACCGCCCGACAGGCGATCGAGTCGGCCGGCGGCACCTGCGTGCTCCACGACTACCCGGGCACCGCGCACTCGTTCTTCAACGACGACCGGCCGGAGGTCTTCGACCAGTGGGCCGCCGCCAGCGCCTGGGCCCGTACCCTCGAACTCTTCCGGGGGCGGCTTGGCTGAGCCCCGTACCCCCGAGGAGGTGGTCGCCCGCGCCCGGCGGGCGGCCGACCTGCCCGACCTCGACGGCGCGATCAGCGGGTGCTTCGCCTGCCCCCGCCTGGTCACCTGGCGGGAGGAGGTGGCCCGGACGAGGCGGGCGGCCTTCCGTGACCAGGAGTACTGGGGCCGCCCGGTGCCCGGCTTCGGGGTTTCCGACGCCCGGATCGCCATCCTCGGCCTCGCGCCCGCCGCGCACGGCGGCAACCGCACCGGACGGATCTTCACCGGGGACCGCTCCGGCGACGTTCTCTTCGCCGCGCTGCACCGGGCCGGGCTGGCCAACCAGCCGACCAGCGTCGCCCGGGACGACGGGTTGGCCCTGCGGGAGACCCGGATCTTCTCGGCGGTGCGCTGCGCGCCCCCGGACAACAAACCCACTCCCGGCGAGCGGGACACCTGCGCGCCGTGGCTGCACCGCGAACTGGCGCTGATCCGGCCCACGCTGCGTGTCGTGGTGGCGCTGGGCGCGTTCGCCTGGGCCGCGTGGTGGCCGGCGCTGCGCGCGGTGTACGGCATCCACCCGCCCAGCCCGCGACCGGCGTTCGGCCATGGGGCACACTGGTCCGGCACGGCCGTACCGGAGGTGCTGGGCTGCTACCACGTCAGCCAGCAGAACACCTTCACCGGACGGCTCACACCACGGATGCTGGACGAGGTGTTCACCCGGGCGAAGCAGGTGGCCGGGGTGGACTGACACTGCGCGGGGCGGTGACGATGGATTTCAGCGTGCTGCGCAGATGGTGGCCGGTGCTGGCCGTCGCGGCCCTGCTCGCGGTCGTCTCGGTCGCCGCCGCGCACTCCGCGCTCGGCACGACCCGTATCCCCCCGGCCGCGGAGCACGTTCCGTTCATTCCGGAGTACCCGTCGGCGCAGCCCTCCCCGTCGTTCCCGGTCGAACCCCGGGAGGTGGCCCGCGAGTCGGCGGCCCGCATCCCCGGCTGGGTCACCACCGGCGCGATCGTGCTGCTCGGACTGACCGCCCTGATCGCTCTCGGTTACGCGCTCTGGACGGTCCTGCGGGGCGCGTTGCGCCGGGCCAACCGGCGTGGGCTGCCCGCCGCGCGGCCCCGCCCGTCGGCCGAGGGGACCGCCCGGGACGTGGTCGCCGCGCTCGACGCCGGCCTGATCGAGTTGGACGACCGGTCGAGCGACCCGCGCACCGTGGTGATCGCCTGCTGGGTACGGCTGGAGGAGGCCGCCGCGACCGCCGGGGTGGCCCGGCGGGCTGGGGACACCCCGACGGACCTGGTCACCCGGCTGTTGCGGGGGGACACCGACAGCGGCGTCCCGGCGATCGTCAGCGCCGACGTGCTGGCCGAGTTCGCCAATGTCTACCGGGCCGCCCGGTACGCCACCAGCACGGTGGACGAGCAGACGCGCGACCAGGCTCGGGCCGCGTTGCGCCGGATCCGGGCCGAGCTGGTCGTCTTCGCCGACGAGGTGCCGACGTGAGCGAGTCAGCCCCGCGCGGCGGCGCGAGCATCGACGACCTGCTCCGGTTCGAGGAGGAGCCGGCGGGGCAGCCCGAGGCCCGCCGCCGGGGCGGCTGGCTGCGCTGGCTGCTGCGGACCGCACTGGTTACCGGTGCGGCCACGGCCGTACTGGTCGCCGTGCTCAGGGCGATCGGATTTACCGTCTCGTTGCCGGTGCTGGTGGCCGGGGTGCTCGCCCTGCTCGGCGTCCGGACGGTCACCGGTCGGCTCGCCCCACCGCCGCCGTCGCGCCGGGGCACGTCGGTGACCGGCGCGGCCGAACCACCGCCCGCCGGGGACGCGCTGCGGGTCGCCGTGGACGGCTGGGCGCTGCCCCTGGAGTGGGCCACCAGCCAGCCGGAACGCTTCACCCAGGTCGTCCTGCCCAGGATCACCGAGCTGGCCGACGAGCGCCTGCGCCAACGGCACGGCGTGACCCGCGACAGCGACCCGGCCCGCGCCCAGGCCCTGCTGGGCGAGCGGCTCTGGACGTTCCTCGCCGCACCCGGCCGCCGCCCCCCGTCGCCGCGCGACCTCGCGGCGATCGTCGCTGAACTGGAGAAAATCTGATGAACGACGTGGACCGGATCGTCACGCCCGCCGAGGCCGGCCGGCTGGCCCGCGCGGTGCTCGACGCGGTGGGCTCGGTCGTGGTCGGCAAGCGCGACGCGTTGGAGCTGGTCCTCGCCGGGATCCTGGCCGGTGGGCACGTACTGCTGGAGGACCTGCCGGGGCTGGGTAAGACGCTCACCGCGCGCTCCTTCGCGCAGGCCCTCGGGCTGAACTTCCGTCGGTTGCAGTTCACCCCCGACCTGCTGCCCGCCGACGTCACCGGCTCCTTCCTCTACGACCAGCGCAGCGGCGACTTCACCTTCCGGGCCGGTCCGCTCTTCACCAACCTGCTCCTCGCCGACGAGATCAACCGGACCCCGCCGAAGACCCAGTCCGCGCTGCTGGAGGCGATGCAGGAGAAGCAGGTCTCGGTGGAGGGCGTCACCTACCGGCTGGACGAGCCGTTCCACGTGCTCGCCACTGCCAACCCGATCGAGTACGAGGGCACCTACCCGCTGCCCGAGGCGCAGCTCGACCGGTTCCTGCTCCGGGTTTCCTTCGGCTACCCGGAGCGCGAGGAGGAGTGGGAGGTGCTGCGCCGGCGGATGGCCCGCCGCCGCGAGGAGGCCGAGATCGAGCCGATCGTCGACGCGCCCACGCTGCGCGCCATGCAGGCCGCCCTGGAGAACGTGGCGGTGGAGGACTCCGTCGGCCGGTACATGGTCGAGCTGGCCGCGGCCACCCGGGACCACCCGTCCGTGCTGGTCGGCGCGTCGCCGCGTGGGTCGCTGGCGTTGCTGCTGCTGGCCCGGGCGCGGGCCGCGTTCGCCGGTCGGGACTATGTGGTGCCGGAGGACGTCAAGGACGTCGCCGTGCCGGCCCTGGCGCACCGGATCACGCTCCGCCCGGAGATGTGGCTGCGCCGGGTCGACCCGTCGTTCGTCGTGGGCGAGGTCCTCGACGCCACCCCGGCGCCGGCCAGTGGCGCGCTGCCCAGCTACGCGGCCGGTGGGGCCGCACGTTGACCGGTACGCCCGCCGGGCCGTCCCCGGATCCGGAGACCCCGCGCGCCTGGGTGCCCACCCGGGCGCTCGGCCGGGCGGTGCTGCTCACCGGGTTGTTGCTGGTGGCCGGGGTGGTGCTCGGCCGGGTCGACCTGGTGGTGCTGGCCGCCCCGTTCGCGCTCGGCACCGCGTACGCGTTGCGTCGCCAGCCGGCCGCCCCGCCGCAGGTGTGGCCCGGCGCGGCCGAGGGACACCTGGTCGAGGGCGGTGACCTCGCCGCGACGGTGACCGTGGGCAACCCGGACCGGACGGGCTACGACCTGGCGGTGGTCCGTACCCGGGTCTCGCCGTGGCTGCGCGTCGAGCGCGCCGGGTTCGACGCGGACGCGCCGCACCAGGGGCCGGCCGACCGCCCCTTCGCGACCTTCGTCCCGGCCGGTACGGCGGTCGACCTGACGCTGGCCGGCACCGCGTTGCGCTGGGGCCGGCACGCGGTCGGTCCGGCCGGCGTACGGGCCGCCACTGCCGACGGGCTGTTGCTTTCCCGGGTGGTGGTCGCCGAACCGGCACGGTTGACGGTCTACCCGAAGACCGAGCCGTTCGAGGCGGTGGAGGCGATGCCCCGGGCCGCCGGCCTGGTCGGGGCGCACCACTCCCGTCGCCCCGGCGAGGGCGGTGAGCTGGCCGGGGTACGGGTGTTCACCCCCGGTGACCGGCTTCGCCGCATCGACTGGCGGATCTCCCTACGGGCGAAGCAACTGCACGTCGCGGCGACCCTCTCCGACCGGGACGCCGAGGTGGTGCTCCTGCTCGACGTGCTCGCCGAGGCGGGGCGCTCCGGCGGCGTCCACGGTGCCGCCTCGGTGCTGGACACCACGGTCCGGGCCGCCGCCGCGATCGGCGAGCACTACCTGCACCGGGGTGACCGGGTGGCGATGCTGGAGTTCGGCCCGACCGCCCGGCGACTGCGTCCCGCCACCGGCCGCCGGCAGTACCTCACCCTGCTCGAGTGGCTGCTCGACGTACGTGCCGAGGGCTGGCCGGACGAGGCGGACGACCAGATCTTCGGTCCGCAGTTGCTCTCCTCGGACGCGCTGGTGGTGGTGCTCACCCCGCTATTGCAGGAGCGGTCCGCGCAGATGCTCGCCCAGCTCGCCCGCTCCGGCCGGTTCGTGGTGGCGGTGGATACCCTCCCCGCCGACCTGCCCCCGCCAACCGGGCGGCGGGACTGGGCCGAGGTGGCGTTCCGCCTCTGGCGACTGGACCGGGACGTGATGGTCGAGCAGTTGCGCGAGCACGGCGTACCGGTGGTGCGCTGGGCCGGCGCCGGCAGCCTGGACCAGGTGCTCCGGGACGTGGCCCGCCTCGCCACCGCCCCCCGGGCGGGTGCCCGGTGAGCGCGAGGAACGCAGCGCAGCGGAGTCCCGCAGTCGTGAACGGAAGGCAAGCCCGGTGACGCCTGTCCGGCAGGTGGGCGACCGGGTGCGCGCGGCGCGGTACGCGGCACGCCGAGCCACCCTGCTGCCGTTCCTGGTCCGGGTCGGGGTCTTCCTCACCGTGCTGCTCGGCCTCGTGGTGGCGTACCCGGTCGAAATCTGGTTCGGCGACGCCCTACCGGCGCTGTTGGTCACCGCGCTGCTGCCGGCCCTCGGGCCGCGCCGGTTCTGGCCGACGTTCGCCGCGCTGGTCACCGTGGCCGGCTGGCTGTACGACACGTTCGACCAGGGAGAGCCGATCGCGCTCTGGCGACTGCTGCTGCTGGCCGTCCTGCTCTATCTGGGGCACACCCTGTGCGCTCTGGCGGCGCTGCTGCCGTACGACGCGGTGGTCGACCCGGCGCTGGTGCTCCGCTGGTTGGCCCGCGCGGCCGGAGTGGTCTTCGCCACTGGGCTTCTCGGCGTGCTGTTGCTGACCGTCGCCGGAATTGGCGGGGACCAAGGAATGCTTTCCGTGACAATTGGCGGACTCGCCGTCGCGGTATTGGTAACTATGTTGCTGGGGTGGCTGTTGCGCCGCCGGTGACACCGGTCGAAAGTAGAGGTTGCGCAGGTCACAGGGGGGTTCTGCGTCACAGAGAAGGGCCGCGAACGGGATTACCCCGAACGGGCGGGGAAAGATAGAAGACGTGAATCCGAAGCGGATCCTTGTGGTAGGCGCTGGGCATGTCGGGCTGTACGCGGCCCTGCGTCTCTCGAAGAAGCTGAGCTCCCGTGAGGCTGAGGTCATCGTCGTCGACCCGCAGCCGCACATGACCTACCAGCCCTTCCTTCCGGAAGCGGCGGCCGGCAACATCTCTCCTCGGCACAGTGTGGTGCCGCTGCGGCGGGAGTTGCGTAAGTGCACCGTTGTCGCGGGTGCGGTGACGCGAATCGAGCACTCCCGCAAGACCGCGACGATCCAGCCGATCACCGGCCCGGTCCGGGAGATCCGGTACGACCACGTGATCATCGCCCCCGGCTCGGTCTCCCGGACCCTGCCGATCCCCGGCCTGCACGAGCACGGGATCGGCTTCAAGACCATCGGTGAGGCCATCTACCTGCGCAACC
Source organism: Micromonospora pallida (assembly GCF_900090325.1). Taxonomy (NCBI): domain Bacteria; kingdom Bacillati; phylum Actinomycetota; class Actinomycetes; order Micromonosporales; family Micromonosporaceae; genus Micromonospora; species Micromonospora pallida. Next base: position 4,938,618 of record NZ_FMHW01000002.1, on the reverse strand, counting down.
ACGTGCTCGACCGGTTGGACGTGGCAGCGGCCACCACCGACCCGGACGTCCGCCAGCGTGCGCTGACCTTCGTCTTCGTCGGCGGCGGTTACGCCGGCATCGAGGCGCTGGCCGAGATGGAGGACATGGCCCGGGACGCGCTCAAGTACTACCCGGAGCTGACCCCGGAGGACATGCGCTGGGTGCTGGTCGAGGCGACCCAGCGGGTGCTGCCCGAGGTCGACCGGGACATGGGCGCCTACACCGTGCAGCAGTTGCTCAAGCGGAACATGGACATCCGGCTGGACACCCGCCTGGAGTCCTGCGTCGACGGGGTGGTGAAGCTCTCCGACGGCGACAGCTTCCCCTCCGACACCATCGTCTGGACGGCCGGCGTGAAGCCGTCGCCGGTGCTGGACGCCACCGACTTCCCCCGCGACGAGCGGCGGCGGGTCACCTGCCTGCCCACCCTTCAGGTGGTCGACGGGGACCGGGTCGTCGAGGGCGCGTGGTCGGCCGGTGACTGCTCGGCGGTGCCCGACCTGACCGGCGCGCCCGGGGCGTACTGCTCGCCGAGCGCGCAGCACGCCGTCCGGCAGGCCGCCCGGATGGCCGACAACATCAAGGCCGTGATCCGTGGTCAGGCGCCGGTCAACTACCAGCACAAGCACGCCGGCAGTGTGGCCAGCCTGGGCCTGCACAAGGGCGTCGCCCAGGTGTACGGCATCAAGATGACCGGCTGGCCGGCCTGGGTCATGCACCGGACGTACCACATGTCCCGGATCCCCTCGTTCAACCGTAAGGTCCGCGTGGTGGTCGACTGGTCGCTGGCGTTCTTCCTCCGCCGGGAGGTCGTCGCGCTCGGCCAGTTGCACGACCCGCGCGAGGAGTTCATCGAGGCATCCCAGCCGGTCGGCACGCCACGAGCCTGAGCCGACCAAAGGGGCCCGGTCACCGCGACAAGCGGCGACCGGGCCCCTTTTTTCGTCATCCCCGTCCCGCCCCTATACCCCGTCGATCATGGAGTTGTGGCGCCACGATTGGTGGCAATTGCGAGGTTTGCGAGGTGCCCAAACTCCATGATCGACGGGGTGGGGTGGGGCGGGGTGGGGTGGGGCGGGGCGGGGTGGGGCGCCACGGTCAGAAGCGCCAGGTCCAGGCGTCGGCGACTCGGGTTGCCGGGCCGTAGAGCTGTTCCAGGGTGCCGCGCAGGCTTGCGGCGTGCCGCTCGTCGGCGGCGAGCACCACGCAGGACGCGCGCCAGAAGTCGATGTCCCGGGCGGCCTGTCGGCGCTGTTCCTCGGTGACCACCGGCTGCTCGCCGTGCCGGGCCACCTCTGCCAGCAACGCTGAGGTGGGCCGCTTGTACGTCCCCATCGCGGCCGTGCCGTCGCGGCCGTACGGCCCGATGAAGAAGCCCTCGGGCAGGGCGAACGCCGCGTCCGCCGCCACCGCCCAGCGCATCGGCCAGGGCTCCTTCGGGGTGGGCGCGGGCACCGGCACCAGCACCCCGCCGGGGCGTACGCAGTCCCGCCAGTGCCCGGCGCTGACGAACTCCGGCACCGGCGGCCGGTCCTCGGTGGGCAGCGGGGCAGGTGCCGCAGGCAGCAGCGCCACCGCGACGGCGGCCGGGACGACCAGTCGTAGCCGCCCCCCACCGCGCCACGCCCGGTCGACCGCGAGCACCAGCACCGTGGCCAGCAGTGGGAGCACCGCCAGCGCGAAGCGCATCGGCAGCGCCCCGTCCACCACCGGCATGTCGAGCAGGAACCGGTACGGCCCGGGCACGGCGCTCCGCTCGCCGTCGACCACCACGTTCGGCCCGAGCGACAGTGCACCCATCACCAGCATGCCGGTCACACAGGCGACGACCAGCGGCTGGCGGCGCAACCAGACCGCGCAGGCGGTGCCGACCAGCAGCAAGGGCCAGCCGAGGAAGGTGTTGTACTCGGCCGGGCCGGTGGTCAGCCGGGCCGCCGCGTCGTCGCCGGCCAGCGAGAGCGGCGAGAACGTCCACCAGCTCGCCAGGTCAGCCGAGAAGTAGTACGGGCTGAACATTCCGTCGGCCACGCCCAGCGGCCCGGCGAACTGGAACCAGAGCGGGTAGGCGAGCACGACCAGGGCGAGTCCGGCGGCGAGCAGCATTCCCGCCGCGAAGCCCGGGAAGGCCCGTCGGGCGAGTTGCCGGTCGGCGACGGCGTACGCGATGGTCATCACCGCCAGGGTCAGCGCGGCGAGGAACAGCACCTCCTCGCCGACGAAGACCTGCGCGGTCACCGTCACGGCCAGCCCGACAGCTGCGGTGACCAGCCGTCGGTCCGCTCCACCACGGCGGTGTCCGGTCTGCGCCGGCTCGGCGTCGCCGGTCTGCTCCGGCCCGGTGTCGTCGCCCCCGCCCGAACTGCCGGGTCCGTCGGCCCAGCTGGGCCGGGTGGCGGCCCGCAGCATCCGGACGACCAGCCAGATGATCATCGGGACCAGCCACTGCGCGGTCATGTGCAGGTGGCTGTTGGACTGCGAGACGATGCCGGGCCCGAAGCCGCAGAGGCCGGCACCGAGCCCGGCGGCAAGCCGGTTCGCCCCGAGCAGGCGGACGTAGAGCACGTACCAGGCGACCGCCGTGCCGGCCAGGTTCAGTGCCACGAGCAGCGCGAACGTGGTTGGCGCGCCGAAGGCCAGGGTGACCGGGGCGAACAGGATCCCGAGCGCGATGACCGTGGTGTTGGTCATCAGGTTGACCCCGTCAGGGGCGTTCAACCGGTCGGTGAGCAGATGGAAGTCACCGAGCAGCGCGCGCGAGTCGACGGCCAGGAACCACTCGTAGAGGGTCTGATCCGGCGGGTTGAGGGCCAGCACCCGGCCGGACGGGTCCGGCCAGAGCCCGTGGGTGAGCACCCCGGCGAAGACCAGGAACCCCAGACTGACCAGCAGATCAGCCCGGTACCGGTGGAACGCGACGACGAGCCTGGCTCGCCGGGAGCCCGGCGTCGCCGGGACGGCGTCCCGATCGGGCTCGACTTCCTGATCGGGACAGGCTGTGCTGCTCACGGCCTCGACCCTAGTGCCGGCACGGTATCGGGGTACGCCGGGTTCGGCGAGACCGGCTACCGTGACACTGCACTACCGCGTGTCGACGCACCGGTGGGTCACCCGCCCGGGTGGTGGAACGGCAGACACGGCCGCCTTAAAAGCGGCTGCCGCAAGGCGTGCGGGTTCGACCCCCGCCCCGGGCACCAGACTCTCAGCTTCCCTTCAGCTTGGTGATCACCAAGAGGTCGGCCCCGCGGTTTACCCTGGATAGGCACGTTCACCGTGCATCGATCCCCTGAGGGAGGCTGAAAGTGAAGACCTCGAACCCGGTGCTCGCCCGGCTCGGCCAGGCGGCCGAGCGGGAGCGGGCGGCCGGGTACGCGCCGACCGGGCCGTACGGGCAGCCCGGTTACCCCCAGCAGTACCCGGGTGCGGGCTACCCGGAGGCTCCCGGATACCCGGCCGCACCGCCCACCGTCACGCCGATGTCGCTCGACGACGTCGTCGTCAAGACCGTCATGCTCCTCGGCATCCTCGCCGCGTCCGCCGCGGCCGCCTGGGTGCTGGTGCCGGACGCGCTGGTCGGTGTCGCCTGGATCGGCGCCGCCATCGTTGGCCTCGTGCTCGGCATGGTCATCTCGTTCTCCCGGATGGCCAACCCGGCGCTCGTCATCACGTACGCGGTCGTCGAGGGCGTCTTCGTCGGCATGGTGAGCAAGGCCTTCGAGTCGCTCTACGACGGCATCGTGCTCCAGGCCGTCACCGCCACCTTCGGCGTGTTCTTCCTGATGGCCGTGCTCTACAAGGCGCGCGTCATCCGGGCCACCCCGAAGTTCGTCCGGGGCATGATCGCGGTGATGGTCGGCCTCTTCGCGGTGATGCTGATCAACCTGGTGCTCTCGTTCTTCGGCATCAACACCGGCCTGCGGGACGGTAGCCCGCTGGCCATCGGGTTCAGCCTGGTCTGCATCGTGGTCGCCTCGCTCAGCTTCGTGCTGAGCTTCCACGAGGTGGAGGAGGGCGTCCGGATGGGGCTGCCCCAGCGCTACTCCTGGGTGGCCGCCTTCGGCATCCTGGTCAGCCTGGTCTGGCTCTACATCGAGATCCTGCGCCTGCTGAGCTACTTCCAGGGCGACGACTGATCGATCAGTCAGCAGTCAGCCGACCGGTGCGCCCGTCCCCTCCCCAGGGGGCGGGCGCCCGTCGTCGGGGGGCGTTCCGGGTGACGGCGTAGGGGCGGGGTGGCGGCGCCCCGTAGATCGCCCTCGAGGGCGCGGGGCGAGGGTGGCTGTTTCCGGGGCCGGCGGCGGACTCCGGAGATCGCCATCGAGGGCGCGGGGCGAGTGGCTGTCCAGCGGATCGCCGTCCGGTCCGCGCCGGGACATCGCGACCGTAGACTCGCGGTGGTGAGCAGTACGCAGGCCGGGACGCACCCGGCGGAACGGACCGGTGTCCGGTGAACCCGACGGCGACCGAGCCGGGCCCGGCGGCGGAACTGGACCGGGCGGTGGACCTGCTGGTCCGGCAGGTCGGGCACTGGCAGCCGCCGCGCTGGGCAGCGCTGACCGTCGATGGCAATGTCTCCCGGGCCGACCTGGTGCACAAGCTCGTGCAGGAGCTCGCCAACCTGGCCGCCGACGTCGAGGGTCAGCCGCGTCGGACCGTACCCCGGCTGGACAACGACCTGGCCCTGCCCGACCAGCTCCGGGTGGTCGCCGCCGACCTGGTCGCCACGGAACCCGCGCCCGAGGCGTTGACCTGGGCCGCCGCCGAGGTGACGGCGACCCGGACCGTCCTGTGAGTGATCGCTCAGCGCATCAGCTCAACCGCTCCAGGACCATGGCCATGCCCTGGCCGCCGCCGACGCACATCGTCTCCAGTCCGATCGACCTGTCGTGCCACTGGAGGGCGTTGAGCAGGGTGCCGGTGATCCGGGCCCCCGTCATGCCGAACGGGTGACCGACGGCGATCGCGCCACCCATCACGTTCAGCTTCTCCAGCGGGATGTCGAGCTGCCGGTACGACGGGATCACCTGGGCGGCGAACGCCTCGTTGATTTCCACCAGGTCGATGTCGTCGATGGTCATGCCGGCACGCCGCAACGCCTGCCGGCTCGCCTCGACCGGACCGAGCCCCATGATCTCGGGGGAGAGCGCGGTGACGCCGGTGGAGACGATCCGGGCCAGCGGGGTGATGCCCAGGTCCGCCGCCCGCTGGGCGCTCATGATCACCACGGCGGCGGCGCCGTCGTTCAGCGGGCAGCAGTTGCCGGCGGTGATCCGGCCGTCCGGGCGGAACACCGGCTTCAACCCGGCAACCCCGTCCAGGGTCACCCCGGGGCGGGGGCCGTCGTCGGCGCTGACCACCGTGCCGTCCGGGGTGGTGACCGGGGTGATCTCCCGGGCCCAGAAGCCGTCGGCGATCGCCTTCTCGGCGAGGTTCTGGCTACGGACACCGAACTCGTCCATGTCGGCGCGGGTCACGTCGTACGCCTGGGCCAGGTTCTCCGCGGTCTGCCCCATGGCGAGGTAGATGTCGGGCAGCTCACCGGCTGCGCGCGGGTCGGTCCAGACCTCCGCGCCGCCGGCCGCCCGTCGGCCCGACCGCTCCCGCGCCCCCGCGAAGCGGGGATTCTCCCAACCACCGCCGACCAGTTCCTGCGCCTCGGGCGGCAGGACGTCGGAGTTGCCCCGGACGTACCGGGAGACACACTCGACCCCGGCGGAGACGAACACGTCCCCCTCGCCGGCCCGGATCGCGTGCATCGCCATCCGCGTGGTCTGCAACGACGAGGCGCAGTACCGGGTCAGGGTCGCGCCGGGCAGGGTGTCCAGCCCGAGCAGCGTGGCGACCACCCGGGCCATGTTGAAGCCCTGCTCGCCGCCGGGCAGCCCGCATCCGAGGTAGAGGTCGTCGATCTCGGTGGGGTCGAGCTGGGGCACCTTGTCCAGCGCGGCCCGGATGATGGTCGCCGCGAGGTCGTCCGGGCGGACGTCGCGGAGGGAACCCTTGTACGCCCGGCCGATGGGGGAGCGGGCGGTGGCGACGATGACGGCGTCGCGGGACGACTCGGTCGACATGAGCCAACGTTAACTGGTCGGTAACTTGTGGTGGAAGTGAGGCGCCGCTCACCCGGACGCCACCGACCGACCGGCGGGGACGAGGCGTCGTTGACCGGGTCCCACCGGCCGGCGGACGGTCAGCGGGACGAGGCGACGGCTGCGGCGGCGGCGACCGCCGGGAGCAGCGCGTGTGCCCAGACCCGGTAGCCGTCGGCGGACGGGTGGTACCCGTCGTGGCAGAGCGTCCCGGCGTCGGCCCGGAAGACCGCACCGGTCTCGGCGGCGAGGTCCACCACCGTGCCCCCGGCCTCCAGTACCGCCACGGTCTGCGCCCGCGCGGTACGCCGCCCGGACCAGCCGAGCACCTGACGCAGCGGCGGGGCGACCGCCCGGACCGCACCGAGGTCGGGGCAAGTGCCGACCACGACCTCCACCCCGGCGTCACACAGCCGCCGGACCGCCCCGCCCAGGTACGCCGCCGCCTCGGACGGCCGGCGAAGGGCGGTGGCGTCGTTCGCCCCGATGAGGATCACCGCCACGTCCGGCCGGGGGCCGAGCAGGGCCCGGGCCACCTGGGTGGCCAGGTCGGTGGAACGGGACCCGGAAACCCCGACGCTGGACAGGTGCACCCGTCGGCCGTTCGGCCCCTCGGCGAGCAGGTTGCCCAACTGGCCGCCGATCGTGTCGTCGAGACGTTGCACTCCGACGCCGAGGGCGGCCGAGTCGCCGAGCAGGACCAGCCGAAGCGGCGGCGCGTCCGTCGGCCCCACCGTCGCCCGCAGTGCGAGGCCGAGTTCGGGCTCGGCGTACCGGCGGGTGCGCGCGACGATGGCCTCTCCAGCGAGGACCGCCGCGCCGCCGACCGTGCCGGCCAGCAGGGAGAGGGCCGCCGCCCGGCCCAGCCGGACCGCCAGCTCGGTGCGGGTGTTCCGCTCGCTCATCCTCGTCCCTCCACTGCTGTCTCCGGGCGGTCGACCGGTCGGACCACGTCACCTGCTTCGGGACTGTCAGCCGGTCGGGCGCCGTCACCTGTCTCCGGGTCGTCGGCCAAGCGGGCCGTCGTACCTGGCCGGGGGCTGTCGGCCGGTCGGACCGCGTCGCCCGGCTCCGGGCTCCCGCGGACCACGCCGCCGACCTCCGGGCTCGTCGCCGGTCGGATCGCGTCGGCCGCCTGGTGTGGCACTGGTTCACCCGCGTGCGCGGGCAGCGCGCCGACCGCGACGAAGGCCCGCCGCCGTAGTTGCGCCCAACGCCCCGCCGGGCCCCGGTCGCGCCCGCTGACCTGGGTGCCGCTGACCTCGGTGCCCGGGTGCCGGGCGGCCTCCTGCGCGGCCTGTGGCAGTGACCGTACGCCCTCGCCCAGGGCCAGCGTCGGTCGGCGTTCCGGAGCGCCGCCGAGCGCCGAGAGAATCGTCGGCAGCAGCGCGGACGCGGCGATCGCGTATCCCTCGGCGGACGGATGGAACCTGTCCCAGGCGAACATCCGCGTGGGATCCGCCGCGAACCGGGGGCCGAGCAGGTCGCCGAGGGAGACCGTCCAGCCGCCGGCCTCGACCACGGCCACTGTCTGGGTGGCGGCGAGCTGCCGGCCCCAGCGGCGGGCCAGCCAGCGCAACGGCGGTTGGATCGGCTGGATCGTGCCCAGGTCGGGGCAGGTGCCGACGACCACCTCCGCGCCGGCCGCCCGCAGTTTGCGGACCGCGTCGGACAGGTAGCGCACGGCCACGGCCGGTGGGGTCCGGTTGGTGACGTCGTTGCCGCCGACCAGGATCACCGCGAGGTCGGGGCGCTGCTCCAGAGCGGCCTCGACCTGGTGTCGCAGCCCCGCCGAGAGGCTGCCGACCACGGCGAACCGGTGCAGCCGCACCGGCCGCCGCAACCGGCGGGACAGGCCGGTGGCGAGCAGCGCGCCGAGGGTCTCCCGCCGACGGTGCACCCCGTAGCCGGCGGCGGAGGAGTCGCCGAGGAGCACCATGGTGAGGGGACGACCGGGAAGCTTGGGCCCGTAGATCCCATCGCAGCGGGGCGGCGGCGCCTCGGCCATCGGGATCGTCCGGCGGGCCTGCTTGGCCTGGCCGAGGAGAACGCCCGTCGTGGTGACGAAGGCCGCCGCCGTGGCACCCGCGCCGATCGCCGTGTAGCGGGCGACCTGCCGGGCACGTCGCCAGCGACTACCGGTCGGTACGACAGACTCAGCCACCACCTCCATGAGCCGACATTACCGCGCGGGTGTGACACGTCGCTGTCCCAGCGGTGGCGCTCCGGTGCCTGCCGGGGGCACAGTCTGGGTACGTAATCCATCGATCGCCGGCCGTCCAGGGCGACCGCCCGGCCGGCCTTCGGGCACCGGGCGGCGGTTGCGTCGAACCGGCACGCTGGTCGAGGAGAGAGGGGACGGAGATGGCGAGGACGTTGAAGCGGAGTGCGGCGTTCGCCGCGCTGGCCCGGGCACTGATGTCCGGAGCGAGGGGTGGTCCGTCCCTGGGCGCCCGGCTGGCGGCGCTGCCCCGGATGATCAAGGCCAGCGCGCGGGGCGAGTACGACGGCGGCCTCCGGCTGGCCCTGATGACCGCAGCGGCGGCGTACGTCGTCTCCCCGGTCGACCTGGTGCCGGAGCTGTTCCTGACCGTCTTCGGGCTGGTCGACGACGCGGTGATGGTCACCTGGATCGCCGGCAGCGTGCTGGCCGAGACCGAGCGGTTCCTGGAGTGGGAGGCCCGCCGCGCGTCCACGATCCCTGGGAGTGTCCTGCCCTGACGCCACGTACCCTGGGCGTCGACCAACCGTCGCCCGGCGCCGCCGCCGGCACCGGAGGAGAAGGGCACAACGAGGTGCAGTACTACGACAACGTCGTCGAGCTGATCGGCAACACCCCGCTGGTGAGGCTCCGCAACGTCACCGCCGGTATCCAGGCCACCGTGTTGGCGAAGGTGGAGTACCTCAACCCCGGCGGGTCGGTGAAGGACCGGATCGCGCTGCGGATGGTGGAGGACGCCGAGGCCGCCGGGATCCTCAAGCCGGGCGGCACCATCGTCGAGCCGACCAGTGGCAACACCGGCGTCGGGCTGGCCCTGGTGGCGCAGCTCAAGGGCTACCGGTGCGTCTTCGTCTGCCCGGACAAGGTCAGCCAGGACAAGCAGGACGTGCTGCGGGCGTACGGGGCCGAGGTGGTGGTCTGCCCGACGGCGGTCGCCCCGGAGGACCCCCGCTCGTACTACAACGTCTCCGACCGGCTGGCCCGGGAGATCCCCGGCGCGTGGAAGCCCAACCAGTACAGCAACCCGGCCAACCCGCGCTCGCACTACGAGACGACCGGCCCGGAGCTGTGGGAGCAGACCGGCGGTGAGCTGACCCACTTCGTGGCCGGGGTGGGCACCGGCGGCACGATCTCCGGCATCGGGCGTTACCTCAAGGAGGCGTCCTCCGGTCGGGTGAAGGTGATCGGGGCGGACCCGGAGGGCTCGGTCTACTCCGGTGGCACCGGCCGGCCGTACCTGGTCGAGGGGGTCGGTGAGGACTTCTGGCCGGAGACGTACGACAAGACCCTCGCCGACCAGATCATCGAGGTCTCCGACAAGGCGTCCTTCGAGATGACCCGGCGGCTGGCCCGCGAGGAGGGGCTGCTGGTCGGCGGCTCCTGCGGGATGGCCGTGGTGGCCGCCCTGGAGGTGGCCCGCGCCGCCGGCCCGGACGACGTGATCGTGGTGCTCCTGCCGGACAGCGGCAAGGGCTACCTGTCGAAGATCTTCAACGACTCCTGGATGGCCCGGTACGGCTTCCTGGCCACCCAGGGCGACGAGCCGACGGTCGCCGACGCGCTCGCCGCCAAGCCGGGCGGCCTGCCCGAGCTGGTGCACGTGCACCCCACCGAGACGGTCCGGGACGCCATCGACTACATGCGTGAGTACGGCGTCTCGCAGCTGCCGGTGCTCAAGGCCGAGCCGCCGGTGGTGACCGGCGAGGTGGCCGGCTCGATCGCCGAGCGGGACCTGCTCGATGCCCTCTTCACCGGCCAGGCCCACCTGCACGACACCATCGAGCGGCACATGGGTGAGCCGCTGCCGATGGTCGGCGGTGGGCAGCCGGTCAGCGAGGCGGTGGCCCTGCTGGAGAAGTCCGACGCCGCGCTGGTGCTGATCGACGGCAAGCCGAAGGGTGTGCTCACCCGGCAGGACCTGCTGGCCCACCTCGGCGCCCGCTGAGCATCGCGTCCGCCGGCTGGGTGGCGTTCGCCTGCCGAACGCCACCCGCCGAGCCGGTACCGTCCCCCAGCAGCTCGGCCACCTGCCGCTGGGTCAGACCGAGCCGTCGACCGAAGGTGGCGGGCCGTGGCAGGGCTCGAACCTGCGACCGAGGGATCATGAGTCCCCTGATCCGGGTTCCCGTGCTGGTCAGAGGGTGCGGGCGTAGCGGAGTTGACGGGTGACGACGGGGCCGAAGTGCTCGTCGCGTTCCTGGCCGTCGGCCGTCCAGCCGCCGCGCTCGTAGAAGCGCCGGGCGTGCGCGTTGTCCCGCAGCACCCAGAGCACCGCGCGGTCGTGCCCCCACGAGCGCATGGTGTGCAACGCGTCGACCATCAGCTCCCGGCCGGTGCCGCGCCCCTGTTCGGTCGGGTCGAGGTGGATCGCGCAGAGCCGGCCGGTGTGCGGGTCGACCCGGCCGTCCTCGCCGTCCGGGCCGACGTAGGTGAAGCCGACCAGCCGGTTGTCGCGTTCGGCGACGGTCATCAGGTGGTCCTCGCGCTCGTACGACCAGCGCTGCGTCCAGTAGTCACCCATCATCTCCGGCGTGGGCAGGGCCAGCGCCTCCGGGGCAGGAACGGCGAGTAGGCGGCGACCCGGGAACGCTGGTGCAGGCTGCCGACCGCCATCAGATCGTCGGCGACGGCGTGGCGGAGAGTGAGCGTCATCCGACCGAGGCTACCCGCCGGGGTGGCACCGCGATGGTGCCCAGATCCTCGGCGATGACCAGGTCACCGGTGAAGTGCTCGCGGGCCTCGGCGGCGAACCGGGCCGGGTCGGCGTACCGCTGGGAGAAGTGGGTGAGCACCAGTCGGCGTACCCCGGACTCGGCCGCCACCCGCGCGGCCTGGGCGGCGGTGAGGTGCCCGACCTCGGCGGCGAGCGCGGCCTCCGATTCGAGGAAGGTCGACTCGATCACCAGCAGGTCGGCGTGTTCGGCCAGGGCGTACACCGCGTCGCAGAGGCCGGTGTCCATCACGAAGGCGAACCGCTGGCCGGGGCGGGGCTCGCTCACCTCGTCCCGGTGCACGCGGCGTCCGTCCACGTCCAGGTGGCCGACGCGGATCAGCTCCCCGACGGCCGGCCCGGCGATCCCGTACGCGGCCAGCCGCTCCGGGAGCATCCGGCAGCCGTCCGGCTCGACCAGCCGGTAGCCGTACGTCTCGATGGGGTGGCGCAGCCGGCGGGCCTCGAGGGTGAGCCCGCCGCGTAGGGCGGTCCGCTGCCCGTCGGCGGTGACCGGCTCGGGACGCAACTCGGCGGCCTCGTGGAAGCTGGTGGCGTAGCGCAGTCGGGCGAAGTACTCCGCGCCGCCGGCCGGGAAGTGCACCGCCACCGGGTGCGGCACCCGGTCCAGGGAGAGCCGCTGGATGATCCCGGGCAGCCCGAGGCTGTGGTCGCCGTGGAAGTGGGTGACGCAGATCCGGGTCAGGTCGGTGGCGGTGACCGTGGTGTGCAGGAGTTGGCGCTGACTGCCCTCACCCGGGTCGAAGAGGATCACCTCGTCGTCCCAGCGCAGCACATACCCGTTGTGGTTGCGCTGCCGGGTCGGCGTCTGGCTGGCGGTGCCGAGCACCGTCAGTTCGCGCATCGACACGGCGTATCCCCCCGGACATGGGTCGACCCCCGGGGCTTCCGCGCTGACGCGCGGACCGGCTGGACTAGGCCGGCACCCCGGGGGTCGGGTGGCTGTTCTGGATTCGCCGCACCGCTGCCACACGGTCTCGACGATCTTTCTGTGTCCGCCCCGGAGGACGGACGGTCGACTGTCAAGGACAGCGGCTAGCGGACAGCCACCTCACGAGTCCGATAACTACTCAAAGCTTCGGATCACCTCCCTTCCCGTGTACCGCCACGCTATCCACTTCCCGACCATGGCGGCAACGGTTTTACGTCACCTCGTGGAGACGCAGGTCAGGCCGGGTTCGTGGCGGGACCGTCGGCGATGCCGATCGGCCCCTGGCGCGGTCCCTCCTCGGACGCCGGCTGCACCGCCAGCGACGGGAAGTCGGCCAGGTCGCCCTCGGGCTCGGCGTCCCACTCCGGAAAGACCAGGTCGCTCTGGAGGTAGAGGCAGAGCAGTTGGGTCAGGTGCCGCAGGCCGTCCAGGTGGGTGCGCTCGTGGCCGTGGGTGGCGTCCACCCCGAAGCCGAGCAGCGCCACCCGGGCGTGGGCGCCGGCCTCGACCGCCGCCGCCACGTCCGAGCGGTAGTAGTCGAAGACGTCCCGGACCAGGTCGACGCCGTGCTCGGCGGCGATCGAGGCGAGGTTGCGGGTCAGGTGGTAGTCGAACGGGCCGACCCCGTCGCCCATCGCCAGGGTCGCCGCGTTCTCCCGGGACTGCTGCCCCGGGGCGACCACCGCCGCGTCCACCGAGACGATCTCGGCGACGTCCGGGTCGAGGCCGTGGCTGGCCCCGTGCCCGATTTCTTCGGTGACGGTGACCAGCAGGTGCGCGGTGACCCGGGGCTGGACGCCCGCGTCGACCATCGCCTTGAACGCGGTCAGCACCGCCGCCACCCCGGCCTTGTCGTCCAGGTGGCGGGACTTGACGTACCCGCTGGGGGTGATCGTCGGGTTGGGCAGGAACGCCACGAAGTCGCCCGCGTCGATGCCGAGCGCGCGCAGCCCGGCCTCGTCCTCGACCGGCTCGTCGACCCGGACCTCCACCTGCTCCCAGCCGACCCCCTGGAGGTCCACCGCCTCGTTGTAGCGGTGGCCGCTCGCCTTCAGCGGCAGCACCTGACCGGTGACCATCCGGTCCAGGTCGTCGGTGAAGATCCGTACGTGCGCGCCCTCGGCGAACCGGGCGCTGTGCGTACCGATCGACTTCAGCTCCAGCCGGCCGTTCTCCTTCAGCCGCTTCACCATCCCGCCGATGGTGTCGGTGTGCACCACGATCGCCCGGTCCGCCCCGGTGGAGCGGGGGCCGGGCAGGCAGGCGCTCAGCGCACCCCGGCGGGTCAGCGTGGACGCGATCCCGAGGGCGGAGAGCCGTTCGCCCACGTACTGCTGCACGTGGTCGGTACGCCCCGACGGGCTGGGGATCTCCAGGAGTTCCAGCAGCACCTGCCGCAGGTAGTCCAGGTCGAGCGGGAGCGGGACGGGACGACGTTCGGTCATGCCGTCGAGGATGCCGTACCGGCCGGGGACCAGAGCCGGTGCGGTGCCCGGGTGCCCGGGAACAGGAGGTCCACGAACCGCTCGGCGGTCGGCTGGGGCTCGTGGTTGGCCAGCCCCGGCCGCTCGTTCGCCTCGATGAACACGTGCTCCGGCTGGTCTGGGGCGGTGACCAGCAGGTCCAGCCCGGTGACCGGGATGTCCAGCGCCCGGCTGGCCGCCACGCACGCCTCGGCGACCTCTGGGTGCAGTTCCCCGGTCACGTCGTGGATGGTGCCGCCGGTGTGCAGGTTCGCGGTGCGCCGGACGGCGAGCACGGTGCCCTCGGGGAGCACGTCGTGCATGCCGTACCCGGCCTCGGCGACCACCTCGCGGGTCATGTCGTCGATCGGGATGCGGGACTCGCCACCGGTGGCGGCGGCCCGGCGGCGGCTCTGCCGTTCGATCAGCTCGGTGACGTCGTGCACCCCGTCGCCGGTGACCGACGCGGGGCGCCGTACGGCCGCCGCGACCACCTCGTGGTCGATCACGACCACCCGCAGGTCCTCGCCGGCGCGCAGCTCCTCGACCAGCACGTCCGGGCAGTACCGCCGGGCCAGCTCGACGGCGGTGCGCAGCGCGTCGGCCGTACGCACCCCGACCGTGATGCCGTTGCCCTGTTCACCCCGGGCCGGCTTGACCACCACCGCGCCGACCTCGGCCAGGAACGCCTCGTCCGCGTCGTCCCCGGTGGCCGTCCGGCCGCGCGGCACGGCGAGCCCCGCCTCGGTGAGGATCCGCCGGGTCACCCGCTTGTCGTCGCAGCGGCTCATCGCCACCGCCGAGGTCAGTTCGGAGAGCGACTCACGGGTCAGGATCGTCCGCCCGCCGCTGGTCAGTCGCAGCTCACCCCAGGCCGGGTCGGTGACCTCCACCCGGATGCCCCGGCGCATCGCCTCGTCGGCGACGATCCGGGCGTACGGGTTCAGCTCGTCGTAGCCGGCGGGCAGGGACGGCAGGAACAGCCGCTCGTTGATCGGGTTCTTCCGCTTCACGCAGAGCGTGGCGGTGCGGTAGAAGCCCAGCCGCTCGTAGAGACGGATCGCCCCGCTGTTCTCGGCCAGCACGGAGAGGTCGACGAAGGCCCGACCCCGGTCGGTGAGCCGGGCGGCCAGTTCGGTCAGCAGCGCCTGCCCGGTGCCGGGCGGAGCGTGGTTGAAGTCCACGGTCAGGCACCACAGGCTCGCCCCGTTGTCCGGGTCGGCGAAGACCTCGACGTGGTCCACGCCGGTGATCGTCCCGACGATCTCCCCGGTGGCCGACTCGGCGACCAGGTGCAGGAAGGTCGGGGTGGCGGCGTTGGCGACCAGCACGTCCACCGGAGCGGTGACCATCCCGTTGGCGGCGTAGATCCGGTTCACCGCGTCGGCGTCCGCCGCGTCGCGGAGCTGGCGGATGCGCAGCCCCGGCAGGTCCGCGCCGACCTCGCCGCCCGTGCCGCCCGCCTCACCGCCGATCGGCCCGGGGCCGGGGCCCGCGTCCGGGCTCAACGGCAGCCGGTACGTCAGTGACGGGTCGATGAACAACTCGTCGTGCAGCCGGGAGACCAGCACGTGCGGGTCACGCAGGTAGATGCAGATGTCCCGGGAGCCGGCGGCCTCGGAGCGGAGCACGTCGGCGACGGCGGCCGGGTCGCGGAACGTCTGTCCGAAGACCAGCCGGCCCCAGCCGCAGTCGAGCACCACGTCACGGTCGCCGGCCGGACGGGTCTCGGTCTCCGGGCGGGTCGGCTCGCCCGGGGCGACCGGGTCGCCACCCGGCCCGACCCGTTCCCGCCGACGGGCAGCCAGCCGGGCCCGCTGCCCGTCGGTGCGGGCCGCCCCGGTTGCCAGGGTGTCGGTCACGGTCAGTCGATTCCGTGGCTCTGGAGCCACATTTCCAGGAGTCCGAGCTGCCACAGCTTGTTTCCGTTCAGCGGGGTGAGTTCGGCGTTCGGGTCGGTGAGCAGGGCGTCGACGTAGTCGGCGCGGTACAGGTCCCGGCGGCGGGCCTCCGGCGCGTGCAGCGCGTCGCGTACCCGGTCGAGGACCTTGCCCTCGAGGTGGGTGAGGCCCGGGACCGGGAAGTACCCCTTCGGGCGGTCGATGACCTCCCACGGGAGGACCCGCCGGCCGATCTCCTTGAGCACGCCCTTGCCGTCCTGGGCGAGCTTCAGCTCGGGCGGGCAGGTGGCGGCGAGCTCCACGAACTCGTGGTCGAGGAAGGGGACCCGGGCTTCCAGGCCGTGCGCCATGGTCATGTTGTCGACCCGCTTCACCGGGTCGTCGGTCAGCATGATCTGGGTGTCGATCCGCAGGCCGGCGTCGACCGCGGTCGACGCGCCGGCCCGGGCCAGGTGGGCGGCGACGAACTCGCGCGCCGGGTCGCCGTCGGCCAGCCAGGCCGGGTTCAGGACGCGGGCCAGCCCGGCCGCGTCCCGGTCGAAGAACGCCTTCGCGTACGTGTCGAGCGCCGCGTCCCGGTCGATGCGGGCCAGCGGCGGGTACCAGTGGTAGCCGCCGAGGATCTCGTCCGCGCCCTGGCCGGACTGGACCACCTTGACGTGCCGGGAGACCGTCTCGCTGAGCAGGTAGAACGCCACGCAGTCGTGGCTGACCATCGGTTCGCTCATCGCCGCGACGGCCGCCTCGAGCGGCGGGACGAGGTCGTTCGCGGCGATCCGGATCTGGTGGTGGTCGGTGTCGAAGGTCTTCGCCACCAGGTCGGAGTAGCGGAACTCGTCGCCCTCCCGGCCGCCGACCGCCTCGAAGCCGATGGAGAAGGTGGCCAGGCCGCGCTGCCCCTGCTCGGCGAGGAGCGCCACGACCAGGCTGGAGTCCAGGCCACCGGAGAGCAGGACGCCGACCGGCACGTCGGCGACCATCCGGCGGCGGACCGCCGTGGTCAGCGACTCGTGCAGGGCGTCCTGCCAGTCCCGCTCCGACCAGTCGAGCCGGTCGGGGTGGCGGGTGAACGACGGGTCCCAGTAGACCCGCTCGGTGACCCGCCCGTCCGGCTCGTACGCCCGGATGGTGGCCGGCGGGAGCTTGGCGACGCCGCGCAGGATGGTGCGTGGCGGCGGCACGATGCTGTGGAAGCTCAGGTAGTGGGCGAGGGCGACCGGGTCGATGGTGGTGTCCACGCCGCCGCCGGCCAGGATCGCCGGCAGGGTGCTGGCGAAGCGCACCCGGTCGGGGGTCTCGGCCAGGTAGAGCGGCTTGATGCCGAGCCGGTCCCGGGCGAGGACGAGGCGGCCGGTGTCCCGTTCGACGATCGCCACGGCGAACATGCCGACCAGGTGGTCGACGAAGTCGTCCCGCCACTCGGCGTACGCCTTGAGCACCACCTCGGTGTCTCCCGAGGAGAAGAACGTGTGACCCCGCGCCTGAAGTTCGGCGCGCAGTTCGCGGTAGTTGTAGACGCAGCCGTTGAAGACGCCGGCCAGCCCGGCGGCCGGGTCGACGAGAGGCTGTCCGCTGGCTGCGGAGAGGTCGATGATCTTCAGTCGTTGGTGGCCGAGGGCGACCGGCCCCTGCGCCCACACTCCGCCGCCGTCGGGGCCCCGGTCGTGCATGGTCGCCGCCATCCGCTCCACCGCCGCGACGTCGGCGCGTGAGCCGTCCCGACGGATCTCCCCAGCCAGTCCGCACATGTCAACGAATGCTGCCAGAGGTCAGCGTGGTCCGCCTGTTGAGCTGATGGCTGCCGGATAGGCAGGTTGCTAGAATGCGCGACCCGTCGCGAGTTGTGGTGGATCATCGAGGGCTTCCATGTCCGTCAGGCGTGGAGTGACCCTTTTGCGCATCCGGCTGGTTGTGAAGAACCTCCCAGCGTCCGGCCACAGCGATGTAGTGCCGAGACCATCAGTCAAGATCCGTCATCCTGAGGGGTGGGGCACCGAGGTCGCTTCTTCGTCCGGTGGCGCTCCGCTGGGTGAGGGATGGATTCCGAACTTTTTGATCATGAAGCGCCAGAACAGGGGGACGGCGTCCTCGGCTGGGCGTCGGATTCGGTCGTTCCTGCCGTTGTGGGTAAGCGTCTCGACCGTGATCCACGGGCCCTGGTAGCGGACGATTACTTCGTCGTACGGCGGGTTGGGCACCGGTCTCGGGACCACGACCAGGTCCGTCATGGACAACAATCCGGCCAGTTGGGCGTCGGCTCCAGAGAAGAGGACGCTCCTGGCGATATCCAGCACCGGTCGCATCTCCGGCGAACGGGCGCACCACTCGCCGAGTTGGCCTTCGATCTGCGGCCACGGCGTCTCGCGGAACTCAGCTGGGTAGCCCATCGTCCGCACAGGGACAGCGTGCAGCAATGCCGCTCCCGACACAACGCCCGGTGCTTCGCGGGCCAGGCCCCGGGTTGACAGCTCTGGGCGCGGATCCCGTGGATCCGCGCCCAGAGCGACCGAAGGGCCAGACCGTCCTGGCGACACCGACCGGGCAGCTCAGCCCGTTCGGGCCGTGGTTGCAGTAGCCGTTCGGGCTCTTGGACTCTGGCGCAGGGTGTAGCGATTCGTAGCTGGACCGCCGACTGCCCACTCACTCATCATCGGGGTGCGGCCCGCGGCCGAACCTTCGGACCTCCTGGGGCCAGCCGCATGCTTCCGCGATCTTGCCGGCCCATATCCGGGCCGTTGCCTCGTCTGCCACGTCCACCACGGTTAGCCCGCCCAGCCACTCCTTGGTTTCGACGTAGGGCCCGTCGGTGAACATAAGTGTGCCGCTCGTGGCATCGGCACTGAAGACGGGGCCGTCTTCCTCAAGGCCCCCGGCGAACACGTACGCCCCGGCGGCCTTGATCTCCTTCACGACCGCCATGGCGAGTGGCCCGCGCCCCCGGAACCACTCCTCAGTGTGGTCACCCACCCACTGCTGGTTGAAGTAGATGAGGTACTCGGCCATGTCTGCTCCCTCGTCTCGGGCGGACCCTCTGTTCGCCCCATCTTCGCTACGAACGGCGTCGGGCCGATGCGACACCTCGGGCTGAAAAACGTCACATCGATGTTGGCGGCAAGGTCAGGCGGTCTTCGCCACGCCCACCGGGCACGTCATGCCGTTCGGGCCGTGGTTGCAGTAGCCGTTCGGGTTCCTGGTCGGGGCGAGATACTGCTGGTGGTACTCCTCGGCGAAGAAGTAGTCACCGAGCTTGCCGATCTCCGTGGTGATCTCACCCCGGCCGGCGCGGGCCACGATCGGGGCGAACGCGTCCCGGGAAGCCTGCGCGGCGGCGAGCTGCTCGTCGGTGGTGGTGTAGATGGTCGACCGGTACTGGGTGCCGACGTCGTTGCCCTGACGCATGCCCTGGGTCGGGTCGTGGTTCTCCCAGAAGACCTTGAGCAGGTCCTCGTAGGCGATCTTCGACGGGTCGTAGACCACCTCGACCACCTCGGCGTGCCCGGTACGCCCCGAGCAGACCTCCTCGTACGTCGGGTTCGGGGTGTAGCCGCCCGCGTACCCGACGGAGGTGGTGATCACACCGGGGAGTCGCCAGAACAGCCGCTCCGCACCCCAGAAACAGCCCATCCCGAAGACGGCGACCTGCGCGCCCTCCGGGAACGGGCCCTTCATCGGGGTGCCGAGTACCTCGTGCCGGTCGCTGACCGGCATCGCGACCGGTCGGCCGGGTAGAGCATGGTCGGGCGTGATCATTTCGGCCTTCATGCGGCGCAGGAACACGATGACTCCTCTCGTATCTGTCTATCCTGCAACGCCAGCGGGCCCCACGTCCTTACCCGTCCGCCCGATGATCAGGCCCCCGCTCAGCCGTTCCCACGGCTTCGGCCAGGCGCGGGTCCACGGCGATCGCGGTGGCCAACGGCCCCCAGGAGGGCCGATTGCTGCCACGATCACCTGCCATGGACGTCAGACAGCTGAATCCGGGCGTGGACGGGACGGTCGCAGGGGACCTGCTGCGGGTGCAGCGCGCCGCGTACGCGGTGGAGGCGGCACTGATCGGTGACGACCGCATCCCCACCCTGTGGGAGAGCCTCGACGAACTGCGGGCCGCGCCGCTGCGCTGGCTCGGCGCCTTCACCCCCAGCGGCGAACCGCCTGTCCCTGCCGGGGGCGAACCGCCCGTCCCTGCCGGGGGCGAGCCGCCCGTCCCTGCCGGGACCGATTCGCGCGTCGGGCCGCCGGACACGGTTCCCGCCCGACCGTACGAGCCCGCCGGTCGGCTGGTCGGAGCGGTGGCCTGGACCGAGGACGCGACGACGCTCGACATCGACCGGCTCGTCGTCGACCCGGCGGCCCATCGGCGCGGCGTCGGCCGGGCGCTGGTCGGCGCGCTGCTGACCCGGGCCGGCGACCGTACCGTGCTCGTCGCCACCGGGCGGGCAAACCGGCCGGCGCGGGCACTCTACGAGTCGTTCGGCTTCACCGCCCTCGGCGACGCTGAGCCCGTCCCCGGTCTCTGGATCACCCGCTATGCACTTCCGGGTAGGGCGGCGGCGACCCGGTCGGCGTAGGAGCGTGCCTCGGTGTCGTCGGCGTAGCGGGTTCGCGGCCAGAAGAAGCCGCGCAGCCCGTCCCCCTTCGTCCGGGGCACCACGTGGGTGTGCAGGTGCGGCACCGACTGGGAGACCTTGTTGTTCATCGCCACGAAGGTGCCGCCCGCGTCCAGCCCGGCCTCGACCGCCACGGCCAGTCGGCGGACCAGCCCGAAGTAGCCGGCGATGGACTCCGACGGCAGATCGGCCAGGGTCACCAGATGGGCTCGCGGCACCACCAGCAGATGCCCCTTGAACACCGGGCGGGTGTCCAGGAACGCCACCCCATCCGGCTCGTCGGCCACCCGGAACGCGGGCACGTCACCCGCCACGATCCCGCAGAACACACACCCCGCCACCGGCCCAACCTAGCCGCGCGAGGCTTGCCGGTGCCGCTGTCTTGCCCGGCGACCCGCCGGCACACTGCCCGGACTCCGGAAGGGCGGTGAAGGGACTAGCGTCTGGGGAATGAGTCACGGCTTCGAGACGCTCGCGATCCACGCCGGCCAGGACCCGGAGGCCCGCACCGGCGCGGTGATCCCACCGATCTACCAGACCAGCACGTACGCCCAGGACGCCGTCGGCGCGCCCCGGCTGGGTTACGAGTACAGCCGCTCCGGCAACCCCACCCGGGACGCCCTCCAGGAGTGCCTGGCCGCCCTCGAGAACGGCGCGGTCGGCCTGGCCTTCGCCAGCGGTCTCGCCGCCGAGGACACCCTGCTGCGGACCGTCTGCAAGCCGGGGGACCACGTGGTGATCCCGGACGACGCGTACGGCGGCACCTACCGGCTCTTCGCGAAGGTCGCCGAGCGGTGGGGGCTGGCCTACACCCCCGCCAAGGTCTCCGACCCGGACGCGGTACGGGCCGCGATCCGCCCCGGCAGCACCCGGATCGTCTGGCTGGAGACGCCGACCAACCCGCTGCTCGGCATCGCCGACATCGCCGTCCTGGCCGGTATCGCGCACGACGCCGGGGCGCTGCTGGTGGTCGACAACACCTTCGCTTCGCCGTACCTGCAACAGCCGATCACGCACGGCGCGGACGTGGTGGTCCACTCCACCACCAAGTACGTCGGCGGACACTCCGACGTGGTCGGTGGTGCCCTGGTCGTCGCCGACCGGGAGCTCGGCGAGCAGCTCCGCTACCACCAGAACGCGATGGGCGCGATCAACGGCCCGTTCGACGCCTGGCTGACCCTGCGCGGCATCAAGACCCTCGGCGTCCGGATGGACCGGCACTGCGACAACGCCGAGCGGATCGCCGCCTATCTGGACGGACACGCCAAGGTGGCCGAGGTGATCTACCCCGGCCTGCCGTCCCACCCCGGACACGAGGTGGCCGCCAAGCAGATGCGCCGGTTCGGCGGGATGATCTCCTTCCGGGCCACCGGCGGAGAGGAGCACGCGGTCGAGATCTGCAACCGGGCCAAGCTGTTCGTACTCGCCGAGTCCCTCGGCGGGGTGGAATCCCTGATCGAGCACCCGGGTCGGATGACACACGCAAGCGCTGCCGGCTCGCCGCTTGAAGTTCCCGGCGATCTCGTGCGACTGTCTGTCGGCATCGAGACGGTCGACGACCTGCTCGCCGATCTGGAGCAGGCGCTGGGCTGACCGCTGGCTGGGGAGGGTGGCCGTGCAGGACATCATGCCGACCTGGGTCGGGGCGACCGCGAAGCAGATCGCCCGGGGCGTACGCCGGGGTGACGTCTCGGCGACCCAGGTGGTGGCCGACCACCTCGACCACGTCGCCCGCGCCGACGCCGACCTCGCCGCGTTCCGCACGGTACGCGGCGGGGAGGCGATCACCGAGGCGGAGAAGGTCGACGAGCAGGAGGATCTGGCCAACCTGCCGCTGGCCGGGGTGCCGATCGCGGTGAAGGAGAACACCCCGGTCGCCGGCCTGCCCACCTGGCGTGGCTCGGCCGCCGTACGGACCCCGGTCGCCGAGCGCGACCACGAGGTGGTCCGCCGGCTGCGCGGCGCGGGCGCGGTCATCCTCGGCGTCACCCGGATGCCGGAACTCGGGTTGTGGGCGGTGACCGACGACGAGACGGCGGTCACCCGCAACCCCTGGGACCTGAGCCGTACGCCGGGCGGTTCGTCCGGCGGCGCCGCCGCGGCGGTGGCCGCCGGGCTGGTGCCGATCGCGCACGCCAACGACGGCCTCGGCTCGATCCGCATCCCGGCGGCCTGCTGCGGCCTGGTCGGGCTCAAGCCCGGCCGGGGCGTGGTGCCCTGGCAGATCGGCGAGGAGAGCTGGTTCGGGCTGGCCGAGCACGGCATGCTGACCACCACGGTGGCCGACGCGGCGGTGGGCTTCCAGGTGCTCGCCGGCCGTCCCCAGGAGAAGCTGGTGCCGCCGCAGCGGCTGCGGGTGGGCGTCTCGCTCCGTTCGCCGGTCCGGGGCGTCGCCGCCGACCAGCCCAACCGGGACGCGGTCGCCGCCGCCGGCCGGCTGCTCGCCGCCGCCGGGCACGACACCGTGCCGGCCGACCCGGTGTACCCGACCAGGCTCGGCCTCCAGGGCATCGCGACCTGGTTCGCCGCCGCCGCCGTCGACGTCCGGGACGCCGGCCTGGACCGGCGGCACCTCCAGCGGCGTAGCCGTCGGCACGTCGCGCTGGGGGAGTGGGCGCAGCGCCGGGGCTACGTGCGCGAGTCCGACCGGGCCGCCTGGCGGGACCGGTCGATCGGTTTCTTCGCCGACCACTCGGTCGACCTGTTGCTCACCCCGGCGCTCGCCAGCACACCACCGTCGGCGCAGGGCTGGTCGGGCCGGTCCTGGCGGTCGAACATGAGCGCCAACATCCGGTACGCCCCGTACGCCGCGCCGTGGAACATGGCCGGCCTGCCGGCGCTGGTGGTGCCGGTGGGACGGCGTCCCGACGGCCTGCCCGTGGCGGTGCAGCTCGTCGGCCCGCCCGGCTCGGAGCTGCTGCTGCTCGGCGTGGCCGGCCAGTTCGAGATGCAGGCCCCGTGGGCGCGGCATGCCCCCGGCTACCCACGGGTCGGAACGGAGTCGCCAGCCCCCGCGTGATCATCTAATGTGGGCCGGCCCGATGACCCGCACAGCGAGGACGGCCTGCCCATGCGATGCGCGACCTGCGGTGGCGAGACCTCGCCCCGGGTGAGTGACTGCCCGGTCTGCGGTACGCCGGTCGGTGCCCCGGCGGTGCATCCCGAGGTGCCGACCCGGTCGGTGCGTGGGGTCGGGCTGGCCGCCTCGGTGGCGGTTGGTGCCACCACGCTGTGCTACCTGCTGGGGTCTCTCACCGCGCTGGTCGGCCGGTCGCTGGCCGAGCGGGCCGCGCGTACCGAGGACCAGGACACCCTGCTGATCGCCGGTTTCGTCGAGCTGGCCGCGAGCGTCCCGTACCTGCTCGTGTACCTGACCGCCGTGGTGCTGGTCATCGTCTGGACCTACCGGGTCCGGCAGAACCTGGACGCCTTCCCCGGCTCGGCGCCGGGCCTCGGCGCGGGTTGGGCGATCGGCGGCTGGCTGATCCCGCTGGTCAACTTCGTCGTGCCGTACCGGGTGGTCGCGGACGTCACCCGGGCCAGCGTGTGGCGTCCGGGCACCGGCCGACTGGTCGGGGTCTGGTGGGCTGCCTGGCTGGTCTTCCTGGTTTCCGAGCGGTGGGCGGAACGGGTCTCGGCGCGGGAGTTCGAGCGGCTGCCGGAGTACCCGACCATTCGGTCGGAGTTCCTCCAGTACGCCGACCAGTACTCGGCGGCGCTGAACCGGAGCATCCTGCCGATGGTGGAGCCACCCTGATCGTGCTGATCCGGCGGGTTTCGGCCGCGCAGCAGGCCCGGATCGACCGGGCCCGCCCGCTCGGACCAGTGACCCCCGGCATGACCGTGCCGGCCGCGACGAGCACTCCAGCCGCAGGTGGCACCATCGGGGCATGACAGAGCTGGTCGGCCTGGCCGACGTCCAGGCAGCGCGGGAGCTGCTGACCGGGGTCACCCGGGTCACCCCGCTGGAGCCCTCGCGCCCGCTCACCGCGGCGCTCGGCGAGACCGTCTGGCTCAAGTGCGAGCACCTGCAACGCGCCGGGTCGTACAAGGTGCGGGGCGCGTACGTGCGGATCGCCCGACTCAGCCCGGCGGAGCGGGCCAGGGGCGTGGTCGCCGCGAGCGCCGGCAACCACGCGCAGGGCGTGGCGCTCGCCGCCGGCCTGCTCGGCACGACCGCCACGGTCTTCATGCCGGTGAACGCGCCGCTGCCCAAGGTGGCGGCCACCAAGGGGTACGGCGCACAGGTGCAACTCGTCGGGGCGACCGTGGACGAGTCCCTGGTGGCGGCGCAGACCTTCGCCGAGCGGACCGGGGCGGTGTTCATCCACCCCTTCGACCACCCGGACGTGATCGCCGGCCAGGGCACGGTGGCGTTGGAACTCCTGGAGCAGTGCCCGGAGGTGCGGACCATCATCACCGGGGTCGGCGGCGGCGGCCTGGTGTCCGGGCTGGCCGTGGTGGTCCGGGCGCTCCGTCCGGACGTACGGGTGATCGGGGTGCAGGCGGCCGGGGCGGCGGCGTTCCCGCCCTCGCTGGTGGCCGGGAAGCCGGTACGCCTGCCGGCGTTCGGCACCATCGCCGACGGCATCGCGGTCGGTCGTCCCGGCGACCTCACCTTCGCCCACGTGCACAAGCTCGTCGACGAGGTGGTCACCGTCGGGGAGGAGGACATCTCCCGGGCGCTGCTGATGCTGCTGGAACGGAACAAGCAGGTGGTGGAGCCGGCCGGCGCGGTCGGGGTGGCGGCGCTGCTGGCCGGCGTGGTCGAGGTGGACTCACCGACGGTGGCGCTGCTGTCCGGCGGGAACATCGACCCGCTGCTGATGCTGCGGGTGATCGAGCACGGACTCGCGGCGGCGGGCCGCTTCCTCCGGATCACCGTCCGCTGTGTGGACCGGCCCGGACAGCTCGCCTCCCTGCTGGCGCAGATCGCCGAGCACCGCGCCAACGTTGTGGACGTGGTGCACCAGCGGGTTCATCCGCACCTGCGACTCGGCGAGGTGGAGGTGGGGCTGTCGGTGGAAACCCGGGGCAGTGAGCACTCCGACACGCTGATCAGCGCGCTACGGGCCAGCGGCTACCAGGTCTTCGCCGGCGCCGAGGCGTGAGGCCCGTACGGGGTCACACGCCTCGGCGCCGGCGTCCGAAGTTGCCGGGGCGGTCGGTGGCGTCGGTAGGTTGCCGGGCGCCCGATGGCGTCGGAAGTCGCCGGGCGCCTGGGTCAGCCGGCTTGCCGTGCGGCCGGGTCAGCCGGCGAAGGGCTCGAAGGAGACGACGGTCACCTTGATGTCCGCGCCGCTGGGCGCGGTGTAGGTGACGGCCTGCCCGGCGCGCGCGCCCAGGATGGCCTGCCCGAGGGCGGACTCCGGGCTGTAGACGGTCAGGTCGGTGGTGGACGCGATCTCCCGCGAACCGAGCAGGAAGGTCTCGCTGTCGTCGGCGTCGTCGTCGAAGTAGATCGTCACGACCATGCCGGGTGTGACCATGTCCGCGCTGGGCGCCTCACCGACCTGGGCGGTGCGCAGGAACTCCTGGAGGTAGCGGATCCGTCCCTCCTGCTTGCCCTGCTCTTCGCGGGCGGCGTGGTAGCCGCCGTTCTCCCGCAGGTCGCCTTCCTCGCGCCGGGCGTTGATCTCCGCAGCCATCGCCGGGCGGTTGGCGATCAGCTCGTCGAGCTCGGCCTTCAGGCGGTCGTACGCGTCCTGGGACAGCCAGGTGGCGGGCGCCTCGTTGCCAGTGGTGGACACAGGCGGTCTCCTTGGTTGTGCGGGCTGGCTGACAGGTGAACTACCAAGTTACCAGTGCCGCACCCGACTCCGGGGTGATGAATACCGCCGGTGATCACCCGATGCCCTTGCGTAGAAGTGTTTCCGCAGCTCAACAGCAGGGTGGGCGACGAGGAAATGCCGGTGCCGGACTCGATCCGGGCTGGTGGACTCGACCGGGCGGGTGGGCTCAGGCCGCCGCGCGGCAGCGTACGACCTCGCCGATGAAGGGACGGGCGGAGGTGGCCAGCCGGTGCCGGGTGGTGACGCTCCGCTCGTCGCCCGGGGCGGTCACCGTCACCTGCTCACGGGACACCTCCACCCCGTCGACGTCGCGGGCCCGCAGCAGGCAGACCGCCGACCCACCCGGCGGAACGGTGACCCGGAACTCGACCACCACCTGGGTGTCGGTGATGTCGGTGTAGGTGATCACCTGGGCGTCGTAGGTCGGGTCGCCGTACTGCTGGTAGAGGCGGAACGCGGCCAGGCTGGAGACCGCGAGCGCGACCGCCAGCAGCACCCGGGTCAACCACGGGCGCCGTCGGCCGGGTTCCCGACGCCGGCCGTACCGGCCGGGAGGGAATACCGGTGCACCTGGTGTAGTTGTGGCGTGCGTCTCGGTCACCGGCGGGTATCTCCTGGCGTCGTCGTCACTGGCTTCGGGAAGAATGGGCCTGGTCCATCCTCTCAGCCCGTCCGCACCACGGTGTTGGCAGGTCAGCGCCCATGCTGACCGGTCGACCGCCGGGTTCGCCGGGGCTGATGGAGATATCGGCAGCTCATCCCGCCCGGCCAGCGTTCCGGAGTCGGGCACAGACGAGGAGTACGGCTTTGGCAGAGCAACTGCGTCTCATGGCCGTCCACGCCCATCCCGACGACGAGTCGAGCAAGGGCGCCGCGACCACGGCCAAGTACGTCGCCGAGGGGGTGGACGTACTGATCGTGACGTGTACCGGCGGGGAACGCGGCAGCGTGTTGAACCCCAAGCTGGACCGGCCGGAGGTCTGGAACAACATCGGCGAGATCCGGCGGGCCGAGATGGACGCCGCCCGGGCGATCCTCGGCGTCGAGCAGGCATGGCTGGGCTTCGTCGACTCGGGGCTGCCCGAGGGCGACCCGCTGCCGCCGTTGCCGGAGGGGTGCTTCGCCCTCCAGGACGTCGAGGTGGCGGCCGGCGCGCTGGTCCGGCTGATGCGTGAGTTCAAGCCGCACGTGGTGACCACGTACGACGAGGACGGCGGGTACCCGCACCCCGACCACATCATGTGTCACAAGGTCAGCATCGCGGCCTTCGAGGCGGCCGGCGACCCGGAGCGCTACCCGGACCTCGGCGACCCGTGGCAGCCGTTGAAGCTCTACTACGACATGGGCTTCTCCAAGAGCAAGGTCATCGCGCTGCACGAGGCGATGCTCGACGCCGGGCTGGAGTCCCCGTACGGCCCGTGGCTGGAGCGCTGGGAGGACCGGGAGGACAAGGGCCCCCGGGTCACCACCCGCGTGGAGTGCGGGGAGTACTTCCCGGTCCGCGACGACGCCCTGCGCGCCCACGCCACCCAGGTCGACCCGGACGGCTTCTGGTTCCACGTGCCGATGGAGCTGCAACGGCGCGCCTGGCCGACCGAGGACTTCGAGCTGGCCCGGTCGCTGGTCGACAGCCCGCTGCCCGAGTCCGACCTCTTCGCCGGGGTCCGGGAGAGGGCCCATGCCCGCTGACCGGGCCGGGGGATACCCTGGTCGTAGTCCGCAGACCGGAGGAAACCCATGCTGACCGCCGTGCAGGTGCTGGCCCAGAACAACTTCGGGGACACCCGTACCGGTGGTCTGGCCGGCCCGATGGGCCTGTTCCTCATCGTGGTTCTCGGCACGGCCACCGTGCTGCTGATCCGCAACATGAACGCCCGGCTGCGCCGCCTGCCGGACCGGTTCCCTGACCAGGGGCCGGCGACGAAGACCGCGAAGGTCGACCGGGAGGCCCCGACGACCGAGCGGGCAGTCGTTGATCCGACAGACCGCCCCACGTCGCCGTAGAAACCCGACGAACGCTCGGCACGCGTGCCAGCAGCATCGCAAGGCGTTCTTCCGGCATGATCCGGGTCGAATCGGGGTAACGCCCCCTGTTGTCGTCCCCCGGTTTGGCTTAGCCTTCCGCCGGGGGACCGTCAGCCCCCGAGCCGTGCGCGGAAGGGGGCGCCAGTGACCAACACAGCACCGGCTGCCCGCCGACAGGCCGGACAGCAGCCCGACGGAGGGGCGCCGTGACCCCGGACCGGGGCCACCGCGCGCTGGACCGGCTCGGTCTCCGGGACACCCCGGCCCGGGTACGTCTGCTCGTCGGCGCGCTCCTGGTGGTCGCGTTGACGGCCGCGATCGCCGGTTGCGCCGTGCCCGTCCGACTCGCCCCGGACGACCCGCTGCCCCCGCTGGCCCGGTTCGGCATCGCCGTCGCGGTGTTCGGTACCGCCCAGTTCGCCCGGCTGCGCTTCCGCGCCACGGCCGGAATGGTGAGCATCACCTGGGGTGAGGCCGCGCTGATCGTCTCGCTGTACCTGGCACCGGCCGGCTGGCTGCCGGCGGCGGCACTGGTCGGCACGGCGCTCGCCTGGGGCCTGCTGTCGCTGACCGACCGGCGTCCGGTCGTGGACCTCGTCCGGATAGTCGCCACCGTCACCGCCGCCACCGGCCTGGGCGTCGTGGTCACCAGCGCCCTCGGCCAACCGTTCCTCGCCCCGCCCACGCCGGCCCTCGCCCTCGCCCTGCTCGCCGGCGCGTCGACGTACCTGCTGACCGGTGCCGCCCTCGGCGGGCTCGCCCTCGCCCTGCGACACGGGATCACCGTCGCGCCGCCGGTCCTCGCGGCGCTGCGGGGCAAACTGCTGATGTTCGTCGGCAACGTCGTGGTCGGGCTGCTGGTCATCGCGCTGATCCGCCTCGATCCGCGCTGGCTGCTGCTCCTGCCGCCCCCGTGCTGGCTGCTCCAGCAGACCTACCGGCACCGGCTGCGGGCCGAGGAGGAACGCCGCACCTGGCGGACGTTCGCCGAGACCACCGGGACGCTCAACCAACTCGACGAGCGGGCCGTGGCCACGGCCGCCGTGACCGGCGCGCTCACCCTCTTCCGGGCCGAGTTGGTCGACGTCTACCTGGTCGGGGACGGCGGCCGTTGGCGGCGGTACCGGGGGGACGTCGGGGGACGGGTGGCCCAGCGGCAGTGCACCCCGCCGGAGCCCGCACCCGCCACCGGGAACGGACTGACCCGTACCCTCACCGTCGGCGCGACCCGGGTCGGCGAACTGCGGATCCGCCTCGCCGGCTCGACCGCCCCGAACGATTCCGAACAGGACGCCTTCACCGCGTTCGCGGACGCCCTGGCCGCCGCGCTGCACGACGCGGCGACGCACCGGGAACTGCGCCGGGTCGCCGAGCGGTCGTCGTACGACGCGGTGCACGACGCGCTCACCGGACTGGTCAACCGGGCCGCGCTGCTGTCCCGGGGGGACGAGGCGTTGCGGCAGCTTTCGCACGGTCACCCGGTGGCGTTGCTGCTGCTGGACGTCAACCACTTCAAAGAGGTCAACGACACACTCGGCCACAATGCCGGCGACCACCTGCTGCAACTGACCGCGAGCCGGCTGGGCTCCCTGGTCCGCCCCGGCGACCTGCTCGGCCGGCTCGGCGGCGACGAGTTCGCGCTGCTGACGACCGCCCTGCCGGTGGTCGACAACGGCAGCGCCCCAATGACGTACGCGCTGCGCCGGGCCCGGGAGATCGTGGAGCGGCTCGCCGCGCCGACCGAGGTGTCCGGGGTGCGGATGTCGACGGAGGTGTCGGTCGGGGTGGTGGTTGCCGGCGCCGGCACCGCCGACCTGGCCGAGCTGCTGCGCCGGGCCGACATCGCGATGTACCAGGCGAAGAAGGGCGGCGGCAGTGTCGCCTCGTACGACAACTCGCGGGACGCGGGCAGCACCGACCAACTGACCCTGCTGGCCGAGCTGCGCGAGGCGCTGGCCGTCGAGGACCAGCTCCAACTCGCCCTGCAACCGGCGGTGGACCTGGCCACCGGCGCGCCGACCGGGGTGGAGGCGCTGGTCCGCTGGCTGCACCCGCGTCGTGGCCTGCTCACCCCCGCCGACTTCATCGGCCCGGTCGAGCACAGCGAACAGCTCGGCGCCTTCACCCGGTACGTGCTGGACAAGGCCCTGGCCGTCGCCGCCGGCTGGGCCCGGGACGGCCTGGACGTGCCGATCTCGGTGAACATCTCGGCGCGTAGCCTGCTCGACCCCCGCCTGCCCGCCGAGATCGCCGAGGCGCTGCGCCGGCACGACGTCCCGCCGCGCCGGCTCGTCCTGGAGATCACCGAGACGGTGATGATGAGCGAGCTGGAGGTGGTCGACGAGGTCCTCGGCGCGCTCCGCGCGCTGGGTGTGCAGATCGCCGTGGACGACTTCGGCACCGGCTTCTCCTCGCTGACCTTCCTGACCCGGGTGCCGGTGGACGAGGTGAAGGTGGACCGTTCCTTCGTGATCCGGATGGCCGACTCGCCGGAGGCGGCGGCGATCGTCCGGACCACCGTCGGGCTCGCCCACGAGCTGGGGCTGCGGGTCGTCGCCGAGGGGGTGGAGACTGC
Source organism: Micromonospora pallida (assembly GCF_900090325.1). Taxonomy (NCBI): domain Bacteria; kingdom Bacillati; phylum Actinomycetota; class Actinomycetes; order Micromonosporales; family Micromonosporaceae; genus Micromonospora; species Micromonospora pallida. The sequence continues at coordinate 4,908,265 of NZ_FMHW01000002.1, read as the reverse complement.
CGAGCAGCGGATCGCCCTGGCCGAGCTGGGCTGCACCGCCGCCCAGGGCTACCACTTCTTCAAGCCGATGCCCGCCGACAAGATCTCCGCGGTGCTCGGGTCGCTGCTGGACTCGGCCACCGCGAACGTCTTCCCACTCCGCGCCGACGGGGCGTCCTGACCGCCGCGCCATCGCCGGTCGCCCTCGATCCACTCCAGTTGCGGCATGTCGGGGTGTCCCGCGCCGGTATGAGCCCGAGTTGCCGCAATCCGTGCTTGCCGTACGGATTATCGTCGTGCGGTGAATCGACTCGCCAAAGCCACCAGTCCGTACCTCCTCCAGCACGCCGACAACCCGGTCGACTGGTGGCCCTGGTGCGACGAGGCGTTCGCCGAGGCGAAACGGCGCGACGTGCCGGTGCTCGTCTCGATCGGCTACTCGGCCTGCCACTGGTGCCACGTCATGGCGCACGAGTCCTTCGAGGACGAGGCCGTGGGTCGCCTGATCGACGAGGGCTTCGTGGCGATCAAGGTGGACCGGGAGGAGCGGCCGGACGTCGACGCGGTCTACATGATCGCCACCCAGGCGATGACCGGGCAGGGTGGCTGGCCAATGACGGTCTTCGCCACCCCGGACGGCACCCCGTTCTTCTGCGGCACGTACTTCCCCAAGCCCAACTTCGTCCGGTTGCTCGAGTCGGTCGGCACCGCCTGGCGGGAGCAGCGCGACGCCGTACTCCGGCAGGGGGCCGCGGTGGTCGAGGCGATCGGCGGCGCGCAGGCCGTCGGCGGCCTCACCGCCCCGCTCACCGCCGAACTGCTCGACGCCGCCACCGACCAGCTCGCCAGCGAGTACGACGCCACGAACGGCGGGTTCGGCGGCGCACCGAAGTTCCCGCCGCATATGAACCTGCTCGCGCTGCTCCGGCACCATCAGCGCACCGGCTCCCGGCAGGCGCTGGAGATCGTCCGGCACACCTGCGAGGCGATGGCCCGGGGTGGCCTCCACGACCAGCTCGCCGGCGGGTTCGCCCGGTACTCGGTGGACGGCCACTGGACCGTGCCGCACTTCGAGAAGATGCTCTACGACAACGCCCTGCTGCTGCGGGTCTACACCCAGCTCTGGCGACTCACCGGGGATCCCCTGGCCGCCCGGGTGGCCCGGGACACCGCCCGGTTCATCGCCGACGAGCTGCACCGCCCCGGCGAGGGCTTCGCCTCCGCCCTCGACGCGGACACCGAGGGCGTCGAGGGACTCACCTACGTCTGGACCCCGGCCCAGCTCGTCGAGGTGCTGGGCGAGCAGGACGGCCGCTTCGCCGCCGACCTGTTCGGGGTCACCTCCACCGGCACCTTCGAAGCCGGCACGAGCGTGTTGCGGCTGGCCCGGGACGTCGACGACGCCGACCCGGCGGTGCAGGCCCGCTGGCAGGACGTCGTCCGCCGGCTGCTCGCCGCCCGGGACACCCGCCCCCAACCGGCCCGCGACGACAAGGTGGTCGCGGCCTGGAACGGCCTGGCGATCACCGCCATCGCGGAGTTCGTCCGCCTGGTCGAGACCCGGGGCGCGGCCGGCGAGGACACGGAGGACAACCTGCTGGAGGGCGTCACCATCGTCGCCGACGGCGCGATGCGGGACGCGGCCGAGCATCTCGCCACCGTGCACCTCGTCGACGGCCGGCTGCGCCGGGTCTCCCGGGACGGCGTGGTCGGCGAACCGGCTGGCGTGCTGGAGGACTACGGCTGTGTGGCCGAGGCGTTCTGCGCGATGCACCAGCTCACCGGCGAGGGACGCTGGCTGGACCTGGCCGGCGGGCTGCTGGACACCGCGCTGGCCCGGTTCGCCGCGCCTGACGGCGGCTTCTACGACACCGCCGACGACGCCGAACGGCTGGTCACCCGGCCGGCCGACCCGACCGACAACGCCACCCCGTCCGGCCGCTCGGCGATCGTCGCGGCGCTGGTCAGCTACGCGGCGTTGACCGGGCTGACCCGCTACCGGGAGGCCGCCGAGGCCGCCCTGGCCACCGTCGCCCCGCTGGTCGGTCGGCACGCCCGGTTCACCGGGTACGCGGCAGCCGTCGGCGAGGCGCTGCTCTCCGGTCCGTATGAGATCGCCGTGGTCACCGACGACCCGGCCGGGGACCCGCTGGTCGCCGCAGCGTACCGGCACGCCCCGCCCGGGGCGGTGGTCGTCGCCGGCCGGCCGGACCAGCCCGGGGTGCCGCTGCTCGCGGACCGCCCGATGGTCGACGGCCGCGCCACGGCGTACGTCTGTCAGGGTTTCGTCTGCCAACGCCCGGTCACCACCGTCGACGACCTGCTCACCCAGTTCACGTAGCCCACACCCGGCTGGGGTGGTAGGAGGGGACCCTTGTTACCGCTTTTTGCGTAGCAGGGGACCCCTGCAACCCAGGTCAGGCGGTGCGTGCCGGCACCCAGGGCGGCCCGGATAGGCTGGGCGCCGCTATGGACTCCCGTACCGGTCTCCCCGTTGTCGGCATGGTGGGCGGTGGCCAGTTGGCCCGGATGACCCACCAGGCCGCGATCGCCCTCGGCCAGTCACTGCGCGTGCTCGCCCTCACCCCCGACGACGGCGCGGCGCTGGTCGCCGCCGACGTGCGGTACGGCGACCACACCGACCTGGTGGCGCTGCGCACCTTCGCGAAGGGCTGCGACGTGGTCACCTTCGACCACGAGCACGTGCCGACCGAGCACATCCGCGCCCTGTCCGACGAGGGGGTGAAGCTCTACCCGCCGGCCGACGCCCTGGTGTACGCCCAGGACAAGCACGCGATGCGGGAACGGCTGACCGAACTCGGCGCGCCGGTGCCCGCCTGGCGGCCGGTCACTGCCCCCGCCGACCTGGTCGACTTCGGTACGACGACCGGCTGGCCGGTGGTCCTCAAGGCGGCTCGGGGCGGCTACGACGGCCGGGGCGTCTGGCTGGTCGACGACCCGGCCCAGGCGACCGAGCTGGCGGACACGCTACTCGCCGGGGGCACGTCGCTGATCGTGGAGGAGCGGGTACGGCTGCGCCGCGAGCTGGCCGTACAGGTGGCCCGTTCGCCGTTCGGGCAGGTCGCCGTCTACCCGGTGGTGGAGACGGTGCAGCGCGACGGCATCTGCGTCGAGGTGTTGGCCCCCGCGCCGGACCTGCCGGAGGAGCTGGCGGTCGTCGCCCAGCAGCTCGCCATCGACCTGGCCACCGCGCTCGGTGTGGTCGGCCTGCTCGCGGTCGAGCTCTTCGAAACCCCGACCGGGCTGGTGGTCAACGAGCTGGCCATGCGCCCGCACAACTCGGGGCACTGGACCATCGAGGGGGCCCGGACCTCGCAGTTCGAGCAGCACCTGCGGGCGGTTCTCGACTACCCGATGGGAGACACCTCGCTCACCGCGCCGGTCGTGGTGATGGCGAACGTGCTTGGCGGCGAGCCGGGTGGGATGCCGATCGACGAGCGACTGCACCACCTGTTCGCGGCCGAGCCCGGCGCCAAGGTGCACCTCTACGGCAAGCAGGTCCGGCCGGGTCGGAAGATCGGGCACGTCACGGTGCTCGGCACCGACCTCGACGACGTACGGGCGCGCGCCGCGCGAGCCGCCCGCTGGCTCCGCGACGGGAATGCCCAGTGAGCGTGAGGAGTGAGCTTGCGAGCCCCGCAGTCGTGAACAAGGGGCCAGATCGGTGAGCGCGAGGAATGAGCTCGCGAGCCACGCAGCCGGAGGAGAGGACAGCATGAGCACGGTCGGGCTGATCATGGGTAGTGACTCGGACTGGCCGACCATGCGGGCCGCCGCCGAGGCGCTGGACGAGTTCGGGGTGGCGTACGAGGTGGGCGTCGTCTCCGCCCACCGGACCCCGACCAAGATGATCGAGTACGCCCGCTCGGCCGCCGACCGGGGCCTGAAGGTGATCATCGCAGGTGCCGGTGGGGCCGCCCACCTGCCCGGCATGGTCGCCTCTGCCACCCCGCTGCCGGTGATCGGGGTGCCGGTGCCGTTGAAGCACCTGGACGGGATGGATTCGCTGCTCTCCATCGTGCAGATGCCGGCCGGTGTGCCGGTGGCCACCGTGTCGATCGGCGGTGCGCGCAACGCCGGTCTGCTCGCCGTCCGTATCCTCGCCGCCGCGGATCCGATCCTCCGGGAGCGGATGACGGCGTACCAGGCGAGCCTGGAACAGATGGTCGCCGAGAAGGAAGCCGCACTCCGCGCCTCGCTGGCCTGAGCGCCGTTCCCACCGCCCCGCCGAACCCCCGCCAGCTCTTGTCTGAGGTGGTAGCAGGGGACCCTTGCTACTCAAAAAGCGGTAACAGGGGACCCCTGCTACCACCTCAGCCCGGAGGGCGGCCGGGGCGGCAGTGCAGCGGGGCCGGTGGGTTCAGCGCATGCTGCGGAGGGCCGCCTGGAGGCGGTCCTGGGCGCGGCGGCGGCGCTCGTTGCTCGCGCCGAGCGCCAGCAGCACCAGGCCGACCAGGAGCAGCGCCAGCCAGGGCCCGAAACTGAACAGCGCGTGCAGCGCGGCGAACGCGGTGACCACCGCCCCGACGATCACCGGGGCCTGCTGCTGGGTCATCGAACCCCAGACCAGGACGGCCACCGCACCGAGCAGCAGGAACACCTGCCGGAGCATGCTGGAGTCGGTGGCCAGCACGATCGCCAGGGTCGGCAGGAACGCGACCACCAGCGCCGGCCCGTACGCCACCCAACTGCTCAGCTCCGGCCGCTCCCGCAGCTCCAGCACCCCGACCAGCAGGGCGAGGGCCGCGAACGGCAGCGTGTACGCCTCGGGCAGCGCCACGTCGGCGACCCGCATCAGGATCCACCAGGCGACGATCTCGCAGCCCACCACCGACCAGAACAGGATGCGCCGCTCGGTCGGGCGGCGGCCCGGCCGGGTGGCGGCCACCCCGAGCACCGCACCCCAGCCGGCCAGCAGAGCGGCGACGTGGCGCGGCGAGTCGAAGGCCAGGGCCAGCGCGATCAGCGCGGCGGCGTACCCGCTCCACTCCACGGTGGCCGCCTCACGGTGCGCCTCCGGCCGGCGGAGTCGGGGCAGCCGGGCGGCGAACACCTGGAGCGCCGCGCCGACTGCCAGCACCCCGAACGCGGACCAGATCGGGGCGAGCCCGGCGACCAGGCCGATGGTGAGCACCAGCAACTGGGCCATCAGCGAGGCGAACAGCCAGCCGAGGATGCGGGCCCGCTCGGAGCTGCCGAACAGCGCGGCGACCGTACCGACCGCGACCGCCCCGGCGAGGGTGAAGACGGTCAGTTCCCGGGTGGCCAGGCTGCCGGCCAATCCGGCCCCGCCGCCGGCGAGTCCGATGCCGAAGGTCAGCACCCGGGTCCAGCGCAGCGACCTGGCCCGCTCGGCTTCGGGCGGCGGTGGGGTCAGCGCCAACCCGAGCATCGCCAGGGCGAACACCGCCAGCGCGGCCAGGGTGGTCTGCGGCCAGCCCCGGCCGAGCGCGATCGGCGCGATGAGCACGGTGACCGCGAGTCCGGGCAGCACCACCGGGATCGCCCGGAAGTACTGTCCGCCGCTGAACGCGGTCGCGGCGAGCGCCGCGCAGACGGTGAGCAGCAGGGCGGTCAGCACGTGGGTCGGGTCGGCCGCGCCGGCCGGCGGCGTGAACAGTTGCGGCGGCGGGCCGTCCCAGATCCGCGACAGCGTCCCGTACGGCTCGACCAGCGCGACCACCAGGGCTGGTGCGATCGAGGCCACCGCCAGCGCGATCGGCAGCGCGGCGGCGGCGAGCGCGCCGGCCGCCGGGCTGACCCGCCAGCGGCGGTCGGCGATCCGGTCCGGCATCCGGCGCAGTGCCCCGTCGATCAGCACCGACCAGCGGCCGACCGGCTGGGCCGAGGTGGCCGGGGGCATGGTGGCGGCCCGGACCAGTTCGGCGAGGACACCGAGCAGGGCCGCCGCCGCCGCGAAGACCCCGACGGGCAGGCCGGTGAGGATCGCCCCCAGCGCGCTGACGGTGGCCCCGGCGGCCACGCCGAAACTCGCGTACGGCAGGTACTGCGGCACCCGCCGCCGGAGGGCGGCCACCGCCGCCACGCCGATGCTGGACGCGGCCAGCGCGCCGGTGAGCAGGACCTGGGGGCCGTGCCCGGCCTCGGCGGCCAGCGCGGCGACCACGCCGGGGAACGCGAGCAGGGCCGCCGCCGTGCCGAGACCACCGATCGTGACCAGGTGCGGCGGCATCCCGTCCAGCTCGATCCGCTCGGTCTGCCGGCCGGCGAACATCCGGGCCAGTCCGGCGACGGTCACCCCGACCAGCACCACGATGCTCAGCGCCAGCGCGGTGGTCCACGGGCGGACCAGCCCCGCACCGACCCCGTGCAGCGCCACCAGCGCGGCCACGGTGGCCCGGGAGAGCCCGGCCCGTGGGTCGGTCGCCGTGACGGCGGCCATCCCGAAGACGGTGGCGACCGTGCCACCGACCAGCACCGGCGACCACCAGGGCAGGTCGAACGCGGCAGGCGCACCGATGGTGGCCAGCACCGCCGCCGCGCCGGAGACGTCGTGCTTCCAGGGCTCGGGCAGGAGGATCGCGGCGGCGACACCGAGCAGGACCAGCGCCACCGGGGCCTGCGCGGTGGCGCCGCCGACGGGCGCGGCCGGCCAGCCGGTCAGGTCCCCCGCCCAGATCGGTCCGGGCACCGCGATCACCCCGAAGCCCCCGCGCAGGGCCATCCAGCCGGCCAGCGCACCGATGATCGCCCCGGCCACGGCCATGCCCAGGATCGGGCCACGTCGCCACTCGTCGGGCATCGTCCGGGCGGCGACCGCGACCAGCAGCACCAGCGCCGCCGCGACCAGCAGCTGCGCGCCGGGGACGAGCACCGCCGCGATCCGTAGCAGGGTGGCGACGAGCGCGGCGGTGGCCGCCGCCGCGGCGAGGTCGGCGCCGTCGAGGGCGAAGGCGGCCCGGCCCCGGGCGTCGATGGTCGGCGCGAGGAAGAGCAGCAGCGCGGCACCCAGCAGCAGCGCGGCGACCCAGGCGTCGGCGGAGGTGGTGCCGGGTGCGACGAAGGCCGCTCCGGCGACGACCAGCGCGCCCAGCCCGGCCCCGACCGCCAACGGGGGACTGATCTCCCGCTGCGACACCTGGACGATCGCCGCGTAACCGAGCGTCACGCAGACGGCCAGGAAGCTCGACGCGAGGATCGGGACGGTGATCTCCCGCTGGGCGGCCGGGGTGAGCACCGGACCGGCGGGGATCAGCGCGGCCACGAAGGCGGCCACCGCGCCCGGCAGGGCGAACGCCGCGCCCCCGGCGGCCCAGGCGGTGAGCATGTCCGCCGCTGTGGCCGAGGCGATCCGGACTCGGGGGGCGAGCGTCACCAGCACCGCGCCCACGAAGAGGGCGAGCAGCACGGCGGCGGTGAGCGCCGGCCGGGCCAGCGACGCCCCGGCGCCGACCAGCCCGACCACCCCGGCGGCGAGGACGTGCGCCCGGGCGGCCCGGACGGTGTGGGCGGAGAGGCCGACCACACCGATGCCGATCGCGGTGAGCACCAGCGGCCACGGCGCGACGGCCCAACCCAGCCCGAACGACGCCGGCACGGCCAGCGCGGTCACCGCGGCCCCGGTCACCGCGAACTCCCGGCGGATCTCCGTCGGGAGTGCGAGCACCGCCGCGACGGTGAGCAGCAGGGCGCTGACGGCGAGCTGCCAGCCGCCCGGACCGGCGGCCGCGTCGAGCACAGCCGGGTAGCGGTCGAGATCGGCTGCCCAGGCGGGCAGCGCCGCGCGGACCGGGGCGATCCCGGCGTACAGCGCGCCGGCCCCGACGACCAGCCCGGTGACGGTCAACGCCACCGCCGAGGCGAGCTGCGGCCCGCGCCGGATCCGGTCCGGGACCGCCCGGACGGCGACGCTGGTCAGCGCGATCACCAGGGAGACCAGCAGGACCACCTGGCCGGGCAGGACGACCGCGGCGACCCGACCCAGCGCGCCGATCACCGCGAGGGTGACGATTGCGGCACCGAGGTCGGGCAGGGGCGGGCGGCGCAGCGCCAGCGCCCCGGCCAGGGCCACCCCGGCGGCCAGCAGCAGCACGACCGCCGCACCCAGGACCGGCAACGGGGTGTCCGCGCGCAGCAGCCCGGTGACCGCGTACGCCAGGGCGAGCGCGAGGGCCACCCCGTGCAGCGCGAAGGTCAGGCCCGCGAGCCAGGGCACCGGTCGGGCCGGAGCCGCCGGACGGGGCACGGTCCGGTCCGCTCGGGTGGTGGTCGAGGGGTCACCGAGGACCTCGCCGGCCTCCTCCGGCGCGCCCTCCGGTCGGGCCGTGGCCCGGCGCTCCCAGTCCGGGTCCGGCAGCGACGGGGTGACCGGACGTTCGAGGGTGAGTGGGGACCGGGCCAGCCAGAGGTCGATCGCGGCGACCACGGTGAAGACCAGGGCCCAGCCGGCGGCACCGCCCACCAGGTTGACGGCGAGCAGCGGCAGCACCGGCTGGACGGCGAGCACGGCGGCGAAGCGGGGCACCCGCAGGCCCGTCCAGTGTGCGTAGCCGTAGCCGACCCCGGCGGTGAGCGCGAAGACCAGCCCGGCGAAGACCGTACCGGGGACCGCCCCTGACCCGGACAGCGCCACGGCGTAGAGCGCGTACCCGTCCAGCGGCACCAGGACGAGCCCGACCGCGGTGATCGTCTCGGCCGTGGAGACCAGCCCTCGGCGCGCGACCACGGGCGCGGTGAGCAGCATCAGCGCGGTCGCGGCGAGGAGGATGAGCAACTGGGTCAGCGCGTCCATCGAGGACGTCGCCACCCCGGCGAAGACCACCGCGGCGACGCCGATGAGCAGCGCGCCCAGGCCGAGCGGGATGTTCTGCACCTCCCGCGAGGACGCCTCCGGCGGGTGCTCCGGGTCGTCCGCGTCGAGCCAGGCGGCGGTGGTGGTGGTCGGTGGTGGGCCGTCCGATGATCCGGTCCCCTGGCGGGGCACCCGGCGCGGGGCGTCGGTCGGCGAGCCGGTCGGGGAGCCGGTGGCGGCGGCGCCGGTCGGCGTATCGGAGGTCCGGCGCGCGGCGCGGCGGCGCAGCAGCACCCGGCGAGGCTTGGTGGCCTGTTTCAGCTTCTCCTCGCCGGCCGCCGCGAGGATGTCCCGCTGGAAGAGCGCCGTCTGCATTTTCTGGGCGATCTGCCGCTGCTCGCGGGCGATCTCGGCCTCCCGCACCTTCATCTCGGCGATGGAGCGTTCGACCTTGGCGATGTGCGCGGCCCACTGTGGCTGTTCGGCCCCGCACACGGGACAGCGGCGGGCCGGCTTGATTTCCTGGCCGCACGAGGAGCACTGGAAGCTAGCCACGAGTTACCCCTCCGACCGATTGCCCCGCACTGTGGAATCCCACTGTGGCAGCATGCCCAAACCCGGCACGGATTTCGATAGTTGCCGCCGCGTCGCGGACAGAAAAGTCGCGGACACACGTAGGGCCGGTCGCGGAGAGTGCTCCCCGACCGGCCCCGGTCACGCGATCAGGGGCGGCCCATGCCCCGGTACTGCCAGCCGGCCTGGACCCAGAGTGCCGAGTCCAGGCAGTTGCGCCCGTCCACCACCCGGCGCTCGGCGACCAGTTCGCCGAGGGCGACCGGGTCGGCGTTGCGGAAGTCGGCCCACTCGGTGAGGACGCAGACCAGGTCGGCCCCGGTCACCGCCTCGTTCATGCTCGGCTCGTAGCTCAGCTCGGGCATCGCCCGGCGGGCGTTCTCCATGCCCTGCGGGTCGTAGACGCGTACGTCCGCGCCGGCCTTGCCGAGCAGCGCGGCCACGGCGAGCGCCGGGGCGTCCCGGACGTCGTCGGTGTTGGGCTTGAAGGTGGCCCCGAGCACCGCGATCCGGGTGCCGGTGAGATCCGGGCCGGCCGGACCGTACCGGCGGCCGAGCAGGTCGGCGGCGAGTTGCAGCACCCGGCTGCGGCGGCGCAGGTTGATCAGGTCGACCTCGTGCAGGAAGCGCAGTGCCTCGCCGGCCCCCAGCTCCTGGGCGCGGGCCTGGAAGGCGCGGATGTCCTTGGGCAGGCACGCGCCGCCGAAGCCGAGCCCGGCCTGGAGGAAGCGGTTGCCGATCCGGGGGTCGTACCCGATGGCCCGGGCGAGCTGGGTGACGTCGCCGCCGGAGGCCTCGCAGACCTCGGCCATCGCGTTGATGAAGGAGATCTTGGTGGCGAGGAAGGCGTTCGCGGCGACCTTGACCAGCTCGGCGGTGGCGAAGTCGGTGACCACCAGCGGCACCTCGCGGTCCTCGGTGGCGGCCAGGTCGAAGACGCCCTTGTGGGCGGCGTAGAGCATGCCGTTGGCCCACTCGCTCTTCACCCCGACCACGATCCGGTTGGGGCGCAGCACGTCGTCGACGGCGAAGCCCTCCTGGAGGAACTCGGGGCTCCACGCCACCTCGATGCCCAGGTCGGGGGAGCTGTGCTTGCCGACGAGCTGCTCGACCCACTCGGCCGTGCCGACCGGCACGGTGGACTTGCCGACGATCAGCGCCTTGCGGGTGAGGTGCTGGGCCAGGCTGGTGACCGACGCCTCGACGTAGGTGAGGTCGGCACCGAGGCCGTCGGCGCGCTGCGGGGTGCCCACACAGATGAAGTGCACGTCACCGAATGCGGCGGTCTCGGCGATGTCGGTGCTGAACCGCAGCCGGCCGGCGGCCAGGTTGCGCTTGAGCAGTTCGTCCAGGCCGGGCTCGTGGATCGGCACCTCGCCCGCGTTCAGCTTGGCGATCTTGTCTACGTCGACGTCGTAGCCGAGCACCTCGTAGCCGAGTTCTGCGTAGCAGATGGCGTACGTCGCACCGAGGTAGCCGGTGCCGAGGAAGGTGACCCGGGGCCGGGGAGCACCGGAGGGGGGTGTCACCGCCGGGATCGCCGGCATCGGCTGGGTGTTCGGGTACGGGATCGTCACGCCTGTCTTCTCCGCTCGCGCTGGCGGCGCTTCGTTGCGTCGCAATCGGCCGCGGCGCCTCGCCGGGCACCGCATGACAGCTTTGCCGTCTTCATGGTCCGCCGACGCTGTAGGGGTCGTCGAGCAGGAGCCTACGCGCCGGTAACTATCACTGAACTCTGGTCGCTATCCTCAGTCTGCGTCGTCCGTGACCCACGAAGCCACGGTCTGCGCATGATAGCGGTGAAGGGGAGGGCCCAACATGGCCGCAGAGCAGTCGTTCGACGTCTATCGGTTACCCGAGGAGCACGAGGCGATCCGGGAGGCGGTCCGGGAGGTCTGTGAGGCGAAGGTCGCCCCGCACGCCGCCGAGGCCGACGAAACCGGCGAATTCCCCAAGGCGTCGTACGACGCCCTGCGGGCCGCCGACTTCCACGCTCCGCACATTCCGACCGAGTACGGTGGTGCCGGCGCGGACGCCCTGGCCACGGCCATCGTGATCGAGGAGGTGGCCCGCGCCTGCGGCGCGTCCTCGCTGATCCCGGCGGTCAACAAGCTCGGCACCATGCCGCTGCTGCTGGCCGCCTCCGAGGAACTGAAGCGGCGTTACCTGACCCCGGTCGCCGCCGGCGAGGCGATGTTCTCGTACTGCCTCTCCGAGCCGGAGGCGGGCAGCGACGCGGCCTCGATGACCACCCGGGCGGTCCGTGACGGGGATCACTGGGTGCTCAACGGGGTCAAGCGGTGGATCACCAACGCCGGGGTCTCCGAGTTCTACACGGTCTTCGCCGTGACCGATCCCACAGCCCGGTCCAGGGGAATCTCCGCCTTCGTGGTGGAGAAGTCGGACCCGGGGGTCAGCTTCGGCGCCCCGGAGAAGAAGCTCGGCATCAAGGGTTCGCCCACCCGGGAGGTCTACTTCGACGAGGTGCGCATCCCGGCCGACCGGATGATCGGCGCGGAGGGCACCGGCTTCGCGACGGCCATGCGGACCCTGGACCACACCCGGGTCACCATCGCCGCCCAGGCGATCGGCATCGCCCAGGGCGCGCTCGACTACGCCAAGGGGTACGTCAAGGAGCGCAAGCAGTTCGGCAAGCCGGTGGCGGAGTTCCAGGGCATCCAGTTCATGGTCGCCGACATGGGCATGAAGCTGGAGGCGGCCCGGCAGCTCACCTACGTGGCAGCCGGCAAGTCCGAGCGGGGCGACGCCGACCTGACCTACTTCGGGGCGGCGGCGAAGTGCTTCGCCTCGGACGCCGCCATGGAGATCACCACCGACGCCGTCCAGCTCCTCGGCGGTTACGGGTACACCCGGGACTACCCGGTCGAGCGGATGATGCGGGACGCCAAGATCACCCAGATCTACGAGGGCACCAACCAGGTGCAGCGCATCGTCATGGCCCGGCAGCTCCTGCGCGACTGACCTCGTCGGACGGAGTCGGCCCCAGAGGGTCGACGCGGGTCACGCGACTGGCCGGCACGCCCGGCCGGTCGCGCCGCGTGTTCCGGTCGTGCTGGTCGTGCCGCGCGTCCCGGTCGTGCTGGTCGCGCCGCGTGTTCCGGTCGTGCTGGTCGCGTCGCGCGTCCCGGCCGGGACGCGCGACGCGACCGTGCTGTGCGTCCTGGTCGTGCTGCGTGCCCCGGTCGTGTCGACCGATGCCTGACCGGTCGTCGCCCGGTGCAACTGCTCCACCAGCAGTTGGCCGGGCGGGGTGAGCCGGTCGCCGGCGAGCAGCAGCTCGGCCACCTCCCGGCAGGCGGACCGGGCCTGGCGGAACTCCGTCCGGGCCCGCCGGAGTCCGTCCGGCCGCGCCTCGTGGTGCTGCTGGCGAAGCCAGAACCGGGCTACGCAGGCGTGCGCGTAGAGCCCTTGGAGCAGGGCCGGCAGCGGACGCGGTCCGACCCGCCAGGGCGCGGGGAACCGGACGTCGTCCCCGGGCCGCAGCAGCGGAAAGAGATTCTCCAACGCGGCGAGCTTGTTGTGGGCCAACTCGTGCACCAGGGTCGCCGCCGTGGTCGTCGCCTCCCCGCCACCGCAGAGCGCGACGCACCCCACGCCGACCGGGAAGGTGCCGCTGATCAGCGCCGCCCCCGCCTCCGCCGGCACGCCGGAGCCGGTCAGCTCAGGGGCCCCGGGCGGCAGCGGCATGACCATGGAGATCGCGGCGGCCAGTTCGGCGGCGTACTCCCGGTGGTGGGTGGCGAGCAGCCGCCAGGCCGGGGCGAGCGACATCCGCCACCGCGCCGCCTCGTCGGGGCGTACCGGGGTGGCCGGGCGGGAGAGCGACCAGAGGTCGTCCAGCCGCAGGTCCAGGCCGCCCCCGGCGTGCAGCCGGGGCGCCGGCCACCACTGCGCGCCGGGGCGCAGCGGTACGCCGTCGACGGTCACCCCGTCGGCGGTGACGGCCAGTTCGACGTACGCGGGAGCGTCCGGGGCGAGCCGCACGTGACCCGTCATGGGCAGCGGGAACGCCGACCCGGGTGGGGTCGGGAACCCGATCGCCACCGGCGTACGGGCCTGCCGGGCCGCCGCCGCGACGACCGGCCCGAGCATGGCCGGCCAGGCCGCCGCGTGGGGTCCGTCGCCGGTGCTGTCCTGACCGAGGTGGCCGACCGGCGCCAACCGGGCGAGCGTCTCCGCCGCCCAGGCGCTCACGCTGGGGTACGTCAGCACCCGCCGGACCGCCCCCGGGGCGGTCCGGCGGAGTTCGCCGAGCAGCCCCCACGCCCGCCGGACCAGATCGGTGTGCGGGTGGTCGAGGTCGGCGCACCGTTCCACGAGTTCACGCAGCGTCAGCAGGTTCCGGCTGTACTGGGCGGCCAGCAGGGTCCGGACGGCGGACGGCCCGCCACCACCCCGGGCCAGCGACAGAAACGTTCCGGCGGACATCACGTGTCGGTCGGTCCACATCGACGACCGTCCCGGATCACGCACCGTTCCCCCGATATGACTGCTGAATATCGATGAACGCTACGATATGTTACTGGCGGGGCGCTGGCTGTGCTGACTGCGGTGCGGTTCTCAATAGATCGAAGGTGGGGCAAAGCATGTCGGAAAGGATGAGCAGTCATGACGCCCCTCTGATATCTGATCTCCTCAATGCTGAGGAAATGGATCCGTCGGATCTCGACGCGCTGCCCCGGAAACTTCTGCGGCAGTCGTTACGGCGGCTCCTCGACGAGACCGGCGAGCCCCGTGGTCACTTCCTGTGGTTCCCCAACCAGACCAGCGATCCGGGAGTCGCGCCGGCCACCGGGCGGAGGCGAGCGGAAACCGACCGAATGGAGAGGGATGGACATGACGGGTGACCACCGTCCGGACGGGCGAAAGCCGCGATGACCGGACCGGTGCCGTCCCGGTCGGACCGCGCGCCGACCGGCACCAGGGTGGTGGCCTTCCTGGCGCCGACCAGCCGGACCGGGCGTACCAACCTGGTCAGCAACCTGGCCTGGATCCTGGCCCGGGCCGGCCGCCGGGTGCTCGTGGTCGACGCCGGCCGGGGCGCCGTGCGCGTGCACGAGCACCTGCGCATGTTCCACACCGACGAGTGGCCGGTCGCCGAGCAGCTCCCACCGGAGCTGGCCCGCTCGATCTTCCCTGTCACGCCGGGGTCCGCCCGGCAGTTCGCCGAACCGCCCGTCCTACGCCGGTACGCGGCCCCGCCCGGCCGGCTGGACGTGGTCTGGACCCCCGAGTCGGCCCCGTGGCCGCCCTCCGAGGACCTGGCCGACGCCTCCTTCACCGAGCTGCGCCGGCAACTGCGCCGCACCGAGTACGACATCGTCCTCCTCGACCCGGTCGACACCGACCCGACGGTGGCGAGCTGGGCGGCGGTGCTCTGCGAGGCGGTGGTGATCTGCTTCCCGTACCGCTACCCCCGGCTGCCCGAGGTGGCGGCGCTGGCCCGAGGGGTGAACCGGGCCTCGCCCGCCGGGGTCCGGCTGGTCGGCGTGGCGACCGCCGTGGACGAGCGCGACCCGGCTCGCGCCGGCCAGCGGCGGGACGCCGTCCGCCGGGCGTTGCGTGCCGCGCTCGACGAGCCCACCGGCGCGGTCGAGGTGAACCTGGTGGAGGTGCCGGGCAGTTCCGCCGGGCAGACCCTCGCCCCGTTGCTGGAGGAATCGCCCCACCGGGACCGGGTGCTCGCCGCGTACGGCGACCTGCTGAGCCTGGTCACCGACGGCGCGCTCGGCACCGTCCGGCCCGAACCGGAGTCGCTGCGCACCCGCTACCGGTACGGGCTGGGCCGGCAGGCCGCCGACGACCAGAGCGAGGTGTACCTGGCCCACCCGGCGCGCCAGCGGGCCTGGGCGGACTGGCTTCGCGCCGAACTGGCGACGGTGGGCGTGCGGGCCCGGCCGTGGCCCCCGGACGACGAAAGTCGCCGTCTCCCCGGCCGGGCCACCGTGCTGGCGGTGGTGCCGGCGGACGACACGGAGGAGCAGTGGCTGGCCGGGGTGGTCGGCGCGGTCCGCGCCGACCCGGAGACCGAGCTGCTGGTCGCGCGGACCGGCCCGGCTGTCGACGACGCCCTGCCCGACGAGGGCGTCCGGACGGTCGACCTGACCGGGTGCGCCGAGGAGCAGGCCCGGGAGCGGCTGCGCGGCACGCTCGGGCTGGCCGGCATCCGACCGGTGCCGATCGAACGGTCCTGGCAACCGGGTTTCCCCGGCGGCCGGGACGAACCGCCCCGGGAGTTCCACCTGCCGTCCCGGCCCCGCCTCTTCGTCGGCCGCGACCGGGAACTGGCCGAGCTGCGGGAGATGTTGCTGGCCGGCCCGGCCGGGCAGCCGGTGGTGGTGACCGGGTCGGCCGCGGTCGGCAAGACCAGCCTCGTCGGCGAGTACGCGCACCGCTTCCGCTGGGACTACGACCTGATCGTCTGGATCGCCGCGGGCGGGCTGCACGACGTCCGGGCCGCGCTGACCGAACTCGCCGCCGAGCTGGGTGTCGAGCCCCGGGGCAACCCGGTCCAGGAGGTGCTGTACGAGCTGGGCCGGCGGAGCGGGCAGTGGCTGGTCGTCTACGACGGCGCGGGGGACGAAGACCTGACCGACCTGCTGCCGAGCGGTTCCGGCCACGTGGTGGTGACCCGCCGCTCCGACGCCGACGCGCCACCGGGCGCGGTGACCGTCACCGTCGGCGAACTCGTCGAGACCGACGCGGTACGCCTGCTCACCGGGAGGGTGCGAGGGCTGTCCCGGGTGCCGGCGACGGCGGTGGTCGAGACGGTCGGCGCGTCCCCGCTCGACCTGCGACTCGCCTCGGGCCTGCTCGGGCAGGCCGGCGTCCTGCTCAGCTCGGCGACCGCGATCGCCGACTCCCGCAGCGCCGACACCGCCGTGCCGGCCTTCTGCGCGGCGGTCGCCGAACCGGTCGGGGAGCCGGCCGCCGCCCGCATCCTGCGGGTCGCGATGGCCCTGATGCGGGAGAACTTCAGCGGCCGCGTCGCGGTGGTGGTGGCGCAGATGTGCGCCTTCGCCTCCCCGCTGGGGCTGTCCCTGACGATCCTCGGGTCCCGGCCGATGCGGGCGCAGGTTGCACAGGGCCTCTCCGAGGCCGACGGCGCGATGCTGCGCGCCGACGGGTGGGAGATGGACCGGGCGCTCGCGGCGGCGGTCCGGTTCCGGCTGGTCGAGGTCGCCTGGGGGCGGGCCGGCGTGGTGCGGATGCACCCGGCTGTGCAGGCCGTCGTCCGAGCCGGCATGTCCGACCAGGAACGCGAGACGCGGCGCATCCAGTTCCTGCGCGGCCTGGCCGACGCGGCGCCCCGGACCATCGCCGCCGACTCCGCCGTACGCCGCGAGCTGCACCGGCACCTGATCAGCTCCGACGCGCTGGACGTGGACGGTCCCGACGAGGTCCGGCGGTGGCTGGTCGAACAGCTCGAACACCTCATCGCCCGGGGCGACGACGAGGCGCCGGACGCGCTGCGGCGGTGGCGGCCGGCGCTGGACCGCTGGTTGGCCCGGTACGGCTGGCGGGACCGGTTCACCCTGCGGCTGGCCACCCGACTGGCCGACGTCACCCGCTCGCTCGGTCGCGGCGCGGAGGCGTTGGAGCTGAGCCGGACGGCGCTGCGCGAGGGGACGGTGCTGTTCGGCCCGGACCATCCCTGGGTCCTGGTCACCCGCCGGGGCCTGGCCGGCGACCTGCGCGGACTCGGTCAGTTCCGGGCCGCCCTGGTCGAGGACCAGGCCACCTGGCGCGGCTTCCGGGACCAGTTCGGCAACGACCATCCGGAGACGCTGATCGCCGCGCACAACCTGGCCAACTCGTTCCACCTGGCCGGGCGTTCCGACGAGGCGCTGCGGGTGGCGGAACGGGCCCGCCAACGGCGGTCGCGGCTCTTCGGCGCGGACAACGCCGACACCCTTTGGCTGATCAGCGACATCGGCAGCTTCCGGCGGGAGCTGGGCGACCTGGAGGAGGCCCGCCGCCTGCTCGCCGAGGCGCACCGGCGGCGGGGTGGTCGCGGTCGCGGCGACGAGGACACCCTACTGCTGCGGATCCTGCGCAACCTCGCGATCACCGAGCGGCGGCGTGGCCAGCTCGACCGGGCCAAGGAGCTGAACGGACGGGCGTACCTCGCGCTGCGGCGGCTGGTCGGTGAGCAGAACCCGCTGACCCGCTCCTGCCGGCTCAGCCTCGCCGTCGACTACCACCTCGCCCGGGACGGCGAGCACGCGGAGCGGCTGGTCGAGGAGAGCCTCGCCGGCTACGAACACGACCTCGGCCCGGAGCACCCGTTCACGCATATCTGCCGCAGCCTGCGCGCGGTCGTGCTGCGGGCCCGGGGACGGCTCGACGAGGCGGTCGACGACGCGGAGAAGGCGACGGCCGGGCTCACCGCGACCCTCGGTGAACCGCACCCGTGGGCGATCGGCGCGCTGGTCAACCAGGCCGTCGTCGTGGCTGCCGTGGGCCGGCCGACGGTGGCCGAGGAACTGCTGCGTACGGCCGTCGAACTGGGCCGGGACTTCCTCGGACCGGACCACCCGTGCCTGCGTACCACCCGCCGGGCCCTGGCCGGGGTGGTCAGCGCCGGTGAGGTGACCGGCCAGACCCGCGAGGGCCGGGTGCCCTTCGACTTCGTCGACATGGAGGTGCCGGAGACGTGAGCGGACAGACGCCGGCCGACGCGACGGCCACCGGAGCCACCCCGCCGGCGGGCGAGCCGACCGGGCCAGTCATCCCGCCGGCCGGCGAGCCGACCGGGCCGGCTGGCGGTTCGACCGGGGCGGCCACCCCGTCGGCTGACGGCGGGCCCCGCCGCCGGGTCGACGTCACGCTCGGCACCCACCTCGACGGCCGCCGGCCGCCGGCCCTGGCGCTGTGCGAGGAGCTGATGGACGAGGTGGGCAGCATCTCCCACCTGGCCCGCTACCGCACCGGCACCTGTGACTTCGCCCTCGACGCGGGGGAGCCGCACGGCCCGCACGGTCCGCTCGGCCTGACCACCGACGAACGGCAGCTCATCGGCCGGGACGTGGTGCACGTGATGGCCGACCTGGACGACCAGCTCCGCCCGGCGTGCAGCGGCGACCTCGTCCGACTGCTGCTGCACACCGAGCGGGGCGCGCTGTTCAGCCTCTCCGTGCTGCGGGAACAGTTCCTGGTGGCGCTGGCCTGGTCCAGCGGCGCCCCCGGTCAGTTGCCGCCCGACGACCCGGCGGTCCGGGCCGCCGACATCGAGCTGGCCGGGCTGGCCAACCGGCTGCGCGAGGCGGTCAGCCAGCAGCCCACCGACTACGGGGGCTGGCTCGGGCTGACAGAGCCGACGCTCAGCTCCGGTATGCGGGACGTCCGCCCACCGTCCGGCTCGTCCGTGACGCCGCTGACCCCGGACGACTCCGGCCCCACGCAGTCCCCGCCGGACACCGGGCCGCCGGCCGTCGTCGCCCCGCCGCCGAAACCCCGGCCGGCCCCAGGGTCGGTGTCCGGCGCGGGGCGGACCACGACGCAGTCGGCGGCCGCGATCTGCCGCCGACACCTCGGCGTCGACGACCTGCACTACGTCGCTGTCTGTCGGGCCGGGCGGATCGAGACCGCCGAGGACATCCTGGACGACCCCCGGCTGGACCGCTTCTTCGACGACATCACCCCGCACCGGCGCCGGCACTTCTACGGCCTGCTCGGGCAGCGGATCGACGTCCACCTGCGCACCCTGGTCCGGGCCACCCACCTGGCCCTCGGCTCCCGGGTCCGCCGGCTCGTGCTCGACGTCGAGCAGGGCGCGCTGTTCTGCTACCCGGTCGGGCTGGACCGCTACCTGCTCGCGGTCACCCTGGACCAGCACCTGGTCTGGGCGGCCGACGACAGGGCGGCGCTGCTCGCCCGCCGGCTCGGCGAATGACGCGGGTGCCGCTGCGGCCGTCCCGGCCGGCCCGGGGCGCGCAGCGGCCCGCTGGGCGTCGGTGGCGGCCGTCCCGGTCCGCCGTCGACCGGACCGGACGGCGGACCGGGGTACGCGAGGCGGTGCTGCCGTCGCTGACGCGTACCGGCACGTTCGTGCTGGTGGCGGCGCTCGGCTGGCTGCTCGCCGAGAACCGTGACTGGGTCGGGACGTACCGCTCGGACGCCTACCTCACGCTGGCCGGGACGCTGCTCGCCGTGGGCCTCTACGCGAGCACGTACGGCATCGACCTGCGGGCCGCCCGTCGCAACGCCCGCCTGGTCGTCTTCGCCATCACCGGCGGCGTGGTGGTCAAGGCCGCGCTGATCTCGGCGGTGATGTACCTGGCCTTCCGGGAGCCGGCCTACCTCGTGCTCGGGGTCGCGGTCGCCCAGATCGACCCGGTGTCCTTCGCCGCCGCGCGGTTACAGTCCCGGATGTCCGCGCAGGCCAAGACGATCCTCTCCGCGTGGGCGTCGTTCGACGACCCGATCACCGTCCTGCTGACCGTGTACGCCGCCGCCTGGGTCTGGCCGCTGGTGCCCGCCGATCCGGCGGCGGCCACCGCACCCCCGCACACCGGGTTCGAGTCGTTCGGGCTCTCCCTCGTCCAGAACCTGGCCCTGGCGGCGGTGGCGGCGCTCGTCTGGTGGGGCACCGAGCGGCTGCGCCGGTGGGTCCGGCCCGGCCGGCTGGTGACCGCCCTCCAACTCGTGGCGCTCGCCGGGCTGGCCGCCTTCGCGGTCTGGCAGTTCCTCATGCTGGCGCTCGCCGTGGCCGGGCTGTTCTACCGGCCGCCGCTCGGGGCCGTGCTGGACCGGCTCACCCAGGTGGCGTTCCTGGCCGCCAGCTTCGCGCTCGGGCTGGTGCTGGTCGGCGGGATCAGCCCGCTGGCCGGTGCGGTGCTGGGCCTCGCAGCGGTCGGCGCGCACGTCGTGGTGGCGCTGCTGGTCGGCCGGCGGCTGCCCCGCTCCGACCGGGTCGACGTGCTGCTCGGCCAACAGAACGGGATCACCGCGATCATCCTCGCGTTGGTGCTGGAGCGGCAGTTCGTCGGCACGGTGGCGGTGGTCGCCCCGGCCATCCTCACCGTCAACGTGCTGCACGCCCTCACCAACGGGGTGCGCGAGGCGTACCGGCGGCCGGGCCCCGACGTGCCGCCGCTCAGCCCTCGACGGGGGTGAGCGCGGCCAGCAGCGCCTGCCGGACCTGGGAGCTGAAGTCGCCGAGGATGTCCTCCGCCTCCTGCTGCTGCCGGCCGGGCACCGGGTAGCCGACCAGCCCCCGCAGGCTCCGCAGCTGGTAGAGGGGGAGGTACTCGTAGACCACGTCGAAGATCCGGCAGATCGTGTCGAGTCGTTCCCGGTGGCGCGCGGTCAGTCCGCTTCCCGGCGGCTGGTCGACCGACCGGTACCACTCGACCACGGCGTGCCCGAACGCCTCGATCAGCGAGGTGAGCAGGGCGGTGACCCCGGTGGCGGCGTGGATCTCCGAGGTGCGCATCCGGGCCCGTACCGCCTGCCTGGCCCCGCGTCCGCCCTCGTCCTCCTGGAACGCCCGGCGCAGCAGCTCCCGGGCCGGGGTGAGCAGGTCCACCGCGGAGAAGGCGCCGTCGAAGAGGGTGACCACCGGCGGAGGCAGGGTGGCGACGACCGCGATGTGCCCGCGCCGCTCGTCACCGGCGGTGGCGAGCCCACGCTGGATCTCGTGCAGCTCCCGGTAGATCGCGGCGAGCTGCTGGTCGTTACGGCCGCGCAGCTCCTCCAGCGAGCCGGTCAGCACGGTCAGCAGGTGCTGGGTGGCCGACTGCCGCCGGTCGAGGCGGGTGAGGTGCGGCGCGACAGCGGCGAGCGGCCCCTCCTGCGGGTACCGCTCCTCCATCCGGGCCGCCATCGCCTTGAACTCGAGGGCGAACTGGTCGGCGAAGGACCGGGGGTGGTAGGTCAGCGGCTCCCGGCCGACCGCCTCCCGCAGCCGCTGACGGAACCGGGCCGGTGGCGGCTCCGACGCGACCAGCAGCAGCTCGCAGTCGCGGTGCGCGCGAATGGACCGGCACCGGCGTTCGACGGTGACGATGTCGGACTCGTCGAGCAGCGGCTCGGAGAGCAGGATCGCGCAGCCCACGTCGTTCGGCCCGATCGGCACCCAGTAGTCGACGCGACTGTCCGTGCCGCTGTCCAGGAAGTGGTCGGGCACGTAGGTGTCGTAGCCGGCGCCGACCAGGACCTGACGGATTTCGGCCCGGACGTTCAACGCGGTGCCGGCGTCGTAGATCTCCCGCGCGGTCTGCCGCACCATCGGCGGAGTGACCAGCGCCCGCTGGTCGTGGGCGCGCCGCCAGAGCCGGTGGCAGAGCGAGATCACCTGACGCGGCACCCCGTTGGTCAGGTCGACGATCTGCTCGATCGTCTGCTCGGTGAACGGCTCGAGTCGGCCGCCCTGCCGGGTCCGGACGTAGGCCTGCACCTCGGCGGCGGTCAGCGCGGACATCGTGATGTGTTCGGTGATCCGGTCGCGGACGTCCCGCCGCAGAGAGCTGAGCAGGTCGGGCAGCCCGGCCAGGACCAGGAAGGTGTTGGAGGCGGCGAAGACCCGCAGCATCTCCTTGAACGCGTCGATGGCCTCGTCGGCGCGCCGGCCGGCGGCGGTGAGCAACTGGTCCAGCTCGTCGATCACCACCACGAACGGGTGCTCGCCGTGCCCGATCAGCAGCGCGAAGACCCCCATCGCCTGGAGCGCCGTGCTCTCGCTGCTGGTGATCGCCTCGGTGATGCCCCGCTCGCGGAGCACGTCGGACGGGGCCGTCCCGCCGAGCCACTCCCAGACCGCGTCCTCGAAACCACCCCGCAGCAGCAGGGTGAGCGCCTGGCTGAACTCGGCGTTGTCGGTGACCTCCCGGAGCCGCTCCCGCAGTTGTCGCAGGAAGGCGCTCTCCATCAGCCCGAACATCTCCACCAGCGCGACCGGGTCGATCGTTCCGGCGCGAAGCTGCTCGGCCACCGGCGCGGTGGCGGCCGAGGCGCGTAGCTCGTCGGCGAGGATCTCGGCGTACAGGCCGCGCACCCGCTCGTGGACCAGTTCCCGCCGTTCGGCCAGCTTGTCGGCGAAGGCCCGGTAGAGCGAGACGAAGGTGTCCGGCGGGGCGTTCAGGTGCACCGACTGCACCGCGCCGCCCAGGCTGGTGGCGGCGTGCCGGATCAGGTGCGAGGCGAGGTGGGTCTTGCCGGTGCCGTAGTCGCCGACGATCGCCAGTACCTGCCCCGCCGACGTCTCCGGACGGGCCCGGACGGCGGAGAGGTAGCCGTCCATGGCGTTGACGGCCCGTCGGACGGCGACTGTCGGAATGGTGACCGAGGTCGACCCGGCGTCCGCGATCTGGGCGACGGCGCTCGACGGATAAGGATTCACCTCACCGCTCAGGTCCAGGTGGTCGAAGGCGTCCATCAGCGCGGATTCTCCGTCGGGCTGGCGATACTCATGAAGTATTGACTGATGTGCTGAAAGGTCACCTCATCCGGCCGGTCAGCTTGTACGCGGAGTTTCTCGTACATGCCGTAGAGTAACCGTTGAACCTCGCCGATGGACACATGCCGACGGAAGGTCGTGTAGTCGTCCAGGGCCTCCGGGGCGACCCGGGGGAGCGTCCCCTCGGGCACGTCGCGCAGCCGCCGCGCGGCGAAGCGGTTCGCGTCGTGCCTCCCCAGCCGGCCCACCTCCAGGTACACGGGCGGGGCGTGTCCGGCCTGGTCGAGCCGCTGGCGGCGCTCGTCCGACAGGTCGTACGAGGTCTCGGCGAAGAACACGATCCGCTGCCGGGCGTCGGTGGCGTAGCTGACCAGCTCCTCGGTCAGGTCCGCCGAGGGCGGCAGCAGCACGAGCAGCACCAGCTCCGGCGGCAGGCAGCCGGCCAGGTTGAAGTACGCGTCGTCGGGCTGCTCACGCATCTGGTGGACCAGATCCGAGACGAGCAGTCGCCGCTGGTACACGGTGTCGACCACCGCCTTGCAGACCTTGGCCCGCCGGTCGGCCATCGACTCGTTCACCCGCGCCTGCCGGGTCACGTCGACGATCTCGCCGCGCAGGCCGACGACGGGCAGTTGCTCCCGCAGCCAGTAGGCGCAGCGGTTGATCAGGGCGGTCTTGCCGCAGCCCTGCTCCCCGGTGACCACCACCACCCGGCCGATCTCGCGCAGGTAGGACGCGTCCCGGAACTCCTCCTGGCAGTCCTGGAAGGCGGTCTCGGTGTTGTCCACCGGCACGTAGAGCGAGAGGTGCCCGTGGTTGCGGACCGGGTTGAGCGGGTCCGTGTGGCGCATCAGCCCGGGTACCGCGAACGGATTGTTCGGTGCCTTCTCGGCCGGCTCCTCGGCGGCGCTGATCACGTCGCTCACCGGGGACCCGCCGACGTCCGCGTCCGGAACAGGCCCGGCTCCGCCACCGTCCCTGCCACCTGCGCCACCTCCGCCTCCAGTCGGCCCAGCGCCACCCGTGTCTCGGCGGCCAGCGTGGGCCGCTGCTGCGGGAGGCGGTCGTTCCACCGCGCCGTCATGCCCGCGCCGAGCGGCTCCCGGTCGAGCGTCTCGCTCAGCGAGCGCGGCAGCGACCACCGACGGTACGCCGCCGCGACCGCGTTGAGCCGGGTCGCCAGCTCCAGCCGCCGGTCCTGCACCTCGCCGTCGTCCGGGGCGATCCCCGGGCGCTGCTGCTCCAGGTCACGCAACAGCCGTTCGACCGCCAGCCGGTAGGAACGGGCCGCCGAGCGCAGTTCCTCGGCCTCGACCCGCCGGGTGCCCGCCGTGGCCAGCCGGCGGCTGAGCCAGGCGGCCAGCACGGCGCTGACCACCGCGAGGACCAGCGAGGGGGTGAAGCCGGACCAGGGGGACGAACCACCGCCCGACGACACCCGCTGCTCGGCGCCGATCAGGGCCCGGCAGGTCCGGGCGAAGTCCGCCGGCCGCGCGCCACGCCACCGCTCCGCGTCGCCGGTCCCGCCCGGGTTGCCGGTCCCGCCCTCGTTACCGTTCCCGCCCTGGTCGCCGCTCCTGCCGGTGTCGCCGGTTCCGCCCGGCCAGCTCAGCCGTTCGGCGGTCGACTCCGGACGGAGCACGCCGAGGGCGCGGGCGGCCTGGACCAGGGCGGGCCGCCGGTCGGCGGCCAGGCACCAGACGGTGGCCGCCTCGTCGACCGTGCCTGCACGGTGCCGCCGGTACGCCTCAGCGCCGACCACCGCCACGACGACGAGGACGACAGCCAGCGCCACGGCGGCGGCTCGCCGGGACGAACTCCCCGGCGGCCCCACTCGCCGACCGATGACGGATGGCACCCGCATAGCGGCTGACTGTAGTGAATGTCGGCGATCCCGGGTACCGCCCGCCCGGCCGGAGATCGGACCGGGTGTTCATCGCGCAAGCCGCGTCCCAGGTGAACCGGGTCGCCGTCCCCGGCGCACCCATGGGTCCACCGGGGACGGTCAGGCGAATACGGTTCAGTCCGCGTCGTTCCGCTGGCCCGCCGTCGTACCCGGCGGCTGCGACCACGGGGACGCCCCAGCGGTACGCCGAGGCAGCGGCTCGGTCGGCGTTTCGTCCGGGTAGCCGAGGCTGGGCGGGGCGGTGTCCCGGTCGTCCGCACCGACCGGTGACCCGAAATCGGTCAACGCGAAGGTCGGCTCCTCCGGCGCCGGTTCGGTCGCCACTGGGGGGACCGGCCTCGGCCAGCGCCGCCAGCGCTGTCCGCTGAACACGGCCATCAGCAGGGCCACGCCGATCAGGAAGAGCGTGCCGTTGCGGACCGGAAGCAGCAGCGGCACCGGGTCACCGAACACCTTCACGTCGTCCGGCACCCGGTCGCGCAGGTCGAACGGGGCGACGATCATGCCGGCGTACGTGGCGACCAGCAGCAACCCGGCCACCAGCGGGCCGAGTGGTGAGATGCGAAGCGTGCCGACCAGCCCGAGCAGGAGACCGGCGACCGCGAGGTACACCGCCGGCTCGATCAGGTTGGCCGAATTGAACGTGCCCAACTCCACCCAGCGGTCGATGGTCCGGCCCGACCCGTCCTGGCCGAGGGCGACCAGCACCCACGTGACGGGGGCCACCACCAGACCGGCGAGGAAGCTCCAGAGATGTCGCATCCGCGTACCGTACCGTCTCTGTCTTGACATCCTCCCCCGCCTAAAGGCGGGGGATTCCCTTGGTCGCCCTCGGGGTTTCCTGCTTCACTGCCGACTGCCCCGTCCGGGAGGTGTCCCGTTGAGGTCTTACATCGGCTCCACAGGCCGTCACCGCCAGCCCGGCGGCCAGGATGTTACGTGCCGCGTTCACGTCCCGGTCGTGGGTCGTGCCGCAGCGGCACGTCCACGTCCGCACGCTCAGCGGCATGGTCTCCGCGACGGCTCCGCACGCGGAGCAGGTCTTCGACGAGGGGTACCAACGGTTGATCACGACCAGGTCCCGGCCGTACCAGGCGCACTTGTACGTCAGGAGTTCGCGGAACTGTCGCCAGGACGCGTCGGAGATGGCGCGCGCCAGGCGGTGGTTTTTGAGCATGTTGCGGACGGTGAGGTCCTCGATCACGAGCGTTTGGGTGTCGCGCACGAGTCGAGTGGTCAGCTTGTGCAGGTGGTCGCGTCGCCGGTCGGCGATGCGGGCATGGATGCGGGCGACCGTGAGTCGGGCCTTGGCCTGGTTTGCCGAGTCCTTCTCCTTGCGGGCCAGTTCCCGTTGGGCGCGGGCGAGGCGGGTGCGGTCGGCGCGTTCGTGGCGGGGGTTGGTGATCTTCTGCCCCGTGGACAGGGTGATCAGGGAGTCCAGGCCGGCGTCGATACCGACCGCCGTGTTGGTGGCGGGTGCGGGGGTGATGGTGTCGATGCAGAGCAGGGACACGAACCACCGCCCGGCGCTGTCGCGGGACACGGTCACGGTGGATGGGGTCGCACCGTCGGGCAGTGGCCGGGACCAGACGATGTCCAACGGCTCGGCCATTTTCGCGAGGGTGAGCCGGTGGTCGCGGTAGCGGAACGCGCTGGAGGTGAACTCCGCCGACGCCCGCGACCCACGCTTGGACTTGAAACGCGGATAGCGGGCCCGCTTGTCCCAGAACGCGACGAAACCGCCCTGCAGGTGCCGCAGGGTCTGTTGCAACGGCACCGACGACACCTCGTTGAGGAACGCGAACTTCTCGGTCTTCTTCCAGGCGGTGAGCATCCCGCTGGTGGCGTTGTAGGTGATGCGTTCCCGCCGCTGCTGCCACGCCTCGGTGCGGGCGGCCAGGGCCAGGTTGTAGACCTTGCGGACACACCCGAATGTCCGGTTCAGCAGGCTGGCCTGCTCGGGGGTCGGGTAGAAGCGGTACTTGTACGCCCGCTTCACCGCCCTGCCCACCGTCCACATGCTAGCGAGCCGAGCGGTGACGTCTGCGGTGACACGCGGGCAGACCGACCTGCCCGGGCGGCGGGCCGGCTGTCCCCGTCCTGCTCCGCAGGTTCCGTTTCCTCCCCCATCTGAAGGCCGGAGTATCCACGAAAGGAATCTGTTGATGACCGAGCACCCCACCACACCCCCGGGCAAGCCGACCTCCTACTCCCGGGTCACCCTGAGTCGGATCATGACGGCGGTCGACGTCAATCTGTACGGGACCGTGCACGGTGGGGTGCTGATGAAGTTCGTCGACGACGTGGCCGGGGCGGCGGCGGCCCGGCACAGCGGCGGCACGGCGGTCACCGCCGCGATCGACGAGATCGTCTTCTCCGAACCGGTCCGGGTGGGTGACCTGGTGCACGCCCACGCCCACGCCCAGGTCAACTGGTCCGGACACAGCTCGATGGAGGTCGGCGTCCGGGTGGTCGCCGAACGGTGGGACTCGGCCGAGGACGAGCCGGTGCCGGTCGCCACCGCGTACCTGGTCTTCGTCGCGGTCGACGTGGGCGGCGCACCGCGTCCGGTCCGACCGGTGCTGCCGGAGACCCCGGAGGACGAGCGCCGGTTCCGGGAGGCCGAGATCCGCCGGGCACACCGGCTGGCCCGCCGCCGCGCCATCCAGGCCCACCGCGCCGCCTGACCGCGCCCTTCAGCCCACCTTCGGCCCACCGCGCCGCCTGACCGCTTGACCGCTTGGCCGATCGACCGTGCTCGCCGCGCGGGCCGCTCGGCCGTTGCCTGCGGGAAATGTCCGTTGGGACGCTTTACGCGCTCAGGTAGCGGTAACAGGGGTCCCTGCCCACACTTTGTGTGGAACGACCACACACCCGTTCCGAAGTTCGGCACGGAGAATGGCCTGTCGAGGTAGGGCAAGATGGCGTCACGGCCCATGCACAGTGTCGTGACGGGCCGCGGGGAGGGATGGAACGTTGCCTGAGGTGCTCTGGACGCCGCCGGCGGACGTGCTTGAGCGGTCGCGAATCGGCGACTTCCTGCGCTGGCTGAAGGCCGAGCGGGGGCTGGAGTTCGCCGACTACGACGCGCTGTGGCGCTGGTCGGTCACCGACCTGTCCGCGTTCTGGGGATCGATCTGGGACTACTTCCAGGTCATCGCGCACACCCCGGCCAGCGAGGTGCTGGCGGAGGCCACCATGCCCGGCGCGCGCTGGTTCCCCGGCGCCACCCTGAACTACGCCGAGCACGTGCTGCGGATGCCCGACCTGGCCGACGACGACCCGGTGGTGATCGCGCACGGGCAGACCCGCGCACCGGAGACGCTGACCGCCGCCGACCTGCGCGAGCAGGTCCGCCGGGTGGCCGCCGGGCTGCGCCGGCTCGGCGTCGGCAGCGGCGACCGGGTGGCCGCGTACGCCCCGAACATCCCCGAGACGTTCGTGCTGATGCTCGCCACCACCAGCCTCGGCGCGGTCTTCTCCTCCTGCGCCCCCGAGTTCGGCACCCGCAGCGTCACCGACCGCTGGCAGCAGATCGAGCCGACGGTGCTGGTCGCCGTGGACGGCTACCGGTACGGCGACAAGCCCGTCGACCGGCGGGCCGAGGTGGCCGCCATCCGGGCCGCCCTGCCGTCGCTGCGGCACACCGTCGCGATTCCGTACCTCGATCCGGCCAACCCTGACGGCCATGATTCGGCCTCCGCCCCGCTGGGCGGCGCTCCGGACCGAATGAAGGCCGCGCAAGACGGGGTGATTGGCTGGGCCGACCTGGCCGCGGAGACCGACGAGCCGCTGACCTTCACTCCGGTGCCCTTCGACCACCCGCTCTACGTGCTCTACTCCTCCGGCACCACCGGCCTGCCCAAGCCGATCGTGCACGGCCACGGCGGCATCCTGCTGGAACACCTGAAGATGCTCACCCTGCACCACGACCTCGGTGCGGGGGACCGGTTCTTCTGGTTCACCACCACCGGCTGGATGATGTGGAACTTCCTCGTCTCCGGGCCGGCGGTCGGCGCGGCGATCGTGCTCTTCGACGGCAACCCCGGCCACCCCGACCTCGGCACGGTGTGGCGGCTGGCCGAGGAGACCGGGATGACCTACCTCGGCACCTCCCCGCCGTTCCTGCTGGCCTGCCGTAAGGCCGGCCTGGTGCCGAAGGAGATCGCCGACCTCTCCGCGCTGCGCGGCCTCGGCTCCACCGGCGCGCCGCTGCCGCCCGAGGGCTTCACCTGGGTGTACGAGGCCGTCGGTGACCGCCTCCAGCTCCAGTCGCTCTCCGGCGGCACGGACGTCTGTACCGGCTTCGTCGGCGGCGTGCCGCTGCTACCGGTGTACGCCGGGGAGATTGCCTGCCGGGCGCTGGGCACGAAGGTCGAGGCGCGCTCGGCCGACGGCACCCCGGTCGTCGGCGAGCTGGGTGAACTGGTCATCACCGCCCCGATGCCGAGCATGCCGGTCGGGTTCTGGAACGACCCGGACGGCAAGCGCTACCGGGAGGCGTACTTCGACTTCTACCCGGGCGTGTGGCGGCACGGCGACTGGATCACCGTCAACTCCCGGGGCGGCTGCGTGATCACCGGCCGCTCGGACGCCACCCTCAACCGGGGCGGCGTCCGGCTCGGCACCGCCGAGTTCTACTCCGTGGTCGAGGGGCTGGACGAGGTCGTCGACTCGGTGGTGGTGCACCTGGAGGACGCCGAGGGTGGCGCGGGCGAACTGCTGCTCTTCGTGGTGCTCGCCGAGGGGCTGGAGTTGGACGACGAACTGCGGAAGAGGATCGCCCGGGAACTGCGTACCACGCTCTCGCCCCGGCACGTGCCCGACGAGATCCACCAGGTGCGGGCGGTGCCGCGTACCCTCTCGGCCAAGAAGCTGGAGGTACCGGTGAAGAAGATCCTCACCGGTACGCCGGTGGACTCGGCCGCTGCCAAGGGGGCGCTGGCCAACCCGGAGTCGCTGACCGCGTTCGCAGCCTTCGCCGAACGCCGCGCCACCGTCGGCTGAGCCGTTTTGGGCGATAACGCGGTGTCCGGCTGGGTGGACACCGCGTTATCGCCAAAACGCCAGTCGATACGGTCAGGTCGTGGTGGGGTATCGGCGGCGTTACCGCTATGTGGGGCCGGCGGACATCGCGGCGGTCGCCCTGCGGGGTGACAGGGGGCGGCTGATCCGGTCGACGGTCGCTTCCAAGTAGGCGGTGTACTCGACCGCATCCAGATGCGCTCTCGCCGCTTCATCAAATGGGCTGTCGACAACATCGGGGCCGACGCGGGTAACCGGAGGGTTCTGGCCCGCAAGGACGAGCTGATCGCCCATCTGTGTGGTGAGAACGGGTCGCCCGACTTCACCGTCTCCGACGCCAAAATCCGAGCGACTTTGTCGGTCAAGAGCGAGCGGATCAAGCGGGGCGAGTCGCCAACCCTGCCGGAGGTGCCCCCGCCCGCCTGAGTAGGCGGCCAGGCACGACATGTGAGGGCATCTCCTGCTGGGGGTGCCCTCCATGTTGTTGTAATGACCGACAGCCTCTGCCGCCCTTACGTAGCCCGAGGTCAAGGCTGGAGTCTGACAACATGGCGACAACACCGGCGACCAGGCGAGACGACATGGCCGGTCAGAGGGCATGCCGATGTTGCCGACAACATCGCGACAACATCTGACAACATCAGCAGCCGCGACAAAGACGGATGTTGGTTGTTGGGGGCACACACCCGGAGGGTGTGCCCCGACAACATCATCTGCCGCCAACAACTAACAAGACCAACAGAATCCGGAGGTATCCCGCGCTGGCTGTCTCTTCGCCCTGGCCCGAGGGGCAGCCTCGTTACTCCTGTGAGGTGGTCGCCCGGAAACCGGGGCGTCAGGCGTCCCGGCCGGTGATGAACCGAATGGCGGTAAGGACGAGGGCGAAGCCGCCACTGAACGCGACCCCGCCAGACAAGATGGCCTTGCCGATGCTCGGATCGATGACCCAAGAGATCCAGCTCGCGACCGTCCCGACCTGGCTGCCGAACAGGACGGCGATGGCCAGGCAGAGCGTCCGAACCATGGCCCCATTTTCCATGCTGCACCCTCTCGATAGGCAGACTCCTCCTGATGGAGGAGCGCTCTCGGGATGGGTGAGAATCCGAGCTGTTCATCTAATGTGGCCGGACCTCGGACGCGCCGCAAGCGACTGTGATGCGCGACACGAGTTTTGCTCGGTCGAATGGGTTGACATCCGCAAATCCTTGCCGAAAGGTGGGCGCGGCCCGGCTATGTCGGCGGGGGCGGGCCACACTGGAGCCGTCACGCCTCACGCCTCATCAGGTAGTTGAGCGCCCCGAAGACTAGCGGGGCGGAGCCGGCGAACGCCGCGCAGCCAGGGCCCGACCGATGCTCGGCTCGGTGGCCCAGGAAATCCAAGCGGCGTTGGTGCCGACCAGTGTGGCTGCCAGACCGGTGACGGCCAGGGACAGCAGGCGGACGGCGAAGTCACTTGCCATCGCGGGAACCCTTCCTTGTGCACAGTGATCCCTTGTGGATCTGTGGGTGAGGGCCCGCCTTGCTCCGCAAGATGCCGGGGCGTGAGCGCCCTTGTCAAGTCGCTCGTACCTAACGGACGGTTTAGGAACGTGAGGATTGCTCGGATATGGAGTCTCTGAGGGTCATTTAGCAGGGCATACACAGAGTGGGGTAGCTAATCGGTTGCCGGAAATTACCGGTAAGTAGTCGCCTCGCCCGTGGGCGAGGACTGGCCCCCCCGGGCCACGAGGAGGGACGGGGTGTGTCGATGCCCGGGAGCCCACGCGAGGTCCACGGCGGGCACGCGAGACGTACGGCGGGGATGTCTTCGGAAGCCTGCTGCGCCTCCGGCCCCCGGGCGGCATCGCGTCCTCGCTGGCCGCCCGGGGTTCGAGACTCAGGCGTCGCCTCGCGTCACGAAATTGAAGGTCGCGATGAAGAGGGCCAAGGTCGCGCCGAACGCGCCACCTCCGACGAGCAGGGCCTTGCCGAAACTTTGCTCGATCACCGACGTAACCCAGCCGGCGATGGTGCCAACCAGGCTGGCGGCCAAGATCGCGATGACCAGCAGTAGCAACCGGCTGGCGACGTTGTTGCCCATCGAGCGAAACCTCCACGTAGACACAGTGACCCTTAAATGGATCAGCCATGCCCTCCCTTGGGCTCCGCCTTGCTTCGCAAGATCTCAGACCGCGCTGCTCGCGTCAAGGGTTCGGGCGATATCCGCGCGGAACTCCAACCGTTCGACGAGGAAGACATCCGTGATGTTCGATGTAAGCTCTGTCGCTCCCTTCGCCGGCTAGGGGTGCGTACGTACCCAGCCGCCCCCGCCAGTTCGACGACAGGCAAGCGAGAGCCATCGGTGGCGCCATCGCGTAGCAGAGCATGCCGCTTATTTGGACGAGCACCCGTCACGGAGACCCCGCCACTCTCCGTCTGCTCTCTCTCCTCGGTCCAGGGGTGGACATCGCGGTTTGGGCGTCGTGCCCTGGCTGCTGGGATCGAGGAAGGTGCTCGGCCGAGTCGGGGGTGGAGGGTGAAGGTGAAGCGGCCGAGTTTGCATCGGCGGTACCGCGTAGCCCGAGGGCTGATGTTCGAGAGGTGCGGCGACGCCTGCCATCTCTGCGGCCATGCCGGAGCAAGGGAGGCTTACCACCTCGTCCCGATCCGGGACCTGCCGAACCAGGTGTCGAACGCCGATGCGATGCGGCCAGCTCACGGGGCTCTCTATCGCAACCGGGGCGGATCGGTTCTCCGGGATAACCGTTGCCCAACGTGCGGCAAGGCGTGCAACCAATCGCGGGGGCGAAGCCGTTGTCCTCGGTGGCTGACAGGCAGGGAAGGGGACGAGGACTGCGAGCCTCCGCTTGCCTGGTGGCGCCATCTGGCGTCCCTTTCAGGTTTAAGTGGCGCCTTTGCCCGACAAAATGATCTTGGTGCGGACGTCCGTGCTGGCGGGAACCTCTCTGGGCCCGCCAGTCCATCGTCCTGTCCGATCGGCCCGGTCTGGTGAAGCTCTCCGAGCAGCCAGAGCGCGGGCATCGGGTCACCGGCCAAACCTGATAGACGTGCCTTGGACGGCAAACCCAATGACTACCAAGATCCCCACGCTTGCCGATCTGACCGAGAAGTTCGGCGACAGCCTGGACGCGATCCAGGAGGCAGCCGACGCGGCGTCGAGACTGCACCTGAACGAGGCCAGCAAGATCAACCGGGCGGCGGGGCTGCGGGAGCTGAACGCGAGCGAGCAGCGCAAGTACGACGCCTTCATGGAGAACGTGGAGGGGCTGGACAAGTTTGTCTCGGAGCGGCGGCTCGCCAAGGTCGCGCAGAGCCGGGCCGCGTACAACATGGATGGGGTGGTCAACGCGACCCAGGACAACTACGTCCTGGCCTACGGCGACTTCTTCAACTTCGTGATCGTGGACCGGATCGGCACGACGATCGAGCTGATCCCCAACCTGATGGGTGCCAACGCGCGGCCGACCGGTCGGCGGGGGCTGGTGCTCTAATTCCGCACCGGGTCGGATGTGGTGGTCCCCAGCGCGTTCCGGCTGCTGAACGTGACGTAGACCGACCGCCCGGATCTTTGGCCGGACAACCTGGGTGGTCTACGAGGCCCAGCGGGGGAGCGAGCCCCGCCGGGCCTTGGCCTATGCCCGGGGTGAGGGCTCGACGCCCGGACAAACAGGCGTGGCAGTCCGGTTTCCTGGGTGCCGGCTGAGATCCGGGGGTATGACAACAGCCTCCGGGACCTCTCGGTGTCTCCGTGGGCCTGCGGGATACCTCGTCAGCCCTGCTCGTCGCCATCGGCCGGGCGGGGTGGCCGGTTGTGGCGAGCCCACTCGTCTACCTCGTCGGCATCCCAGACGGTCGTACCGATCAGTCGGGCGAGCGGTTGAGGGAAGCCAGGGCGGCGGGTGATCTGTAGGACTCGCTGCCGCGACACGTTGAACAGGATGGCGAGTTCGCCAGGCCCGTATAGACGCGGTCGCTTCACAGCCTGAACGTAGACATGACAGGTGGTTTACGTTCGCTACTTGACTATTGACAAGTAGGTAAACGGGGTGTTGTCTGGTTGCGGTGGCCGCTCGTCTGGGCGCTCACTCCCAGCGGCCATGGTCTCCGGGCGGCCACCCCCGACAATCGGCTGAGCGACAGGGGGGTGAAGTGGCCCTGCTGCCGTACTTGCTGGTCGTGGCTGCGGTGGCAGGTCTGGGGAGGGGTTCCGTCCGCCTGGAGCCGGCGGACGGGACCGCCCTGACGGCGTACGAGAGCGAAAGGTGTCCCTGATGGGAATCTTCTTCCGGCGGCGATCGGAGAACGTCGGTCGTCATCACCGACCGTCCCGGCAGCCGCCGGCGCGGGGCGGGCTGTACCGGTCGGCGTCCTGCGCGCCGCTGCGGCCCAACCAGGTGCGCGGACGCTCGTTCGGCACCACCCGGTTCGGGCGGCGCGGGTTCGACCCGGCCGAGGTAGGCGACTTCCTCGACCGGGTCGCAGGTGACCTGACCAGCCTCTACGCCGCCCTGGAGCAGGTGCGGGAGGAGAACCACCGAATCAAGGAGGCGCTGCGGCAGTGGCAGACCCGCCAGGCCAGCCGCGCCCAGAACCACGCGGGGCGGTGACGATGACCGAGCGTTTCGTGATCCACCTGCCGGTGGTCATCAACGACCTGGACGCCGCGCGACGGATGGCCCGGATGGTGGCCCGGTCGATGAGCTACCTGCCGATGGTGGACCCCGGCGAGACCACCGTCTCCCACGAGGACGAGCAGGGCGTACGGCATCGGGTCTTCTGCGACCGGTTGTTGACCAGCGGCCGGCGCTGCCTGCTCGCCGCCGGCCACGACGGCGACTGCTCCCGGCGACTGCCCCGGTGAGTCGTTTTGCCGATAACGCGGTGTCCGGCTGGAGGGAGACCGCGTTATCGGCGAAATGGTGGTGC
Organism: Micromonospora pallida; assembly: GCF_900090325.1. Lineage (NCBI taxonomy): Bacteria > Bacillati > Actinomycetota > Actinomycetes > Micromonosporales > Micromonosporaceae > Micromonospora > Micromonospora pallida. Next base: position 4,873,663 of record NZ_FMHW01000002.1, on the reverse strand, counting down.
CGAGAGGGCGGTCAGGCCAGGGAGCGGGTGACCTTCTCCGACGTGGTGCGGGAATCGACGCGGGCCGGGTCGAGGTTGCCGCAGAGGACGACGCTCGCGCCGACGCTCAGCGGGGCGAGCAGCCAGTCCAGCGGATCCGGGTGCCGGGCCGCGTCGACCAGCACGCGATCCCCGGGGGCGAGGCCGAGCGTGTCAGCGCGCCGCGCCGCGCGGGCCACCAGCTCCGCACCACCCCCGGCGTACGGGGAGAAGTGGTCGCCGTGCACGCGGACCTCGACCACGTAGTCGGCGAAGCCGGCCGGCACCTCGCGCAGCGGGAGGGCGAATGGGGCGAGCGCCAGCGCGTAGCGTTCCCCGGCCGACCAGGCGTCCGCCTCGGGTACCCGGTCGGCGGCGGCGAACAGCACGTCCACCGACCCCGGCTCCTCGGCCACCGTCAATCCCGCCGACCAGCAGCCGAGCAGTACGGCGGCGGTCTGCCAGTGCGGGGGGAGCAACACGCCGGCAGCGCTGCCGGGACCGGCGGCCACGTCGTCGACGAGCAGGTTGGCGGTCTTCGCCACCCAGTTCGCCAGCGTCGCACCGGAGAGCTCGGTGCGCTCCCCGGTGGCGTCGTCGTACCAGGTCAGCAGGGGGCGGGTCGGGTCGGCCGCGATCGCGTCGGCGAAGACCCGGGGTATGTCGTCGGCCATCGGGCGAAGGATACGCCCTCATGGTTCGTGCTCGATGACAACTCGAGGACGGCTGACCGTCGGGTCGCAGTCACCGCACGGGGCGGCGGGCGGCGTAGGCTTGCACCGAGTGTTGTTCCCCACAAAGGAGTTGCCCCGTGACCGCCGGTCGCCCGCCCCGCGTGCTCATCGACGCCACGAGCGTCCCCGCTGACCGTGGGGGCGTCGGTAGATACGTCGATGGCCTGCTCGGTGCCCTCGGCAAGGTCACCGGCTCGGGCATCGACCTGGCCGTGGTGAGCCTCCGCACCGACCAGGAACGTTACGCCCGGATGCTGCCCGGTGCCGAGGTCATCCCCGCCCCGGCCGCCGTGGCCCACCGGCCGGCCCGGCTCGCCTGGGAGCAGACCGGCCTGCCGCTGCTGGCCCAGCAGGTCGGCGCGCAGGTGCTGCACTCGCCGTTCTACACCTGCCCACTGCGGGCCGGTTGCCCGGTCACGGTGACCCTGCACGACGCCACGTTCTTCACCGAGCCGGAGCACTACGACAAATCCCGCCGCACCTTCTTCCGCAGTGCGATCAAGACGTCGCTGCGCCGCGCCAGCCGGGTGATCGTGCCGAGCAAGGCCACCCGCGACGAGCTGATCCGCCTCCTCGACGCCGATCCGACCCGGATCGACGTGGCGTACCACGGTGTCGACCACGCGGCCTTCCACGCCCCGAGCGACGAGGAGAAGGCCCGGGTGCGGGCCCGGCTCGGGCTCGGCTCCAGCAGCTACGTCGCCTTCCTCGGGGCGAAGGAGCCGCGTAAGAACGTCCCCAACCTGATCCGGGGCTGGGCCCGCGCGGTGGCCGACCGGACCGACCCGCCGGCCCTGGTGGTGGCCGGTGGCCAGGGGCACGACGACGACATCGACCGCGCCGTGGCCGAGGTCCCCGCGCACCTGCGCCTGCTCCGTCCCGGCTACCTGCGCTACGCCGACCTGCCCGGCTTCCTCGGTGGGGCGCTGGTCGCCGCCTACCCGTCGTACGGTGAGGGCTTCGGGCTGCCGATCCTGGAGGCGATGGCCTGCGCCGCCCCGGTGCTGACCACGCCCCGGCTCTCCCTGCCCGAGGTCGGCGGCGACGCGGTCGCCTACACCAGCGAGGACGCGGACCAGATCGCCACCGACCTGGCCGCGCTGCTGGACGACGAGGCCCGCCGGCTGGCGCTGGCCAAGGCCGGCTTCGACCGGGCCAAGGAGTTCGCCTGGGAGTCCAGCGCCGAGGTGCACATCGCCGCGTGGAGCCGGGTCCGGGCCTGACCACTCCGGCGGGTCGGTGCGGCAGGCGTCCGTACCGTGCCGGTTCGGGCATGATGTGCTGATGCTCTACGCCGTCATCCCGGCGGGAGGTAGCGGCACAAGGTTGTGGCCGCTGTCCCGCGCCGGACATCCCAAGTTTCTCCACCCGCTCACCGGCTCCACCCGGTCGCTGCTCCAGGCCACCGTGGACCGGCTCGCGCCGCTCACCACAGCCGAGCGGACCCTCGTGGTCACCGGGGCGGCGCACGTCGCGGCGGTGGCCCGGCAGCTCACCGGCCTGCCGGAGGAGAACATCCTGGTGGAGCCCTCGCCCCGGGACTCGTGTGCGGCCATCGCGCTCGCCGCCGCCGTGATCGCGGAACGCGACCCGGACGCGGTGATGGGGTCGTTCGCGGCCGACCACCTGATCGGGCAGCCGGACCGCTGGGCGGACACGGTCCGCGAGGCGGTCCGGGGCGCCGAGCGCGGTCTGCTGATGACGGTCGGGATCACCCCCACCCGGGCGGAGACCGGCTACGGCTACCTGGAGACCGGCGACCCGGTCGACGGTGGGCCGCTGCGTCCGGTCGCCGAGTTCAAGGAGAAGCCGGAGGCCCCGGTGGCCGAGGCGTACCTGCGCTCCGGCCGGCACCTGTGGAACGCGAGCATGTTCGTCTGGCGGGTGGACGTCTTCCTCAGCGAACTGGCCCGACAGCAGCCGGCGCTGCACGCCGGGATCACCGCCATCGCCGCCGCCTGGGGCACCCCGGAGCAGGACGACGTGCTCGGCACGGTCTGGCCGACCCTGCCGAAGATCTCGGTGGACTACGCGGTGATGGAGGGCGCGGCGACCGCAGGCCGGGTCGCCACCGTTCCCGGCGACTTCGGGTGGAACGACGTCGGCGACTTCCACACCCTCGGCGAGGTGCTCCCCACCGACGGGCGCGGCAACATGGTGCTCGGTGGCGACGCCAAGCCCGGCGTGCTGCTGCACGACACCGACGACCTGGTGGTGGTCGCCCAGTCCGGCCGGCTGGTCGCCGTGCTCGGCGTCCGGGACCTGATCGTGGTGGACACCCCGGACGCGGTGCTGGTCTGCCCCCGCGACCGGGCCCAGGACGTCAAGAAGCTCGTCGACGAACTCAAGGAGCGGGGCGAAGAAGGCCTCGTCTGAGCCTGGCCAGCCCCGGCGCGAGGAGCTGGTCGACCCCGTCGAGCCGGGGCGTGGGCAACCGGTCCGGCGGGAACCAGCCCAGCGCCTCGGACTCGTCGCTGACCTGCTCCACCGCGCCAGCCGGGGCGACGACCGCGAACCGGACGTCGTGGTGGAACGAGCCGCCCTGGCAGGGCACCGGATGGATGTCCACGTCGATCGGCACCGGGTCGATCCGCAGGCCGGCGATACCGGACTCCTCGGTGGCCTCGCGCAGGGCGGCGCCGGCCAGCGTCCGGTCGGTCGGCTCGCAGTGCCCGCCGAGCTGCACCCACTGCCCGAACTTGCCGTGCAGGCAGAACAGCAGCCGTTCGCCGGTGGCATCGCCGATCAGCACGCTCGCGGTCACGTGGCCGGGGCGGTGCGCCCGGGTCATCGCCACCGGCCCGGCGGCGAGCAGCGCCAGCGTACGGTCGCGGGCCTCGGCGGCGGCGGTGCTGGTCGGTTCCCAGCCGGCCAGCACGGCGACGGTGTCGGCGTGCAGTGCCACGACGCTCTCGGCGAACGTGGTGGTGTCGGCATGCAGGGCCACGGTGCTGTCGGCGAACGCGGCCGGGTCGACGGGCAGCGTCGCGCCGGCCTGCGCAGCGGCGGTACCGGCGTGCGGGGCGGGGTCGGCAGGCGGCGTCACGTCGGTGTTCGGGTTGTCGGTGTCGTCACGGGCGTCGGGCATCCGGACACTCTACGAGCACCCGTTCCCTACCCTGGCCGGGTGACACTTGAGCTGCTGGAATTCGTCGTCGCCGGCAACGAGGCGAGCGACCTGTTGCCGGTCCGCTCGGCCGCGCTGCTCCGCCGCCACCGGGCCCGCCGGGGCTTCTGGACCGTGCTGGACGAGGGGCCGGTGGAAGAGTGCCTAGCCCTGCTGCTGGAGCGGGAGGACGGCGAGTGGACCGCCGAACACGTGAAAGCCGACGCCGGGACGGAGAACCGGCGGACCGAGGACGGTGAGGCGCTGGCCCACCACGACGGCTGGGTCTACGTCTTCGGCTCGCACTTCGGCTCCAAGGGCGGGCCGCTGCGTCCCCGGCGGGCCTTCGTCGCCCGGTTCCGAGAGGACGACGCGGCTGCCGACGCCCCGCTGCCGGTACAGGTGGTCCGCAACTCGTTCCGGCTGCACCGGGTGCTCAACGACGCGCTCGCCGCCGCCGACCTGACCACCCTCCCGCCGGGGGAGCAGGTCCACGCCCGGTTCATCGTGGAGACCCTGGCCCGGGGCACCTCGCGGGCGAAGCGCTGGGTGAGTCGACTGGTCGAGGGCGACCTGCCGCTCAACATCGAGGGCGCCGCCTTCACCCCGACCGGGTCCGTCCTGCTCGGGCTCCGGTTCCCGGTCACCACCGACGGCGAGCCGATCCTGGTCGAGGTGACCGGGGTGGCGGAGATGTTCGCCGAACCCCGGGCCTGGCCCCGGGCCCTGCGGGCGTACGCGCTGACCGGGGTGACCCCGCCCGGCACGCTCACCGGCTTCCGGGCGATCGCCCCGACCGACGACAGCGGCTACACGGCGGTGATCGGCTCGATCGACGCGCTCGGCAAGGGCTCGGTGCTGCTCGACGAACACCCGCACGGCGGTGAGGTGACCTCCCGGCACGTCCGGTTCCGGCTGCCGGCCCAGCCGACCCACCTGCTGCCCGGTGAACTCGTCGCCGACCTGGCCCCGTTCCACCACGTGGAGGGGATCGCCGAAGCGGAAGGCCGGTGCTACTACGTCACGGACGAGGACCATCGGGTGGCGCTCTGGCTACGCGGCTGAGTCGAAGGACCCCGGTGGTGGGCCGGGCGACGGCCCCGCGAACGGTTTCGGCCGCAGCCCCTCGTGCCGTCGCCCGGTCGGCCACCAGCATGCCGAAGCGGGCCACCGGCCGTCGATGCTTTTCATCTCACACTTAAAAGCCGAGATCAGGGCCGGTACAGTGCAGACGGTCACCGGGTGGCAGGCCTCTCCGGTGCCCACGGGAGTGCTCCGATGCTGACAATCCACTTCTCCCGCGAGGACGTCCTCCGTACCCGGGTGGCGCGCTCGGCGGACCCGCTGTGGGAACTGGTCCTCAGCCTGCACCTGTTGCAGCAGCGGCACGCCGATCCGCTGGTCAACGGCTGGCGGCGGGCCGTCACCGCCCGGCTGCGCCAGGATCAGGACGCCGAACGGCTGCGGCTGCTGCTCAGCCTGAACCCGCCGAAGGGCTACTTTCCCGACTTCCTCACGCCGTACCAGAGTGTGGACGGGTTCGAGGCCGGGCTGGACGCCGTCCGCACCACCTCGCCGGAGCTGCTCCGGCGGGACCTGATCATGCTGGCGGGCGGCCGGGAACTGCCCGCCCCGGCGGCCGCGCTGGCCCGCGGGGAACCGGAGGCGCTGCACCACCTCACCGACTCGTTGCAGCGGTACCGGTCGTTGGCGCTGTGCCCGTACTGGGGTCGGATCCAGGCCGCGGTGGAGGCCGACCGTACCCGCCGGGCCCGGGCCATGCTCGACGGCGGTGCGGAGGGGCTGCTGGAGAGCCTGCGCCCGGCGATGCGCTGGGACTCCGGCGTGCTGACGGTCCCCGACTACCCGACCAGCCGGGCACTGCACCTCGACGGCCGGGGACTGCTGCTGGTGCCGTCCTTCTTCTGCGCCCGTACCCCGGTCGCCCTGCTCGACCCGACCAGACCGCCGGTGCTGGTCTATCCGGTGGAGCGGCTCGGCGCGCTGGTCCCGGCCGCCGGTCCGGCCGGTGACGACGACCGGTCCACGCTCACCGCGCTGCTCGGCCGGACCAGGGCGGCGGTGCTGGCGGCCAGCGACGACGGTTTGACCACCGGTGAGGTGGCCCGCCGCTTGGCGGTCTCCCCGGCCGCGGTCAGCCAGCACACCACCGTGCTCCGCAACGCCGGTCTGCTGGTCAGCCACCGGGACCGCAACACCGTCCTGCACACGCTGACTCCACTCGGCCGCGCCCTCCTCGACGGCTGACTCACACAGGTCCGCCGGTGCGCGGCGGCTTTGCTTGGTAGCAGGGGTCCCTTGTTACTCATTCATGAGTAACAAGGGACCCCTGCTACCACGCGGAAGCGGGTGGGCGGCTGGGGTGGCTCAGACTGCCAGGGCGGCGCTGGCGGTGCTGCCCGCTGGGGGTGGCAGCAGCAGCGACGGCACCCCGTGGGCGGCCAGCGCGGCCCGCAGGCGCTGGGTGTCGGCGCCGAACCGGACCAGGTCGGGCTGACTGACCGGGGTGGGCGCCTCGCCGAGGACCAGCCCGGTCGCGGCTGCCGGCCAGCCGGGGACGGCAGCCGTCATGACCGTACGGATCTCGTCGTCGGTGACCAGGCTGAAGACCGTGCCGGGCGCGACCGCGCCAGCCACCGCGTCGATCGCCCGGCGCACCGCCGCCGGGTCGGCCGGCTCCGGGCCGGGGCCGTCGTCCAGCGTGGCGGCGGCGAGCAGCCCGGCGGCCTTCGCCTCGGCGGTGCCGAGCGAGAAGAGGTCCTGCTCGGCGTCGCGGACCAGCGCCCGCGCGCCCGGCCCGTCCGCCGCGCCGACCTCGGTGAGGTAGCCGCGCACCACCGCCACCGGCACCTGGTCGCACTTGCCCTTGATCAGCTCACCCGCGCCGGCCAGCTCGTCGACCACCGCCATCTGGGTGAGGTTCAGCTCGTTGCCGTACGGGTCGATCTCGCCCCGATGGTCGCGGATGGCCGGCAGGCCGGCGACGCCGAGCGCCACGTCGGTCAGGCCGTTGCGCCACGGCCGTCCCATGGTGTCGCTGACGATCACCGCGACGTCCACGCCGTACCGTTCCCGCAGCGCCGTGCGCAGCGCCCGGGCCGAGGCGTCCGGGTCCTCGGGCAGCAGCACCAGGCGGGTCTTCTCCACGTTGGACGCGTCGATCCCGGCCGAGGCCATCACGAAGCCGTGGTGTGTCTGCACGATCCGGGTGGCGCCCCGGGTCGCCACCACCCGGGCGGTCTCGGCGGCGAGCACCTCGTCCCGGGCGGCGAGCCGCTCGGGCCCGTCCGCCGGTACGTCGACCAGCCGTCCCTCCGCCTTCGACACGATCTTGCTGGTCACCACCAGTACGTCGCCGTCGCGCAGCCACGGGGCGGCGGTCGCGATCAGGGCGGCCAGGTCGTCGCCCCGGGCCACGTCGCCGATACCGGGTACCGGCAGGATCTCCAACCTCATGACAGCTCCACCGCGGCGCGGACCATGCCGGCCGTCGCCGCCTCGTCGGTCATCCACAACGGCACCGCCCGGATGGTCACCTCCGGCACGGTCGTCCCCTCGTCCTCCGGGGCGACCAGCCAACCGTCGAGCAGCCCGCCGGCCCGCCGCCCGCCGTAGAGTCTGCCCACCCCGGCGGCGCTGCACGCCACGTCGAGCACGGCCAGGCACCGGTCGGCCATCCCGCGCACCGGCGCGCCACCGATGATCGGGGAGATCCCGACCACCCGGCCCGGCGTGTCGGCCACCGCTTCCCGCAGCCCCGGCACGGCCAGGATCGGCGCGATGCTCACCACCGGGTTGCTCGGCGCGAGCAGCACCAGGTCGGCCGCGCCGAGCGCGTCGAGGACGCCGGGCGCGGGCTTGGCGCTCTCCGCGCCGACGAAGACGAACCGGTGGGTGGGCACCTCGGCGCGGTACCGTACCCACCACTCCTGGAAGTGGATCGCCCGCTGGCCGCCGTCGAGGTCGACCACCGCGTGCGTCTCCAGCCGGTCGTCGGTCGCCGGCAGCAGCCGTACGCCGGGCTGCCAGCGGCTGGACAGCGCCTCGGTGACGGCGGAGAGCGGGTACCCGCCGTTGATCATGCTGGTCCGCACCAGGTGGGTGGCGATGTCCCGGTCGCCCAGGCCGAACCAGGTCGGTTCCGCGCCGTACGCGGCGAGTTCGGTCCGCACCGTCCAGGTCTCGTCCGCCCGTCCCCAACCGCGCTCGCGGTCCGCGCCCCCACCGAGGGTGTAGAGCACGCTGTCCAGATCCGGGCAGATCTTGAGTCCGTGCAGGTAGAGGTCGTCGCCGACGTTGACCACGGCGGTCACCTCGGCGCCGACCTCGCGGGCGTACGCCCGGACGCCGAGCAGGAATCGGGCACCCCCGATGCCGCCCGCCAGAACCACGATGCGCATGTCGACCATCCTCGCGCACGTGGCGCTGTCGTTCGGGTATCGCGCGGAGAGACTAGGCTCACTTCGCACCTATCCGACATCGCCCGAAGAGGGGGAGCCCCTTGACCAGCCCCGCCGAGCCCGCGTCGACCCCCGACGCGCCGCAGGCCTCCCAGCACACAAAACCACTCCGCGAACTCGTCGCCTTCGTGCTCCTCGGCGCGAACGCGGTGCTGCTCTTCCTGGGTCTGATCCGGCTGCTGGTGCCGATGTCGGAGTACAGCACCCTGACCGGTCGCGCAGTGAGCGGCGTCAACATCTTCCTCGGTATCGAGGCGCTCGTCCTGCCGGTGCTGGCGTTCCTGATCGCCACGCACGTGCAGCCGGCGGTGCCGAAGGCGAAGCAGATCACCCTGTTCGCGCTCGTCGAGTACGCGGTGAGCGCGGTACTCGGCGTGCTGAGCTTCCTGATCGGAGTGGTCGGCCTGCTCGCCGAGGGCGAGATCGGCAACGCCTTCCTGCTCCTGCTGGAGTCGGTCGCCGTCCTGGCGGTGCTCGCGGTCGCCGGCCTCGTGGTGCAGAAGGTGTGGCGGGCGCAGTACTACGTCCCCAAGCCGAAGCCGCAGCCGGGCGTCTACGGTCAGCCCCAGCCGGGCTGGCCGCAGCAGCAGGGTGGCTACCCGAACTACCCGACGCAGCCCGGCCAGTACGGCGCACAGCCCGGCTACCCGGCCCCGCCGTACGGCCAGCCGAACCCGCAGTCCGCTCCGCCGTTCGGTGCTCCCCAGTCGGCCCCGCCGTTCGGCCAGCCGACCCCGCAGTCGGCCCCGCCGTTCGGTACCGCGCCGCAGTCGGCTCCGCCGTTCGGCGCCCCGGCCCAGTCGGCTCCGCCGGTCGGTCAGCCGGGCACCCCGTCGCCCTTCGGCACCGCCACCCCGCCCGCCCCGCCGTTCGGGACGACTCCCGGCGCGCCGGTGACCGGCCCCACGCCGACGCCGGCCGGCGGTACCCCGTCCGCGCCGCCCTTCGGGCAGCCGCCGTCGGCCGACCCGACCCAGGCGATCCCCCGCCAGTTCACCGAGCCCACCACCGTGGCTCCGGGCGGCGACAGCGACCGTACCCAGGTCGTCGCGCCGGACGCGGACAGCGACCGTACCCAGGCCGTTCCCCGCGACCCGGGCTCCGACGCCCGCTGATCTACCGGCCCGCCCGCCGCGCCCCCGTGTGCTGGCCGGGCCGACCCGGGGCCGGTCGACGTCCCAAACGGACCACGACCGGCCCCGGCCCGCCGGGTGGGCCTTCTGACCGGCAGGCTCCGCATCCCACTGGCGCAGCCCTGCGGGAGGACGGCATGGCCAGGCCATCAAGCCGGCAATAGGGTTGCGGCATGCGGGAGAAGACTGAGGCGGGGGCGGCCGGCGGGGCGGGCACCACGGCTGGCGGGCCGCCGCCTGTCGACGCGGTGACCGAGGCGGAGGTACGCCGCGCCCTGCGTCGCGCGGCCACTGGCCGAGCGCTGGACGTCGACGAGGCGGCCGCGCTGCTCGCCGCCCGGGGCGACGCCCTGACGGAGTTGTGCGACGTGGCCGCCGGGATCCGGGACGCCGGACTGCGCGAGGCCGGCCGGCCCGGTGTGATCACCTTCTCCAAGAAGGTCTTCGTCCCGCTGACCCGGCTCTGCCGGGACCGCTGCCACTACTGCACCTTCGCCACCGTGCCGCACCGGCTCCCGGCGGCCTTCCTCGACCGGGACGAGGTGCTCGCGATCGCCCGCGAGGGCGCGGCGCAGGGCTGCAAGGAGGCCCTGTTCACCCTCGGCGACCGGCCCGAGGAGCGTTGGCCGGCGGCCCGGCGGTGGCTGGACGAGCGCGGCTACGACTCCACCCTGGACTATCTGCGGGCCTGCGCGGTCGCGGTGCTCGAGGAGACCGGGCTGCTGCCGCACCTGAACCCGGGCGTGCTCTCCTGGTCGGAGTTGCAGCGGCTCAAGCCGGTCGCGCCGAGCATGGGCATGATGCTGGAGACCACCGCCACCCGGCTCTGGTCGGAGCCGGGCGGCCCGCACCACGGCTCGCCGGACAAGGAACCGGCGGTCCGGTTGCGGGTCCTCGACGACGCCGGCCGGGTCGGCGTCCCGTTCACCACCGGCATCCTGATCGGCATCGGCGAGACGCCCGCCGAGCGGGTGGACGCGCTTTTCGCCATCCGCCGGGCACACCGCGAGTACGGCCACCTCCAGGAGGTGATCGTGCAGAACTTCCGCGCCAAGCCGGACACCGCCATGCGCGGCATGCCCGACGCGGAGCTGCACGACCTGGCTGCCACGGTGGCGGTGGCCCGTGTCCTGCTCGGCCCGAAGGCCCGCATCCAGGCCCCGCCGAACCTCATCGCCGGCGAGTACGAACTCCTGCTGCGCGCCGGCATCGACGACTGGGGTGGCGTCTCCCCGGTGACCCCGGACCACGTGAACCCGGAACGGCCCTGGCCGCAGCTCGACGAGCTGGCGAAGCACACCGCCGCCGCCGGGTTCACGCTGCGCGAGCGGCTGACCGTCTACCCGGAGTACGTCCGGGCCGGTGACCCGTGGCTCGATCCGCGCCTGCTGCCGCACGTGACCGCGTTGGCCGACCCGGCCACCGGGCTGGCCGTCGAGTCGGCCCGTCCGCAGGGGCGACCCTGGCAGGAGCCGGAGGAGACCCACGGCGGCCGGGTCGACCTGCACGCCAGCATCGACACCACCGGACGGACCGGGGACCGGCGGGGCGACTTCGACAGCGTCTACGGCGACTGGGCCGAGGTGGCCGGGAAGGTCCGGGCGGGAGCCGCCGGAGGCGGGGGAGACGCGGAACTGCGTACCGGACTGCGGTTGGCCGCCGACGACCCGGCGGCGCTGCTCGACCCCCGGCACGCGGACGCGGCGCTGGCGCTCTTCGCGGCGGACGGCGCGGCGCTCGACGCGCTCTGCCGGCTCGCCGACGACGTGCGTCGCGACACCGTCGGCGACGACGTCACCTACGTGGTCAACCGGAACATCAACTTCAGCAACGTCTGCTACGTGGGCTGTCGGTTCTGCGCGTTCGCACAACGCGAGCGGGACGCCGACGCCTACCGCCTCTCGGTGGAGCAGGTCGCCGACCGGGCCGAGGAGGCGTGGGCGGCGGGCGCGACCGAGGTCTGCATGCAGGGCGGCATCGACCCGAAGCTGCCGGTCACCGCGTACGCCGACCTGGTCCGGGCGATCAAGCGGCGGGTGCCCGGGATGCACGTGCACGCCTTCTCGCCGATGGAGGTGGCGACCGCGTCGGCGAAGGCCGGGCTGTCCATCCGGGACTGGCTGGAGCAGTTGCGTGAGGCCGGACTGGACACCATCCCAGGCACTGCCGCCGAGATCCTCGACGACGAGGTGCGCTGGGTGCTCACCAAGGGCAAACTGCCCACCTCCGCCTGGGTCGAGGTGGTCACCACCGCCCACGAGCTGGGCATCCGGTCCAGCTCGACCATGATGTACGGCCACGTCGACCATCCGGCGCACTGGCTGGCCCACTTCCGGGTGCTGGCCGGGGTGCAGGACCGCACCGGTGGCTTCACCGAGTTCGTGGCGCTGCCGTTCGTGCACACCAACGCGCCGATCTACCTGGCCGGCATCGCCCGTCCCGGCCCGACCTGGCGGGAGAACCGGGCGGTGCACGCGATGGCCCGGTTGCTGCTGCACGGTCGGATCGACAACATCCAGTGCTCCTGGGTCAAGCTCGGCGACGAGGGGACGGTGGCGATGCTGCGGGGCGGCTGCAACGACCTGGGCGGCACCCTGATGGAGGAGACGATTTCCCGAATGGCCGGGTCCGGCAACGGGTCGGCCCGTACCGAGGAGCAGTTGCGCGCCATCGCCACCGCGGCGGGCCGTCCGGCCCGGCGGCGTGGCACGGCCTACGGTGAGCCGGCCGGACGGTGAACCCGCCCGGACCAGTCCGGGTTCCGACGCCGGTGGGAAAGGTCGCCTGCGGCGGAATCCCACGTCCGGCACGTTCTGCACTGGACGGAAAAACCGGCTGACGGTATTGACAGTCGAGCAAATAGCGCCCGGTCGGCCGCCCCCCGCCGTTCCGGCCTGGCCGTCGCAACATTCCTATCCCGCAATTCCGCCCCGTCAGTCCGGTGACCGTTGGTAGCGTGCTCGCCCTCCGCTGCCGCCGGTCCGGCTTTCCGCTGCCGCCTCTGTGCCACGTGGTGGGACAAAATGCACTTACCGGCGAGGCATTCTCGTCTCTGTCCGGATGTCGACACAGCCGGGCTGACCAGGGAAATCTGGCTGTTGAGAGGCGTTCGTTGGTGGCTTGCGGTCGCCTGTTGTCCACATTGTGGGCAGGGTGCGGGCGCCGCCCGATGCTCGACGGGCGGTGCTGGGTAAGTCGCGTTAACCTGTGCCCCACCAAGATCGCTGATCTTGGCGGAGGTGCTCCGGTCGTCCACGTGGGCGGTGTGGTCCGGGTCGGACGGTGGAGCGCCACGGGAGAAATCTCGACCAACTCGCCGGAGAGGGCGTTACTCCTCTGGGGTCTGAATCGATAGGGCAGGTTGCGGGGTCGGGCGGCCCGGAAGGCCGTCCGGAGCGTGTCGGGAGGGCGACTCCATTATCAAGTTCGGCTTGACGGCGCACGTATTACACGCGTGTAATTTGAATGGGGTTGTCTACACCGAACGCAGCAAATCGGTACCGGAGGGACGAACGCGCCTTTCCGCGTGGGGGTTGCAGCGGCGATGACGCCGGTGCGCGACAAGGAGGCATTCGATGGACGGCCAGCTTGAGGTGGCCGACCTGCTCGGAAACGCGCCGGAGTGGCAGGAGCGGGCGCTCTGCTCGCAGACCGACCCGGAGGCGTTCTTCCCCGAGAAGGGCGGCTCGACCCGCGAGGCCAAGCGGATCTGTTCCCGATGCGAGGTCAAGACGGAGTGCCTGGAGTACGCACTCGGTCACGACGAGCGGTTCGGAATCTGGGGTGGCCTCTCCGAGCGGGAGCGTCGCAAGCTCAAGCGGCGGGTGGCCTGACGTTTCCCCGTGCCGGGCGGTGGGGGCCGCCCGGTCCGGGCCCCGCCCGTGAGGGCTCAGGCCAGTTCGTCGAGCTCAGGTCAGCCCGTCAGGGTCAGACCATCCCGTCGAGGTCAGGCCAGCTCGTCGGGATCGACCCCGAGCAGATTCGCGACCTGCTCGATGATGACATCGTGGACCAGATCGGCGAGATCCTCCCGGTCCATCGCGCGGAACTCCAGCGGACGCCGGTAGAGCACGATCCGTGGTGGGATCTCCTGCCGGCCGCCGGGACGCCCTGGCAGCAGCCGGGCGAGGGGCACCTCCCCGTCCTCGAGTACGTCCGAGTCGTAGACGTTGAGGTCCGGGGGCACGTCCTCGACGGCGAACTCGACCCCGGCCAGCTCCTTGGCGAAGCGGCGCTCCAAGGTCTCGACCGTGTCCAGCACCAGGTCGTCGAAGATCTCCGCCTTCGTCCGGGCCAACGGCACGGTTGCCGGTACCAGCCGCCCGCGCAGACCTCGGCCGTGCCGGTCGCGGCGCACCCGCCGACCGGGGCCGGGGCGACGGTGTTCCGGACTGGTCATAGGGCACAGGGTAGTCCTCATCTCCGCTGGCCTGCCGCTCCGGCGCTCCCGGGCGTGCCGGACCGGAGTGTCTCGTCCGTTGTGCGGCGAACTCTCCCACCCGGCGGCTGAATTGTGATCTCGGTGACGGGCGTGTCGCACCGTGAACCGGTGCGGCGAACCCGGTAATGGAGATACCCTGCCGCACGTGAGGTCATCACGGCGCTGCTCCAGAAACGGCTGCCCCCGGCAAGCGGTCGCCACATTGACCTATGTCTACAACGAGTCGACCGCCGTCATCGGTCCGCTCGCGGCCTTCGCCGAGCCGCACACGTACGACCTCTGCGAGCCGCACGCGCGGAACCTCACCGCGCCACGGGGCTGGGACGTCGTCCGACACGAGGGCGAGTTCGAGCCGCCTCCGCCCACCACCGACGACCTGGTGGCCCTCGCCGAGGCGGTTCGCGAGGCCGCGCGCCCCGCGCCCCGCGTCCCGCAGGAGACCTCGCACCAGGACCAGTCCCAGCCGCCCCAGACCGGCCGCCGGGGCCACCTCCGCGTGATCCCGCCCACCCACTGACTCCGTCCCGCCCGTCAGGGCGTACCCCGGCGTCTGAGGTAGACGAAGGTCTCGGTCGAGACGACCCCCGGTACGCCCCGGAGCCGTCCCAGGGTCTCCACCAGGTGGTCGTCGTCCCGGCAGGCCACCTCGGCCAGCAGGTCGAACGAGCCGGTGGTGATCACCACCTGGTCGATCTCCGTCAACTCGGCGAGCTGGGCGGCGACGGCGTCCAGGTCGCCCTCGGTCCGTAGCCCGATCATGGCCTGACGGGGCAGCCCGAGCTGGCGCGGGTCGGTGACCGCGACGATCCGCATCACGCCCGCGTCGACAAGTCGCTGCACCCGCTGGCGTACCGCCGCCTCGGAGAGCCCGACCGCCTTGCCGATCGCCGCGTACGGACGGCGGCCGTCCTCCCGGAGCTGTTCGATGATCCGCCTCGCCACGTCGTCGAGGAGGCCGTGGTGCGCTCCCTCACGCACGGCGACCCGCCGCACGGAGCCGGAACTATCCTGATGGCGGTTGGTCATCGCGGACTTCCCTCACGTTGGACGATGGGTCGCTGCTCGCCGGTGACAGGTCGGCAGTGTGACGTATTTCGTCGTGCAGGATCAATGTGACCACGGAATCACTTGTCCGCAAGGATTCCTCATGCCAGTATCGTTCGACCCATCGCCCGGTCCTCCCACCGGCATGCCCCCTCGCCGACGACGATTCCCAGGAGCCGTCACATGCCCAGTCACCCCCGGACGGTTTCCCGGCGTGGCCTGCTCTCCGGTGCGCTCGGCTCGGCCGCGCTGCTCGGCGCGGGTGGTGCCCTCGCCGGCTGCGGCACCGAGCCGGCGCGGCAGACCGAGGAGGGCTGTGTCAGCGAGGACCGCTCCGCCAACGAGAAGAAGCTGATCTTCTCCAACTGGCCGCAGTACATGGACGTCGACGAGGCCGACGAGACGAAGCGGCCGACCCTGGACGCGTTCCAGGCCGAGACCGGCATCCAGGTCACCTACACCGAGGACATCAACGACAACAACGAGTTCTTCGGCAAGGTGCGCAACCAGCTCGCCGCCTGCCAGAGCACCGAGCGGGACCTGGTCGTGGTGACCGACTGGATGTCGGCCCGCATGATCCGGCTCGGCTGGATCCAGAAACTCGACCCCGCGAAGCTGCCCAACGTCCAGGCGAACCTGCTGCCGTCGCTGAAGGGCCGCTCGTTCGACCCGGAGAACCGGATCTCCGTGCCGTGGCAGACCGGCCTCGCCGGGCTGGCCTACAACGGCAGCGTCACCAAGGAGATCCGTACCATTGACGAGCTGCTGACCCGCCCCGACCTGAAGGGCCGGGTCACCGCGCTCAGCGAGATGCGCGACACGATGGGGCTGCTGCTCCAGGCCAACGGGCACGACCCGGGGAACTTCACCGAGGCGCAGTTCGACGACGCCCTCGCCAAGCTCAAGCGTGCGGTCGACGGCGGGCAGATCCGCCGGTTCACCGGCAACGACTACGCCCCGGAACTGGCCCGGGGCGACATCGCCGCCTGCCTCGGCTGGTCCGGCGACATCATCCAGCTCGGCTTCGAGAACGACAAGATCAGGTTCGTGGTGCCGGACTCCGGCGCCATCCTCTACTCCGACGACCTGATCGTGCCGAACAAGGCCACCCACCGGGCCAACGCCGAGCAGTTGATCAACTACTACTACCAGCCGGCGGTCGCCGCGAAGCTCGCCGCCTTCGTCAACTACATCTGCCCGGTGCAGGGCGCGCAGGCGGAGATGGAGAAGATCGATCCGGAGCTGGCCGCCAATCCGCTGATCTTCCCGGACGACGCGATGCTGGCGAAGTCGAAGGCCTTCATGACCCTGACCGAGGCGCAGGAGAAGGCGTACGAGTCGAAGTACCAGCAGGTCATCGGGGCGTGAGTGGATGGTGACCGAGACCAACGGCGGTGACCTGAGGCTGGTCGACCTGACCAGGCGGTTCGGTGCCGTCACCGCCGTCGACCAGCTCACCCTCACTGTCGGGCAGGGCGCGTTCTTCGCCCTGCTCGGGGCCTCCGGCTCAGGCAAGACCACCACCCTGCGTATGGTCGCCGGCCTGGAGGAACCGACCGCCGGCCAGGTGTTCCTCGGCGACCGGGACATCACCCGGCTGCGTCCGTACCGGCGGCCGGTCAACACGGTCTTCCAGAGCTACGCCCTCTTCCCGCACCTCGACGTCGCCGAGAACGTGGCGTTCGGCCTGCGCCGGCGGGGCATCCGCCAGGTCCGCCCGCAGGTCGAGCGAATGCTTGCCCTGGTGCAGCTCGACGGGTACGGGCGGCGGCGTCCCACCGAACTCTCCGGCGGGCAGCAGCAGCGCGTCGCGCTGGCCCGTGCCCTGATCAACAACCCGCAGGTGCTCCTGCTCGACGAGCCTCTCGGTGCGCTCGACCTGACGTTGCGCCGACGGATGCAGACCGAGCTGAAACGGATCCAGATCGAGGTCGGCGTGACGTTCGTGCACGTCACCCACGACCAGGAGGAGGCCATGACGATGGCCGACACGGTCGCGGTGATGAACGCCGGCCGGATCGAGCAGGTCGGCGCCCCCGCCGACCTGTACGAGTTCCCCGCCACCGCGTTCGTGGCGAACTTCCTCGGCCAGTCGAACCTGCTCGCCGCCGAGGCCGCCGGCCGGACCGGCAGCGAGGTCGCGGTGACCGCGTACGGCACGCGCTTCACCGTGCCCGTCGGCCGCGCCCGCGCCGACCGGGGCCCGGTCCACCTCGGGGTACGCCCGGAGAAGCTGCGCCTGGCCACCTCCGCCGACGAGGTACCCGACGGGCACCAGCACGTCGCCGGCGTGGTCAGCGACGCCGCCTACGTCGGGGTCAGCACCCAGTACCTGGTCCGGACCGGCTGGGGGAGCGAACTGTCGGTGTTCGTGGCCAACGACGGCAGCGGAGGGCGGTACGCCGTCGGCGCGTCGGTGTTCGCGTACTGGCGGCCGGAACACGCCTTCCTGCTGCCCCGCGAGCTGGCGACCGTCGACGCCGGCACGCCACCGCGCGACGAGCCGCCGGTGGCGACCGGGGTGACCGCGTCGTCGGGCCGGACCGCCCGGGAGTCCCGGTGACCGCGTCACCGGGTAGGCCTGTGGTGACCGCGTCGCCGGTGGCGACCGGGGTGACCGCGTCGTCGGGCCGGGCCGGTCGGAAGTTCCGGTGAGCGCGTTGGTCCACCTGCCCGGCGGGGCCGGACCGGCCACCGGGGCCACGTCGGCCGTCCCGCCCCGGCCGGCCCGGCATCGGCTGCTGCCGTACCTGCTCCTGCTGCCCGGGGCGGCCTGGCTGACCGTCTTCTTCGTCGTGCCGCTGTTCCAGCTCGCTGCAGTCAGCCTCTACGACCCCACCGGCTCACTGGCCACCGGGTACGCGATGACCTGGGCGTTCGGCAACTACCCGGACGCGGTGGCGGCGTACTGGCCGCAGTTCGGGCGTTCGTTCCTCTACGCCGGGGCCGCGTGCGCGCTGGGACTGCTGCTCGGCTACCCGCTGGCGTACGCGATCGCCCGGAAGGCCGGACGCTGGCGCAACGTCCTGCTGGTGTGCGTGGTCGCCCCGATGTTCACCAGCTTCCTGGTCCGTACGCTGGCCTGGAAGACCATCCTGTCGGACCACGGCGCGCTGGTCGGGCTGCTGCGGGACGTCCACCTCCTCGACGCCGACGGGCGGCTGCTGGCGACACCGTTCGCGGTGGTGCTCGGGCTGACGTACAACTTCCTGCCGTTCCTGGTGCTGCCGCTGTACGCGAGCCTGGAGCGGCTCGACCCCCGGCTGCTGGAGGCGGCGGGCGACCTGTACGCCGGCCCGGTCCAGGCGTTCCGCCGGGTGGTGCTGCCGCTGTCCAGGCCCGGCCTGGTCGCCGGGACGCTGCTGTTCTTCATCCCGGCCAGCGGCGACTACATCAACGCCGAACTGCTCGGCACGCCCAACGAGTACATGATCGGCAACGTTATCGACTCGGCGTTCCTGGTCCGGCTCGACTACCCGCAGGGCGCCGCGCTGTCGTTCCTGCTGATGGCGGCGGTCCTCGCGGTGGTCTTCAACTACCTGCGCCGGGGCACTTTCCAATGAGTCGGGTGCTGCGGTGGTTGGCCGACCACTGGGTGGTCGGCGTGGCCCTGCTCGTCCTCGGCTACCTGCTCCTGCCGGTCGCCGTGGTGGCCGCGCTCTCGCTCAACCGGCCGGCGAGCCGCCTCTCCTACGACTTCCACGAGTTCACCCTGGACAACTGGCGCAACCCCTGCGCGAGCGCCGAGATGTGTGACGCGGTGGTCCGCAGCGTGCAGATCGGCTTCCTCGCCACGGTGGTCGCCACCGTGCTCGGCACGCTGATGGCGTTCGCCCTGACCCGGCACCGGTTCCGCGGCCGTGCCACGGTCGACGTGCTGGTCTTCCTGCCGATGACCACCCCCGAGCTGGTGATGGGGACGTCGCTGCTCGCCCTCTTCGTCTCTGCCGGGGTGCCGCAGGGGTTCTGGACCGTCGTCATCGCCCACGTCATGTTCTGCCTGTCGTTCGTGGTGGTGACGGTCAAGGCGCGGCTCGCCGGGATGGACCGGCGGCTGGAAGAGGCCGCGATGGACCTCTACGCCAGCGAGTGGCAGACCTTCCGCCGGGTGACCCTGCCGTTGGCGCTGCCCGGGATCGTCGCCGCCGCCCTGCTCGCCTTCTCGCTCTCCTTCGACGACTTCATCGTCACCAACTTCAACGCCGGCAGCACCGTCACCTTCCCCATGTACGTCTGGGGCGCCGCCCAGCGGGGCATCCCGCCGCAGGTCAACGTCGTCGGCACCGCCATGTTCGCGGCCGCCCTGCTGCTCGTCCTGGTCACCACCGTCCGCACCTCCCGTTCCGCACCCCGCCCGCTCTCCGGCTAGCAGTTGGGTGGTAGCAGTTGGGTGGTAGCAGGGGTCCCCTGTTACCGCATTTTGATGAGCAAGGGTCCCCTGCAACCACCCAGCGCTGGGGAGCGGAAGCCGCCGGTTGGTCATTGCCTCCGCGTGCGATGCGATCGAAACTTTCTTCATGACGTCTTCTCGGTCGTCCCGTGGCGGTGACGCCGACCGGCCGCGTCCGGTCACCGGCGACTCCACCGTCCGGACCACGGTGGCGCTCCTCGCCGGGATGCTCACCTTCGTGCTTGCCTGCGGCGCGGAGCTGACCGTGGTCGGCGCGCTGCTCGGCTTCCGGCCCGGCGGGTCACCGCCGGCGGTCGGGTCACTGGGGGAGTGGGCCGACCCGGACGCTCCGTCGCCCACCGCGCCGGCCACCAGCCCGGCCGCGCCGGAGAACGTGACGACGAAGCAGGTCACCGAGACGGCCCGGATCCCCTTCCCGGTGCAGATCGTGGACGACCCGGCCCTGCCCGAGGGACAGCAGGTGATCCGCATCCGGGGGGTCGTCGGCGTGAAGACGCTGACCTACGAGGTGGTGCACGTCGACGGCGAGCCAACCGACAAACGGCTGCTTCGTTCGACGGTCACCCGGCCCCCGGTCACCCAGGTCGTGGCGGCCGGGACAGCCACCACGGCGGCGTGCGACCCGAACTACAGCGGCTGCGTGCCGGTCGCCGAGGACGTCGACTGTGCCAGGCGGGGCGACGGTCCGGCCTGGATCACCGGCACGGTCAAGGTGACCGGCTCCGACATCTACCGGCTCGACCGCGACCGCAACGGCGTCGGCTGCGACGAGAAGAACTGACCCCCTCGCGGATCGTGGTGGCAGGTGGCCCCGAGGAGGGCCGTTCACCACCACGATCCGCGCCCGGAAACGGCCAGGTCCGCGCCCGGAAACCACCACGATCCGCGCCCGGAAACGGTCAGGTCGCCAGCCGGAAAAGGTCAGGTCCTCAGGTCGGAGCGGATGAGGAAGCGGACGCCCTCCGGAGCCTCCAGCGAGAACCCGCTGCCCCGCCCCGGCACCACGTCCACGGTCAACGTGGTGTGCCGCCACAGCTCCCACTGGCTCGCCGACATCCAGAACTCGACCGGCTCCGGAACCCCCTCGATCTCCAGCGCCGCGAGCCGGACGTCGGACGCCCCGGTGCGGAACTCGCCGGCCGGGAAGCACATCGGGGCGCTGCCGTCGCAGCAGCCGCCGGACTGGTGGAACATCAGCGGCCCGTGCTGTCCTCGCAGCGACCGGATCAGCTCGGCCGCCGCAGGGGTGACGGTGACAGGTGACGCGGTGGAGCCCGACCGCTTCCCCGGACCGGGCGACACCCCGCCGCCCGGCCCGCCGGGCTCCGCCGCGTCGGGACCGGCGGTCATCAGAAGAAGCCGAGCTTCTTCGTGGAGTAGCTGACCAGTAGGTTCTTGGTCTGCTGGTAGTGCTCCAGCATCATCTTGTGGTTCTCCCGGCCGATGCCGGACTGCTTGTACCCGCCGAACGCGGCGTGCGCCGGGTAGGCGTGGTAGCAGTTCGTCCAGACCCGGCCGGCCTGGATCGCCCGCCCCGCCCGGTACGCGGTGTTCATGTCCCGGGTCCAGACGCCGGCCCCCAGCCCGTACAGGGTGTCGTTGGCGATCTTGACGGCGTCGGCCAGGTCGGCGAAGGAGGTCACCGAGACCACCGGGCCGAAGATCTCCTCCTGGAAGATCCGCATCGAGTTGTCGCCCTCGAAGACGGTCGGCTGCACGTAGTACCCGCCGGACAGTTCACCGCCCAGGTCGGCGCGCTCACCGCCGGTCAGCACCCGCGCGCCCTCCTTCCGGCCGATGTCCAGGTACGACAGGATCTTCTCCAGTTGGTCGTTGGACGCCTGCGCCCCGATCATCGTCTCGGTGTCCAGCGGGTGCCCCTGCCGGACCGCCTTCGTCCGCTCGACGGCGGCGGGCAGGAAGTCGGCGTAGTGCCCCTGCTGGACGAGCGCCCGGGACGGACAGGTGCACACCTCGCCCTGGTTCAGGGCGAACATGGTGAACCCTTCGAGGGCCTTGTCGAGGAAGTCGTCGTTCGCCGCGCTGACGTCGTCGAAGAAGATGTTCGGGCTCTTGCCGCCCAGTTCCAGGGTGACCGGCTTGATGTTCTCGCTGGCGTACTGCATGATCAGCCGCCCGGTGGTGGTCTCCCCGGTGAACGCCACCTTCGCCACCCGGGGCGAGGAGGCGAGGGGCTTGCCCGCCTCGACGCCGAAGCCGTTGACGATGTTGATCACACCGGGCGGGAGCAGGTCGGCCACCAGCGAGAGCCAGTAGTGGATCGACGCGGGGGTCTGCTCGGCCGGCTTGAGCACCACCGCGTTGCCGGCGGCGAGCGCCGGGGCGAGCTTCCAGGTCGCCATGAGCAGCGGGAAGTTCCACGGGATGATCTGCCCGACCACACCGAGCGGCTCGTGGAAGTGGTAGGCCACGGTGTCGTCGTCCAACTCGCCGAGGGAACCCTCCTGCGCCCGGATCGCCCCGGCGAAGTAACGGAAGTGGTCGATTGCGAGAGGGATGTCGGCGGCCAGGGTCTCCCGTACCGGTTTGCCGTTCTCCCAGGTCTCGGCGACGGCGAGGTCTTCGAGGTGCTCCTGCATCCGGTCGGCGATCCGGTTGAGCAGCAGGGCCCTCTCGGCCACCGGGGTCCGCCCCCAGGCGTCGGCCGCGCCGTGCGCCGCGTCCAGCGCCTTCTCCACGTCCTCGGCGGTGCCCCGGGCCACCTCGCAGAACGTCTGCCCGGTCACCGGGGTCGGGTTCTCGAAGTACCGGCCGCCGTGCGGCTTCACGTACTCGCCGCCGATGAAGTGGTCGTACCGGGACTGCCAGTGCGTCGGCGCGTCGTAGCGCGTCATGGATACCTCCGCCGTCCGTCCGGAAGGATGCGACGGCGGCCACGCTAGTTACCGGGACGTTGCAACGACGTTGCGTGCGTGAGTCCGTACTCCTGGGAGAGCTGCTGGACCCGGGCCACCGCGAGTGGCCGGCGGGGCGTGCCCGGCGGCAACGCCCGCGCCAGGGCCTGCCAGGCGGCCAGGTCGTCGGCCCCGGCGGGCGTCGCGGTCCACGCCGCGAGCGCCGTCGGGTCGCCGCCGGCCAGCACAGCCGCCCGCACCTGCCCGTCGACCAGCCGGCGCAGTCGCGCCACTCCCGGCGCGTCCGACCCCGGCAGCAACGATCCCGGGTACGCCTCGAGCGCGCCCGCCACGTCACCACGTTCCAGCAGCTCCGCGACGGTACGGAAGTCCGCCCGGACGGTCCCGCGCAGCCGGTACGGGCGGGAGTCGAGTAGTTCGGGGCCGAGGATGCGGCGCAACCGGGACAACTCGGCGCGCAAAGTCACCGGGTGCAGCCGGTCGTCGCCGTAGAGGTCCAGGCCGAGCTGCTCCCCGGTCCGCCCCTGCGGGTGCTGGAGCAGCAGCACCAACAGTTCGCTGTGCCGGCGGCCGAGCCGGATCCGCCGCCCGGCGACCCGCAGTTCCGCCTCGTCCCGCCCGAGCGCGGTCACCGTGACCACGTCCGGCGCGATCGGCAGGCCCGGCCCCAGCGGCCCGGCCAGCCACGCCTCGGCCGCCCGCGCGGTGGCCCGGACCAGGGCCAGGCTCTGCGGATTCGCCAGATGGTCACCGCCGGTGATGTCGACCGCGCCGAGCAGCCGCCCGGTGGCCGGGTCGTGGATCGGCGCGGCGGCGCAGGTCCAGGGCTGCACCGGCCGGCTGAAGTGCTCGGTGGCGAAGATCTGCACGCTGTGGTCGACCGCGAGGGCGGTACCCGGAGCGTTGGTGCCGGCATGCGTCTCGTCCCACCGCGCGCCCGGTACGAAGTTCATCCGCTCGGCCCGCCGCAGCACCCCCGAATGGCCCTCCACCCAGAGCAGCCGCCCGTACGCGTCGCAGACCGCCATCAGGTGCGCCCCGTCCTCGGCGATTCCGCCGAGCAGGTCCCGGAAGAGCGGCAGCACCCGGGCCAGCGGATGCGCCGCCCGGTAGCTCTCCAGGTCGTCGCCGGTCAGCTCGACCGGCGGGGTGCCCTCCGGGTCGAGCAGTGCTCCCGCCGACCGCCGCCACGACCGGTGTACCACGTCGCGTACCTGCTGCGGACTGGTGCCGCCGGTCAGGAACGCCTCGTGGGCGGCACCGACCTGGGCGATCCGTTCGCCGGGATCGGCACCGACTTCCAGGGCGAGCCACGGGTCAGCCACGGCCACCTCCTCGCCCCCATCGTGACCCAGCTCACCCCCGGTCGCCAAGGGCGCGCCAGGGACCCGATGCCGTGGCTGGGCGTCGGCCACGGCATCGGGTTCTCGGCGACCGGTGGATGACCGCCGGACGGAGCTGTCCTCTCGTCGGCGAGTGCCCAACGGTCGCTGGCGGCTCAGCCGCGCGTCGGGACCTTCGGCATTTTCTGGAGCTTGGTCCGCATGTCAGCCATGGCGACTTCGCCGGGGGCCTTCCCGTTGGCCGGGCCGTCGGCGTAGGTGGCATCCACGAACCGCGTACCGGCGAGCCGGTAGACGAAGTTCGGAGTCATCGCGGGCGCCTGCTCGGAGTCGACCGTGTCGATTTCGGCGCCGAAGACGACCAGCTTGGCGCTGGGGCGGAAGGTCTCCTTGGCGGGGGCGTTGTGAATGACGTACCTCAGTCCGTCGGCCTCACCACCCATGGACCGGATGGTGACCTCGGAGCCCGGCCGCAGATCGCCCCGGTACACGCTGTCGACCCGGATCACCACCGG
Source organism: Micromonospora pallida (assembly GCF_900090325.1). Classification (NCBI taxonomy): domain Bacteria; kingdom Bacillati; phylum Actinomycetota; class Actinomycetes; order Micromonosporales; family Micromonosporaceae; genus Micromonospora; species Micromonospora pallida. Next base: position 4,849,561 of record NZ_FMHW01000002.1, on the reverse strand, counting down.
GGTGTAGACGGCCTCGAATTTCTGCCCGCTGTCGAGCAGGTCCGTGACGCGTACGTCCGGAAGGACCGAGACCACGGTGCCTTCGAACACGTTGGTGTTACGGAAGAATGTGAGAGCACTTTCCGGGCTGCTGTCGAGCTTGTAAGGCTCGGCGGTGATCGTGCGGGGAGCCGGGGCCGCCGCGGGCGAGTCGCTGTTTTCGGTGCCACAACCGGCGAGCAGTCCCATGGCGAGTGCGGCGCTGGCGACGATCGCCGCGCCGGGCCGGGCGATACGGAAGTCGATCATCAAGCGCTCCTAGTAGATGGCCGTGACCCCGGCGATATCATCGCTGTTCACAAAGCGACGGGTGCCAGTATTGATGGTAGACATGACGGACTGTTGTTCCGCGCTCGTGTACGAAGTTCCGTCCGTGCAGGGTCCCGGCCACGGGTGGGCAAGGCCGGTGAAATGGCCTACCTCGTGCACTGCGACGGTCTGCACGTCCGCGATACCGGCGTTGATGTCCTGGCTGGCGTTGACCCAGGTGTACTGGGTGGAAAGGATCAGTTCGCCACCGGAGTGGGTGGAACCACTGACCATGGTCAGGGCGATACCGGGCGCGCTGCCCATGAGCGGCGAGTAGGAGTGGGAACCACGGAAAGCGTAGATCAGCCATCCGGTGGTGTACGTCGGTGTGGTGTAGCTCAGAGCTGAGCCGCTCTGGTTCCACTGGGTCAGTCCGCCACTCAGTCCGGTACGCATACCGGTCGGGAAGGTCGTGTTGACACCGATCGTCTTGGAAAAGCTTGTGTTGTTCCACGTCGTCATTCCCGAGCGGCAGTACGCCGCTGCTGGACTGGCCGTGACCGCGGTTGCGCCGACTGCCGTGACGGCAACCGTAACGGCCATTCCCAATGATCGGCCGACTTTGGGCATGGACGCCCTCCTTCTGGCGGCGACTGGATTTCGGGCCGTAACAATATCAGCGAAACGAATAGATCGGTTTCTCTGGAAAAGGTTTCTTCTGATATGCCCATCTTGGCAGTTCTTCTGAAGTGACGCGGTGTCGGAAACGTGACCGTGGTCCGTGGCCCGCCAACTCCCGATCGATGGCGACGCAAGGAGATCCCGGGCTGGGGTGACACACGCCCGGTCCGTTCGGACCTGTGCCCCGACTCTGGCTCCCATGGTCATGGGCTGCGCGGACAGCCACTGTGGACGGACGGGCCGGTGGCCACGGCGAGTGGGCGATCAGGGCAGGTTGTCCGGAGGGTGTGGGGCGGTCCGACCCGCGCCGGGCATGGCCTGATCGATGTCGATAGCAGGCGGCACGGCGGTTACCGGCTGGGGCGTCGGCGACGACACTCGGCGCTGTGACGCAGCAGCCACCACCGTTCCCGCCGTACCAGCCGCCGTCCGGCCCCGTCCCACCGCCCGGCCACCTTCCCCCGCCCGACTATTTCCCCGCACCCGGGTACGGTCTGCCCGTCGAGGGCCAGCCGGGCTGGTTCAGCCGGCTCACCGCCGGGCAACGGACCGCACTGCTCATCGGCGCGGGGGCGTTGACGTTCGTCCTGCTCTGCTGTGGCGGCCTCACGGTCATCGGCGCGACGGCCGAGCCGCCGCCGCAGAAGTCGCGCCCGGCCGCAGCCGCTGGCGTCGAGGAGCCGTCGGCCTACCCGGAGCCCAGCGTGGCGTCGCCACCGGCCGCGTCGCCGTCGTCGGCTCCGTCGGCCACCCCGTCGATCTCGCCGTCTCCCTCACCGGTGGTCGAGACGCGGACGGAGACCGCGACGGAAAAGATCCCGCACGGTACGCGGACGGTGAAGGACTCCTCCCTCGCTGAGGGGAAGCGGGCGGTCCGTACCCGGGGTGTCGACGGCGTACGGACCCTGACCTACCAGGTCACCGTCACCGACGGCGCGCAGACCGGACGGAAGCTGGTGCGGTCGGCGGTGACCCGGAAACCGGTCACCGAGGTCGTCGCGATCGGCACCAAACCGGCCCGGCGGTGCGACCCGAACTACAGCGGCTGCGTGCCGATCGCCAGCGACGTCGACTGCGGAGGCGGTAGCGGCAACGGTCCGGCGTACCTGTACGGGGTGGTCGAGGTCATCGGCGACGACATCTACGACCTGGACCGGGACAACGACGGCCTCGCCTGCGAGAAGGACTGAGGTGGTAGGAGGGGTCCCTTGCAGGTGCTTTTCGCACTGCAGGGGACCCCTCCTACCACCCAATGGGCGTGCGGCGCTGACTAGAGGTTCAGGGTGACGCTGTTGATGTACCCGGTGTCACCGGCGGCGGCGTCCTGGACCCGCAGGGCCCAGTTGCCGTTACGGGTCTCCGAGGAGAGGTTGACCGTGTAGGTCTGGTTGATGTTGTCGGCGGAGCCGCCGGCACGGTTGTGCAGGGTGTACACGCTGCCGTCCGGGGCGACCAGGCTGACCACCAGGTCACCGATGTAGGTGTGCACGATGTTGACCGCGACCGTGCTCGTCGACGAGGCGGTGCCGGTGCAACCGGTGACCGCGACGGTGCTGGAGACGGTGGTGTAGTCGCGGATGGTCACGTCCGTGCCGTTGGTCTTCGTGCAGCCGGTGGGCGGAGGGGTGGTGCCGCCACCGACGTAGAGCAGCTTGTTCGGGGAGCCGGTGCCCGGACTGGTCACCACACCGCTGGTGGCGTCGTTGACCAGCTTGTCGCGGACCTGCTGCGGGGTGAAGGTCGGGTTGGCGGCGAGCACGAGCGCGGCGGCGCCGACCACGTGCGGGGTCGCCATCGACGTACCGCTGATGCTGTTGGTGGCGGTGTTGCTGGTGTGCCAGGCCGAGGTGATCGAGCTGCCCGGGGCGAAGATGTCCAGGCAGGAGCCGATGTTGGAGTAGCTGGCCCGGGCGTCGTTGGACTGGGTCGCGCCGACGGTGATGCCGGCGGGGGTGCTGGCGGGCGAGCTGTTGCAGGCGTTCGCGCCGTAGTCGTTGCCGGCGGCAAGACCGTAGGTGACGCCGTCGGCGATCGAGCGGGCGACCGCGTCGTTGAGGGCCTGGTAGAAGCCGCCGCCGAGGCTCATGTTGGCGACCGCCTTCTCCCCGGCGGCGTGGTTGCCGGTGACCCAGTCGACGCCCGCGATGACCCCGGCGTTGGTGCCGCTGCCGGCGCAGTCGAGGACCCGTACGCCGACCAGGGTGACGCCCTTGGCCACGCCGTACGCGGTGCCGCCGACCGTGCCGGCGACGTGCGTGCCGTGGCCGTTGCAGTCGTCGGCGGTGCCGCCGTCGACCGAGTCGTACCCGGAGATCGCCCGGCCGCCGAAGTCGCTGTGCGCGAACCGGATGCCGGTGTCGATGATGTACGCCTTCACGCCCGCGCCGTTGTTCGCGTACGTGAACGAGTTGTTGAGGGGCAGAGCACGCTGGTCGACCCGGTCCAGACCCCAGGAGGGGGTCGGGGTCTGCGTGGCGGAGATCCGTACCGTGTGGTTCTGCTGGACGTACTTGACCGCCGGGTCGGCGGCGAGCCGCTTGGCCGCCGTCTCCGACATCCGGGCCTCGAAGCCGCGCAGCGCGTTCTGGTACGTCCGGCCGACGGCGCCGCCGTGCTTGCCGGCGAGGCCGCGGGCCTTGGTGCCGACCTCGGGCTGGCCGACCGCGGCGTCCTTGAACACCACGATGTACGAGTTCTCGACGGCGGTCGCGCCACCGGCGAGGAGGATCTGCCCCTCGGCGGGGGCTGCGGTCGCCGGGGCGCCGAACGCCACGGCGGCGGTGGCGGCGGCGGTGGCCACGGTGAGACGCCAGCGGCGTCCTGTGGCAGGGGAGTCTGTCATCCCTCGGTCGTTCCTTCCCGCTGAGCAGCGTGTCGGCGACACGCAGGTCGATCAAGGCTGATCGATTGATCGGGATCGTATGGCACCCGCAGCGAAATAGAGAGATGTGTTGATCTATTCGTGATCAACGAAGTGGTCTGGTGTTGCGGGATGGAACTCCTGGTCACTAGGTGGTCGCCCTGTGTGATCAGGGAGGTCCGGGCTTCGCCGGCATGGTCGGGCCCCTGCCACGCGACGTGGCAGGGGCCCGATCGGTCGAGGAGGGTTTACAGGGTCAGGGTCCAGCTGTTCAGGTAGCCGACGTCACCGGCGGCGGCATCCTGAACCCGCAGGGTCCAGGTGCCGTTGCGGGGCTCGGACGACAGGTTGACCGTGTAGGTCTGGTTCAGGTTGTCGGTCGAGCCGCCGGTGCGGTTGTGCAGGACGTAGGCGCTGCCGTCCGGGGCGACCAGGGTGACCACGAGGTCCCCGATGTAGGTGTGCACGATCGCCACCTGCACGGTGCTGGCGGCCGACGCGTTGCCGGTGCAGCCGCTGACGGCGATGGGGCTGGTGACCGTGGTGTTGTCACCGATGGTCACGTCGGTGCCGTTGGTGCCGCCACAGGTCGGCGGGGTCGTCCCGTTGAGCTTCAGGGTCCAGGTGTCGAGGTAGCCGACGTCACCGCTGGCGGCATCCTGCACCCGCAGCTTCCAGGTGCCGTTCGACGCCTCCGAGGAGAGGTTCACCGGGTAGGTCTGGTTGATGTTGTCGGCAGAACCGCCGGTGCGGTTGTGCAAGACGTACGCGCTGCCGTCCGGCGCGATCAGGCTGACCACCAGGTCCCCGATGTAGGTGTGCACGATCGCCACCTGCACGGTGCTGGACGCCGAGGCGTTACCGGCGCAGCCCGAGATGGTGATCGAACTCTCCACGGTGCTGTTGTCGGAGATCGTGGCGTCGGTGTTGTTGGTCTGCGAGCAGCCGGGCGGCCCGTTGACGGTCAGGGCGTACGACGTGCTCTGCGTGGTGACCGGCCCGGTCGCGGTGATGGTCACCGTGTACGTGCCCGGCCCGGTGCTGCCGGTGGTGGCGATGGTCAGGGCGGACGAGCCACCGGTGCTGATCGACGCCGGGCTGAAGCTCGCGGTCGCCCCGGCCGGCAGGCCACTGGCGGTCAGGCTGACCGTCTGCGGGTTGCCGATGGTGGTCGTGGTGCTCACCGTGGCGCTCAGCGACCCGCCCGGGTTGACCGAACCGGCGGCCGGGGACACGCTGATGCTGAAGTCCTGGGTCGGCGGGACGATGTTGCCGGTGTAGAGCAGCTTGTTCGGCGAACCGGTGCCCGGGTTGGTCACCACGTTGTTGGTGGCGTCGTTCACCAGCTTGTCGCGGACCTGCTGCGGCGTGTACGCCGGGTTCGCGGCGAGCACCAGCGCGGCCGCGCCGGCCACGTGCGGGCTCGCCATCGACGTGCCGCTGATCGTGTTGGTAGCGGTGTCGTTGGTGTGCCAGGCCGAGGTGATCGCGCTGCCCGGGGCGAAGATGTCCAGGCAGGTGCCGATGTTGGAGTAGCTGGCCCGGGCGTCGGAGGACTCGGTCGCC